>CAVWML010000001.1:0-435280 GCA_963756045.1 uncultured Actinomycetota bacterium
GAGACCTCGGCGTACGCCCGCGCAGCGGCGGTCGAGATCACCCACCCGGACACGGGTGCGGTGCTGGCCGGTGCCGGCGAGGACCTCGGTGACATCAAGATCGAGGAGCTCGTCGCCGCCGGTATCGAGGTCGTCAAGGTGCGCTCCGTGCTCACCTGTGACGCCAAGACCGGCACGTGTGCGAAGTGCTACGGCCGTTCGCTGGCCACCGGCAAGCTGGTCGACATCGGCGAGGCCGTGGGCATCATCGCGGCCCAGTCGATCGGTGAGCCCGGCACGCAGCTGACCATGCGTACCTTCCACACCGGTGGTGTGGCCTCGGCCGACGACATCACGCAGGGCCTGCCCCGCGTGGTCGAGCTCTTCGAGGCGCGCCAGCCCAAGGGTCGTGCTCCGATCTCGGAGTCGGCCGGCCGGATCGAGATCGAGGACACCGACAAGGCCCGCAAGGTCATCGTCACCCCCGACGACGGTTCGGACGTGCAGGAGTACCCCGTCAGCAAGCGCTCCCGCCTGCTGGTGGCTGACGGCGACCACATCGAGGTCGGCCAGCAGCTCACCCAGGAACTCCTGACCCGCAGGAAGTGCTGCGCATCCTCGGTGTCCGCAAGGCCCAGGAGCACCTGGTGGCCGAGGTCCAGCAGGTCTACCGCAGCCAGGGCGTGTCGATCCACGACAAGCACATCGAGATCATCGTGCGGCAGATGCTGCGCCGCGTCACGGTGATCGAGTCCGGTGACACCAGGCTGCTCCCGAGCGACCTGGTCGACCGGGTGCGCTACGAGGAGGAGAACCGTCGTGCGGTCTCCGAGGGCATCAAGCCGGCCTCGGGTCGTCCCGTGCTGATGGGGATCACCAAGGCCTCGCTGGCGACCGAGTCGTGGCTCTCCGCGGCCTCCTTCCAGGAGACCACCCGCGTGCTGACGGACGCTGCCATCAACGGCAAGTCCGACCAGCTGCTGGGTCTGAAGGAGAACGTCATCATCGGCAAGCTGATCCCGGCCGGTACCGGCCTGGAGCGCTACCGCAACATCCGGGTGGAGCCGACCGAGGAGGCCCGTGCCGCGGCGTACGCCGTGACCGGGTACGACAACTACGGTGACGACTACTTCGGTGGCACCAACCAGACGGTGGCGCTGGACGACTTCGACTTCGGGTCGTACAACCAGCACTGAGCCTGACCAGATCGACCAGATCGACCAGATCGACCAGGACGGCCCCCGGCACCGCCGGGGGCCGTTCTGCTTGTCTGGACCCATGCCGACCCCCGAGGAGATCACCCGCCACCACGACTCCGCGCCCCCGAGGGCCAGTCGGCGTGGGTGCCCGGGGCGCGTCCGCGCACGCACATCGCCGTGGTCGAGCCCGACCCCGCGTGGCCGTGGGCCTTCGGCCAGCTCGAGGAGAGGATCCGGACGGCGCTCGGGACCGACGCGCTCGAGATCCAGCACGTCGGCTCCACCGCCGTGCCCGGCCTGCCCGCCAAGCCGGTCATCGACATCGACCTCACGGTGGCCGACCCCGCCGACGAGGACGCCTGGCTGCCGCGGCTGGAGGCCGAGGGGTTCGTGCTCGTGATCCGCGAGCCGTGGTGGCACGAGCACCGCTGCCTCGTGCACCACGACCCGCGGTGCAACCTGCACGTGTTCGGACCGGACTCGCCCGAGACGATCCGGCACCGGCTCTTCCGCGACTGGTTGATCGCGCACCCCGAAGGACCGCGACCGCTACCGCGACGCCAAGCTCGGCGCCGCCACCGAGGCCAACGCCGCGGGGGAGCACGTGATGGACTACAACGCCCGCAAGGAGCCGGTGATCCGCGAGATCTACGACCGCGCGTTCCGGGCCGCGGGGCTGTTGGGAGAATGACGGGGTGACCCGCCGACGCCCCACGCCGGCGCGCACCCAGGTGCTCGTCGTCGGCGCCGGCCCGGCCGGCTCGGCAGCGGCCGCCTGGGCCGCCCAGCACGGACGCGACGTGGTCCTGGTCGACAAGGCGGTCTTCCCGCGCGACAAGACCTGCGGCGACGGGTTGACCCCGCGGGCGATCGGTGAGCTCGAGCGGCTCGGTCTCGGCGACTGGGTCCGGGCGCACACCCTCAACCACGGGCTGCGCGCCCACGGCTTCGGCCAGACGCTGATCCTGCCGTGGCCGGGCGGCACCCTGCCGGCGTACGGCTCGGCGGTGGCCCGGACCGAGCTCGACGACCACCTGCGCACGACCGCGATCAAGGCGGGGGCTGCCGGCATCGACGGTGCTCGTGCGGTCGACGTACGGCTGGAGGGTGGGCGGGTGGCCGGCGTGGTGTTCGACCGCGACGGCGAGCGCGTGGAGATCGGGTGCGACCACCTCGTCGTCGCCGACGGAGTGCGCTCGCCGCTGGGCAAGCTGCTCGGCCGTGAGTGGCACCGCGAGACCGTCTACGGCGTCGCGGCCCGCTCGTACTGCGACTCCGACCGCGCCGACGACCCCTGGATCACCAGCCACCTCGAGCTGCGCGGGGAGGACGGCGAGATCCTCTCCGGCTACGGCTGGATCTTCCCGCTCGGCGACGGCCAGGTGAACGTCGGCGTGGGCACCCTGGCGACCGCGCGCCGGCCGGCCGAGGTGGCGCTGCGGCCGCTGATGCAGTTCTACGCCGACGAGCGCCGGGCGGACTTCGGCCTGCGCGGCGAGCTGCGGATGCCGACCTCGGCCCTGCTGCCGATGGGTGGGGCGGTCTCGCACGTCGCCGGGCCCAACTGGGCGTTGATCGGCGACGCCGCCGCCTGCGTCAACCCGCTGAACGGCGAGGGCATCGACTACGGCCTCGAGACCGGCCGGCTGGTGGCCGAGCTGATCGAGGAGGGTGCCGACCTCGGGCAGGTCTGGCCCGGCCTGCTCCGCGAGCACTACGGCGAGGCGTTCTCGATCGCGCGCCGGCTGGCCGGCCTGGTCACGCTGCCCCGGCTGCTGCCGGCCCTGGGCCCGGCCGGGATGCGCAGCGACTGGCTGATGACGCTCGCCCTGCGCTGGATGGGCAACCTGGTCACCGACGAGGACCGCGACCGCGCCGCCCGCGTCTGGCGCTGGGCCGGCCGCCGCTCGGTGCGCTTCGACGACCGGCCGCCGTTCAGCTGACCGGCTCCGAACAACGTCATACGAGGTGGTGGGGGCAACGGAGCAGCCAGGTCGATATGACGTCCGACAGCAGGAGGCGACGGTGGACCCGGTGTACCGCTTCGTCAACGGTGTCGGTCGGTTGGCGCTGCGGGGCATCGACGTCGACGTGCGGTGGACCGGGGCCGAGGTGCTGCCCACCGACGGCCCGGTGGTGCTGGCTGCCACCCACGTGTCCTTCCCCGACTTCGTCTTCCTCGAGAAGGCCGCCGTGACGCGGGGGCGGCTGGTGCGGTTCATGGCGCGGACCGACGTGTGGGACGTGCCGGTGGTCTCGTGGTTCATGGACCGGATGGGGCACGTGCCGGTCGACCGGCAGGTGCCCGCCCATGCCTACCTGCGGGCGCGCCGGCTGCTCCGGCAGGGCGAGGCGGTGTGCGGCTTCCCGGAGGCCGGGATCTCCTTCTCCTACACGGTGCGCCCGCTCATGCGCGGGCTGGTCTCGCTCGCCCGCGAGACCGGCGTACCTCTGGTGCCCGTCGGGGTGTGGGGCACCCAGCGGATCTTCTCGGTCGGCGACCCGACCCCGCCGATCGACTGGACGCGCGGGCGGAGGGTCGACCTGGCCTTCGGCTCCCCGATGTACGTCGGACCGGGCGATGACCTCACCGAGCGGACCCTCGAGCTCGGTCACGTGCTCACCGACCTGCTCGAGGGACTGCAACGACTGCCGCACCACCGACCGCGACCCGGTGAGGTGGCCACCTGGTACCCCGCCCACCTCGGTGGCCGGGCGCCGACGCGGCAGCAGGCCGTGCTGCTCGACCGGGTGCCGGTGGGTGCCGTGCTGCCGACGTGGGGCCCGGACGTCGAGGCCTACCGCGAGGTCAGCCCGCGCGGGCCCGACGCCACCGGCTGAGGCTGTTGACCGGGTCGACCACGACGTTGAGCCGGCTCGAGACCGGCTCCCAGGCGAGGAACAGCGCCAGGCCGATCGCCGCCACCGTGACGAGTGGGAACGCGATCACCGGGTGGTCGGCCGTCCAGTGCCGGATGCCGAGGAACTCGGCGCTCAGCACGAAGAACCCGTGGAACAGGTAGACGACGAGCGTGGCGCCACCCATGGCGGTGAACCACGACCGCCTGCGCGGGATCAGCGTGAAGAACGCGAACGCGCCGGCCGTGCCCACGATCAGCAGGCACAGGCGGATCACGAACGCCTGCATGTCGCTCGAGTCGAGGGTGTCGTAGCGCGAGCGGTAGTAGAGCCACTCGGTGGCGATCCACCCGCCGTAGAAGCGCGCGACCACGAACATGGTCCCCAGCACGGCGATGCCGTACCAGCGGGCCCGGCGGGTGCGCAGCAGGTCCCAGTGGCCCTCGTGCATCTTCAGGCCGAGCACGAAGAACGGCAGCAGGCCGAAGATCCGCGCGTTGTCGAAGATGTCGGTGGACCAGATGCCGGCCAGCAGGCTGATCGCGACGGCGACCACCACCTTGGCCGGGATCCGCTTGAAGATCGGCGTCACCAGCCGCCAGAAGAACAGCGCCGAGAGGTACCACATCGGCCAGTGCGGGTTGGCCCAGATCAGCCGGAACTCCACGCCGCCGAAGGTGTGCCGGAACCAGACGAGCGCGCCCTCGAAGATCACGTAGGGCACCGCCACCGTGGTGACCAGGGACCACATGCGCGGCCGGGTCCACTCGAACGACCTCGACAGGTAGCCGGTCACGATCACGAAGGCCGGGATGTGCCACAGGTAGAGGAAGTTGTAGGCCCAGTCGTCCCAGGTGTCGTGGGGCAGCAGCGTCCAGGAGTGGCCGATGACCACCAAGGTGACGAGCGCCATCTTGGCGTTGTCGAACCACGGGTCGCGCTTCCTGGTGGGCGCAGGGCTCGGCGGAGCTGAGGTGACGGCTTCGACCACGGACGAACGGTAGCGAGCGCCACCGTTCCCTAGACTCCGAGCCATGTGTCCGGACCCGCAGCCAACGGACCTGCCCCGTCGGCAGCGGGTCGCGGCATACGCCGTGATCCTGCGCGAGGGCCGGCTGCTGATGTCGCGGATCTCGCCGCGGATCGCGCCGGGGGAGTGGTGGACGCTGCCCGGTGGCGGCATCGAATTCGGCGAGGACCCGGCCGACGCCGTCGTCCGCGAGGTGCACGAGGAGACCGGGCTCGACTGCACGCTCGGTGACCCGATCTGGATCGGCTCGGCCCGCCGCGAGGTGGACCGCGAGCCGCACCGCGGGCCGACCGACCTGCACTCCGTGCGCCTGGTCTACGAGGCCTGGGTGCCGACCGACGCCCCGACCCCGCGCGTCGTCGAGGTCGACGGCTCCACGGTCGAGGCCCGGTGGTGGCCGCTCGACGCGGTGACCTCGGGACGGATCGACACGGTGCCGATGGTGCGGCAGTCGCTCGCCCACCACCGCACGGCGTCGCGCCAGCGGCTGGCCGCCTACGCGCTGGTGGTGCGCGACGGCGAGGTGCTGCTCACCCGCAACTCGCGGTTCGGTCCGCGGCCCGGCACGTGGACGCTGCCCGGCGGCGGCGTGGAGCTCGGAGAGAGTCCTGCGGACACCGTCACCCGCGAGGTGGGCGAGGAGACCGGGCTCGACGCGCAGGTCGGCAGGCTGCTGGGCGTCCACGACGAGCGGTTCACTGGCACCGCGCCGGACGGTCGCGAGGAGGACTTCCACGGGGTGCACCTCGTCTTCGCCATCGAGGTGGGGCCGGGGGAGCCGCGCGTCGTCGAGCGGGGCGGCACCACCGACGAGGCGGCCTGGGTGGGGCTCGACGACGTCGAGTCGGGGCGGGTCGAGGTCGCCGAGGTGGTCACCGCTGCCCTGGCCATGCCGGCTGCTCGCTAGATTGAGGTCGATGAACGAGACCGTCTTCACCTATGGGGCACCAGGCCTGAAGTTCGGCGAGGGTGCGAGCGACGAGATCGGCTACGACCTCTCGCAGTACGACGTGAAGCGGGTCCTGGTCGTCACCGACCACGGTGTCGCCGCGACCGGGCACCCGCAGCGGGTGGCCGACCAGATGGGTCAGTTCGGCATCGAGGCGGTCGTCTTCGACGGCGTCCACGTCGAGCCCACCGACGCGAGCCTGGCCGAGGCCATCGAGCACGCGCGTGCGACCGGCCCGTGGGACGCGTTCGTCGCGGTGGGTGGCGGGTCCTCGATCGACACGGCGAAGGCGGTCAACCTGCTGACCACCAACGATGGCGAGCTGATGGACTACGTCAACGCGCCGGTCGGCGGCGGCCGCAACCCCGAGAAGGCGTTGAAGCCGCTGGTCGCCGTGCCGACCACGACCGGTACCGGCGCGGAGTCCACGACCATCTGCGTGCTCGACGTGCTGGACCAGCACGTGAAGACCGGGATCAGCCATCCACGGCTGCGCCCGACGCTCGCCGTCGTCGACCCGGTGCTGACCCTCACCCAGCCGTCCGGGGTCACCTCCGCCGCGGGCATGGACATCCTGTGCCACGCGCTCGAGAGCTTCACCGCGCGCCCGTTCGCCTCCTACGACAAGAAGCAGCCGGAGCAGCGGGTCCCGTACTGCGGCGCCAACCCGATCTCCGACATGTGGTCGGAGCGGGCGATGTCGCTGCTCGCCGGCGCCTTCCGGAGGGCCGTCCGTGACGGGGAGGACACCGAGGCCCGCCACGAGATGGCGATGGCCGCGACCTTCGCCGGCCTGGGCTTCGGCAACGCCGGCGTGCACATCCCGCACGCCAACGCCTACCCGATCGCGGGCCGGGTGCGCGACTTCCGTCCCGAGGGCTACCCCGACGACGAGCCGATGGTGCCGCACGGGATGGCGGTGTCACTGACCGCTCCCGAGGCCTTTCGCTGGACCTTCGAGGCCGCGCCCGCGCGTCACCTGCGCGCCGCCGAGCTGCTCGCGCCCGACCACTCCTACGACGGCCCGGACGCCCTGCCGGCCGTGCTCACCGACCTGATGCGCGACATCGCCATCCCCAACGGGTTGGCTGCCGTCGGCTACGACCAGGGTGACGTGGACGACCTGGTCGAGGGGACCATGAAGCAGCAGCGGCTGCTCGCCACGGCACCACGAGAGGTGACCGCGGACGACGCGGCGGGCATCCTGACCCGCTCGCTCGAGCTGTGGTAGCCGACGCGGGCCTGCTGGAGGCGCTGCGCAGCGAAGGTATCCGGGACGTCGACGACTCCGCGCTCGCCCGGTCGCTGTACGCGAGTGACGCCTCGCTGTACCGGATCGCGCCCCAGGTGGTCGTCCGGCCGCGCACCACCGACGAGCTGGTCGCGACCCTCGCGGTAGCCCGGGGGACGGGTACGCCGCTCACCATGCGCGGCGCCGGCACCTCGATCGCGGGCAACGCGGTCGGGGCCGGCATCGTCGTGGACACGGCCCGTCACCTCCATCGCGTGCTCGAGCTCGACGCGGAGGCGCGGACGGCCCGGGTGCAGCCCGGCGTCGTCCACGCCGCGCTGCAACGGCAGGCCCTGGCCGCGGGCCTCAGGTTCGGGCCGGACCCGTCGACGCACAGCCGCTGCACCATCGGCGGGATGATCGGCAACAACGCCTGCGGCTCGCGGGCGCTGGGCTACGGCCGCACCGTGGACAACGTCGAGTCGCTCACCGTCCTGCTGGCCGATGGATCGGTGGTCTCGACAAGCTCGTCCAGCTGGGCTCCGGACTCGCTGGCTTCGCTCGTCGACGAGCACCTCGGGGTGGTGCGCACCGAGTTCGGCCGCTTCGGCCGTCAGGTCTCGGGCTACTCCTTCGAGCACCTGCTGCCGGAGAACGGCCGCCGGCTCGACCGCTTCCTGGTCGGGACCGAGGGCACGCTCGGCGTCGTCCTCGAGGCCACCGTGCGCCTGGTCGAGGACGCGCCCGCACGGGCTCTGGCAGTGCTCGGGTACGCCGACATGGCGACGGCGGCCGACGCCGTGCCCGACCTGCTGGGACACGGGCTGGTCGCGTGCGAGGGGCTCGGTGAGCGCATCGTCGCGATGGTGCCCGGCGCGCCCCAGCTCCCGCGCGGTGGCGGCTGGATCTTCGCCGAGGTGACGGGCGGGTCCGTCGCCGAGGTGGCCGCGAGCGCCGAGGGCGTCGCCCGGGCGTCCGGCGTGCCCCACCAGGTGGTCGTCGACCCCGCCCAGCAGCGCGCGCTGTGGCGCATCCGCGAGGACGGCGCCGGTCTCGCAGCCCGTTCGCTGGCCCGGCCGGCGCAGGCGGGCTGGGAGGACGCGGCGGTGCCCCCGGACCGGCTGGGCGATTACCTGCGCGACTTCGACCGCCTGCTGCGCGAGCACCGCCTCGACGGCGTCCCCTACGGCCACTTCGGCGACGGCTGCGTGCACGTGCGCATCGACTTCGAGCTCGAGGACCGCGCCGGCCGGGCCACCTACCGCCGCTTCGTCGAGCAGGCCGCCGAGCTCGTGGCCTCGTACGGCGGGTCCATGTCGGGCGAGCACGGCGACGGCCGCGCCCGCTCCGAGCTGCTGCCGAAGATGTACTCGCCGGCCGCGATCGCCCTGATGGAGCAGGCCAAGCGGATCCTCGACCCGCACGACCTGCTCAACCCGGGCGTGCTCGTCGACCCTGCGCGCTTCGACGACGACCTGCGGCTGGCCGCGCCGAGCAGGCCGGTGCGGCCCGTCCTGCGGATGGCGCACGACGAGCGGGTCCTTCTCGAACGCCGTGCACCGGTGCACCGGCGTCGGCAAGTGCGTGGCCGACAACACCGCGTCAGGCGGGGTGATGTGCCCGTCGTACCTCGCCACCCGCGAGGAGAAGGACTCCACCCGCGGACGGGCGCACGTGCTCCAGGACGTCGCGACCGGACGGCTCGGCTTCGACGACCCCGCGGTGGCCGACGTGCTCGACCTCTGCCTGTCCTGCAAGGGATGCGCGCGCGACTGCCCGACCGGCATCGACATGGCCACCTACAAGTCCGAGGCGCTCCATCAGCGCTACGCCCGCAAGCTCCGGCCCCGCTCGCACTACGCGCTCGGGCAGCTGCCGCGGTGGGCACGCCTGACGCCGCCGCGGCTGGCCAACCTGGCGCTGCGCAGCCGGACGCTAGGCCGGCTCGCCAAGTCGGCAGCGGGCGTCGACCAGCGGCGGGCACTGCCCCGGCTTCTCCGAGCGCCCGCTGCGCGGAGCCCCTGCGCCGCTGGCCGCCAACGTCGACGTGTGGGTGTGGGCCGACTCGTTCACCGACCGGTTCGCCGCCGACACCGGCCGGGCGGCGATCGAGCTGCTCGAGGTGGCGGGCCTGCGCGCGGCGGTCATCCCCGAGGCGGCCTGCTGCGGACTGACCTGGATCACCACCGGGCAGCTCTCGGCGGCGCGGCGGATCGTGGAGCGCACCGTCGCGACGCTGCACCCGTACGTCGCCTCAGGGGACCCCGGTCATCGGCCTCGAGCCGAGCTGCCTCGCCGCGCTGCGCGAGGACGCGCGCCAGTTGACCGACGACCCGCGCGTGGACGAGGTCGCTGCCGGGGTGCGCACGCTGGCCGAGCTCCTCACCGACCTGGTCGGCCAGGGCCGCTGGACGCCGCCCGACCTCACCGGCGTCGAGGTGGTCGCCCAGCCGCACTGCCACCACCACGCCGTGCTCGGCTGGGAGACCGACGCCGCCCTGCTCGCGCGGACCGGGGCCGCGGTGACCCGGGTCGGCGGCTGCTGCGGGCTGGCCGGCAACTTCGGGGTCGAGCAGGGCCACTACGAGGTCTCGGTGGCCGTGGCCGAGCACGACCTGCTGCCGGCCGTGCGGAATGCAGGGGCCCAGGCGGTTGTTCTGGCTGATGGTTTCTCCTGCCGCACCCAGCTCGACGACCTGGCCGGCCAGGACCTGCGGCGGACGACCCGTGCTGCATCTCGCAGAGCTGCTCCACGGCCGCCATTTGGCCCCTGGCCCCGCGTCCCGGTAGTCTTGGTCCTTGTGTCTGGGTGAACCAGACCTGTTGGCGCGCCCTCCTCTCGAGCGCCCACCACCAGCGCTCACCAGCGCAGCACCACCGAGGAACACGCAACACCATCGTGCCCGGCAGAGCGCCCGGTACTGAGAGCAGAAAAGAAAGGGAACCACCAGGTGCCCACGATCAACCAGCTGGTCCGCAAGGGCCGCCAGGACAAGGTGTCGAAGAACAAGACGCCTGCCCTGAAGGGTTCGCCCCAACGACGCGGTGTCTGCACCCGCGTCTACACCACCACCCCGAAGAAGCCGAACTCCGCGCTCCGGAAGGTCGCCCGCGTGCGCCTCTCGAGCGGCGTCGAGGTCACGGCGTACATCCCGGGCGTGGGCCACAACCTCCAGGAGCACTCGATCGTGCTCGTCCGCGGCGGCCGGGTGAAGGACCTCCCCGGCGTCCGCTACAAGATCATCCGCGGCTCGCTCGACACCCAGGGCGTGAAGAACCGCAAGCAGGCACGCAGCCGTTACGGCGCCAAGAAGGAGAAGAGCTAATGCCGCGCAAGGGTCCCGCCCCGAAGCGGCCGATCGACGTGGACCCGGTCTTCGGGTCGCAGCTGGTCTCCCAGCTCGTCTCCAAGGTGCTGATCGACGGCAAGAAGCAGGTCGCGCAGCGCATCGTCTACAGCGCCCTCGAGGGCACCCGTGAGAAGACCGGGACCGACCCGGTGGTGACGCTCAAGCGCGCGCTCGACAACGTCAAGCCGTCGATCGAGGTCAAGTCCCGCCGCGTCGGTGGTGCCACCTACCAGGTGCCGATCGAGGTCAAGCCGGGCCGCAGCACCACGCTGGCCCTGCGCTGGCTGGTCAGCTACTCCCAGGCGCGCCGCGAGAAGACCATGTCCGAGCGGCTGATGAACGAGATCCTCGACGCCTCCAACGGCCTGGGTGCCGCTGTGAAGAAGCGCGAGGACACCCACAAGATGGCCGAGTCCAACAAGGCCTTCGCGCACTACCGCTGGTGAGCGTCGTACGGCGCCCGCCGACCGCGGGCGTCGTACCGCAACCGCAACCCGACAACTGAGGGGATCGAAGACCTACCGTGGCCGTCGACATCACCACGGACCTCAACAAGGTCCGCAACATCGGCATCATGGCTCACATCGATGCCGGCAAGACCACCACCACCGAGCGCATCCTGTTCTACACCGGGATCACCTACAAGATCGGTGAGGTCCACGAGGGCGCTGCCGTCATGGACTGGATGGAGCAGGAGCAGGAGCGCGGCATCACCATCACCTCCGCCGCGACCACGTGCTGGTGGAAGGACCACCAGATCAACATCATCGACACGCCTGGGCACGTCGACTTCACCGCCGAGGTCGAGCGCTCGCTGCGTGTCCTCGACGGCGCCGTCGCTGTCTACGACGGCGTGGCCGGCGTGGAGCCGCAGACGATGACGGTCTGGCGTCAGGCCAACAAGTACTCCGTGCCCCGCATGTGCTTCGTCAACAAGCTCGACCGCACGGGCGCTGACTTCTTCCGTTGCGTCGACATGATGGTCGAGCGGCTGAACAGCACCCCGCTGGTGCTGCAGCTGCCGATCGGCGCCGAGTCCGACTTCATCGGCGTCGTCGACCTGGTCGGCATGCGCGCGCTGACCTGGCGCGGCGAGACCACGATGGGCGAGGACTACGAGGTCGAGGAGATCCCGGCAGAGCTGGCCGAGCAGGCCGCGGAGTACCGCGAGAAGCTGCTCGAGACGCTTGCCGAGGCCGACGACGACGATCATGGAGAAGTACCTCGAGGGCGAGGAGCTCTCGGTGCAGGAGCTCGAGGACGGCATCCGTCGCGCCACCCTGGCCGACAAGCTCAACCCGGTCCTGTGCGGCACGGCGTTCAAGAACAAGGGCGTCCAGCCCCTGCTCGACGCGGTCGTGAAGTACCTCCCCTCGCCGCTGGACGTCGAGGGCATCAAGGGCCACGCGGTCAACGACGAGGACGAGGAGATCGTCCGCCGTCCGAGCGACGACGAGCCGTTCTCCGGCCTGGCCTACAAGATCGCCACCGACCCGCACCTCGGCAAGCTCATCTACGTGCGCGTCTACTCGGGCAAGCTCGAGGCGGGCACCAGCGTGCTGAACTCCGTGACCGGCCGCAAGGAGCGGATCGGCAAGGTCTACCAGATGCACGCCAACAAGCGTGAGGAGATCGCCTCCGTCGGCGCCGGCCAGATCGTGGCCGTGATGGGGCTGAAGGAGACGAAGACCGGGCACACCCTGTGCGACTCGGCGCACCCGGTCGTCCTGGAGTCGATGACCTTCCCGGCCCCGGTGATCGAGGTCGCCATCGAGCCCAAGACCAAGGGTGACCAGGAGAAGCTCGGCACCGCGATCCAGCGTCTCTCCGACGAGGACCCGACCTTCACGGTCAAGGCCGACGAGGAGACCGGACAGACGATCATCGCCGGCATGGGCGAGCTCCACCTCGAGATCCTGGTGGACCGGATGAAGCGCGAGTTCCGCGTGGAGGCCACCGTCGGCAAGCCGCAGGTCGCCTACCGCGAGACGATCCGCCGCAAGGTGGAGAAGCACTCCTACACCCACAAGAAGCAGACCGGTGGGTCCGGGCAGTTCGCGAAGGTCGTCATCAGCCTCGAGCCGAGCATCGACGAGGAGACCGGCAACGGTGCGGGCTACGAGTTCGTCAACAACGTGAGCGGCGGCCGCATCCCGCGCGAGTACATCCCCTCGGTCGACCAGGGCGCCCAGGAGGCCATGGAGTTCGGTGTGCTCGCCGGCTACCCGATGGTCGACGTGAAGGTGAGCCTCGAGGACGGCGCGTACCACGACGTCGACTCCTCGGAGCTGGCGTTCAAGATCGCCGGCATCGCGGCCTTCAAGGAGGCCGCCCGGATGGCCAAGCCGGTGCTGCTCGAGCCGCTGTTCGCGGTCGAGGTGGTCACCCCGGAGACCTACCTGGGCGACGTCATCGGCGACATCAACTCACGCCGCGGGCAGGTGCAGAACATGAGCGAGCGCTCGGGCGACCGGGTGGTCGACGCGCTCGTGCCGCTCTCGGAGATGTTCGGGTACGTTGGTGACTTGCGGTCGAAGACCTCCGGTCAGGCGTCGTACTCGATGGAGTTCGACTCGTACGCCGAGGTTCCCCAGAACGTCGCCGACGAGATCATCAAGAAGGTCCGCGGCGAGTAGCGTCACGGCCCTCGGCAGCACAACAAAGTTCAAACACGAGTCAGAACACGTTTCAGGGCACAACAACAGGAGGAGCCCCCAGTGGCTAAGGCGAAGTTCGAGCGGACCAAGCCGCACGTCAACATCGGCACGATCGGTCACATCGACCACGGCAAGACGACGTTGACCGCAGCGATCTCGAAGGTGCTGCACGACCACGACCCGGTCGGCAACCCCAGCACCGAGGCCTTCGACCAGATCGACAAGGCCCCCGAGGAGCGTCAGCGCGGCATCACGATCTCGATCGCCCACATCGAGTACCAGACCGAGGCGCGCCACTACGCGCACGTGGACTGCCCGGGTCACGCGGACTACATCAAGAACATGATCACCGGTGCCGCGCAGATGGACGGCGCGATCCTCGTGGTCGCCGCCACCGACGGCCCGATGCCGCAGACGCGCGAGCACGTGCTGCTCGCCCGCCAGGTCGGCGTGCCCGCCCTGGTCGTCGCGCTGAACAAGTGCGACATGGTCGACGACGAGGAGCTCATCGAGCTCGTCGAGATGGAGGTGCGTGAGCTCCTCAACGAGTACGAGTTCCCGGGCGACGACGTCCCGGTCGTGCGCGTGGCCGCCTTCCCGGCCCTCAACGGCGACGCCAAGTGGGCCGAGTCGATCATGGAGCTCATGAAGGCTGTCGACGACTTCATCCCGCAGCCGGAGCGCGACATCGAGAAGCCGTTCCTGATGCCCGTCGAGGACGTCTTCACGATCACCGGTCGCGGCACGGTCGTCACCGGTCGTATCGAGCGCGGCGTGGTCAAGGTCAACGAGGAGGTCGAGATCATCGGCATCCGCGAGGGCTCGACGAAGACCACGGTCACCGGCGTCGAGATGTTCCGCAAGCTGCTCGACGAGGGCCAGGCCGGTGAGAACGTCGGTCTGCTGCTCCGCGGCACGAAGCGCGAGGACGTCGAGCGCGGCATGGTCATCATCAAGCCGGGCACCACGACCCCGCACACCAACTTCGACGCGTCGGTCTACATCCTCTCCAAGGAGGAGGGCGGCCGGCACACGCCGTTCTTCAACAACTACCGCCCGCAGTTCTACTTCCGCACGACGGACGTGACGGGCGTGGTGACCCTCCCCGAGGGCCGCGAGATGGTCATGCCCGGTGACAACACCGACATGTCCGTCGAGCTGATCCAGCCGATCGCCATGGAGGACGGCCTGCGCTTCGCCATCCGCGAGGGCGGCCGCACCGTCGGCGCCGGCCGGGTCACCAAGATCAGCAAGTGATCGACTGATCCAGCGCTTCACCCAGCAACGGCCCCGGACCACTGGTCCGGGGCCGTTCTGCGTCTCCTGGGGCTGGGCGCGTGACTACCCCACCAGCGCCGCCACCGCCTGGCCGAAGACCTCGGTGTGCCGGTCGACGTCGGCCCCGGTGTGGGCGGGGGAGAACAGCGCCATGTTGTGGAACGGCGTGAGCAGGACGCCCCGGTTCAGGCACCAGAGGTGCAGCAGGCCCTCGAGGTCCTCGTCCACGGCTGCGGCGGCCGCGGCACCGTCGCGCGGGGGCGGGCAGAACCAGTACTCCGCGCGGCAGCCGAGCCGCTGCACGTGCCAGGTCAGGTCGTGCGCCTCGATCACCGAGGCCACCCCGGCGGCGAACCGCTCGGCCAGGGGCACGGCGACGGCGAAGTCCTCCTCACGCAGGCAGGTCGACAGCGTCGCGCGCACGGCGGCGAGCGAGAGCGCGTTGCCGGTCAGCGTGCCGCCCGACACCGGCCACGTCGATCTCGTGGCCCAGCATCGGTCCGGAGAGCCGATCGGCCACCTCCTCGCTCATCCCGTACGCTGCGACCGGGACGCCGCCGCCGATCGGCTTGCCGACCACGACGAAGTCAGGGTCCAGGCCCCAGGCCGCGGTCGCGCCGCCCGGGCCGGTGCACAGCGTGTGCGTCTCGTCGTTGACCAGCAGGACGCCGTGCCGCCGGGTGATCTCGCGGACGCCGTCGAGGTAGCCCTCCTCCGGGAGCACGATCCCGATGTTGGTCAGGGCCGGCTCCATCAGCAGGCAGGCGACGTCGCCCTCGGACAGCCGGCGGTCGAGCGCGTCGAGGTCGTTGAAGGGCACGACGGCCGTGGTCTCGGCGACATCCACCTGCGGTCCGAGCGCACCGGGCCGGGCCACGACGGCCGCGGCCCGGCCGTCGCAAGACGGCCAGCGTCTCGTCGACGGTGCCGTGGTAGCACCAGTCCATCACCGCGATCCGCGGCCGGCCGAGTCAGGTGGCGGGCGAAGCGCAGCACGAACCGGTTGGCGTCGGTGGCCGACATCGCGATCTGCCACCGAGGCAGGCCGAACCGCCGCGCCAGCTCGGAGCCGACCCAGGCCGCATCCGGTGAGGGCAGCATCGTGGTGATGCCCCGCGCGGCCTGCGAGGCGAGTGCCTCGGCGACCTGGGGGAGGGCGTGCCCGGTCATCGCGCCGGTGTCGCCGAGGCAGAGGTCGACGTACTCGTGGCCGTCGACGTCGACCAGTCGGGCTCCCGACGCCGACTCGGCGAAGACGGGGAAGGCGCCGGGCCAGCGGGTCATCCAGGGCATCGGCACCCCGGCGAGGAGCGGACCTCGGGCCTCCTCGGCCAGCTGTCGGAGCGTGGGTGGGCCTCGGCGAAGCGCTGCTCCTCGGCGGCACGCAGCTGCTGGACGCGGGTGGGGTCGACCATGAGGGGAATCTAGTGCGACGAGAGGATGTCGTCGTGACCGATCGACCGACGTTGCCGCCGGCCCGGCCGCACCACCGCTTCACCGCCGACGGGCGCCGGATGCGGGAGGTGCTCAGCTACTCCCGCCGCGGCGGGCGGTTCACGCCGTCGCAGCAGGAGGCGTGGGACGCCCACCACGACGCCTGGGTGGTCGCGGACGACGCGGTCGACGACCCCGGCTTCAGCTGGGCCGCTGCGTTCGGCCGCGAGGCCCCGGTCGTCGTCGAGATCGGCTCCGGCGTCGGGGAGGCCACGGCGTCGCTGGCGGCGGCCCGTCCGGCGTACGACGTGGTGGCGCTGGAGGTGTGGCGCCCGGGCGTGGCCCACACGCTGGGTCTGCTCGCCGAGGCGGGCGCGACCAACGTGCGGCTGCTGTCGGTCGACGCGACCTGGTGCCTCGAGCATCTGTTCGCGCCCGGGTCGGTCGAGGAGCTGTGGACGTTCTTCCCCGATCCGTGGCCGAAGCAGCGGCACCACAAGCGGCGTCTCGTCGGCCCCTCGTTCGCGGCCCTCGCGGCGTCTCGGCTGCGCGCGGGTGCGGTGTGGCGGCTGGCGACCGACTGGGCCGACTACGCGCACCAGATGCAGGAGGTCCTTGATGCCGAGCCGCTGCTGGCGGGCGGCCGCGTCGAGCGCTGGCGGGACCGGCCGGTGACCAAGTTCGAGCGCAAGGGGGTGGCGGCCGGGCGTGAGATCACCGATCTGCGCTACCGGCGTCAGGACCCGTAGCTCAGGCGGCGGGGTCCTGCCAGCCCTGCCAACCCTGCTGGGCCTGCCAGACGATCCCGGCCTGCACGAGCTCGTGCTCGAGGCGCAGCCGCTCGGCCTCACGGTCGAAGCCCTCGATCGGCAGCTCGTCCAGGCTGGTCGGCACGTCGAGCGCACGGGCGGTCTCGACGAGTCGCTGGTCGTAGGCCATCTGGACTCCGCGCTGCTTGGGCATCCGCGCGCCCGGGGTCGGGGCGTGGGTGCGGACGTAGAGCCGGCGGAGATCGGCGGCCAGCTGTTCCAGCGGAGGGCCCGTGGGCCGCACCGGCGGCCGGCGCCAGAGGTGCAGGCGGATCAGGACGACCCTGGCGCGGACGAGGAACCCGGGCAGGTGCCGGATCGAGATCACCATCAGCAACGGCGCGAGCGCCAGCGCGGCGTACTCGACGAGGGTCTGGACCGGGTTCGCGTCCATGGACCGACGTTACGCCTGGTCGCCGCGTGCGTCACGGCGACTGCCCACGCCTCACATGCGGTTGCCGGCCCGCTGGGTGAGCCGCCAGCGCTGCTCGGCCTCGCGGTACAGGCGCTGCTCGTCGCGACGACGACGCTCGGCCGCGACGGCGGCCAGGAACTCCTCGGGGTGGGTGCCCGGGGGAGGTGGCGGTGAGACCAGGGGCCAGACCCGCGCGACGGTGTCGGTGACCAGGCGCTCGCGCGCCTCGGGGCTGAGGGTGGCCGTGCGCGCGACGAGCTGCCGCATCGAGACCGCGAGGGCGCCGGGGAGCGGGGCGATGTCGGCACTCGCGGCCCAGTGGGCGAGGTGCGGCGGCATGGCCACAGGCTGGGGGAGCCGCAGGGGCACCCGGTCGCGCACGACGTACGTGCCGGCGAGGTAGTCACCGAGCCGCTTGCCCTTCGGGCTGACCAGCGCGCTGATCAGGGCCGGTACGCCGCTGAACACCCACACCTCGACGACGGCGAGCAGCTGGCGGACGAAGGAGTGGTGGAAGGAGATCGGGCCCGCGTCGTCGCGCACCGTGCGCAGCCCGATCACCAGCTTGCCGATCGTGCGCCCGGACGTGAGCGTCTCCAGGGTCGCCGGTCCGAGCACCAGCACGACCGCGATGGACAGCACGCCGACCACGGCAGCCGTGGCCTGGTCGACCGCCAGAGTGGAGCCGAGGATCGACACGGCGATGAGCAGCACGCCCTCGATCGCGACGTCGATCAGGCCCGAGGCGGCGCGGATGCCGACCGAGGCCGCCGGCAGGTCGAGTGCGACGGCCTCGCCGGTGACCAGCTGGTCGACCGACGTGTAGTCGGCGAGCTCCTCGCCACCGTCCAGCGTCACGACGCCAGCCTAGGTCGCGGAGCACCGTCGATTCGCCGGTTCCGCCGAGCCGGGGATGCGCTCCGCCGTACTGTGACCGCGTGGATCTCGACGCCTACGTCAGCGCCCACCGCGGCGACTGGCAGCGGCTCGAGGAGCTCACCCGGCATCGCCCGCGCAACGGCGCCGAGGCCGACGAGCTGGTCGACCTCTACCAGGAGGTCGCGACCCACCTCAGCGTGATCCGCTCGACGGCGCCGGACCCGCAGGTGATCGGTCACCTCAGCGCTCTGCTGGCGCGCGCCCGCACCCGCGCGAGCGGCACGCGCACGACGGGGTGGGCCGGGGTCGCCGACTTCTTCGTGCGTCGGTTCCCGGCCGCTCTCTACCGCACGCGGGCGTGGTGGCTCAGCGTGATGGGGATCTCCTACGCCGTGACCGGGGTGATGATGTGGTGGCTGCTGCGCCACCCCCAGGTCGAGACGGCGCTGCTCGACCCGCGCGAGGTGCGTCAGCTCGTCAACAACGACTTCGCCAGCTACTACCAGCAGGCAGCCGCCTCGCACTTCGCGGCGAAGGTGTGGACCAACAACGCGTGGGTGGCCGCCATCTGCGTGGCGTTCGGGATCTTCGGCCTGCCGGTGATCTACGTGCTGTTCCAGAACGTCGCGAACCTCGCGCTGATCGGGTCGATCATGATCCGCCACGACCGGGCCGGGCTGTTCTTCGGTCTGGTCATCCCGCACGGCCTCCTCGAGCTGACCGCGGTCTTCATCGCCGCGGGCGTCGGGCTCCGCCTGTTCTGGGCGTGGGTGGCGCCGGGGGAGCTCACCCGCTCGCAGTCGCTGGCGCACGAGGGCCGCTCGGCCGGCGGCGTGGTGATGGGCCTGGCCGTCGTGCTGCTCGTCTCCGGGATCATCGAGGCCTTCGTGACCCCCTCGCCGCTGCCGACCTGGGCCCGGGTGGGCATCGGCGTGCTCGCCGAGGTCGCGTTCCTGGTCTACGTCTTCGTGCCCGGCCGTCGCGCCGTACGCCACGGCTGGACCGGCGACGTCGACGCCGCCCTCCTCGGCGACGAGGCGGTCACCGCGGCCTGAGGGCTGGTCGGGGTGCGGCGTACGGCGGCGCGAAGCTGCTGTAACGCGGAGTTATTGACGCTCTGCATGCGGAGTACGACTTGTTCAGCGTCGATAACTCCGCGTTACAAGGGCGCGCCCGGCCCCCTACAGCAGGCCGCGCGCCTTCAGCTCGAGGTAGTGGTCGGCCAGGCGGACGGGGAGCTGGTCGGCGTCGGCGTCGATGACCTCGACGCCGAGGGCGCCGAGGAGGCGGGCCGTCCGGAGGCGCTGGGTGGCAGCCTGCTCCGCGGCCGCGGCGGCGTACGTCGAGCCGGCGTCGTGGCGGTCGCGGGCGAGGCGGGAGAGGGCCGGGTCGCGGACCGAGGCCAGCAGGACGCGATGCCGTGCGGTCAGCGGACCGATCAGGGGGAGCAGGCCGCTGCTCACCGCCGACGGCTCGAGGGGCGTGAGCAGGACGACCAGTGCGTGCTGGCGCCCGAGGGAGTCGACGGCCCCGACCATCGAGCGCCAGTTGGTCTCGGCGAGCACCGGGTGGAGGCCGGCCATCGCCTGCTGCACGTCCTCGACCGCGTCGCGCCGGTGCCCCGGCCGTAACCGACTGCGCACGGCGAGGTCGCCGGCGACCAACCCGACCTGGTCGCCGGCGCGAGAGGCGAGCGCGGTCAGCAGCAGGCCGGCGTCCATCGCGGAGTCGAGCCGAGGCACGTCGTCGACCCGGCCGGCCGAGGTGCGCCCGGTGTCCAGCACGAGGAAGACCCGGCGGTCGCGCTCCGGCTGCCAGGTGCGGACGACGACCGACCGGGACCGCGCGCTGGCCCGCCAGTCGACGCTGCGCACGTCGTCGCCGTCGACGTACTCGCGCAGGGAGTCGAACTCGGTGCCCTGCCCACGCACGCGCACGGCCGCGCGCCCGTCGAGCTCGCGCAGCCGGGCGAGCCTGCTCGGCAGGTGCTTGTGCGAGGGGAACGCCGGCAGCACCCGCAGCACCCCGGGCGCGTCCAGGCCACCTTGCCGGCAGGCCAGACCGAGCGGTCCCACCAGACGCACGGTGACACGGTCGGTCACCAGGTCGCCGCGGCGCATGGGCCGCAGGTCGGTGGTCAGCACCCGTCCGGCCCCCGGTGCGAGGTCGAGCCGGTGCCGGTTCGCCTCCGCCCCGGCCGACGGCTGCCAGGCGTCGCGGAGGACCCCGCGAGCCCGGCGCGACCCCGTCCAGGTGACCTCGAGGGAGGTGGACACCCGCTCGCCCAGCCTGGCCCGCCCCACCTCACGTCGTACGACGGACAGGGCGGTGCGCCGGGGCGCGAGGAGCAGGTCGGCCAGCACCAGCACGAGGACGAGGAGCACCCATGCCCAGGCCGTGCCCGCGCTCGGGCGCAGCAGCAGCGGGCCGATGCCGAGCAGCACCAGCACGGGCACGCGCCAGGTCAGGGCCATCGCCGACTACCTCGGCACCGCCACCGACCCGATGGCCGTGGCCAGGACCTGGCTGACGTCCACGCCGTCCAGCTCGGCCTCCGGGCGCAGGGCCAGCCGGTGGGCCAGCGAGGCGTGGGCCAGCGCCTTGACGTCGTCGGGGGTGACGAAGTCGCGACCGTTCAGCCACGCCCACGCCCGCGACGACCGCAGCAGCGCCGTCGCGCCGCGGGGGCTGACCCCCAGGCTCAGCGAGGGCGCCTGGCGGGTGGCCCGGGCGAGGTCGACGACATAGCCGGCCACCTCGTCCGAGACGCGCACGCCGCCCACCGCCCGGATCCCGGCCTCCACGTGCTGCGGGCCGGCGACCGCCGTGACGCCGGCGGCACGCAGGTCGCGCGGGTCGAAGCCGTCGGCGTGCCGGCGCATGATCGCCACCTCGTCGCCCCGGTCGGGCAGCGGCAGGTGCAGCTTGAGCAGGAACCGGTCGAGCTGGGCCTCCGGCAGGGGGTAGGTGCCCTCGTACTCGACGGGGTTCTGCGTGGCCGCCACCAGGAACGGGCGGGGCAGCGCCCGCGTGCGCCCGTCGGCCGAGACCTGTCCCTCCTCCATCGCCTCGAGCAGCGCCGACTGCGTCTTCGGCGGCGTGCGGTTGATCTCGTCGGCCAGCAGCAGGTTGGTGAACACCGGTCCCTTGCGGAAGCTCAGCTCGCGGCTGGCGTCACCGCCCTCGATGACCATCGACCCGGTGATGTCGCCGGGCATCAGGTCGGGGGTGAACTGCACCCGCCGGCTGTCCACGTCGAGGGCCGCGGCGAGGCTGCGCACCAGGAGCGTCTTGGCCACCCCGGGGACGCCCTCCATCAGGACGTGCCCGCGCGCGAGCAGGGCGACGAGCAGGCCGGAGACGGCGGCGTCCTGGCCGACCACGGCCTTGGCCACCTCGGTGCGGACGGCGGCCAACGCTGCGCGTGCCTCGTCGGCGGACGGTCCGCCGGACGTCGTCGGGGACTCTTCGGTCACGGTGCTGACACCTCGTTCTCCAGGTCGGCGAGTCGCTGACCGAGCTCGGCCAGGTGTGCGTCGGTGGTGATGCTCGCAGGGTCGCGGCCCAGCAGGGCGCGCACCTCGCGGGGGTCGCGGGCGGTCCTCGCGGCTGCCGCGTCGGACACCGCCTCGATCCGCGTGCGGGGCGGCAGCCCGAGTGACTCGGTCACCCGGCGGCGGGTGGCGTCGAGCAGGATCGCGGCCGCATGGGCACGGTCGCTGGTGCGCCGGTAGATCCGTCCGCGCGCCTGCGTCGACTCGACCGCCCGGACGAGGACCGGCAGCGGCTCGGTGACCAGCGGGCCGAGCCGCCGGCCCCGCCAGAGCATCAGGGCCAGGAGCGCGAACACGAGCAGGATCGCGGAGGGACCGAGCCAGGGCGGGAGGAGCTTGGTCAGCGAGAAGCCCTCGCCGGCGCTCAGGTCGCCGGGGTCGGCGACGTACCAGACGAGGTGCGGGTGCTGGCCCAGCAGCCGCAGGGCCAGCGCGGCATCGTCGGACTCGAGCACGTGCCGGTTGCTGAGGGAGGACGGCGAGGTCAGCAGCCAGAGGGCGTCGCGGTGCACCAGGACCGCGTGGTCGCCCTGTCCGAAGCAGCCGTCGGCGCGGAGTCCTTCGCCTCCGTGCACCCGGAGGACGAGTCGCCGGGCCAAGGTCTCGTCGCAGTCCGCCGGCCGGGGTCCGGTCGGCACGAGCCCGACGCCGAGGTCGAGCTGGGCGCCCAGCACCCGCGCGTCACCGACGAGGACGAGGGCGCCGGCTGAGCCGGCGTACCCGCGCAGCCGCCGCAGCGTGCTCGGTCCCAGGTCCTGCGGGTTGGTGACCACCACCGACGTGTCGCCGCCGGCGGGCTGGTCGAGCAGCGCAGCCTGCCCACGCGCGATCCGCACCCCGATCCCGTGGTCCTCCAGCACACGGGCCACGGCCTGCGCGCCGGCGGCCTTCGGGTTGCGCGGGTCCAGCGGGGTGCCGTACGTCGCGTGGTCGCGGGTGAGCACGGCGAGCACCGCGATCACGACGACGGCCACGACGGTCCACGCGATCAGGGCCCGGTGGCGCGCGACCGCAGTCCGTGGTGGCACCGGCCGGGTGGGCGCGTCGAGGGTGGTCTGCTGGGTCACCGCGGCACCGCCGCCACCGGACCGTGCCCCACGGTCCCAGCCGGCGTCGTCGTCTCGAGCTCCTGCTCGAGGGCGAGCGCGTCCTGCGCGCGGCGCTCGTCGGTGCGGCGGCCTCCGTACATCGTCTCGTCGAAGACCAGCGCGAGCTGGCGCAGGCGGTCGCGCGCCGCGGGGAAGAGCTCTCCCGCGCGGGCGGCGATCTCGTCGGCCGTCACGCCGGGGTCCTCGACAACGAGGTCGCGCTCGACGAGGGCGGAGGCGAGGGCGCGTGTCGACTCGACCACCGCGGTGTCCCAGTCGCCGCCCTCCAGCGCACGTCGGGCGAGCGCTCGGTGGTCCCCGGCGCTCAGCCGGTGCTCGGAGAACAGGGCGCGCTCGCCCGGGGCCGCGGCCGGGTTGGCCCTCAGCCGCGAGAGCACGAAGGCGCCCAGCACGACCAGGACGACCAGCAGGACCGCCGCGGCCACGGCGTGGAAGCCGCCCGCGCCGACGCTGGCCTCCCGGACGCGTCCGAAGAAGTCCTGCACGGCCTGGATGAACCGCTCGACGAGGGATCGGTGGTACTCCGGCCGGGACAGCTCCTCGCGGAGCCAGGCACGTGCCGGACCCGGTGCCGGGAACAGCGGCGCACCGGGCACCACGCTCAGGAGGCCGGCCACGACCCACCGGCCGGCCGGCCGAGCAGCTCGATGTCGTGCCCCTCCTTGCGGAAGCGCTGGTCGTAGTACTGCAGAGCCGTCACCCCACCCGTGAACGGGCTGGTGATGGCGCCGGTGATCACGCGGGCGACGTAGGTGCACATCAGCAGTCCCACGACACCCCACGAGCCCGGCAGGAAGAACAGCCCCACGAAACCCAGGATCGTGAACGGGATGGTCACGATCTGGCTGACGATCCCTGCCATCACCGAGGTCAGCAGCGCGATCCCGAACAGCCGCCAGAACTGGCCCCGCGACAGGACCCAGGCGCGGCGCATCGAACCGATCACGCCGTTGCCCTCGATCACCAGGTTCGGTGGGGCGAGGAGGATGAACCGCACGTAGAAGAAGACGCAGGCGACCACCCCGAGCAACCCGCCGAGGATGCCGAGGCCGATCGCCAGCCCCGTGCTCGAGGCGAGCACTCCCACGAGGACGCCCACGCCGATCGGCAGCGTGACGACCAGGCCGATGATCAGCCCCGCCAGGAGGCTGAAGCCGAGCAGCGGCAGCACCCGTCCGCGAGCGCGCCGCCAGGCCTGTCCGGCCCGGAGCCGGCGGCCGACCACCGCTTGCTCCATCACGCGCATCACCATGCCGGTGATGACGATGCCGGCGAGCCCGCCGAAGACCCCGCTGACCAGGCTCGCTGCGTCGATGCCCACGCCCGAGTCCGGGTTGGAGCCGCTCGAGTTCAGGTCGAGGCTGGGCAGCGCGCCGCCAGCGCCCAGGACCACCGTGAGCACGATCGGCACCAGCATGAACGCCAGCGTCACGAGGGCGGCCAGCCCGACGGTGGCGCTCGGGTTGCGCCGGATGGTCAGGGTGGCCCCGCCGTACAGGTCGCCGAGCGTGAGGGGACGCAGCGGCACCACGCCGGGCTGGTGCACGGGCGGCGCGGCGGAGACCGGCGGCCCCCACGGGGGAGGCCCGTACGGCGGCAGACCCGCGGTCGCGCCCGGTGGTGGGCCCGGTGGTGGGCCCGGTGGTGGGCCCGGTCGGTGGGCTCGCGGGTGGTCCCGGCGGCGGAAACTGGCTCATGGACTCCCCGATGTCGTCGACCCCGGCGCCCATCCTGCCAGCCGGGAACGGCTCTGGTGGGCGAGATGTCGCGAGTGCCCGCCCGCTCCGGCCTTCACGAGCTGAGTCCCGGCTCGGGTGAATTTGGCGGTGGCGGGGGGACTCTGACAAGATAGTCCGGTTGCTCCGGCGGGATCGCCGGGGCGCGGACATTGACTACTGAACAGGTTCTCCGCCAGCCACTCCCTGTGGTGTTCGTGGTCGCGCGTTCGCGCCGCACCAGGAGATCCCGTTCAGCCCGGCCCTCCGGGCGTCATCCCAACACAACGACCCGCACGAAAGTGTGTGTCGCGCGCGTCGTAGCTGCTGCGACACGCCCGACCGCGGGGGTCGGAGGGATGAGGTTGGAGCAGGGGCGGGCAGCCTCCGCAGGAGGCCCGTATGACCAGCGCGTGACCCATGCGAAATACGAAGCGAAGGACGTTGTTTGATGGCGGGACAGAAGATCCGCATCAGGCTCAAGGCCTATGACCACGAGGTGATCGACACCTCGGCGCGGAAGATCGTCGACACGGTGACCAGGACCGGCGCCAAGGTGGCCGGGCCGGTACCGCTGCCGACGGAGAAGAACGTCTACTGCGTCATCCGCTCGCCGCACAAGTACAAGGACTCGCGCGAGCACTTCGAGATGCGCACGCACAAGCGGCTCATCGACATCATCGACCCCACGCCGAAGACCGTCGACTCGCTGATGCGGCTCGACCTGCCGGCTGGTGTCGACATCGAGATCAAGCTCTGAGACCCCAGGAATCGGCACTGTCATGAGCACTCTGGAACGCAACCTCAAGGGCCTGCTGGGCACCAAGCTCGGCATGACCCAGCTGTGGGACGAGAACAACCGCATCGTCCCCGTCACCGTGATCGCGGCCGGCACGAACGTCGTGACCCAGGTCCGGACCCCGGAGAAGGACGGCTACAACGCCATCCAGGTCGGGTACGGCGAGGTCGACGGCCGCAAGGTCACCAAGCCGGAGGCCGGGCACTTCACCCGCGCCGGCGTGACCCCGCGCCGCCACGTGGCGGAGATCCGCACCGCCGACGCCGCCTCGTACGAGGTCGGCCAGGAGCTGGGCGCGGACACCTTCGAGGCCGGCCAAGAGGTCGACGTCACCGGCACCAGCAAGGGCAAGGGCTTCGCCGGCACGATGAAGCGCCACGGCTTCCACGGTGTCGGCGCCTCCCACGGTGCCCACAAGAACCACCGCAAGCCCGGTTCGATCGGCGCCTGCGCGACGCCCGGGCGCGTCTTCAAGGGCACCCGGATGTCCGGGCGGCTCGGTGGCGACACCGTCACCACCCAGAACGTCACGGTGCACGCGGTCGACGCCGACAAGGGCCTGATCCTGCTCAAGGGCGCCGTCCCCGGCGCCAAGGGCGGCCTCGTGGTCATCCGCTCCGCCGCCAAGCGCATCGAGGAGGCGAACGCATGAGCCCCAAGCAGAGCGTGAAGACGGTGCAGGTCGACCTGCCCGGCGAGATCTTCGACGTCGAGCCCAACATCCCCCTGATGCACCAGGTCGTGGTCGCCCAGCAGGCAGCCGCGCGCCAGGGCACGCACGCCACCAAGAGCCGTGGCGAGGTCCGCGGCGGTGGCCGCAAGCCCTACAAGCAGAAGGGCACCGGCCGCGCCCGCCAGGGTTCGATCCGCGCGCCGCAGTTCACCGGCGGTGGCGTGGTGCACGGCCCGCAGCCGCGTGACTACGACCAGCGCACGCCCAAGAAGATGAAGGCCGCCGCCCTGCGTGGCGCCCTCTCCGACCGGGCCCGCTCGGGCCACATCCACGTCGTCGAGTCGCTCGTCGCCGGCGACAAGCCCTCGACCAAGGGTGCTGTCGCCGCGCTGTCCGGCCTCACCGAGAGCCGCCGACAGCTCGTGGTGCTCGAGCGCGACGACGCCCTGACCTGGCTCTCGCTGCGCAACGTCGCCGCGGTGCACCTGATCGCGGTCGACCAGCTCAACACCTACGACGTGCTGGCCGCCGACGACGTGATCTTCACCCAGGGCGCCTACGACGCCTTCGTGAACGGCACGGCGTCCTCGAGCCAGCGCAAGGCCACCGTGGTCGAGCCCGCCGGTCACGACGCCGTGGCCGACGAGCCCGCTGGCGAGCCGGCCGACGACGAGGTCCAGGACGAGGACAAGGCTGCCGAGCAGGCCGACGAGCAGGCCGATGAGGCGACGACCGAGGAGGAGGCTCAGTGAGCACGCTGCACAAGGACCACCGCGACGTGCTGATCGCGCCGGTCGTGAGCGAGAAGAGCTACGGCCTCCTCGACGCGAACAAGTACACCTTCCTGGTGCGCCCCGACGCGAACAAGACGGAGATCAAGGTCGCCGTCGAGAAGATCTTCGACGTCAAGGTCACCTCGGTGAACACGCTGAACCGGCAGGGCAAGTCCCGTCGTACCCGCACGGGCACCGGCCGCCGCAAGGACACCAAGCGCGCGATCGTCAGCCTGGCCGAGGGACACCGCATCGACATCTTCGGAGGCCCGGTCTCCTGACCGGCTCTGAGCAGAGGACTGGAATCTGATGGCAATCCGCAAGTACAAGCCGACCACCCCGGGCCGCCGTGGCTCGTCGGTGGCCGACTTCAGCGAGGTCACCCGGACCACCCCGGAGAAGTCGCTGGTCAAGCCGCTGCCCAAGAAGGGCGGCCGCAACAACCAGGGCCGGATCACGACGCGTCACCAGGGCGGTGGCCACAAGCGCGCCTACCGCGTCGTCGACTTCCGTCGCTACGACAAGGACGGCGTGCCGGCCAAGGTCGCGCACATCGAGTACGACCCCAACCGCACCGCGCGACTCGCGCTGCTGCACTACGCCGACGGCGAGAAGCGCTACATCATCGCGCCGCTGGGCGTGGGCCAGGGCACCGCGATCGAGGCCGGCCCGACCGCCGACATCAAGCCCGGCAACAACCTGCCGCTGCGCAACATCCCGGTCGGTACGACGGTCCACTGCGTCGAGCTGCGTCCCGGTGGCGGCGCCAAGATCGCCCGGTCCGCCGGGATGTCGGCCCAGCTCGTGGCCAAGGAGGGCTCCCGCGCCCAGCTGCGGATGCCCTCCGGTGAGATGCGCTACGTCGACGTGCGCTGCCGAGCGACCGTCGGCGAGGTCGGCAACGCCGAGCAGTCCAACATCAACTGGGGCAAGGCCGGCCGGATGCGGTGGAAGGGCAAGCGCCCGACCGTCCGCGGTGTCGTGATGAACCCCGTCGACCACCCGCACGGTGGTGGCGAGGGCAAGACCTCCGGTGGACGCCACCCGGTGTCGCCGTGGGGCAAGCCGGAGGGCCGCACGCGTCGCCGCAAGGCCAGCGACGCCCTCATCGTCCGTCGCCGTCGTACCGGCAAGAAGCGCTGAGCAGGAGATAGAGAGACATGCCACGCAGCCTGAAGAAGGGCCCGTTCGTCGACGGCCACCTGATGAAGAAGGTGGACACGCAGAACGACGCCGGGACCCACAACGTCATCAAGACGTGGTCGCGACGCTCGATGATCGTGCCCGCCATGATCGGCCACACCCTGGCCGTGCACGACGGACGCAAGCACGTGCCGGTGTTCGTGACCGACTCGATGGTCGGGCACAAGCTCGGCGAGTTCGCGCCGACCCGCACCTACCGCGGGCACGTCAAGGACGACCGGAAGAGCCGCCGCCGCTGACCGCGGTGGGAGCAGAAGAGCAACGGAGAGACATCTGATGAGCGTTACCGAGCGTCGGCGCACCAGCGCCCGCCGCGACTCGCTGCTCGGCGACGAGCCTGGCGCGTTCGCCAGCGCGCGCTTCGCCCGGATCACCCCGATGAAGGCACGCCGCGTGGTCGACCTGGTCCGCGGCCTGCCCGTGGACGACGCCCTCGCGCTGCTGCAGTTCGCGCCGCAGGCGGCCAGCGAGACCGTCTACAAGGTGCTCGAGAGCGCCGTGGCCAACGCCACGACGACCGAGGACCTCGACCGCGGCTCGCTCGTCGTCACCAAGGTGCAGGTCGACGAGGGCCCGACGATGAAGCGCTGGCGCCCCCGGGCCCAGGGCCGGGCCACCCGCATCAACAAGCGCACGAGCCACATCACGCTGGTGGTGCAGCCCAAGGTCGAGGACAAGCCGGTCGCCAAGGCGCCCGAGAAGTCCAGCGAGAAGCCCGCTGAGAAGACCGCCAAGAAGTCCACCAAGAAGACGACCAAGAAGTCCACCGCGAAGAAGGGTGGGGAGGCCTGATGGGTCAGAAGATCAACCCGAACGGGTTCCGTCTCGGCATCTCGACCGACCACAAGAGCCGGTGGTACGCCGACAAGCTCTACAAGTCCTACGTCGGGGAGGACGTCGCGATCCGTCGCCTCCTCTCCAAGGGCATGGAGCGCGCCGGCATCGCCAAGGTGGAGATCGAGCGCACCCGTGACCGGGTCCGTGTCGACATCCACACCGCGCGCCCGGGCATCGTCATCGGTCGCCGCGGCGCCGAGGCCGACCGCCTGCGCGGCGAGCTCGAGAAGCTCACCGGCAAGCAGGTCCAGCTGAACATCCTCGAGGTCAAGCAGCCCGAGATCGATGCGCAGCTGGTCGCCCAGGGTGTCGCCGAGCAGCTCGCCGGCCGCGTGCAGTTCCGTCGTGCGATGAAGAAGGCCATGCAGACCTCGATGCGCTCGGGTGCCAAGGGCATCCGGATCCAGTGCTCGGGCCGCCTCAACGGCGCCGAGATGTCGCGCTCGGAGTTCTACCGCGAGGGGCGCGTGCCCCTGCACACGCTGCGTGCCGACATCGACTACGGCTTCTACGAGGCCAAGACCACCTTCGGCCGCATCGGCGTGAAGGTCTGGATCTACAAGGGCGAGGTCGCCGCGACCCGCGCCGAGCGCGAGGCCCAGGCGGCCGCGCGCGCCGGTGCACCGGGTCGCAACCGGGGTGCCCGTGGTGAGCGGCCGACGCGCGGCTCGCGCGGCGACCGTCCGACCCGCGCCGACCGTGGCGACGCCCCGGCCGAGGCCGCTGCGTCGACCGAGGCTGCCGCGACCAGCGAGTGAGGGAGGGCTGAGCCATGCTGATGCCACGACGTATCAAGCACAGGAAGCAGCACCACCCCAAGCGGACCGGGGCCGCCAAGGGCGGCACGAAGCTCGCCTTCGGCGACTTCGGGATCCAGGCGACGGAGGGCTCCTACGTCACCAACCGCCAGATCGAGTCGGCCCGTATCGCGATGACCCGGCACATCAAGCGTGGCGGCAAGGTGTGGATCAACATCTACCCCGACCGTCCGCTGACCAAGAAGCCGGCCGAGACCCGGATGGGCTCCGGCAAGGGCTCGCCCGAGTGGTGGGTGGCCAACATCAAGCCAGGTCGCGTGATGTTCGAGCTCTCCGGCGTGCCGGAGGACGTGGCCCGCGAGGCGATGCGCCGCGCGATCCACAAGCTCCCGATGAAGTGCCGTTTCGTGAGCCGTGAGGCAGGTGAGTTCTGATGGCGCAGGGAACCACGGCGTTCGAGATCGACGACCTGAACGACGTCGACCTCGAGGGCAAGCTGCGCGAGGCCAAGGAAGAGCTGTTCAACCTGCGCTTCCAGGCCGCGACCGGCCAGCTCGAGAGCCACGGCCGCCTGCGTGCGGTCAAGAAGGACATCGCCCGGATCTACACCGTGGTGCGTGAGCGCGAGCTCGGCATCCGGACCGCTCCGGGCTCTGAGAAGGATGGTGAGGCATGAGCGAGCAGACCGAGGAGCGCAGCGCGCGCAAGGTCCGCGAGGGCCTGGTCGTCAGCGACAAGATGGACAAGACCGTGGTCGTGTCCGTGGAGGACCACGTCAAGCACGCCCTCTACGGCAAGGTCATGCGGCGTTCGACCAAGCTCAAGGCGCACGACGAGGCCAACTCCTGTGGAGTCGGTGACCGCGTGCTGCTCATGGAGACCCGCCCGCTCAGCGCGACCAAGCGCTGGCGCGTGGTGGAGATCCTCGAGAAGGCCAAGTAGGGCATGAGGAGACAGGACAGATGATTCAGCAGGAGTCGCGACTGAAGGTCGCCGACAACACCGGTGCCAAGGAGATCTTGTGCATCCGCGTGCTCGGCGGCTCCGGTCGGCGCTACGCCGGAATCGGCGACGTCGTCGTGGCCACGGTCAAGGACGCGATCCCGGGCGGCAACGTCAAGAAGGGCGACGTCGTCAAGGCGGTCGTCGTGCGCACCGTCAAGGAGCGCCGCCGTCCCGACGGTTCCTACATCCGCTTCGACGAGAACGCCGCCGTGATCCTGCGTGCCGACGGGGAGCCCCGCGGCACCCGCATCTTCGGCCCCGTGGGTCGCGAGCTGCGCGACAAGCGGTTCATGCGCATCGTCTCGCTCGCCCCGGAGGTGCTGTGATGGCAGGCAACGCCAAGACCCAGATCAAGAAGGGCGACACCGTCAAGGTGATCGCCGGCAAGGACAAGGGTGCCGAGGGCAAGGTCATCCAGGTGCTCCGCGAGGAGCAGCGGGTGATCGTCGAGGGCGTCAATCGGGTCAAGAAGCACACCCGGGTCGTCGACCAGGGCGGCCGCGCCGGCAAGACCGGCGGCATCGTGACCGCTGAGGCCGCCATCCACGTCTCCAACGTGATGGTCGTCGACGGCAAGGGCACCACCCGGCTCGGCGCCAAGCGCGTGGAGGCCACCAAGCGGCGTCCGGACGGGTCGACGTACCCCGTGACCCGCAGCGTGCGGATCTCCCGCAAGTCAGGAGACGAGATCTGATGACCGACGCGATGACCGAGATCAACGAGAACGCGGCCGCCGAGCGCGCCGCGGAGAAGGGCGTCTCGCCGCGACTGCGGGCGCACTACCGCGAGTCGATCGTGCCCGCCATGCGCGAGCAGTTCGGCTACCCCAACGTGATGCAGGTCCCCGGGCTGACCAAGATCGTGGTCAACATGGGCGTGGGCGAGGCTGCCCGCGACTCCAAGCTGATCGAGGGCGCTGTGCGCGACCTGACCCAGATCACCGGCCAGAAGCCGCAGGTGACCCGGGCCCGCAAGTCCATCGCGCAGTTCAAGCTGCGCGAGGGGATGCCGATCGGGGCCCACGTCACCCTGCGCGGTGACCGCATGTGGGAGTTCCTCGACCGGCTGCTGGCCCTGGCGCTGCCCCGTATCCGCGACTTCCGCGGCCTCTCGGACCGCCAGTTCGACGGACGCGGCAACTACACCTTCGGGCTCACCGAGCAGGTGATGTTCCACGAGATCAACCAGGACAGGATCGACCGCTCGCGCGGCATGGACATCACCGTGGTGACCACCGCGACGAACGACGACGAGGGCCGGGCGCTGCTGAAGAAGCTCGGTTTCCCCTTCAAGGAGAGCAACTGATGGCGAAGACCGGACTGAAGGTCAAGCAGCAGCGCAAGCCGAAGTTCGCAGTGCGGGGCTACACCCGTTGCCAGCGCTGCGGGCGCCCCAAGGCCGTCTACCGCAAGTTCGGCCTGTGCCGGATCTGCCTGCGCGAGATGGCCCACCGGGGCGAGCTCCCCGGCATCACCAAGAGCTCCTGGTAACCCACCGGCTCAACCACCACACGTCGCAGGTCCCGCACGGGAAACCATGACGAGAAGGAACTGACAGACCATGACCATGACAGACCCGATCGCAGACATGCTGACCCGTCTGCGCAACGCCAATCAGGCGTACCACGACTCGGTGTCGATGCCGCACTCCAAGCTCAAGGTGGGTGTCGCGGAGATCCTCCAGCAGGAGGGCTACATCACCTCCTTCGAGGTGCGCGACGACGAGGGCGTCGTCGGCAAGACGCTGGAGATCCAGCTCAAGTTCGGCCGCAGCCGGGAGCGCTCGATCGCCGGCCTGCGCCGGATCAGCAAGCCGGGCCTGCGGGTCTACGCGAAGCACACGGGACTGCCCAAGGTCCTCGGCGGCCTCGGCGTCGCGATCATCTCCACCAGTCAGGGCCTGCTGACCGATCGTCAGGCCAACTCCAAGGGCGTTGGCGGGGAAGTCCTCGCCTTCGTCTGGTGACCCGGAACCAGAGACGGAAGTAGAGGTAGAAGCATGTCGCGCATCGGCAAGCTGCCCGTCCCGGTCCCGTCCGGAGTCGACGTGCAGGTCCAGGAGCGGCTGGTGACGGTCAAGGGCCCCAAGGGGACCCTGAGCCACACGGTCGCACTCCCCATCACCGTCGAGCAGGTCGACGGCACCCTCCAGGTCAAGCGACCCGACGACGAGCGGGAGAGCCGTGCCCTGCACGGGCTGACCCGCTCGCTGATCAACAACATGGTCGTCGGCGTGACCGAGGGCTACGAGAAGCGCCTGGAGATCGTGGGCGTCGGGTACCGCGTGCTGTCCAAGGGCCCGACCCAGCTGGAGTTCCAGCTCGGGTACTCGCACTCGATCACCTTCAACGCCCCCGAGGGCATCACCTTCACCGTCGAGAACCCCACCCGCCTCGGCGTGCAGGGCATCGACAAGCAGCTCGTCGGCGAGGTCGCCGCGAACATCCGCAAGCTGCGCAAGCCCGAGCCGTACAAGGGCAAGGGCGTGCGGTACGCGGGCGAGCACATTCGCCGCAAGGTCGGAAAGGCTGGTAAGTGACGATGGCTATCTCACTTCGCACTGGCAAGCACACGTCGTCGCGCGTCGCCTCGCGTGCGCGTCGGCAGATCCGTGGACGCAAGAAGGTCAACGGCACCGCCGACCGCCCGCGTCTGGTGGTGACCCGCTCGTCCAAGCACATCACCGTCCAGGTGGTCGACGACCTCGTCGGCCGCACGCTGGCGCAGGCCTCCACCATGGAGGTCGACGTCCGCGCGCTCGACGGTGACAAGACCGCCAAGGCCCGCAAGGTCGGCGAGCTCGTCGCCGAGCGTGCCAAGGGGCAGGGCGTGGGCACGGTCGTCTTCGACCGGGCCGGCAACAAGTACCACGGCCGGGTCGCGGCCCTCGCGGACGGTGCCCGTGACGGCGGGCTGGCCTTCTGAGTCCCCGGACTCAAGGCCCACACGGATTTCGTAGAGAACGGAAGAGGTAGAACCCATGAGCGGACCCCAGCGCGGTGAGCGCGGAGGCGGACGCGGCGGACGCGGCGGACGCGGGGGCGACGACAAGAACGCCTACATCGAGCGTGTCGTCGCGATCAACCGTGTCGCCAAGGTCGTCAAGGGTGGTCGTCGCTTCAGCTTCACCGCCCTCGTGATCGTCGGCGACGGCGACGGCATGGTCGGCGTCGGCTACGGCAAGGCCAAGGAGGTACCCGCGGCGATCGCCAAGGGCGTCGAGGAGGCGAAGAAGCACTTCTTCCGCGTCCCGCGCATCCAGGGCACCATCCCGCACCCGGTCCAGGGCGAGAAGGCCGCCGGCGTCGTGCTGCTGCGCCCGGCCTCACCCGGTACCGGTGTGATCGCGGGTGGCCCGGTGCGCGCCGTGCTCGAGTGCGCCGGCATCCACGACGTCCTCAGCAAGTCGCTCGGCTCCTCCAACCAGATCAACATCGTGCACGCCACGGTGGAGGCGCTGCGCTCCCTCGAGGAGCCCGAGGCCGTGGCCGCGCGCCGTGGCCTCCCCGTCGAGCACGTCGCCCCGGCCGCCCTGCTGAAGGCGCGCGCCGAGGTGCCCGAGGGCGTCAGCCAGGAGGTGGCCTCCTGATGGCGCAGCTCAAGATCGAGCAGAAGAAGTCCACGATCGGCGGGTTGCGCAACCAGCGCGACACGCTCCGCTCGCTGGGCCTCAAGCGCATCGGCGACGTGGTCGTCCGGGAGGACCGCCCCGAGGTCCGCGGCATGGTCAACACCGTGCGGCACCTCGTGACCGTCACCGAGGTCGACGAGGCCTCGAATTCGAAGGGTGACTCGAAATGAGTCTCAAGCTCCACCACCTGCGCCCGGCTCCGGGCGCCCGCACCGCCAAGACCCGCGTGGGTCGCGGTGAGGCGTCCAAGGGCAAGACCGCGGGACGCGGCACCAAGGGCACCTCGGCCCGCAACCAGGTGCCGGCCTCCTTCGAGGGCGGCCAGATGCCGATCCACATGCGGCTGCCCAAGCTCAAGGGCTTCAAGAACCCGTTCAAGGTCGAGTACCAGGTCGTCAACGTGGGCCGGCTCAACGAGCTGTTCCCCGAGGGCGGCGAGGTGAGCGTCGAGACGCTGGTCGCCAAGGGCGCCGTACGCCGTGGCGCGCCGGTCAAGGTCCTCGGTCAGGGCGAGATCTCCGTCGCGGTGCAGGTCACCGCCGCAGCGTTCTCGGCCCAGGCCAAGGAGAAGATCGCCGCCGCCGGCGGCACCGCCAACCCCGCCTGATCCTGCGGCCCGCCGCGGTGCCGACTGTTAGGCTTCCCAGGGTTCTCAAGACTGGGCCCGGGGGAGCAGTTCGTCACGACCATTGAGGAGCGTTCTTGCTAGGGGCATTCGCCAGCGCCTTCCGGACGCCGGACCTGCGCAAGAAGATCCTGTTCGTGATGCTGATCATCGCGATCTTCCGGCTCGGCTCTCAGATCCCGACCCCCGGCGTCAACGTCGCGAACGTCCAGGACTGCTTCAACCAGACCAAGGACAGCGGCGTCTACGGCCTGATCAACCTGTTCTCGGGCGGGGCGCTCCTCCAGCTGACGATCTTCGCGCTGGGGATCATGCCCTACATCACCTCGAGCATCATCCTGCAGCTGCTCGTCGTGGTGATCCCGCGCCTCGAGGCCCTCAAGAAGGAGGGCCAGGCCGGCCAGACCAAGATCACCCAGTACACCCGCTACCTGACCCTGGCGCTGGCGATCCTCCAGGCCACCGGCATCGTGGCGCTGGCGCGCAGCGGCAACCTCCTGCAGGGGTGCACCAAGCCGCTGCTCTACGAGGACACCACCAAGGTGGCCGTGCTGATGGTCATCACGATGACCGCCGGCACCGCGGTGATCATGTGGCTCGGCGAGCTGATCACCGAGCACGGCATCGGCAACGGCATGTCGATCCTGATCTTCACCCAGGTCGTGGCCACCTTCCCGGTGACCCTCTGGGGCGTGCAGAAGGCGCGGGGCCCGTGGGTCTTCGCCATGGTGATCGTGCTGGGACTGGTGATCATCGCGGCCGTGGTCTTCATCGAACAGGCACAACGGCGGATACCGGTGCAGTACGCCCGACGCATGGTGGGCCGCAAGATGTTCGGCGGCTCCTCGACCTACATCCCGCTGAAGGTCAACCAGGCCGGGGTCATCCCGGTCATCTTCGCCTCCAGCCTGCTCTACCTGCCGGCCATGGCGGTGCAGTTCAACCAGAACACCACCAACCCGGTGCTGCGCTGGGTCGCGACGTACTTCGTGCGTGGTGACCACCCGCTCTACATGGCGGCGTACTTCGGCCTGATCATCTTCTTCACCTACTTCTACGTCGCGATCACCTTCAACCCACAAGAGGTCGCGGACAACATGAAGCAGTACGGCGGTTTCATCCCCGGGATCCGGGCGGGAAAGCCGACCGAGGAGTACCTCAACTACGTCCTCTCCCGCATCACGCTGCCCGGTGCGCTCTACCTGGGCCTGATCTCCCTGATCCCGCTGATCGCGCTCGCATGGGTCCAGGCAACCCAGAACTTCCCCTTCGGGGGCACCTCCCTGCTGATCATGGTCGGTGTCGCGCTCGACACCGTGAAGCAGATCGAGAGCCAGCTGCAGCAGCGCAACTACGAAGGATTCCTGCGCTAAATGCGACTCATCCTCATGGGCCCCCCCGGGGCCGGCAAGGGCACCCAGGCGAAGTTCGTGGCCGAGCGCTTCGGTGTCCCCGCGATCTCGACCGGTGACATCTTCCGCAAGAACGTCTCCGAGGGCACCGACCTCGGGGTCAAGGCCAAGCAGTACATGGACGCGGGGGAGTACGTCCCCGACGAGATCACCAACCTGATGGTGCGCAACCGCATCGACGAGCCCGACGCCGAGCCCGGCTTCCTGCTCGACGGCTACCCGCGCACGCTCCAGCAGGTCGAGGAGCTCGACGGGATGATCAAGTACACCGGTCACGCCCTCGACGCGGTCGTGTGCCTGAGCGCCGACCAGGAGGAGCTCGTCGAGCGCCTGCTCGCGCGGGCCGAGACCGACGGCCGCTCCGACGACACCGAGGACGTCATCCGGCGGCGCCAGGAGGTCTACGCCGAGCAGACCGAGCCGCTGATCGAGGTCTACCGCCAGCGCGGCCTGCTCGTGGAGGTCGACGGCATGGGCGAGGTCGACGAGGTCACCCAGCGCGTGCTCTCCGCGCTCCAGGACGTCCACCAGAGCTAGCAGGACCTGATGGGCTGGCGCGACCGCGGTGTCGAGATCAAGACGCCCGACCAGATCGCGAAGATGCGCGTGGCCGGTCGGCTCGTGGGGGAGACCCTCGAGCTGCTGCGCAGCCACGCCGAGGCCGGCATCAGCACCGCCGAGCTCGACGCCGTCGCCGAGCAGCACATCCGACGCGCTGGCGGGGTGCCGTCCTTCAAGGGCTACTCCCACCCGCCGTTCCCGGGCACGATCTGCGCCTCGGTCAACGACGAGGTCGTGCACGGCATCCCGGGCGCGCGGGTGCTGCGCGACGGCGACATCATCTCCATCGACTGCGGCGCGATCGTCGAGGGCTGGCACGGCGACGCCGCCATCACCGTGGCCGTCGGCGAGGTGCCGGCCGAGGTCACCGAGCTCATGCGGGTCACCGAGGGCGCGCTCTGGGCCGGGATCGGCGCCGCGCGGCTCGGCGGCCGGGTCAGCGACATCTCGCACGCGGTGGAGTCCCACGTGCGCAGCCAGGAGCCCGCAGCCGGATCGGGGCGGGCCGACGGTGCGGCGTACGGCATCGTCGAGGAGTTCACCGGCCACGGCATCGGCACCGCCATGCACCAGTCGCCGAACGTCCCCAACTACGGCAGGCCCGGCCGCGGGCCGAAGCTCGAGCGCGGGCTGGCGCTGGCCGTCGAGCCGATGATCACCCTCGGCTCGCGGCACACCGAGATGGACCCCGACGAGTGGACCGTCCGCACCGTCGACGGCTCGTGGTCGGCCCACTTCGAGCACACCTTCACCCTCGCCCCCGACGGGGCCTGGGTGCTCACCGCCCTCGACGGCGGCCGGTCGATGCTGGAGTCGCTGGGCGTCCCCTACGGCGGGGAGTGATGGACGGGGCCCTGCCGTTCCTGCTGCTGTCCATCCGGGCCGAGCAGGAGGCGGCGGACAACGAGTACGAGTCCTTCCTGCGCTTCTCCGGCCTCGACGAGCGCGATCTCCCACGCGTCAGCCTGGTGGACACCGAGCTGCCCGCGATCTCGCTCGACGAGTGGTCGGGCATCGTCCTGGGTGGTGGCCCGTGGACCGCGTCGGACCCCGAGGGCAGCAAGTCCGAGGAGCAGCGGCGGGGCGAGAAGGCGCTGAGCGCGCTCCTCGACGACGTCGTCGCCGCGGACTTCCCGTTCCTGGGGGCCTGCTACGGCATCGGCACCCTCGGCATCCACCAGGGCGGCCTGGTCGACCGCACCTGGCCCGAGCCGGTCGGGCCGCTCGCGGTCCGGCTCACGGCCGAGGGCCGCTCGGACCCGCTCTTCCAGGGCGTGCCGGAGGCCTTCGCGGCGTACGGCGGGCACAAGGAGGCGATCACCCGGCTGCCCGCGGGTGCGGTCAACCTCGCGACCTCCGACGCGTGCCCGGTGCAGGCCTTCCGGGTGGGCCGCCACGTCTACGCCACCCAGTTCCACCCCGAGCTCGACGTGGTCGGGGTGTGCACCCGGATCGACGTGTACAAGGACGCCGGCTACTTCCCGCCAGCGGAGGCCGAGACCCTCAAGACGCTCTCACACTCGGTCGAGGTCAGCCATCCGATGACCGTGCTGGCCAATTTCGTCGGCCGGTACCGTCGTTGAGTCGACCGCGGGGCGACGATTAACGCTCTCGTGACGAATTGGCTAGACTGACCACTCGGCCCAACGTGGGTCCGCTTCGTGGTGCCTTGCGGCTGCCCGGATTCGCACGACTCGTCTCGGTGACGATGCTGGTGCGTGCCGGGGATCAAGGTCCACGGGTGGCTGCACGAGGTCCACTCGGAGCGTCGAGCATTTTCGCGCCCCGAGGCGGTTCCCGGGCCGAACGGTAGATGACACCAACGGATTGTGGAGGACATGCCGAAGAAAGAAGGCGTGATCGAGATGGAGGGCTCCGTCGTGGAGGCCCTGCCCAACGCCATGTTCCGGGTCGAGCTGACCAACGGACACAAGGTGCTCGCCCACATCAGCGGCAAGATGCGTCAGCACTACATCCGGATCCTCCCCGAGGACCGCGTGGTGGTGGAGCTCTCGCCGTACGACCTCACCCGGGGTCGCATCGTCTACCGCTACAAGTGACCGAGCTGCGAGGTCACCAATGAGACAGCACACCCGCCGCCAGAAAGGTCCTTCGAAATGAAGGTCAACCCCAGCGTCAAGCCGATCTGTGACAAGTGCAAGGTGATCCGTCGCCACGGCCGCGTCATGGTGATCTGCGAGAACCCCCGGCACAAGCAGCGCCAGGGCTGAGCACAACTACATAACCCAAGAAACGCGATCGCTAGGGACGTCGTACGACGTCCCGATCACCTCCGGAGCGGATGGCCGGAGCCGGTGTCGAGCCTGATCTCGACCCGGACGCATCGCGACCAGACCGCCGCGAATCGAAGGGACACAAGCCACCACATGGCACGCCTTGTTGGAGTCGATCTCCCGCGTGACAAGCGCATCGAGATCGCACTCACCTACATCTACGGCATCGGCCGTACCAGCTCCAAGAAGATCCTCGCGGCCACGGGCGTCGACCCGAACGCCCGGGTGCACACCCTCGGTGACGACGAGCTCGTCAAGCTCCGCGACGCGATCGAGGCGGACTACAAGTTCGAGGGTGACCTCCGCCGCGAGGTCCAGGCCGACATCCGCCGCAAGGTCGAGATCGGCAGCTACCAGGGTCGTCGCCACCGCCAGGGCCTTCCGGTCCGCGGTCAGCGCACCAAGACCAACGCCCGTACTCGGAAGGGTCCGAAGCGGACCGTCGCCGGCAAGAAGAAGGCCAAGTAATGCCCCCCAAGAGCCGTCAGGCGGCCGCCAAGAAGGTGCGCCGCAAGGAGAAGAAGAACGTCGCTCAGGGCGAGGCCCACATCAAGAGCACGTTCAACAACACCATCGTCACGATCACCGACCCCAGTGGCGCGGTGATCTCGTGGGCCTCCGCCGGCACCGTCGGCTTCAAGGGCTCGCGCAAGTCCACCCCGTTCGCCGCGCAGATGGCCGCCGAGGCCGCCGGGCGCCGGGCGATGGAGCACGGCATGAAGAAGATCGACGTCTTCGTCAAGGGCCCGGGCTCGGGCCGCGAGACCGCGATCAGGTCGCTGGGTGCGATCGGCCTCGAGGTCGGCACCATCCAGGACGTCACGCCCACCCCCCACAACGGTTGCCGCCCGCCCAAGCGCCGGCGCGTCTGACCACCGAGACAGGACAGGAGACTCAGCACCATGGCCCGTTACACCGGCCCCATGACCAAGAAGTCGCGCCGTCTCGGCGTCGACCTCGTCGGGGAGGACAAGGCGTTCGAGAAGCGCCCCTACGCCCCCGGCCAGCACGGCCGTACCCGGATCAAGGAGTCCGAGTACCGCAACCAGCTGCAGGAGAAGCAGAAGGCTCGCTTCACCTACGGCGTGATGGAGAAGCAGTTCCACCGCTACTACGACGAGGCCAGCCGTCGTCCCGGCAAGACCGGTGACAACCTGCTGCAGCTGCTCGAGTGCCGTCTCGACAACGTCGTGTACCGCGCCGGCTTCGCCCGCACGCGTCGCCACGCACGTCAGCTCGTCGTGCACGGTCACTTCAAGGTCAACGGCCACAAGGTCGACATCCCGTCGTACCAGGTGGACGCCCACGACATCATCGACGTGCGCGAGAAGAGCCTGGAGATGACGCCGTTCATCGTGGCTCGCGAGACCCACGGCGAGCGGCTCGTGCCGGCCTGGCTCGAGGCGATCCCGTCGCGGATGCGCGTGCTCGTGCACTCGCGTCCGGTGCGCGCCCAGATCGAGATGCCCGTCCAGGAGCAGCTCATCGTCGAGTACTACTCCAAGAAGTAACACCCCTCCATTCCCCTGCTAAACCTGTGTGAGTTCGAGCCCGTCAAATAGCGGGTGGGCTCGGAAAGGAAACTAAAAGTGCTCATCGCCCAGCGCCCGACCCTCTCGGAAGAAAGCGTCGACGACCACCGCTCGAGGTTCGTCATCGAGCCACTCGAGCCGGGCTTCGGCTACACGCTCGGCAACTCGCTGCGTCGCACCCTGCTCTCCTCGATCCCTGGTGCCTCCATCACCAGCATCAAGGTGGACACCGCGCTGCACGAGTTCTCCACCATCGAGGGCGTCAAGGAGGACGTCACCGAGATCATCCTCAACCTCAAGGGCCTCGTCGTCTCCAGCGAGCACGACGAGCCGGTCGCCATGGTGCTGCGCAAGTCCGGCGCCGGCGTGATCACGGCGGCTGACATCGAGGTGCCCGCGGGCGTCGAGGTGCACAACACCGACCTCAAGATCGCCACCCTGAACGCCAAGGGCAAGATCGAGATGGAGCTCATCGTCGAGCGCGGTCGCGGCTACGTCAGCTCGGTGCAGAACAAGGGCGCCGACAACGAGATCGGCCGGCTGCCGGTCGACTCGATCTACAGCCCCGTGCTGAAGGTGACCTACAAGGTCGAGGCCACCCGTGTCGAGCAGCGCACCGACTTCGACAAGCTGGTCATCGACGTCGAGACCAAGCCGTCGATCACCCCGCGCGACGCGATCGCCTCGGCCGGCAAGACGCTGGTCGAGCTGTTCGGGCTCGCCCGCGAGCTCAACGTCGAGGCCGAGGGCATCGACATCGGCCCGTCGCCGGTCGACGAGCAGCTGGCCCAGGACCTCGCCCTTCCGGTCGAGGACCTGAACCTGACCGTGCGCTCGTACAACTGCCTCAAGCGCGAGGGCATCCACACCGTGGGTGAGCTCATCTCGCGCTCGGAGCAGGACCTGCTCGACATCCGCAACTTCGGCGCCAAGTCGATCGACGAGGTCAAGGCCAAGCTGGTCGAGATGGGTCTGTCCCTCAAGGACAGCGCCCCCGGCTTCGACCCGACCGCGGCGCTCGCGGCGTACGACGACGACGACGACAGCTTCGTCGAGGACGAGCAGTACTGATCTGATCTGATCCCTCTACCCCGGTACCTGACACGGCCGGGGAGAAACGAGAGTTGCCATGCCAACCCCCAAGAAGGGCGCTCGCCTCGGCGGCAGCCCGTCGCACCAGCGGCTGATCGTCTCGAACCTCGCCACGGCGCTGTTCGAGCACGGCCGGATCACCACCACCGAGGCCAAGGCGCGCGTGCTGCGCCCGGTCGCGGAGAAGCTGATCACCAAGGCCAAGAAGGCACCGCTGGGCACCACCCAGAGCGTCGCCCACCGGCGCGAGGTGCTCAAGACGATCCGCGACAAGTCGGTGGTGCACACGCTGTTCACCGAGATCGCGCCGACCTTCGCCGAGCGCCCGGGTGGCTACACGCGGATCACCAAGATCGGCCCGCGCAAGGGCGACAACGCCCCGATGGCGGTCATCGAGCTGGTCACCGAGCCGTACTCGCCGTCGGAGTCCACGCCGAAGCCGGCCAAGAAGTCCGCGGCCAAGGCGGCCGAGCCTGCTCCCGTCGAGGCTGACGAGGAGCCCGCCGCCGAGGTGGCGGAGCCGGCCGAGGAGACCCCGTCTGCCGAGGCGACCGACGAGACCGCCGAGGTCGAGACGGATGCCGCGGACGAGACGGCGGAGCCCGCCGAGGACCCCGCAGACGACGAGAACCCGAAGGACGAGCCGACCGCGTGAGCGCGATCCCTCCGGACATTTCGGAGAGGCTGACGGGCTGAACTGTCAGTGGAGGGCTGATGTTTCGGCCCTCCAGCTGACAGTTTGGCCGGGCGCCCGGCCAAACTGCCCCTTGGCCTCGCTAGGCGCCCACCCGGGCGAGCTCGGCGAGGTGGGCGTGGACGAGGGGGACGGCGCTGGCGCCCTCGCCCGAGGCGGCGGCGACCCGCTTCATCGAGCCGGCGCGGATGTCGCCGGCGGCGAAGATGCCGGGCACCACCGTGGCGAGGTTGGCTGGCGGAAGGCCGTCGCGCCAGTAGTGCTTGGGCACGTCGCGACCGGTGAGCACGAACCCGTGCTCGTCGCGGGCCACCTCCTCGGGGAGCCAGTCGCACCGGGGCTCGGCGCCGAGCAGCAGGAACAGCCCGCCGGCCTCATGGCGGGTGACCTCGCCGGTGTTCAGGTCGCGCAGGCCGATCCACTCGAGCCTGCCGTCGCCGCCACCGTCGACGACCGCGGCGCACTCCTGGATGCGGATCTGCGGCACGTAGCGCATCTCGCGGATCAGGTAGTCCGACATCGTCTGCGCGACGTCGGGACGGCGTACGAGCAACGTCACCGAGCGGGCGAAGCGGGCGAGGTGCAGTGCGGCCTGGCCGGCGGAGTTGCCGCCACCGACCACGAACACGTCACGGTCGGTCATCTCCGGAGCCGCCGTCACCGAGGCGCCGTAGTGCACGCCGAGCCCGACCAGCGCCTCGCAGCCCTCGACGCCGAGGCGCCGGTAGGCGACGCCGGAGGAGATCACCACGGCGCGGGCATGGACCTCACCCCCGTCGGTGACGACGCGGTGGGGCGCACCATCGACGCCGGGGACCAGCTGCTCGACCGGCCAGCCGGTGAAGAACCTGGTGCCGAAGCGGATGGCCTGGTTGCGGGCCCGCTGGGCCAGGCGCATGCCGGAGATGCCGCGCGGGAAGCCGAGGTAGTTGCGGATCATCGAGCTCGTGCCGGCCTGCCCGCCGACGGCCGCGGTCTCGAGCACCACGGTGCGCAGCCCCTCGGAGGAGCCGTAGACGGCGGCGGCCAGCCCGGCGGGGCCGGCGCCGACGACCACGAGGTCGACCACCTTGTCGACGTCGATCTGGTCCGGCGCGCCGTAGATGGTGGCGGCCAGCTCGCGCACCGATCGCGGCTGGCTGGTGATCCCCCCGAGCGCCTTGACCACGGGGAAGCGGGACCCGTCGCCGTGCAGCGCGATGGCGTGCCGACCCGCCTCGGAGTCGGGCGGGACGACCTGGGCCGGCATCCCCATCTGGTAGGCGAAGTCGCGCAGCGCGACGGTCAGCGGATCCAGCGAGGGCGAGACGATGATCGCCGTCGGGACCACCGGGCTGGCCGAGCCCCAGTCAGAGAGCAGCTCGGTGATCGCGGTGTGGAACTCCTCGTCGCGGACGCCCCGCGGCATCAGCAGGTAGGCGTCGTACTTGCCGGTCGCGAGCCCGGGGCGCAGCTCCTCGGAGCGGCCCCTGAAGTGCTCGACGTGGGCCGCGATCACCCGCTTCGCGGACGGCACGAGCGCGCGCCAGTCGTGCATGGCCCGCAGCACGGGGGCGTCGGGCACCTCCGTCTCGCTGACCAGCATGGCCACCGACTCGTCGGCCTCGAGTCCGCCGAGCAGGTCGAGGGTCTCCTGCGAGGAGGCGGTGAAGCGGACGTCGTAGTCGCGGGTGTAGCGGAAGAGCTGTGACTCGAGCACGTCGCGGTGCTCGGGCGCGCACACGACGATCATCGGAGCGCGTGGTTCGGCGGGGCTCATGTCCTCATCCTGCAGGACCGGGCTGCGAGGATGCACTGCGTGCGGCTGCGCCTCGATCTCGCCTACGACGGCGCCGGGTTCCACGGCTGGGCCCGGCAGCCGGGACTGCGCACCGTCCAGGAGGACGTGGAGCGCGCCCTCGACATCGTGCTGCGCACCGACGGCACCGCGCTGACCGTCGCGGGCCGCACCGACACCGGTGTCCACGCGCGCGGCCAGGTGGCGCACGCCGACGTGGAGGGCGACGCGGTGACGGCCACCGTCGGGCGTGGGTCCGAGGAGCCGGTGGATGCGCTCGCCCGGCGGCTCAACGGCGTGCTCGACCCCGCCGTGCGCGTGCGGGGCGTCCGTGAGGCGCCGACAGGCTTCGACGCGCGCTTCTCGGCGCTCTGGCGGCGCTACGCCTACCGGATCGCCGACCGCCCCGACGCGGTCGACCCGCTCGAGCGCGGGCACGTCCTCGCCTGGCCTCGACAGCTGGACCTCGAGGCCATGAACCTCGCCGCGCAGGCTCTGCTGGGGGAGCACGACTTCGCGGCGTTCTGCAAGCGTCGGGTGGGCGCGACCACGGTGCGCGCGCTGCTCGAGCTCGACTGGGCGCGGACAGAGGGCCTGGTCACGGCGACGGTGCGCGCGGACGCCTTCTGCCACTCCATGGTGCGCGCGCTCGTCGGCTGCCTGGTGGCGGTCGGGGAGGGTCGCCGCGACGCGGGCTGGGCCGCGGAGGTGCTCGCCGGAGCCCGACGCGACCCGGCCGTCACGGTGATGCCCGCGCACGGGCTGACGCTGGAGGAGGTCGGCTACCCATCGGACGACGCCTTGGCCGCCCGCGCGACCGAGACGCGGGCGATCCGCTCGGCCTCCACCTCGTAGCGGCTGGCTCGCGCGCCCGCCGCGGCGAAGAAGCGCCGGCGCAACGAGCCCTCGACCCGCACGGTGGTGTGCGGCTCGAGGCTTGCGGCCGTGCGCTGGGGACGCCGGCCCCAGCAGGCGACGTCGATGACGTCGACCTGGCGCCGGGGACGCTCGCGGGTCGTGGGCCGGTCGACGACGAGGCGGAAGGTGACCAGGGTGTCGCCGCTCGGCAGCTCGCGCGACTCGGGCGTCGCACTGACCCACCCGACCAGCACGACGTGGTTGGCGGGCTCGTTCTGTTCGCTCATGCGCGCATCCCACGACCGACGACCGACCGTCCGCGGTCCCGCCACCGGGCGCTGTGGAAAGGTGACTCTGGAGCCGGACCTGTGGACGTGGAACGGCACACGGACACCGGAGGAGACCGGGTGAGCGAGGAGCACTACTTCACTGCTGACCCCACGACGCCGTTCCGCCGGGTGCCGGTCCGCGCGAACGTCTGGGGGCACTGGCTGGAGCTGACCTCAGGATCCGGAGTCTTCGCGCAGGGACGCCTCGACGTGGGCACCGGGGTGCTGCTGGCCGAGGTGCCGCCGCCGGAGTCGGCGCGCGAGGTCCTGGACCTCGGCTGCGGGTACGGCGTGATCGGGCTGGCGATCGCGCTGGCGGTCCCCGAGGCACGCGTCACCGCCGTCGACGTCAACGAGCGCGCCCTGCTGCTGGCCAACGAGAACGCCGAGCAGCTCGGCCTCGGCGACCGGTTCCGGGCGGTGCTGCCCGACGAGGTGGACTCCGACGCGACGTACGACGAGATCTGGTCGAACCCGCCGATCCGGGTGGGCAAGGACGCGCTGCACGAGCTCCTGCTGCGGTGGCTGCCACGCCTGCGCCCCGACGGCAGGGCGCTGATGGTGGTCGGCAAGAACCTCGGCTCCGACTCGCTGGCGCGGTGGCTGGGCGAGCAGGGCTACCCGACCGAGCGCCTGGCCAGCGCCAAGGGGTTCAGGGTGCTGCAGACCGGCCGGTGACGTGACCTGCTCGCCCTGACCGCGAAATCCGATGGTCCCGACGCCGTACGGCGCGCAGAATGGCCCGTCGTGGGTCACGTGGAGGTCGCCGGGGTGCGCTACGAGCTGCCCGACGGCCGGGTGCTGCTCGACGACGTGGCGTTCCGGGTCGGCGACGGGGCGAAGGTCGCGCTGGTGGGGGCCAACGGCGCCGGCAAGACCACGTTGCTGCGGATCATCACCGGTGACCTCGCACCGCACGCGGGAGCGGTGACGCGCTCGGGCGGTCTGGGGGTGATGCGGCAGATGGTGGCCGCCGGGTCGACCACGGTGGCCGAGCTGCTGCTCTCGGTCGCGCCGACCCGGGTGCGCACGGCGGCGGCCGAGATCGACCGGCTCGAGCTGCTGCTGATGGAGAGCGACGACGAGCCGACCCAGCTCGCCTACGCGGAGCCCTGGCCGAGTTCGCCGATGCGGGCGGCTACGAGATCGAGGTCGTCTGGGACACCTGCTGCACCACGGCGCTCGGGATCCCCTACGAGAAGGCGAAGTACCGCGACCTGGCCACCCTCAGCGGGGGCGAGCAGAAGCGGCTCGTGCTGGAGTACCTGCTCTCCGGGCCCGACGAGGTGCTGCTGCTCGACGAGCCGGACAACTTCCTCGACGTGCCGGGCAAGGTGTGGCTCGAGGGACGCATCAGCGCCTCGCCCAAGACCGTCCTGTTCATCAGCCACGACCGCGAGCTGCTCGCCAACACCGCGACCCGGATCGTCACCGTCGAGCTCGGCGCCGCGGGGAACACCGTGTGGACCCATCCGGGCGGGTTCGCGTCGTACCACGAGGCGCGTCGCGACCGGTTCGCGCGCTTCGAGGAGCTCACCCGGCGCTGGGACGAGGAGCACGCGAAGCTGCGCGCCCAGATGCTGATGTACAAGAACAAGGCGGCCTACAACTCCGACATGGCCTCGCGCTACCGAGCGGCGCAGACCCGCCTGCGCAAGTTCGAGGAGGCCGGTCCGCCGACCTCGCAGCCGCGCGAGCAGCAGGTGCAGATGCGGCTGAAGGGCGGCCGCACCGGCAAGCGCGCGGTCGTCTGCGAGGGGCTGGAGCTGACCGGTCTGATGCGGCCCTTCGACCTCGAGGTCTGGTACGGCGAGCGGGTGGCCGTGCTCGGCTCCAACGGCTCCGGCAAGTCGCACTTCCTGCGGCTCCTGGCCGGCGGGCGGCAGCGACCCCGACGTCGAGCACCGCCCGGTCGCCGACACCCCGGTGGCGCCGGTCGCGCACACCGGCCGCGCCAGGCTCGGCGCCCGGGTGCGACCCGGGTGGTTCGTGCAGACCCACGCCCACCCCGAGCTCGTCGGGCGCACGCTGCTGGAGGTCCTGCACCGCGGCGACGAGCACCGCGAGGGGCTCCCGCGCGAGCCGGCCTCCCGGGCGTTGGACCGCTACGAGCTCGCACACGCCGCCGAGCAGGTCTTCGAGTCGCTCTCCGGCGGTCAGCAGGCGCGCTTCCAGATCCTGCTGCTCGAGCTCTCCGGTGCCACGCTGCTGCTCCTCGACGAGCCGACCGACAACCTCGACGTCGAGTCGGCCGAGGCGCTCGAGGACGGCCTCGCCCGCTTCGAGGGCACCGTGCTGGCGGTCACCCACGACCGCTGGTTCGCCCGCGACTTCGACCGGTTCCTCGTCTTCGGCGCCGACGGCTCGGTCTACGAGTCCGACCAGCCGGTCTGGGACGAGGGGCGCGTACGTCGGGACCGACCGGGGTCCTAGCCTGTCGCAGTGACCCGCCGGCCCGTCGTACCAGCGCCGCTGCTGGTGTTCGGGGGCGTGGTCTCGGTGCAGTTCGGCGGGGCGCTCGCGGCGACGCTGGTGCCCGAGATCGGCGCGGGCGGGTCGGTGTTCCTGCGGATCGGGTTCTCGGCGCTGATCCTGCTCCCGCTGGCCCGACCGAGCCTGCGGGGGCACTCGCCGGTCCGACTGGCTGACGGTGGTGGCGTTCGGGGCGGCCCTGGGGCTGATGAACTGGAGCTTCTACGGCGCGCTGGCGCACCTGCCGCTGGGCGTCGCGGTGACCGTGGAGTTCCTCGGCCCGCTCGTGCTCACCACGGTGCTCTCCCGCCGGCTGCTGGACTACCTGGCCGTCCTCGCCGCCGGCACGGGCGTGCTGCTCGTCTCCGGGGCGCTGGGCACGCCGCTGGACGAGCTGAGCTGGGTCGGGCTGCTGCTCGCGGCGACCGCCGGCGTGCTCTGGGCGGCGTACATCCTGCTCAGCGCGCCGCACCGGCGCGGCCTTCCCGCAGCTCGACGGGCTGGCGCTGGCGCTCGTCGTCTCCACGCTGGTGGTGCTGGTCCCCGGGCTCACGAGCGCCGGGGTGTGGACGACCGAGCACGTCCTCAAGGGGCTCGGGCTGGCGGTGCTGTCCTCCCTGCTGCCCTACTCGCTCGAGCTGCTGGCGCTGCGGCGGCTGGCCGCTCGGGTGTTCGGGGTGCTGCTGTCGCTCGAGCCGGCCGTGGCGGCCATCGCGGGGCTCATCGTGCTCGACCAGCGGCTGAGCGCGACGCAGGTGGTCGGGCTGGTGATGGTGGTGCTGGCCAGCACGATCGTGATGGGCCTCCAGCGGCCGAGCGAGCCCGGTGTGATCGAGTCGAGCTGACACGGAGTGGGCGGGTCCCTTGCGCGCTTAGGGTTGCCTCACTTAAGTTAGGTCCTCCTGACCGCCTCGACCCCGGGACCCGCCGTGATCGTCTGCCACTGCCGCGTCGTCACCGACCGCGCTGTCGCCGACGCCGTGCGCGCGGGCGCCCGGTCCCTGAGCAGCGCCTGCCGGGCCACCGGTGCCGGACAGGACTGCGGCTCCTGCGTCTTCTCCCTCAAGCGGCTCGTCTGCGAGCATGGCAACGCACTGGTGCCGGCCGGCACCGGTCCCGCTGCCATCCTCACGGAGGCCGCCCCGAGGGAGTCGCAGAGTGCAGCCAGCTAACCCACGCGTCGTCGAGCTCCTGAACCAGGCGCTCACACTCGAGCTCACCGTCACCAACACCTACTTCCTGCACGCCCGGATGCTCGACAACTGGGGCCTCGGCGGCCTCGGCAAGGTGTTCTACGACCTGTCCATCGAGGAGATGAAGGACGCCGACGCGCTCATCGAGCGGATCCTGATGTTCGACGGGCACCCCAACGTCCAGAAGCTCCACTCGATCACCGTCGGCGAGGACGCCGAGGAGATGCTCCGGCTCGCCCTGGAGAGCGAGAACGCCGCCGTCACGCAGTTCAACGCCTCGGCGCAGGAGTGCCACGACCTCGGTGACCACGGCTCGGCGGCCGTCTTCGAGGAGATGGTGCGCGACGAGGAGCAGCACGCCGACTGGTTCGAGGGCCAGCTCGACGCGATCTCCCGGGTGGGGGTCCAGCAGTACCTGGCGCGCCAGGTCGTCACCGAGACGCCAGGGGCCTAGGCCGTGACCGCGGCGGCGTCCCCGAACGCAGCTGCCCGCCCCGGAGTTCCTCGGCGACCGGCTGGCCCACTGGGCGGCCGCGACGCCGGACACCGAAGCGATGTCCTACCTCGGTCGCACGTGGACGTGGGCGGAGTGGAACGACCGGGTACGCCGGCTGGCGGGCGCGCTCCGCGGGCTCGGGGTCGGGCGGGGCGACGTCGTGTCCTTCCTCGACAAGAACCACCCGGCCGGAGTGGAGCTGAGCCTGGCTGCTGCGTCGCTCGGTGCGGCCAACGCGATCATCAACTTCCGGCTGGCCGGCGACGAGGTCGACTACGCCGTCAACGACTCGGGCGCGAAGGTCCTGCTGGTGGGCTCCGACCTGGTGCCGCTCGTCGACAAGCTGCGCGACCGGCTGCCCGGGGTCGAGCACGTCCTCGAGCTCACGCCCGACGGCGGCGACGGCGACGAGTACGAGGCGCTGCTGGCCGGTGCCGAGCCCGTCGACCGCGACCCGTCGGTCGAGCCCGGCGACGTGTGCCTGGTGATGTACTCCTCGGGCACGACCGGTCGGCCCAAGGGCGTCATGCTCACGCAGGCCAACATGGTCGCGCACACGCTGAACGCCCACGAGGGCTGGGGCTTCGACGACGGCGACAAGAACATGGTCTCGATGCCGCTGTTCCACGTCGGCGGCTCGTCGTACGTCCTCTTCGGGATCCACGACGGGGTGCCCAGCGTGATGACGCGCGACCCCGACGGCGCCTCGCTGGCCGGGGCGATCATGGCCGGCGCCAACCGCACGTTCCTGGTCCCGGCCGTGCTGGCGCAGGTGCTGCAGTCCGGTGACGACGCCGTGAAGCCTGTTCGGCCGGCTCAAGACCTACTGCTACGGCGCCGCACCGATGCCGTTGCCGCTGCTCCGCGCCGCGATCGAGGCGTGGCCGGACACCGACTTCCTCCAGGTCTACGGTCTGACCGAGCTCGGCGGCGTGATCACCCACCTGATGCCGGAGGAGCACCGCGACCTCGACCACCCCGAGCGGATGGTCAGCGCCGGGCGGCTGATCCCGCAGGCGGAGATGCGGGTCGTCGACCCCGAGAGCCTCGAGGACGTGCGAGCCGGGCACCCACGGCGAGCTCTGGTTCCGGACGCCGCAGCTGATGAAGGGCTACCTCAACAAGCCCGAGGCCACCGCCGAGGTGATCACCCAGGACGGCTGGTTCCGCACCGGCGACATGGGCCGCGTCGACGCCGACGGCTACGTCTACGTCGAGGACCGGCTCAAGGACATGATCATCTCCGGCGGCGAGAACATCTACTCGCCCGAGGTCGAGCGGGTGCTGGCCGAGCACCCGGCGGTCATGGAGGTCGCCGTCATCGGCGTGCCCGACGATCGGTGGGGCGAGACCGTGAAGGCCGTGGTCTCCCTGCACCCGGGTGCCGAGGCCACCGAGGAGGAGATCATCGCCTTCTGCCGCGAGCAGCTCGCCCACTACAAGAGCCCGAGGTCGGTCGACATCCTCGAGGCGCTGCCGCGCAACCCGACCGGCAAGATCCTCAAGCGCGACCTGCGCAAGCCCTACTGGGAGGGGCGCGACCGCTCGACGGTCTGAGGGTCGACGAGCGTGGGGCGGACTCGTCGCGTCGAGTGTGCGATCGCCTTGTAGACGCGCTCGGTGCAGTGGCCGTCCCGCATCGGGAAGGTGGCCCGGATGCGTCGGGCGTACGGCTCCGCGGGGTGCGGCCCTGCCTCGACGGTCTCGGTGATCGCTCGCTACGACCTCGGCGCAGGTCTCGGTGACAGGTCCGAAGCCGTCACGGCGGTAGTCGAAGTAGCCCTTCCCATAGCTGTGCGCACCGCTGAACATGCGGTCGCGGTCGAACTGGAAGTACACGACCGGCCGGTCCATGTAGGCCGCGTCGAAGGCCATCGAGGAGTAGTCGGTCACCAGGACGCGGGACGCGGGCGAACATCTCGCGGGCGACCCTCCTCGAAGCCGAGCATGCGCACGTGGTCCGGCACCTCGAGCTGTGCCCGCAGCGGCTGCAGGTTCGGGTGCAGCAGCACGGCGACGGTGAGCCCGTGGGCGCGCGGCCACCGCCTCGAGCTCGGGCGACCCGATGACGGCCAACCAGCTGCGGGCGAACTCGGTCGCGGCGAAGCTCTGCGCGTCGATGACGTGGTGGCCTCCCTCCTCGGCCGGGCTCATCAGCCAGCGTCGCCAGGTCGGCGCGAGCAGGACCAGGTCGCGCCGCTCCGGCGGGACGCGCTCGCCTTCGCTGAGCAGGGCGTCGAGTCGCGGCATCCCGGTGAGCCGGGCCTCGCGCGCGCTGTAGCGGTAGGGCGAGCCGTCAGCGACGACTGCTTCGTGCTCACCCGGCGTGCTGGTGACGATGAGGTCGATCTCCTTGGGGTTGAGCCATCGCGACAGGTCGTCCTTCGTCACGCCGTGACCGAGGAAGGAGAACCTCCAGCCGGGGGACGTCCACGAGGCGGGCCAGACGCCGCGGGCCGGACGATCGGGGTGTCGGCGTGCGAGGAGACCAGATGGACGCAGTTGAGCATCAGCAGCTTCCAGCGCAGCGAGCCGTAGGGCACGATCCGCTTGTACCCGTCCCGGCGCAGCCGGCGGTCGTCCGGGGTCCCCTTCCCCAGCACGAACCAGGCGTTGACCTTGCGGTGCTTGCTCCGCAGGTGACGGAACAGCAGCTCGGCGCTGTCGTTCGCGTCCTCCGACCCGGTCGATCAGGACCCACGCGTCACCGAAGTACTTCCTGACCATCGAGGTGCCCGCCGCCCACAGGATCAGGCGGTCGCGGATCCTCCGCTTGGGCTTGGCCCTGGTCAGGGTCCACCTGCCCGCCTCGGCCACCGGCTCGGGAACCAGGCGGTCCCGGATCGACCACAGCCGCATGCGTGTACCTCGGCAGCTCGGGCTCGTCGAGGCGTACCTCCACCCGCGCGCCGTCGAGCGTGGCCCGCAGCGCTCCGGAGGGGAGCCAGACCACGCGCTCGTAGAGCATGGTCGCGATCGAAGTACCGCACGCTCCGGGTCTTCGCGTACGCCGGCTCGACCGCGCGCCCCTCGGAGAAGAACTCCTCCGTCGGGCCGCGTGCCCGTGAAGCGGTACTCGGCCCGCACGAGGCGCTGGGCGGTGTCGAGCCGGTCGACCATCACGAACGAGGAGTGCCAGTCATCATGGTCGTAGCTGTGCAGCAGCATCTCGCGCCAGATGAGCTTGAGCGGGCGTACGGACGCGCTGAGGATCACCGAGGGTTCGAGCATGCGGACGATCCGGGTCATCAACGCGTGCATGCTCTCCGCCGTGGCGCCGCGGGCGGCCGTCGGCTCCGTCCCGGCGGACTCCTCGGCCGAGAAGTACCAGCTGAGCTCGTACAGGACGAACGCCTGGAGCCAGTCCGGCACCCGGCCGCGACGCTGGCAGCGCCTGGTTCAGGACGTCGAGGTAGCCGTGCTCGAGGACGCTCGTGTAGCGCTCGGGATCCGTGCGGCTCCTGGCCAGGGTCGAGCTGTCGTCATCCCGCTTCCGGTAGTAGTACTCGGCGGTCGTCACGAACGCGACCATGCGGTCGCCGCGCGCGCAGCAGGTAGCTGACGCAGAAGTGACCGTCCTCGAAGCTGGGGCGGATCCGCTCGTCGAAGCGCAGTGCCGTCCGGCGTAGGAGCTCGTGCTGGAAGAACGCGGCCGGCGCGCTCCCGTGGAAGAAGTCGGGGTGTCCGTCGAGGTCGCGGACACGGTTCTCGGTGGTGAAGTGCGCGGACAGGCTGTGGGCCTCGCGCACGCCGGTCGGGTCGTGCTCGAGGATGCGGTTGGTCGCCACCATCGCGACCTCGGGGTGCTGCACCAGCATCGCCTCCACCTCGGAGAGGTAGGTGGGCGCGAAGGTGTCGTCAGGGTCGGGGAAGGAGACCCATTCGCCACGCGCCGCTTCGAGCCCGAGGTTCCGGGCCGAGGAGGTGCCCCCGTTGGGCTTGGTGAGCACCCTGACGAGCTCCGGACGGCGCTCCTGCCACTCGGCCAGGATCCGGGGGGCGGAGTCGGTGGAGCCGTCGTCGACCATCACGACCTCGACGCGGTCGAGCGGGAAGTCCTGGGCCTCGACGGCGGCGATGAACTCCTCGAGGTAGCGCTCGACGCCGTAGACCGCCGAGACCAGGCTGAATCTCGGTAGCCCTGAAGGCGAACTCTCAGTCACCGAGCAGACCCCCAGACGAGCGCGTCAGACAAGAGCCATGCTAAGCAGCAAGGCCCTCGGCCGCACAGCGGGCGGCGTGCGCTCGCCTCAGGGAGCCGGCTGCTTCGCCAGCTTTTCGGTCTCCTCGTCGGTGAAGATGCGTGAGCGGATGATGAACCGGCTGCCGGTCGGGCCCTCGATCGAGAACCCGGCGCCGCGTCCCGGCACGACGTCGATCGTGATGTGGGTGTGCGACCAGTAGTTGAACTGCTCGCGGGAGATCCACACGGGCACGACTCCCTCGGCATCGACCTCGCTCGGGCCGATGTCGAGGTCGCCGAGGTGCACGTCCGAGGCGCCGGTCAGGAACGTGCCCTGGGTGAAGCACATCGGGGCCGATCCGTCGCAGCACCCACCGGACTGGTGGAACATCAGCGCGATGCCGTGGGTCTCCCGAAGGCTGCGGAGCAGGTCCGCAGCCTTCGGGGTGATGGCGACTCTCTCGACGCTCACCGGCTCAGAAGAAGCCCATGGCGTCGGGGGAGTAGACTGACCAACAGGTTCTTGGTCTGCTGGTAGTGGTCGAGCATCATCGAGTGGTTCTCGCGGCCGATGCCCGACGACTTGTAGCCACCGAACGCGGCGTGGGCCGGGTACAGGTGGTAGCAGTTCGTCCAGACGCGGCCGGCCTGGATGTCGCGGCCGGCCCGGTGGGCCGTGTTGGTGTCGAGCGACCACACCGCTGCGCCGAGCCCGTAGAGGGTGTCGTTGGCGATCTCGATGGCGTCGTCGTAGCCGTCGAAGCCGGTGACCGACACCACCGGGCCGAAGATCTCCTCCTGGAAGATCCGCATCTTGTTGGTGCCCTGGAAGATCGTCGGCACCCGCCGGGACGGGTGGGAGGGGTCCGACCTGGCTCACGCTGGCGAGCCTACGTCCGCAGGTGCGGCCGAAACACCCTCGATCTCGCCGCAGGTGCGGTCGGTGCCCGGTCAGGCCCAGCGCTCGGAGGCGGGCACGAAGTCCAGCGTGCGGTCGCCGGTGTACACCTGCTTGGGGCGGGCGATCTTCTGGTCCTTGTCCTGCACCAGCTCGAGCCACTGCGCCAGCCAGCCCGGCGTACGCCCGATGGCGAAGAGCACCGTGAACATCTCCGGCGGGAACTGGAACGCCTCGTAGATCAGCCCGGAGTAGAAGTCGACGTTGGGGTAGAGCTTGCGCTTGACGAAGTACTCGTCGTCGAGTGCGATCTTCTCCAGCTCCTGGGCGATCTCGAGCAGCGGGTTGACGCCGGTGACCTCGAAGACGTCGTCGCACGCCTTCTTGATGATCTTGGCCCGCGGGTCGTAGTTCTTGTAGACCCGGTGGCCGAAGCCCATCAGCTTCTCCTCGCCCTCCTTCACGCCCTTGATGAAGTCGGGGATGTTCGACTTGTCGCCGATGCGCTTGAGCATCCGCAGCACGGCCTCGTTGGCCCCGCCGTGCAGGGGGCCGTAGAGGGCGCCGACGCCGGCCGCCACCGCGGAGTAGGGGTCGACCTGCGAGGAGCCCACGGAGCGCACCGCGTTGGTCGAGCAGTTCTGCTCGTGGTCGGCGTGCAGGATGAACAGCACGTCGAGGGCCTTGACCAGGCGCTCGTCGGCCTCGAAGCGGTGCTCGCTCATCTTGAACAGCATCGAGAGGAAGTTGGCGGTGTAGCTGAGCTCGTTGTCCGGGTAGACGTACGGCTTGCCCTGCGCGTGCCGGAAGGCCCAGGCACCCAGGGTCGGCATCTTCGCGATCATCCGCACGATCTGCATGTGCCGGTTGTCGGCGTCCTTGATGTTCGCGGACTCGGGGTAGAACGTGGACAGCGCTCCGACCGAGGCCATCAGCATGCCCATCGGGTGCGCGTCGTAGCGGAAGCCCTGCATGAACGTCTTGACGTTCTCGTGCAGGAACGTGTGGTGGGTGATCTCGTGCACCCACAGGTCGTACTGGTCCTTGGTGGGCAGCTCGCCGTGGATGAGCAGGTAGGCGACCTCGAGGAAGTTCGACTTCTCCGCGAGCTGCTCGATCGGGTAGCCGCGGTACTCGAGGATGCCCTTCTCGCCGTCGATGAAGGTCACCGAGCTCTTGCAGGAGGCGGTGTTGACGAAGCCCGGATCGTAGGTCGCCAGCCCGGGGGTGTCGTCGTCCAGGCGGATCTGACCGAGGTCGGCGGCCTTGATGGTGCCGTCGTTGATCGCGATCTCGTAGTCCTTGCCGGTCCTGTTGTCCCGGACTGTCAAGGTGTTGTTGTCACCGGTCTCGGCCACGTCGGCTCCTTGGCGCTGTGGTGGGCTGCTGGGGCTGCTCTTGGTGTGCGGGCCTGGTGGGCCTGCGTTTTCAACCTATTCCCCCACGGATGGGGCTGACACCCGGTGGTCGGTTTCGCGGGGTGGGACGTGTGATCGTCGGCCGGCCGATTGGACGCGGCTCACGGTGCCCCGGTAACCTTGAGGGTCGCGTCTCCTGCCGCGTGCGGGCTCCTACGTTGTGGCCCGCTCGCAGACTCGCAGCCTGATCCCCGGATCGTGCTCGGGCAGTGTTCGTCAGAAGTCGCGGTAGCACCATCGCGGGCCGGTCATCCGTCCGGTCCGACACGAACGAGTAGTGAGGCCAACAACGTTGCGCACGTACACGCCCAAGCCCGGCGACATCCAGCGCGAGTGGCACGTCATCGACGCCACCGACGTCCGGTTGGGGCGGCTCGCCGTCCAGGTCGCGAACCTGCTGCGGGGCAAGCACAAGACCATGTTCGCCCCCCACGTCGACACCGGTGACTTCGTCATCGTCGTGAACGCCTCGAAGGTGTCCCTGTCGGGTGACAAGGCGACCAAGAAGCTGTCCTACCGCCACTCGGGCTACCCGGGTGGTCTGTCGGCCACCCCGATGGGTGACCTGCTCCAGAAGGACTCCCGCAAGGCCGTCGAGAAGGCCGTGTGGGGCATGCTCCCGAAGAACCGCCTCGGTCGCCAGATGCTCAAGAAGCTGAAGGTGTACGCCGGCCCGGAGCACCCGCACGCCGCCCAGAAGGCCCAGCCCTTCGAGATCAAGCAGATCTCCCAGTAACTCCCGACTTCGAGACCCACAGAGGACACCTTCGTGACTGAGCAGAACACCGAGAGCGTCGAGGAGACGTTCCAGGCCAACGAGCAGGGCATCGCCTACTCCTCCGAGAGCGCGCCCAGCCCGGACGCCCCGCCCCGCCCGGCGACCATCGCCCCCGCCGCCGCGACCGGCCGCCGCAAGGAGGCCGTCGCCCGCGTCCGCCTCGTCCCCGGCTCCGGGAGCTGGAACGTCAACGGCCGCGAGCTCGACAGCTACTTCCCCAACAAGCTGCACCAGCAGGTCGTCAACGAGCCCTTCGTCGCGACCGAGCTCGAGGGCCGCTTCGACGTCATCGCCCGGATCCACGGCGGCGGCATCACCGGCCAGGCCGGTGCGCTGCGCCTCGGTGTGGCCCGCGCGCTGAACGCCATCGACGAGGAGGCCAACCGGCCCAGCCTCAAGAAGGCCGGTCTGCTGACCCGCGACGCGCGCGTCATCGAGCGCAAGAAGGCCGGTCTGAAGAAGGCCCGGAAGGCTCCGCAGTACAGCAAGCGGTGATCGTTCGAGACGCTCGCTCCTCAGGAAGCCGGTCCCGATGACGCGCATCTTCGGCACCGACGGGGTCCGCGGCCTCGCCAACGGCCAGCTCACCGCCGAGCTGGCCCTGGACCTCGGCGTGGCCGCGGCACGCGTCCTCGTCGACCACGGCGACTTCGAGCGGGCCCGCCCTCTCGCCGTCGTGGGTCGCGACACCCGCATCTCGGGCCAGTTCCTGGAGCACGCCGTGGTGGCCGGCCTGTCCTCGGCCGGTGTCGACGTCGTACGCCTGCGGGTGCTGCCCACCCCGGGCGTCGCGTACTTCACCGACCTCCTCGGCGCCGACGTCGGCGTCGTGATCAGCGCGTCGCACAACGCGATGCCCGACAACGGCATCAAGTTCCTCGCCCACGGCGGGGTCAAGCTCGACGACGCGTTGGAGCGTGAGATCGAGGCCGTGCTCGACACCGAGTGGCACCGCCCGACCGGTGGTCGTGTCGGTCGGGTCACCCCGCACACCGGCACGGTCGAGGAGTACTCCCGCTACCTCGTCGGCACCATCGGTCACCGCCTCGACGGCCTCAAGGTCGTGCTCGACTGCGCGAACGGCGCCGCCTGGGAGGTCGGTCCGCGGGCGCTGCGTGAGGCCGGCGCCGAGGTGGTTGCCATCTGCGCCGAGCCCGACGGCCTGAACATCAACGAGGGCTGCGGCTCCACCCACCTCGAGGTGCTGCAGGAGGCCGTCCTCGAGCACGGCGCCCACGTCGGCTTCGCGCTCGACGGCGACGCCGACCGCTGTCTCGCGGTGGACGCCACCGGCACCGTGGTCGACGGCGACCAGATCATGGCCGTGCTGGCGCTCGCGATGAGCGAGGCGGGGGTGCTCGTCGACGACACGGTGGTCGCCACCGTGATGAGCAACCTCGGCTTCCTGCACGCCATGAGGGCCGCCGGGATCCGCGTACGCCAGACCAAGGTCGGCGACCGCTACGTCCTCGAGGAGATGAAGACCTCCGGTCTCACCCTCGGTGGTGAGCAGTCGGGGCACGTGATCATGAGCCGCCACGCCACGACCGGCGACGGCGTGCTCACCGCGCTCCACGTGCTCGACCGGATGGCCGCGACCGGGCGCTCGCTCGCCGACCTGGCCGCGGTGATGACCCGGATGCCCCAGGTGCTCGTGAACGTGCCCGGCGTCGACAAGGCCCGCGCCGACCAGGACGCCGTGCTGTCCGCCGCGGTCGCCGAGGCCGAGATCGAGCTCGGCGAGACCGGCCGCGTGCTGCTGCGCCCCTCCGGGACCGAACCGCTGGTCCGGGTGATGGTGGAGGCGGCGACGGCGGAGAAGGCCGCGTCCATCGCCGACCGCCTCGCCGGCGTCGTCGCGCGCCAGCTCGCTCTCTGAGCCAACTCGATCCTGCGGGGCCGCTCGCGCTGGCATGATCGGCGCATGCGTGGCCTGATCCTTGCCGGTGGCACCGGTTCTCGGTTGCACCCGATCACGTTGGGTGTGAGCAAGCAGCTGGTGCCGGTGTACGACAAGCCGATGATCTACTACCCGCTCTCGACGCTGATGCTCGCCGGCATCCGCGACGTGCTGGTGATCACGACGCCGCACGAGGCTGCCGGGTTCGAGCGGCTGCTGCAGGACGGCTCGCAGTTCGGCATCTCGATCGAGTACGCGCAGCAGCCGAGCCCCGACGGGTTGGCGCAGGCCTTCACCATCGGTGCGGACTTCATCGGCTCCGAGAGCAGCGCGCTGGTGCTGGGCGACAACCTCTTCTACGGTCCGGGCTTCGGGCGCAACCTGCGGCGCTACATCGGCCTCGACGGCGCCGGGATCTTCGCCTACTGGGTCAGGGAGCCCTCGGCGTACGGCGTGGTGGAGTTCGACGCCTCCGGGGCCGCTGTCTCGCTCGAGGAGAAACCGGCCACGCCGCGCAGCAACTTCGCGGTGCCCGGCCTGTACTTCTACGACAACGACGTCATCGAGATCGCGCGGGACCTGAAGCCCTCGGCCCGCGGCGAGTACGAGATCACCGACGTGAACCGGCACTACCTCCAGCAGCGGCGGCTGAACGTGGAGGTGCTGGAGCGGGGCACGGCGTGGCTGGACACCGGCACGTTCGACTCGCTCAACGACGCGAGCTCCTTCATCAAGACCATCGAGGACCGGCAGGGCCTCAAGGTCGGGGCGCCGGAGGAGGTCGCCTGGCACCAGGGCTGGCTGAGCGACGAGGAGCTGCTCGAGCGCGCGGAGCCGCTGCGCAAGTCGGGGTACGGGCAGTACCTAGCCGACCTGGTCGGACGCCAGGACTGAGCCGCCCGCGGCGGCCCACCGCTCGCGCCAGTCACCGATGGGCGTGATGCCCGCGTCGTGGAGACGCCGGTGCCCGAGCACGCTGTAGGCGGGCCGCGGCGCCGGTCGCTGGAAGGCCGAGGAGTCGGTCGGACCGACGATGTCGGCGGAGAGGCCGGCGGTCTCCACGACGGCCTGCGCGAACTCGAACCACGACGCCTGGCCCGACGAGGTCGCGTGCCACACCCCGCCCGCGGCCCCGCGCTGCACGAGCGTGAGCACCAGCTCCGCGACGTCGCGCGTCCACGTGGGCTGTCCCACCTGGTCGTCGACCACCTGCAAGGATCCGCGCTCGTGGGCCGCCCGGGCGATGGTGCGCGGGAAGCACGATCCGTGGGCGCCGTACAACCACGCGGTGCGGAGCACGATGGCCTGGTGGTCCGCCTCCGCGAGCACCGCCCACTCGCCGGCCGCCTTGGTGCGTCCGTAGGCCGATCGGGGGGCGCGCGGGTGGTCCTCGTCGTACGGCGTGGTGGCGGTGCCGTCGAAGACGTAGTCGGTGCTGAGGTGCACCAGCCGGGCGCCGTGCCTGCGGGCCGCGAGCGCGAACAGGCCGGGCGCGACGGCGTTGGTCGCGAACGCCTCGGCCTCGTGCTCCTCCGCGTCGTCCACGGCGGTCCAGGCGGCACAGTTCACGACCACGTCGTGCCCCGCGACGGCCCGGTCGACGGCTGCCTCGTCGAGCAGGTCGAGGTCGGCGCGCGTCACGTCGTCGTGGTGGATCCCGGCGGCGTCGAGCACCCCGCGGACGTCGGTGCCGAGCATGCCGGCCGCGCCGGTCACCAACCACGTCCCGGGACTGCTCACGCGCCCGAGGGTAGTCCTGGGTAACGTGCCGCTTCGTGGAGGTCCGTGAGCTGTCAGTGCCCGGTGCGCTCGAGGTGACCCCGGTGCAGCACGGTGATGACCGCGGCGTCTTCCTGGAGTGGTTCCGCGAGGACCTGTTCGCCGCGGCCACCGGGCACCAGATGCGGTTGGCGCAGGCCAACTGCTCGGTCTCGAGCGCCGGATCACTGCGCGGGATCCACTTCGCGGAGCTGCCGCCGAGCCAGGCCAAGTGGGTGACCTGCCTGTCGGGGGCCGCTCTCGACGTGGTGGTCGACCTGCGTGAGGGCTCGCCGACGTTCGGCCGCTGGGACTCGGTGCTGATCGACGACGTCGACCGGCGCGCGGTCTACCTTCCCGAAGGCCTCGGGCACGCGTTCCTCGCCCTCGACGACGCCACCACGATCGCCTACCTGTGCTCGGCGCCCTACGCGCCCGGCCGCGAGCACGGCGTGCACCCCCTCGACCCCGACCTCGCCATCGACTGGCCCACCGAGGACCGCCGTGGGCGCGACATCAGCCCCGTGCTGTCGCCGAAGGACGCCGCCGCCCCCTCGGTCGCCGAGGCCCGCGAGCAGGGGCTGCTGGCGACGTACGCCGACTGCCTGGCCTTCACCGCCGGCCTGGGCGAGGTTTCCGAGGGGGGTGAGGAACCGGTCAGTGGTGCAGGGAGGCGCGGGCCTTGAGGGGCTCCCACCACTCCCGGTGGGTGCGGTACCAGTCGACGGTGTCGGCGAGGCCCTGGGTGAAGCCGACCTGGGGGGAGTAGCCGAGCTCGGCGCTGATCTTGGAGATGTCGACGGAGTAGCGCAGGTCGTGGCCGAGCCGGTCCGCGACCCGCTCGACGCGGTCCCAGTCGCTGCCGGTGGCCTCCAGGAGCAGGCCGGTGAGCTCCTTGTTGGTCAGCTCGGTGCCGCCGCCGATGTTGTAGACCTCGCCGGGTCGGCCACCGGTGAGGACGAGATGGATGCCGCGGCAGTGGTCGTCGACGTGCAGCCAGTCGCGCACGTTGGTGCCCTCGCCGTACAGCGGCACGTTCAGCCCGTCGACGAGGTTGGTCACGAAGAGGGGGATGACCTTCTCGGGGAACTGGTAGGGGCCGTAGTTGTTGGAGCAGCGGGTGATGCACACCGGCAGGCCGTGGGTGCGGTGGTAGGCGCGCGCCAGCAGGTCGGAGGAGGCCTTGGAGGCGGAGTACGGCGAGTTGGGCAGCAGCGGCTGCGCCTCGTCCCAGCTGCCCTCGCTGATCGAGCCGTAGACCTCGTCGGTCGAGACGTGCACGAACTTCTCGATCCCGTGCTTCAGGGCGGAATCGAGCAGCGTCTGGGTGCCGACGACGTTGGTCATCACGAAGTCGGCCGCGCCCAGGATCGAGCGGTCCACGTGGGACTCCGCCGCGAAGTGCACCACCGCGTCGGCCTCGGCCATCAGCCGGTCGACGAGCGCGCGGTCGAGGATGTCGCCCTCGACGACGTCGAGCCGCGGGTCCTCGCGCACCGGCGCGAGGTTCTCGATGTTGCCGGCGTAGGTGAACTTGTCGAGCACCACCAGGCGAGAGGGCTCAGGGCCTCCCCAGGCGCCGGCGAGCACCGTGCGCACGTAGTGGCTGCCGATGAACCCCGCACCACCGGTGACCAGAAGCTGCATGAGGCCGAACCCTACCGACTGCTCCGACCGGCCCGTGGCCGATCAGTCAGTCAGCCCCAGACCTCCTCGGCGGTCTCGACCACGAGCCGCAGCTTGGCCACCTCTTCGTCCTGGGTGAGCTTGTTGCCCTCGACCGTGGAGGAGAAGCCGCACTGCGGAGAGAGGCACAGCTGGTCGAGGTCGACGAACTTCGCGGCCTCGTCGATGCGCCGCTTCAGGTCGTCCTTGCTCTCGAGCACCGGGCTCTTGGTGGTGACCAGGCCGAGCACGACCTGCTTGCCCGGCGGCACGAAACGCAGGGGCTCGAAGCCGCCCGAGCGCTCGTCGTCGTACTCCAGGAAGAAGCCGTCGACGTCGAGGCCGCCGAACAGCGCCTCGGCGACGAAGTCGTAGCTGCCGGACGCCGCCCACGACGACTGGTAGTTGCCGCGGCACATGTGCGTGGTCACCGACAGGCCCTCGGGGCGGTCCTTCAGGGCGGCGTTGATCTGCCGGATGTAGCGCTCGTGCTGGTGCTCGGCGTCACGACCCTGTGCCGCGACGTTGGCGCGCTGCTCGGGGTCGTTGAGGTAGGCCAGGCTGGTGTCGTCGAGCTGCAGGTAGGTGCAGCCTCGCTCGGCGATCATCCGGACCTGCTCGGCGTACGCCGCGGACAGGTCGTCCCAGAACCGGTCCTCGTCGGGGTAGACGCTCGGGTCGATCGCGGCCGTGCCGCCGCGGTAGTGGACCATGCTCGGCGAGGGGATGGTCAGCTTCGGCGTCATGCCCTCCGGCGCCACCGACCGCAGGTAGTCGAAGGCCCCGCCGAAGATCGGCTCCTCGATGCGCACCGGCTGGTCGACGACGAGGCCGGCGGAGGTGAAGTCGAGGTCGCCCTCGGCGCTGTGGAAGTGCACCTCGATCTTCTCCTCGGTGCGGCGCACGCCCTGGATGGCGTAGATGAAGTCCATGTGCCAGGAGGTACGACGGAACTCGCCATCGGTCACCGTGCGGAGCCCGGCGTCGTGCTGGAGCCGGACGACGTCGGCGATCGCGGTGTCCTCGGCCTCGCGGAGCTCGTCGTCGGAGACGCGGCCCTCGGCGTGGCCGGCTCGGGCGTCGAGGAGTGCCCGCGGACGCAGGAGGCTGCCGACGTGGTCGCCGCGGAAGGGTGGTGTGGTTCGCAACTCAGAGTACCTCCGGGATCAGGCGCCCCAGACGGGCGCGACGTTCTTGGTGTAGGAGCGACCGAAGACCCTGGTGAGCACGGCCAGCACCGGAGCGGGGATCGTGCTCCCCAGCGCGGCGCGCTCGTCGGGGGTGCAGCCGTCGAGGATCCAGGCGAAGAAGATGCCGCCACGGACGGGCGAGACCCGGGCGAACTTCCTGCCCATCTCCTTGATCGCCGGATCCTCCTCGTGCTCGAGGTAGGTCGACTCCATGGCGGCCTCCTCGTGGTCGAGGTGCCTCACGGTCACCTCACGCAGGTGCTCGACCGCGTGCAGGGCCACCTCCCGGACCTCCTCGGTCGTCTCGGGAAGCAGGCCGTGCACGGCCCCACGTGCCTGGACCAGCGCCAGCGACATCGTGGCGTGCTCGGCGTCCATCTCCGCGATGGTCGCGGGGGTCACCCCGACCGCCTCGAGCGCCGGCCAGGCGATCTCGTGCTCGCCCTCGTGGTGGTCGACGAGCTGCTTGTCGAAGTTGTCCCACGCGCGGACGAGCCCGGCCGCGCGCTGGGTGTCCCCGGGACGGAACCGCGTCAACGCGTCGATGAAACGGTCGAGATCACGCCGGAAGGCTCCGTGGATCACCTTGTTCATGCTCATCACGGTCATGCCCAGCACCGTAGTCGCGGTGATCCGGAGGCGACAGGTGCGGGCTCAGCGACCCATCGGGGTGTGCGCGACGTCCGACTCGAGGTGCCAGGCCGTGGGCCGGAGCGGATCGGGGTCGTAACGGCAGGTCAGCCCGGTCCGGACGGTCGCGCGCAGCTCCTCGGCGAGCCCGGGGTCGACCATGTCGAGGCGGGAGAGCGCCATCGCGATCGCCTGGCGCACCATGATCCGCTGCCGCGGGTCGTGGGAGCCGTTGCTCTCGTCGAGCTCGGCGGCGCTCAGGTCGCGGCCCGGGTTGTGGAGCAGCGCGCGGAGGTGCTGGAGGCCGGGCATCGCGGTGATCAGGTGGGTGTGGCCGTCAGCGCCCACGCACCACTCCGTGCCGGTGGAGGCGCGGTAGGACGGGTGCAGGTGCAGCACGCGCGGCAGGCTCGTCGAGGGGTGGAGGTCGAGGGCACGTCGGCGGGCCCACCACCAGGCGCCGAGCTGCTCGTAGGAGATCCGCGCCCGGGTGGCGGACTCGCGGTCACCGGTGGCCAGCGCGATGAAGTCGTCGACGACACCGCCGAACGCGGTCGCGTCGGGCGCCACCACGGCCTGGTGGGCGAAGGGCTGGAGCAGGCGGGCGCAGCGGGCGGCCACCACCCGGCGGCCGCTGCCGACGGCGGCCTCGCACAGCCGGCTGGCGACCAGCGGGAGGAGGTGGTCGTCGAGGCTCTCGACGCGGTCGGCCAGGCGGTCGACCAGCGCTGCGGCCCGGCCGATGCTGCCACTCTCCAGCCAGAGCACGGCGGCCTCGGAGCGGGCCACCACGGCGGTGGCCCGGGAGACCTCATCCTGGGCGTCGGCGTACGCCTCGCAGGCAGCGGCTCCGGTCGCCAGCCCCTCGCGGTCACCGAGCTGGCGGGCGCGGTCGTTGCGCAGCGTGCGCACCACCGCCCTGTTCTCCGCGAGGTGCGCGAACACGCCGATGCGCTCGGCCTCGTCGCTCATCCGCGCCGCCCCGACCAGGTCGCCCTCGGTCAGGGCGAACATCGCCCGGCAGACCCGGGCGTAGAAGGTGGCTCGGCCGGGCCGGCCCTCCGGGTCGGTGCGCTCGGCGTGCAGCTCGAGCAGGGCGAGGTGACGTCGTGTCGTGGTCAGGTCAAGCAGCTCGAGGGCAGCCCGGAGCCCCTCGATCAGCTGGTGCAGCCGCGCATCGGGGGCGTCGTTCGTGGTGGATCCGTCCCCGACACGGACGGGCACACCCGGGTCGCCCGCGTCCACCGGCTCATCGTAGGAGCGTCGGGGCTCCGCGTCACCCCTACCAGGAACGAGGTCCTCTAGACCCCTCGTCCGGTCAACGGGCCGCGACGTTGGCACTCGTCGGCTCTCGACGTAGCGTGACCCCAGCCCGGGGGAGACAAGAGAGGAAGGCTCGTGGGGGGACGTCATCGTGCGCGTGAGTGGACGCTGCGTGACTGGGTGCTGATCGCCTTCGCCTTGGCCGTCGGCCTGGTCGCCGCGGGCTTCACCGCGGACGCCGCCAGATCGGCCACCCCTCCCGCCAGGTCGGTCGCGGCCCTCGCGCCGGCGTCACTGGCACCGGCACAGCCGGTCCTGGGGCCCACCGCCTCCGCGACGAGCGCCGTCGACGTCGTGCAGGCGCTGCCCGGTGCGACCGTGAACGTGCAGGTCGACGGGCGGACGGTGGGCTCGAAGATGGCCCTCGGCAAGGTCGTCGGCCCGGTCGCCCTCGCCGTCGGGTCGCACGAGGTGCGGTTCGTGCCGACGGACGGCGCTCCGGCGACCGCGGCCACCATCACCGTCCAGTCCGGATCGGTGCACGACGTGGTGCTGCATGCTCCTGCCGCCCCGGGCGGCGACCCCCTCGTGAGCGTGTACCGCACGCCCGACGCCCCGATCGCCGCCGGCAAGGCGCGGGTGCTGCTGGCCCACACGGCCGAGGTGGGGGCCGGCGACATCTGGGTCGACGGCACCAAGGCGTTCTCCTCGATCACCAACGGCCAGTACGCGCAGGCCGACGTGCCCGCCGGTCGGCACACGGTCGCCATCCGTCCTGCCGGGCAGACCGGCAAGCCGATCCTGGGACCCATCGACGTCGACCTCGCTGCCGGGACCGTGACCCTGGCGTACGCCGTCGGCAATCCCGCTCGCGGCGGCATGACGGTGGTCGCGCACGCCGTACGCCTCGCGCCGGACGGGAGCGTCACCCCGCTGCGGATCCACACCGGCTCAGCCGGACTCGCGGCGAAGCTGAGGGTGCGGGGCTTCGGGTCCCTGCCCCGCCGCCAGCACCGGTGAGGCTGAACCACCGGGGCAAGCTGGCGTTGGCGATGCTGACGGCGCTCGTGCTCCCCTCGGCGCTGGCCTGGGGCGTGGGCTCGATCGCCTCCGACGACCGCCACCCTCCGCCCGCCGCGTCGCCTGCCTCCAGCAGCCCGACGTCCGGCCCGACCTCGCTCACGCCCACGCCGTCGCCCACCTCGCAGGTCGACGCCCCGGCCAACCCGGCCCAGCAGGCCCAGCGGCTGCCGACGTCCGTCACCCCCGAGCCCCCGACGGGGCTGAGCCTCCCGGGCGGCCGGACGGTGCGGGTGCGGCCCTCCAACGGCCTCCCCGACGGCAGCCTGGGCATCCCCGACGACCTCCGCACCGCTGCCTGGTGGCGGGGCGGGGCGCGCGTGGGGGACCTGTACGGCTCGATGCTCGTCGCGGCCCACGTGGACTCGAAGGTCCGCGGGCTGGGGCCGTTCGTCGCCCTCCTCACCGTGCGCGGGGGCGCGCACGTGACGGTGTACTCGCCGCACCTGCGGCAGGTCTACCGGGTCACCGCGCGACGGGTGCTGCCGCGGGCCCGGCTCCCGCACGCCCACTGGGTCTCGTCGTTTCGGGGCCCGCACCGGCTGACGCTGGTGACCTGCGCGCCGCCGTACGTCAAGGCACGTGGCGGCTACCAGAACCTCGCGGTCGTGGTCGCGGTGCCCGTGGGTCCGCCCCGGCGGCGCTGACTCAGAGCTTGCGGAGGCGGACGAAGCGGACCGAGTGGTCGTGGTCCTTGCGCAGCACCAGGGTCGCGCGTGAGCGGGTCGGCTTGACGTTCTGCTCGAGGTTGGGGCCGTTGATCTCGTCCCAGATCCGGTTCGCCTCGGCGACGGCCTCCTCGTGGGAGAGCGACGCGTAGCGCGCGAAGTACGAGGCCGGGTCGCGGAAGGCCGTCCCGCGCAGGCGCAGGAAGCGGTCGGTGTACCAGCGGCGGATGTCGTTGGTCGCCGCGTCGACGTAGACCGAGAAGTCGAAGAAGTCGCTGACCGCCAGCCCGATGCGACCGTCGGTGCGCACACCGGGCGTCTGCAGCACGTTGAGCCCCTCGACGATGACGATGTCGGGCCGGCTGATGACCACCCTCTCGTGCGGCACGACGTCGTAGGTGAGGTGGGAGTACGTCGGTGCCTCGACCTCGTCCTTGCCCGACTTGATGTCGATGACGAAGCGCAGCAGGGCCTTGCGGTCGTAGGACTCCGGGAAGCCCTTGCGGTGCAGGATCCCGCGGCGGACCAGCTCCTCGTTGGGGTGCAGGAAGCCGTCGGTGGTCACCAGCGAGACCCGGGGGTGCTCGGGCCAGTGGGCGAGCATGTGCTGGAGCACCCGCGCCGTCGTGGACTTGCCGACCGCGACCGAGCCGGCGAGCCCGATGACGAAGGGCGTCCGGGGCGGCTGCCGCTGGTGCAGGAAGTTCTCCGTGGCGCGGTGCAGCTGGCCGGCCGCCTCGACGTACAGGCTCAGCAGTCGCGAGAGGGGGAGGTAGACCTGTTGCACCTCGTCGAGGTCCAGCTCGTCGCCGAGGCCGCGCACCCGGTCGATCTCCTGGCCCGACAGCGGCTGCTCGGTCTCGCGGGCCAGGGCGGCCCACGCGTCACGCTCCAGCTCGACGTACGGCGAACCGTCGCCGGCCGTGGCCCGCCTGTGGCCGCCGTGGGACATGCCCAGTGACACTAGTGCGCTCCTCGCGGCGCCCGACCCCGGCCCACCTAGGATGGCGCCCATGTGCGGGATCGTGGGCTACGTCGGCGAGAAGCAGGCGCGTGACGTGGTGGTCGAGGGGCTGCGGCGGCTGGAGTACCGCGGCTACGACTCGGCCGGGATCGCGGTCGTCGACATGAGCAACGGCGGCTCCATCGCCTCGGACAAGCGCGCTGGCAAGCTGGCCAACCTCGAGAAGGCGCTGCAGGAGTCGCCCCTGCCACCCGCGACGACGGGGATCGGGCACACCCGCTGGGCCACCCACGGCGCGCCCAACGACGAGAACGCGCACCCGCACCTCGGCCAGACCGGCCGGGTCGCCCTGGTGCACAACGGGATCATCGAGAACTTCGCCGCGCTGCGTGACGAGCTCGAGCGGCAGGGGCACGACCTCCGCTCGGAGACCGACACCGAGGTCGCCGCCCACCTGCTCGAGGACGCCGTGCTCGAGACCGGCGACCTCACCACCGCGATGCAGCAGGTGTGCCGTCGCCTGGAGGGCGCCTTCACCCTGGTCGCCATCGACTGCGAGGACCCGTCCCGGGTGGTGGCCGCGCGGCGAAACTCCCCGCTGGTCGTCGGCCTCGGGGAGGGCGAGAACTTCCTCGGCTCCGACGTGGCGGCCTTCATCGAGCACACGCGGGACGCCCTCGAGCTCGGCCAGGACCAGGTCGTCACGATCACCCGCGAGGAGGTGCAGGTCACCGACTTCGAGGGCCACCCTGCGCAGGGCAACCGCTACCACGTCGACTGGGACATCTCCGCCGCGGAGAAGTCCGGCTTCGACTGGTTCATGCGCAAGGAGATCTTCGAGCAGCCCCGCTCGGTCGGCGACGCCCTCCTCGGCCGGCACACCGAGAGCGGCGAGCTCCAGCTCGACGAGGTGCGCATCACCGAGGACGAGCTGCGCGACATCGACAAGATCGTCGTCATCGGGTGCGGCACCGCCAACTACGCCGGCCTCGTCGCCAAGTACGCGATCGAGCACTGGACCCGGATCCCGTGCGAGGTGGAGCTGGCCCACGAGTTCCGCTACCGCGACCCGATCCTGACCCGCAACACGCTGGTCGTGGCGATCAGCCAGTCCGGCGAGACGGCCGACACCCTGATGGCGATCCGCTACGCCCGGCTCCAGCGGGCCCGGGTGCTGGCCATCTGCAACACCAACGGCTCGACGATCCCGCGCGAGTCCGACGCCGTCATCTACACCCACGCCGGGCCGGAGATCGGGGTCGCCTCGACCAAGGGCTTCCTGACCCAGCTGGTGGCCTGCTACCTGCTCGGGCTCTACCTCGCACAGGTGCGCGGCACGATGTACGGCGACGAGATCGCCGCGGTGGTGAGCGAGCTGGAGAACATGCCCGCACACGTGCAGCGGGTGCTCGACGACGCCGAGGACACCTACGCGCTGGCCCACGACCTCGCCTCCGCGCGCTCGGTGCTGTTCCTCGGCCGGCACGCCGGCTTCCCGGTGGCGCTCGAGGGGGCGTTGAAGCTCAAGGAGCTGGCCTACATCCACGCGGAGGGGTTCGCCGCCGGTGAGCTCAAGCACGGCCCGATCGCGCTGATCGAGGAGGGGCTGCCGGTCTTCTGCGTGGTGCCACCGCGCGGCCGCGACCAGCTGCACGACAAGATGATCTCGGCCATCCAGGAGATCCGGGCCCGCGGCGCCCGCACGATCGTGCTCGCCGAGGAGGGCGATGACGACGTGGCGCCGTACGCCGACCACATGATCACCCTGCCCGTCGTACCCACGCTGCTGCAGCCCATCGTGGCCACCGTGCCGCTGCAGCTGTTCGCCTGCGAGCTGGCCACCCAGATGGGCCACGACGTCGACCAGCCCCGCAACCTGGCCAAGTCCGTCACCGTCGAGTGAGACCCGCGCGATGATCGTGGGCGTCGGGACCGACCTGGTCGACCTGGCGCGCTTCGAGCAGGTCCTCGAGCGGTCGCCGGGGGTGCGCGACCGACTCTTCACCCCCAGCGAGAGCGTGCTGCCGATGCAGTCCCTGGCGGCGCGGTTCGCGGCCAAGGAGGCGCTGGCCAAGGCGCTGGGTGCCCCCGGAGGACTGGGCTGGCACGACGTCGAGGTGGTCGGCCCGCCGCCGCGGTTCGAGCTGCGCGGCACCCTCGTGGAGGCGATGGAGCGCGTCGGGGCGGTGCACTCGCACCTGACGATGAGCCACGACGGCGGGTTCGCGATGGCCTTCGTCGTGCTCGAGTCCAGCGACCCCGGATAATCGCCTGGCATGAGGCGTGCGCACACGGTCGAACAGGTCCGGGCGGCCGAGGCGGCCCTGATGGCGCGGTTGCCCGAGGGCACCTTGATGCAGCGCGCGGCGACCGGGCTCGCGGTGGCCGTCGCCGACCTCCTCGGTGGGGCGTACGGCGCCCGGGTGCTGCTGCTCGTGGGCGGCGGCGACAACGGAGGCGACGCGCTGTGGGCCGGCGAGCGGCTGGCGCGCCGCGGAGCTGCCGTCGAGGCGCTGCTGCTCTCCGAGCACGCCCACGCCCAGGGGCTCGCTGCCCTGCGCGCCGCCGGTGGGCGGGTGGTGCGCCCCGATGACGCGCACCGCCCCGACGTCATCGTCGACGGCATCGTGGGGATCGGCGGCCGGCCCGGGCTGAGGCCCGAGGCCGCGGCCGCGTTGCACCTCTTCCCGGGCGTCCCGGTCGTGGCGGTCGACGTGCCCTCCGGCGTCGACGTCGACGGAGGCACCCTCGAGGGGGCCCACGTGCGGGCCGACCTGACCGTCACCTTCGGCACCCACAAGGTCGCGCACCTGGCCGACCCGGCGGCCGCTGCCGCCGGCACCGTGCACCTCGTCGACATCGGCCTCGACCTGCCTCCAGCACCCGTCGAGGCGATGCAGGCCGCCGACGTCGCGGCCCTCCTGCCGCGCCCCGGCGGCGACGCCCAGAAGTACTCCCGCGGCGTGGTCGGTGTCCGGGCCGGCTCGTCGCGCTACCCCGGCGCCGCGGTGCTGTGCACGTCCGGTGCCGTGAGCGGGCTGGCGGGGATGGTGCGCTACCAGGGTTCGGCCGCGGACGCCGTACGCGCCAGGCACCCGGAGGTCGTGGTCTCCGACGGGCGGGTCCAGGCCTGGGTGGTCGGATCGGGCGGGGATGCCGACGCCGAGCAGGCCCTGACCGCCTGCCTCGCCGCCGAGGTGCCGACCCTGGTCGACGCCGACGCACTGCAGCACGTGCGCACCGACATGTCGACCGAGCAGCACCGGCTCGTGCTGACCCCGCACGCCGGCGAGCTGGCCCGCATGCTCGGGGTGGAGCGCGAGCGCGTGGAGGCCGACCAGCTCGGCTTCGCCCGGCTCGCTGCGTCCTCCTACGACGCGGTCGTCCTGCTCAAGGGCCGCCACACGCTGGTGGCGCGTCCGGACGGCTCCGTGCGGGTGACCACGAGCGGCGTGCCGTGGCTGGCCGTGGCCGGCGCCGGCGACGTGCTCTCCGGCGTGGTCGGCTCTCTGCTCGCCGCCGGCCTGGAGCCCGGCGACGCGGCCGCGGTCGGGTCGTGGCTGCACGGGGCCGCGGCCACGCTGGCCAGCGGGGGAGGTCCGATCACCGCGAGCGCCGTCGCGGACGCGGTTCCCGCGGTGGTGCGCGCGCTGCTCGCGTGACTCGTGCGGAGTGCGAGGATGTGCCCACCATGAGTGCCCCCACCGGACCGCCGGCGAGCAAGCACGCCCAGGTGGTCGTCGATCTCGCGGCGATCCGGCACAACGTGGCCCGGTTGCGCGAGCTCGTCGACGGAGACTCGGGGCCGGCGCTGATGGTGGTCGTCAAGGCCGACGCCTACGGGCACGGCATGGTGCCCGTCGCCCGCGCGGCGCGTGAGGCCGGCGCCGCCTGGCTCGGGGTAGCCACCCTCGACGAGGCGCTCGCGCTGCGGGCGGCCGGTGACGAGGGGCGCCTGCTCTGCTGGCTCGCCGCGCCGGGCGAGGACTTCGCGCCGCTGGTCGCGGCCGACGTGGACGTGACGGCGTACTCCTCGGCCCAGGTCGACGACGTCGTCCGTGGCGCCCGCGAGGTGGGCGGTGTCGCCCGGCTCCAGCTCAAGTTCGACACCGGCCTCTCCCGGGGTGGGGCGTCCCGCGACGACTGGCTGGAGCTGGTCACCGCGGCCAGGATGGCCCAGGACGACGGCGACGTGGTGGTCACCGGGCTCTGGTCGCACTTCGCCTGCGCCGACGAGCCCGCCCACCCCGCGAACGCCCTCCAGCAGGAGGCCTTCGCCGCGGCCTGCGCGCTGGCGGCCGACGCCGGGCTCGAGCCCGAGGTGCGCCACCTGGCCAACTCGGCCGGCGCACTCCTCATCCCGTCCTCGCGCCACGACCTCGTGCGGGTGGGCATCGCCAGCTACGGCCTCAGCCCGGCCCCCGAGGTCGTCTCCGGCGCGCGTCTGGGGCTGGTGCCGGCGATGACCGTGCGGGCCTCCGTGGTGATGGCCAAGCACCTCGACGCCCGGCGACGGCGTCTCCTACGGGCACACGTTCGTGGCCACCGAGCCGATGCGGGTGGCGCTGGTGCCGGTGGGCTACGGCGACGGGGTGCCCCGGCACGCGTCGTCGCGCGCGGAGGTGCAGATCGACGGCTCCCGCGGCCGGGTGCTCGGCCGGGTCTGCATGGACCAGATCGTGGTCTCCGCGCCCGGGGCCACACGCCGGTGACGAGGCGCTGCTCTTCGGCCCCGGGTCTCACGGGGAGCCCACCGCGACCGACTGGGCGCGGTGGTGCGAGACGATCGACTACGAGATCGTCACCCGGATGGGTGGGCGCCAGACGCGGGTGTGGGTCGACTCCGAACGTGACCCGGCCGTGGGCGCCTCGGAGGAGGCACGTACGTCGTGAGCACCAGGCGTTCCCTCGCCTACGCCGCGGGTGGCGTGGGCGCGGCGGCACTGGCCGCCCTCGCGACCGGCGCGATCGTCGAGCGACGCGTCGTGCGCTCCCGCAAGGCCGGCGCGCTCGGGGCCGACCTGCTCGGCTCGCTCCGCTCCCTGCCCCGCCAGGTGCGCACGGACGACGGCGTGTTCCTGCACGCCGAGGTCGACGAGGTCGCGCCGTACGACGGCACGGCACGCGGCCGCCACCGCCGGACCGGTCCGACCCTGGTCTTCGTGCACGGCTACGCCCTCAACCTCGACTGCTGGCACTTCCAGCGCACGGCGTTCCGCGGCAAGCACCGGATGGTCTTCTACGACCAGCGCTCGCACGGCCGCTCCGGGCGCTCGGACCGCGAGCACGCCACCATCGACCAGCTCGGCGACGACCTCCTGCGGGTGCTCGACGAGCTGGCTCCCGGCGAGGACGTCGTGCTGATCGGTCACTCGATGGGCGGCATGTCGATCATGGCCTTCGCCGAGAGGCACCCCGAGCTGTTCGCCGAGCGGGTGAAGGGGGCGGCGCTGATCTCCACCACCGCCGGTGGCCTGCACCCGCACCGGATCCTGAGCCGCTGGATCCCCGACGGGGTCGGCAACATGGTCGCGCCGCGCCTGATGGCGGCCCTCGCCCGCGCCCCCGAGCTGGTCGACTCGGCCCGCCGTCCGGGGTCCAACATCGGCTTCCTCGTCGCCGACGCGTTCGCCTTCGGCAGCAGCGACGTGCCGGCGGCGGAGGTCGAGTTCCTCGACGAGATGCTGGCCGGCACGCCGTTCGACGTGGTGGCGGAGTTCTTCCCGGGGTTCAGCGAGCTCGACAAGTTCGAGCACCTCGGACCGTTCGCCGACGTACCGACCACGATCATCTGCGGCACCCAGGACAAGCTCACCTCCGTCGGGCACAGCCGCAAGCTGGCCAAGGCGGTCCCGGGGGCCCGGCTCGTCGAGTGCGAGGGCGCCGGGCACATGGTGATCTTCGAGCAGCGCGACCGGGTCGAACGCTGCCCTCGAGGCGTTGGTGGCGGCGGCCTCGTGAGCGACGTGAAGAGTGCGGCCGAGGCTGGACACCGAGAGCACCGACATCCAGATCATGCGCGTCGACGGGTCGCGCGCGGCCGACGTCCTCGCGGTGATCCACGAGGCCTTCGCCAACCGCCCGCCGCTGGACCCGCCCGCGACCGCCCTCGACGAGACCGAGGAGACGGTGGGTCGCTCGCTCGACGAGCACGGCGGGCTGCTGGTCGAGCACGACGGGTCGCCGGTGGGTGCGCTCCTCTTCGACCCGCGCGGCCGGATGCTCGGCCTGCGTCGGGTCGGCGTGCTGGCCGACGTACGCGGCCTCGGCGTGGCTGCCCAGCTCGCCTCGCGGGCGCGGGAGATCGCCCAGCAGGAGGGCTACACGGGCCTGGAGATCGAGGCGCGGGTCGAGCTGCCGCAGACGATCCGCTTCTGGCGCAACCTCGGGTACGCCGAGTCCCACCGCGAGGGCAACCGGCTGCTGATGGTCCGGCTGCTGCCCACGACCGTCGAGCTGGCCGACCGCGGAGGACACCTACGAGCTCGGCAAGTCGATCGCCGTCCGGCTGCGCGCGGGCGACCTGGTGATCCTCACCGGCGACCTCGGGGCCGGGAAGACGACGCTCACCCAGGGCATCGGCGAGGGGCTGGGCGTGCGGGGCTCGGTGACCTCGCCGACCTTCGTCATCTCGCGCATCGCACCCCTCGCGGGGCATCGGTCCGGCGCTGGTGCACGTCGACGCCTACCGGCTCGGTGACACCGCCGAGCTCGACGACCTCGACCTCGACACCGACCTCGACGAGGCGGTCACCGTCGTCGAGTGGGGCGAGGGACTGGCCGAGGTGCTCTCCGCGGACCGCCTCGAGCTCGACCTGCACCACCGCGGCGACGACGTGCGCGAGCTGACCATCACGCCGGTGGGTCCCCGCTGGCGGGAATTCGAGCTCTGACCCCACCCAGGGTCCGAATTGCGCGTTTCGCTGCGCTGGAGACGAGTCGTCCTAGCGTGCTGGACATGCGGACGCTGGCCCCCGCCCGGTTGCTCCTCGGCTCCTCGATGCTGCTCGCGAGCCTGGGCCTGCTCGTCGTGGGCCTGCGCGCCCTCGCCGAGCACGCGGCCACGTCGACGGCCGCTCTCGACGGCGCGACCGTCGTACCGCCGGCGGCCTACGTCGCCCCGTGGGGTGTGGCCGTCGTGCTCGTCGTCGCCGCCGTGCACCTGATGCGCGGCGTGCACGACCGGGTGCTCTGACCCGACCGGAGGCCCTGACCCTAGGCTCGTGGGGTGCTCCTCGCCTTCGACACCGCCACCCCCCACGTGACCGTGGCGCTGCATGACGGCTCGTCGGTGGTGGGCACGTTCGAGTCCGAGGAGCCGATGCGCCACGGCGAGATGCTGGCGCCCGGGATCGAGCAGGTGCTCAGCGAGGCAGGCGCCACGGCTGCCGATCTCACCGAGATCGCGGTCGGGGTCGGACCGGGGCCCTTCACCGGCCTCCGGGTCGGGCTCGTCACGGCGCGCACACTGGCCCTCACCCGCGGCATCCCGGTGCGCGGCGTGTGCACGCTCGACGTCCTTGCGGCCGCGGCGATCGACAGCGGACTCGTCGAGTTCATGGTCGCCACCGACGCGCGCCGCAAGGAGGTCTACCTCGCGTCGTACGCCGGCGGTCGGCGCGTCGGGGGCCCCGACGTCGTCAAGCCGGGTGAGCCGGTCACGCAGGTCGTGGTGGGGCGAGGAGCCCGGCTCTACCCCGACTCCTTCCCCCAGGCCGCGGACCCGGAGCACCCTTCTGCCGCCGTCCTGTGCGACGTCGTACGCCGAGAGCGCTTCGACCTCCTCCCACCCGACCCGCTCTACCTGCGTCGCCCCGACGCCGTCGAGCCGGGGAAGCCGAAGCGGGTCAGCTGACGCGCTTCGGGGGGAGCGGGAAGAACATCGACGTGCGGGCGGCGTACTCGGGATAGCCGCGGCGCTGCATCATCGTCTTCTCCAGCAGCTTGGCCCCGGTGGCGAAGAGCAGGAAGTAGGTCATCGCGACAGGGGAGAGGACCGTGGCGAGCACGGCACCGCTCGCGCCGGCACCGACCAGCCAGATGCCCCACCAGACGCAGGCGTCGCCGAAGTAGTTGGGGTGGCGGGTGTAGCGCCAGAGTCCGCGGTCCATCACCGGGCCGCGGTCGGGGTCGCGCTTGTAGGCCGCGAGCTGCTGGTCGCCGACGGACTCGAAGACGAGCCCGGCAGCCCACACGGCCACGCCGATCCAGGACAGCGCCGCCCAGGAGGAGGCGTGCGTCCCGGCGGCCACCTGCACCGGCAGCGACACGAACCACAGCGCGACGCCCTGGGTCAGGAACACGTGGGTGACGGCGTAGGAGAACGGCTTGCCGTCGAGCAGCGCGGCGTAGCGCGGGTCCTCGTCGCTCGTCGACAGCACCCGCTTGCCCACGTGCCAGCCGAGGCGGCCGCCCCACACGGCGACCAGGACGAACAGCCACCAGCGCACGGGGTTCGAGCCGACGAGAGCCGCGACCAGGGCGACCACGACGAAGCCGAGCCCCCAGGCGATGTCGACGACCACCACGCGGCCGACGGCCCGCGCCACGATCGCCGTCGCGGTCATCGTGGCGACCACGGCCAGCAGGCAGGCCACGGCGACAGCGAGCATCAGAAGTCCCGGACGGGAGGCAGCGTGCTCTCGCCGCCGGGACGCACCATCAGGATCTGGTCGACGCCCATCCGCCCGTCGCGGAAGGCCATCGCGCCGCCGACGAGGTAGAGCCGCCACACCCGCACGACCTCCTCGCCGACCAGGGCGATCAGCTCGTCCTGGTGGGCCTCGAAGCTGCTCATCCAACCGGCCACCGTGCGCACGTAGTGCTCGCGCATCGCGTGCACGTCGCGCACCTCGAGACCGGCGCGCTCGAGGAAGCCGACGGTCTCCCCGACCGGGCGCATGTGCATGTCGGGCGCGATGAACGACTCGATGAAGGGTCCACCGCCGGGGTGTCCGGCACGGCCGCCGGAGCGGGACATCTGCTGCACGAGGACGCGACCTCCCGGCCGCACGGCGTCGTGCAGCACCTGGGCGTACGTCGCGTAGTTGCGCTCGCCGACGTGCTCGCCCATCTCGATCGAGCCGACGGCGTCGAACGGCTGCTGCACCGCCGCGCGCCTCGGGGACCTCGCGGTAGTCCTGCAGCCGGATCTCGACGCGGTCCTCGAGACCACGCTCGGCGATGCGCGCGTCGATGAACCGCTTCTGCTCCGCTGCGATCGTCACGCCCGTCACGAGGGCGCCGTGGTGCTCCGCCGCGTGCAATGACAGCGAACCCCAGCCGCAGCCGACGTCGAGCAGTCGCATCCCCGGCTCGAGACCGAGCTTGCGGCAGACCAGGTCGAGCTTGTCTCGCTGCGCGTCCTCGACGGTGTACGACGGGTCGTCGGAGGTGAAGTAGCCCGAGGAGTAGGCCATCTGCGGCTCGAGCAGGAGCGAGTAGAACTCGTTGGACAGGTCGTAGTGATGGCTGATCGCCCGGCTGTCGCGGCCGCGGCTGTGCAGGCGACCGCGCAGCCGCGCCTGCGAGGCGGGCGGCGGAGGCGGCATCCCGACGGCGCCGACCCCGATCGCCGTCCGCAGGGCGCGCGCGAAGGCGGCCGGCGACGGGCGCACCCCCGACAGCCCGCGCTCCGCGACGACCGTCCAGACGTGGGTCAGCGCGGCGTCGAGGTCACCCGGCACGTCGATCTCGCCGGTCACGTAGGCCTGGGCCGCACCGAGCTCACCCGGGATGCCAGAGCAGCCGACGCACGGCCTGCGGCGAGCGGAGCTCGACCACGGGCGCGTCCTCCGGCCCGGCCGCCGAGCCGTCCCACGCCAGCAGCCGCACCGGGAGGTCGCCGCCGACGAACGGCCGCAGCGCCTCGGCCAGCCGCTGGGCGACGCCCCCTTCGGGACGCGCCGCTCGTCCCTCACGGCGCTCCCAGGGACCGAGGCTGCTCCCAGGTCCCTGAGGTCCCTGAGGTGCGAGCGGAGCGAGCCTCGAAGGGCCGTCGGTGGTGGTCATGGTCGCTCCAGGACGATCTGGTTGACGTCGATGTACCCGGAGGCGAACCCGGCCCGCGAGTACTCGAGGTAGAAGTGCCACATCCGCACGAAGGTCTCGTCGAAGCCGAGCCCCAGCACCTGGGGGCGGGCGGCGAGGAACGCCTCGTCCCACCTCGTGAGCGTCTCGGCGTAGTGCTGGCCGAAGGACAGCCGCTCGCTGATCCGCAACCCGGTGTGCGCCCGGGTGACCTCGTCGATCGCGGTCACCGAGGGCAGGAAGCCGCCCGGGAAGATGTACTTGTTGATCCAGGTGAACGTGCGGCGGGTCGCGAGCATCCGGTCGTGGGGCATCGTGATCGCCTGGATGCCGACGCGGCCACCCGGGGCGAGCAGCCGGTCGATGGCGCGGAAGTACGTCGGCCAGTACTCGTGCCCGACCGCCTCGATCATCTCGACGGAGACGATCGCGTCGTAGCTGCCCTGGACGTCGCGGTAGTCGCTGAGCTCGACGGTGACCCGGTCGCTCAGGCCGGCCTGCTCGATGTGCTCGACCGCGAGGTCCAGCTGCTCCTTGGACAGCGTGACCGAGTGCACGGTGGCACCTCGTCGCGCCGCGCGGATCGCCAGCTCGCCCCAGCCGGTGCCGATCTCCAGCACCCGGCTGCCCTCGGACACCTGCGTCTGGTCGAGCAGCCGCTCGATCTTGCGGACCTGCGCCTCGCGCAGCGACTCGCTGTGGTGGCCCTCCGGTGGCGCGGCCTTCAGGTGGTCGCCGTGATCGACCAGGGAGGTCTCGTAGAGCGCCGAGGAGTAGCTCAGGGTCTCGTCGAGGAACTGCGTGAACAGCTCGTTGGACAGGTCGTAGTGGTGGGAGATGTTGTCCTGGGTGTGGTCCTGGGTGTTCCGGTGCGCACGGGGCGGACGACGTACGTAGGCGGCGCGCAGCCTCTGCAGCGGCGCCGGGACCAGGGTCGGCAGCTCGGCGGCGAGGACGGTGAGGAAGCCGCCGAGGTCCTCGGCGTCCCAGGCCCCGGTCAGGTAGGACTCGCCGAACCCGATCAGGCCGTCGCGGCCGAGGCGGGCGAAGAACTCGGTGGGTCGCTGGATCCGCATCTCGGGGCCACCGGTGCCCCACGACGTCGTGGAGTCGCTCCCCTCGCGCACGGTCACCGGGAGGCGCTTCACCGCGGCCCGGAAGAGCTGACGGGCGATGCGCGCGGTGAGGTCCGCCTTGAGGCCGGTGGGGATGTTGTCGAGCTCGGCCCACGGCTGGGTCGGGCGGATGGGAGTCGTCGTCATCTCAGACGCCTTCCTGTCGTGGGTGTACGGGTCGCGGGCGGATCCCGAGCCGCCGCGCCCACAGCCAGATGCCGTGGGCGCGGATCAGCAGGGACCCCCGCAGGGAAGCCGGCGCCGTGCGCCAGGGGGAGGCCGTGGTGGCGGTGCCGTCGAGCGAGGCGCTGAAGACGGCCCCGTCCTCGCGGCGTCCGTCGGAGGAGTGCAGGGTCACCGAGACGTGCAGCCGCTCTCCCGGGGGCGGTACGGCGATCTCGTAGTGACCGTCGGTGCCGTGGAACGGTGAGACGTACATCTGCTTCTCCGTGCGTGCCCGACCCTGCGCGTCGGGGTGGACGAGGTAGGCGTGCCGGTCGCCGTAGGTGTTGTGCACCTCGACCACCACGCCGGCCAGCTCACCGGTGCGGCGGTGGCACCAGAAGACGCTGATCGGGTTGAAGCAGTAGCCGAAGGCGCGGGCGTTCGCGGCCATCACGATGCGCCCGCCGTCCGTGGCGACGCCCTCGAGCTGGAGGAACCGCTCGACGTTCTCCTTGATCGTGCGGTCCGGGTCGCCCAGGTGGTCGCGCGCCTCGAAGCTGCCCTTGAGCGGCGCCAGCCCGCCGTGGTCGGGGAGGTGGTCGAGGTCGACCAGCCAGGTGCGCTGGTGGTGGGTGAAGCTGCGCTTGATCGGCGTCCGGCGCGTGTGCCGGATGGTGGCGTCGTACGTCGTGGCCTCGATCAGCGGAGGCGTCCAGGTCGAGCCGCCGGCGGTCCACTCGACCCCGAGCCTCCGAGCTGCTTCGACACCGGACCTCGCGCCGTCCTCGTGGAACCCCCAGCCGTGATAGGCCCCCGCGAGCACGACCCGGTCGGTGTCGCACTCGGGCAGCCGTCGCTGGGCGGCCACGGACACCGGTGTGTAGACCGGGTGCTCGTACTCCATCGTGTCGATGACGCGCTCCTGGTCGACGAGGTCCTGGCCGCCGAGGGTGACCAGGAACCGGGTGCCGTCGTCGGGGACGGGCAGGCGCTGCAGGCGGGTCAGGTCGTAGGAGACCGTCACCGGACCGGCGCTGCGCAGGTAGTTCCACGACGCGCGGGCTCGCCGGTGGTGCGGCAGCACGCTGGTGTCGGTGTGCAGCTGGGCGGTGTTCGCCGAGTACTGGATCGCGCCGAGCACCTCGCGCTGGGTGGCGGTCGGCTCCGCGAGCATGGCCAGCGCCTGGTGCGGGTGCGTGGCCAGCACGACCGCGTCGAAGGTGTCGACCTGCCCGTTGCCGTCGGTCAGCTCGACCCCGGCGGGCGTCTCGAGCAGCGAGGTCACCTTGGTGCTGGTGCGGACCTCGTGCAGTCCGGCGGCCACCTTGTCGACGTACTCGCGTGAGCCGCCGGTGACCGTGCGCCACTGCGGCGAGCCGAAGACACCGAGCATGCCGTGGTGCTCGAGGAACGCGAACAGGTAGCGGGCCGGGTAGTCGAGCGCGACGCCCGGGTCGCAGGACCACACGCAGGCAACCAGCGACTCCATGAAGTGGGTCCGGAACAGCGGCGTGAACCCGCCACGCTCGAGGAAGTCGCCCAAGGTCTCGTCCCCGGTCTCGCCGTCGCCCTCGTCGCGCATGAGTCGTTTGGCCATCCGGTGGAACCGGGGGATCTCGACCAGCATGCGGAGGTACGACGGACGCAGCAGGAGGCGCCAGGTCGGGAGCAGGCCCCCGAGGCCCAGGGCGCCGGCGTACTCGATGCCGGTCTCGTCGGAGCGCACCGACATCGACATCTCGGAGTCCTGGGTCGGCACGTCGAGCTCGTCGAAGAGCCGCAGCAGGTGGGGGTAGGTGCGCAGGTTGTGCACGATGAAGCCGGTGTCGATCGCGAACCGGTGACCGCCGTGCTCCACGACGTGGGTGTCCGCGTGACCGCCGAGGCGGTGGTCCGCCTCGAGCAGCGTCACCCGACAGCGGCGCGAGAGCACGTGGGCGGCCAGCAGCCCGGCCACCCCGCTGCCCACCACGGCGACCCGGTCGCCCTCCTGGAGGTGCCTCATGCCTTCGCGAAGTCGAAGGTGGCGATCGGCTCGGTCGTGGGAGCCTTCGAGCCTCCCGACGGCTCGACGGAGATCGCAGCGGCGGTGGCGTTCGCGGCGTCACCGGCGAGCAGCAGGCGCTGGTCGCCGGAGCCACTCATCAACCCCGCCGGGACCATGGGGCCGCCGCCGGGCTTCTGCAGCCAGAGCTCGTAGACCTTGCCGCTCGGCGCCGCGGGCATGTTGGTCGTGACGACGGCCGCCTTGCCCTCGCTGGCGGAGCGGAACACCGTGGCCGTGGCGCCGTCGGGGAAGCTCACCTTGACGTGGGTCGCGTCGTCGGCGGTCATCACCCGGTCGATGGCCGAGGCGCCGGTGGTCGTGGGGCCCGTGTTCCAGGGCTGCGCCACGGCGGCGATCCCGAGGATCGCGAGCACCGCGGCAGCCACGGCCAGCGTGGCGAACCGGAACCGGCGCGTACGCAGCCGGACGACCTCTCCACGCGTCTCCGGGGGGAGCGGTCGGATCGTCTTGATGCCGGCGAGCACGCCGGTGCGCAGCGACGGGGGCGGCGTCAGCGCCGCGTCGTCGGCCAGCAGCGCAGCCGCCTCGCGCAGGCTGGTCACCTCGTCGGTGCAGTCGGCGCACCCGGGAAGGTGCCCCTCGAACGCCTCGCGCTCGTCGTCGTCGAGCGCGTCGACGACGTACGCACCGGACAGTGCGTGGATCGAGCCCTGTCCCGCCTCGGTCATCACTGCCCCACCTCCATCGTGTCTCGCAGACGGATCAAGCCGTCCCTGATTCGTGTCTTTGCCGTACCAACCGGAACATCGAGCATCGAGGCGACCTCGCGGTGCGTGTAGCCCCGGAAGTACGCGAGCTCGAGGGCCTCACGCTGCACCTCGGTCAGGGTGCCCAGCGCCTGGCGGACCCGCCGCGCCTCGAGGGAGGCGTGCGCCGCCTCGGCGGTCTCGTCGTGGTCCGGCGTGCCGCTCTCGTGGTGGTACGACGTGTCGCGGCGCGAGCTCGCCTCGGCCGAGCGCACCCGGTCGACGGCCTTGCGGTGCACGATCGTGAGCACCCACGAGACGACGCTGCCGCGCGAGGCGTCGAACCTCGTGGCCGTGCGCCAGATCTCCAGGAACGCCTCCTGCGCGACCTCCTCGGCCTGCGCCGGGTCGCGGACGACGCGCACGGCGAGCCCGTAGGCACGCGCCGCCATCGCGTCGTAGAGCCCTGCGAACGCGGACTCGTCGCCGCGGCCGCTGCGGCGCAGCAGCTCGGCCAGCGAGTCCTGCGCGCTCGTCGGAACTCGCTCCAGCCGCGGGGGCGGGGAGCTCGTGGGCTCAGGGCCGGGCTGGTCCACAGGACTCACCCTCCCAGAAGTCTGATCGGGGCACGTAGGGGGTTCGGTGCCCCAAACGATCCGGATTGCCCGGCTGTGGGATCCGCGTGGAAGATGAGACGTGGCCAGCTACAGCGTGAACCCCGAGGCGGTTGCCCACGCCGAGGACCTGATCCGCCGGCGGCAGTACGTCCTGGACAGTGACTGGGGCGAGGTGCAGCCCGACGCGGAGGCCGAGAACGCCTTCCTGGAGCGGCACCCGTTCGAGGAGTACGCCGCCTGGCACCTCGGTCTCACCGAGGGTGCGACGGAGGGGACCAAGGCCCGTCACGCGTTCGTCTACGGCGACCTGCGGCGGGTGCACCGCACCGCCCTGATCGCCTGCGTCTACCGCGCCTCCGAGTGGCGGCACAAGGAGGTCGAGCTCGCCGCGCACGACCTGCTGCAGCTGCTCGACCAGACCTCGGCATGACGCTGGTCAGACCCGCCGGTGTCGACGACGTACCGGCCGTGGCAGGGCTCGAGACCACCTGCCTGGGCCCCGACGCCTGGAGCGGGTCGCTGGTCAGCCAGGGGATCGTGGGGACGCTGCCGACGGTCTCCTACCTGGTCGCTGAGGACGGCGGCGAGGTGATCGGCCACGCCGTGACGTCCATCGTCGCGGACATCGCCGAGCTGCAGCGGATCGCGGTGGCCGCCGAGCACCGCCGCCGGGGGGTGGCCGGACAGCTGCTGCGCGCAGCCGTCGACGCCGCCGCGCGCACCGAGGCCGACCGGATGCTCCTCGAGGTGCGCGTCGACAACCGTCCCGCCTTGGCCTTCTACGCGGCCCAGGGCTTCGTGGAGATCGACCGCCGGGAGCGCTACTACGCCGACGGCACCACCGCCGCCGTCCTCCGCCTCCCGCTCGGCAGGGGCTGCGGGGGTGAAGGTGCACCCGGGTAGGAACCTTTGTTGCCTCGCTTCCTGCCCTGGGAGTCCGCCGATCAGCGGGCCGCGGGGCTGAGCGCCTCCAGCTTGCGCACCGCGAGCTCGGCGTAGAGCGCGGCCTCCTCGGGGAGGACGGTGGGGTCGAAGTCGGCGCGAGGGCTGTGGTTGGAGGGGGCGGTCTCGGGGTCGAGGCCCGGGGGAGTGGCGCCGAGGAACACGAACGCTCCGGGTACGGCGGCCAGCACCCGGGAGAAGTCCTCGGAGCCGGTGATCGGGTCGGGCAGGTCGACGTAGCGCCCCGCGCCGAAGACCTCGTCCACGACGCCGTGGGTGAACTCGACCTCGGCGGCGTCGTTGACGGTGAGCGGGTACTCGTCGCCGTAGTCGATCTCGACGTCGACGCCGTGTGCCCGCGCGACGCCCTGCAGCGTGTCGTCGATCCCGGTGCGCAGCTTGTCGGCGCTGGCCTCGGAGAAGCGGCGCACCGTGGCCTCGAACCGCGCGGTGTCGGGGATGATGTTGCGCCGGGTGCCACCCTCGACGACGCCCACGGTGATCACGACGGGGTCGAAGACGTCGAAGCGACGGGTGACCATCGTCTGCAGTGCGGTGATCATCTCGGCCATCGCGGCGATCGGGTCGCGGCCGCGGTACGGCGTGGACCCGTGCCCGCCCTGACCACGCACGGTCACGAACAGTCCGTGCGACGCGGCCATCAGCGGTCCCGGCCGGCTGGCGAACTGGTGCGGCTGGATCATGTTGGAGAAGACGTGCGTCCCGTACGCCGCGTCCACGCGTCGTCCCGCCGCGTCGAGCACGCCCTCGCGCAGCATCACCCCGGCGCCGTCCCAGCCCTCCTCGCCTGGCTGGAACATCAGCACCACGTCACCGCGAAGGACGTCACGGTGCTGCGCGAGCAGCCGGGCGCCCCCGATCAGGCTCGCCGTGTGCAGGTCGTGGCCGCACGCGTGCATCGCCCCGTTGGTCGAGGCGAAGTCGAGCCCGGTGTCCTCGGCCACGGGCAGCGCGTCCATGTCGGCGCGCAGCAGCACGGTCCGCGGATCGACCTCGTCACGGGCACCGCCGCGCAGCACCGCGGTGACCGAGGTGGTCGCCGTGCCCGTGGAGATCTCCAGCCCGAGGCCGTCGAGCTCGCGCAGCACCTTCTCCTGGGTGCGAGGCAGGTCGAGACCGACCTCCGGGTCCTGGTGGATCTCCTGGCGCAGACGGTCGAGGTCCTCGGCCATCGCGCGGGCGTCGTCGAGCAGGTCCATGTCTCCTAGTGTTCCCTCACGGCAGGTAGTAGGTCGGGTTGGGCACCTTCACGGTCCGGTCCGCGGAGCCGCCGATGAGGTCGCTGAACTGGTCGCCGAGGTTCGCCACGACGTCGTAACCGAGGTCGTGCTCGACGTGCCTGCGGGTCAGCGACTTGTACTCGATGGTCGTGCACACACCGTCCGCGCACGGCGTCCCCGCCATCCACGGGCGCGAGGCGCCGGGTGTGCTGCCCGAGATCCACTTGGTGAAGAAGAGCGCGTCGCTGAAGCCGTCGTAGCCGACCTTCGTGAGGTTGCCGAGGGTGGCGGCCTTCTGGCCGTCGTTGCGACCGGTCAGGCCGACGACCGTGCAGCCCGCTGCGCGCACCGCGGCGACCACGGCCGGCATGCCCGGCGTGGCCGGGAAGCGCTCGTCCTGCACCCACTGACCCTGGAGCACCGGGTCGAAGTTGAAGTGCATCGCCGCGTCCTCCATGTCGTAGGTCCACAGGGTGGTGTCGTCGGCGTCGAAGACCACGGCCGGGTTCTTCCCGTGGGATCTCGCCTGCGTGCATGCGCGGGTGAGACCCGGCTTCAGCTGGTCGGTCAGGCGCGTCATCTCGCTGATGTACGGCGACGACGACGTGGCCGCGATGCCCTTGGGGGCGTTGTAGTACGTGCGGATCGTCGACTTCACGATGTCGATGTTGGGGATGCCCTCACCGCCCTGCGTCCGGCCGCTGGACCCGTCGGGGGCCATCGTGAAGTGCGTGCGCGGGGAGAACCGCGGGCCGGGCGCGGTGCCGTCGAGGTCGGGGCTGGGCAGGAAGTACGTCGGGTTGGGCAGCTTCAGCGCCCGGTCGGCGTACCCGCCCTGCAGGTCGCTCCACTGGTCGCCCACGTTGAGCACGATGCGGTAGCCGAGCCGCTCGATGTGCTTGCGGGTGCCGGCCTTGTACTCCGCGGTGGTGCACGTCGCGCCCGCGCAGTGGATGTAGGACGGCTGCTGGCTCGCGCCCACGCCCGTCCACTTGGTGAAGAACGTGTGTCGAGGTGAAGGCGCGGTAGCCGACCTTGTGCAGGTTGCCGAGCGTCGCCCGCTTCTGGTCGTCGTTGCGACCGGTCAGGCCGAAGACCTTGAAGCCCATCCGCTTGGCGCGGTTGACGAAGCGGACCATGCGCGGGGTGGCGGGGAAGCGCTCGTCCTGCACCCACTGGTTCTGCAGGACCGGGTCGAAGCTGAAGTGCATCGCCGCGTCCTCCATGTCGTAGGTCCACAGCGTGGTGTCGTCGGCGTCGAAGACGATCGCGGCCCGCTGGTGGTGCCGGTGTGCGCGCTTCTTCGCTCGGTGCAGGTAGCGCGACTCGTGGTCGAGGATCCGCGTCATCTGGGTGATGTACGGCGAGGCGTGCTTGTCCGCGATGCCGACCCCGGGACCGCTGGTGGGCGAGCCGTAGTAGGTGCGGATCGTCGACTTCACCGAGTCGATGTTGGGGATGCCCTCGCCGCCCTGCGTCCGGCCGCTGGAGCCGTCGGGCGCCATCGTGAAGTGCGTGCGAGGTGCGAGCGTCGTGTCGGCGCGGGCCGGTGCGGCCGTGATCGCCAGGGCCAGCGCGGCGGTCGTGGCGGCGAGGACGGACGTGCGTGTCGGCATGTGACCTGCTCCCGAGACGGATGAGTCGACCCCGGCAACCTAACCCAGAGAGTCCCTGAGGAGGGCCGTCAAGGCCCGTCTCGAAGGGCCGGGCATCATGGCGTCGTGGCCGACCAACCGCTCGTCCTGGGCATCGAGACCTCGTGCGACGAGACCGGGGTGGGCATCGTGCGGGGGCAGACGCTGCTGGCCGACGCCGTCGCCTCGTCGGTGGAGGAGCACGCCCGGTTCGGCGGTGTGGTGCCCGAGGTGGCCTCGCGCGCCCACCTCGAGGCCATGGTGCCGACCCTCGAGCGGGCCTGCGAGACGGCCGGGATCGCACTCGACGACGTCGACGCCCTCGCCGTCACCGCCGGCCCCGGCCTGGCCGGCGCGCTGCTGGTCGGCGTCGCAGCGGCCAAGGCGCTGGCGATCGGGCTGGGCAAGCCGCTCTACGGCGTGAACCACCTGGCCGCCCACGTCGCCGTCGACCAGCTCGAGCACGGGCCCCTGCCCGATCCGTGCCTGGCGCTCCTCGTCTCCGGCGGCCACTCCTCGCTGCTCCGTGTCGACGACGTCACCACCTCGGTCGAGCCGCTGGGATCGACGATCGACGACGCGGCCGGCGAGGCGTTCGACAAGGTCGCGCGCCTGCTGGGGCTGCCGTTCCCGGGCGGCCCGCACATCGACCGGGCGGCGACCTCGGGCTCGTCCGTGGCGATCGACTTCCCGCGCGGGCTCACCTCAGGACGAGACCTGGAGCGGCACCGCTTCGACTTCTCCTTCTCCGGCCTGAAGACGGCGGTCGCCCGCTGGGTGCAGGCGCGCGAGGAGTCCGGCGAGCCGGTGCCCGTGGCCGACGTCGCCGCCTCGTTCCAGGAGGCGGTCTGCGACGTCCTGACCCGCAAGGCCGTCGACGCCGCGCGCTCGCAGGGGATCGAGGACATCCTGATCGGCGGCGGCGTCGCAGCGAACTCGCGGCTCCGCGTGCTGGCCCAGGAGCGCGCCTCGACGTACGGCATCCGCGTGCGCGTGCCGCGCCCCGGGCTCTGCACGGACAACGGCGCCATGGTGGCCGCGCTGGGCTCGGAGATGGTGGTGCGCGGGCTGACGCCGTCGCATCTCGACCTGCCTGCCGACTCCTCGATGCCGGTCACCCAGGTCGTGGCCTAGGTTGGCCCCACCAGCACCACAGGGCAGATCCAGCGGGAGGCAGCATGCACCAGGTCCAGGGCGTCATCGCCCGCGCGAAGGGTGAGCCGGTCGAGCTCGTCACGGTGTTGGTGCCCGACCCCGGTCCCGGTGAGGCGCTGGTGAAGGTGCAGGCGTGCGGGGTCTGCCACACCGACCTGCACTACCGCGAGGGCGGCATCAACGACGACTTCCCGTTCCTGCTGGGTCACGAGGCTGCGGGCGTCGTGGAGGCGGTCGGAGAGGGCGTCACCGACGTCGAGCCCGGCGACTTCGTGGTGCTCAACTGGCGCGCGGTCTGCGGTGAGTGCCGGGCGTGCTCCCGCGGCGAGCCCTGGTACTGCTTCGCCACCCACAACGCCACCCAGAAGATGACGCTGGAGGACGGCACCGAGCTCTCGCCGGCGCTCGGCATCGGCTCGTTCGCCGAGAAGACCCTGGTCGCGGCCGGCCAGTGCACCAAGGTGGACCCGTCGGCGCGAGCGGCGGCGGTCGGACTGCTCGGCTGCGGCGTGATGGCCGGCCTGGGCGCCGCCATCAACACCGGCAACGTGGGCCGCGGCACGAGCGTCGCGGTGATCGGCTGCGGCGGTGTCGGAGCGGCCGCGGTGGCCGGGTCCGCCCTCGCCGGAGCGTCGAGGATCATCGCGGTGGACATCGACGCTCGCAAGCTCGAGACCGCCGGCAAGCTCGGTGCGACGCACACCGTGAACAGCAAGGACACCGACCCCGTCACGGCGATCCAGGAGCTGACCGGCGGCTTCGGCGCCGACGTCGTGATCGACGCGGTCGGACGGCCCGAGACCTGGAAGCAGGCCTTCTACGCCCGCGACCTGGCCGGCACGGTCGTGCTGGTCGGCGTGCCCACCCCCGACATGCAGCTCCCCGACATCCCGCTGATCGACGTCTTCGGCCGTGGTGGCTCGTTGAAGTCGAGCTGGTACGGCGACTGCCTGCCCAGCCGCGACTTCCCGATGCTCGTGGACCTCTACCAGCAGGGCCGGCTCGACCTCGACGCGTTCGTGACCGAGGAGATCGGCCTCGGTGACGTGGAGGCGGCCTTCGAGAAGATGCACGGGGGCGACGTGCTGCGCTCCGTGGTGATCTTCTGAGGGCACTGTTCGTCGCTGTCTGTGCGATCTCGCTGGTGGTGCTCTTCTCGCCCGGCTCGGACACGCCCTCGGTCGACGTCAACGACAAGCTGGTGCACGCGACGTTGTTCGCCGCGCTGGCGTTGACCGGTCGCCTGGCCGGCGTACCGCTGCTGCCGCTGGCGATCGGGCTGATCGGCTACGCCGTCCTCAGCGAGGTGCTGCAGGCGGTGCTGCCGATCGACCGCGACGGAGACTGGCACGACTCTCTCGCCGACGTGGTGGGAGCAGGCATCGGGCTGCTCGTCGCGGTGCCACTGCTGCGTAGGGTCGGGCCATGAGCTCGGTGCGCATCGACCACGCCGTCAGCAGCGGCACGTTCTCGCTCGACGGGCAGACCTTCGACGTCGACAACAACATCTGGGTGATCGGCGACGACGACGAGTGCCTGGTCATCGACGCGCCGCACGACGTCGACGACATCCTCGCGGTCGTGGGCGGCCGCAAGGTCAAGGCGATCGTGTGCACCCACGCCCACGACGACCACGTGCGGGTGGCACCGGCTCTGCGCGAGCAGGTGGTCGCGCCGATCCTCCTGCACCCCGACGACCGCCCGCTGTGGGAGCTGACCCACACCGACCACCTCTGGGACGTCGACCTCACCGACGACCAGACGATCGCCGTCGGTGGCACCACCGTGCGGGTGCTGCACACCCCGGGCCACGCGCCGGGCGCGGTGTGCCTGTACGTCGAGGACCTCGCCTGCGTCTTCACCGGCGACACCCTGTTCCAGGGCGGCCCGGGCGCGACCGGCCGCTCCTACAGCGACGAGGACGTGATCAAGCAGTCGATCCGCGACCGTGCTGTTCGCGCTCCCCGACGACACCGTCGTGCACACCGGCCACGGCGACGACACCACCATCGGTGCGGAGAAGCAGCACCTCTGAGGCCGCTCATGCCGTCGGATGCGGATCGCAGCGAGCGTGCGCCGCAGCACGACGGTGACGAGGACGACGATGCCGAAGACCAGCGCACCGGCCAGGATCTCGACGGGTCCGGTGCCGGCCTCCACGGCCTGCGCGGGGCCGAACCAGGTGCCGTAGGTGGCGACCGCACCGGCGGCGAGCGCCAGTCGGTGCCGCCCGTCCCAGCCCGGCCGGCGGGACCAGCGCCGCACCAGGACGACGGCGACGGCGACCAGCAGCGCCAGCCAGACGATCTGCAGGAGCAGCCCCGGGACGCCGCTGCCGAACCAGTAGGCGCTGGTGAGCAGGAAGCTCGAGCACCCCGACGACGAGCGGTCGAGGCGGCGTGCCCGCGCCTGCCGGCGGTGGCTCGTCGCGCCGTCCCCAGAGGATCCCGAGCAGGGCGAGGGCGACCACGACCAGCGCGGATACCGCGAACTGGAGTGGTGAGCCCATGAAGTGCTGGCTCGTCGCCTGCATGGCACCGAGACCCACGCAACCCATGACGAAGATGCCGGCGACGACCACGACCCCGCGTCGTCCCAGCCAGGGTTCGGTCGGGGTCGGGTCGAAGGCCTCGACGATCGCGATGGGAACGCAGATGCTCCACACCGTGTGCAGGGCCAGGCTGTAGACCACCAGCGTGCCGCTGATCCCGAGACCAGGGATGTCGCCGTACCCGTCGAAGGACCCGAGCCCCAGGTAGCCGGGGTTGAAGACCATCTGGTCGACGAGGGCCTCCTCGACGAGTGCGTACGACGCGGCGAACGGGACGATCGCGCGCCACCCACCGAGCCGTCGTCCGGACTCGCGCACCAGCACGGCGCCGGCGCCGTACAGCGGGAGGTACAGGAAGAAGAGCCCGAGATCTGGGAGATCGGCGTGTTCCCGAGCAGGAACTCGCCGACGACGGGAGCCAGCAGGGCGAGGCCGAGGGCCATCGCCAGCGGCCTTCGCGCGGCACTCATGCGGTCCGCGCCCCCCGGACGACCTCGGAGATCCCGACCACGAGGGCGACCGCGACGAAGCAGAGGGCGGCACACGCCGCGACGACGAGACCGTGGGAGTACGCCGCGGCACCACCACTGGCGATCGCGCCGAAGAACACCGCACCGATGACGGCCTGGCCCACGGCGAGCCCGACCCGCTGGGCGGTCTGCAGGACACCTCCCGCCGTGCTGCCCACGAGGGGATCGACGTCCATCAGGGTCAGCGTCTGGTTGGGGGTGATGAAGCGCCCGCTGCCGAGCCCCATCACGAACAACGGACCGGCCAGGAGGAGTGCGGCGTGCTGCGTCGGGTCCGACGACGCGACCAGGGCCATGGCGATCGCGCCGAGGCCGAAGACGGCGGTCGAGGCGACCACCATCGGGCGCCCGAACCGGCTCACGAACCGACCGGCCGTCTGGGCGCCGACGGCGCTGCCCACCGCGAAGGCCGTGACGCCGCCGGCCGAGGCCAAGGCGGTGTAGCCGAGGCCACGCTGGAAGTAGAGCGCCAGCACCAGCGGCAGGCCCGCCTGGGCGGGGAAGAACGCCAGCGCGAGCAGGACGCCGGCGGTGTAGGACGGCCGACGGAACAGCCTGAGGTCGACCAGCGGGTCCTTGCGCTCACGGGTCAGCCGGCGCTCGCGACGCAGGAACAGGGCCAGCAACCCCACGGTCGGCACGGCGAGCAGAAGCAGCCGCGGGCCGATGGCGTGGTACTCGACCGCCGCGAGCAGCACGCAGAAGGTGGCCGAGCCCAGCATCAGCGAGCCGATCACGTCGAGCCGGTGCCGGCCGGCTGGCGGGTCGGGCAGGAACCTCCGCGCGAGCGCGATCACGACGAGGCCGACGGGCACGTTGACGAAGAAGATCAGCCGCCAGCCGTACGTCGGGCCCGCCGAGCGCGATGAGGCTGCCACCGACCAGCGGGCCCAGCGCCGTGCCGAGGCCGACGGTCGTGCCGAGGGCGCCGAAGGCGCGGCCGCGCTCGGCGCCGCGGAACATCTGCTGGACGAGGCCGGAGACCTGAGGGTTGATCAGCCCGCCGGCGATGCCCTGGAGCACCCGCATCGCGATCAGGAGCCCGGCCGTCGGGGCGAGCCCGCGAGGGCGCTGGTCACGGCGAACCCGCCGACGCCGATCTGGAACATCCGCCGCCGGCCGTGGTCGTCGCCGAGGCGTCCGGCCAGCACCGGCACCAGCCCGAAGGCCAGGGTGTAGCCGCTGATCACCCACTGGAGCTCGGAGGAACCTGCTCCGGTGGCATCGCCGATCGAGGGCAGGGCCACGTTGGTGACGCTGACGTCGAGCAGCGTCATGAACAGGGCGCTGCAGCAGACCAGCAGCGCGATCCAGCGGCCGGGGTCGGCCGGCTCTGCGCGACCTCGGCCGGTGCCGCCGTCCCCGCCGCCGCCTGCCGCTCGTGCGGGAACTCGCTCATCGCGACCAGTCTCGCAGCCCCCCGACCTGCCGCTACGTCGCCCCGAACCAGGAGAGGACCTCGTCTGGCACTCCCTGGGGCTGAGTGCTAGTTTCTGAGTTGGCACTCTCCCTGGGAGTGTGCCAACGCACAAGAACCAAGACTCAGCGCAGCCAACAACATCAACGCCTGGAAAGTGGAGGTCGACGCACGTGTCGGTCAACATCAAGCCCCTCGAGGACCGGATCCTCGTCAAGCCGCTCGACGCGGAGGAGACCACGGCGTCCGGCCTGGTCATCCCCGACACCGCCAAGGAGAAGCCGCAGGAGGGCGAGGTCGTCGCCGTCGGCCCCGGCCGCTTCAACGAGGACGGCGACGAGCGCATCCCGATGGACGTCGCCGTCGGCGACAAGGTCATCTACAGCAAGTACGGCGGCACCGAGGTCAAGTACTCCGGTGACGAGTTCCTGATCCTCTCCGCCCGCGACGTCCTCGCGATCGTTTCCTGATTTCGCTCGCGTCGAGTGCTCAGGTGGCTGCCCTCCGGCGGTCCACGTGAGCACTCGACTGCGTTTCTAGAGGAGTGACTGCATGCCCAAGATCCTGGAGTTCGACGAGGATGCCCGCCGCAGCCTCGAGCGCGGCGTCGACAAGCTCGCCAACGCCGTCAAGGTGACCCTCGGCCCGCGTGGCCGCTACGTGGTGCTCGACAAGAAGTGGGGCGCGCCGACCATCACCAACGACGGTGTCACCGTCGCGCGTGAGATCGAGCTCGACGACCCGTTCGAGAACCTCGGTGCCCAGCTCACCAAGGAGGTCGCCACCAAGACCAACGACGTCGCCGGTGACGGCACCACCACGGCGACCGTGCTGGCCCAGGCGATGGTCCACGAGGGCCTGCGCGCCGTGGCCGCCGGTGCCAACCCGATGTCGCTCAAGCGCGGCATGGACAAGGCCACCGAGGCCGTCAACGACGCGCTCTCGAAGGCCGCGCGCGACGTCGACGACCGCGCCGACATGGCCGCCGTCGCGACCGTGTCGAGCCGCGACGAGGTGATCGGCGACCTGCTCGCCGAGGCCTTCGACAAGGTCGGCAAGGACGGCGTGATCACCGTCGAGGAGTCCAACACCATGGGCACCGAGCTGGAGTTCACCGAGGGGATGCAGTTCGACAAGGGCTACCTCTCGCCGTACTTCGTCACCGACCAGGAGTCGATGGAGGCCGTCCTCGACGACCCCTTCATCCTGCTGAACCAGGGCAAGATCTCGGCGATCTCCGAGCTGCTGCCGCTGCTCGAGAAGGTCATCGCCGCCGGCAAGCCGCTGTTCATCCTCTCCGAGGACGTCGAGGGCGAGGCGCTCTCGACGCTGGTGGTCAACAAGATCCGCGGCACCTTCAACGCCGTCGCGGTGAAGAGCCCGGCCTTCGGTGACCGCCGCAAGGCGATGATGCAGGACATCGCGACCCTGACCGGTGGCCAGGTCGTCTCGCCCGAGGTCGGCCTCAAGCTCGACCAGGTCGGCCTCGACGTGCTCGGCACCGCCCGTCGCGTCGTGGTGACCAAGGACAACACCACGATCGTCGAGGGCGGCGGCAAGACCGACGAGGTCAACGGTCGCGTCAACCAGATCAAGGCCGAGATCGAGAACACCGACTCCGACTGGGACCGCGAGAAGCTCCAGGAGCGCCTCGCCAAGCTCGCCGGCGGCGTCTGCGTCGTCAAGGTCGGTGCCGCCACCGAGGTGGAGCTGAAGGAGAAGAAGCACCGCATCGAGGACGCCGTCTCCGCGACGCGCGCCGCGATCGAGGAGGGCATCGTCGCCGGTGGCGGCTCCGCCCTCGTGCACGCCGTCTCCGCGCTCGACGGTGACCTCGGCCTGACCGGCGACGAGGCCACGGGCGTGCGCATCGTCCGCCGCGCCGCCGACCAGCCGCTGCGCTGGATCGCCGAGAACGGCGGCGAGCAGGGTGCGGTCGTGGTGGCCAAGGTCCGCGAGCTCGGCGTCGGCAACGGCTACAACGCCGCGACGCAGGAGTACGGCGACCTCGTGCCCCAGGGCGTGCTCGACCCGGTCAAGGTGACCAAGTCCGCGCTGACCAACGCCAGCTCGATCGCCGGCATGCTGCTGACGACCGAGACCCTGGTCGTCGAGGCCCCCGAGGAGGACGACGAGCCCGCCGCCGGTCACGGCCACGGGCACGGTCACGGCCACTGAGGTCGGGCCGGTCTGAGGATCGGTTTCCCAAGTTAGAGAACCCAACTGCCTCTTCGCACAGGTTGCAATATGTGTGAAGAGGCAGTTTGCTTGTGCAGCCCCGTACGGCGGCCAACATGGGATCTTGACCTGGGAGACTGCGCCGTCATCCGGAGGACCACATGACACCACCCGCTCGTCGTGGTGATGGGGGTCTCCGGGTCGGGGAAGTCGACCGTGGGGGCGGCGCTGGCGCAGCGGCTCGGTGTCCCGTTCGAGGACGCCGACGACCTGCACCCCGCGGCGAACATCGCCAAGATGGCCGCGGGGCACGCGCTCGACGACGACGACCGGCGTCCGTGGCTCGACGCGGTCGGGGAGTGGCTGGCCGACCACGACGCGAGCGGCGGGGTGATGAGCTGCTCGGCGCTCAAGCGGGCCTACCGCGACCAGCTGCGAGGGCACGCGCCGCGCCTCGAGCTCGTGCACCTCGACGGCACCCGTGAGGTGATCGCCCGGCGGCAGGCGAGCCGGCCCGGCCACTTCATGCCGGCCTCGCTCCTGGACTCCCAGTTCGCCACGCTCGAGCCGCTCGCCCCCGAGGAGCACGGCGTCGTGATCGACGTCGACCAGGGCATCGATGCCATCGTCCAGGGGTACGTGGACCAGCACCCCGACCAGCCGAGGTGATTGCCATGATCCCGCTCGCCGCTTCCGACCTGACCCAGCCCGTCGCGGCCGGAGGGCAGCTCGTCACCGCCGCCCTGCTCGGCATCGCGGTCATCGTCGTGCTGATCACCTGGCTCAAGGTGCACCCGTTCCTGGCGCTGACCTTCGGCAGCCTCGTGGTCGGCCTCGTCGCCGGCCAGAACATCAACGACGTGATCACCAGCTTCTCCACCGGCTTCGGTACGACGTCAGCGTCGGTCGGAGCACTGATCGCGCTGGGCGCGATGTTCGCCAAGCTCCTCGCCGACAGCGGGGGAGCCGACCAGATCGTCGACACGATCGTCGGCCGGGCCTCCCGCGCCGCGCTCCCGTGGGCGATGGCCGGGCGTCGGCGCGATCATCGGGCTGCCGATGTTCTTCGAGATCGGCCTGGTGCTGCTGATGCCGGTGATCTACCTCGTCGCCCGGCGCGCCGAGATGTCGATCATCACCGTCGGGATCCCGACGCTCGCGGGGCTCTCGGCGATGCACGGCCTGGTGCCACCGCACCCCGGCCCGCTGCTGGCCATCGACACCCTGCACGCCGACCTCGGCCGCACGCTGATCCTCGGCATCGTCGTCGCGATCCCCACCGTCATCGTCGCCGGTCCGCTGTTCGGCAAGCTGGCCGGGCGCTGGGTCGACGTCGCGCCACCCAGCCTCTTCGACCGGCGCGAGGACGAGCACGAAGGACGTCGTCCCGCCTTCGCGATCACCCTGGCCACGGTGCTGCTGCCGGTCGTGCTGATGATGGCCAAGGCCGTCGCCGACATCGCGATCGACGACGACACCAACCGCGTCCAGCAGTTCTTCGACGCCATCGGCAACCCCCTGATCGCCCTGCTGCTGGCCGTGGTCGTCGCGATGTTCACCTTCGGCCGCGGCTCGGGCATGGACCGCGAGGCGATCGCCTCCTCGCTGCGCGACTCCCTGGGTCCGATCGCCGGGATCTTCCTGATCGTCGGTGCCGGCGGTGGCTTCAAGCAGGTGCTCATCGACACCGGGATCGGCACGCTGCTGGCCGACTGGGCCAAGAGCGCGAACATCTCGGTGATCCTGCTCGCCTGGCTGCTGGCCGTCCTGATCCGCCTGGCGACCGGCTCCGCGACCATTGCGACGATCACCGCCTCGGGCCTGATGACGGGCCTCGTCCAGGGCCTCGGTCCCACCGAGGTGTCGCTCGTCGTGCTCGCGGTCGGGTGCGGGTCGGTGTTCTTCTCCTTCGTCAACGATGCTGGCTTCTGGCTGGTCAAGGAGTACTTCGGGCTGACCGTCGGACAGACCGTCAAGTCGTGGTCCCTGATGGAGACCGTCCTCTCGGTGACCGGCCTGGTGCTCGTGCTCCTGCTCAACCTCGTCGTCTAGCGACGTACGCCGCTCAGCGCAGGGGGACGAAGCGGTAGCTCCCGTGCCGCGACTCGCGGACCTCCTCGCCGCTGCGCTCGACGAGCAGCATCGTGCTGGCCACCGGGATCACCATCCGGCCGCCGTCGGCCAGCTGCTCCACGAGCTGCTCGGGCAGCTCCCGGGCGTTGGCCGAGACCAGGATGCGGTCGTACGGCGCCTCGTCCGGGATCCCGAGGACGCCCGGCTCGGCCTCGCGGATGCTCGCCCACGGCACGTCGCAGCGAGCGAGGTTCGCCGCCCCGAACCGCACCAGGTCCGGCTCCAGCTCGACACCACGCACCTGCCCGCCGGGGCCGGTCAGGTGCGCGAGCAGCGCCGTGGTCCACCCGGACCCGGCCCCGACGTCGAGGACACGCTGGCCGGGACGCACGTCGAGCAGCTCGAGCATCGACCGCACGGCCCGCGGCTGGGAGTTGGTCTGGCCGTGACCGATCGGCAGTGGTCCGTCGTACGACGTCCGGTAGCGCGACGCCCGGCGCAGGAAGCCGCCTCGCGGGGCCGCCTCGAACGCTGCCGCCACCGAGCTGGCCGGCTCCGGAGCCATCCGCCCAGTCTGCTGTGACCTCCCGGAAACACAAGCGCAGTCGGCTCGCAACACTGCGCGTCCACAGTGTCGGCATGTTCTACCGGGTCCGGGCCTCCCTGCACGAGCGACCGGGGGCGCTGGCCGACCTGGCGGCGCGGTGCGGCGAGGCCGGGCTGAACATCCTCGGGCTGCAGATCTTCCCGGACCTCGGTCGGGTCACCGACGAGCTGGTGGTCAGCGGCCCGAGGACTGGACCGCTGCGGCGGTCGCCGAGCTCGTGAGTGGTGCAGGTGGGGACGAGGTGAGCGTCGAACCCTGCACCACTCACGACCTGATCGACCAGCCCACCCGCTGGCTGGCGGCCGCGCACGACGTGATCCCGGCACCCGAGCTGCTCCCCGTCGTGCTGGAGAAGCTGCTCGGCCCGCACCCGGAGAAGTGGAGCGCCACCGAGCACTCCCGCGCCGAGGCCCTGCGCTGCCTCGCCGAAGGGGCGGGACCACGCCGCCTCGAGGTCCCGGGAGCAGCGTGGAGTACGACGTGACCGGATCGGGCGTCCTGGCCCGGGTCGGCGGCACGTCGTGGGGGCCGCCTCGTTCGACGGTCCGAAGGACGGTCCGGCCTGGGAGCTGGGCGTCGACGTGGCACCGGCCTGGCGCCGCCTCGGCATCGGCACCGGGCTCCTCGTCCGGGCTGCGGCCCTCGCCCATGCACGGCGGGGCCGGCGAGCTGGTGATGCTGGCGCCCGCCGGCGACGAGGCCGTGGTCGCCTGGCTCAGCAGCGCCGGCTACCGGCCGCGGGTGCAGCTCGGCCGACGGGTTGCTGCAGGCCCGTGTCACCCTCACGGCGCGGGTGCGCTGAGCTCGGGCTGGCTCGTTAGACTGGGGATCCGTCACGAGCCGGAAGGTCGGTGCATGTCAGAGGTACCCGAGAAGTTCGCGGCCCTCGGGCTCACCTACGACGACGTCCTGCTGCTGCCGGGCGAGACCGACGTCATCCCCAGCGAGGTGGACACCACCACGCGGCTGACCCGCAACCTCACCCTGCGCACCCCGCTGGTCTCCAGCGCCATGGACACCGTCACCGAGTCGCGGATGGCCATCGCGATGGCTCGCCAGGGCGGCATCGGCATCCTGCACCGCAACCTGTCGATCGAGGACCAGGCCTACCAGGTCGACCTGGTCAAGCGGACCCAGACCGGGATGATCTCCAACCCGGTGACGATCGGCCCCGACGCCACCCTCGAGGAGCTCGACCAGCGCTGCGGCGAGTACCGCGTCTCCGGCCTCCCCGTCGTCGACGTCGACGACCGCCTGCTCGGCATCATCACCAACCGCGACCTGCGCTTCACCCCGGTCGCGGAGTGGGCCAGCACCAAGGTCGACGAGGTGATGACGCCGATGCCGCTGATCACCGCGCCGGTCGGCATCTCCCGCGAGGACGCGACCGCGCTGCTGCGCAAGCACAAGCGCGAGCGGCTGCCGATCGTCGACGAGAGCGGCCGCCTGGCCGGCCTGATCACGGTCAAGGACTTCGTGAAGTCCGAGCAGTTCCCGCTGGCCTCCAACGACTCCCACGGCCGGCTGCTGGTCGGCGCCGCCGTCGGCTACTTCGGCGAGGCCTGGCAGCGCGCCACCACCCTCGTCGAGGCCGGGGTCGACGTGCTCGTGGTCGACACCGCCCACGGCCACGCGCGGCTGCTGCTCGACATGGTCCGGCGGCTCAAGGAGGACCCGGCGACCAGGCACGTCGAGATCATCGGCGGCAACGTCGCCACCCGTGAGGGCGCCCAGGCGCTCGTCGACGCCGGCGTCGACGCGGTCAAGGTCGGTGTCGGCCCGGGCTCGATCTGCACCACGCGCGTCGTGGCCGGCGTCGGCGTCCCGCAGGTCACCGCGATCTACGACGCCGCGCTGGCGTGCGGCCCGGCCGGCGTACCCGCTCATCGCCGACGGCGGCCTGCAGTACTCCGGCGACATCGCCAAGGCGCTCGTCGCCGGCGCCGAGTCGGTGATGTTCGGCTCGCTGCTCGCCGGGTGCGAGGAGAGCCCGGGCGAGCTCGTCTTCGTCAACGGCAAGCAGTACAAGTCCTACCGCGGCATGGGCTCGCTCGGCGCGATGTCGAGCCGCGGCAAGCAGTCCTACTCCAAGGACCGCTACTTCCAGGCCGACGTCGCCAGCGACGACAAGATCGTCCCCGAGGGGATCGAGGGCCAGGTGGCCTACCGCGGCCCGCTCGCGGCCGTCGCCCACCAGCTGATCGGCGGGCTCCACCAGTCGATGTTCTACGTCGGTGCGCGCAACGTCGCCGAGCTGCGCGCGAAGGGCCGGTTCGTGCGGATCACGTCGGCCGGGCTCAAGGAGAGCCACCCGCACGACGTGCAGATCACCGCCGAGGCGCCCAACTACTCGTGGCGCTGAGCCCACCGCTGAGCCCACTGTTGCGGCCGCTCGAGGAGGGCGACTGGCCGCACGTGCACGACATCGTCGTCGAGGTCGCCACCGCCGGCGCGACCTACTCCATGGACGTGCCCGCCTCCGTCGAGGAGACCCGCGCGTTCTGGACCGGCCAGCACAACGAGGTCGCCCTCGACGACAGCGGTCGCGTCGTCGGCACGTCCAAGATGGGGCCCAACCGTCCGGCGCAGGGGGCGCACGTCGGCACCGCGAGCTTCATGGTCGGCTCGGCGGCCCGCGGGCGTGGCGTCGGTCGCGCCCTGGCCGAGCACATGGTCGAGTGGCACCGCTCGCACGGCTTCCGCGGCATCCAGTTCAACGCCGTCGTCGCGACCAACACCTCCGCCGTACGCCTGTGGCACGACCTCGGCTTCGAGACGATCGGCCTGGTGCCGGGTGCGTTCCGGCTGCCGTCGGGGGAGTACGCCGATCTGCACGTGATGTACCTGGATCTGACAGACTCAGCCGGTGACTGAGATCGAGATCGGCCGCGCCAAGCGCGGCCGCCGGGCCTACTCCTTCGACGACATCGCGATCGTCCCGAGCCGCCGCACGCGCGACCCCGAGGAGGTCTCGACGGCCTGGCAGATCGACGCCTACCGGTTCGAGCTGCCGATCCTCGCGGCGCCGATGGACTCGGTGATGTCGCCGGAGACCGCGATCGCCTTCGGGCAGCTACGGCGGCCTGGGCGTGCTCAACCTCGAGGGCCTCTGGACCCGGTACGACGACCCGAGCGACCTGCTCGCCGAGGTGGCCGCCCTGACCGGGCCCAGACGCGGTACGCCGCATGCAGGAGATCTACACCGCAGCCGATCCGGGCCGAGCTGATCACCGAGCGGATCCGCCAGGTGCGCGACGCGGGCGTGACCGTGGCCGGCAGCCTGAGCCCCCAGCGGACCAAGGAGTTCGCCAAGACCGTGGTCGACGCGGGCGTCGACATGTTCGTCATCCGCGGCACCACGGTCAGCGCCGAGCACGTCAGCGGCCAGGCCGAGCCGCTGAACCTCAAGGAGTTCATCTACGAGCTCGACGTGCCCGTCATCGTCGGCGGCTGCGCCACCCACCAGGCGGCGCTGCACCTGATGCGCACCGGCGCCGCGGGCGTGCTCGTCGGCTTCGGCGGGGGAGCGGCGCACACGACGCGCACGGTGCTCGGCGTCGCGGTGCCGATGGCCAGCGCCGTCGCCGACGTGGCCGCCGCGCGCCGCGACTACATGGACGAGTCCGGCGGCCGCTACGTGCACGTCATCGCCGACGGCTCGATCGGTCGCAGCGGCGACATCGCCAAGGCGATCGCCTGCGGCGCCGACGCCGTGATGATCGGCTCGCCGCTGGCTCGGGCGACCGACGCGCCCGGGCAGGGGTTCCACTGGGGCGCCGAGGCCCACCACCCGGAGCTGCCCGCGCGGCGAGCGCGTGCAGTTCGGCGCGGTCGGCACGCTCGAGGAGATCCTGTTCGGCCCCTCCCACGTCGCCGACGGCACGATGAACCTGATCGGTGCGCTGCGCCGCGCGATGGCGACGACCGGCTACACCGAGCTCAAGGAGTTCCAGCGCATCGAGGTCGTCGTCTCCAGTAGGACTCTCCCGGTTGAGGAACCCACGATGGCAGTGACCGCCGATCTCGGACCCGGCTCCCGCGCGCGTGCGCTCGAGGCGATGGGCCGCGAGCCGGTCGACGTCCTCGTCGTCGGCGGTGGCGTGGTCGGGTCCGGCGTCGCGCTGGACGCGGTCTCGCGCGGCCTGTCGGTCGCCCTGGTCGAGCAGCGCGACTACGCCAGCGGCACCTCCTCGCGCTCCTCCAAGCTCGTGCACGGCGGCCTGCGCTACCTCGAGATGCTCGACTTCGCCCTGGTGCGCGAGGCGCTGGAGGAGCGCGGACTGCTGCTCACCCACCTCGCGCCGCACCTCGTCCGCCCGGTGCCGTTCCTGTTCCCGCTGCGCCACACCTGGGAGCGACCGTACGTCGGTGCCGGACTGCTGCTCTACGACGCGATGGCCGCCGTGGGCTCCGCGCTCGGTCCCGGCCAGCACGGCGGCATGGGCGTCCCGCGGCACCGCCACCTCATGCGGCGTGGACTGGCGCGCGTCGCCCCCGACCTGCGCACCGACGACCTCACCGGCGCGATCCAGTACTACGACTGCCAGGTCGACGACGCCCGCCTGGTGCTGACCATCGCCCGTACGGCGGCCGACCTCGGCGCCCACATGGCCTCCCGCACCCGGGTCGTCGGCTTCCTGCGCGAGGGCGGCCGGGTCGTCGGCGCCCGCGTCGAGGACCTCGAGAACGACCGCGAGATCGAGGTGCGTGCGCAGGTCGTCGTGAACGCCGGCGGCGTGTGGACCAACGAGATCCAGGACATGTCGGGGGGTCGTGGGCGCGCTCGACGTCGAGGCGAGCAAGGGCGTCCACCTCGTCGTACCCCGCGACCGCATCCGCAGCGAGTCCGGCTTCATCACGCGCACCGAGTCCTCGGTGCTGTTCGTGATCCCGTGGGGGCGGCACTGGATCCTCGGCACCACCGACACGCCCTGGGAGCTCGACCTCGCCCACCCGGCCGCCTCGCGGCGCGACATCGACTACGTGCTCGAGCACGTCAACAAGCTGCTGCGCACGCCGCTCGACCACGCCGACGTCGAGGGGGTGTACGCCGGGCTGCGACCGCTGCTGCGCGGCGCCACCGAGCCGACCTCGAAGATCTCGCGGGAGCACACCGTCGCGGTCCCGGCTCCCGGGCTGGTGATGATCGCCGGTGGCAAGCTGACCACCTACCGGGTGATGGCCCGCGACGCCGTCGACGCGGCCCTGCCGTACCTCGACGGTGACGTGCCGGCGTCGATCACCGGCCGGGTGCCGCTGCTCGGCGCCACCGGGTTCGAGGCCCGCACCCGCCAGCGCGTCGCCCTGGCCCGGGCCAGCGGCCTGGAGATCGCGCGCGTCGACCACCTGCTCGGCCGCTACGGCGGCCTCGTCGACGAGGTCCTGGAGCTGATCGCCGCGCGCCCCGAGCTCGCCCAGCCCCTGCCCGGGGGCGAGGACTACCTGTCGGCCGAGGTGGTCTACGCGGTGACCCACGAGGGCGCCCGCCACCTCGACGACGTGCTGACCCGCCGCACCCGGCTCTCCATCGAGACCTTCGACCGCGGCACCCTCGCCGCCCGCCCCGCCGCCGAGCTGATGGCCGCCGAGCTCGGCTGGGACGCCGCCCGGCTCGAGGAGGAGGTCGACCACTACCTCCGCCGCGTCGAGGCCGAGCGCCAGAGCCAGGAGAAGCTCACCGACCAGGAGGCCGACGAGGCCCGGGTCCGGGCGCCGGAGGGGCCCTGGGCTGGGTGAGGTGGGCGGCAGTTTGGCCGGGCGACCGGCGAAACTGTCAGCGGGAGGGCCGGAACATCACCCCTCCAGCTGACAGTTGTGGCCGTCCGCTTCCCCGAAATGTCCCTGTGCGCTCGAGGCGGGGCGCGCCGGCCTACGCCGTCCAGCGGGTCGCGCCGCCGGCGCCGGTGGTGGCCAGGGCGGTCATCGCCGTCGCTGTGATCCGGTAGACCGTCCACGGCGGGGGACCGGCCGAGGGAGCGCTGAACTCCGCGGTCAACGCCCTACCGGTCTCGTCGGGCCGGGCGGGCCAGCCGCCGGCGGCCCACCTCGCCGCCAGGCTCGCGACGGTCTCGGGATCGGTCACCGGGGCCGCGGTGCCCTCGACCACCAGGTCGAAGTCCTCGGTCGAGGTGCTCAGCGCGCAGCGCGGGTCGCGCGCGATGTTGCGGGCCTTGCGCGTCGAGGCCCCGGTCTCGAACCAGAACGAGCCGTCGACCCAGAGCGCCCCGACGCCCGTCACGTGCGGGGCGCCGTCCGCGTCCACGGTGGTCAGCCAGCAGGTGTGCCGGTTCGGCCCGCCCGTGCCGGGCGCCTGGCTGAGTCCCGCTTCCAGCCGCGCTTCGAGGTCGGCCCACTCGAGGAGGGGGAGGTCGTAGAGCTGGCCCAGGTTCTTCGCCTTCATGCCGGTGCTGACCCGAGCTCGCCCCCGGACTCATCGGCGGGCAGCCCAGACAGCTCGGCGGGGTCGGGCAGCCAGCCGTCGTCGGGCAGCCCGCGGTCGCGGTACTTCGCGATCACGGGCAGGAACTCCTCCATGTCGCCGTCGGTCGGTGACGGCGCCCAGGTGCCGGCCACGACACGGTCCAGGTGACCGAGGCACATCTCCCAGCCGGCGGCGTTCCGCGACGCGGCGCCGTCGGTGGAGAGCAGGTTGACCAGCTCGAGCCGGGTGCCGCCGTCATGGTCGCTCAGGGTGAAGCGCAGCTCGTCGTCGGCCCACTCGTAGGAGAAGCGGTGCGGCGGCTCCCAGACGAGGATCCTCGTGGTGGTCGCGTCGGGGGCGTACGGATCGCCGGCCAGCGTGATCGTGCGCGCCTCGGTGTCGAGGCTGACGTCGGGCGACGGGAACCACTGCCGCATCTCCGCAGGATCGCTGATCGCCCGCCACACGCGCTCGACGCTGTGCGGGTAGATCCGCTCGAAGCGCACGGCCGGCCGGCCGTCGACCTCCAGGTAGGTGCCCTCGTCGGTCGTCTGCATCATCGCTCTCCTTCGTCGTTCGCGAGGTGGTCGCCCAGGCGGTCCAGGCGGTTGTTCCAGAGCCGGCGGTACGGCGCCAGCCATTGGTCGAGCTCGACCATGGGGCGCGGGTCCACGGCGTAGATCCGCTGCTGCGCACGCCGCTCGACCCGCACGAGCCCGGCCTCCCGCAGGACACGCAGGTGCTTCGAGGTCTGCGGCTGGGTCAGGCCCAGCCGGTCGACCAGCTCGCTGACCGACAGCTCGCCCTGCGCGAGCAGGTCGAGCACGGCCCGCCGTCGCGGGTCCACGAGAGCCGCCCACATCGTGTCGTCCATGGCCTCCTAATATGCCCGCAAGGCATATACATGTCAAGGCATATAGGCGGAGGACCCCGCTCGCTGACGAGACTGTGGGAGGTCCCTCCTAGACTGGTAGGACACCCCCGCCCACCTGGTTCGGGGGCCGTTTCGCGTGTCCCCGAGGAGCAGTGACAGCAGTGGTGGGTCTCGCCGGTCTGGCCGACCTGGTGCTCAGCAACCCCACGCTGCAGCAGGCCATGCTCGACGCCAAGGGCGGCCTGGCCACCCTCGACCTGACCGGGCCGGCCGCGCTGCGCCCGTTCGTGGTCAAGGGCCTGGTCGACGCCGGGCGCACCGTGCTGGTCGTCGCCGCCACCGTGCGCGAGGCCGAGGACCTCACCGAGGAGCTGAGCGACCTCGTCGACCCGGCCACGGTCGCGCTCTACCCGGCCTGGGAGACGCTCCCGCACGAGCGGCTCAGCCCGCGCAGCGACACCGTGGGCCGTCGCCTGGCGGTGCTGCGCCGGCTGCGCCACCCCGGCTCCGACGAGGCCAGCGGTCCGGTGCGCGTCGTCGTCGCGCCGGTGCGCTCCGTGCTGCAGCCGCAGGTCAAGGGTCTGGCCGACCTCGAGCCGGTCGAGCTGCGTCCCGGCGACGAGGTCGAGCTCGACGACGTCGTCGCGCGGCTCGTCGGCGCGGCGTACTCGCGGGTCGACCTCGTCGAGAAGCGCGGCGAGTTCGCCGTGCGCGGCGGCATCGTCGACGTGTTCCCGCCGATCGAGGAGCACCCGCTGCGCGTGGAGTTCTTCGGCGACGAGGTCGACGAGATCCGCACCTTCGCCGTCGCCGACCAGCGCACGATGGACGAAGGTCGAGCGCCTCTGGGCGCCGCCGTGCCGCGAGCTCCTGCTCACCGACGACGTACGCCGCCGCGCCGCCGAGCTCGGCCAGCGCCACCCCCAGCTGCGCGAGATCACCGACAAGCTCGCCGAGGGCATGGCCGTCGAGGGGATGGAGTCGTTGGCCCCGGTGCTCGTCGACGAGATGGAGCTGCTCGTCGAGCTGCTGCCGACCGACAGCCACGTCCTGGTCCTCGACCCCGAGCGGGTGCGCACCCGCGCGCACGACCTGGTCGCCACCAGCGAGGAGTTCCTCGGCGCCAGCTGGGCCGCCGCGGCGAGTGGAGGCACGGCGCCGATCGACCTCGGCGCGGCGTCCCTGCGCGGGCTCGGCGACGTGCGCGGCGAGGTGCTCGAGCGCGGACAGGCCTGGTGGGGGATCAGCCCGTTCGGGCTCGACCTCGACGACGATGAGTCCGCTCAGCGTCGCGGCGCAGCCCGCCGAGTCCTACCGCGGCGACATCGAGAAGGTCGTCGCCGACGTCCGCGAGCACCTCGCGGCCGGGCGTGGGGTCGTCACCGTCCACCAGGGCCACGGCCCGGCGCAGCGCATGGCCGAGGTGCTCGCCGAGCACGACGTGCCGGCCCGTGTCGTGACCGACGTGCTCGACGACCCGAAGGTCGTGCAGGTGGCTCAGGGCTGCCTCGCCCACGGGCTCGTCGCTCGACGACCCGGCGCTGGTGGTGCTGACCGGCGAGGACATCGCGGGCCAGAAGGCCTCCACGCGCGACATGCGCAAGATGCCGGCGCGCCGCAAGAAGCAGATCGACCCGCTCGAGCTGCGCGCGGGCGACTTCGTCGTGCACGAGCAGCACGGCGTCGGCCGCTTCGTGGAGATGCGCCAGCGCGAGGTGCAGGGCGCGGTGCGCGAGTACCTCGTCCTGGAGTACGGCGCCTCCAAGCGCGGCCACCCGCCCGACAAGCTGTACGTGCCGGCCGACGCCCTCGACCAGGTGACCCGCTACGTCGGTGGCGAGCAGCCCAGCCTCGACCGACTCGGCGGCGGCGACTGGGCCAAGCGCAAGGGCCGTGCCCGCAAGGCGGTGCGCGAGATCGCGGCCGAGCTGATCAAGCTGTACGCCGCACGCCAGGCCACCAAGGGCTTCGCGTTCGGCCCGGACACCCCGTGGCAGGCCGAGCTCGAGGACGCCTTCCCCTTCCACGAGACCCCCGACCAGCTGAGCACGGTCGAGGAGGTCAAGACCGACATGCGCAGCGTCGTGCCGATGGACCGGCTGGTCTGCGGCGACGTCGGCTACGGCAAGACCGAGATCGCCGTGCGCGCGGCGTTCAAGGCGGTGCAGGAGGGCAAGCAGGTCGCCGTCCTGGTGCCGACCACCCTGCTGGTCCAGCAGCACCTCGCGACGTTCTCCGAGCGCATGAGCGGCTTCCCGGTGACCGTCCGCGCGCTGAGCCGGTTCCAGAGCGACAAGGAGGCGCGCGAGGTCGGCACCGGGCTGACCGACGGCAGCATCGACATCGTCATCGGCACCCACCGCCTGCTCAACCCCGACATCAGGCTCAAGGACCTCGGGCTGATCGTGGTCGACGAGGAGCAGCGCTTCGGCGTGGAGCACAAGGAGCAGATGAAGCGGCTGCGCACCTCGGTCGACGTCCTCTCCATGTCGGCCACGCCCATCCCGCGCACGCTCGAGATGGCCATCACCGGCATCCGCGAGATGTCCACGATCGCGACTCCGCCCGAGGAGCGGCACCCGGTCCTCACCTACGTCGGGGCCTACGAGGACAAGCAGGTGAGCGCGGCCATCCGGCGTGAGCTGCTGCGCGACGGCCAGGTGTTCTACATCCACAACCGGGTGCAGTCCATCGAGAAGGCGGCGGCCCGGCTCCAGCAGCTCGTGCCGGAGGCGCGGATCGCCACCGCCCACGGCCAGATGGGCGAGCACCAGCTCGAGCAGGTGATGCTGGACTTCTGGGAGAAGCGCTTCGACGTGCTCGTCTGCACGACGATCGTGGAGTCCGGGCTCGACGTCTCCAACGCCAACACGATGATCATCGAGCGCGCCGACACCCTCGGCCTCTCCCAGCTGCACCAGCTGCGCGGCCGGGTCGGCCGCAGCCGCGAGCGGGCCTACGCCTACTTCCTCTACCCGAGCGAGAAGCCGCTCACCGAGACCGCCCACGAGCGGCTGGCCACGCTGGCCCAGCACTCCGACCTCGGCGGCGGCATGGCCATCGCGATGAAGGACCTCGAGATCCGCGGGGCCGGCAACCTGCTCGGGGGCGAGCAGTCCGGGCACATCGCCGACGTCGGCTTCGACCTCTACGTGCGGCTCGTCGGCGAGGCGGTCTCGGAGTTCCGCGCCTCGGCCGACGGCAGCCAGGTGCTCGAGGAGCCGGTCGAGGTGAAGATCGAGCTGCCGATCGACGCGCACCTGCCGCACGACTACATCGGCAGCGAGCGGCTGCGCCTGGAGATGTACAAGCGGCTCGCGGAGGTCCGCTCCGACGACGACGTCGCGGCCCTGCGCGACGAGCTGGTCGACCGCTACGGCACGCCGCCCGACCCCGTGGTGACGGCTGTTGGCGGTGGCCAGCTTCCGGGCGCGCTGCCGCGACGCCGGCGTCTCCGAGGTCACCATGCAGGGCAAGTACGCCCGCTTCCACCCGGTGCAGCTGCCCGAGTCCCGCGTCGTACGCCTCGAGCGGCTCTACCCGAAGAGCCTGGTCAAGGCTCCCGTGCGTACCATGCTGGTGCCGCGTCCACAGCCGCCGGGTTTCGGAGCCGCACCGCCCCGAGACGACGAGCTGCTGGCGTGGGCCAGGCAGGTGATCGACTCCGTCATCGACCCACCCACCGACGCGAAGAAGTAGGGAGAGACCCCGTGAGGACCCCACTGTCCGCCAGGTCCCGGCGGTACGCCGCCGCGGCCGGCGTCGCCATTGCAGTCCTCGTGCTCGCGGGGTGCGGATCCTTCACGCCCAACGCGGCCTCGGTCGTCGACGGCCACACGATCACCCACTCCGAGGTCGACGAGCTCGCCCAGGCCCAGTGCGCCGGGGTCGAGCTGGCGAAGAAGCAGGGCCAGCAGCAGGCCGTCGCGCGCAAGCAGCTGACCGAGCGTGCGCTGGGGCTGCTCATCGACATCCGGCTCAACCTCGACTACGGCAAGTCGCTCGGCCTCAGCCCCCGGCCGGACCAGACGACGCAGGACTTCGCTCAGGTGCAGCCGCCTGATCGCGGCGCTGCCCGACGAAGTACCAGTCCAACCTCGACGACGTGTTCCACCAGTGGGCGGAGGGCCGCGACCTGATGGTCCAGGTCGGCGAGGCGGCCACCGGCCAGGCGGCCTCAGCGACCAACGGCGACCAGCTGCTCAACGCCGGGTACGCCAAGCGCGAGACCTGGCTGCAGAAGGACGCCACCATCCACACCGACCCGCGCTACTCGCCGGGCAAGGTCGGCTGGCCGGGCGAAGGTGACGGATCGGTGTCCCAACCGGTCTCCTCCTTCGCGAAGGACGCCGGCAAGTCCACGCCGAGCTCGGCATTCCTCGGCAGCCTCCCCGCCGGCATGGTCTGCGGCTGACCGGTCCGGGTGGTGACGTGAGCGACGAGCAGTCCGCGCTGGTGGACCTCGTCGGCCTGATGGCCCGGCTGCGCGCCGAGTGCGGCTGGAAGGCACAGCAGACCCACCGCACCCTGGCCCGGCACCTGCTCGAGGAGACCTACGAGACCCTCGAGGCGATCGAGGTCGGCCCAGAGGCGAGTGGCCAGAACGGCGAGATCGACGACGAGCACCTCGCCGAGGAGCTCGGCGACCTGCTGCTGCAGGTCTACTTCCACGCGGCGATCGCGGCGGAGACCGGGCGCTTCGACATCGAGGACATCGCCGCCGGGCTGGCCGCCAAGCTCGTACGCCGCAACCCGCACGTCTTCGGTGACCCGGCCGAGCGGCTCACCGACCCTGCGGCGATCAACGAGTCGTGGGAGGCGATCAAGGCCACCGAGAAGCAGCGCACCGACCCGCTCGAGGGGATCCCGCTCGCGCTGCCCGCTCTGTCCCGCGCGACGAAGGTGCTCGACCGGCTCGAGCGCGCCGGCACCCCCGTCGTGCCGGACCCCGAGGGCGATCTCGGCCAGCGCCTGCTGGCGCTCGTCGCCGAGGCACGCGCAGCGGGGGTCGACCCCGAGCAGGCGCTGCGGGACGCGACCCGAGCGGTAGTCGACGGTCCGGGCGCGGCCCTCCCAGGGATCGAGCCCACCGGTCGATAGGGTTTGGAGTGCTCGACGCCCCCGATCCAGGAGCACGACGTCTTGGCCTCCATCGACACCGTCATCGCGCGCGAGATCCTCGACTCCCGCGGCAACCCCACCGTCGAGGTGGAGGTGCTGCTCGACGACGACTCCGTCGGCCGGGCCGCGGTCCCCTCCGGCGCCTCGACCGGCGCCTTCGAGGCGGTCGAGCTGCGTGACGGGGGCGCCCGCTACGGCGGCAAGGGCACCGAGAAGGCCGTCGCCGCGGTGCAGGACCAGATCGAGCCGGAGATCATCGGCCTCGACGCCAGCGACCAGCGGCTCGTCGACCAGGCGATGCTCGATCTCGACGGCACGCCCAACAAGGCCAACCTCGGCGCCAACGCGATCCTCGGCGTCTCGCTGGCCGTGGCCCGCGCCGCCTCGGTGAGCGCCGGCCTGCCGCTCTTCCGCTACGTCGGCGGGCCTAACGCCCACCTGCTGCCGGTGCCGATGATGAACATCCTCAACGGCGGCGCCCACGCCGACACCAACGTCGACGTGCAGGAGTTCATGATCGCGCCGATCGGGGCGCCGACCTTCCGCGAGGCCCTCCAGCAGGGTGCCGAGGTCTACCACGCGCTCAAGGCGGTCCTGAAGAAGCAGGGCCTGGCCACCGGCGTCGGCGACGAGGGCGGCTTCGCCCCCGACCTGTCCAGCAACCGTGCGGCGCTCGACCTGATCGCCGAGGCTGTCCAGTCAGCCGGTTTCACGCTCGGCACCGACTTCGGCCTCGCCCTCGACGTGGCGGCCAGCGAGTTCTGCGAGAAGGGCAGCTACACCTTCGAGGGCCAGCAGCGCACCTCGCAACAGATGACGGACTACTACGCCGACCTCGTCTCGTCCTACCCCATCGTCTCCATCGAGGACCCGCTCGACGAGGAGGACTGGGACGGCTGGAAGGTGATCACCGACGAGCTCGGCGACCAGACCCAGCTCGTCGGTGACGACCTGTTCGTCACCAACGTCGAGCGGCTCGGCCGCGGCATCTCCGGCGGCCAGGCCAATGCGCTGCTGGTCAAGGTCAACCAGATCGGCTCGCTCACCGAGACCCTCGACTCGGTCGACCTCGCCCACCGCAGCGGCTTCCGCTGCATGATGAGCCACCGCTCCGGCGAGACCGAGGACACCACGATCAGCGACCTCGCGGTGGCCACCAACTGCGGCCAGATCAAGACGGGCGCGCCGGCCCGGTCGGAGCGGGTCGCGAAGTACAACCAGCTGCTACGCATCGAGGAGGAGCTCGACGACGCGGCGCGCTACGCCGGGCGCGGGGCCTTCCCGCGCTACCAGGGCTGATCGGACTCCTCCATGCCGATGCGCACGCCGAGCCCCGGGTCCCGCAGGACCACCTCGTCCTCGGCGAGGGGTGCCCGCCCGTCCGCCCGCCCGGGGCAGCGCGGCAGCGACCGCGCCACGGCCCCTGCTCGCGCGACGGCGCTGCCCCGGGCGCGGTTCACCAACCGGATGGCGATCCTCGTGCTCGTCGCCGCGGTCCTCGTCGTCTCCTACGCCTCCTCGATGCGCGCCTACCTCCAGCAGCGCTCGGAGATCGACGACCTGAAGGCCCAGATCGCCAGCTCGCAGAGCGCGATCACGGCCCTCACGCGCGAGAAGAGCCGTTGGGCCGACCCCGAGTACGTCCGCCAGCAGGCGCGGCTGCGCTTCGGCTGGGTGCTGCCCGGAGAGACGGCCTACCAGGTGATCGGTCGCGACGGGAAGCCGCTGGAGCACACCGACGAGCTGGCCGACCCCTCGTCGGTAGCGCGGCCGGTGCCGGAGTCGTGGTGGGGCAAGGTGTACGGCAGCCTCGAGACGGCGGACCACCCGCCGCAGAAGCCGACCCCCGCGACGAAGATCCAGCCGTCATCGGGATGACGGGCCGCGGATGACCATCAGCGCTCGGGACGCCGCCGTGGTCGAGGCCCAACTCGGGCGACCGCCCCGGGCGATCCACGAGGTGGGCCACCGCTGCGGGTGCGGGCTGCCCGACGTCGTGGTGACCGAGCCGCGGCTGGACGACGGGACGCCGTTCCCGACGACGTACTACCTGACCTGCCCGCGTGCCGCCTCGATGATCGGCACCCTCGAGGCCTCGGGCCTGATGCGCGAGATGACCGACCGGCTGGCCCTCGACGAGACCCTCGCGGCGGGCTACCGGGAGGCGCACGAGGCCTACCTGGCGGCCCGGCGGAAGATCGGTGAGGTGCCCGAGATCGAGGGTGTCTCCGCCGGTGGCATGCCCGACCGGGTCAAGTGCCTGCACGTGCTGGCGGGCCAGTCGCTGGCCCAGGGTCCCGGTGCCAACCCGCTCGGCGACGAGGTGCTCGACGGGCTGGGTGACTGGTGGGCGTCCGGGCCGTGCGTGGACGTCCCGGTCGAGGACGGCGCATGACCCGCGTCGCCGCCTTCGACTGCGGCACCAACTCGCTGCGGTTGCTCGTCGCCGACCTCGACCTCGCGGCGGGCAAGAGCCATGACGTCGTGCGCGAGATGCAGATCGTGCGGCTCGGACAGGGCGTCGACCGCACCGGCCGGATCGCCGAGGCGTCGCTGCAGCGGGTGTTCACGGCGGTCGAGGGCTACATGGAGCAGGTGCGCGAGCTCGACGTGGCCCAGATCCGGTTCTGCGCCACCTCGGCCGCCCGCGACGCCGAGAACGCCGAGGAGTTCGTCGCGGGCATCCGCGAGCGGGTCGGCGTCGAGCCCGAGGTGCTCGTCGGCGACGAGGAGGCGCGCACCAGCTTCGCCGGGACCATCCGCGACCTGCCGCCGCTGCCCGAGCCGCTGATGGTCGTCGACATCGGGGGCGGGTCGACCGAGCTGATCCTCGGCTCGCGCGACGGCTCGGTCGAGGCCGCCTGCTCGCTCGACATCGGCTCGGTGCGGCTCAACGAGCGCCACCTGCACAGCGACCCGCCGAGCAAGCAGGAGATCGCTGCCGCGGTCGAGGACATCGACGCCACGCTCGACGCCAGCTCGGTCGACCCCGCGCTGGCCGAGGCGGTCATCGGTGTCGCCGGCACGGTCACCACGATCGCGGCCGGCGTGCTGGGGCTGCAGACCTACGAGCGCGAGCTGATCCACCGCAGCGTGCTTCGACCCGACGCCGTGCAGGGCCTGGTCGCGCAGCTGCTGACGATGATGGTCGAGCAGCGCAAGGCGCTGGGCTACATGCACCCCGGCCGGGCCGACGTCATCGGCGCCGGCGGCCTGATCCTCGACCGCGTCATGCGCCGTACGACGGTGGGGTCGGTGCTGGTCTCCGAGCACGACATCCTCGACGGCATCGCCTGGTCACTCGTCGACAAGGAGGACTGATGTTCGGCCGCAACAGGCATGCCGACGACGAGCCCGAGGAGGTGGAGAAGGTCGGTCCGGTGACGGAGCACCGGACCCGTCACCGAGTCCACCGGGCTCGACGCGCAGCGGCCGCCCGGGGCTGCGCACCCGCTGCGTGAGCACGCCGAGGTGCCGAAGCGGTCGCTGGTCTACCTGCTCAAGCGCACCGTGCGTGAGTTCAACGACGACCAGGGCACCGACCTCGCCGCGGCCCTGACCTACTACTCGGTGCTCGCGATCTTCCCGGCGCTGATCGCCCTGCTCTCGCTGGTCGGGCTGGTCGGGCAGACCGAGGAGACCGTCGCCAAGATCATGGACATCGTGTCGCCGTTCATCACCGACCCGGATACCACGAGCGGTGAGCGAAGGCCATCGAGAGCGCTGGCGAGCACCTCCAGGGCCGGCATCGGGCTGGTCGTCGGCATCGTGGGTGCCCTGTGGTCGGCCTCGGGGTACGTCGGCGCGTTCAGCCGGGCCATGAACCGCATCTACGAGGTCGAGGAGGGGCGGCCGTTCTGGCGGATGCGCCCGATGCAGCTCGTCGTCACCGTCACCACGGTGACGCTCTGCGCCGCCGGGATGGTGATCCTGGTGGTCTCGGGCCCGGTCGCCGAGTCGATCGGCCGGGTCATCGGCATCGGCAGCGGCGTGCAGGACTTCTGGAACGTCGCCAAGTGGCCGGTGCTGGGCGCGATCGTGATCGTCGCGATCGCGGTGCTGTTCTGGGCCACCCCCAACGTGCGGTTCCCGAGCTTCCGGATCATCTCGATCGGGGCGTTCGTCGCGATCCTGGTCTGGCTGGCCGCTTCCGTCGGCTTCGCGTTCTACGTCGGCCACTTCAACTCCTACAACAAGACCTACGGATCCGTGGCCGGCGCCATCGTCTTCCTGCTCTGGGTGTGGCTGACCAACGTGGCGCTGATCTTCGGCGCCGAGCTGGACGCCGAGCTCGAGCGTGGCCGCGAGCTGCAACGGGGACTGGCCGCCGAGGAGTACCTCCAGCTCCCCGTGCGCGACCGGCGCGGCATCGAGAAGACCCAGAAGCGCCGCAGCGAGGACATCGTGAAGCAGCGCGAGATCCGGCTCGCCGCGAGCGGGGGCGGCGACCCGGAGGACCGGCCCTTCGACAAGGTGTGACCCATTGAATCGACCCGATGGTCGACCTCGATCGCGAGATCACCTCGTGCCGGGCCTGCCCGCGCCTGGTCGCCTGGCGCGAGCAGGTCGCGCGCGAGAAGCGGGCGGCGTACGCCGGGGAGACCTACTGGGGCCGCCCGGTCCCCGGCTTCGGGCCGCAGGACGCCTCGATCCTGGTGGTCGGCCTCGCTCCGGCCGCCCACGGCGCGAACCGCACCGGCCGCGTCTTCACCGGCGACCGGTCGGGGGACTGGCTGTTCGCGTCGATGCACCGCGTCGGGCTCGCCAACCAGCCGACCTCGGTCAGCGCCGACGACGGCCTGTCGCTGCGGGAGACCCGGGTCGCCGCGGCCGTCCGCTGCGCGCCGCCGGCCAACAAGCCCACCCCGCAGGAGCGGGACACCTGTGCCCCGTTCCTGGTGCGCGAGACCTCGCTGCTCCTGCCGAGCCTGCGCGTGGTCGTCACCCTCGGCCTGTTCGGCTGGGACGCCGCCTTCCGCACGCTGGCGGAGGTGGGCCTCGCCGTACCCCGCCCGCGCCCGAGAGTTCGGCCACGGAGCCGAGGTCACGCTCGGCGACCTCACCGTCCTGGGCTGCTACCACCCCTCCCAGCAGAACACCTTCACCGGCAAGCTCACCGAGCCCATGCTCGACAGCGTGTTCTGCCGCGCGGCCGAGCTCGCCGCCCGAGTGCGCCTCCGGTCCCTGAGGTGCGAGCGCCGCGAGCCTCGAAGGGCGGCGCGGCTCCCGAGGACACTGGCCACATAGGGCTCCTGCGACACTGACTCCCGCGCCCCGGTATCCCAATCGGCAGAGGAAGCGGTCTTAAACACCGCCCAGTGTGGGTTCGACCCCCACCCGGGGCACGGCTGCGGGTAACCCTGAGGACGAGAACTCGTTCCAGTTCTCGTGAAGAAGCTCGCGCTGCTGCTCGTCGCGCTCGTCGTCTGGGCGGCCCTGCCCACCGGTGCCGGGGGATCGGCGCAGGCCGCGGCGGTCCCGCGGCTGCACCGCCAGGGCCGCTTCCTCGTCGACCAGTACGGGCGCGTGGTGATCGTCCACGGCCTCAACATCGTCTGGAAGCGAGCGCCGTACGCGCCACCGGACACGGCCGCCGGGTTCACCGCCAAGGACGCCGCCTTCTTCAAGCGCTACGGCTTCAACGGCGCTCGGCTCGGCGTGCTGTGGGCCGGGGTGACCCCGAAGCAGCCGGGCGTCGTCGACCCGGCGTACTTCCAGCGGCTCGACCGGGTCACCGGGCTGCTGGCCAAGAACCAGGTCTGGACCCTGTTCGACATGCACCAGGACATGTGGAACGAGGAGTACGGCGGGGAGGGAGTGCCGACCTGGGCCGCGCACCGACCGCTGCCGTACTCGGCCGTGCCGTACCAGAAGGTGCCGTTCCCGATGGGCTACTGGACCCCGGAGGTCTCCCAGGTCTTCGACGACTTCTGGGCGGACAAGGACCATCTGCTCACCGACTGGGCCGACACCTGGAAGCTGATCGCCCAGCACTACCGCGACCAGCCGTGGTCGATGGGCTACGACGTGTTCAACGAGCCGTGGGCGGGAAAGGAGTGGGCCGCCTGCCTGACGACGGGGTGCCCCACGACGTACACCACCGAGCTCCAGCCCGCGATGACCAAGGCGCTGGACGCGATCCGGTCCAGCGGACCCGCGCAGCATGGTGTGGTGGGAGCCGCAGCAGTTCGCCGGCGGCCAGAAGCTCGGGCAGCTACTACACCAAGGTGCCGGGAGAGCAGAACCTCGGCTTCAGCTTCCACAACTACTGCCCCGACGTCTTCCTGGCCAGCGAGGGCGTGCCGGGCAGCAACACCGACAACTGCAACAGCTTCAGCCAGGACCGCAACACCATGGGCATCGACCAGGCGAAGCGGATGGACGCCGCCGCGCTGATGACCGAGTGGGGTGCCACCGACGACGTCAAGGCGGTCGGCATCGACGCGTCCACGGCCGACACGAACCTGATGGGGCTGGACGTACTGGGCCTACAAGCACTGGGACGACCCGACCACGGCCGACGCCTCGCAGGGACTGTTCACCAACGACGCCGACCTGTCCACGGTGAAGACGGCCAAGCTGCGCCAGCTCGTGCGCACCTACCCCCAGGCGACGGCCGGCACGCCGCAGGCCTACCACTACGACGCCGACACGGGCCGGTTCACCTTCAGCTATGTCCCGAACCGCTCGATCACGGCGCCGACCCAGGTCTTCGTCAGCCCGCTCACCTCGCCGCACGGGTACGACGTCAGGGCCACCAACGCGCGCTACACGCACGTCCGGGTCGACCGTGCTGCTCACCGCCACCTCCGACCGCGCCGGTCTCGGTCGTGATCACGCCGCGTCGTTGACCTGGGTCACACGGGTCGCAGCCGTCTCGCTGGAACACGGCATCGTTCTCGACCGTTGACTGGGTGACGCCGGATAGGCTCCGGCGGAACGTACGCGTGCCGTGCGGCCCGAACGGGCCGGCGGGTCGGCATCCAAGGAGGACGCCATGCAGAGCAGCAACCCGGTCTTCACCCGCGCGGAGGGCTTCAACGGCCGCACCGCGCAGGGCAACCCGACCTACCCCGGCAACGGCCAGGGGTACGACGCCTTCGGCAGCCCCGCCACCTGGGGCACCGGCGGTCCCGGCACGCCCTCGACGCACTCCGACCCGACGGTCGACCGCGGGCCGATGACCATCGACTCCGTCGTCCAGAAGACCGCGCTCACCCTCGCCGTCGTCGTCGTGGTCGCGGCCCTCACCTGGGCGACGACGGGCGACATCACCGACCAGCAGTCGCTCAGCACGCTCTACATGCTCTCGCTGGTCGGCGCGCTCGGCGGCTTCGTGCTCTCGATGGTCAACTCGTTCCGCCGGGTGATCAGCCCCGCGCTCGTGCTCGCCTACGCCGCGCTCGAGGGCGTGTTCATCGGCGCCTTCAGCAAGGCCATCGAGGGGATCTTCAACCAGAACGGCCACCCCGGAAGCCTCGTCATCGGCGCGGTGCTCGGCACGATGGCCGCCGTCGCGGGCACCCTCGCGGCGTACCGCTTCTTCCACATCAAGGTCGGCCAGCGCTTCCGCACCTGGGTGATCGCCGCGACCTTCGGCTTCGTGGCCGTGAGCCTGCTCGACTTCGTGCTGAGCCTGTTCGGCGCCAGCTTCGGCTTCAACGGCATCACCGGGCTGGGCTTCTTCGCCAGCCTGCTGGGCCTCGGTCTCGGCGTGCTGATGCTGATCCTCGACTTCGACTTCGTCGAGCGCGGCATCGAGGCCGGGCTGCCGGAGCGCGAGTCGTGGCGGGCGGCCTTCGGCCTCACCGTGACGATCGTCTGGATCTACATCGAGCTCCTGCGGATCCTCGCCGCGCTGCGCGGCAACTAGCCGTAGGACCTCACGCGGACGCCTCGGCCGAGTCATCGGCCGGGGCGTCTCCGTTTGTGGAGCCGTGTCCGGACCCGTGCTCGGCCCCGTGGTCGTGCTCGTGCTCGCCGGGCGTCTCGGCCCCGCCCGTGGGCAGCAGGCGTCGCCGCATGAGGGTGACCCAGCGGCCGCCCACTCCGCGCTTGGCGCCGGCGACCTCGGTGCCGTCGATCTCGGTGCCGGGGTTCTGGCTGGCGCGGGCCGCCGCGTAGCCGATCGGCATGACGCCCTCGCCGCGACGCTCGCGGGGCGACTCCTCCTCGTCCTCGCCGAGCCCGAGGGCCGCGAGGACCGACGGGGTCAGCGTGCGGGCGAGGCGCTCGTAGCCGGCGGCCGAGGGATGGAAGCGGTCGGGACCGAACATCAGGGCCGGCGCGGCGGAGAACTCCGGGCCGAGGATGGACCCGAGCGAGACCGTGCGGCCGCCGGCCTCGACGACCGCGATCGTCTGGGCGGCGGCCAGGCGCCGCGACCAGAGCCGGGCCGCCTGACGCAGGGGGAACTGGAGCGGCGCCACGGTGCCGAGGTCGGGACAGGTGCCCACGACGACGTGCACGCCGGCCTCGCGCAGGCGACGCACCGCCTCGGAGAGGTGGCGCACGGAGGCTGCCGGCAGCACCGTGTGGGTGACGTCGTTGGCGCCGATCAGGATGACGGCGACGTCGGGGTCCATCGGCAGCGCCGCGGTCACCTGGGCGTCGAGGTCGCTGCTCTGCGCGCCGACCTTGGCGTAGGAGCGCAGGTGCACCCGCCGTCCGGCTCGCTCGGCGACGCCGGAGCCGAGCCAGGCGCCCGGGGTCTGCTCGACCGAGCGGACGCCGTACCCCGCGGCACTGCTGTCACCCATCAGGGCGATCTTGATGGCGGGTCCAGGACGTCCGCGGCCGTACCAGCCGGTGCCGTCGGGCGCTCGGTCGTGGGCCTCGCCGATCGTGCGCCGAGCCACGGTCGCCTCGGCGCGGAGCAGCGCGTAGAGGGTGCCGCTGAGCAGGCCGAGGCCACCCCCGCCGTACGCCGCTGCGGCAGCGAGCCTGCGTGCCGCGCCCGCTGTCCCCATGCCTCGAGCGTAATCAGGAGCGGGGACGCTCAGTCCTCCAGGTGGGCGCGAGACAGGATCACCGGGTGGTCGGTGACGTGCGCGTCCTTGGGCGCCTTGTCGTAGACGTAGGTGGAGAACCGCACCTGGCCGGCGCCGAAGATCCAGTCGATCGAGCTCTGCGCCGGGTAGGCACAGGTCATGCTCGGGATGCTGTTCGGCGAGATGGTCAGCTTGTTGGCCGTCATCGAGCAGAACGCCGGCTGCCGGTCGTTGAAGTCGCCGGTCATGATCACCGGGCGCCCGGTCGCCCGCAGCGAGACGATCTTGGCCTTCTCCACGCCGAGGTCGTAGGTGCGGTAGCTGGACTGGTTGCCGTAGCCGAAGACGTTCGAGGCCGGGTTGTGGGTGTTCATGAAGTACGCCGTCCGGCCTGTCGAGCGCTGCTTGAGGAGCACCACGGGGATCTGGATGGTCGACCCGTTGAAGTACTTGATCGGCAGCGTCTCGCCGCTGATGAACTGCATCGTCGAGTTGCGCCAGAGGATCGCGTTCCGGGTGTCGGGCTTGCCGCCCTTGAAGGCGCCGTCGAAGGCCCGGAACGTGGGGTCCTTCATGAACAGCGCAGACTGCCGCGCCTCGAACTCCTGCACGCCGACCACGTCCGCGCCCTGCGACTTGAGGAAGGCGAGAGCCTTCGGGGTGCGCGTGGTGTACGCCGGGTAGCGCTTGTTGGGGGTGTGGCTGGCGCCGAGCATGTTCATCGAGGCGACGGTGAAGCCGGTGGTGTCGAAGAGCCACCGCGCGACGGGCTTGCCCACGTTGGCGTTGAGGAAGCTCGTCGGGTTGATCGAGTGGCCGGCGGTGGTCGCTGCGTAGTAGAGGGTGCAGTGCCGGGTGAAGGGATTGCTGGCCAGGATGCCGACCTTCTGCCCGGACTGGATGACCTGGCCGTCGGTGACGGAGACGCCCCACAGCCAGGCGTAGGTGGTCACGAGGCCGTTGTGGTTGGTGGCGACGCGGACCAGCTCGCGGCTGCCCCACTTCGGGTTGGTGAGCACCTGGGCGACGCCGGGCGTCGAGGCACGCACCGTCGCCCCGCACGAGGTCGTGATGTCGGTGCCCGCGTGACCCCGCTTGTAGGTCTTCAGGTCCTTGACCCGGCTGGAGCCGTAGACCGGGAAGAAGGTGTTCGGCGCACTGACCACGCGGTACTGCGGCGCACTCGACTTCGCGTGCTTGTGCGACTTCGCCACCGCGCTCCCGCCGGCGAGCGCCGGCGTGCAGGCGAGCGCCACCGCGAGCACTCCGACGCCGATGCGGAGCAGGCGGGTGGTCGGGCGAACCTCGTTCTGCTCGGTCATTTCGGCGTGTCTCCCTCGCAATGCTCGACTGATCGTGTAGAGCGATCGCGGGAAGTATGCACCAATTTCTGAGTCCCGTGGGGTTGAAGTGAAAATTGATGCCCATGGGAGGGTGTGTCGGGCTTGCATTCGACGTACTGCCGGGCCCGCGTTCCGGGTGGTCGTCCCAGGCTAGGTCGCCGGTAGGTTGGCCGCATGGCGTATGCGAATTCCGTGCTGGAGCTCATCGGTGGCACCCCGCTGGTGCGCCTGTCGAGCACGATCGGCGAGAACGCGGCCACCGTGCTGGCCAAGGTCGAGTACCTCAACCCGGGCGGCTCGGTGAAGGACCGGATCGCCGTTCGCATGGTGGACGAGGCCGAGCAGAGCGGCGCCCTGCGCCCCGGTGGCGTGATCATCGAGCCGACCTCCGGCAACACCGGCGTCGGGCTCGCGCTGGTCGCCCAGCAGCGGGGCTACCACTGCGTCTTCGTCTGCCCCGACAAGGTCAGCCAGGACAAGCGCGACGTCCTCAAGGCGTACGGCGCCGAGGTGGTGGTCTGCCCGACGGCGGTACCGCCCGACCACCCCGACAGCTACTACAGCGTCTCGGACCGGCTCGTGCGCGAGACCGAGGGCGCCTGGAAGCCCGACCAGTACAGCAATCCCGCGAACCCCCGCTCGCACTACGAGCAGACCGGACCCGAGATCTGGGAGCAGACCGAGGGCCGGATCACCCACTTCGTGACTGGCATGGGCACCGGCGGCACCATCAGCGGCGTCGGGCGCTACCTCAAGGAGCAGGACCCCTCGATCCAGGTCGTCGGGGCCGACCCGGCCGGCTCGGTGTACTCCGGGGGGACCGGCCGGCCCTACCTCGTCGAGGGTGTCGGTGAGGACTTCTGGCCCGACACCTACGACCGGTCCGTCGCCGACCGGATCATCGAGGTCAGCGACGCCGACTCGTTCTCGATGACCCGACGCCTCGCCCGCGAGGAGGGGCTGCTGGTGGGCGGGTCCTCCGGGATGGCCGCCTTCGCGGCGGCCGAGCTCGCCCGCGAGCTCGGCGAGCAGCCAGGCGGGCCGGGGGACGCGCTGGTCGTCGTCCTCCTGCCCGACAGCGGCCGGGGCTACCTGACCAAGGTCTTCAACGACGAGTGGCTGGCCCGGTTCGGCTTCCTCGCCGCCTCGGGCAGCGAGCGCTCCGTCGGGGAGATCCTGCGCTCCAAGAAGGGTCACATCCCGGCGCTGGTGCACACCCACCCGACCGAGACGATCGCCGAGGCGGTCGCCATCCTGCAGGAGTACGCCGTCTCGCAGATGCCCGTGGTGATGGCCGAGCCGCCGATCATGGCCGCGGAGGTGGCCGGCTCGGTCTCGGAGCGGCGGCTGCTCGACGCGCTCTACGCCGGGGACGCGCGGCTCGCCGACCAGGTCGGCGACCACATGGACGCACCGCTGCCGACGCTGGGGGCGGGCGCGGCGGTCACCGACGCGATGGATGCCCTCCGCGACGCCGACGCCCTGCTCGTGCAGGAGGACGGGCGCCCGATCGGCGTCTTGACGCGACAAGATCTGCTCGGCTTCGTCGGACGCGAGTGAAGCTCCGGTCCGTGCCCGAAATGCGGCAATCAATTTCGGCCCGAACCCTCGCCATGCGCAGCGCCAGAACCTACCCTTGAGCACACGCATCGACCTGCCGCACCCAACGGGGGCCCGGTGCTGCGTCCGATGACGAGAAACGCCCCGTGCGAGCGGGACCCTCCACTTTCTTGGAGCCGGACACGAGTGGTGGGGCGGCGCCCCTTGCGCTGTCCCACCACTTCTACGCAGCCTCCGTCGGCGGAGCCGACGTGGTCAGCCGCTCTGCAGGCGCCTCGCGGCCGCTGGGGTCCGGCTCCCGTCCGGCGACGATCGCCGCCAGCGCCTCGATGCCGTCGACGAGTCGCGGTCCGGGCCGCGCCCAGGAGGCGTTCGCGTCGACCGCCCACAACGCGGTCCCGGCCGGGACCCGGCCGGAGTCCAGCACCGCCTGGGCCAGGGCCGAGGAGTCGTCGAGGTGGTAGCCGCACGGCGCGCACACGACGATGTCGGGTCGACTGTCCAGTGCCTGCTCCCAGGTGATCCGTACCGACTTCGCCCCGGCCTCGCCGAGGGCCGGCACGGCGCCGGCGAGCGCCACCATCTCGGGCACCCAGTGCCCCGGCGCGTACGGCGGGTCGGTCCACTCCAGCAGCAGCACCCGCGGAGGGGGCTGCCGTGCGTGAGTCCACCTCGGCCGCCACCTTCTCCAGCCTCCGGTGCAGCGACTCGACGAGCGCCTGGGCCTGCTCCTGGTGGCCGGTGGCCGCGCCGAGGACGAGGACCGAGTCCAGCACCTCCGCCACCGTGTGCGGGTCGATGGTGAGCACCTCGGCGGTGCAGCCGAGGTGGGCGAGTGCATCGTCGACGACCGTCACGTCGACCGCGCACACCGCGCACAGGTCCTGGGTGACGACCAGGTCGGCGTCGAGCCCGGCCAGGGCGCCCTCGTCGAGGTGGTAGAGGTCCTCGCCCCGGCGCAGGGCCTCGGCCACGAAAGCATCGATCGCGGCCGCATCCAGGCCCTCCGGCATCGCGCTGGTGGAGACGATCGTGCGTTCTCGGGCCTCGGCAGGGGTGTCGCACTCGAAGGTCACCCCGACGACGTCGTCGCCCGCGCCGATCGCGAAGAGGATCTCGGTGGTCGAGGGAAGCAGGGTGACAATCCGCACACATCGATCATCCTCCGCCTGGGTAGTTTCGAAGGCATGGGGACGGCAGTGACTGCGTACCGCACCGTCGGCAGCGACGGTGAGAGCGACCTGCAGGAGCGCGGGTCGCGGTTCCACTGCACCCTGACGCGCGTCGCCGACGAGGAGGACGCCCGCAGCGTGCTGGAGCGCGTCCGTCGCGGCACTGGGACGCCCGGCACCACGCTGTCGCGTGGGTGATCGGGCCGGAGCGCACGATCGAGCACGCGAGCGACGACGGTGAGCCTCCCGGCACCGCCGGAGCCCCGATGCTCGAGGTGCTGCGCGGTCGTGAGCTGACCGACGTCGTCGCCGTCGTCTCGCGCTGGTTCGGCGGCACCCCGCTGGGCACCGGCGGCCTGGTGCGTGCGTACGCCGGAACGCTCCGGGCCGCACTCGACACGGTGGGCGAGCGCGAGCGGGTGCTGCAGGACCTCTGCGAGGTCGAGGTGGACATCGCCGCCGTCGGCCGGCTCGAGCACGATCTGCGCTCGCGGGGTGCGCGCGTGCTGGGGGTCGAGTACACCGGCGAGGCGTTGCTGCGCTTCGCGGTGCCACCGGTCGCGCGCGCCGTCGTCGACGAGATCGTCTCCGAGCTCACCGGCGGCGCCGCCACGCCCCGCCAGATCGGCCAGGAGTGGGTGGACTCACCCGTCTAAGGGTCCTTGAGGAAGGACGAAGTCCTGTCTCGAAGGGTCACGCGTCCAGGTGGGCGAGGTGCGACCACTCCTGCGACCAGGGGCGTCGGGGTCCCGCGCAGACCCAGATCTTCAACCCGTGCTCCTCGTTCTTCGCGCCGTCGACGGTCGGCTCGTGGCCGACGACGTGACAGCCGCGGAAGTCGACCGAGGGGGAGCCGTCCTCGTAGCCGAGCACGACGACGGGAGCGGCGTCGTCGGGCGGCGGTCCCCAGGCGGTCCAGCCGTTGTGGCCGCTGTAGACCTTGGCCCGGACGCCGTACCACTGCAGCGCGCCGGCCTCGCCGTAGTTGCCGGTGAACACCACGGTGCCCCGGGGCAGAGGCGCGAGGGCGCGGCGCACCGACGCGACGATCTCGGGCCACCCGATGGAGTCGAGCCCGGTGTCGGAGAGGGTCGGGTAGCCGGAGGTTGCGTAGGTCCGCGCGGGCAGCACCGGGACCACCGCGGGCCACGCGACCGCCGCCGAGACGGCCAGCACGACGGCGATCGGGACCCAGCGGCGGAACCGCTGCACGGTCATCACGGCTCCGGCCGCCAGCAGTGGCGGGATCGCGCCGGCGAGGTAGTAGGCCTTGCCGCCGCTGAGCAGGTAGAAGACGAAGGTGACCACGAAGATCCACGCCAGCGGCCGGGCCCAGGCCCACTCGGCCCGGCGGAACAGGCCGACCAGCCCGGCGACCCAGACGACCGCCATCAGCGGGCTGAAGATGAGCAGGGTCAGCGCGATGTAGCCGATCGCACCGCCCACACCGCCGTACTCGTCGCGGATCTCGCCGGAGAGCACGAAGACCGGCCAGCCGTGGTGGGCCTGCCAGAGCAGGTTGGGCAGCCAGAGCAGCACGGCGAGGGCACCACCGGACCACCACCAGGGCGAGCGCAGGTGGTGGCGGACCGAGGGGGTCAGCGCGACGCCGACCATCAGGCCGAGCAGGGCGACGACCATGTCGTGCTTGGCGTTCAGGCCGAGCCCGGCGACCAGCCCGGCCAGGAGCCAGAGGCGTGGTCGGTCCTCGAGCAGCGCGTGCGCGGCCACGAGCGCGAGGCCGGTCCATGCCAGCAGGCTGAACGTCCCGGTCTCGAGCAGGTGGCCGAAGGCCAGCAGCACGTTGCTGGTGGCGAGCATGACGGCGGTGAGCACCTGGCCCCGGGTGCCGGCGCCGAGCAGCCGGGCGATCGCGACGGTCATCACGACCGTCGCGCAGACGGCGATGATGCTCGGCACCCGGAGCGCGACCAGCGAGTGGCCGGCGACGTCCTGGGTGATGCGGGCGAGCAGCGCCACCATGGACGGCTGGTCGGGGTAGCCCCAGGCGAGGTGGTGCCCGGCCGAGGCGAAGTAGAGCTCGTCGCGGTGCGGGCCGTAGCGCGGCGCGAGCACCAGCAGGAACACCGCGAGCGCCGTCGTGACGAGGGCCGTGCCCGCCACCGCGAACGGCGCTCTGTCGGTGGGCGGTGGGGGAGCCGTGCTCACCGGTCCATCATGGCCGTGCGCACCGACAGAGATGACTCGGCGAACCACCGCGGGGTCGATCTTCAGCACCTCGCGGTCCCAGGTGAGCAGGCCGTTCAGCTCGTCCTCGACGTCGCTGAGCTGGGTGTAGATCGTCGCGGCCAGTCCCCGCTCCGCCGCGGTCACGAGCGGGGCGTGCAGGCCGGCGAACTGCGCGGCGAACGCGCCGGCGTCCTCGAGGTGCAGGTACCCGAACTCACGGTCGGACCAGTCGTGCCCCTCGACGCGCAGGCTCGCGCCGCCGTACTCGGTGAGCGCGAGCACCCGTCGACCGGGCCGCCGCGGCATCCGGAACGGGCGGAGGTAGCAGTGGAAGCTGCGCACGTCGCCGCCGCCCTGGTCGACCCATCCGCTGACCTGGTTGACGACACGCGTGGGGTCCAGGCGGCCGACCTCGCGCGCGACGGCGTTGGCGTCGAACTGGCCCCAGCCCTCGTTGAACGGCGTCCACACGGCCACGGAGACGGTGTTGCGCAGGTGCTCGACGGTGGCGCGCACCTCGCGCCGGAACTCCTCGCGGCCCTCGGCGTCGGTGCGACCGAAGAGCCGGTGCACCCGGTCGGGGATCGGGCTGCGACGGCGTGCCGGTCGTTGCGTGGTGACCCAGCGGTAGCGGCCGCCGCCGTTGACCATGTCCTGCCACACGACCATGCCGAGGCGGTCGCAGTGGTGGTACCAGCGCAGCGACTCGACCTTGACGTGCTTGCGCAGCACGGTGAAGCCGAGCGCCTTCATCTCGGTGATGTCGTGGACGAGCGCCGCGTCGGAGGGCGGCGTCATCAGGCCGTCGGGCCAGTAGCCCTGGTCGAGCACGCCGACGTGGGGGAACGTCTCGCCGTTGAGCAGCAGCCGCCGGGGCGAGCCCTCGGAGACCCCGAACGAGCGCATCCCGGCGTACGACGTCACGCGGTCCTCGCCCATCGTCACGGTGAGGTCGTAGAGGTACGGGTCCTGGGGCGTCCACGGCCGTACGTCGCGGATCGGGATCCGGGTCGAGGTACCGGTGGTGATCTCGGTCGTGGTGCCGGCGACCTCGACAGTCGCGACGGACGGTCCGGCTCTCCGAGCCGACCACGGTCACCTCGAGCTCGGAGGTGTCGAGGTGGGGCACCAGCACGAGCCGTTCGACGTACTCCCGGGGGACGGCTTCGAGCCACACGGTCTGCCAGATGCCCGACTGGGCGGTGTACCAGATCCTGCCGCGGTCGAGGCGCTGCTTCCCGCGTGCGTGCACGCCGGTCTCGGAGAGGTCGCGCACGCGCACCTCGAGGAGGTGCACACCCTCGACGCCGTGCAGCGCGTCGGTGATCTCGCAGGTGAACGGCAGGTAGCCGCCCGTGTGCGCGGCCACCTCGATGCCGTCGACCCAGACCACGCAGCTCTGGTCGACGGCGCCGAAGTGCAGCAGCACGCGCTCGCCGTCGGGTCTCGTGAAGGTGCGGCGGTACCAGAGCCACTCGTCGGGTCGCAGCTGGCGCCCGACGCCGGAGAGCTCGGTCTCGGGGGAGTACGGCACCACGATCGGGCCGTCCCAGGACCCCGGTGGGCGGCTCGCTCGCGGGTGAACGCATGCTCCCAGCGCCCGTTCAGGCTGGCCCAGCCCTCGCGGACCAGCTGGGGTCGTGGGTGCTCGGGCAGCGGCCGCTCGGGGTCGAGGTCACGACCCCACCGGGTGAGCACGTCGCCTCCCGCCCGCTGCGTCTACTCGGGCTGCTCCACGTCGTCGCGCACCGCGAGCGTGATCTTCGACAGCTGCTTCGCGTCGTACCCGGGCACCGTCGGCACCAGCTCGCCGATGGTGTCCTTGGTCGCCCAGCCGCAGATGGCGACCTTCTGGGGCGAGGTCACCGAGGCGCAGACCGCGCTGGCGTCGCCGTCGTTGGGGTCGATCTTGGTGACCGTGAGGCCGTTGCTCTTCGCGAGCTTGGCGAAGCAGCTGGTCCACTTCGAGGGCTTCTGGTCCTTGCTCAGCTTGGCGCCGAGGAAGACCAGCGAGCCTGTCGGTCCACGCTTCGCGTCGGCCTGGTTGTAGACGGCGGACTTCACGTACTTGATCGTGGCGCACTTGCTCTGGCCCTGCGTCTTGAACTGCTCCTCGGCCTGCTTGAGCTGGGAGGAGAGCGCCTGCTCGCGGGTGGTGTCGCGCTTCATCGAGCCGGCGGTCGCGGGGGTGGTGATCTTGTGGTCGGTCGGCCGCAGGACGAAGTAGGTGCCGAGGCCCGCCAGGATCAGCGCGACGACGACGATGGTGGCGACGATCGCGATGGTGCGGCCGCGCCCGGAGCGTGCCGGCGGCGGGCCGGGCTCGACGGGCTCGGTGGTCTCGACTCGGTGGCCTCGGTGGTCTCGGTGGCTCGGTGGTCTCGGGTGCGGCGACGTCCTCGCCCTGCACGGCCCCGTCGTCCGGGGTCGGCGTCGGCTCCTCGGGATCCGAGGAGGTGGGCGGGTTCTGGTCACTCATGCCGGACAGTCTGCCCGCTGGACATCGAGGAACAAATCGGCAGCGCGTGAGACTGCTCACCCCCGCGAGGGGTGCGGTCAGCTGACGCAGACGCAGAACGGGTGGCCCGCGGGGTCGAGCAGCACCCGGAAGGTCGTGCCCGGCTGGTGCTCGACCTGCGTGGCGCCGAGCGCCACTGCCGCTTCCACTGCCTCGTCGAGGTCGTGGACCATCACGTCGAGGTGCATCTGCTGGGGAACCTCCTGGCCCGGCCACTGCGGTGGCCGGAAGTCGGCGACCTGCTGGAAGCAGATGCAGGCGTCGTCGCTCTCCGGACGGATCTCCGCCCAGTCGCCGCTCTCCTTCACCTGCCAGCCGAGCATCGCGCCGTAGAACGACGCGAGCCGCTCGGGGTCGGGGCAGTCGAGCACGAAGCTGGGAGACGCTGCAAAGGCCATGGGCTCACGCTAGGACGAAGCTGCCGACAGGCGCCAGGGACGTCATACGGTCTGGCGCGATAGCGACCATCTCGTATGACTCCGCCCACGTCGTATGACGTCCTGGCTGGCTATATCGACCGGGTCGTAGACGTCCCGAGGGGTCACGTCTCCTCGGTGATCGCCCGCCGCGCGCGGGCGTGCCCGGGCGGCCGGTGACGCACGATCGCCTCGAGCCGGCTGAGCAGCTCGGGGCGGGACATGCCCTTGAGCAGGTAGCCATGGGCTCCCAGGGCGAGGGCACGGACGACGTTGGCGGAGTCGCGGCCCATCGACGAGAGCATCACCACGGCGCTGGACGGGCGAGTGGTGCCGCATCAGGGTCAGCGCCTGCACGCCGTCCATCACCGGCATCTGGATGTCGAGCAGCACCAGGTCGGGCTGGTGCAGCCGGACCGCGGCGACACCGGAGCGTCCGTCGTCGGCCTCGGCCACGACGTCGAAGCGCTCGTCGCGTTGCAGGAACAGGGACCACAGGGTGCGCAGGTCGTGGGCGTCCTCGACGACCACGACCGTGTACGGGGGCGACAACAGCATCGGCGCGAGCCTCTTCTTGACATCGGACGACCGGTCAACGGCCGACGGTAGTCCACATCGTGAGACTGCATGTGCGGAATCCGGGATGTCCCAATCGCCCGTGCCGAGGGCGTGCGCGCAGGTCAGGCGGGTGGGCACCTTGATGCCGGTGGCCGAGTGGCACCGGTAGCCGAAGGGGTTCTTGAGCAGGTACTGCTGGTGGTGGTCCTCGGCGTAGTAGTAGGTGTCGAAGGGCTTGATCTCCGTGGTGATCTCGCCGTACCCGCGCTTGGTCAGCTCGGGCTGGTAGCGCTCGCTGACCTCACGGGCGACCTTCTCCTGCTCCGGCGTCGTGTAGTAGATCGCGGAGCGGTACTGGGTGCCCGTGTCGTTGCCCTGGCGCATGCCCTGGGTCGGGTCGTGCACCTCGTAGAACGCGGCGACCAGGTCGGCGTAGGAGACCTTCGCGGGGTCGTAGACGACGCGGACGGCCTCGGTGTGGCCGGTGCGCCCGCTGCAGACCTCCTCGTACGACGGGTTCTCCGTGAAGCCGCCGGCGTACCCGACCGACGTCGACCAGACGCCGGGGACCTGCCAGAAGACCTCCTCGGCGCCCCAGAAGCAGCCGAGGCCGAAGACCGCGACCTCGTAGCCCGCGGGCACCTCGTCGGTGACCAGCGGAGCATCGAGGGCCTTGTGCCGCTCGGCGAGGTCGAACCACCGCTGCGTGCGGCCCTTCAGGGCCTCGTCGGAGGTGGGGAGCGTGGACTTGCTGCGCAGGAACATCAGTGGCCTTTCCGTGGATGCGCCTGCACAACACCGTGGGTGCCGCAGACGTTCCCAGTGTGGGCCCAGTCTGGCCCAGTGTGGCCCAGTCAGGCCCGGTCAGGCTCAGCCGTGGGTGGCGCAGTAGGCGTCGCGCGCCGCGGAGTGGTCCGGTGAGGCGAAGGTGGCCCGGATCATGGCCGCCTGCGAGGCGGCGTACTGCTGGATCGCCTGCTCGGCGATCGCCTTCTGGACCGGGGTCTTCGCGGTGACGAGGTCCTCGGCGTGCCGCCAGACCATCTCCCGCCAGCCGCGCATGATCGCGCCGACGCCGATGTCGTCGACCGGGCCGACGTCGTACTGGTCGAAGGTCGGGTCGAAGCGGGCCGACTCCTCCTGGAAGACGGGGACGTAGAGGCTGTCGAGGCGGTCGTTGTAGGCGTTGTGGTCGGGCTTGTGGCTGGTCCCGTCGGAGGCAGTCAGCCCGACGGTGGCGAGCGCGTGCGGGAAGTCGTTGTTGATGTGCGCGTTCATGTTGAGCAGGAAGTCGCCGAGGCCGGTCATCGACCGGTCGTCACTGGCCTGGAGCGCGATGCGCCAGGCCGGGGCGACCTCGGAGCTGCGGCCGGCGTTCCAGGTGTCCATCGTGTCGAAGTACATGTGCGCGAACACCGCGTCGAGCTGGGTCAGCCACGTGCGGTCGTGGAAGTAGCCGCGCTGCGTGGCCTGCTGCACGTTCTGCGTCACCCGCAGGTAGGCGAGCGAGAAGATCGCGTCGTGGTCGCAGCTCGCGTCGAGCGGGGCGAAGCGCTGCTGCATCTCGGCGATGACGTCGTCGATGCACTGAGGGGCGCCGTCGGTGCAGATCGGTCCGGTGTACGGCGTGTAGGGGATCGGCAACGGCGGGAGCGCACTCACCACCGGGTCCAACGCGCCGGGACCGACCGGGCCCGAGTCGGCACGGCGCCCCGGACAGCCCGAGAACAGCACCAGCGGGAGGGTGAGCAGGACGGCACGGGCGACCAGGCGCATGCTCCCCCAACGAGCCGTCGCGGGCACGGTCACGTGCTCCCCGGCGGGTAGCCTCGCCGGGTGAGCCAGGAGCACCGTCACAAGAGCGGGTTCGAGACCCGGGCCATCCACGCCGGCTACGACCCGGACCCGATGACCGGCGCCGTGATCCCGCCGATCTACGCGACCTCCACCTACAAGCAGGACGGTGTCGGCGGTCTGCGCGGCGGCTACGAGTACAGCCGCTCCGGCAATCCCACTCGCACCGCGCTCGAGGGCAACCTCGCGGCCCTCGAGGAGGGGGAGCGCGCCTTCGCCTTCGCCTCCGGCCTCGCCGCCGAGGACACCCTGCTGCACACCCTGTGCGTGCCGGGGGACCACGTGGTCATCCCCGACGACGCCTACGGCGGCACCTTCCGGCTCATCGACAAGGTGGCCACCCGCTGGGGGCTGCAGTACAGCACCGCACCCGTGCACGACGTCGGCGCGGTCGCCGCGGCCATCCGTCCGGAGACCAGGGTGGTCTGGGTCGAGACGCCGACCAACCCGCTGCTCAACATCGGTGACATCGAGGCGTTGGCTGCGGTGGCCCACGATGCCGGCGCACTGCTCGTGGTCGACAACACCTTCGCCTCGTCGTACCTCCAGCAGCCGCTGACGCTCGGCGCCGACGTCGTGGTGCACTCCACGACGAAGTACGCCGGTGGGCACTCCGACGTCGTCGGCGGTGCTCTCGTCGTCAGGGACCTCGACCTGGCGGAGCGCCTGCTCTTCCACCAGAACGCGATCGGGGCGGTGGCCGGCCCCTTCGACGCCTGGCTCGTGCTGCGCGGTCTGAAGACGCTCGGGGTGCGGATGGATCGCCACTGCGACAACGCGGAGCGGGTCGTGGAGTTCCTGAGCGGGCACGACGCGGTGAGCCACGTGTTCTACCCCGGCCTCGTCGAGCACCCGGGCCACGAGGTGGCGAGCCGGCAGATGCTCCGGTACGGCGGGATCGTCTCGTTCCGCGTGACCGGCGGGGAGCGGCAGGCCCTCGACGTGTGTGCGAGGGCCGAGGTGTTCACCCTCGGTGAGTCGCTGGGCGGCGTGGAGTCGCTGATCGAGCACCCGGGCCGGATGACCCACGCAAGCGTCTCCGGCACCGAGCTCGAGGTGCCCGACGACCTGATCCGCCTCAGCGTGGGCATCGAGACCGCCGACGACCTGGTCGCGGACCTGGACCGAGCGCTTGGCTGAGCCGGCCGTCAGCACCGGCCGCTCGCTGGTGCTCTGCGTCGACGTCGGCTCGACCTTCACCAAGACCGCCCTCGTGGACGCGGGGACCGGGGAGCTGCTGGGCACGGCCGACCACCCGACGACGCTGGCCACGGACGTCCTCGACGGCGTCGACGCCTGCCGCGACGAGCTCGCCCGCGGCCATGACGGCGTCGAGGGCGCCGAGGTGCTGGCCTGCTCGTCGGCGGGCGGCGGGCTGCGCATCGGCGTCGTCGGGACCGAGGAGCTCGTCACCGCCGAAGCGGGCCGGAGGGTCGCCCTGTCCAGCGGGGGCAAGGTCGCCGCGGTGACGTCGGGCGGCCTGGACGCGGCGAAGCTGGCGACGCTGCGCGACGCGCGCACCGACGTGGTGCTGCTCGTCGGGGGCACCGACGGCGGCAACGCCGAGGTGCTCGAGGCCGACGCGCGAGTGCTCGCCGAGGCGCGCTGGCCGGGCCCCGTGGTCGTGGCCGGCAACGTCGACTCGCGCGTCGTGGTCGCGGCGCTGCTCGATGGCTCCGGCACGCCGTACGCGCTGGCCGACAACGTCGTGCCACGCATCGGTGTGCTCGCGCCGGGATCCGCGCGCTCCGCGGTCCGCGAGGTGTTCCTCGCCCACGTGATCGGCGGCAAGGGGCTGAGCAGCCGCCCGTCGGCGTCGGGCCAGACCTTCGCGGAGATGGTGCAGGGGCCCACGCCCGACCTCGTGCTGACCGGTGTCGAGGTGCTCGCCCGCGAGGTGGGCGGTGGCGGCGTCGCGGTCGTCGACATCGGCGGCGCCACGACGGACGTGCACTCCGTGGTGCCCCTCGACCCGGAGGATGCCGGGCTCTCCCGCGAGGTCGTCGCCAGCACGCCGGTCACCCGCACCGTCGAGGGCGACCTCGGGATGCGCTGGAGCGCCCTGAGCACCTGGGAGGCCGGCCGCGACGCGGGGCTGCTGGGGGAGGAGCTCCACACGCCGGCGCAGCGGCGGGTCGCGGACACCTCCTTCCTTCCCGCTGACACGACCGAGGACGACGAGGACGCCCGGCTCGCCGCCACCGCGGCCCTGCTCGCCGTACGTCGACACGTCGGCCGTTCCCGGGTGGTGGTGGGCCCCGACGGACGCGTCCTGGAGCGCACCGGCAAGGACCTGCGCGAGATCGACCTGCTCGTGGGATCCGGGGGAGTCCTGCGGCACGGACCGGCCGCGACCGCCGAGACGGTGCTGGCGTCGTTGGTCGGACGCACCCCCGAGGGGTGGCAGCAGCCCGAGCGGGCACGGGTCGTCGTCGACCGCGACTACGTCCTCGCGGCCGTCGGCCTGCTGGCCGCGGCGTACCCCGCGGCCGCGTCGGCCCTTGCCCGTAGCCTGGCGTGATGCGAGGGAACCCGCGACAGCTGAGGGGCTGGGCAGAGCTGCGCGAGCGACGAAGCCGGCAGGCGCGTGACGCGCATCCGGCACCACCGGTCGTTCCCGCGGGGACGACCAACTTCGGTCCCGCGCGCGTTCCCTACGGCGTCGACCTGGCCGCGGCCTGGAGCTGGCGGCTGCTGGTGATCGCCGGGGCGATGGCCCTCGTGCTGTGGCTGCTGAACTTCTTCATCGTCGTGGTGCTCCCGCTGGTGATCGCCCTGCTGCTCGCCGCGCTGGTCGCGCCGCTGGTGGGCCTGATCACCCGGCTCGGCATGCCCCGCAAGCTCGCCGCCCTCGTCGTGGTGCTGATCGGCATCGCCCTGCTCGCGCTGCTGTTCACCTTCGTCACCAACCAGGTCACCTCCGGCGCCTCCGGGCTCGGCAACCAGCTCGACCACGGCATCGACCAGATCCGCACCTGGCTGCGCACCGGTCCGCTGCACGTCACCGACGCCCAGATCAACTCCGCGCTGCAGACGGCTCAGGACCGCTTGCAGGACCTGGGCACCAACGCCGCCGGCAAGGTCAGCGAGGTCGGCGTCACCCTCGGGCACGTGTTCGCCGGCGCGTTCATCGTGCTCTTCGCGACGTACTTCTTCCTCGCCGACGGCGACATGATCTGGGCCTGGCTGGTGCGGATCTTCCCGCGGGCCGCGCGTCGTCGGGCGGACTCCTCCGGCCGGGTGGCCTGGGCCTCGCTGACCCAGTTCGTCCGTGCGACCGTGATGGTCGCCGCCACTGATGCAGCCGGCGTGATGATAGGTGCCGCGATCCTCCAGGTGCCGTTCGTCAGCGCCATCGGCGTGATCGTGTTCCTCGGCGCCTTCATCCCGCTGATCGGTGCGTTCGTCTCCGGCACGGTGGCGGTGCTCGTTGCGCTGGTGGCGCAGGGACCGGTCACCGCGCTGATCATGTTCGGCGTCATCGTGCTGGTGCAGCAGATCGAGGCGCACGTGCTCCAGCCGTTCCTGATGGGCCGGTTCGTCTCCGTGCACCCGCTCGGCGTCATCGTCGCGATCGCCATGGGTGTGCTCGTCGCCGGCGTGGCCGGCGCGCTGGTCGCGGTGCCGCTCGCCGCCTCCGTCAACGCCGTCGTGCAGCACCTCGCGGCGGACACCGACGTCGGCGACGGGATCACCGACGACAGCGACGACGAGGGCGTGGTCGGCGACACGGATGTCGCCGAGGAGGCCGGGACGGACGCGGGCGGCTCGACCGACGGCCCGCAGAACTCCTAGCCCCGGGGCGACGGAGATACCCCCCGGACGCATCTCCGCCGTCCCAGGGCCCGTCCGAGCGGACACTGCCGTCCGGACGCGGGGCGATTGTCTCCCGAGTGGTTGTCCTCAGACAACCTCCCGAGGGGATCGCGTGTCGCCCGTCGTGTCCTACGCTGCCCACCATGGTGTCCCTGACCGATGTCGAGGCGGCCACCCCGCTCCTCGCCGACGTGGCGATCCGCACCCCGATGGCCGGGGCCCGGTGGTTGGAGTCGATGGTCGGTGGCCGGGTGCTGCTGAAGTGCGAGAACCTCCAGCGCACGGGCTCGTTCAAGATCCGGGGCGCCTACGTGCGACTGTCCCGGCTCGGCGACGCCGAGCGCGCGGCCGGTGTGGTCGCGGCCTCGGCCGGCAACCACGCCCAGGGGGTGGCCCTGGCCGGGTCGATGCTCGGCATCAAGGTCACCGTGTTCATGCCCGAGGGAGCACCCATCCCGAAGGTCAACGCCACCCGCGGGTACGGCGCCGAGGTGCGCTTCCACGGCGAGTACCTCACGCAGGCGCTCGAGGCGGCGCGCGCCTTCGCGGCCGACACCGGTGCGGTGTTCATCAGCCCCTACGACCACGAGGACATCGTGGCCGGGCAGGGCACCGTCGGCCTCGAGATCATCGAGCAGGTGCCGGAGGTCAAGACGGTGCTGATCCCCACCGGCGGTGGTGGACTCCTCGCCGGGGTGGCGCTGGCGGTGAAGTCCAAGCGACCCGACGTACGGATCGTGGGCGTGCAGGCCGAGGAGGCCGCGGCCTATCCCGCATCGCTCGCCGCGGGGTCCCCGATCGCGCTGGAGAAGATGAGCGACGATGGCCGACGGCATCGCCGTCGCCAAGCCCGGAGACGTGCCGTTCGCGGTGATCCAGGATCACGTCGACGAGGTCATCACGGTCTCCGAGGACTCGATGTCACGGGCCCTGGTGCTGCTGCTCGAGCGGGCCAAGATGGTCGTCGAGCCGTCCGGAGCAGCCGCGGTGGCTGCCGTGATGGACCACCCGAAGGCCTTCCCCACGCCGCTCGTCGCGGTGCTCTCGGGCGGGAACGTCGACCCGCTGCTGCTCGGCCACCTGATCCGGCACGGGCTCTCGGCCGGCGGGCGCTACCTCAACCTGCACTGCGTGATCCCGGACCGCCCGGGAGGGCTCGCCCACCTGCTGGCCGAGCTGGCCGACTCCGGAGCCAACGTGCTCGAGGTCGCCCATGAGCGCACCTCCGGCAGCCTGCACGTCGGCGAGGTGGAGGTGGCCCTCCAGCTCGAGACCCGAGGGGTCGAGCACGCGGAGCGGGTGCTCAACCGGCTCCGCAAGCACGGCTACCGCGCCACCCCCGAGGACTGACCAACCCGGTCCTCGAGGAAGGACGAAGCGTCGTCCTGAGCCTGTCGAAGGGTCCTGTCTCGAAGGTCAGCCCGTGTAGGGGACCGCCTCGAGGATCTCGGCCTTGACCTTCTTGCCGTTCACCTCGTACTCCACGGTGTCGCCGCGCTGCTTGCCGTTGATCGCCTCACCCAGCGGGGACTGCGGGGAGAACACCTTCAGCTCGTCGCCGGCCATCTCGCGGGCACCGAAGAGGAACTCCTGCTTCATGTCGTGGTCGATGAGGTTGATGGTCACCTTCATGCCCGGCTCGACGACGCCGTCGTCCGCCGGGGTCTCGCCGACCTGGGCACGCTCGAGCATCTGGGTCAGCTGGGCGATCCGGCCGTCCATCTTGCCGAGCTCGTCGCGGGCGGCGTGGTAGCCGGCGTTCTCCTTCAGGTCGCCCTCGTCGCGGGCGTCGCTGACGCGCTTGACCACGTCGGCGCGGCGCGGACCGCGGAGGTCCTCGAGCTCGGCCTTGAGCTCGTCGTACTTGGCCTGCGTCAGCCAGACAACGTTGCTCGGGGTCGTCTCGGTCATGAGGTACTCCTGTGAGGACGGTGAACGGGTGTGCGTGATGCCCCGCTTGACCAGCAGGGCAAGTAGACAAGGCTAACAACGGCGCCCGTCGAGGCCGAATTCCGAGGCTCAGCGAGGGCTTTTCTGGCCTGGCGCGGTGCAGCCGTTCATCGAGACGGTCGCCGCCTCGCGCTCGGTGCGCATGGTGAGGTCGTGGTTGGTGGTGCCCGGCGCGCCGTGCACGGTGAAGACGAGCTGGCCCACGACGGAGTGGTCGGACGCGCTGGCCTGGAGCTCGCAGCTGGCGCGCACGCTCGCGGAGCGGGTCTTGACCGCGACCGTGACGTGCACCGTGTGGTCGTCGACCACGGAGAAGGCGGTCAGCGAGGACTGCACCTGGGGCGTGGCCTGCACCCACGCCGCCCACACCACCCACGCCAGGGCGATCACACCGACCACGCCGGAGACCGCGATCACCGCGCGGCGCCGGGAAGCACTCGGCCGCCCGTAGCGTTCTTCCAGGTCGGGTGAGGTGGTCACCCGCAGATCCTCCCATTCATAGGATGAAGTCCATGCTCCGACTGATGCACGTGCACGCGCACCCCGACGACGAGTCGAGCAAGGGCGCCGCCTCCACGGTGAAGTACGTCAAGGAGGGCGTCGACGTGCACGTCGTCACGTGCACGGGTGGGGAGCGCGGGTCGATCCTCAACCCCAAGATGGAGCGCCCAGAGGTCCTCGAGAACATCACCGAGATCCGCCGCCAGGAGATGGAGGCGGCCCGCGAGATTCTCGGGGTCACCCAGGACTGGCTCGGCTTCGTCGACTCCGGGTGGCCCGAGGGCGATCCGAAGCCGCCGCTGCCCGACGGCTGCTTCGGGCTGATGGATCCCGAGGTGGCCGCCGAGCCGCTCGTACGCCTGATCCGCAGCCTCCGGCCGCACGTGCTCACGACGTACGACGAGAACGGCGGCTACCCGCACCCCGACCACATCCAGTGCCACAACATCTCGATGGCCGCCCTCGACGCCGCCGCCGATCCCGAGCGCTTCCCGGACGCGGGTGAGCCCTGGCAGGTGCTGAAGGTCTACTACCACCACGGGTTCAACCGCCCCCGGATGGTGGCGCTGAACGACGCGCTCCTGGCCGCGGGCCTGGAGTCGCCCTTCGCGGAGCGGCTCGAGGAGTGGAAGCCCGACCCGGCGCACGACGGGCGGATCACCACGCGGGTGGAGTGTGGCGACTACTTCCCGGTGCGCGACCAGGCCCTGATCGCGCACGCCACCCAGATCGACCCCGACGGCTTCTTCTTCCGGGCCCCGATGGACCTGCAGCAGCGCGTCTGGCCGACCGAGGAGTACGAGCTCGCTCGCACCCTCGTGGAGACCGACCTGCCCGAGGACGACCTGTTCGCGGGCATCCGCGGCCACGCCGACCTCGAGGCCTGACCGGAAGCCTGAGACACTGGTCCCATGCACCTGTTGCTGATCGCGCTCGCAACCGACCCGGTGCCGCCCGACAAGAAGGTGACCGCCGGCTGGACCGCGTTCGCCATCTTCATCGGTCTCGCCCTCGCCGTCGCCGTGCTCGGCGTCAGCCTGACCCGCCACCTGCGCAAGGCCCGCGAGAACGCCGACAAGGGCGTCTTCGGCCCCCCCAGCCCCTGACATCGCCCCGCTCTGCCGGCGACATCATCGCCTGAAGACCCACACCGCGTGGTCCTAGGTGCCGCTCGATCTCGGCAGGTACGTGTGGACCAGCCCCCACGGCTACCAGTACCTCGTCGACCACACCGGCACGAGCGACGTCACCCCCTTCGACCGACGCGGCCGGCCACGACCACCGCACGCCCAGCGGCCCTAGCTGGTCCAAGCGCTGAGCCCGCACCGATGATCGGACTGTTCGGATGGTGCATGGCGAGGTCTAGCCGCGCGCGCAAGCTGCTGGCCCTACCGAGAGGAGGACACCTACACTCCCGATACCAAAGGCCAGAGGTGTCGACATGGGCATCCGTTCCAGTGCAGACACCGGCGTCGGTCACGCCGAACGCCGGGCCCAGAAGGACGCCCGGGTCGAGCGGCGTCGCACGGGGACCGAGACCCGCGAGGATCAGTTGCGTCGCCGGTCCAAGGCGCTACTGGGCCTCATCTTCTTCGTGGGTCTGACCGCAGGTCATGCGCTCCTGGACGGCTCGGACTGGATCGGATGGATCCTGTCCGCAGTCACCTTCCTGGTTCTGCTCAGCTGGCTCGCTGTGGCGCGGGAGTTGAAGCGTGAGCGTACGCGAAGCAGCGTTGATGCAGATGCCTTGGGCGAGGTCAGCGACGATGACATCAGCCGACTCCTGCGCCTCTGCCTGAAGCACCGGCTCGCTCTGCTCGGGGCCGATTGCCAAGTCGTCTGGTCGTCAGCCGAATGGCCGAGAACCGGACGGCGGGAGGACGTCCTTGAACGCGCGGTGCGATGCCGCAGGTGCCGCGTGAGAAACGCTGAGTTCTTGGCGGCTCGTCCGGCCGGAACCGGCGACGCCGCGCCCGGATCGCACGGCGTCGTGCTGAACCCGACGACCGCGGCATGGTCTCCGGCCACGGTGTCTGGACCAATGCGGGAGCGCCCGCGGTTGGGAGCGACAGCGGAGGCGGTGATCTACATCGCCTGTGTGTTCGTGACCCTCGTCGGAGCCGCAACGCTGTTGGCCAGAAACGAGTCCACGGGCACGACGGGTGGCACGCCCATCGGGACGGCGGTGGGCGTGCCCACCGCCGGCACGACCGTGGACGCGCCCACCGTCGCAGCCGGCCCGGTTGGTGAATTCATCCTCGTGAGGGACCTCGAGCGAGGGGATTGTGTATACAACATGGCCGGAGCCGCAACGGGCGTCGCGACCCGCGTCCGCTGCGCCGCCAGCCACGCCGACGAGGTCTTCGCAACGTTCGAGCTGGCTCGGGGTCCCTGGCCTGGTGACGAAAGTGCCGGCGGCCTTTCCGACCTAGGATGCGAAGCCCGCTTCGGGCGATACGTCGGGTCTTCACTGCTTGCGACGAATCTGGACACGGTCGACTACCCGCCCGCCAAGGAGTCGTGGAACGTCGACCGGAAAGTCATCTGCGTGCTGGAGACCGGGGGCTACTCGACCGGCTCGCTGCGAGGCTCAGCTGACTAGTGACCGCTCCAGCAATGAGCCCACGACACCTGCGGGCGGGCTCTCGCCACCAGGTTCAGCGTTGGCCGATCGACCGGCTCAGAAACATCCGCTCATGCTGCGATCAGGTGGAGTGGACGACGCTCCCGATGACGGGCAGCCGTCGTGTCGACGGGGCGCGCAGGGTCCTCGGTGCCAGGATGCGCGGGTGCTCACGAGGCGAGGTGCCTTGATCGCCCTCATCGCCTGCCCGCTCGTCGTCCTTGCCACGCTCGGCATCTCCTACTCGCTGGGCCCACGACAAACGGCTCACATCGCGACCCCGCCGGCCGACGCGACTCCGGAGCAGGTGGTCACGGCCTACGTCGAGGCCTTGAACGCCCACGACTGCCACGCGGCCAAGTCGCTGACCGTCGAGAACGCCACGTACGACGCGGCCACGTGGTGTGACGACGCCGCCAGCCTGACCTCGCTGCACGTCCAGCATCGCGTCATGGAGTCGAGCGCCGTCGCGGACGTCCCGGTGACCTTCAACCTGGACTGGCGCCTGTTCCGCGACGACGGCTCCATGGACGAAGGTGTCACGGACTGGGGATATCGCTCTGGAGCACGGACCCTCGGGCTCCCCGTGGCGCATCTTCGACCAGGGCACCGGCTGAGTGACCCACGGCTCCGCCGTGCCGATGTCGGGATGTCTGACACGCTGGGCTGATGCCCGACATCGAGGACAGCACGCGGCGGCGCGCCTATACACGCGCCGTCGTCGCAGCCGCCACGACGCCGAGCGTGAGCTCACCGCCGCCGGATGGCTGGTCCGCCGCATCGCCGACATCCACATCATCACCGCTGACTTCATCGGCGGCCGCGCGAACCTGTACTACCACGACGACGAGTCCCCGCAGGGCGGCATCGTGTACGCGACCAGCGTCGGCTGAACCCCTGCCTGGAGCTCTTTCCGCGAGCCACTCACGGCGCGGCGCGAGCCGCTGGTTCGCTGCGGTCGCGAGATGGCGCACACTGTCACTAATGACACCTTCATCGGCACCACGGCGTCGACACCTCGCCAGCAGCCCGTTCAAGCCCGATCCCGAGCCGATCATCGAGCAGTACGAGGTCGACGACCTCGTGTCTCACGACCTGTACGGGCTGGGTCGCGTCACGGGGGCCGATGCGGGTGGGGTGACTGTCGACTTCGGTACGCGCTCGGTCCGCATCACGAGTCCTTTCACGAAGATGTCCAAGCTCTAGCCTGTCTGTAGCGCGCGATGACGAACCCGTCGTTCGACAACACCGCGCAGTACGTCGGGGTCGGGCAGCTGACCGCGGCCTGGCGCGCCCCGGGTGCGGGTGCGTGTTGATGCTCGCCGGCCTCGTCCTCGGCCAGTGGGCCGGACTGGTGGAGTCGAGCTGGAACGAGTCCGAGCCAGAGCTGCGTCCCATCTCCGTGCTGACCTGTGCCGGACGCAGAAGGTGGGCCACGGCCGCGGCCGCGTTGGGTGCTCGTCGTCCCTCCTGCTGGGGTGCTCGGCGGCAGTGCCATCGCACCCCTACGCCCGTGCCTTGCCCCCGACCATGGCGGTGGACTCGGCGGGGAACGGCTGGCGTTGGGCCGCCTACCGCGACGTCGAGGTCAAGGTGCCAGCCAGCTGGCCCGACGACTACGCGCCGTCGAGCCCCGGGTGCGGGGACGGGTCCGACGCCCCGACCGCCCCCTACGTCACGTACGACGACGCGCCTCGCGTGGTAGGGCACCGACGGCTGCCCCGAGCAGCGTCAGGCCGACCATCCTGGCCCCGCCTTCGGCCTGCTGCCGTTCAGGCTGTGGGTGCCCTACGTCGAGTTCGACGAGCCACGTCCCGACCTCACCGTCGGCGGCCAGAATCCCGAGCGCAGGGACGCCGACGCGAGCTACCGCGGCTGGCACCTGACCCGGACGACCACGCACGGCATCCAGCTGACCGTGCTGTCCGCGCCCGGCGACGGGGTACTCGCGCACGAGGTGCTCGGCTCGCTGCGCACCGTGCGGACCACTCGGCTCGGCTGTCCCACCGGTTCCACCGTGCTCGACCGCGCTCCCGAGCCGCCTGCCGGCGGCCCGCTCCCGGCGCCGTCCGACATCGCCGCCGTCACCATCTGCGACTACCTGCGCGGTGTGCAGAGCGCCGGTCTCAGTGGTTCACGCCGCATCGAGGGCAGTGGCGCCCGCGCACTGGTCCGAGCCGTCGACGACGCCCCGGCCGGCAGCGGTCCCAACAGCCCGCAGACCACCTGCAGCCAGCCCCCGCTCCTCGATCGAGCGCTGGTCCTCCGGTTCTACGGAGCGGCAGTGCTCCCGATGATCCGGTGACCGAGGCGTACGTCTACTTCGACGCCTGCACCGGACACGGGATCCTCGATCCCGCAGGCATGCGCCAGCTGACGACCGCTGACTGCAAGCCGCTGTTCACCACGCCGCCCGATCGGACTGTGGGCGGCTGAGTCACGTGTCTACGTGCGGTGTGGTGAATACGGGGCAACCGGGTGAATGCGCGCGTCGAGTCCTAGGAGACCTGGTGGCGACGAGATCGGTGGACGGCCTGCGCTGCCTGAGGCCGGAGCGGAGCAGGTCGATCATGCTCCGGAACCTCCTCGGTCGAGAGCCTGAACGTGCCGGTGCAGACGTTCTCGCGCCACAGGGAGAGCACGACCAGGTCGGCGTCGTGGTGCCACGTGACGCGCAGGACTCGCTGGCCACCACGGGCGTCGAGAAAGATCTCGCCGCTCGCCGGGCGTGGACGCACACGGGCCATATCCGATTGTGCGGCCGGAGGCGCCCGCCTGTCACTGGGCGTCGCAGGCCATCCGTCAGTCGGCAGGGTTGTTCCGCTCGATCCGCTCCAGGACATGGTCGCGAGGCGGTGCATGCCCGTGCTCGTCCTCGAGATGCCCCAGGACCGCATCCGCGAGCTGGTCCGCGTCGTCTGCCGAGAACGTCTGCTTGCACCGGGGGCAACGCAGGGACAGGTCGGTCATGCCGGCAAGTCTCGTCCCCGTACGGCTGCCATGATCACGCGGCTGGAGGCAGCCGACGTGCTCGACGTCATCGATGCTCTGGAACGTCATGAGATCCAGTACTGGCTCGACGGTGGCTGGGGCGTCGACTGCGTGCTCGGCGAGCAGACCCGGACACACGGTGACCTGGACCTGGTGGTGCCTCGCCCCGAGCTCTCTCGGGTACGCACCCCGGCCGGTCGACGTCGAGGACGTGGCGCGCCTGGTCGAACGGTTCGGCCCGCGCCCGCCGCCGCCCTTCGACAAGTCCGGTCCCGCAGCCGGATGAGCACTACTCTTGGCACACGGGAACGCTCGTCGGAGGAGTGGCCATGGTGTGGATCGTCATCCCGGTCGCGGTGCTCGTCATCGGAGGCCTCATCGCGTTCCTCTTCGGGCCGACCATCAAGACGTTCTTCGGTCCCGGACTTCGAGCCGGCGCCCAAGGACGACGCGAGCGTCGAGAACGCCATCATGACCCGGATGGTCGACGGCGGGCAGTGACCCTCTCCTCCCAGGCGGGATAGTTTCAAGGGCAGAGGGAAGCCATGGCCCGCAGCACAGTGCAACGTCTCGTCATCGCCGGGGTGGTGGCGACGTGCGCGCTCGGCGGCGCCCTCGTCTGGACCCACTCGTCGCACGACCCCCAGCCCACCCCCGCGGCCGCTGGCGGAGCGACGACGAGCTCCCAGGGCCGGGACGCGAACTCCGTGCGCCCGCTGGTGTACGCCGTCGGGCAGACCGTCCACGTCGGCAGCCGGTCGGTGGACACGCACCTCGACGTCCTGTCGCTCGTCGCGGCGGAGGGAGGGGCCGCCTTCTCCACCTTCGACGGGGCGTTGTGGTTCACCGACGGCTCGACCGTCACCCAGATCGGGCGGACGACGCCGGCCCAGGTCACCGCGACCGGGGTGGCGTGGGGCCCGGCGGGCCAACCCAACGACCGGGTGGTCGCCGACGACGCCGGCCCGGACATCGCCTGGATGGAGTACCCAGGGGTCGAGTCCCGAGTCGCCCAGCCGACGATCGCGGTCTTCGACACCCACGTGGCCGACGCGGTCGTGCGGGTGCCGTTCCGGGCGTCCGTGGCGTGTCCGGCGTGCGCTCGCATCGTCTCGTTGCGACGGGGAATCGCCTACGTGGCCGACGGGCCGCTCGACCTTCACACCGGGCCACAGAGCGCGGGCAGCTCGGGGCTGTTCCGCGTCGACCTGCGGACCGGGCGTCGCAAGCCGGTCTCGGTCGCGGCCTACCTCGATCTCCTGGAGAGCAGCCCGCGCCAGCTCGTCATCGGCACGTCGCCTGACAACGGGCTGGTGGGGGACGGCGTCGGCGTCGACTTCGAGTTCGTCGACCAGCAGCTCGTGGCACATGCCGTCTCGCCGCAGGCCGTGTTCGAGGCGCGCAGCCGACGCCCGCTACAGCTCCGCGGGTCCCCGTCGATGGCTCGCGGCATGGGGCTGGGCGATCCGGTCGAGCTCTTCGAGTGGCTCGACGACGACCGCTTCGCACTCCTCGACATCTCCGTCAACGCGGGCCTCGGGGTGGACCAGGGCGACATCGTCACCTGCCGCATCTCGACCTCGACCTGTGCCGTGGCCGTCCGCGCGACGACGCACGGGAGCACGCCGATCGTCCCGGGGGTCCTGACGGCGGGGTCGGAGCAGGCGGAGGCACTGGCCATCCGGGGCCAGTCGATCGGTGGGTCGATCGGTCGCGGGTCGTCAGCCGGCTAGCCGCAGCACCGGGCGCCCGCTCGCGGTGAGGACCTCCACGTCGGCGATGTCCTGACGCTTCGCAGCCGTCGCGGCCGCGACCTGCATCGTCTTGCCGTCGACGGATCGCCAGGTGCCGACGGTCTCGGTGTGGCCGTCGCGCGTGCGGACGACGAGCGTGTACGTCGGGGCGGGACCACCGCCCCAGCTGGCCTGGGAGTCCGGGTCGTAGGTGCAGGCCAAGGAGAGGCGGGTGCCCCAGGCCACCGGCTGCAGCGCCAGCGTGGCCCGCACCGGCACGTTGCCGATCGTGGTCATCGCCTGCCCGCGGGCCACGGCCACCGGAGGCGAGGACTGATGGTGGTCGAACGCGCCGGAGAGCCCGGCCACGCCCAGGCCGACCACGGCCAGGATCGCGGCCGCCGCCAACCCGGCACTGACCACCAGTCGACGCCGGCGCTCACGGCGCACCTCGCGGACGAGGTTGAGGAGCAGCGCGGGCGGTGGGGGGTCGACCTCGTCGGAGGGCTCCTCGAGCACGGCCGGGTCGATGCGGGACAGCAGTCCCGGAAGCCCGGCCATCTCGCGCACCGAGAGCGCGCACTCGGCGCACGTGGAGAGGTGCCGTTCGAACTCCAGCCGCTCGGCGGGGGACAGCGCACCCAGCACGTAGGCGGCGTCCTGGTCGGCGTGCTCGCAGCTCATGTGGTCACCCCCTGCTCCTCGAGGGCGAGCCGGAGAGCCCGCAGGGCGTAGTGGGTGCGCGACTTGACGGTGCCCTCCGGGATGCCGAGCCGCTTGGCGGCCTCGGAGACCGGGCGAGCGCGGTAGTAGCACTCCAGCAGCACTGCTCGGTGCTCCGGCGAGAGCCGCGTCAGGGCATCGGCGACGACCCAGGACAGCAGCAGCTGGTCGGTGCGGTCGTCGGTGCCCGAGTCGGGGACCTCGGCGACGGCCATCTCGTTCTGCGCGCGCTTGGTGCGCCACTCGTCGATGACGATGTTGCGGGCCACCGTGAACAGCCAGGACCGCAAGGCCGGACGCGGGCTGCTCAGCACCGACTGGTGCCGCCAGGCGCGCAGCAGCGTCTCCTGGGTGACGTCCTCGGCCCGGGCGCGGTCGTGCCCGGTCAGGCGCAGGCAGTAGCCCCACAGGGCAGCGGCGTGCTCGTCGTGCAGCTGCTGCATCAGTGCGACCTCGTTGCCGGGCACGGTCACCTCCCTCAGTAGTGGGAACGCTGATCCGGGCATGTCGGTTCAGTCTCCTCTAGTGGGCGTACGCCGCGATGAAGCGATCGCGGAAGCGGTCCATCCGCATCACCGGCGCGCTCGGGGAGGGGTGCAGGCCGTCCTGCCAGCCCCACGAGCTGATCCGCTGGAGCACGGCCGGGTCGCGGGCGATGATGCTGACCGGCACGTCGTGGTCGGCGTCGCGCCCGGAGACGATGGTGGCCGGCTGGTGGTCGCCGAGCACGATGAGGACGGTCTTGTCGGTGGCGTGGTGGGTGACGAAGGAGACCAGCGACTGCATCGAGTACTGGATCGAGCTGCCGTAGGCCGCGCGCACCTTGGTCGGCGAGGGCCAGATGTCCCTCTCCGAGGGCAGCGTCGCGGGCATCCCGTCGTACACCGAGCCGTTGCCGACGGCGCTGTCCGGCACCATCCGCGGGGTGCGTGACCACGGGGCGTGGCTGGTGATCAGGTCGATCTCGGCCATCACCGGCCGGCGGTCGGTCTTCGCGAGCTCGAGCCGGCCGAAGTCGTCGAGGGTGAACTGGTCGGGCATCGTCGGGTAGCCGAAGCGCGGGCCGGTGTAGCCGACGTTGTGCTCGTCGTAGAACTGGTCGTAGCCGTAGAACTTGCCCTGCGGCCAGGAGTGGGTGTTGGCAGGGATGTCGCTGACGGTGCGCCAGCCGGCCCGCTTGAACAGGCTGGCCAGGGTGAGCCGGTGGCTGGTCACCAGCGCGTCGTAGCGCGGCTGGTTGTCCACCCACAGGCCCGACTGGAGCGTCGAGTGCGCCAGCCAGCTGAGCGCACCGAACGTGGGGGAGGTCATGAACGCGCTGCGTGAGTGGAAGCCCGCCGCGGCCAGCTGCTGGTCACCCTGTGCCAGCACACGGTCGACGCCGGGGGCGAACGAGGAGTCCTGCACCGCGGACCGGCCGTAGCTCTCCACGAAGACCAGCATCACGTCCTTGCCGCGCAGCCCCTGCAGCAGCTGGTCGCCGGGCACGTCGCGCAGGGGGTCGGTGCGTGTGGCCGCCCGGAACTCGGCCTCGTCGTGCAGGATCCGCGGCACCCGGGTCACCTGCCCCTCGGCGTACGTCGACGTGGTGGCCGTGGCCAGGCCGGTGCCGGTGACGGCGAGCAGGAGCCAGGCGACCGCGAGCGCACCGACCAGCTGCAGGGTGACCCGGCGGTGCGGGGCGGTCTGACGCCGCAGCTGCAGCAGGGCCAGCGGCACCAGCGTCAGCAGGCCCACGATGACCAGGCCGAAGACCGCGAGGATCACGGTGCCCAGCACCGGACCGAAGGAGTCGTGCACCAGTCCCACCGTGGAGCCGGCGTAGCGCCAGTCCACGACGAGGTCGAACGGCCGGCGCAGGGCCTCCCAGAAGGCGATGTCGAGGATCTTGAGGATGGTGAGCAGGCCCAGGAGGACACCGGCGACGACGAGCACGATCGTGCCCGCGCGCCGGGGCAGCAGCACCCCGATGGCGACGAGCACCAGCAGCTCGATCGGGATCCGCAGGAAGCTGGCGGTGTGCAGGGACTCCAGGCGGTCCGGGAGCGTCAGCGCCGCCCAGACCAGGAGCAGGGCCAGCACGGTGAGCACCTTCCTCATGCTCGTGCCGCCTTCCCGGCCAGCCAGAGGACGTCGCGGCCGAACGACTCGGCCAGCAGCACCAGGGCGACGACCAGGGCCAGCGCCATCACGGCGAGGGGGAGGACGTCCGCCACGGCCACGGTGAGCACGATGCCCTGGACGGCGGCGACGACCTTGCGCCAGTAGCGGGGCGGAACCGGCTGCTGCAGCCACGGCCACACCTGCTCCGCGCCCAGCAGCAGGTAGCGGGCCAGCCCGATCAGGAGCACCCACCAACCGAACGACGTGGCGACGATGACACTGAGCACGAGGATCAGGAACGCGTCGACCTCCATGTCGAAGCGGGCGCCGAACTCGGTCACGGTGCCGGTGCTGGCGGGCCACCTGGCCGTCGACCCAGTCCAGGAGGAGTGCGACGGTGGCGATGGAGACGATGATGGAGGCCGGCACGACAGTGACGAAGGAGAACGCCACCAGGACTGCCACGCACACGGCGAGCATCGCTCGCACGGAGGTGACCACGTTCGCGGCTCCGCGCAAGGGCACGGGCCGCACCGGGGTTTGAACCGCGTGCATGAGACCTCCGTTCATCGATGATGAGGACGCAGGAAGGGGTTGCGGGGTTCATGGCGCGAGCCTTCTGGCTTCGGGAACCGGGCGTGGGTGAGATCCGCCCGGTCCAGCTGCACGACCCGGACCGGGGTGAGGTGCGCGTGCGCACCCTGCGCTCGGCGGTCAGCCGGGGCACCGAGACCCTGGTGTTCGCCGGGCAGGGTCCCGGAGTCGCAGCGCGCCACCATGCGCGCGCCGTTCCAGGAGGGGGAGTTCCCCGGCCCGGTCAAGTACGGCTACCTCTCCGTCGGCGTCGTCGAGGACGGCGACCCGTTCCTGCGCGGCCGCACGGTCTTCTGCCTGCACCCCCATCAGACCGAGTACGTCGTGCCGGCCACCGCGGTCTCGGTGGTCCCCGACGACGTGCCCGTCCGGCGTGCGGTCCTCGCCGGCACCGTCGAGACAGCGCTCAACGCCGCCTGGGACGCCGAGGTGCTGCCCGGCGACCGGGTCAGCGTGGTGGGCGCGGGCATGGTCGGCTGCTGCGTCGCCCGGCTGCTGGGCGGCATCCCGGGCGTGCAGGTGCAGCTCGTCGACGTGGACCCGGACCGGGCGAGCGTGGCCGCGGCGTTGCAGGTCGGCTTCGCCTCGCCGGGCGCGGCCACCGGCGAGCGTGACGTCGTGGTGCACACGAGTGCCACCGGCGCCGGGCTGCAACGCTCCCTCGACCTGCTGGCGGACGACGGGCGGGTGGTGGAGCTGAGCTGGTACGGCGACGAGGAGGTGACCCTGTCCCTGGGAGGGCGGTTCCACTCCGGTCGGCTGAGCATCCGGGCGAGCCAGGTCGGCTCGGTGGCGGCGACCCGCCGGCACCGGTGGAGCACGAGGGACCGGCTCGGCCTGGCGCTCGAGCTGCTCCGCGACCCGGCGTACGACTGCCTGCTGACGGGGGAGTCGCCGTTCGAGGAGCTGCCGACCGTGCTGCCGCGGCTGGCCAGCGGTGAGCTCGCGGCGCTGTGCCACGGCGTGACCTACGGGGAGGACGCGATGTTCGGCGTGACCGTGCGGGACCACATGATGGTGGCCCACAGCCTGCGCGGCGAGGTGTTCGGTCCGGCGCAGCGACTGCACGGTGCGACGTACGTCGTGGACGTCACCTTCCGGCGGCCCGAGCTCGACGACGACGGCATCGTGGTCGACATCGGTGCCGCGACCACTGCGCTGCACGAGGTCGTCGGCGAGCTCGGCTACCGCAACCTCGACGACGAGCTACCGGGCGTGAACACCACCACCGAGGTGCTGGCGAAGCTGGTCGCCGACCGACTCGCCTCGCGGGTGCACGCGGGGCAGCTCGGCGAGGCGGCTCGCGGGATCGCGTCGCTGTCGGTGACCCTGCACGAGTCCCACGTCGCGTCGGCGAGCTTCGAGCGTGCGCTGTGAGGATCCTCCACTTCCTCGTGCCCGAGGAGCTCACCGACCCGTGGCTCCCCAGCGGGGGCAACCACTACGGGATGCGGCTGGTCGAGGAGCTGCGCGCGCTCGGCTGGTCGGTGCGGTTGTGCCACCAGACCCGCGAGGTCGAGTCTGGGTCGCTCGTCCTGGTCGACGGTCTGGTCGCCGATCGGGCGGTCGCCGACGCAGGCCGGCTCGGGCTGGTGCTGCTCCTGCACACGCCGTACGACGGACCGCTGCTCGAAGGGGCACACGGCGTCGTGGCGACGAGCGACTGGACCGCGGCGCAGCTCGCGCGACCGTCGTGGGTCGCCAGGCCGGGCGCGGACCCCGCGCCGCTCGCCGAGGGCACGCCCGCGGGCACCCGGCTGCTCTGTGTCGGCGCGGTGGTCCGCGACAAGGGACACGACGTGCTGCTCGACGCCCTGGCCAAGCTCGACGACCTCGACTGGGAGCTCACCTGCGTCGGCAGCCTCGACCGCGACCCCGGCTGGGTGGCGTCCCTGCCCTCCTGGGCGAGCGTGCGGTTCAGCGGCCCGCGGACGGGCGTCCGGCTGGCGGCGACGTACGCCCGATCCGACCTGCTGGTGCTGCCCACGCGCCGGGAGAGCTACGGGATGGTGGTGACCGAGGCGCAGGCGCGGGGGATCCCGGTCGTCGCGTCCGACGTCGGCGGGGTCGCCGAGGCGCTGGGCGACAGCGGGGCCGGCCCCGGCGGTGTCCTCGTGCCGCCGGAGGACCCGGGCGCGCTGGCCGACGCCCTGCGCCAGTGGCTCGAGGACGCGAGCCTGCGCGAGGAGCTGCGGGCGAGGTCGCGCGCGCGCCGCGCCACCCTGTCCGGCTGGGACGTCACGGCCCGCATCGTGGCCGACGTGCTCGAGGAGGCCTCGTGAGCCCGCGTGTCCGGGCCTGGCTACGGCTGGCCGCCGGGCTGGTCGTGCTGGCGGTGGTCGTCTGGCGACTGGGCGCCGGTCCGTTCCTCGACGGGTTGCGTCACGTCGACGCGGCCGCGCTGGTCGCCGGCCTGCTGATCGGCGTGCCGACCACGGTGTGCAGCGCGTGGCGTTGGCGCCTGGTCGCCCGGACGCGTGGCGTCGACCTGCCGCTGCGGGACGCCGTCGTCGCCTACTACCGGTCGCAGCTGCTCAACTCCACGTTGCCCGGCGGCGTGCTCGGGGACGTGCACCGCGCCGTCCGCCACGGGATCAGCCCGGTGGCACTCGAGCGCGTCGCCGGGCAGCTCGTCCAGGTCGGCATCACCGCGCTCGTGCTGCTGCTGCTGCCCTCGCCGCTGTCGCTGCCCGCGTGGGTCCTCGTCGTCGTGTGCGCGGTCGTCGTCCTGCTCGCCGCGCGCTGGTCCCTGGTGGCGCTCGCCTCGACGCTCGCGGTCCTCGGGTACGTCGCCGGCTTCCTGGTCGCCGCCGCCACGGTGGGAGTCGACGCGTCCGTGCTGCGGCTCCTCCCGATCGCCCTGGTGGTGCTCGTGGCCATGAGCGTCCCGGCCAACATCGCCGGGTGGGGTCCGAGGGAGGGCGTGGCCGCGTGGGCCTTCGCTGCCGCCGGCCTCGGCGCCGCGACCGGCGTGGCCACGACCGTGGTCTACGGCGTGATGTCCCTGGCTGCCGCCGCACCGGGCGTGCTGGTCCTCATCGCGGACCGGCGGCGGAAGCGCACCGTGAACGACGCCGACGCCGACGCCGACGTCGTACGACAGGAGCCTGTCCATGTCTGAGCCGACCGACCGCCCGTACACCCTGCTGAGCTGCGCGCTCTCGATCGACGGTTACCTCGATGCCGGCCCCGGTGCACGGCTGCTGCTGTCCAACGCCGACGACCTCGCGCGCGTGGACGCGGTGCGAGCGGAGTCCGACGCGATCCTCGTGGGCGCGGCCACCGTGCGCGCCGACGACCCGCGCCTGCTCGTCCGCTCGCCCGAGCTGCGCGCTGCCCGGCTGGCCCGGGGTGCCAGCGAGTCGCCGGTCAAGGTGACCCTCACCCGGCGGGGTGACCTCGACCCCACCGCTCGCTTCTTCAGCACCGGCACCGGCGACAAGCTCGTCTACTGCCCGAGCTCCTCGGCCGGCAGGCTGCGCCGACGCCTCGGCCGCGACGCCACGGTCGTCGGAGCGGGCCACCGGGTCGAGCTCGGACACGTGCTGGAGGACCTGCAGGCACGAGGCGTGCGACGGCTGATGGTCGAGGGCGGCGGCAACGTGCTCACCCAGTTCCTGACCGGCGACCTCGCCGACGAGCTCCAGCTCGTGGTGGCGCCGTTCTTCGTGGGCGACCCGCGTGCCAGCCGGTTCGTCGGCAGCGGGCGGTTCCCGTTCCACCCGGACCGCCGCGCCACCCTCGCCGAGGTGCGCCCCATCGGCGACGTCGTCCTCCTGCGCTACGCGCTGTCCCCTCGTTTCGCCGAGTCGTGTGCTCAACCGGGGGTCATGACACCGCGCTGAGCACACGACCGAGACCATTAGTGTCGGCGCATGTCGGTCTTCGCCCTGACCGAGCGGGAGCTCGACGAACGGCTCGAGCAGCTCAGCACCCTGGCCGGTCGCCCACGCACGCTCGAGGACCTCAGCGGCGGGCTCACCAACCGCAACGTGAAGGTGAGCACACCCGACGGCGTCTACGTCGCGCGCTTCAGCGAGGACAACGCGGAGGACCTCGACATCGACCGCCGGGCCGAGGCCGAGAACTCGCGCGCCGCTGCCGCCGCCGGGGTCGGCGCTCCCGTGGTGGAGAGCCGCCCGGAGATCGGCCTGCTGCTCATCGGGTTCATCGACGGCGTGACGATGAACGACCTGACCTTCCGGGGCGAGGGTTTCGCGGGCCGAGCCGCGCAGTCGATCCGGCAGCTGCACCAGGGCCCGCGGTTCGTGAACGACTTCGACATGTTCTCCCGCCAGCCGCGCTACCGCGATCGGTGCCGCAGCCAGGGATTCCGCATCCCCGACGGGTACGACGACCATGCCGAGAGCTTCGCCGCCATCAAGAAGGCACTCGCCGTGCGCGACGAGGGCACCGTCCCGTGCAACAACGACCTGCTGGCCGAGAACTTCATCGACGACGGCGAGAAGGTCTGGCTGATCGACTACGAGTACTCCGGCAACAACGACCCGTGCTTCGAGCTCGGCAACACCTGGGCCGAGTGCAAGCTCGACCCCGAGCACCTCGAGGAGCTGGTCGAGTCCTACTTCGGCGAGGCCCGGCCCGACAAGGTGGCCCGGGCGCGGCTGCAGTCGGTGGTCTCGCAGTACGGCTGGTCGTTGTGGGGCTTCATCCAGAGCGCGGTCAGCCCGCTGGACTTCGACTTCTGGTCCTGGGGGATGGAGCGCTACGACGGCGCCGTCGCCGCGATGACGTCGGCGGACCTGCCCCGACTGCTCGATGCTGCGGCCGGCGATGGCTGACCTCCCCGGACGCGCCCGCGTCGTCGTGATCGGTGGCGGGGTGATCGGCGCCAGCGTCGCCTACCACCTCACCCAGCTCGGCTGGGACGACGTCGTCCTGCTGGAGCAGGGCCGGCTGTCGTCGGGCACGACCTGGCACGCCGCCGGACTCGTGGGGCTGTTGCGCGCCTCGGAGAGCGGCACCCGGCTGGTGCAGTACTCCGCGGAGCTCTACGCCTCGCTCGAGGACGAGACCGGGCTGTCGTCGGGCTACAAGCAGTGCGGCGGCCTGATCGTGGCGCGTACGCCGGACCGGATGACCCAGCTGCGCCGTACCGCCGCCACTGCCGAGGCCTACGACCTCGAGTGCGCGCTGCTCACGCCGGACGAGGCAGGGGAGCGCTACCCGGCGATGCGCACCGACGACCTCGTCGGTGCGATCTGGCTGCCCGGCGACGGCAAGGCCAACCCCACCGACCTGACGACGGCGCTCGCCAAGGGTGCGCGCAACCGCGGGTGCCGGGTCTTCGAGAGGACGCGCGTCACCGATGTGCTCGACCGAGCGGGGTCGGGTCAGCGGCGTGCGGACCGACCGGGGCGACATCGAGTGCGAGGTCGTCGTCAACTGCGCGGGACAGTGGGCGGCGGCGATCGGCGCGATGGTCGGCGTCACCGTGCCGCTGCACTCGGCCGAGCACTTCTACGTCGTCACCGAGCCGTTCGAGGGGATCCACCCCGACCTGCCGGTGATGCGTGACCCCGACGGCTACACCTACTTCAAGGAGGAGGTCGGCGGCCTCGTGGTCGGCGGCTTCGAGCCCGAGGCCAAGCCCTGGGTCTCGCCGCACGAGCTGCCGTACCCGTTCGAGTTCCAGCTCCTCGACGAGGACTGGGACCACTTCTCGGTGCTGATGGACAACGCCCTGCTGCGGATCCCCGCGCTCGAGCGCACGGGCATCCGCAAGTTCTACAACGGTCCCGAGTCGTTCACGCCGGACAACCAGTTCGTGCTGGGGGAGGCGCCGGCGGTCGGCGGCTTCTTCGTCGGCGCCGGCTTCAACTCCGTGGGCATCGCCTCGGCCGGCGGGGCCGGTCGCGCACTGGCGGAGTGGATCGTCGAGGGCGAGCCGACCTCCGACCTGACCGGCGTGGACCTGCGCCGTTTCGCCGACTTCAACGGCAACGTGTCGTGGCTGCGGGACCGCGTCGTCGAGGTGCTGGGCCTGCACTACGAGATCCCGTGGCCCAACCGCGAGATGCGCACGGCGCGGCCCTTCCGGCGCTCGCCGGTGCACCACCTGCTACGTCGAGGCCAACGCCGGCTTCGGCAGCCGGATGGGCTGGGAGCGGGCCAACTTCTTCGCACCGGCGGGGGAGTCCTCGCAGATCGAGTACGCGTGGGGCAAGCAGAACTGGCTGCCGTGGTCGGCAGCCGAGCAGGCCAGCACCCGCTCCGGCGTCACGGTCTTCGACCAGACCTCGTTCTCCAAGTACCTGCTGCGCGGCCCGTCGGTGGTCGAGGCGCTGCAGTGGTTGTGCACCGCCGACCTCGACGTCCCCGTGGGGCGCACCGTCTACACCGGCCTGCTGAACCGGCGCGGCACCTACGAGTCCGACGTGACCGTCACCCGGACCGGCGACCAGGAGTACCTCATGGTCTCCAGCGCCGCGACCACCGAGCGCGACCAGGACCACATCCGCCGGCACCTGCCGTCGGGGTCACGGGTCGACGTGGTCGACGTGACCTCGTCGCTCGCGGTGTTCGGCGTGATGGGGCCCTCCGCGCGCGGTGCTGCTGTCCCGGCTCACCCCGGCCGACCTGTCCGACGAGGCGTTCCCGTTCGCGACCTCGCAGGTGATCTCGCTCGGTCACGCCACGGTGCGTGCCACCCGGATCACCTACGTCGGCGAGCTCGGCTGGGAGCTGTACGTGCCGGTCGAGCTCGCGGTCGGGGTCTACGAGGACCTGCTCCGCGCCGGCGACGACCTCGACGTGCACCGTGGCGGCTACTACGCGATCGAGTCGCTGCGGCTGGACAAGGGCTACCGGGCCTTCGGCCGTGAGCTGACGCCCGACGTCGGTCCCGTCGAGGCCGGGCTGCTGTTCGCCTGCAAGCTGCGCACCGACGTCGACTTCCTCGGGCGCGCGGCCGTCGAGCAGGTGCGGGCCGCCGGACCTCGCCGCAGGTTGGTGTCCTTCCGTGTCGACGACCCCGACGCGATGCTGTGGGGCGGCGAGCTCGTGCTGCGCGACGGTCAGGCCTCGGGTCAGGTCACCTCCGCGGCCTGGAGCGACACCTTCGGCAGCTGCGTCGGCCTGGCCTGGCTGTGGGACCGCGCCGGGTCCGCCGTCGACGCCGCGTGGGTGGGCGGTGCGTCGTACGCGGTGGACGTGGGGGGTGACGTGCACCCGGTCGAGGTGTCGCTGAAACCCTTGTACGACAAGGGAAACGAGCGCATCCGCCGTTGAGACCAATCCGTTGTGACGAGTGTGGCGAAGTACCCATGTCCGCTCGTTATCGAACAAACGGAGTGTTTCATCATGAACTCGATCTTTTCTGGCAAGACCCGGAAGGGCGTCGCCGCGGTGACCCTGGCCACCGCCGCCGCCCTTTCACTTGCCGCGTGCGGCAGCGGCAGCAGTGACGCCTCGTCGTCGACGAGCCACTCGGCTCCCAAGCCGGTCGCCTCGATCAACGCGTTGACCGGGTCCGCGACCCAGGTCACCCTCGACAAGGGCTTCACCGACGCGCTCACCGCCCTCAAGCTGACCCCCGGCACCATCGGGACCGCCAAGCTCACCAACGGCGCGCTGGTCTTCCCGATCACCGGTGGCAACGTGACGGTGTTCAAGCCCGGCACGGTCTCGCCGTACGTCATCGGGCAGATCCAGCACCAGGGCTCGGGATTCTCGCTGACCGCAGGTGGCACGAAGGTGTCGATCACCAACCTGAACGTCGACCCGGGCGTGTCCCGTGTCTACGGCGACGTCAGCGTGAACGGCAAGCTGGCCGCCCCGGACGCCTACGTCTTCTCGCTCGACGGACGCACGCTGAAGCCGCTGCAGACCAGCGCTGGCACGGCTACCCTCGAGGGCACCAAGGTGGAGATCTCGCCGGTGGCCGCGCCGCTGCTCGACAAGACCTTCAAGACCGACGCGGTCAAGGCCGGCCTGCTGGTCGGGATCGCCAAGATCACGGTGAACACCACGTCGGGCACCTGATCCCCCCACGCGAACCGTCGCGACCCCCGAGGCCCGCCGCCTCGGGGGTCGCGGCTTTTGCGCCTGCGCTGTGATCTGCTGGACCACGTGGGCAACGAGGTCGAGGGCGAGCTCTCGCGGCGGCGGGTCGCGGCGGGCGAGAATCGCATCCCCCCGGCCGTCGCCGTCCTGGTCGCGCTCGTCGTCTACGCGCTGATGCCGACGTCTCTGCTCTTCACCCCGCGACTGGTCATCCCGGCCGTCGAGGTGCTGCTCCTGGTAGCGCTCGTGATCACCAACCCGCACCGGATGACCCGCCAGAACAGGTGGTCGCGCTGGCTCTCGATGGTGCTCGCAGCCGTCGTGATCATCACCAACCTCACCTCGCTGGGACTGCTGATCTCGACGCTGTCGAGCACGCACGAGAGCGGGCAGCACCTGCTGCTCGGGGCGATGCAGGTCTGGGTGACCAACGTGATCGGCTTCGCGCTCCTCTACTGGGAGCTCGACCGTGGTGGTCCGGTCGCACGGCGCAAGGAGCCGCGCGAGGAGATGGACGACGCCGACTGGCGCTTCTCGCAGGACGAGAACGACGACGCGGTCGTGGAGGTCAGCCGCAGCTCGAGCAAGACCTCGGGCTGGGTGCCGATCTTCATCGACTACCTCTACCTGTCGATCACCAACTCGAGCGCGTTCAGCCCGACCGACACGATGCCGCTGACCTCACGGGCCAAGGCGCTGATGGGCGTCCAGGCGACCTCGGCGCTGCTGGTCTCGCTGATCCTGGTGGCGCGGGCGGTCAGCGGGCTCGGCTGACCTGCCGCCTCACATCTCCTCGTGCGTGTCCGGGTCGCCGCCGAAGAGGCGACCGTCGGGCTCGCCCAACGCGGTGATCGCGGCGACCTCGTCGTCGGTCAGCTCGAAGCCGAAGACGTCGAGGTTCTGCCGCTGCCGCTCGGGGTTGCCGGACTTCGGGATGGGCAGCGAGCCGATCTGCACGTGCCAGCGCAGGATCGCCTGCCCCGGCGTGACACCGAGCCGCTCGGCGGCCGCGACGACGGCCGGCTCGTCGTACGGCGCGTTGCGCTTGCCCAGCGGGCTCCACGCCTCGGTGCGGATGCCGAGCTCGTCGTGCACCCGGCGCATCTCCTTCTGGGGGAAACGTGGGTGCAGCTCGACCTGGTTGACCGACGGGGTGACACCGGTGTCGTCGATGATGCGGCGCAGATGGGCCTCGGTGAAATTGGAGACGCCGATCGAGCGCACGACGCCCTCCTTCTGGAGGTCGACCAGCGCGCGCCAGGCCTCGGGGTACTTCGTCCACGCTCGGGTTGGGCCAGTGGATCAGGTGCAGGTCGAGGTACTCCAGGCCGAGCCGCTCGACCGATCCGCGGACCGAGGCGAGCGCGTCGTCGTACGCGTGGTGGCGACCGGGCAGCTTGCTCGCCACCCGCAGCTCCTCGCGGGGCACGCCCGAGCGGCGCAGGCCCTCACCGACGGCCGCCTCGTTCTCGTAGTTCACGGCGGTGTCGATCAGGCGGTACCCGGCCTCGATCGCGCCGGCCACCGCCGTGGCCGCCTCGTCGCCCTCAGCGGGTAGGTGCCGAAGCCGATCGCCGGCAGCAGCGGTGCCGTCGTTGAGGGTGTACGTCGGGACGCCAGTCATGCCACCACCCTGCCACCGGGTACACCTGGACGTGACCGAGGGGATGAGCAGCCCGCGCGAGGTGCTGCAGGACCAGCGCGAGGAGACGGTCCGACGCCTGGCCGAGCTGACCGACGACTTCGCCGAGCATGGTCGCGGCCTCGCGCGACACCAACGCCGACGACGAGCACGACCCGGAGGGTGCCACGATCGCCTTCGAGCGCTCCCAGGTCGACGCTCTCGTGCGGCAGGCGCGCGCCCGTCTGCCGGAGGTCGACGCCGCTCTCGAGCGCATCGCGGAGGGGATCTACGGGGTCTGTCTCGAGTGCGGTCGGCCGATCGCCGCTGCTCGCCTGGAGGCCCGGCCGACCGCGGCGACCTGCGTGGAGTGTGCCCGAAGCGCGTGACGGTTGTCGGTCAGCCGGGTTAGCGTGCCCGACGTGAGACGGGCGCCACACGAGAACGTCGCGACGGTGCTCGTCGACCCGCGCGCTCTGCTCGACCTCGAGCTCACGCTGATGGCCCTCGACATGCACCTGTGGCCGGTGCGCACCGCGCCGATCGTCGCCGACGGTCCGCGTCGCGCCTTCCAGATCCGGCGCCGCCTCATCGAGCGGCACCGCGGCGAGTGGGACTGCGCGAGGCAGTGGACCCCGGTGTGGATCGGCTTCGGCGACTCGTGGCGCACCGACGACGAGCCGTTGCCCTGGGCCGCGCACGCCGCGCTGTGGCAGGTCCTCGATGCCCGGCCCGACCAGGTGCGGTTCCAGCGCCGGCTCGGCGGGGTCCGCAAGCTGGTGATCCCCGCGGGCCCCGTCGGGTGGACTCCTCGAGGGAGGTCGGGGCCATGACCGAGGCTCCTCCGTACTTCGTGGCGATGGAGCAGGTGTACCCGGCGGTCACCTCCTCCGCGGTGCTGGCCCTCCTGCGCGGCGCGGAGCGCGCCCGCCTGGTCCGGGCCTGGCTGGACGGCGGTGGCCCGGTGCCGGACGACCCGTTCTCGCGGGCTGTGCAGGAGGCACTCAGCGCCTGCGGTGTGCTCGTCGAGCAGGCCGGTTCGCGCCGGTTCGCGCCCGTGTGGCAGGCGCTGATGTCGGAGTCCGCGCTGATCAGTCCGGCTGACCTCCTCGGTCGCTTCGCAGTGGAGGCGAGGCTGCTCGAGGCGCTCGGCCAGGGCCTCGACTACTGGTCGTTGGGCGAGACCGACCGGCTGACCTACGCACGTGGCATCTCGCCCGACCCGGCCAACCCGGCGGTGGTGGCGATGCTGTCGGGTGGCGCGCTCGGCGACCCTGATCTGGAGGCGCTGCGCGGCGGCGGCACCCTCCTCGAGCTCGGCTGTGGGGTGGCCGGGCGGACGTTGGCGCTGCTGCAGGGCATCCCCGACTTCCGCGTCGTCGGAGTCGAGCTCGCCGATGATCTCGCGGCCGAGGCGGTGCGCCGTGCCGAACGGCTGGGGGTGTCCGACAGGTTCGAGGTCGTGGTCGCAGATGCGACCACGTTCCGACGGTCGGGCGCGTTCGACGTGGCGTTCTGGAGCCAGTTCTTCTTCCCCGCCCGGAGTCGTCCCGGTGCCCTCGAGGTCCTCTTCGACTCGCTGCGGCCGGGCGGGGTGGTGCAGGCCCCCTTGGCCGGGGACTTCGCGTCGATGCGTGCCGACCCCGACGGCGGCCAGGCGCGGTACTACACGCTCACGCGGGTGGTGCACGAGTCCTGGGGCGTGCCCGAGCGGACACCCGAGCAGCTCACCGCCGAGCTCGAGCGGGCCGGCTTCGTCGACGTCGAGGTCAGGGGCGGCGGTGCGGCGGGACCACAGCGTGCGCGCGGCGTGCGGCCGTGAGCCCGGGAACCACGGCGGGCACGCAGGCGGCGTACTGGTCGTAGGCCACCCGAACGTGCGCCGCAGGTCACGCTCCTCGAACGCGACGCCGACGGCGACGTAGCCCGTGGAGGCGAGGGCGAACAGCAGGTGCGAGGCGCCCAGGTGCGGGGTGGCCCAGAAGGTGACCAGGAGTCCGGACATCAGCGGGTGGCGCACGACGGCGTGCAGGCCGCCGGTCTCCAGCGCCGCGCCGGCGTTCTCGGCTCGCCGGGCGCCCCACCCCGCCTGCCGCAGCCCGACGAGCTCGAGGTGGTCGACCGCGAAGGTCGACCCGACGGCCAGCACCCAGCCCGCCGCGTAGAGCACCCAGATGCCGTTGCGGCGACGCCGTGGACGGACCAGAGGCGGGGACCGAAGGGCTGCCACAGGGCGAAGACAGCGCGAGGCACACGTCGGCGGCGAAGACGTACGTCGTGCGCTCCAGTGCGGCCGGGACGCGGCGAGCGAGCCACGCCTTCACCGAGCGGCGTGCCATCACCGAGTGCTGCACCGCGAACAGCAGCAGGAGGGCCAGGTCGACGGCGATCGCCGCGGCGGTGCTGGTGCGGGCGGGGCCGTCGACCGTCGGCGAGACCAGCACCCCCGCGAGGAAGGCCATCGACCACACGACGACGACGTTGAAGCCGAGCCAGGCGCCGGCGGAGAGGATCAGGTAGGTGGGGCGTCTCTTCACCCCTCCATGCTGCGCGGTCAGGCACTCCCGGCGCAGCCGTGGAAGTACCTCACTTGGGCCGGCTCTGGGCGACGTACCAGGCGGCGACCTGGGCGCGCGAGGTGAACCCGAGGCGCAGCCGGATGCGTTCGAGGTGCGACTCGGCGGAGCGCTCGGTGATGTGGAGACGGTCGGCGAGCTGGCGGTTGGTCAGCCCCTCGGCCACCAGCGCCGCGACCTCGGACTGGCGGGCGGTGAGGCCGGTGGGTACGGCGCGACGCAGGCGGGGCAGGCCGAGGAACCGGCGGACCTCCGCGACGACGGCGTCCGCGTCCCCGATCGCCGGGAGGTGCGAGCGCCCGTCGAGCACCACCAGCTCGGCACCCGGGATCGCCTCGGCCAGCGCGCGGCCCTCGCCGATCGGCGCGGCCCGGTCACCGCTGCGGTGCAGCACGAGCGTCGGTGCTTGGACGCGTGGCAGGCAGGCGCGTACGTCGAGGTCGTAGGCCAGGCGGAGCAGCGCCACCGCTGTCTCGGGAGTGGAGGCGGCTCGCATGTAGCGGGTGAGGGCCAGCCTGGTGCCGGCGTCGGCGTCGGTGGCGAACAGCTCGGTGAGCACGTCCGACCCGAGGCCCCAATGGGTCGCCAGCAGTCCGAGCACGTGCCGCCTGCTGTCGTCGTCGCCGATCGCGCTGCCCGACGTCCATCCGCCGTAGAGCACGAGGCGGTCGCACGGTCTCCGGCCGGTCGGCCGCCCACTGCGCGGCGACCGGCGCCCCGAGGGACCAGCCGAGGAGGTCGAACCGGGTGAGCCCGAGCGCCTCGACCACCGCGGCGATCGTCTCGTGCTCGAGGGCCAGGGTGTACGGGCCGTCGTACGCCGTCGGAGAGGCCGCACCCGGGGCGGTCGTAGCGCACCAGCGTCCGGCCCGACGACAGCGCCTCGTGGAACATCCGCTCGACCGGGATCGCCCACCCAGCTCGAGGTGGCTCAGCCAGCCGGGCACCAGGACGAGCGGCGGACCGCTGCCGGTGACGGCGTACGCCACCCCCTCACCGGTCGACAGGTGAGCCGTCCCCAGGCGCTGATCGGCCACGGGCCCAGTCAACCGCAGGTTGCGTCAGCAGGGTGTCGAGGCCAGGCCTCGACGGCCTTCGCACTCGACCGCCCTTGCGCGGGGAGCAGGGGCGGACAGGCTCGGGGCATGGTGGAGATCGAGGGGTGCTGTTCAAGGACGGGCGGACGGGCGGCTCGAGCCGGTGAAGGACGTGCTGGCGGGGTTGATCGACAGCGGCGAGGAGCTCGGGGCGAGCATCGTCGTCGACGTGGACGGCCAGACGTTGCTGGACGTCTGGGGCGGGTGGCGCGACGAGGCGCGGACGCAGCCGTGGACCGAGGACACGATCGTCAACGTCTGGTCGACGACCAAGACGGTGACCACGCTGGCAGCGCTGGTCTGCGTGGAGCGCGGGCTGCTGGACCCCTACGAGAAGGTCGCGACGTACTGGCCCGAGTTCGCTGCGAACGGCAAGGACCAGATCGAGGTCCGTCACCTGATGAGCCACACCTCGGGGGTCTCCGGGTGGGACCAGCCGGTGGTCACGGAGGACATGTACGACTGGGACACCTCGACCGCCCGCCTCGCCGCCCAGGCGCCGTGGTGGGAGCCGGGCACCGCGTCGGGCTACCACGCGCAGAACCAGGGGCACCTGGTCGGCGAGGTCGTACGCCGGGTCAGCGGCCGCCACCTCAAGCAGCTCGTCGCCGACGAGCTCGCCGGACCGCTGGGGGCCGACTTCCAGATCGGCGCGAAGGAGAGCGACTGGGACCGGATCGCGCCCGTCGTGCCGCCGCCCCCGCTGCCCATCGACATCGGCTCCCTCGACCCGCAGAGCCCCGTCTTCAGGACGTTCACCGGTCCGGCGGCCGACGCGGCCAGCGCCAACACACCCGGCTGGCGCGGCGCCGACATGGGCGCGATCAACGGCCACGGCAACGCCCGCTCCGTGGCGACCCTGCTGCGCACCCTCACGCTCGGCGGGGAGTCGGGCGGCACCCGGCTGCTCTCCCAGGACACCATCGACCTGGTCTTCGACGAGCAGAGCCACGGGCCCGACCTCGTGCTCGGCGTCAACCTCCGCTTCGGCATCGGGATGGCGTTGCCGGAGACCCAGACGCTGCCGTACGTGGCTCAGGGGAAGGCCTGCTACTGGGGTGGCTGGGGCGGCTCGGTGATCATGTGCGACCTCGACTCGCGTACGACGATCAGCTACATGATGAACAAGATGGCCCCCGGGATCATCGGCTCGGACAGGTCGATGGCCTACGTGACCGCCATCCAGGACTGCCTCGCGTGAGCACGGAGCGAGTGCTGCTCGAACGTGCAGCCCCCGGTGTCGCGCTGGTGACCCTGAACTACCCGGAGCGCATGAACTCCATGTCCTTCGACGCGATGGTGCCGCTGCGCGACCTGCTGCGCGAGCTGTCGGTCGACAACGACGTGCGCGCGGTCGTGCTGACCGGCGCGGGAGCGGGCTTCTGCTCGGGCGCCGACCAGAGCGGCGAGCGCGGCCGGATGCCGCACGTGCAGGGGCTGACTCAGGTGAGGTCGCCCTGCGGGCCATGGAGATCCTCGACGAGGTCGTGCTCGCGGTGCGGTCGCTGCACCAGCCGGTGATCGCCGCCGTCAACGGCCCGGCGGTCGGGGGCGGGCTGTGCCTGGCGCTGGCCTGCGACATCCGGCTCGCGGCCGAGGGCGCGTGGTTCCGCGCGGCGGGGATCAACAACGGGCTGACCGCCAGCGAGCTCGGGCTGAGCTACCTGCTGCCGCGGGCGATCGGCTCGTCGCGCGCCTTCGAGATCATGCTGACCGGCCGAGACGTCGACGCGACGGAGGCCGAGCGGATCGGCCTGGTCTCACGCGTGCTCCCGGCCGAGGACCTCATGGAGGCGGCGGTCGAGACCGGCACCCGGATCGCGCGGTTCAGCCGTCCGGGGGTCGAGCTGACCAAGCGCACGCTGTGGTCGGGTCTGGACGCCGCCAGCCTCGAGTCGCACATGCGCGCCGAGGGGCTCGGCCAGCTGCTCGTGCGGCTGACGACGGGCAACTTCGAGGAGGCCGTGGCGGCTCGACACGAGAAGCGCGAACCGGTCTTCGACGACTAGCCGTTCGCCGTCGCACGGGAGCGCAGCCAGGCCAGCCGGCGCGCGTCCAGCGGGGATGCTCGTCGGTTCAGCCGCCGGTCGAGCACCTGCGCCGCGCGCTCGGTCTGCCCGGAGACCGTGAGAGCGTGCACGAGCGTCTCCTCGAGCACGTCGCGCTGGGCGAGGCTGCCGCCCAGCGCGCCTGCCTGCGGCAGCACCCGGTCCAGCTCGCGGGCCGCCCGTGCCGGCTCCTGCTCGACCACGGCCTGCAGCGCCGAGCAGACCGGCGCCACGACGTCGCGGAAGGTGGGGTCGTGGTGGGCGAGCGAGGTGGTGCGCAGCGCGGCCAGCCCCACCGGGTCGCTCGCCGCCGCGAAGGTGAGGGCGACGTGGAGGGCGGCGAAGGGCGTGGGCGGGGAGATCAGCCAGCCGTCGGGGGCCGAGTCGAGGATGTTGGGCGCGTCGAGGGTCTCGAGTGGTGCATCGGCCATCCGGCAGCGCCAGAGCAGCGCCCCGCTGTCGACGAGGGCGCGCGACCCCGTGACCACCGGCGGCGCGAGCTCGGTGGCGTAGCGACGGCGAACAGCGTCGACGTCGCAGCGCGCCAGCTCGTGCAGCGCAGCGTGCCAGGAGAAGTGCGAGCGGTGGTTGGCCTCACGGCCGCAGGTCCGGATCCACTCGTCGAGCCAGCTGAGCCCGGCCTCGTGCTGACCGGTCTCGTAGAACACGTGCGCGCGCGCGTGCACGGCGTGGCCGGACGACGGCTCGACCGAGAGCGCGTACGACGCCAGCGCCTCGGCCTCGTCCCAGCGCTCCTGGTCCTGCCGCACGAAGGCGAGCTGGCCGGCGTACCACCAGTCGTCGCCGTAGGACCTGCCCAGACCCTCGACCAGGTCGGCGGTCTGGCGCCCGGAGGTGAGTCCGCCGAAGGCCACCGTCGGCACCGCCACCGAGACGGCGAGGGCGTCGCGGGGGAACAGGCGCACGTGACGCAGCAGCGCCGCCGCACCGGTCGCGGGATCCGAGCGGAGTCGCGTCGTCACCGCGTCGAGGAAGCTCAGCTCGCGGTCGTCGAGGTCGCGGTCGGCTGCGGCCGCGTGTGCCGCGGTCAGCGAGTCCCGCCACGACCCGACCGCGCCCCACTCGTGGCCGAGCAGGGCCACGGCCGCGTGCGCCTGCACGAACCCGGGGTCGAGCTCGACGGCCCGCTGAAGTCCCTCCTCGGCGCCGTCCTGGAGACGCAGCAGCCGGCCGAGGGCGCCGTCGTAGGCGCGCGCGGCCGGCGCACTCGTGGTCAGGGCCAGGCCGTAGGAGTCGCGTGGCCGTCGCCGGGTCTCACCGTGCAACGCCCGGGTCACGAGGGTGGCGATCTCGTAGGCCTGTTCCCGGATCTCCGGCATCGCGGTGGTCTCCCACAGGTTGCCGCGGCGCAGGGCACCGATCGCGAAGAACGGCATCGAGCGGGGGAGCACGCCGAGCACCCGGCCGTCGTCGGCCGTGGCGATGCCGAGACCCGCGGGCCCGGGGCGCACCAGCCCGGTGTGGGCCAGCCGGGCGAGCAGGGGACTCGCGGCGACGGCCCCGTCCGGCCCGGTGCAGTTCACGACCGCCGCGACGTCGAGCACCTGACGGGAGGTCGCGCCGCCGACGGTCACCCGGTAGCCGTCGCGCGTCGCCTCGGCGGACAGCAGGCTGCCGCGGTGCCGCACGAGTCGGCCCGAGTCGGCGACGGCCTGCAGGCGCTGGGCTGTGCCGGGAGGCATCCGGTGCCGGTGCACCTCCCAGCCGCGGGCGTCCTCGACCAGGAAGGTGCGCTTCGAGGCGTCGTCGAGGCCGGCCCACAACTGGGCCGTCACGGGCCGGAGCCCGTCCACGGCCGCCCGCCAGTCACCCGTGCTCTCGCGGGTGCGCCGCACGTGCTCGTCGACGATCGAGCGCAGCTCCTGCAGCGTGGCCGCGCGGGTGATGCCCGGCGGCGGCGGTACCGCCGGCGTGGTCTGCGCGCGGTGGACGCGGGGGAGCAGGTCGTGGCGCGACAGCGTGTGCACGGTGCGACCCTCGCGGTCGGCGGCGATCGCCAGGTCGACCGTGGTCAGCCCGGTGCCGACCAGCAGCAGGTCGCCGTCGGGGAGGTCGACGGCCCAGGGGTCGGGCACCCAGCCGGGTCCGGCACCCTCGCGCAGCGCCTCGGGAGCCCAGGCGTTCCCCGGCCGCGATCCGGTGGCGAGGACGACGGCGCGCGCGAGGAGGGTCTCGCACGCGTCGGTGCGCACGACGAACCGCTCACCGCGACGGTCGATCGAGGTGACCGACTGCTCCTTGCGCTGGAGGCGGGCGTTGCCGGGGTACTGCGCGGCCGACTCGAGCAGCGACTCGACGTACTCGCCGTAGACGCGCCGCGGCACGAAGTCCTGCGGCTGCGCCTCGCGGTCGTGGTGCTGGCGCACCCAGCGGTAGAAGTGCTCGGGGTCGCGCGGGAAGGCCGACATCCCGCTCGCCGGCACGTTGAGCAGGTGCCGGTCGTCGGTCGTCGAGTACGCCACCCCGCGGCCCGTCGAGGGGGCGGGGTCGATGAGCACCACGCTGTACTTCTGCGTGAGCCCGGTGACCAGGTGGGTGGCGGTGAGCGCACCGGCCGCCCCGGCCCCGATCACGACGACGCAGCAGTCACCTTCGGCACCGGACATCGCCACCCCTAAAACTAGTAAGTCAGGTGACTAACATATCAAAGATCCGCTCGGACAGGGCCCGCAGACACGCACTCTCGTCGCTACTGCTCGAGGATGTCCTTCAGCACGCGGGTGTAGGTGTCGAACGCCGCCCGACCTTCCGTGGTGAGGGCCACGGCCGTGCGCGAGGCCGCGCCGTTGCCGTCCTTCTCGGTGACCACGTAGCCGGCGTCCTCGAGCTTGCGCAGGTGGGTGATCAGGTTGCCCGGCGTCAGCTGCAGCAGGCCCTGCAGCCGGGTGAACGACACGGCGTCCCCCGACGGGAGGGCGGCCAGGGTCGCCACGATCCGCAGTCGGGCCGCCACGTGGATGACCGGGTCGAGCTCGTCGATCATGCGTGTCGCAGCGAGGCGAAGCGGAACACGGCCAGGACGACGAGAGCCAGGGAGCCGCAGAGCGCGAGGACGCCCCACACGTTCGCCGGGCCGGCGAAGGCGGCGCCGGTGCCGATGGCGACCGCGAGCAGCGCGCCGGCGAAGGTGCCCCAGTTCTCGCGGGCGGCGGCGAGCCCGGCCACGGCTGCCCCGACGACCAGCCACGGCGCTGCCGCGTCGAAGACGCCGTAGACGAGCGCGTGGTCGAAGCCGTCGTGGCTCAGGGCGCCCATGAACACGTACACCGCGATCCACGGGACCGCGACGGCGAGGGCGGCGACCGTGTCCGCGTGGCGCGATCGTCCGGTCACGCCGGAGGTGGCCCGCCGGTACATCGTCACGTTCACGACGACCGACACCGCGACCAGCGCGTAGACGATGCCGATCGCCTGCGCGGTCGGTCCGACGTACGGCGCCTGGTGCCGCACCGAGAGCCAGATGGTGCCGTAGGCGCCCAGGATCACCACGGATCCCAGGACCGCGAGCAGCGGGCTCCGCGTGTTGAACGTGTGTCGAGCCTGGTGCTGGGCGTCCTCGAGCAGCGCGGCGGCCTCTCGTGGGTCGAGCTGGTCGCTGGCGGCCGAGCGCGGTTCGTCGTGTCGTGACATGTTCATGGGGACCACCTCGTCGGGAACTTTGCAGTGCAAACTAACTTGCTTTGCGCGGCAAAGTCAAGACGTTCGCGAGCATCCCTGAGAAAGGCGCGGCCCATGCTGAAGCTCACGTCGGAACAGCTCCTCGACGACGGCGTCCTCGAGCGGCGGTTCACCCTCGGCGAGATCCCCGGACTGCTGTGGACACCGGCTGCGGCGTCGACGCCCGCCCCGCTGATCCTGGTCGGCCACCCCGGCGGCCTGGAGAAGATGTACCCCCGGGTGTCGGGGCGGGCGCGCCACTTCGCGGCGGAGTACGGCTTCGCCGGAGCGGCCATCGAGCTCCCGGGCAGCGGGGACCGGCCCCGGTTGCCGGCGCTCGAGCAGGCCCGTGCGGAGCTGCGCCGGGCGCTGGAGGCGGGCGAGCCCCTCGGAGGGATCGTCGACGCGCTCGTGCTCCCACTGGTCGAGAAGGCGGTCCCGGAGTGGCAGGCGACCATCGACGCCCTGCTGGCACTGCCCGAGATCGGCGGCCCGGTCGGGTGCGAGGGAGGAGTGATCGCCATCGGCATCCGACTGGCGCTGGTGGAGCCGCGGATCGCCGCCGCCAACCTGTTCGCCGGGAGCTACGTGCCCACCAGCATGGTGGAGGAGGCCCGCCAGGTCACCGTCCCGCTCCAGGTGCTGCTGCAGTGGGACGACGAGGGGAACGACCGCCAGGCGGCCCTGGACCTGTTCGACGCGTTCGGCTCCACGGAGAAGACGCTGCACGCCAACCTCGGCGGCCACACGGGCGTTCCCTGGTTCGAGATGGACGCCGGTGCCCGCTTCTTCGCCCGGCATCTTCGCTAGCAGCGCACGATCGTCGCCTGGCAGGCTCGACCCGTGAGTGGGGAGACCGTCGGGATCGTCGGTGGCGGGATCGTGGGGCTGGCGGTCGGGCGGGAGATAGTGCTGCGGCGGCCCGGTGTCCGGGTGGTGGTGCTGGAGAAGGAGTCGCGGCTCGCGGTCCACCAGACCGGGCACAACTCCGGGGTGGTGCACGCGGGCGTCTACTACCGGCCGGGCAGCCTGAAGGCGCGGTTGTGCACCAGGGGGCGGTCGCTGTTGCGGGAGTACTGCCTCGAGCGTGGGCTGCCGTACGAGGAGTGCGGGAAGCTGGTCGTGGCGGTCGACGAGAGCGAGCTGGGTCGCTTCGAGGCGCTCGAGCGGACCGCCACGGCGAACGGGGTGCCGGGGCTGCGTCGGGTCGAGGGGTCCGGCATCCGTGAGGTCGAGCCGCGCGCAGCCGGGATGGTGGCGCTGCACTCCCCGGCCACGGCGATCACCGACTACGTCGCCGTGGCTCACGCCTACGCCGCTGACATCGAGCAGGCCGGTGGGGCGATCGAGCTCGCCACCACGGTCACCGGGATCCGGCAGCGGCCGGGCCGGGTGGAGGTGAGCACCGACCGGCAGCCGTACCACTTCGACCGGGCGGTGCTGTGCGCAGGCCTTCAGGCCGACCGCATGGGTCGGCTGGCCGACGGTGTCGACGACCCGCGGATCGTGCCCTTCCGAGGCGAGTACATGGGCGTGGTGGCCGCGAAGCGCGACTTCGTGCGCGGGATGGTCTACCCGGTGCCCGACCCGCGCTACCCGTTCCTGGGGGTGCACTTCACCCGGCGGGTCACCGGCGAGCTCGAGGTCGGGCCGAACGCCGTGCTCGGACTCGCCCGCGAGGGCTACCGTCGCAGCGAGGTGTCCTGGCCCGACGTGCGCGACATGGTGGGGTTCCCCGGCTTCTGGCAGCTGGCCCGCCAGCACTGGCGCACCGGGGTCCGCGAGGTCGTGGGCTCGGCCTCCGAAGCGCGCCTACATGCGCGCCGCGCAGCGCTACGTGCCCGGCATCGGGGTCGAGCGACGTCGTCCGCGCCGGCGCCGGGATCCGGGCCCAGGCCGTGGGCCGCGACGGCACCCTGGTCGAGGACTTCGTGGTCACCGGCAGCGACGCGATCACCTGCGTGCGCAACGCCCCCTCGCCCGCGGCCACCTCGAGCCTGGCCATCGCCGAGCACGTCGTCGACCAGGTGTACGGCGCGGACCGCTAGTGCGACTGCGGCCGGCACCGCGCGTGCCTCCCGGACCGGTGATCCGGCCGGCATGAGGGTCGCGAGCTTGACGAAGGCGATGCCCATCACGACGTAGCTCGCGATCAGCACGGGTTGGCTGGCCACCGAGAAGCCCCACGACGTTGACGACGTAGCTGACGGGCAGGCCGAGCGCGGCCCAGACCGGAGCCGCCGACGCCCGGATCAGGCCCGCCGCGAGGATGCCTGCCCCGACGATCCCGACCAGGCCGCCGATCGTGTAGATCGATCGACGCACCGGCGGCGTTCTCGTAGCGGTCGGCCAGGGCGGACATCTGAGCTGCGCTCGCACCCGGGGCGCCCATCTGCCAATACACCAGCTCGGTCGCTGCGTCACCGATCGCCACGAGCAGCCCCACCTGGGTGAGGCCGCCCCCGAGGAACGCCCAGGCCGGCCGCCCGTCGGGCAGCAGGTGCATGATCCCGAACACCGCGGGGACCAGGAGGTAGGAGCTGAGCAGGATGCACACGCCGTACACGTAGAACGCCTGCTGGTGTGCGGCGACGGCCGCGATCTCTGCGCTGCGGCTGCTTCGCAGCGCCGGCAGGGCGACGGCGGCCACGAGGCCGAACGCGGGTGCCAGCAGGAGCGACCAGAAGGTGGTGAGCCGAGCGATCCGGGCAGTGGACATGAGTGCCTCCTCGTGGGGTCAGAACGAGTCGTGACGCTAGGTGCGCGTGGCCCGCCCGGTCTGCCGGCGCAGGGGGTGAACCGCACCGCCGTGAGGATGAACCGCTACCTCCTCGAGACGGATGGTGGGACCGCCTCCCGGGCCTACGATCTCGGAGTGCGAACCGTCACGCGGAGCGACGTGCTGGACGGGCTGGTGGCCCTGGTCTGTGTGACGCTGACGGCCGTCGCCACCTGGGTGCCGTCCAACGACGTCGGCGAGGCCGGCGTCGCCGGCGCGACCTGGCTGAAGGTCCTCTACCTTCTCGGCCTCGGCGTACCCCTGCTCTGGCGTCGGCGCGCGCCGCTGGCGGCGCTGGCGGCGATGCTGGCGGCGATGATCCTGCAAGCCGTGGTGACCCAGGACTCGCCCGAGGGCCTGGAGCTCATCTTCGCCTGGTGCGTCATCGCCTACTCGGTCGCCGCGTGGAGCAGTCGCCGCCAGGCGCTCTGGGGCCTCGTCGCCCTCCTCGCCGGCTACGGCATCTACGCCGCCGAGAACCACGACATCCGGGGCGGGCAGGCCGACTCGCTCTGGGCGGGCGGGTTCTTCGCGGTGATGATCGTGGCGATGTGGCTGGTCGGCGCGTTCGTCTCCTACCGGCGCAACGAGGTCCGGGTCCAGGCAGCCGCAGAAGCCGCCGTGACTCAGGCCCGTGAGGCCGTCGACCGGGAGCGGGCCCGTCTCGCGCGCGAGATGCACGACGTCGTCGCGCACAACCTGAGCGTGGTCGTCGTCCAGGCAGCCGGCGCACGCGCCGCCGGGAAGGGGGATGAGACCACGCTCGCCAAGATCGAGCAGAGCGGGCGCGAGTCGCTGGTGGAGATGCGCCGGTTGCTCGGCGTGCTCCGCCAGGAGGAGGGCGGCGATACCCCGTGGGAGCCCCGCCCCGGGATCGCCGACCTCCCGGCGCTCGCCGAGCGGGTCAGGGGAGCCGGCGTGCCGGTGACCCTCGACGTCGACGGGGACGCGACCGGGGTGGCTCCGCTGCTCGACCTGTGCGTCTACCGGATCGTGCAGGAGTCGCTGACCAACGTCCTCAAGCACGCGCCGGGGGCGACCGCCCGCGTGCACCTCGTGTGCGGGGCCGGGACGATCGTCGTCGATGTGGCGGACGACGGTCCCGACGCGCCCGAGCCAGGTCCGGGTGGCCACGGCCTGATCGGGATGAGGGAGCGGGTGAAGCTGTTCGACGGCGAGCTGGTCGCCGGTCGACGGGCCGGCGGTGGCTTCGGCGTGCACGCGACGCTCCCTCGCGAGGACGTCGCGTCCGTGCGGGAGACCTTCTCGTGATCCGGGTGCTGCTCGCCGACGACCAGGAACTCGTGCGGGAAGGGCTGGAGATGATGCTCACCGCCGAGCCGGACATCTCCGTCGTCGCCACCGCCGGCACCGGGACCGAGGCGATCGCTGCGGTCGCACGGCACGACCCGGACGTCGTCCTGATGGACATCCGGATGCCTGAACTCGACGGGATCGAGGCGACGTCGCGACTGGTCGCCGCACACGCGCGGGCGAAGATCCTGATCCTGACCACCTTCGAGCTCGACGAGTACGTCTACAGGGCGATGTGCGCCGGCGCGAGCGGCTTCCTCCTCAAGGACGGCACCCGAGCCCAGCTCGCATCCGCCGTCCGCACCGTCGCCGCGGGGGAGGCCCTGCTCGCGCCGGCGATCACCCGCCGCCTGATCCAGGACTTCTGCCGGACCCCACCTCCCGAGGTCGCCCTGGCCGCGACCGAGGGGAGGCTCACCGACCGCGAGATCGAGGTCCTGCGCTGCGTGGCGCGGGGTCTCTCGAACGCCGAGATCGCCGCCGAGATGTTCCTCGCCGAGGCCACCGTGAAGAGCTACGTCGCGCGGATCCTGGCGAAGCTGGACCTGCGTGACCGCGTCCAGATCGTCGTGCACGCCTACGAGTCGGGCATCGTGGGGCCGGGTCGACCCCACGGCTAGCGTGGTGAGCGTGCCGAACCGACTGGCCAACGCCACCTCGCCGTACCTCCTCCAGCACCAGGACAACCCCGTCGACTGGCAGGAGTGGGGCCCGGCGGCGTTCGAGGAGGCGCGTCGGCGCAACGTGCCGGTGCTGCTGAGCGTCGGGTACGCCGCATGCCACTGGTGCCACGTGATGGCGCACGAGTCGTTCGAGGACGAGGCGACGGCGACGTACCTCAACGAGCACTTCGTGAGCATCAAGGTCGACCGCGAGGAGCGGCCCGACGTCGACGCCGTCTACATGCAGGCGACGGTGGCCATGACCGGGCAGGGCGGCTGGCCGATGACCTGCGTGCTCGACCACGACGGCAGCCCGTTCTTCGCCGGCACCTACTTCCCCGACCGGCCGCGCCACGGCCAGCCGAGCTTCCAGCAGCTGCTGGCCGCCATCACCGATGCGTGGACCAACCGGCGGGATCGAGGTGAGCGGGGCGTCCGACCGGATCCGGGAGGCGCTGTCGCGATCGGTCGAGCTGTCCGGCGGCGCGCCCTTCGACGAGACCTCCATCGACGCCGCCGTCGAGGCGCTCGCGCCGCGACTTCGACAGCGAGTGGGGTGGCTTCGGTCGGCAAGGGCGCCGAAGTTCCCGCCGTCGATGATCCTCGACTTCCTGCTGCGCGTAGGGCGACGAGCGCTCCACGGCCATGGTCGGCAAGACCTTGGCGGCGATGGCCGCGGGCGGGATCCACGACCAGCTGGCCGGGGGCTTCGCGCGGTACGGCGTCGACCGCGCGTGGGTGGTGCCGCACTTCGAGAAGATGCTCTACGACAACGCCCAGCTGCTGTCGGTCTACGCGCGCTGGGCCGCTGCCCACGACGACGGGCAGGCCGGCCGGGTCGCTCTCGGCATCGCCGACTTCCTGCTGGCCGAGCTGCTCACCGATGACGGGGCGTTCGCGTCGGCGCTCGACGCCGACTCCGAGGGCGAGGAGGGCACCTACTACGTCTGGACGCCCGAGCAGGTGCGCGAGGTGGTGGGTGAGCGAGGACGCCGCGTGGGCGTGCACCTTGCTGAGCGTGACCGAGGGCGGCACCTTCGAGCACGGCGCCTCGACACTGCAGCTCCAGGCCCAGCCCGACGACACGGTGCGGTGGGAGCGGGTGCGGCTGGCCCTCAACGAGGCCCGCGCCAAGCGGGTTCGCCCGGAGCGCGACGACAAGGTCGTCGCCGCCTGGAACGGCCTCGCGATCTCCGGCCTCGTCGAGGCCGGCACGCTCCTCGACTCACCCGAGCTGGTCGCCGCGGCCGAGCGGTGCGGCGAGTTCCTGGCGAGGGTGCACCTCGTCGAGGGACGGCTGCGCCGCGTCTCGCGCGACGGCGCGGTGGGCGACCACGCCGGGGTGCTCGAGGACCACGGCTGCCTGGCCACCGGGTTCCTGGCGCTGGCCTGCGCGACAGGTGACGTGGAGTGGCTGGAGCGCGCCGGCGACCTGCTCGAGGCGGTGCTCACGCGCTTCGCCGCCGAGGACGGCGGCTTCCACGACACCGCGGCCGATGCCGAGTCACTCCTGGTGCGCCCGCGCGACCCCACCGACAACGCCAGCCCGTCCGGCCACTCCTCGGTCGTGCACGCCCTGCTGGCCTACGCCGCCCTCACCGGATCGGGCCGGCACCGCGACGCGGCCGAGGCGGCGCTGCGCATCTCGCGCAGGATCGCCGACTCGTCGCCGCGCTTCGCGGGCTGGTCCCTCGCCGCTGCGAAGACGGCGCTCGACGGTCCGGTCGAGGTCGCCGTCGTCGGCCCTCGCGGTCCCGAGCGCGACCTCCTCGAGCGCGCGGCCCGCCGGCACGCGCCGTTCGGGTCGGTCGTGGTGGCCGCGGCGCCCGGGGAGAGCGGCATCCCCCTGATGGCCGACCGCGACCTCGTCGACGGCGAGCCGGCGGCGTACGTCTGCCGCAACCTGGTCTGCCGGCGCCCGGTCACGACGGTCGAGGACCTGCGCGAGCAGCTACGAGCCGGCTGACCGGCCCAGGTCAGGACGAGCGCGACCCGCGACCAAGGGGAGGTCGAGGAAGGTCCGGATGCCCGGCGCGGCCGCGACGACGTACGGGATCGAGTTCACGCAGTGTGCGGCCGTGGCCACGATGCCGGGGTTCCGGACGAGCCCGGCCTCGATGGTGGTGGGGTGCCAGCCGTGGATCACCGCGAAGGTGTCCGGGTCTCCCTGCACCTCGACCTCGTAGCGCTGGCCCTGCGGCCCGAGGGTCCACGGCGGGTCGAGGTGGTCCTCGCCCATCAGCCAGTTGACGGCGACGCGGACCACGACCGCGCCGTCGACGACGGCCTCCCAGGCGAAGCGCCGGGCCGCGACCTGGCCGCGCTCGATCGGTCCGATCGGCGTCTCCTCGATCGTGGCCGCGGCGACCGCGACCTCCTGCGTCGGCACGATCTCGGCGTCGGCGAAGCCGATCGCGTCGAGGCACATCCGCACCGACTGGGTGAAGCCACCGCTGAGCAACTGGAGCATCGGGCCCTGCAACGACTCCTCCGGGGTGCCGCCGAAGCCCATGAACCCACGCAGCACGTCGGGCGCCGCGTAGCTGCGGACGTCGGTGAACTCCTCGCCGCGCACGAAGCTGACGGCGGAGCTCAGGGACGAGAACAGGATCGGGTGCAGCTCCGTGGCGCCACCGGGGTTGATGCCGGTGCCGTGCAGCGACGTGCCGCCCTCCTGGCAGGCCGCGTCGATCCGGTCGGTGTGCCCGGGCTCGGGATAGAACCAGCCCACGGGGGTGACGACGTTCTTGCCCGACCGCAGCAGGGCGGCGACCTCCCTGCCGCTGGGCAGGATCGGCGCGTACACGACGGCGTCGGCCTCGAGCGCCAGGATCTCGTTTGCGTCGCCGGTCGCGAGAACGCCGGTGGGCTCGCCGCCGATGATCTCGCCGACGTCCTTGCCGTGCTTCTCGGGCGAGTGCACCCAGCAGCCGACCAGGTCGAGCTCGGGGTGAAGCAGGATCGCCTCGATCGCCGCCCGGCCGACGCCTCCGGTGGCCCACTGGACCACGCGGATGCGGCCGCTCACCGGGAACCGCGCAGGGCCGGTGCCACCCGCTCGCAGATCAGCCGCAGGCTCGCCCAGGACGGCTCGGCCGGGAGGCCGCCGCACATCGGGTGGCTGGACACCGCGCGCAGCTCCTTCGAGCGGCACTGCTCGACCATCGAGTCGGGGTCGAGGACGAGGTAGCGGCCGCCGGCGCGCAGCTCCTCGACCGTCGTCGAGTCGTCGGTGATGAGCGCGTTGGTCGCACCGCTGGTGGCCCAGGCGCGGTAGGCGGTGGCGTCGGCCAGCAGGTGCTCGCCGTACGTCGCCCAGAAGCGGTCCGGGTCCTCGGCACAGAAGACGGTGCCCGGCCCGCGCGGCGGCAGCAGCACGAAGCCCGGCTCGCGTCCGTGGCGCCGGCACTCGTCCTCGTAGAGCGACCGCAGCTCGCGATCGGCCACGTTGGGCTGGAAGTTGAGCCCGAGCCGCGCGGCCCTGCGGGCGGCTGCCGGCGAGCCACCGCCGTAGAACACGAACGGGTGCGGCTGCGAGAACGGCAGCGGCGAGATGCTCACCTCGCGGCCGTCGTGTGTGACCGTCTCGCCGCGCCACAGCGCCAGCAGCAGCTCGACGCGGCGCTCGATGTCGGCCCCGCGGGTCTCCCAGGACTGCCCGAACAGTGCGTACTCCTCAGGCCGGTAGCCGAGCCCGATCGTGTAGCTGACCCGCCCCCCGCTGAGGTGATCGAGGACGGCGACGTCCTCGGCGAGCTTGACCGGCTCGTAGAAGTTCACCAGCAGCGCCGAGACGGTGATCGGGATCTTCGAGGTGCGCGCCGCGACCGCGGCGGTGACCACCAGCGGGCTCGGCAGGTAGCCGTCGTCCGAGGCATGGTGCTCGCTGATCATGATGGCGTCGTGCCCGTGCTCCTCGAGGTACGCCGCCTGCTCGAGCGCCCTGGTGAACAGCTCCTGTCGCGTGGCCGGATCGGCCCCGGGTGCGCGGAAGTCGTAGCGCGCGACGAAGGCCGTCATCGCTGCGACGCTGCTGTCGTGGCCCGGGCCTCGCCCGCCGCGATCTCCTCGTGGAGGTCGACGCAGTAGCGGCCGAAGTCGATCTGGATCGTGTGCCGCGGCGCCGCGTAGTACTGGCCGAGGTGGGCCTGCTCGTCCTCGCGCATGATCCGCTCCTGGTCCTCGACGCTGGGCAGTGCGTAGCTGCCGGTGAGCAGCCTGGCCAGCAGCTTGCTCTGCTGCTCGGCCAGGTTGACGATCGTCGGTGACGACTGCGCGAGCCCCATGAAGAACAGGTGGTCGACGCCCGGCTTGATCATCCGCTTGAACAGCGGGTAGCGGTGCTCGGAGTCCGGGTGCAGCTCGACCTCGGACTCGTCGAAGAAGGGAAACCGCATCCGGTAGCCGGTGGCGCACACGATCACGTCGGCCTCGACGCTCTGCCCGTCGCTCAGGTGCACCGTGTGCCCGTCGAGGCGCTCGATGGCGGGCAGGAAGCCGATGTCGCCGGAGCCGGCCTTGGTCAGGAAGTCGGCGCTGACCGACGGGTGCGCCGACAACGGCTCGTGGTCGGGCTCGGGCAGTCCGTAGTCGCTCATCCGGCCGACGGTGGCGCGGATCTTCTCGCGCGCCATCCGCAGCCCGACCTCGCGGGGGATGTCCGGCGGCGTCATCATCTTGTCGGCCGGCATGCCGTCGCGGTACTTGGAGAGCACCCAGACCCCGCGCCGCGCGGAGACGTAGAGCTTCTTCGGTCAGCCAGCGCTGCGCGAGCTCGCTGGCGATGTCGAGCCCGGAGTTGCCCATGCCGACGACGATCACGGTCTTGCCGCGCATGTCGACCGGGTCGAAGGGGTCGCGGTAGGCGTGGCTGTGGATCAGCTCGCCCGCGAACTCGCCGGGGTAGTCGGGGAAGCGCGGGTCCCAGTGGTGCCCGTTGGCCACGACCAGGTCGGTGTAGGAGCGGGTCTCGCCGGTGGAGAGGGTGACCTCCCAATGGCCCGCCCTTCGAGACGCCTCGTTCCTCGGCTCCTCCGGGACCGGTATCGCACGCTCGACAGCAGTCCCGAACTCGATGTTCTCGCGCAGCCCGAAGTGGTCGGTGTAGTCGCGGAAGTACTGGTGCAGCTGCGAGTGGTGCGGGAAGTCCGGCCACTCCGTGGGCGTCGGGTAGTCCTCGAGCTCCAGCCGCGTCCTCGAGGTGTCGATGTGCAGCGACTGGTAGCAGGCCGATCGGCCGTTGGGGTTGGCGTAGTACCAGTTGCCGCCGACGTCGTCGGACATCTCGAGGTGGTCGTACGGCACGCCGTACTCCTGCAGCCGCTTGGCCGTGGTGATCCCCGAGCACCCCGCGCCGATCAGACAGACCTTGGTCTCACCCGTCATGCCCGCAGAGTAGAACGTGTTCTAACTTTCGGGCTAGCGCAGCCGGTACGTCGCGATCGAGGCGGCGACGTAGTGGCACACGAACGCCGCGATCGTGAACAGGTGGAAGACCTCGTGGAAGCCGAACCACGTGGGGAACGGGTCCGGCTTCTTGAACGCGTAGACCAGCCCGCCGAGGGTGTAGAGGCCGCCGCCGACGGCGATCAGCGTGGTCACGGCCGGGCCGCCGGAGAGCAGGTCGCCGGCGTAGAAGATCGCCACCCAGCCGAGCGCGATGTAGACGGGGGCGTTGATCCAGCGCGGCGCCGTACGCCAGGAGATGCGGGTGATCGCGCCGAGGATCGCGCCCGACCACACGATGGCGAGCAGGGTGACGCGGGCCGTGCCGTCGAGCAGGATCAGCGCGAACGGCGTGTAGGACCCCGCGATCAGCAGGTAGATGTTGGAGTGGTCGAAGCGCTGGAGGAACGCGTGGACCGGCGGGGACCAGCGCCCGGTGCCGCGGTGGTAGACCGACGAGACGGTGAACAGCAGGATCGCGGTGCCGGCGAACAGCGCCGAGCCGACGCGCGTCGCGACGGTGGGGGAGAGGCAGATCAGCACGATCCCCGCGGCCAGTGCCAGCGGGGTGGTCGCGGCGTGCAGCCAGCCCCGGAGCTTGGGCTTGACCTCCTCCTTGACCTCGCGGACCCGCTCGATGACCTGCTCGGCCGCCTCGTGAGCACCCTCGGTCACCCGGTCCGTGACGTGCGCTCCGGCGCGTCGGGGAAGGGGCTGGTCGGGTGCCATGAGCGCCAGACTACGGGGGCACTGCGCGGGTACAGTCGGCGCGTGGCGGACTGGAAGCATGCGGTACGGCGGGTGCTCTACCCCGCGTACGAGGCCCGCCTCGCGCGACGCCTGCCGCGCGACCGGATCCCCGCCCACGTCGGCGTGATGCTCGACGGCAACCGTCGCTGGGCCAGGGCGGTGGGTGGCGACACCGCGCACGGGCACCGTGCGGGCGCGGCCAACATCGAGCCGCTGCTCGGCTGGTGCGAGGAGGTCGGCGTCGAGGTGGTCACCCTGTGGCTGCTCTCCACCGACAACCTCAACCGGCCGCACGAGGAGCTCGACCCGCTGCTCGGGATCATCGTCGAGGCGGTGGACTCGCTCGCCGAGCAGCGCCGCTGGCGACTGAACCCCGTGGGCGCCCTCGACCTGCTGCCCGCCCAGGTCGCCGAGCGGCTCAAGGAGGCCGCCGAGTCGACCCGCGACGTCGACGGCCTGCTGGTCAACATCGCCGTGGGCTACGGCGGGCGCCGCGAGATCGCCGACGCGGTCCGCTCGTTGCTGCACGAGCACGCCGGCCGGGGCACCAGCCTCGAGGAGCTGGCCGAGGTGATCGACGTCGAGCACATCGCCGAGCACCTCTACACCAAGGGCCAACCCGACCCTGACCTGGTCATTCGCACCAGTGGTGAGCAGCGCCTGGGCGGCTTCCTGCTGTGGCAGAGCGCGCAGAGCGAGTTCTACTTCTGCGAGGCCTACTGGCCGGACTTCCGGCGTGTCGACTTCCTCCGCGCCGTGCCGGTGCGTACGCCGAGCGCGAGCGTCGTTTCGGCTCCTGAACGCGGCCACATCGTGTTCACCCCGCGTTAGGGCGTGTCGGGCGCCCGGGACACCTCGAGCGGGCTTACTTTTCCGGTGTCGGCCGCGCCGGCGACCGTCACGGGAGGCGATCAGGACCTGTGGGATCAGCGAAGCGCTCCACTCCGACGACCAAGCCCAGTCGCAGGACCTTCGTCCTCGACACATCGGTCCTCCTGGCCGATCCAGCGGCGATCAAGCGCTTCGAGGAGCACGAGGTCGTGCTGCCCGTCGTGGTGATCACCGAGCTGGAGGGCAAGCGCCACCACCCCGAGCTCGGCTACTTCGCCCGCTCCGCCCTGCGCATGCTGGACGCCCTGCGCGTCGAGCACGGCCGCCTCGACGAGCCCGTCCCGGTCGGCGACGAGGGGGGCTGCCTGCGGGTCGAGCTCAACCACACCGACGCCGACTCCCTGCCCTCGGGGTTCCGGCTCGGTGACAACGACACCCGGATCCTGGCGGTGGCTCGCAACCTCGCCAACGAGGGTCACGGGGTCACGCTGGTCTCCAAGGACCTCCCGATGCGGATCAAGGCCTCGGCCGTCGGGCTCGACGCGGAGGAGTACGCCGGCGAGCAGGTCCACGAGTCCGACGCCGGCTGGACCGGGATGCAGGAGGTCGACGTCACCGGCCTCGACCTCGACGAGCTGTACGAGGACTCCGTCATCGACCTCGACGACGCCCGCGACCTGCCCTGCCACACGGGCCTGGTGCTCGTCTCCGAGCGCGGCAGCGCGCTGGGCCGCGTCGGCGGCGACAAGCGGGTCCACCTCGTCCGCGGCGACCGCGAGGCCTTCGGCATCCACGGCCGGTCCGCCGAGCAGCGGATCGCCCTCGACCTGCTGCTCGACCCCGACATCGGGATCGTCTCCCTCGGCGGGCGCGCCGGCACCGGCAAGTCGGCGCTGGCCCTGTGCGCCGGCCTGGAGACCGTGCTCGAGCGGCGCCAGCACAAGAAGGTCGTGGTCTTCCGCCCGCTCTACGCCGTGGGCGGCCAGGAGCTCGGCTACCTGCCCGGCAGCGAGTCGGAGAAGATGTCGCCCTGGGGCCAGGCCGTCTTCGACACCCTGGGCGCGGTGACCACCTCCGACGTCGTCGACGAGGTGCTCGACCGCGGGATGCTCGAGGTGCTCCCGCTGACGCACATCCGCGGCCGGTCGCTGCACGACGCCTTCGTGATCGTCGACGAGGCCCAGTCGCTGGAGCGCAACGTGCTGCTGACGGTGCTCTCCCGCATGGGAGCCAACTCCAAGGTCGTGCTCACCCACGACGTCGCCCAGCGCGACAACCTGCGCGTCGGCCGGCACGACGGCGTCGTGGCCGTGGTCGACCGGCTCAAGGGACACCCGCTGTTCGCGCACGTGACGCTGACCCGCTCCGAGCGCTCGCCGATCGCGGCGCTGGTCACGGAGATGCTCGAGCACGTCACCGATGTCGCTGGCTGACATCAGCCGCCTGAGCCGGGCGGGGTGTGACCCACGCCATTGTGAGCGCGGACACGCCCACGGGTGCTGCAATTTGCAAGCACCCCGTGACCTGTGTTCGGGTGGGGCCTCTTCCCTACGCGTTCCCTGTGCCGATTCCCCCGGTCCCGATGAGCGCCGCTGACGTCCCTGTCGTCAACCCCGAGGGTTCTACCTGTGTCTGCCCAGCAACACGCCCACGAGCGCGCCGCGCACCGACGTGCGCCCGCTCGACGCCGCCTGCGGATCGCGAAGACCGCTGCGCTGCTCTCCGTCCTCTCCGTGGCCGCGACCGGTCTGGTCGTCGGCGGTGGAGTGCTCGCCAGCCTCGATGCCCTCGAGCGCCTCGACCGGCACGCTCGCCGCGACCCACATCTCGAGCCAGGCGGTCACCAACGACCTCGCCGACCGCGACGCCGGCCGCATCTCGCGCTCGGCCGACCGCGTGCCGCTCGACGACCTGACCAAGGCCCGCAACCTCTCCGACGCCAACGCCAGCGGCCCGGCCAAGACGCACACCGTCGACCTGTCCTCGGCCGACCCGCGCACGCTGACCAAGGCGCTGATGCCGCAGTTCGGCATGTCGCCGTCGGACTTCGGCTGCATCGACGCCATCTGGACCCAGGAGTCGGGCTGGAACGTCCACGCGGCGAACCCCACCTCCTCGGCCTACGGCATCCCGCAGGCCCTGCCCGGCTCCAAGATGTCCTCGGCCGGTCCCGACTGGCAGAACAACCCGGTCACCCAGATCAAGTGGGGGCTCGGCTACATCAAGGAGCGCTACGGCTCCGCCTGCGGCGCCGCGGCGTACAAGCGCTCGCACGGCGTCTACTGACCCACGCCGCTAGCCGACCCGGCGGCCCACCAGCCGGGTCCCGAGCACGGCGACGGCGACCACCAGGAGCAGCCCGACGGCGTACGTCGCCCGGCCGCCCGGGTGGTCGTCGAGCAGCTGGGCGAGCCCCCAGACCCCGGCGGCCGCGGCCCAGAGGGCGACGCCCCGCCTGAGCCAGAGCCAGGCCTGGGCCGGGTCGACCCGCGCCACCGCGGGCCCCTGGGCGGCGACCAGCGCGGTCGACGTGCGTGAGCACCATGCCCGCCGCCACCACCAGCACGAGCGGCGAGAGCGGCTCGGGAACCAGCGCCCAGGCGTACGCCGCCCCGCCCAGCGCCACCACGCCGGCGATCGACTCCGGCCGCAGCGCGGTGGCGACGGCCAGCAGGACCACGCAGGTCTGCACCCAGGCCTCCACGCGGGCCCCGGCGACGTCAGCGCTGCCCAGGGCCACCACCACGCCGAGGACGAGCAGCGCGCGCAGCGCCACCTGGTCGGGGCCGGGCAGGATCCGGCGCATCTCGGCGTGCGGAGCCTGAGCGCTCACCTGGCCACCTCCCGGGGCAGCCGGGCGCGCCGGGCCAGCCGCTGCAGCACCTCGTCGAGCGTGCCGGGACCGCGCCAGGGCACCACCGGGATGCCCCGCCGGGTCACCTCGGTCAGCTGCATGTCGCGCTCGACCAGGCGCATCCGCCAGGCCAGCCGGGCCGCCGAGGCCGGGTCGGCCGCCGGCGCCGGCATCGTCGTCTCGGTGAGGGTGTCGACGCAGACCACGGTCAGCCCGCGACGCGCCAAGCGTCATCATCACGGTGGTGATCTCCGGCGCCAGCAGCGGTGAGAGGACGACCACGACCGTGCCTGCGGTGACCTGCAGCCGCAGGTGCCGGGTGGTGACCAGGTCCGGCCAGCCGGGCTGCACGAGCGCCAGGAGCTCCTGCAGCCGGCGCCGGTGGCGGAGTCCCGATCCGGGACCCAGCACCTGGCCGGTGCGGCCGACCACCCGCAGCGAGACCCGGTCGCCGACCCGGAGGTGGTGGCCGGCCAGCGCGACGGCGGCGCGCACGCCGCGGTCCAGCGTGCTCGTCGCGCCGTCGACCCCGCCGCTCGACCCCGATGTCGGCCACCGCGTCGAGCAGGATCATCACCGAGCTGTCCTCCAGCGCGCTGGCGCCGACCGCGTGGAGCGTGCCCGTGCGCAGCGTGGTGCGCCAGTTGACGCGACGGAGCCGGTCGCCGGGCTGGAAGGGCCGGATCGCGTGGAACTCCGAGCCGTCGCCGGCCCGGCGCGAGCGGTTCGGCCCGATCAGCCCGACCGGGTCGGGGATCTCCCCGGAGCTGAACGCGGCGCTCTCCGGCATCGCCACGACGGTGGCCTCGGGCAGCCGTTGCGGTCCCCACCGGTAGCCGCCCCAGGGGCTGGTCGCCGCGAGCATGAGCGTCCCCGTCGAGCGCATGCCCCAACGCCGCGGGCTCACCGCGAAACGCACCTGGACGTCGTGCTCGCCGCGCCGGCGGGGTGGTGGCGAGGATGCCGCTCGGCGGTTGCGCGACGACGTACGCCGGCCGCGCCAGTGTCGTGGTGAGCTGCTCGAGGTCGCCGTCGCTGTGCACGTCCACCTCGAGCCGGGTGCTCTGCCCCTCGTGCAGCCAGCGGTCGGCGACGCGCGTGCGTGCGGTCCAGCGCGGAGGTCGGGACGTGCGTCAGGGCGAGCGCGGCCATCAGCCCGAACGGCGCGGCGAGGACGAGCAGGTCGGGGCGTCCGAGCGCCACGCCGGCCAGCGCCGATGACGGTCGCGACCGCGGTGGCGCGGATGGCGGCGCCGGTGAGCCGCCACCCGCCGCGCTGGGCGTACTGGGCGACGGTGGCGGGAGCGGTCCTGCTCATCGCCTCAGCGCGACCGCTCGCGCTCGTGGGCCGACGGCGTGGGCACCGAGGTGAGCAGCGAGGCCACGACGGTGGCACCCGAGCTCTCGGTCATCCAGAGCTCGGGCTTGACCGTGATCCGGTGACCGAGCACGGCGGTGGCTACGGCCTTCACGTCCTCGGGCAGCACGTAGTCGCGACCGGCGATCACGGCGAGCGCCCGGGCGCACAGCATCAGGCCGAGCGAACCGCGCGGGGACGCGCCGACGAGGACGTCGCGGTGGCTGCGGCTGGCGGTGGCGAGGGCGACGCAGTACTCCGCGACGCTCTGGTCGACCTCGACCTCCTCGACCGCTGCCTGCATCGCCAGCAGGCCGGCGGAGTCGGTGACCGGGTCGAGCACGGTCTCCTCGCGCCGCCGCGAGACCCGGCTGCGCAGGACGTCGTACTCCTCCTCGGGCGTGGGGTAGCCGAAGGCCACCCGCAGGAGGAACCGGTCGAGCTGCGCCTCGGGCAGCGGGTAGGTGCCTTCGTACTCGACCGGGTTGGCCGTCGCGAGCACGTGGAACGGCGCGGCCAGCGGGAAGGTGCGGCCCTCGACGGTGACCTGGCGCTCCTGCATCGCCTCGAGCAGGGCGGCCTGGGTCTTGGGCGGGCGTGCGGTTGATCTCGTCGGCGAGCAGGAGGCCGGTGAACAACGGGCCCGGGCGGAACTCGAACTCCGCGATCCGCTGGTCGTAGATGAACGAGCCGGTGAGGTCGGCGGGCAACAGGTCGGGGGTGAACTGGGCCCGGGTGAACTCGATGCCGAGCGTCTGGGCGAAGGACCGGGCGGCCAGGGTCTTGCCCAGCCCGGGGAAGTCCTCGAGCAGCACGTGGCCACCGGCGAGGATGCCCGCGAGCACGAGCTTGAGCGGGTCGCCCTTGCCGATCACGACGGAGCTGACGCGTCGCAGCACGGCGCCGGCGAGCTCGCCGGCCTGGCGCGCGGTCAGGGCGGTGGTCACGGCGTCAGCTCCTCGATCCGGCGTACGGCGTCGCCGAGGACCGCCAGCGAGTAGCGCTGGTGCGTGGCGCCTGGCGTGTAGCGGTGCCGGCGGTCGTGCGAGATCCACTCGGCGAGCTGGGGCCCGAGCAGCTGCTCGGTGCGGGCGGGGTCGTCCTCGGGGCGGAACCCGTGCACCTGCCGCAGCCGCCGGCGGGCGAGGTCGGCGATCTGCCAGACCACCGCGTCGTCGGTCTCGACGAGAGGTCAGGTGGGCCTCCACGACGTGGCGGAAGGCCGTGGTCTGGGTGTCCTCGCCGCGGCCGGGCCGCGTGTCCGCCCGTACGGCGAGCCACGGCACCCGGGTGATGGCGTCGAGCGCCTCCAGCGCGAGCACGCCGGCGGCCACCGCCGCGGTCGCGAGCAGGGTCACCAGGGTGACGTCGTGCCGCACGTCCAGTCCGGACAGGGCGGCGTTCACGCCGACGGCCACGATCACGGCGACCACGATCCGGCCGAACCACGCGCGGGTCATGCAGGCGCTCCCGCCCGGTCGAGCTCGTCGAGCACCGCGTCCAGGGCGTCGCTCGCGCGCCGCGGGCGGCCTCGCGCATCGGGTGGGTGGAGAACCGCGCCTCGCGGTACAGCTCGGCCAACGCCGCCACCGGCCGCGGGTCGACGTCGAGGGTGTGCAGGAAGCGCACGACGAACTCGGTCGGCGGTCTCCGCGGGTCGTCGTGCGACGCCGGCCTCGGCCGCGGCCTCCTCGAGGACCACCCAGCAGGCGACGACGCCGTTGCGCACGTCGGCGGCCGCCAGCGCCCCCCAGAGCCGCTCGCGGTGCCGGTGCACGGCCTCCCGTCCGGCCTCGACGTCGGGCAGCGGCTCGAGGTCGACCACGAGCTGCTTCTCGGGGATGGAGGCACCGACAAGCCGCATCGCCGCGCCGACCAGGAGCGCGAGCAGCCAGAGCGCCGCGACGAAGCCGAGGATCCCGAGCACGTCGCCCAGCAGGTGCCGCGTGCCGCCGAGTGGTGCCGCGCCGTCGGCGTGCGCGGACCTCCGGTTCTCGCCCGTACGCTGTGTCGCGGGGTCCTGATGTCGGGTCGTGTGGCTGACGACGGAGCGACTGGGCATCCCGTCCGCGAGGTCGCCGGGGCCGGTCGAGGCCGACCACACGAGCAGGACCGCGACCGCGAGCGCCGCCATCGTGACGATGACGGTGCGCCGGGTCGTGGCTGTCACGTTCTGCACGGTACCGATGAATTCGGGACGCGCGCCCGGTCGGAGGTCACATGGCAGTCACGATGGTCGAGGTCGCTACCGGGGTCGAGCTGTGCGCCGAGACGTACGGCGAGGCCGGCGATCCGGCCGTGCTCCTGCTCGCGGGAGCGACCTCGTCGATGGACTCATGGGACCCCGAGTCTGTGCGCTCGCCTGGCCGACGGGGGCCGGTACGTCGTCCGCTACGACCACCGCGACACCGGCCAGTCGACGACATGGCCGGTGGGTGCTCCCGGCTACACCGGCGAGGACCTGTCGCTCGACCCGCTGCGCCTCCTCGATGCGCTGGGCATCGACGCAGCCCACCTCGTCGGGATCTCCATGGGCGGTGGCATCGCCCAGGACCTCGCGGTCCGCTTCCCCGATCGGGTGCTCAGCCTGACCCTCGTGGCGACGAGCGCGGCCTTCGAGCGGTCGGACCCGACCCCGCTGCCGCCGCTGCGCCCCAGGTGCTCGCGGTGTTCCAGCAGGACGCCGATGCCATCGACTGGAGCGACACCGACGCCGTCGTCGAGGAGGAGGTGCGGGTGGAGGCCGTCTTCGCGGGGGCGGGGTTCGACGAGACGCGCTCCCGCGCGGCGGCCCGTCGTACGGTCGCGTCGCGCGCACGACGTGCATGCCGGCGTGGTCAACCACTGGCAGGTCGTCGGCGGCGGTGACGACGACGGGCCGACACGCCGGATGAGCGACGTACGCGCCCCGACGCTGGTGGTCCACGGCCGCGACGACCCGATGTTCCCGCTCCCGCACGGGGAGGCGCTGGCCCGCGAGATCCCCGGCGCCGTGCTCCTCGTCGTCGACGACATGGGCCACAGCGCCCCGCCGCGGCGCGCCTGGGACGTCGTCGTCCCCGCGATCCTCGCCCACACCGCCCCCAGACGCTGACCGGGGGATCGATGGTCCGCCCGGAACGCCGACCGGGGGATCTGCTGCCCAGCCGAGGACGACCCCCGGACATGCGGGGCGTGCACGAACTCCCCGCTCAACGGTCAGCCGGGGTGGGTCATCGACTTCACGTCGAGGGCTGCGTCGAGCTCCTCCTCGGTGAGGTCGCCGCGCTCGACGTAGCCCATCTCGATGACCTGCTCGCGGATGGTGCGGCCCTCCTTGAGCGCGGCCTTGGCGACCTTGGCCGCCTCCTCGTAGCCGATGTGCTTGTTCAGCGGCGTGACCACCGAGGGGGAGGACTCGGCGTAGGCGCGCATGCGCTCCTCGTTGGCCTCGATGCCGCTGATGCAGCGGTCGGCGAGCAGCGGGGTGACGTTGGCGAGCAGGCGGATCGACTCCAGCAGGTTGCGCGCCATCACCGGCAGCATCACGTTGAGCTCGAAGGCGCCGCTGCCACCGGCGACGGTCATCGTCGCGTCGTTGCCGATCACCTGCGCGCACACCATCAAGGTGGCCTCGGGCAGCACCGGGTTGACCTTGCCGGGCATGATGCTCGAGCCCGGCTGGAGGTCGGGCAGGCGGATCTCGGCGAGCCCGGTCGTCGGCCCGGACGACATCCAGCGCAGGTCGTTGCAGATCTTGGTCAGGCCGACCGCGATCGTGCGCAGCTGCCCGGACAGCTCGACGAGCGCGTCCTGGCCGCCCTGCGCCTCGAAGTGGTTGCGCGCCTCGGTGAACGGCAGCCCGGTCTCCTCGGCGAGGTCGGCGATCACCTTCGCGGCGAAGCCCTCGGGCGTGTTGATGCCGGTGCCGACGGCGGTGCCGCCGAGGGGGAGCTCGGCGACGCGGGGGAGGGTGGCCTCGAGCCGCTCGATCCCCAGTCGTACGACGGTCGCGTACCCGCCGAGCTCCTGGCCCAGCATCACCGGCGTCGCGTCCATCAGGTGCGTGCGACCGGACTTCACGACGTCCGCGAACTCCTCGGCCTTCGCCTCGAGCGCCTGCGCGAGGTGGTCGAGCGCGGGGAGCAGGTCGTTGGTCGTCGCCTCGGTCGCGGCCACGTGGATCGACGTCGGGAAGGTGTCGTTGCTCGACTGGCTGGCGTTGACGTGGTCGTTGGGGTGCACCTCGGCGCCGGTGCGCTTGGCCAGCGAGGCCAGCACCTCGTTGATGTTCATGTTCGAGCTGGTGCCGGAGCCGGTCTGGAAGACGTCGATCGGGAAGGCGTCGTGGTGCTCGCCGGCGATGATCTCGTCGGCCCCGGCCACGATGGCCTTGGCCTGCTCGTCATTGATGACGCCGATCTCCGCGTTGACCCGAGCGGCCGACCTCTTCACCCGGGCCATGGCCACGATGTGCGCCGGCTCGAGGGTGGCGCCGCTGATCGGGAAGTTCTCGACCGCGCGCTGGGTCTGCGCCCGCCACAGGGCGTCCTTGGGCACCTCGATGTCGCCCATGCTGTCGTGCTCGGTGCGGGTCTCCTGCTCGCTCATGCTTCCGACGTTACTCAGGCGCGGAGGGCCCGGTAGAGGTAGTACTGCTCCGGCCGGTCACCGAGCATCACGTCGTACGCGTGCTCGGTGCAGGTGCCGAAGACGTCGCCCATCACCTGCTGCAGGGCCGGCGCCTGGTCCGCCGACCAGACGACCAGTGCGCCACCAGGGTCGATGATCCGGCGGGCGCCGGCGATGCAGCTCGTGCTCGTAGACGCGCGGCGTTGTCGTCGTGGACGAGGTAGCCCGGGCCGTTGTCGACGTCGAGCAGGACGAGGTCGTAGGTGCTGGTCGCCTCGGCCACGGCCATCGCGATGTCGGCACCGACCACGTGCACTCGCTTGTCGGCGAGCAGCTCGGGCCCGTGCGGGATGGTGCCGTCGCGCATCCAGCCGATCAGCGACTCCTCGATCTCGACGACACGGACCTCCTCGACGCGGTGGTCGGCCAGCACCCGCTGGAGCGTGAAGCCGAGCCCGAGCCCGCCCACGACGACGCGCCGGGGTGCCTCGACCAGCTCCAGGGCCGCGGCGGCGAGCTCGACCTCGGTGGAGGTCTCCCGGGTGTCCATCACGAAGACGCCGTTGACCCGCAGCTCCAGCACGTCGGCGGCGTTCTCCTCGATCCGCCGGCGCAGCACGACCTCGCCGCGCTCGGACTCGGCGCGGGCCACCTCGGCGTACGTCACGCGTCCACGGGGTCCGGAGAGTCGTGCGCCTCGTCAGCGGCCCTTCCACACCGGGGGACGCTTCTCGGCGAAGGCGCGGAAGCCCTCGAGGTTGTCCTCGGAGCCGTAGAGGACGTCGACCGTCTCGAGCCTGCGCTGGGTGACGAGGTCCAACGCGTCCTGGAAGTCCAGGCTCTCGGCGACGCGGGCGGTCTCCTTGATCGCCGCGAAGACCAGCGGCGGGCCGGACTCCAGCAGCCGAGCGACCTCCCAGACGCGTTCCATCAGCGCGCTCTCGTCGGGCAGCACCCCGTTGACCAGTCCCCACCGGTGCGCCTCGTCGACGCCCATCCAGCGTCCGGTCAGCAGCAGCTCCATCGCCACGTGGTACGGCATCCGCTTGGGCAGCTTGATGGTCGCCGCGTCGGCCAGCGTGCCGGCGTTGATCTCCGGGAGCCCGAAGCGCACGCCGGAGGAGGCGTAGATCAGGTCGCACGACAGCGCGAGCTCGAACCCACCGCCCACCGCCATGCCGTGCACCGCGGCGATCACCGGCTTGTTCAGCCCGGGCAGCTCCTGGAGCCCGGCGAAGCCGCCGACGCCGTAGTCGCCGTCGACGGCATCACCGCCCGCGGCAGCCTTCAGGTCGAAGCCCGCGCTGAAGAACTTCTCGCCGGCGGTGCGCACGATCGCCACCCGCAGCTCGGGGTCGTCGCGGAACTCCGCGAACGTCTCGCCCATCACCCTGCTGGTGGCCAGGTCGATCGCGTTCGCCGGCGGCCGGTCCAGGGTGACCTCGAGGATGCCGCCGGCGCGGCTGGTCCGGACGACGTCGTCAGCCACGGCTCACGACCCGAACGGTCGCAGCAGCGAGCGCGAGATGATGTGGCGCTGGATCTCGCTGGTGCCGTCCCAGATCCGCTCGATGCGGGCGTCGCGCCAGATGCGCTCCAGCGGCAGCTCGTCCATCAGCCCCATGCCGCCGTGCACCTGGATGGCCTCGTCGGCGACCATGGCCAGCATCTCGGTGGCCTTCAGCTTGGCCATCGCGATGTCGGCGTCGGTGGCGGTGCCCTGGTCGACCTTCCAGGCGGCCCACAGGGTGAGCTGCTCGGCGGCCTTGAGCTCCAGCGCCATGTCGGCCAGCTTGAAGCCGATTCCCTGGAAGCGGCCGATCTTCTGGCCGAACTGCTCGCGGTCGGCGGCATGGCGTACGGCGAGGTCGAGCGCGCGCTCGGCCCGGCCGAGGCAGGTCGCCGCGACCTGGAGCCGCGTCGAGCCGAGCCAGGTCGCGGCCAGGTCGAGACCCTTGCCCTCCTCGCCCAGCAGCGCCGCGTCGGGGACCCAGCAGTCGACGTCGATGATGCTGTTGTTGTAGCCCCGGTGCGAGACGTTGCGGTAGCCGTCGTGCACCACCACGCCGGGGGTGTCCAGGTCGATCAGGAAGCTCGACATCGACTTGGCGCCGTCTGTTGATCGAGGGTCGGTCGCCGGGTCGGTGCGCGCGAACAGGATCACGAAGTCGGCGATGTCGGCGTGGCTGATGAAGTGCTTGGTCCCCTTGATCCGCCAGCCGTTCTCCTCGCGCACGGCGCGGGTGCGCATGCCGCGCAGGTCGGAGCCGGCACCCGGCTCGGTCAGCGCGAGGCAGTCGTGCCGCTCGCCGCGGACGCTGGGGTAGAGGTACTTCTCCCTCTGCTCCTCATTGCCGCCGAGCAGGATGTTGGATGGCCGGCCCACGGCGGAGTGGAGCGCATAGCCGGCGCGGCCGAGCTCCTTCTCGTAGAGCACCCACGTGACGGTGTCGAGGCCCGCACCGCCGGCCTCCTCGGGCATGTTGGCGGCGTAGAGCCCCGCGCGCAGCGCCTTCTCGGCGATCTCGTGGGCGAGCTCAGGGCGCAGCACGCCGGTGCGTTCGACCTCCTCCTCGTGGGGGTAGAGCTCCTTCTCGACGAACGCCCGCGTCGTGGCGACGATCGCCTGCTGCTCCTCGGTGAGCGAGAAGTCCATCAGTCACTGCCCTCCATGAGTGCTGCCTGCGCCGCCGCGCGCCCGGTGCGCACGGCTCCCTCCATGTAGCCCGCGACCCACTGGTCGGAGCCGCACACGTAGAACGGCGCCTCGTGCGTGCCATGGAGGGGTCCGACCGCCTCCACGTCGCCGGGTCGCCAGTTGGTGACGTAGCCCTGGGTCCAGGGGTCGGTGCCCCAGAGCCGGGTCCAGGTCTGCTGCGGGCGCAGCGCCTCGTCGCCGTACATCCCGGCGAGCTGGGCCAGCGCCTCGCGCTCGCGGGTGTCCTCGTCGGTGGCCACGAACGCGGCGTACCGCTCCGGCGGCACGAGCGCGGAGAGCACGCCGTCGGTCTGCGGCCAGGTGGAGCCGATGACGCCTTCGCTCTCGGAGAGCCCGTTCTGCCCCCGCTCGCGCCAGAACGGCGTCGGCGTACGCCGCGACGAACTTGGCCGCCCACGCGTGCCGCTGCCGGCGCAGCGAGGCGAGCCGCTCGTCGCTGACGCCGGTGATCTCGATGTCGCGCGCGGGCCCGGACGGTACGGCGAGCACGACGGCCTCCGCGGCGAGCTGCTCGCCCGCCGACGTGGTGACCGCGCACCCCGAGGAGGCGATGTCGATGCCCGAGACCGGTGTGCCCAGGCGGACGTCGAGCCCGTCGGCCAGCCGCTGGGCCACGGTGGCCGACCCCTCGGCGACCTTGAGGTTCTCCCACTGCTCCACGTCGTAGGAGCCGACGCCGCCACCCACCGCGATCTTGCGCGCGTAGGCGAACATGCTCTGCCGCTCGATGGACCCGTCGGAGAGGCTCAGGTGCACCAGCTCCAGCGCCCGCAGCACCGCCGGGGTGGCGCCCGCGTCGCGCAGGAAGTCGCCCACGCTGAGCTGGTCGAGCCGATGCAGGTCGGGACAGGAGAACGGGTCGTCGGGGTCGATGCCCGCGACCACCTTCTCGATGCTCTTCTCCACCACCTCGTACGACGCGAGGTCGAGCTCGTCGAACCACGCCGGCGGCTCCCCGACGTCGACGGACTCGGGCACCTGACGGGTGATCTCGCCGGGCTCCACGACGTACGACGGGACGAGGGTCAGCCCGAGCTCCGCGACCAGGCCGAGGTAGCTGGTGTGGGCATGGCCGACGACCTCGCCGCCGAGCTGCACGCGGCGTCCGTCGGACAGCTCCACCTGCTCGACCCGCCCGCCCACCCGCCCCCGGGCCTCGAGCACCACGACGTCGGCGCCCCCGAGCGCGAGGTCGCGGGCGGCGCTCAGCCCGGCCAGCCCGGCGCCGACCACGATCACGTCGTGCCGGGACCCCGTCACCGAAGGACCACCGTGTGCTCGGGCAGCCAGCCGAGCTCGATGCGCGAGCCGGCCGACCAGCGGTCGTCGGCGCTCATCCGGGGGAGGTTCTGCTCGAGCACCGTGAGGGTGACGCCGGGCGCGACCTCGACGAGGTACTGGGTCGTGGCTCCGTGGTAGCTCGACGACATCACCGTGGCCGGCACCCGGACCATCGCCGGCGTGAGGTCGCTGATCCAGATCTTCTCCGGCCGGATGGCCACGCTGACCTGGTCGCCGCCGGAGAGGCCGTGGCCGTTGCTGAGCGGGATGCGCAGCTCGGGGCAGACCGACAGCGCCTCGCCGTCATAGGTGCCGGCCATCAGGTTGCTGGTGCCGATGAACCCAGCCGCGAAGACCGACGTCGGGCTCTCGTAGACGTCCTCGGGACGACCGCACTGCTCGATGACGCCGCCGTTCATGATCGCGACCCGGTCGCTCATGCTCAGCGCCTCGTCCTGGTCGTGGGTCACGAACAGGAAGGTGATCCCGACCTCACGCTGGATCGACTTGAGCTCCAGCTGCATCGCCCGGCGCAGCTTGAGGTCGAGGGCCGCCAGCGGCTCGTCGAGCAGCAGCACCTGCGGGCGGTTGACCAGGGCCCGCGCGAGGGCGACGCGCTGGCGCTGCCCGCCCGAGAGCTGCATCGGACGGTCTCGCGCACGGTCGCCGAGCTGGACGAGCTCGAGCGCCTCGCCGACCAGCTGGTCGATGGTGCTCCGGTCGATCGCCTTGCGCCGCAGCCCGAATCCGACGTTGCGGCGTACGTCGAGGTGCTCGAAGAGGGCGTAGCTCTGGAAGACGGTGTTGACGTCGCGCTTGTGCGGCGGGGTCGCGGTCACGTCCTCGCCGCCGACCGAGATGCTGCCCTCGGTGGGGTCGCTGAACCCGGCGATCATGCGCAGGGTGGTGGTCTTCCCGCAGCCGGACGGGCCGAGCAGGGAGAAGAACTCGCCGCTCTCGATGTCGAGGTCGAGGTGGTCGACGACGGTCTCGGTACCGAACGTCTTGGTCAGTCCGCGCAGGCTGACCGCCGGCGCCCCGGGAGAGGCCGCAGACGGGGTCGTGGAAGGGGCAGCAGCGGTCATCTCGAGTCGCCTCCGGTGATCAGGTCCAGGCTGGAGGACTCGCGGTGCAGCATTCGCGGCACGACCAGCGCCAGCACGATGAGTACGGCGGAGAACACGAGCATGCACGTGCCGACCGCGTTGATGGCAGGGGAGACCCCGAAGCGGATCGAGGAGTAGATCCGTACGGGCAGTGGCTGTGGATCGACGCCGGTGGTGAAGAACGCGAGCACGAAGTCGTCGAAGACCAGTGCGAAGACCAGCAGCGAGGCCCCGAGCAGCGCGGGGGTCAGGGTCGGCAGGATGACCAGCCGCACGGCCTGCGCCGGAGTGCAGCCGAGGTCGCGGGCGGCCTCCTCGACCTCCGGCGACATCGAGGCCAGCCGGCCACGCACGATCACGGTGACGTAGGCGATCGAGAAGGTGATCTCGGCGAGGGTCACGGTCACCAACGAGAGCTTCATGCCCAGGCCGTGGAAGAAGAGCAGCGCGGCGACGCCGGTGACGATCTCGGGTGTCACGAGCGGCAGCAGGGTGACCGCGCCGATGGCACGGCCGGGCCGCGAGGTGATCCGCTCGAGGCCGAGCGCCAGCATGGTGCCCAGGATGAGCGATCCGACTGCCGAGACCGCCGCGATGCCGAGGCTGGCGAACAGCGAGGTGATCAGGTCGCTGTCGTGGAAGAACGAGCTGTACCAGCGCAGGCTGAAGCCGTTGAACGTCGAGAGCGACTTGATGTCGTTGAAGCTGAAGATGATGACCGCGAGGATCGGCAGGTAGAGCCAGGCGAAGAACAGCACCGTGAACGTGATCGTGAGCGCCGGCTTGCGCTCCACGCGGGCCCCGGTGCTCATGCCTCCTCCCGTGTGCGGCCGGTGGTGGCGCGGAGGTAGATCACCATGATCACGGTCAGGCCGACCATCATCGCGACCGTCATCGCCGAGCCGAGTGGCCAGTTCTGGCCTTCGAGGAACTGCTGCTGGATCAGGTTGCCGATCATGTAGGTGTCCGGGCCGCCGAGCAGCTGGGCGCTGACGAAGTCGCCGAGCGCCGGCAGGAACACCAGCAGCATCCCGCCGAACAGGCCCGCGCGGGTGGCGGGCAGCGTCACGGTGAAGAACGTGCGCAACGGGCTGTGGTAGAGGTCCTTGCCCGCCTCGATCAAGGAGGTGTCCATGCGTTCGAGCGAGGCGTACACCGGCAGGATCATGAAGACGACGTAGCCATAGACGAGCCCGCCGATCACCGCCCACGAAGTGTTCAGGAAGGTGACGCCGTCGCCGAGCCCGAGCTTGCGGATGATGCTGTTGACGACGCCGTCATCGGCCAGGAGCGCGGACCAGGCGTACATGCGGATCAGGTAGCTGGCGAAGAACGGCACCACGATGGCCGCGATCAGCACGTTCTTGCGACGGCCGCCGTGCAGGGCGATCGCGTACGCGACGGGATAGGCGACCAGCGCGCACAGCAGGGTCGTGGCGAGGGCGTAGCTCAGCGAGCGCAGGAACAGCTTGAGGTAGACCGCGTCCCACAGCGCCGTGTAGTTGGTCAGCCGCGTGCCGAAGACCGGCTGGCCGTCGAACTGCACGCGTCCGAACGAGAGCAGCACGACGATGACCATGCTGGAGATGAAGAAGCCGACGATCCAGGCGGTGGGCAGCGCCAGCAGCGCGCCCCACAGGCGGGTGCGCTGGCCGGAGCTGGACCGGGTGGCCACGTCAGCTCGCCTTCACGTCGGTCCACATCGCCGTACGCCGGTGGACGGCGTCGGGGGAGAGCAGCCGGAAGACGTTCTCGTTCTCGAGGTCCTTGATGCTCACGTTGCAGGCCGGGACGTCCTTCGCCAGCTTGGTGAACGCGTGCTCGGCGTCGCGGACCGGGAACGGGTAGCAGAGGTACTGGATGTTCTTGATCGCGTTCTCCGGGCGCAGCATCCAGTCGATGAAGAGCATCGCGGTGCCGGGGTGCTGGGCGTTGGCCGGGATCGCGTAGGTGTCGGAGTTGATCGGCACGCCCTCCTTGGGGGCCTCGAAGGCGAAGTTCTCGGGGTGCTTGGCGACGTCGAGGTAGAGGTAGAGGAAGTCGCCGCTCCACATGTGGTGGATCCACGCGTCGCCACTGGTCATGTCGTTGACGTCGTCGGAGGAGTAGGCGCGGAGGTACTTCTTCTGGCTGATCAGGAGGTTCTTGATGTCGTCGAGCTGGGACTGCTTCGCGGTGTTGACGTCGTAGCCGAGCAGGAGGGCGCCCATGGCGATGGCCTCGTCCTGGTCGTCGAGGGTGAAGATCCGCTTGGTCGCCTGCGGGTTCCACAGGTCGTGCCAGCTGCCGGTCATCGTGTTGACCTTGTCGGTGCGCCAGCCGATGCCGGTCTTGTAGACGGTGAACGGCACCGAGGTCGCGGACTTCGCGTCGTACCACGGGTCGTTGAAGAACGAGCCGGAGTAGAAGACCTGGTCGGCGTTGCTGAGCTGCGTGTGGTCGATCGCGCGCAGCTTGCCCTCCTGGCGCAGCTTCACGACGTACTTGGCGATCGGGAAGATGACGTCGTACTGGTTGCCGGCCTGGAGCTTGGCGTACATCCCCTCCATCGAGTCGAAGTTGGACTGGATGACCTTCACGCCGTACTCGCGCTCGAAGCCCTTGATCGTGCTCGGGTCGAGGTAGTCGGCCCAGTTGAAGTAGACGAGGTCGCCGTCGATCTTGGCCTTCGCCGACGTGGGCAGGGTGGCGTGCACCGGCTCGGCGCTGGGGATGTAGGCGCAGCCGGAGGCGAGACCCGCACCGGCCGCGCCCAGGGCCAGACCCCCCTTGAGCAGGGACCGCCTGCTGAGGGGTCGCCCGGATCCGGGCAGGCCGTTCATGGATAGGCCGGTCACCGGCGCGCCTCCTGGAGCGAGTGGTCCGCCCCGGGCTGCGTGATGGGCCGAGTCCTCGGCAGGGGGCCGCGATGGCCGACCAGCTGGCCGACCGCATCGGCCACCATGGTGCGTGCCTGCTCCAAAGTCAGGTCCTGGCTCGCGGAGAGGACGCGCGTCCCGAGCCCGTCGCACAGCGCCACGGCGGTCTCGGCCATCCGGCGCACCTCGGTGGTCGGCAGGTCGAAGGCGCCGGCCTCGATGCCGCTCGCGATCAGCTCGGCGGCAGTGGCGTAGAGACCGTCGTAGAGCTGGTCGCCGACGGTGGCGAGGTCGGGCTGCCTCATGCACAGCAGCGCGAGCTCCTGCCAGAGCAGCCAGTCGTGGGTGAGCCGCTCGTCGCTGGGCAGGCAGCGGTCGAGGAAGGCCATCAGTCGGCTGCCGGGCTCGGTGCCGGCACGCTCGAGGGCCTCGGCGGTGAGCCCGTCGGAGGCGGTGCTGGAGTAGGTGAGCACCTCGGCGAACGAGCTGCACCTTGGTGTCGAAGTGGTAGTGCAGCAGCCCGGAGGAGACTCCGGCCTCCTTCGCGATGCCGGCCATCCGGACGCCGGCCAGGCCGTCGCGGACCAGGCAGTCGGCGGCAGCGGCGAGGATCCTGTTGCGGGCGTCCTCGGCGGCGAGGTCACGTCGGCTGGGAGCGTTCAAGGCGGCGCCCCTCTCTGACTGTTCAGTCAGTCAGTGATGCTAGGCTCGGCCCCGTGACGCGTCAAGGGTCACCCGCGGGTGCCGTGCACGCTCCCGCCCGTGCGGGTCTGGAGGCGCTGTTCGCGCCCCGCTCGATCGCGGTCGTCGGGGCGAGCAACGATCCCGCCAAGTGGGGGCACATCCTCGCGCGCCGGGCGCTGGAGTCCGGAGTGACACGGCCCGCACGGTCGCGCTGGTCAACGCGCCGCGGAGGGGAGGTGCTCGGCCGCCCGGCGTACGCCTCGCTCGTGGAGGCGCGGGCCGCCCTCGGCGAGCCGCTCGAGCTCGTCGTCGTCTGCGTCCCGGCGCCGGCGCTCGTGGCCACGGTGCAGGACGCCGTCACCGCTGGCGCGCGGGCGATCGTGGCGATCACCGCCGGTCTGGCCGAGCTCGGCCCGGAGGGGGCGCTGCTCGAGGCCGAGGCCGTCGCAGCCGCCCGCGCCGGCGATGCGCTCCTGGTCGGCCCGAACTGCCTCGGCGTCGCCGACACCGGCGCCGGCCTCCAGCTCGGCCATGCGCTGCTGCCCCCGGGTGGGGTGACCGTGCTCAGCCAGAGCGGCAACTTCGTGCTCGACCTGGCGCCGCTGCTGGCCGAGCGGGGGCTGGGCGTCGCGCGGTTCGTCTCCGTGGGCAACCAGGCCGACGTCACGGTCGTCGAGCTGATGCGCAGCTGCGTCGAGCACGAGGCGACCCGCGCGGTCGCGGTCTACGCCGAGGACGTCGTCGACGGCCGCGGCTTCGTCGAGGCCGCCCGCACCCTGGTGGGCCTGGGCAAGCCGGTGGTCCTGCTCTCGCCCGGCCGCTCGGCCGCCGCCGCGCGCAGCGCCGTCTCGCACACCGGGTCCATGACCAGCCCGGCCCAGGTCGTCGACGCCGCCTGTGCCGAGGCCGGCGTACGCCGCGTCGACAACCCCACGCAGATGGCCGACCTGCTCGAGGGCCTGCTCGGCGAGCGCCGGATGCCGGGTCGTGGCGCCGCCGTGCTGACCGACGGCGGCGGCCACGGGGCGATGGCGGCCGACACGCTCGAGTCGGTGGGGCTCGAGCTCCCGTCGCTCGAGCCGGCCACCCGCGACCGGCTGCGCATGAGCCTGTGGGCCAGCTCGACGGTGGCCAACCCGGTCGACCTCGCCGGGGCCGGCGACCGCGACCCGATGAACTACGCCCGAGCCGTGGAGGCGCTGCTCGCGGCCGACGAGGTCGACGGCGTGCTGATGACCGGCTACTTCGGCGGCTACTCCGCCGACGTGGGCACCCTGCAGGACGCCGAGCTGCGTGCGGCGGAGGCGATCGTCGCGGCCGTGGGCGGGCAGGGCAAGCCCTTGGTCGTGCACACGATCTTCCCGGCCGGGCCGACCGCGACGACGCTGCGCGCCGGAGGCATTCCTGTGCACCGCGACGTCGACCGGGCCGCCGAGGTGCTGGCCGGGCTGGTGGCCCGCACCGTCGACGACGGACCTGCGAGGAGCCCCTTGCCGTGGCGGCAGCCCCGGTCACCGACGCGTCGTACGACGCGGCGAAGGGGCTCTTCGCAGCCGCCGGTGTCGCCTTCCCGGTCGCGCGCACCGTTCACGTCGCGCGACGAGCTCGCGTCGGCCCTGGCCGTGACCGGGCTTCCCGTGGTGCTGAAGGCCCTCGGGTCGGTGCACAAGTCCGACGGCGGCGGCGTGGTGCTCGGCCTCGCGGACGGGCCATCCATCGTGGCGGCGTACGACGACCTGGTGGCGCGCCTCGACCCGCCCGCGGTCTCGGTCGAGGCGATGGCCGACCTGTCGGCGGGCGTCGAGCTGATCGTGGGCTGCGTCCGCGACCGCACCTTCGGGCCGGTCCTGATGGTCGGCCTCGGCGGCATCTACGCCGAGGTGCTCGCCGACACCGCGTGCGCCCTGGCGCCGGTCGACCCTGACCGTGCTCGCGACCTCCTCCTGTCGCTGCGGGGCGCCGCGCTGCTGCGTGGTGCCCGCGGACGCGCACCGGTCGACCTCGACGCCGTGGCCGACGCGGTCAGCGCCGTCTCGGTCGTGGCGGCGCGAGCACCCGGAGCTGAGCGAGCTCGAGGTGAACCCGTTGCTCGCGCAGACCTCCGGGGCGCTGGGCCTCGACGCGCGCGTCGTCCTCGGGTAGCGCTCAGCCCTCGACGTCGCGCAGGTAGCGCTGGTCGAACTCGTGGACCCACGAGTCCTTGGCCGGGAAGACGCCGTGGTCGAAGGCCCGCGACCGGACCCCGACCTGCACCCGCGCGCAGGCCTCGTTGTCCTGGTGGGTGACCAGCTCGTTGAACTCGACGACGGGCGAGGGGTCGAAGTCGGGGTCGTCGAACGCCTCCGGGCTGAAGAGGTACTCGGTGACCAGCCGGCAGCTGCGTGGACCCGTCGGGAAGACCTGGGTCGCGATCGCGCTGGAGCCGTCGACGTCGAGGAAGGTCGAGGGGTAGACCATCGCGCCGAAGTACACCGCGGAGTCCTTCTCGGCCACGCCGGGCAGCAGGGGCAGGCGCAGCCGCGGGTCGGTCGAGAGTGCGGTCACGCCGTCGGCCAGGGCGACGCCGCCGTCCTCCCGACCGTCCTCGAAGATGCTGCCCTTGCGGTACGCCGGGATGGCCGCGACGAGCTCCGGGTGCACCGTCGGGCAGTGCAGGCACTCGTTGTAGTTCTCCATGACGATCTTCCAGTTGGCCGCGACTTCGTTGACCGTGATGCGCGCCGTCCTCAGCCCGGCGAGCCCGAAGCGGGCCATCGAGAGCACGTCGTCCTGCTGGTCGCCGAGGTGCTCGAGCAGCGGCCGCGGCTCCTCGCGGGAGAGGTTGACGAAGACGAAGCCCTCCCACTCGTCGGTGTGCACCGGCCACAGCGAGGTGTTCTCGCGGTCGATCTCGTCGGGCTCGATCATCGGGGTGCTGCGCAGCGTGCCGTCCAGCGCGTAGTTCCACGCGTGGTACGGGCAGCGGAACGTGCTGCGCACCTGGCCCTCGTCGTCCTCGCACAGCCGCGAGCCGCGGTGCCGGCAGACGTTGTAGAAGCCGCGGATCTGCTCGTCGCGGCCGCGGACGAGCAGGATGCTCTCGCCGGCGACGTCGACGCGGAGGAACGATCCGGGCTTGGGCAGCCGCTCGGTGCGTCCTGCGCAGACCCAGGTGCGGTAGAAGACCCGCTCCTGGTCGATCCGGTAGTCCTCGTCGGAGTGGTAGGCCGGGCCGGGAAGCGTCTCCCGGACCGGCTCGCGGGTGGCCATGCTGACTCCTCGCCGTACGGGTTTCACTAACTATACAGTCAGTCAGCGAAGTCTGGCTAGGGGTGAGCCGCCTCTCTCCGCCCGCAGCGTCATACGAACTGGCCGCTATGGCAGCCACCTCGTATGACGTCCCGCGCAACGTCATACGAAGTGGTGGCTATCGCAGCCATCTCGTATGACGTCCCGGGCGATCGCCGTCCCGCGTCCACAGGTGCCTGCCTTGCCGTCGCTGGATCCACAGCACGCGATGGCCCGGTGGAGGCGAGGGATGTCCACCGGACCCTGTCGGGATGACCGAGGTTCCTGGGCTGCCGGCCGAGCGTCGTCGGCGTCGTCGAGTGGCGGTGATGGCCACCGCCCGCGATCAAGCCGGCGTGCTGTCTCGCGCCCAGCTCTACGAGGCCGGCGTGACGCGCGGAGAGGTGCGAGCCAACGTCCGCGCCGGTCGGTGGCTGCTGCTCGGGAGGCATTGCGTGCGGGTCGAGACCGGGCCGCTTCGCGACGGAGCTCGGTGGTGGGCGGCGGTCCTGGAGGGAGGCCCGCGCGCCTTCCTCGACGGTGAGGCGGCCCTGCTCGCGGCCGGGCTGCAGCACTTCGAGGCGCGCAAGATCAGGGTGTCGGTCCCGCGAGGTGCGCGGATCCGTCACCGCGGGTCCGTCTGCGACATCCGTCAGACGCGGCGGTGGCGTCCCGACGACGTGGTCGGTGACGGCGGTGTCCCGCGCGCGGTTCCGGCAGTGGCAGCCGTGCGAGCAGCCCTCTGGGCGATGACCGATCGACAGGCCACGCTGCTCCTGACGATGGCGGTCCAGCAGCAGCTGGTCGACGTCGTCCAACTCGCGGAGCAGATGCTCCGGATCAGGCGCGACCGCCGTCGCTCGATGATCCACACGCTGCTCATCGATCTCGCCGGCGGCGTGCGGTCGCTGGGCGAGCTCGACGTGCTCCGAGGCTGTCGCGAACGCGGGATCCCCGAGCCGGATCAGCAGGCGCTTCGGCGGACCCCGACGGGCACCTACTACCTCGACTTCCGCTGGAGCAGATGGCGCGTGGCCCTCGAGGTCGACGGGATCCAGCACACCTGGATCGAGGAGGTCGTCCCCGACGCTCTGCGGCAGAACTCGATCGTCCTGGCAGGAGACGTGGTGCTCCGCCTCCCGGTGCTCGGCCTGCGGGTGTGCCCCGACGTCTTCTTCGACCAGATCACGGCGGCCCTCGTCGCCGCCGGCGCCCGGATCCCGGGCCTCCCGGCCGCCTGATCCGCCAGGACGTCATACGAGCTGGTCGCTATGACAACCACCTCGTATGACGTCCCGCGCAACGTCATACGAGCTGGTCGCTATGGCAGCCAGAACGTATGACGTCCGGGGCGACCCGAGGGCTCAGGAGGGTTCCGCCGAGCGGACCCGGAGGCCGGAGAGGGGGACGGTGACGCTGCCGGAGGGGTCGGTGAAGAAGTCGTTGCCCTTGTCGTCGACGACGATGAAGGCGGGGAAGTCCTCGACCTCGATCTTCCAGACCGCCTCCATGCCGAGCTCGGCGTACTCGAGCACGTCGACGCTCTTGATGCAGTCCTGCGCGAGCCGGGCGGCGGGGCCGCCGATCGATCCGAGGTAGAAGCCGCCGTGGGCCTGGCAGGCCTCGGTCACCACGCGGGAGCGGTTGCCCTTCGCGAGCATCACCATCGACCCGCCCGCCTCCTGGAACTGCGCGACGTAGGAGTCCATCCGGCCGGCGGTGGTCGGCCCGAACGAGCCGGACGCGTAGCCGGCGGGCGTCTTGGCCGGGCCGGCGTAGTAGACGGCGTGGTCGCGCAGGTACGCCGGCATCTCCTCGCCGGCGTCGAGGCGCTCCTTGATCTTGGCGTGCGCGATGTCGCGCGCGACCACGAGCGGGCCGGTGAGGGAGAGCCGCGTCTTGACCGGGTGCTGCGAGAGCTCGGCGAGGATCTCGGGCATCGGCCGGTTCAGGTCGATCGCGCACGACGTCGGTCTCCTCCTCGGGCTGGGCCAGCGAGGTGGCCGGCAGGTAGCGGGCCGGGTCGGTCTCGAGCTGCTCGAGGAACACGCCCTCGGCGGTGATCTTGCCCAGCGCCTGCCGGTCGGCCGAGCACGAGACCGCGATCGCGACCGGGCAGGACGCGCCGTGCCGCGGCAGCCGGACGACGCGGACGTCGTGGCAGAAGTACTTGCCGCCGAACTGCGCGCCGATCCCGAAGGACTGGGTCAGCTCGAAGACCTCCTCCTCGAGCTCGAGGTCGCGGAAGCCGTGGGCCGACATGGAGCCCGACGTCGGCAGGTGGTCGAGGTAGTGCGCGCTGGCGTAGCTTCGCGGTCTTCAGGGCGAACTCCGCGCTCGTGCCGCCGATCACGACGGCCAGGTGGTACGGCGGGCAGGCGGCCGTGCCGAGCGAGCGGATCTTCTCGTCGAGGAACGCCAGCATCCGCGTCGGGTTCAGCACCGCCTTGGTCTCCTGGTAGAGGAAGGACTTGTTCGCCGAGCCGCCGCCCTTGGCCATGAAGAGGAACTTGTACGCCGGCTGGCCCGTGGTCGCGGCGTCGAGTAGATCTCGATCTGCGCCGGCAGGTTGGTGCCGGTGTTCTTCTCCTCCCACGTCGTCAGCGGCGCGAGCTGGGAGTAGCGCAGGTTGAGCTTGGTGTAGGCGTCGTACACGCCGCGGCTGATCGCCTCGCCGTCGTCGGCGCCGGTGAGCACGCCCTCGGACTTCTTGCCCATGACGATCGCGGTGCCGGTGTCCTGGCACATCGGCAGCACGCCGCCGGCGGAGATGTTGACGTTCTTGAGCAGGTCGATCGCCACGAACCGGTCGTTGCCCGACGCCTCGGGGTCGTCGATGATCCGCCGCAGCTGCGCGAGGTGCGCGGGCCGCAGGTAGTGCGCGATGTCGTGCATCGCCTCGGCCGTCAGCGGCTCGGATCGCCTCGGGCGCGACCTGCAGGAACGTGCTGGCCGTCCGGCCTCGAAGGTGGAGACGCCCTCGGTCGTCAGCAGCCGGTACGGCGTGTCGTCGGGCCCGATCGGCAGCAGGTCGGAGTAGCGCGAACTCGGCAGGGGTCGCCACGGCCAGCGAGTATCCCGCACCCAGCTTCCTAGGGTGGGCGCATCGAGGTGGTCAGCTCGATCGCCTGGGAGGAGCGGTCGCGCCTGCGGATCTCCGACGACGACCGGCACCGGGTGGCCGAGATGCTGCGCCAGGCCGCGGGCGACGGCCGCATCGACATGGACGAGCTCGACCAGCGCCTCGAGCTGGCCTACGCCGCGAAGACGTACGCCGACCTGGTGCCGATCACCGCCGACCTGCCGGCCGGCCGCGAGCACCCTCGCCCCGGCGGCGCCGCGGATCGCGACGCCGGGCACGGCGACGTCCTACGACTCGTCGGTGGCGGTGCTGGGCGGCACCACCCGACGCGGCGTGTGGGAGATCGGCGCGACGCACACCGCGGTCGCGGTGATGGGCGGCGTGGAGCTCGACCTGCACCGAGGCCCTGTTCACCGCCCGGCAGACCGAGCTGCGGGCGTTCGCGTTCTGGGGCGGGATCGACATCACCGTCGGTCCGCGCACGCGGGTGGTCGTCGACGGCGTCGGGATCATGGGCGGCTTCGCGCAGTCCTCCGACGAGGTCGAGCCCGAGCTCGACGAGGCCTCGCCCGTGCTGCGGGTGACCGGCGTCGCCCTCATGGGCGGCGTCAACGTCAAGCGTCGGCGAGCCGCGGCGCGCCTGAGGTGCACCAGCGTGACCGTCTCGGGCCGGCGCCGCGGCACCCAGAACCCCTGCGTGGCCAGGGCCGCCCGCTGACCGCGACGCCGCCGGTCGGGCCCCGGCTCGGCGAGCGGAGCCGACGTGCTCACCGCCGATCGGTCGGCGGGACCCTCCCAGGTGAGGTGGTACGCCGCCTCCGGGTCGAGCGCCGGCACCCGGACGAAGACGCCGCGGTTGTGAGGCCGACTCGTCGAGCTGCACGTGCGCCACCAGCGCCGCGCTCCGGTCCGCGGCGACGACGCCGTGGAGCAGCACGGCGGGGTCGGGCGACTCCGGCCGGACGACCCGGCCGCCGTGCAGCATGCGGGCGGAACCGCTTGTAGCGCGCGATCCACTCCTCGAGCCGGTCCAGCTCGGCGGCGCCGCGTCGGTGAGGTCCCACTCGATGCCGAACGAGCCGAACAGCGCGGTCGCCGCCCGGAAGTCGAGCGGCAGGGTGCGCCCGGTGGTGTGCGAGGTGCGGGAGGACACGTGCGCGCCGGCGTACTCCGGGGCGACGAGCTGCGTGGTCCAGCGCTGGATGTGCTGACGGGCGAGCGCGTCGGTCATGTCGGAGGTCCAGAACCGCTGCACCTTCTCGATGACGCCGAGGTCGATCCGGCCGCCACCGGACGCGCACGACTCCCACGCGATCGCGGGGTGCGCCGCCCGGAGGTCGTCGAGCAGCCGGTAGTAGCCGAGCGTCTGCTGGTGCACCACCGGCGCCCCCTGAGTGGGCAGCGCCGCCGGCCTCGAGCAGGTCGCGGTTGTGGTCCCACTTCACGAACTCGACGGGGTAGGCCGCGAGCACGCCGCTGATCTCCTCGAACAGGTGTCGCCGCACCTCGTCGCGCGAGAGGTCGAGCACCTGCTGGTGCCGGTGCAGCAGGGGAGTGCGGTCGCCGGTGGCCAGGATCCAGTCGGGGTGGTCGCGGTACAGGTCGGAGTCGGGGTTGACCATCTCCGGCTCGATCCAGAGGCCGAACTGCATGCCGAGGCCGCGCACGTGCTCGACGAGCGGGCCCAGCCCCTCGGGCCACACGGCCGGGTCGACGCGCCAGTCGCCGAGGCCGACGGTGTCGTCGCGGCGCTCCATGAACCAGCCGTCGTCGAGCACGAACCGCTCGACGCCGATGGAGGCCGCGCGGTCGGCGATCGCGGTGAGCCGGCCGAGGTCGTGGTCGAAGTAGACGGCCTCCCAGCAGTTCAGCACCACCGGCTGCCGCTGCGGGGTGGGCCGGCAGCGTGCGCTGGTGGGCGTGCAGGGCGGCCGCGAGCCCGTCCAGACCGTCGTCGGCCGCGACCACGTGCACCCAGGGCGTCGCGTAGCTCTCGCCGGGCGCGAGCCGGAGCTCGCCCGGCAGCAGCAGCTCGCCGCCGCCGATGGTGGTGCCGGTCGCGGGGTCGCGCTCGACGCGGAGCACCGAGTTGCCGCTCCACGCGACGTGCACCCCGAGCACCTCGCCGTACGTCGTGGAGAAGCCGGCGTGAGCCCAGCACGGCCAGGGTCGGGGCGCCGAGCCCGGGGCGCCCGGTGCGTGCCTCCCGCAGCCAGAGCCCGTCGGTCAGCGCGTGGCGCTGCGGGTGCCGCTCGTGCTCGTGGCGGCCGGTGAAGTCCAGCACCTCGACGAGGTGGTCCGGCAGCGGGCACCACGACCTCGAGACCGTCGAGGAAGTAGTCCTCGGTGCCGGCGTTGGTCAGCACGTGACGCAGGCGCAGCGAGCCACCGGGCAGCGACTCGGCCTCGGTCACCAGCTCCAGGCCCGCGGCCTTGTCGGCCAGCTCGATGCGCAGCCGGGTCGTCGTCCTGCTGCAGCGAGGTGCAGGTGAACCGCGTCGACCAGTCGCGACCGCCGGCACGCCGTCCGCGCAGGTGCGGCCGGGTGAACCGGCCGCGCGCGTGCTCGCCGAGCAGCGGCAGGCCCGGCCCGTGGGGGAGGAGCGGCACGCCCGAGTGGTCGCGCCCGAGCAGCCCGGTGGCGACCAGGACGGGGAAGCCGTCCTCGTCGCGCGTGAGCTCGATGCCCGTGGCGGGGCCACTCGGGTCCGGCGGGAAGAGCATGGACCCGAGCAACCTCCTCGTCTCAGCCCTTCACGGCGCCCGCCGTCAGCCCTCGCACGAAGTAGCGCTGCAGCGCGAGGAAGACGATGAGCGGGACGATCAGCGAGAAGAAGCCGCCAGCGGTGACCAGGTTCCAGTCCTGGCCCTGCTGGCCCAGCAGCTGCGAGACGGCCACCGTGATCGGCGAGTTGTCGCTGCCCGGCCCGATGAAGACCAGGGCGACGAGCAGGTCGTTCCACACCCACAGGAACTGGAAGATCGCGAACGACGCCAGCGCCGGCACCGACATCGGCAGGATCAGCCGGTAGAAGGTCTGGAAGTGGCTGGCACCGTCGATCTCCGCCGACTCGATCACCGTGCGGGGCAGGGTGGCCATGTAGTTGCGCAGGATGTAGATCGCCAGCGACATGCCGAACCCGATGTGGGCCAGCCAGGCCGCCGGGAACTTGCCCGCCAGGCCGATGTCGCTGTAGATCTTCAGGATCGGCACGAACGAGACGTAGTTCGGCACGACCAGCAGGCTGACCACCACGATGAAGAGGAACTCGCGCCCGCGGAACTCCATGAACGTGAAGGCGTAGGCGGCGAACGCCGCGATCAGGATCGGGATGAACGTCGCCGGCAGCGTGATCGCGAGGCTGTTGATGAAGGCCTGGCCGAGGTTCGCGCCGAAGATGACGTCGTGGTAGTTCTGCAGCGTGAAGCTGGGGTTGCTTCAGGACCGTCCACCAGCCGGTGGAGTTGGCGTCCTGCTCGGTGCGGAACGAGGTGACGAACGTGCCGATCACCGGGACGATCCACAGGAAGCAGATGCACGCCGAGGACGATCCGGACCCCCCACGGGGCGTTGCCCGGGTTGCGCGGCGCCTTCTCGCGCCGCCGCTTGCCCGTCGCCGTGCCGGCCCCCAAGGCCGGAGTGCTCGTGCTGGTGGCCATCAGACCGCCTCCTCCCGCTTGAAGTGCCGCACCTGGTACCACATCACCGGGATCACCGCGATCATCAGGATCACCACGATGGCCGAGGCCGCGCCGGCGTCGGAGAAGGTGAACAGCTGGTTGAAGAACTCGTTGCCGAGGACGTTGGTGTTGAAGCTTCCACCGGTCATCACGTAGACGATGTCGAAGATCTTCATCACGGTGATCAGCACGGTGATGAACACCGTGACGATCGTGCCGCGGATCTGGGGGACCACGATCCGGAAGAAGACCGAGCCGCCGCCGGCGCCGTCGATGCGCGCCGCCTCGATGGTCTCCTCGGGCACGCCCTTGATGGCCGCCGAGAGCAGCACCATCGAGTAGCCGACCTGCGCCCAGAGCAGGATCACCATCAGCAGCAGGCTGTTGAAGTGGAACTGGGTCAGGCTCAGCCAGGCCACGGGATCGTGCCCGAACTTGGTGATGATCGCGTTCTGCAGGCCGATCTGGTCACCCGTCGGGCTGTAGGCGTAGATGAGCTTCCAGATCGTGCCGGCGCCGACGAAGCTGATCGCCATCGGCAGGAAGATCAGTGTCTTGGTGAACTTCTCCCCACTCGGGTTGAGCTTGTCGGCCAGCGTCGCGACGGCGAGGCCGATGATCACGGTGAACGTCGGCACGATGATGATCCAGAGCAAGGTGTTGAACAACGTCTGCTGGAAGCTGCTCGACTTCAGCAGGTGGGTGAAGTTGTCGAAACCGACCCAGCTGGTGCTGGAGGAGTCCTTGAACGAGTTGATGACGGTCAGGACGGCCGGGTAGATCAGGAAGAAGATGATCGCGGCGTACGCCGGCAGGATGTAGAAGTACGGCTTGAACCGGTGCTCCTGTCGACTGGGCAGCAACTCCGCCAGCTTGTTGAGCAGCCAGTACAGGACGATGGCCGCGCCGATGCCCAGCACCACCGTGATGATCGCGAGCAGGATCTTCAGAGCCATGTCAGGCCTTCCCTGGTCGTGGAACGACTGAGGATGATGCGGAGCGTGGCCCGGCGATCGCTCGCCGGGCCGCACCCGTGACGCACTAGCCGCCCGAGGGCCAACTCTGGTCGATGTTCTTCAGCGCGGTGGTCAGGCTCTCGGAACCCGAGCACCAGGCCACCATCTCCTTCCAGAAGGTGCCTGCGCCCACCGAGGCCGGCATCGCGTCGGAGCCGTCGAAGAGCAGACCCGAGGACTTGTAGGCCACCTCGGCCGCGCCCTTGACGATCTCGTTCGGGTACAGGCTGACGTTGATGTCCTTGTGCGGCGAGATGTAGTCACCGGACTTGGCCGCCTCGGTGCCGAGGTTGGTCTGCGCCATCAGCTTGATGACTTCCTGGGTGTTCTTGGTGCTGTTCAGCAGCGTGGCCAGGTCGCCACCACCCTCGACCGGGTTCTCGCCACCGGACTGCGCGGCAGGGAAGCCGAACACCCCGACGTCGGTGTTGAGGTTGGTCTGCGTGGCCTTCGGGAAGAACCCGGTGATGAAGTTGCCCTGCTTGAGCATCCAGCAGCCCGGCTTGCTGTCGGAGGCGAACATCGGGTTCGCCACCGTCTGCCAGTTGGTGTTCGCGATGCCCTTCTGGCCACCCGCCACGTTGCCCTTGGTGAACAGCAGCTTGGCCATCTCGTTGCCGGCGGCCTGCACCTCGGGGGAGTTGAACTTCACCTTGTGCGAGACCCAGTCGTTGTAGACCGAGGAGCCGCTCTGGTGCATCAGCAGGTCCTCGATCCAGTCGGTGGCCGGCCAGCCGTTGCCGCCTCCGGGGTCCTGGATGCCCATGCACCACGGGGTAGGAGCCCGGGTTGTCCGCCTTGATCTTGTCGGTCAGCGTCTCCAGGTCGGCGAGTGTGGCCGGCTGCGTGGGGTAGCCCTTCGCGGCCCACGCCTTCTTGTTGTAGAAGACCAGGCTCTTGACGTTCATGCTCACCATCAGGCCGTAGAGCTTGCCGTTGATCGTGCCGGCCTCGAGCGTCCCCGGAGTCATGCTGGACTTCAGCGTGCTCATGTCGACGATGTTGTCGAGCGGCTTGGCCTTGTTGCGCTTGACGATCTCGCTGACGACGCCCGGCTGCGGGATCAGCACGATGTCAGGCGCGTTGTTGGCCTGGATCGCGGTCATGATCAGCTGGTTGATGTTGTTGACCTTCTTGATCTTGACCGTGATGCCCTTCGCCTTGGCCTCAGGCAGGAGCACCTTGTTGAAGCCGTCGAGGACCGGCTGGTCGACGCTGGTCCAGACCGTCACGATCTTGCTGTTGCCACCGCTGCTCGCTTCCGCATGCGGCCAGCGCTGAGGCGGCGGCCATGGCACCGACAGCGACCAACGCCGTCCGGGATCGCCTGGGGAATCGCATCATCTACTCCTGGGAGAGAGTTCCATTGGACACTTGGACACGTGCGCGATCGCGGAGCTAATGTGACCGGCGCCACATGCTGAATCGAATCAGCACACTACGGGGTCAGACCGGAGCGGTGTCAAGGCACGATCCGGACACGGAACCCGGCCGTGAGACCTCGTGGTGCCGCGGCGGCGCAGGAGGTGCGCACGGTGACCAGGGTGAAGCGGGCCACGCTCACCGATGTCGCGCGCCTGGCGGGGGTCTCGGTGACCACCGCCTCCTACATCCTCAACGGCCGTACGGCGCAGATGCGGATCTCCGACGACACCGCGGCGAAGGTGCGTGCGGCCATCTCCGAGCTCGACTACCGGCCCAACCGGAGCGCCCAGAACCTGCGCCGCGCCAGCACCCAGACCGTCGGTGTCATCTCCGACTTCGTGGCCAGCGGCGCCTTCGCCAGCCAGATGCTCTCCGGGGCGAGCCACTCCGCGCGAGCGCTCGAGCACCTGCTCGTCATCGGCGAGACGTTGGGTGACGCCGGCACCGAGGAGCTGATGATCCGCGAGATGCTCGACCGCCAGGTCGACGGGATCGTCTACCTCACCGTGGCGGCCTCCCGGATCACCGTCCCGGAGCGGCTGCGCGCGGGGCCGACGATGCTGCTCAACTGCTTCGACCCGGCCAGCGACCTCCCGGCCGTGCTCCCCGACGACGAGCACGGTGGCCGGGTCGCCGCGGCGCACCTGCTCGAGCGCGGTGTGGCCAGCGACGTGTGGGCGGTCGGCCACGACGTCGACCTCGGTTCACCCGCCGGTCGGGACCGGCTGCTCGGCCTGGCGGCAGGTCTGCACGCCCGGGGTGCCCGGCTGGCCGGGACGGTCCCCTGCGAGTGGGACGTGGGTCCGGCGCACGACGCCGTGAGCGCCTGGCTCGCCGAGGGCAACCGGCCCTCGGTCCTGGTCTGCCTCAACGACCGCATCGCGATGGGGGTCTACCAGGCGCTCGCGGCGTACAGCCTCGACGTGCCGGGCGACATCTCGGTCCTCTCCTTCGACGGCTCGGAGCTGGCCGCCTGGCTGCGCCCGCGGCTCACCACGGTCGCGCTGCCGTTCCTGCCCATGGGGCTGCTGGCCGTCGAGCGCCTGCTCAGCCCGGACCGCTCGACGGTGGGGGTGACCCGGCTGCCGCTCGCGCTCGAGGTCGGCGGGTCGGTCCTGGGCGACCCCCGGTGACGCTGCGGCTGCCCGGCGCCTGGGTCTGGGACAGCTGGTGGATCCATGACGACACGACCCAGCGCCACCACCTGTTCTTCCTCCACGCGCCCGTCTCGCTCGTCGACCCCGTGCTGCGACATCGGCGGGCCCGCATCGGGCACGCGAGCTCGGCGGACCTGCGCACCTGGACGCTGCTCGACGCGCCGCTCCCGACGCCGGTCGACGGGTTCGACGACCTCGCCCAGTGGACCGGCTGCACCGTGCGCGACGAGCGCGGCTGGTGGCTGTTCACGACCGGGCTCACGCGCGAGGACGACGGCCGGGTGCAGCGAATCGGCGCCGCGAGGTCGGCCGACCTCGAGCGCTGGGAGCGCACGCCACTCCTGCTCGAGGCCGGCGACGACCATTACCAGCTGGTCGGACAGGGCTGGCCTGACGAGACCTGGCGGGACCCGTGGGTGGTGCGTGCCCACGACGGCGTCTGGCACATGTACGTCACCGCCCGCGACGCCTCCGGTACCCCGGGGTGCGGTGTGGTCGGGCACGCCACGTCGCGGGACCTGGCCGTCTGGACGGTGGGCCCGGCGCTCAGCCGGCCCACCGGCCGCTTCGAGTGGCTCGAGGTGATCTCGGTCGTCCAGGTGGAAGGTCGTTGGGTGCTGGTGTTCTCGTGCCTGGCCGCTGAGATGCCGGGCGCAGCCGCCGGCACCGGCGGCACCTGGACCGTGCCGGTCGACGGGCCGGGCGCGCCGGTCGACGTGGGCGCAGCCGTGCTCCTCGCCGGCGAGCGCACCTACGCCGCCCATGTCGTGGAGCACGCCGGCGCGTCGTACCTCCTCGGCTTCCGCAACCAGGACGCCGAGGGTCGCTTCGTCGGCGGCCTGGGCCCGGCCGTCCCGGTGCGCTGGCGCGAGGACGGCCGTGGGCTCGAGCTGATGACGGGTGCTGAATCGATTGAGCAGGGCCCTGTCCAACCCGAGGGCCAACCCCTAGTGTGAGCGGCGTCACTTACCACGGATCGTCCGGCACGTACCTGCCGGTGAGGACACCGAAGGAGAACTGGACAGATGGCAACGATCAGCTTCAAGAAGGCACAACGCTGGTATCCCGGGGCCGACAAGCCCGCGGTCCCCGGCATCGACCTCGAGATCAAGGACGGCGAGTTCATGGTCCTCGTCGGCCCGTCGGGGTGCGGCAAGTCCACCACCCTCCGCATGCTGGCCGGCCTCGAGGAGGTCAACGAGGGCCAGATCTTCATCGGTGACCGCGACGTCACCAAGCTCCCGCCCAAGGACCGCGACATCGCGATGGTCTTCCAGAACTACGCGCTGTACCCCCACATGACGGTGGCCGACAACATGGCCTTCGCGCTCAAGATGGCCAAGATGAAGCCGGAGGAGCGCAACAAGCGCGTCGCCGAGGCCGCCCGGATCCTGAACCTCACCGAGTACCTCGATCGCAAGCCGAAGGCTCTCTCCGGCGGTCAGCGCCAGCGTGTGGCGATGGGTCGCGCGATCGTCCGCAACCCGCAGGTCTTCTGCATGGACGAGCCACTGTCCAACCTCGACGCGAAGATGCGCGTGCAGACCCGCACCGACATCGCCAAGCTCCAGGCCGACCTCGGCGTCACCACCGTCTACGTGACCCACGACCAGGTCGAGGCCATGACGATGGGCGACCGGGTCGCGGTGATGAAGGACGGCTACCTGCAACAGGTCGACACCCCGCTGAACCTCTACGACAGGCCGAAGAACCTCTTCGTGGCCGGCTTCATCGGCTCACCGCAGATGAACCTGATGGCGGCGACGGCCAAGGGGGGCAAGGCGCAGATCGGCGACTACCTCGTGCCGGTCGACGAGCAGGCCACCAGCAAGGCCCAGGGCGACATCGTCGTCGGCGTGCGCCCGGAGGCGTGGCGCGTCGTCGGGGCCGAGGACGGTGGGCTGCCGGTCGAGGTGACCGTCGTCGAGGAGCTCGGCGCCGACGCCTTCGTCTACGGCACCAGCGGCGTCGAGGGCACGCCGAACAACATCATCGTCCGCGTCTCGGCGCGCGACGCCGTGCACAAGGGTGACGTCGTGCACGTGACCACCGAGCCCCGCAGCGTGCACGTCTTCGACGCCGGCACCGGCGAGCGTCTGAACGCCTGAGCCCGTGGTCCCACGGCGCCCGTTTCTGCCGGGCGCCGGGGGATCAGGCCGTGCGGGTGGACGGGGAGGTCGAGCTCGAGGGCTGCTGGGCCCGGTTCGCCGTGCGCCGGATGATGTCGGTGAAGGTGGGGTAGAGCCGGCGCGGCAGGTCGTGGCCCATGCCGTCGACGATCAGCAGCTCGGCGCCGGGGATCGCGCGCGCCGTCGCCCGGCCTCCTGAGACGTGCACCATCTTGTCGGCGCTGCCGTGGACCACGGCCGTCGGCATCCGCAGCGAGGCCAGGGCCCGCGAGCGGTCGTGCTGGTTGAGGATCGCGACCATCTGGCGCATCACGCCGCTGGCCGAGACGCCGCGGTCGAAGGTCTCCTCCGCGCGGGCGCGGACCTCGGCGTCCTCCTGCGGGTAGCCGGGCGAGCCGATCACGCCCCACATCTTCGCCGAGGCCGCCACGTAGGCCTCCCGGCCCGGGCCGCGGGCGGCGAGCAGCAGCGGCAGCAGCGAGGGGTGCTGCCAGCCGACGGTGCGCTTGCCGAGCGTGGACATGATCGAGGTCATCGAGCGCACCCGCTGCGGCTGCGTGATCGCCATCGTCTGCACGATCATCCCGCCCATCGACACCCCGACGATGTGGGCGCTGTCCCAGCCGAGGTGGTCCATCAGGCCGAACGCGTCGGCGGCCATGTCGTCGAGCGTGTACGGCGGCCGGCCGCCCCGGCCGACGAAGGCGCGGACGAGCGCCCGGCGGGTGACCCGCCCCTCGACCCGGGTGGACCGCCCGGTGTCGCGGTTGTCGTAGCGGACGACGAAGAACCCGGCCTCGGCGAGCATCGTGCACAGCTCGGGGTCCCACCAGGTCATCGGCCCGCCGAGGCCCATCACGAGCAGCAGCGGCTCGCCGTCGGGGGCGCCGAAGGTCTGGTAGCACAGCTCGAGGCCGGGGGAGACCGGCGCGAACAGCTCCGCGGAGACGGTGATGGACATACATCCCCTTCTTGTCAAGAGGCTGACTAATCGCGGTATATCGGACTAAGTAGTGCGGCGAGTCAAATGCTCGATGAATCCCATGAGTCGCCCTACATTCAACTACATGAGCTCACCGATCGGCTCGTTCCTGTTGCCCGAGGGTTTCGCCGGCCCCGCGGGCGTCCGGGCGTTGGCCCGTGAGCTGAGCACGATCCCCGAGGGAGTCCGTCTCGTCCGACGTACCCGGACCGACCGTCGCACCCGTGCGCGGGTGCCGTACGCAACCGCCAACCGGCCGGTGCCGCACGACCCGGTGCTGCTCGTCCCGGGCTTCATGGCCGGTGACGGCACCCTGACGGCGATGTCGATGTTCCTGCGGGGCGAGGGCTTCCGCACCTACCGCGCGCGCATCCACGTCAACGCGGGGTGCACCCGCGACGCCGCCGACCGGATCGAGCGCCGGCTCGAGGCGATCGCGACCCGACGCGACCGCAAGGTGACCATCGTGGGCCACAGCCTCGGCGGCATGCTGGCGCGTGGTCTGGCGGTGCGACGGCCCGACCTCGTCGAGGGGATCGTCTCGATGGGCAGCCCGGTGCTGGCGCCGGGTGCCATCCACCGGGTCCTGTCCTGGGACGCCGAGATGCTCTCGCGGCTGACCCGGCTCGGCCTGCCCGGGCTGATGAGCGCCGAGTGCGTCGGCGGGGAGTGCGCCCGGCTGAGCTGGGAGGAGAGCCAGTCTCCGCTCGACCCCGACCTCGCCTTCACGGCGATCTACAGCAAGCGCGACGGCATCGTCGACTGGCGGGCCTGCCTCGACCCGGCAGCCGTGGCGGTGGAGGTGCGCACCAGTCACTGCGGGATGGCCATCGACCCGGTCGTGATGGACCACGTGCTCACCGCGTTGCGCGCGCAGCAGGTCAGGAGGGCCAACCGGGAGGCAGCTCAGCGCGTCGAGGTGGATTCGCTCCGCGTCGTTCGCAGGTGATCGCGGCCACCTCGACGGCGCCGGCGGCCAGCCGCTGGAGCGCGGCGGCCGAGGTGTCCATGCCGCCGCGGAACGCATCACCGTCGGCGAGCTGAGCCAGGGTCGCGGCCATGAACGCGTCGCCCGCACCGACCGTGTCGACGACCTCCACCCGTCGCGGGGTGGCCGAGACGGCCCCAGCAGGGGTGAACGCGGTGGCGCCGTCGGCCCCTCGCGTCAGCAGCACCAGCTCGGTGCGCTCCCCGGCGAGGAGGGCGCGCGCGACGTCGTCGGGATCGGTGCCGGGCGCGAGCAGCCCGGCGTCCTCGTCGCTCAGCTTGACCAGCGTGCACTGCGCGCCCAGGGAGCGGACCTGGCCCCAGGCGACCTCGGTGTCCTCGACGAAGCTCTCGCGCAGGTTGGCGTCGAAGCTCACGAACAGCTCGCGGTCGACCGCCTGCGCGACGAGGTCGAGCACGCTGTCGCGCCCGGGCTCCAGGGCCGTGCCCAGCGAGCCGACGTGCAGGGCCACGCACGGCGGCAGCTCCTGGCGCGGCAGGCTCCACTCGAGGTCGAACTCGTAGCGGGCGAGCCCGGAGCTGTCGAGCCGGGCGATGGCGGTCGAGGTGCGGCCGCTGCTCGGCGGGCCAGCGATGACCTCGACTCCGCTCGCCTCGACGTGGTGCACCACCATGCCGCCGCGCTCGTCGTGCCCGACCTGGGTGATCAGGGTCGCGGGTACGTCGAGCCGGGCGAGGCCGACGGCCACGTTGAGCGGGGAGCCGCCCGGCGTCTCCTCGGTGTCACCGTCGGAGTCGACGACCACGTCGATGAGCGCCTCGCCCACGACCACGACCATGGCGTGGTGCCCTCCGGGACGCACGGGCCGGGTCAGCGCTCGAAGTCGACGTCGGCGTAGGCACGCAGCTTGGACAGCTTGTGCTCGGAGTGGATCGAGCGGATCGTGCCGCTGCGCGAGCGCATCACCAGGGAGTGGGTGGAGGCGCCGCCGGCCTTGTAGCGGACGCCCTGCATGAGCTCGCCGTCGGTGATGCCCGTGGCCACGAAGAAGCAGTCGTCGCCGGAGACCAGGTCGTCGGTGCGGAGCACGCGGTCGAGGTCGTGGCCGGCGTCGATGCGCGCGCTGCCTCTCCTCGTCGCCGGTCGGCCAGAGCTTGGCCTGGATGACGCCGTCGAGGCACTTCATCGCGCAGGCCGCGATGATGCCCTCCGGCGTACCGCCGATGCCGAGCAGCAGGTCGATGCCGGTGCCTTCGCGTGCGGCCATGATCGCGCCCGCCACGTCACCGTCGGTGATGAACTTGATGCGCGCACCCGTGGCCCGGATCTCCTCGGCCAGCTTCTCGTGGCGGGGCCGGTCGAGCAGCACGACGGCGACGTCCTCGGGCTTGCTGCCCTTGGCCTTGGCCACCTGGTGGATGTTCTCCGCGACCGGGTAGCGGATGTCGACGACGTCGGCGGCCTCGGGCCCGGTGACCAGCTTCTCCATGTAGAAGACCGCCGACGGGTCGTACATCGAGCCGCGGGGCGAGACGGCCAGCACCGAGATGGCGTTGGCCATCCCCTTGGCAGTCAGCGTGGTGCCGTCGATCGGGTCGACCGCGACGTCGCACTCGGGGCCTTCGCCGTCACCGACCTCCTCGCCGTTGAAGAGCATCGGGGCGTTGTCCTTCTCGCCCTCGCCGATGACCACGGTGCCGCGCATGCCGACGGTCGAGATGAGCACCCGCATCGCGTTCACCGCGACGCCGTCGGCTCCGTTCTTGTCGCCCTTGCCCACCCAGCGGCCGGCGGCCATGGCGGCCGCTTCGGTCACCCGGACCAGCTCGAGCGCCAAGTTCCGGTCGGGGTAGCTCGGTGCCACGATCAGGGAGTCGGGGAGGTGGCTCTCGGACATGGCAGTGATCGTACCGATTGGTGCGATGGAGAGAATGTCTCCCATGAGCCAGTCGACGGCCCCGGTGCGGGAGCGACCCGGCGGCTACCGGCGCAGCTCCAACGGGCTGATCGGGGCGATGATCGCCACGGTCGCGGCGGTGCTGCTCTTCGTGGGCGTCCGTGGACTGGTCGGCGGCGACCCCGCCACGCCCGTCCAGACGGTCGACTGGAAGATCTCCTTCGTCGCCGGGCGCTCCGAGGGCCGGCTCCAGGTGCTCGCCCCTGCCGCACTCCCGGCCGGGTGGCGGGCCACCAGCGCGTCGTACACGCCGGAGCCCGCACCCGACTGGCACCTGGGGGTGCTGACGTCGGACACGAAGTACGTCGGGATCGACGAGACGCGCGACGACCTGCAGACGCTCGTCCAGCACACGATCGACAAGAACGCGAGCCCGGGCGGCGAGGTGACGATCGCGGGCAAGAGCTGGCACGTCTTCACCGACGCGGGCGGCGACTACGCGCTCGGGCGCACCATCGACCTCGGGGGTGGGGAGAGTGAGTCCCAGCTCGTGGGCGGCTCGGCGAAGCCCGAGACGATCCGCGCGTTCGTGGCCACGCTCAAGGCCGGACGGGTCCACCCGGGCCAGTGAGCTGCCCGGGGGTCAGGACTCGCCGTCGCGCCGGCGCCTTCCGAGGCGTCGATGACCTCGTCGAGCCGGGCCCGGGCACCCTCGAGCGCCCGGCGGCACACCTTGGCCAGCTCTTCGCCGCGCTCCCAGAGCGCCAGCGACTCGGCGAGGCTGGTGCCGCCCTGCTCGAGGGTGCGGACCACCTCGACGAGCTGGTCACGCGCGTCCTCGTAGGACAGCTCGGTCGCGCCGGGCGCCTGGTCGTCACTCATCGTCGTCCTCCTCGGTCCCGGGCAGCAGGTCGACCCGGTCAACGGTGGTGGTGGTGGCCCCGATGCGTCCGTCGGCCACCCGGATGTGCAGGTCCTGCCCGACCTCCAGGACGGCGACGCTGGAGAGGGCGTGGCCGTCGGAGTCGGAGAGCACGGCGTAGCCCCGGCGCAGGGTGGCCAGCGGCGAGAGCGCCCGCACCCGCGCGAGCTGGTGGGTCAGGTCGTCCTCGCCGCGCTCGAGGCGGTGCCCGAGCGTGCGTCGGGAGCGCTCGGTGAGCGCGGCGACCTCGTGGAGCCGGTCGTCGAGCCCGCCGCGGGGGTCGGCCAGCACGGGCCGCGAGAGGAGCGCCTGCAGCTGGAGGGCCTCGCGGTCGACGTGCGCGTGCAGCCAGCGGCGTCCGCGCTCACGCAGCTGGAGCACGCGCTGGGCCTCCTCGGCGACGTCGGGCACCACCCGCTTGGCCGCGTCGGTCGGCGTCGAGGCGCGGACGTCGGCCACGAGGTCGAGGATGGGGGAGTCGGGCTCGTGGCCGATGGCGGAGACGAGCGGCGTCGTGATCGCCGACACCGGCCCGGACCAGGGCCTCGTCGGAGAACGGCAGCAGGTCCTCGACCGAGCCGCCTCCGCGCGCGACCACGATGACGTCGACGTCGGCATCGCGGTCGAGGGCGCCGATCGCGTCGATGAGCTCGCGGCCGGCGTGGATGCCCTGCATGGCGGCGTACCGCACCGCGAAGCGCACGCCCGGCCAGCGGCGATGGGCGTGCTCGAGCACGTCGCGCTCGGCCGCGGAGCCCTGCCCGGTCACCAGCCCGACCGTGCGGGGGAGGAACGGCAGCGGGCGCTTGAGCTCGGGGGCGAACAGGCCCTCGGCGGCCAGCAACCTGCGCAGGCGCTCGAGCCGGGCGAGCAGCTCGCCCTCGCCGACCAGCCGGACCTCACGCACCTGCAGCGAGAGGCTGCCTCGCGGGGTGTAGAAGCCGGGCTTGGCGTGGCAGACGACCTGGGCGCCCTCGACGAGCGGGGTCGGCAGCGCGTCGAGCACCCCGCGCGAGCAGGTGGCCGGGATCGAGACGTCGGCCAGCTTGTCGCGCAGGGTGAGGAAGACCGTGTTGCTGCCGCCGCGGCGGCTGACCTGGGCGACCTGGGCCTCGACCCAGATCGCGCCGAGCCGGTCGACCCAGGAGCCGATCGCCTGGGAGATCTGGCGCACCGGCGCCGGATGCTCGGGCGAGGTCTCCAACGGCATGTGATGACACTAGAGGTCGCCGCCTACCATTTCTCTCATAACAATGACCGATCTCGGTACGCCCGGCGTGCTCACGCCCGAGGACGCCGACCGCGCTGTGCGGCTCGCGGCTCCCCGTGGCTACTGCGCGGGGGTCGACCGCGCCGTGATCACGGTGGAGAAGGCGCTCGACCTGTACGGCGCCCCGGTGTACGTGCGCAAGCAGATCGTGCACAACAAGCACGTCGTGGCCAACCTGGAGTCACGAGGTGCGGTCTTCGTCGAGGAGCTCGACGAGGTGCCCGAGGGGGAGACCGTGGTGTTCTCCGCGCACGGCGTCTCGCCGGTCGTCCACGACCAGGCGAGGGCCCGGGGCCTGAAGACGATCGACGCGACCTGCCCGCTGGTCACCAAGGTGCACCACGAGGCGAAGAGGTTCGCCTCCGAGGACTACGACATCCTGCTGATCGGTCACGAGGGCCACGAGGAGGTCGAGGGCACCTCCGGCGAGGCGCCGTCGCACATCCAGCTGGTCCAGGGGCCCGAGGACGTGCCGGGCATCGTCGTGCGCGACCCGGAGAAGGTCGCCTGGCTCTCCCAGACCACGCTCTCGGTCGACGAGACGATGGCCACCGTGGAGGCGATCCGGCAGCGCTTCCCTCGGCTGCTCGACCCGCCGAGCGACGACATCTGCTACGCCACCCAGAACCGCCAGCTGGCGATCAAGGAGATCAGCGGTGACGCCGATCTCGTGATCGTGGTCGGGTCGGCCAACTCCTCGAACTCCGTGCGCCTGGCCGAGGTGGCCCTGGAGGCCGGTGCGAGGACGGCGCACCGCGTCGACGACGCCAGCGAGATCGACGAGGCGTGGCTCGAGGGCGTGGACATCGTGAGCGTGACCTCGGGCGCCTCGGTCCCCGACGACCTGGTCGACGGCGTGCTGAGCTTCCTGGCCGAGCGCGGCTATCCCGACGCTCAGGCGGTGCACACCGCCGAGGAGTCGCTGATCTTCGCGCTGCCGCCCGAGCTGCGACGCGACCTCCGGGCCGCCGCGCGGGACTGAACGGGTGGCGCGCTACTTCGACGTCCACCCGGTCGACCCGCAGCCGCGGGTGATGACGCAGGTGGTCGCGCTGCTGCGCGACAACGGGCTGATCGCCTACCCGACGGACAGCTGCTACGCGCTCGGGATCCAGCTCGGCAACCGCGACGGGCTCGAGCGCATCAAGAGGCTGCGCCAGCTCGACGACCGGCACCACTTCACCCTGGTGTGCGCCGACTTCGCGCAGCTCGGACAGCTGGTGCACCTGTCCAACTCGGAGTTCCGCACGATCAAGGCGGCAACCCCGGGCCCGTACACGTTCATCCTGCCGGCGACCTCGGAGGTGCCGCGCCGCTTGATGCACCCCAAGAAGCGCACGGTGGGCGTGCGCATCCCCGACCACCCGGTGGTGCGGGCGCTGGTCACCGAGCTCGGTGAGCCGATCCTGTCGAGCACGCTGCTGCTACCGGGCGCCGAGACGCCGATGACCGACGGCTGGCAGATCAAGGAGGAGCTCGATCACTGGTTGGACGCGGTGATCGACTCCGGTGAGTGCGGCTCGGAGCCGACGACGGTCGTGGACTTCTCCGACGGTGTGCCCGTGGTGGACCGGGTGGGCGCCGGCGACATCTCGCGCTTCTCCTGAGCACGGCGCTCGCGGGCCTGGTGCAGTCGCTTGCGGCGTACGTGCTGGCGCATCCCGAGGATGCCGAGGGTGAGCAGGTAGGCGGCCAGCAGGCCGGTGGGTGCGTGGGCGAGCCCGGAGACCAGCGCCTGGACCACCCCGTCGCCGCTGTGCCCGACCCAGGCCGGATGCACCACGGCCGGGACCAGCATCAGCCCGAGGAGGAGCAGCGGCGGCAGCACGCCGACGACGAAGAAGTCGCGCGGGCGCACGGCGAGGGCTGCGCCGACGCAGATCAGCACGAACCCGAGGTCGAAGAGGGCGCTGGGGTGCCCGGTGATCAGCACGTCGACGGCCAGGACCAGCAAGCCGGCCAGGGCGGCGAGCCGCGTGACGCGGCTGCCGGACATCTGGCCCTCTTCCCACAGGGTGGGTGCGGTCACGGGGTCACCGTAGGCCGACTCAGGCGCTGGATCGGCGCGACTCGCCGGGCGAGCCCTCCTCGAGTTCGTGCAGGTCAGGGCGCGGTTCGGCGACGGTCTCGAGGAGCTCGGCGGCGGTGAGCGGGCGCGGCACCTGCTCGACGAAGTGCAGGGGTGCCAGCGGCTCGCGAGCCACGCCGATGTCCTCGAACTGGCGCGCGGTCACGAGCACCCGGCTCTCGACCGAGCCGACGGCGCCGTTGTAGGCCTCGACCGCACCCTTGAGCGACCGGCCCACCTTGTCGAGGTGGCCGCCGAGCACCCCGATCCGGGCGTACAGCTCGCGGCCGAGCTCGTGGATCTCGCGGGTGCGCTCGGCCAGCGTCGCCGTGGTCCAGCCATGCGCGATCGTCCGCAGCAGGGCGATCAGGGTGGTCGGCGTGGCCACCACCACGTCGCGGGTCGCGGCGTGCTCGAGGAGCCCCGGATCGGCGTCGAGCGCGGCGGCGAGGAAGGACTCGGCGGGCACGAAGAGCACGACGAACTCGGGGGCGTCGGGCAGCGCTCGCCAGTAGGCCTTGCCCGCGAGCGAGTCGACGTGGGTGCGCAGCTGGCGTGCGTGCCGGCGCAGGTGGGCCGCGGCCTCCTCGGGGTCGTCGGTCGTGAGGGCGTCGAGGTGGGCGTCCAGCGGGACCTTGGCGTCGACCACCACCGAGCGGCCACCCGCCAGCCGCACCACCAGGTCGGGGCGTTGTGCGCCCTCACCGCGGTCGAGGTGCACCTGCTGCTCGAAGTCGCAGTGCTCGACCATGCCGGCGAGCTCGACCGCCCGCCGCAGGTGCAGCTCGCCCCACTGGCCGCGCACGTGCGGCTTGCGCAGCGCGGTCGAGAGCGCACCGGTCTCGCGGCGCAGCAGGTCGGCGCTGTGGCGCACGTCATCGACCTGCTGCCGCAGCTCGCCCTGCCAGGAGGCCCGCTGCCGCTCGACGTCCACGATGCGCTCGTGCAGCCGCTCGAGCCCGTCGCGCAGCACGGCCTGGTCGTCACCGCGCGCATCCAGTGCCCGCAGCATGCCGGGGTCGCTCGAACGACGGGTCCACACGAGCACCGCGACGGCGCCCAGCAGGAACCCGATCAGCAGCGTGAGGAGGGGAAGGGTGTCCATGCCGAGCACGGTGACAGGGCCCACCGACAGGTCCCACCGACAAGGCCCACCGACAAGGCCCACCGACGGGTCGCCCGTCAGTCGAGGTCGACGATCACGGGGGCGTGGTCGCTGGCGCCGGTGCCGGCGCGCTCGTCGCGGTCGATGAAGGCGCCGGTCACGCGGGCGGCGAGGGACGGGTTGCCCAGCACGAAGTCGATGCGCATGCCGCGGTTGCGCTCGAAGCGCTGCCGGTAGTAGTCCCAGTAGGTGTAGACCTCGGGCCCGGGAGCGAAGGGGCGCACCACGTCGGCGTACCCGTCGTCGAGGAAGGCCCGGAAGGCGGCGCGCTCGGGCGGCGTCACGTGCGTGCTCGTGGCGTACGCCGCCATGTCGAAGACGTCGTCGTCCTGCGGCGCGATGTTCCAGTCGCCGACCAGGGCCACGTCGCCGGTCATCGAGCTGGCCGCCTCGCGCAGCCGGGCGAGCCAGTCGAGCTTGTAGACGTAGTGGGGGTCGCCGACCTTGCGGCCGTTGGGCACGTAGAGGGACCAGACCCGGACGCCTGCGCAGGTGGCCCCGATCGCCCGCGCCTCGGCGACCGCCGGCTCGCCCCACGAGGGCTGCCCGGGGAAGCCCTTCTCGACGTCCTCGAGGCCCACCCGGCTGATCACGGCGACGCCGTTCCACTGGTCGTGACCCGCGGCGGCGACCTCGTATCCCAGCGCGGTGAGCCCCATCACCGGCAGCTGCTCCTCGCGCGCCTTGGTCTCCTGCAGCGCCAGCACGTCGACCTCGTGGCGCTGGAGGAACGCCTCGACCCGGTCGATGCGGCTGCGCAGCGAGTTGACGTTCCAGGTGGCCAGTCGCACCGCCCCAAACTAGTTCCAGGCTGCCGGGCTGATCCAGCCGGGACTGCAACCGTTCCCCCGGCACGTCGACACCCAGAGAACCTCCCACCGCGCTCGTTCGCCTGACCCGGCTCGAGGTGTCGGCCGCAGATGACAGCCGTGGTTCGCCCGGCCTTTCAGCGGACTGCGGAGCGTCATCTGACCGCGCGGGGGCCGCGTGCCGGATACCGTCCTCGCATGAGCTACCCGCCGCCACCGGGACAGTCGGCCTACCCGCCGATGTACCAGCCGACACCGCCGAGCTCCGGCAAGGCGACCACCAGCCTGGTGCTCGGCATCGTCTCGCTGTTCGCGTGCGGGCTGCTGCTCGGCATCCCGGCGATGATCGTCTCCCGCCAGGCGAAGCGGGAGATCCGCGAGTCCGGCGGCCGCCTCGGCGGCGAGGGGCTCGCGACGGCCGGCTTCGTGACCGGGCTGATCGGCACGGTCTGGTCGGTGCTCCTGATGATCCTGATCGCCGGCCTGTTCGCGTTCGGTGCGGCGTTCTTCCACAACTGCCACACCGACACCGACGCCAACGGGAACTCCACGCTCCACTGCAACCACACCTGAGCCGTGCGCCGCGTCATCGAGGGGATGCTGGTCGTCGCCATCGTGCTCGACCTGGCGTACTGGACGCTCTGGTTCACGGAGCGGTCCTGGATCGCCAGTGAGCACCGGGCGGCGTACTACCAGTTCGAGAACGCCTTCCCGCTGGCCGACCTGTGGCTGGGCATCACGTGCGTGCTCGCGCTGGTCGCCCTGCGCCGACACCGCCCGACCGCGCTGCTCTGGCTGCTGTGCGCGGGCAGCGCGGGTGTCTACCTGTGCTCGATGGACCTGCTGTACGACGTCGAGCACGGCATCTTCGTCAAGGGCGGGGGCGGCGCGTTCGAGGCCCTGATCGTGCTGCTGACCGTGGTCTTCTCGACGACGGCGCTGATGTGGTCGTGGCGCCACCGCGAGGAGCTGCTCGCGGGCGGCTAGGCCGATCAGACGAACGCGGCCTCGCCGGTGATCGCCCGACCGACGATCAGCGTGTTGATCTCGCGGGTGCCCTCGTAGGAGTAGATCGCCTCGGCGTCCGCGACGAACCGGCCGACGTGGTGCTCGAGCAGGATGCCGTTGCCGCCGAGCACCTCGCGGGCCCAGCCGACGGCCTCTCTCATCCGCACCGTGGCGTGCGCCTTGCACAACGACGCGTGCTCGTCCTTGAGCAGGCCGGCGTCCTGGAGCTGTGAGGCTCGCGCGTTCATCGCGGTCGAGGCCGTGACGTTGGCGAGCATCTTGACGAGCAGGTCCTGCACCAGCTGGAAGGAGGCGATCGGCCGGCCGAACTGCTGGCGCCGCTTGGTGTAGCGCAGCGCGTGCTCGAAGGCCCCGCGGGCGCATCCGGTCGCCTGCCAGGCGACGCTCATCGCGCGTCACCCGCAGGACGTCGGCGGTCGACCGGAAGCTGTCGGCCCGCTGCAGCCGGTTGGCCTCGGGCACCCGGACGTCCGCGAGGTGGATCTCGGCGTTCTGGACGACCCGCAGGGCGATCTTGTCCTCCTGCTTGTCGAAGGTCATGCCGTCGGTGCCCTGCTCGACGACGAACCCCTTGACCTGCTCGTCATCCTCGTCGCGGGCCCAGATCACCACGAGGTCGGCGAAGGCGGCGTTGCCGATCCACTTCTTCTCGCCGTTGAGGACCCACTCATCGCCGTCACGCTTGGCACTGGTGGCGAGCCCCTGGGAGATGGCCGACCCGACCTCGGGCTCGGTCAGCCCGAAGGCCCCGATCAGCTCCATCCGCGCCATCGGCGGCAACCAGCGCGCGCGCTGCTCGTCGGAGCCGCAGAGGTTGATCGAGCCCATCGCGAGACCGCCGTGCACCCCCATGAAGGTGGCGATGGACGGATCGACCCGGCCCAGCTCCATGGCGACCATGCCGTCGACCAGTGCGCCCCGGTCAGGACACCCGGGTCCGTCGAAGGCCAGGCCGGCGATGCCGAGGTCCGCGATGCCGGGGAGGAGGTCGTGCGGGAACTCCGCGCGGGTCCAGTAGCCGTTGATCACCGGCTCGACCTCGCGCGTCATGAACGCTCGGACGTTGCTGAGCAGCTCGCGGTCGCGGTCCTCCAGCAGCAGCTCGAAGCCGAGGAAGTCCGAGAACGGGGAGTCCTCGAGCCCGAGGTCCGCGAGATCACTCATGCGCGTGCTCTCCTCGCTCAAGAAGGCCTCGATCACCGGCGCCAGCTCGTCGCTCTCGGTCACGACGCCGAGGTGGCCGCCGTGGTAGAGGTGAAGCCGTGCGTGGGGGATCAGCCGTGCCTGCATCCGCGGGTTGACCGACGGGATGATCGGGTCGTCGTCACCGCCCATCACCAGCGTCGGCTGGGTGATCAGGCGGAGGAACGGCAGGCTGCTCCATCCGGCCATCGCGGCCAGCTGGTAGTAGTAGCCGCGCTTCGGTCCCGATCTCGTGGTGGCGTGCAGCAGGTCGGCGCCACGCTCGGGGTGGGTACGCATGCTGCCGCCGTAGATCTCGGCGGCGATGCGCGCGGCGTACTCCGGGTCGCGGTGGCGCCGCGGCGTGGACATCCGGGCGAGCACGCGCGGACTGGCCGGCACCATCAGGACGCCCGTGCCGGTGGCGACCAGCACGAGGCGGCGTACCCGGCGGCGCGACTGCACGGCGAGCTGCTGGGCCAGGCCGCCACCCCAGGACAGCCCGAGGACGTCGAACCGGCGGTGCCCCAGCCTGGCCATCAGCGCCGTCACCCACGACGACAGTGCGGCGATCGGGTACGGGAACGGTGGTAGCCGGGCTGCCGCCGACCCCGGGGACGTCGAAGCGCACGATGCCGCGAGCGGGGTCGAGGTGGTCGACGAGGGGCTGAAGCGCCTCGAGACTGACGCCGATGCCGTTGCACAGCAGCAGCGGTGGTTCGTCGACCAGCCGTCCACTCGCCGGCCGCTCGCTGACCCTGACCTGGATGCCGCGCACGGAGATCGTGCGGACGCGGTCGGCCGCCACTTCGGCCGTGGCCTCAGCGGTCATGGACGTAGGTGCCGGGTGCGTCGCAGATCGGCTCGAGGTTGGCCGAGCCCATCCGGGTCGGCTTGTTGCGCTCGGGGCCGGTGCGCTCGGCGAGCCACTCGACGTAGTCGTCCCACCAGCTGCCCTTGACCTTGCTCGCCGACGACAGCCACTCCTGTGCCTCCGCAGGGTTCTCCGGCGCGGTCTGGAAGCTGGCCTTGGGGTTGCCCGGCGGGTTCACCATCGCCGCGATGTGTCCGCTGGTGGAGAGCACGAACCGCGACCGTCCGCCGAGCAGCTGGGTGGTCCGGTAGCAGGACTCCCACTTGCACAGGTGGTCGGCGATCCCCGCGACGACGTAGGAGTCCGTGTCGACCTTGCTCAGGTCGATCTTCGAGCCGAGCATCGTCGCAGCACCCGGCTCCGTCAGCGCGTTCCTGATGGCGAGGTCCATGAAGTCGCGGTGCATCGCCGCGCTCATCCGCACGGGATCGGCGTTCCAGTAGAGGATGTCGAAGGCCTTCGGCGGGTAGCCGAGCAGGTAGTTGTTCACCCAGTAGTTCCAGATCAGGTCGTTGGGACGCAGCCACGCGAACACCTCCGCGAGCATCTTGCCGTCGAGGTAGCCCTTCTCGGCGGACGCGCGAGTCGACGCGGCGGCAGCCTTGTGGGACAGCAGGGCGCTGGGGAGCCCGGCCTGCTCCTGGTCGAGCACGGTGACCGCCAGGCTGAAGGCTGCGATCCGCTCGAGGTCGCCCGTGGCGGCCAGGTGACCGAGCAGCATCGAGGAGATCATGCCGCCGGAGCAGATGCCGAGCAGGGCGACCTTGTCCTGGCGCGCGATCGACTGGGCGGCGTCCATCGCCTCGATGACCGCCTGCCCGTAGGTGTCCAGTCCCCAGTCGGCATGCCGTGCGTCGGGGTTGCGCCAGGAGATGCAGTAGACCTGCTGGCCGGCGGCGACGAGGTGCTCGACGAGGCTGCGCTGCTCGGCCAGGTCGATCACGTAGTACTTGTTGATCGTCGGCGGCACGATCAGGAGGGGGATCTCGCGGACCTTGGGCGTCTGGGGCGTGTACTGGATCAGCTCGAAGACGTCGGTGCGCAGCACCACCACCCCCTCGGTCACGGCGATGTCGACGCCGACCTCGAAGGCATCGGGCTCCACCATCGAGGGCACCCGTGGAGCGCTGGCGAAGTCGCGCACGAAGCGACGGCCGCCCTCGACCAGGTTGCCGCCGCCGGTGTCGATCACCCGCTTGAGCACCCGAGGGTTCAGGAACGGGTTGTTGCTGGGGGCGGAGGCCTCGACGAGGTTGTCGACGATGAAGCCCATGCGCTGTCCGTCACCCCAGTCGAGGTCGGCATCGTCCACGAGCCCCCGGGCGGCCTCGCCGCAGGCCAGGTAGGTCTGGAGGGTGCGCCTGAGCAACGGGTTCTTGGCCCAGCCCTCCTCGGCGAACCGGCGGTCCTTCTCGCCGGCCTCGATCTCGGACCGGCCAGCCCCGATCTTCGCGAGCTCGGCCGCCAGGCCCCATGTGCGCCCGGCCACGCGGACGGGGTGCCGCGCGAGGCTTGGCGGTGAACCTGACCCCGGACATGCCCGGGACGAACCGGCGCAGCGGACTGCTGGTCGCGTCGGAGAGCAGCAGGTCGAGGGGAGTGGCGAGCTGGTTCGTCGACTCCTGGGCGGTCTCGTCGTCCTCGTGCATCCGAGCCTCGGCTGCGGCACTCACTTGTCACCCTCCTCGGCCTCGGGCGCGCTGACCTCGCGGCGCAGGATCTTTCCGGTCGGGCCCTTGGGGAGGTCGTCCACGATCCAGACCGAGCGCGGGTACTTGTACGCCGCGAGCCGCTCCTTCGCGAACGCCTGGAGCTCCTCCACGTCGACCTTCTGGCCGTCCTTGAGCGCGACCGCAGCGCCGACCTCCTCGCCCAGGTCGTCGTGCTTGATGCCGATCACGGCGACCTCGGCGACCGCGTCGTGCTCGTAGAGGGCCTCCTCGACCTCGCGCGGGTAGACGTTGTAGCCGCCGCGGATGATCAGGTCCTTCTTGCGGTCGACGATGAAGAAGTAGCCGTCCTCGTCCTGCTTGGCCATGTCGCCGGAGAGGAACCAGCCGTCGGGGATCGCCTTCTTCGTCTCCTCGTCCTTGCCCCAGTAGCCCTTCATCACGTTCTCGCCGCGGATCGCGATCTCGCCGACCTCGCCCTGGTCCACGTCGTTGCCGTCGTCGTCGAGGAGCTTCATCTCCACGCCCCGGACCGGGACGCCGATCGAACCGGGCTTGCGCTCGATGTCCGGCTGGTTGAACGAGGCGACGGGCGAGGTCTCGGAGAGCCCGTAGCCCTCGAGCACGATGCAGTCGAAGGTCTTCTCGAACTTCTTCATCACCTCGACCGGCATCGCCGAACCGCCCGAGATGCACGTGCGCAGGCTGGAGACGTCGTAGGAGCCGGGATCCTGGACTTGCAGCATGCCGGCGTACATCGTCGGGACGCCCTCGAAGACGGTCACCTGGTCGCGACCGATCACCTCGAGGGCCTTCGTCGCGTCGAAGCGGGGGATCAGGGTCAGGCACGCGCCGTTCAGGACCGCGGCGTTGAGCCCGCACGTGAGCCCGAAGCAGTGGAACAGCGGGAGGCAGCCCATCACCACGTCCTCCTCGCTCAGCTCGACGAGGGTCTCGGCGCTGACGGCCGCGTTGGTGATCATGTTGTGGTGGGTGAGCTCGGCGCCCTTGGGCTGGCCGGTGGTGCCGGAGGTGTAGAGGAGGACCACGGTGTCGTCGTCCTCGCGGTCGGCGACGTCCTCGTCGGGCTCGTGCTGGGCGAGCAGGTCGATGAAGCCCTCGGGCTCGACCGCGACGCACTCGATGCCGACCGCCTCGGCGCCCTTGCCGGCCTCCTCGGCCATGTCCTTCCAGGCGAAGACGATGCGAGGCGCCGGAGTCCTCGAGGTAGTACTTCACCTCGCGGCCCTTGAGCAGCGGGTTCATCGGTACGACGACCGCACCCACCGCCAGCGCGCCGTAGAAGAGCACCGGGAACGCGGGCACGTTGGGCAGGACCAGGCCGACCCGGTCGCCCGGGCCGACGCCCTTGTCCTTGAGCAGCGCGGCGACCCGCCGAGCGCCGTCCCGGAGCTCGGTGTAGCTCAGCGTCATGTCGTCGAGGCGCACCGCGGGCCGGTCGGGGTGGGCCTTCGCGGTGGCAGTCAGGTTGTCGGCCAGGTTGGTCACGATCGCCCTCTCGGCGTACGTCGTCGTGCGGGGTGTGGGCAGGGGTCGGTCCTCCCTGTCTACTACCCGGTGTGGCGCAGAGCACACCGCCGGGGAGACCTGGCGGCCCGTGCTCGCGGATTCGTTGGTCGATGACACCCCGCCGTAGACTCCCCGCCCGTGGCGCTCACCATCGGCATCGTCGGACTCCCCAACGCGGGCAAGTCGACGCTCTTCAACGCGCTGACCAAGAACGACGTCCTGGCGGCCAACTACCCGTTCGCGACGATCGAGCCGAACGTCGGCGTCGTCGGCGTCCCCGACCCGCGGCTCGGCGTGCTCGCCGAGCTGTTCGCCTCGGCCCGGGTGCTGCCCGCGACGGTCGAGTTCGTCGACATCGCCGGCATCGTCAAGGGCGCGGCGCAGGGGGAGGGGCTGGGCAACAAGTTCCTCTCGCACATCCGCGAGGCGGCCGCGATCTGCCAGGTGACCCGGGTCTTCCGCGACGAGGACGTGACCCACGTCGACGGAAAGGTGGACCCCGCCTCCGACATCACCACGATCCAGACCGAGATGATCCTGGCCGACCTGCAGACGGTGGAGAAGGCCGTCCCGCGGCTGGAGAAGGAGGCGCGCGGCGACAAGGCGCGCAACGCCAACCTCGAGGCGGCGCGCGAGGCGCAGTCGGCGCTCGAGTCGGGCACCCCGATCAGCGCCACGTCGATCGACCCGCTGCTGATCCGCGAGCTCTCGCTGCTCACCGCCAAGCCCTACATCTACGTCTTCAACTGCGACGCCGACGAGCTCTCCGACGAGACGCTGAAGAAGGAGATGCGCGAGCTGGTGGCGCCCGCCGAGGCGATCTTCCTCGACGCCAAGTTCGAGGCCGAGCTCGTCGAGCTCGGTGACGACGAGGAGGCCCGCGAGATGCTGGCCGAGACGGGCGTCGACGAGCCGGGCCTCGACGTGCTCGCCCGCGTCGGCTTCGAGACCCTCGGCCTGCAGACCTACCTGACCGCCGGCCCCAAGGAGGCCCGCGCCTGGACGATCCGCCGCGGCTCCACCGCCCCGGAGGCGGCCGGCGTGATCCACACCGACTTCCAGAAGGGCTTCATCAAGGCCGAGATCGTCGGCTACGACGACCTCGTCGCGGCCGGCACGCATGAACGCCGCCCGCTCCGCGGGCAAGGTGCGCATGGAGGGCAAGGACTACGTCATGCAGGACGGCGACGTGGTGGAGTTCCGCTTTTCGACAGCATCGTCCGGGAAGAAGTAAGGGCGCGCGGATCGCGGCAGTCAGCACCGGTCGACGTAGAGGATCTCGACGGCGTTGTTGCCGTATCCGAGCCGGTTCCAGGGCGGTACGTCGGGTTCGGTGTTCCCGGCTGCGTCGGTGGCTCGGGCGCGCAGCGTGTGACGACCGACGTCCGCGGTGTCCCGGAGGAAGGTCCAGTCCTGCCAGTGGTAGGGCTCTGCGGGTGGTTGCACGTCGGCGGTGTGCCAGTCGCCTTCGCCGGTGAGGAATTCGCCGAGCTGTGCTGCGCGCTTGACTGCCTGCGCGGCCGTGGGTGAGTTCTGGCGATCTTCTCGGCGACGTGCTGCGCCACGTCCATCATGGCTTCGCGGGATGGATCTCGTTGACCATGCCGAGCCGGTGTGCCCCTGCGCGGGGGAGGGCCCTGCAGATGCTGATGACCGGAGACCGCTCGCGCATGCAGATCCCCCGGATTTACGCGCGGACCTCGACATCGAAGCTGTCCACCCGATCGATGATCGGTCGAGGGCTGCCGCAGGAAGCAGGTTCTCCGTTACCGTCCAACGGTGAGGTTCGGCGTGCTGGGCCGGATGGAAGTTCGTCGACACGACGACTCGCTCGTGCCGATCTCCAGCCCAGCGCGCCGACAGGCTCCTGGCGGCACTTCTCTGCCGGGCCGGGTCTCCGGTCAGCGCGGCCACGCTCATCGAGGACCTGTGGGGCGTGGCGCCGCCGCGCACGGCGATGGGCACCTGCGCACCCACGTGGCGCGACTGCGGGATGACCTGGGCCGCGACGACCTGGGCGCGATGATCGCCACCGAGGGCGATGCCTACCGGCTGGCCGTGCGCCACGACGATCTCGACTCTGCCCTCTTCGAGCGACTCCTTGCGGAGGCCGGCACGTTGGCGGACCCGGACGCGGGAATGCGGCGCTACGACGAGGCGCTCGCCCTCTGGCGTGACGATGCCTATGTCGAGTTCGGTGACGCATCGTTCGCGGTCGGTGAGCGGATCAGGCTGGCCGAGTTGCGCACGTTGGCGGCCGAGCGACGTACCGATCTCGCGCTGTCCGTCGGGATCTCCGCCGAGCTGATCAGCGGTCTGCAGGCGCGGATCCGCGCCGAGCCCTACAAGGAGCGAGGATGGGAGCAGCTGATGCTGGCGCAGTACCGCGCGGGGCGCCAGGCCGACGCCCTCGCGTCGTACCGTCGGGTCAGAGGGCTGCTGGCCGAGGACCTCGGTGTCGACCCTGGTGCGGCGCTCCGCGATCTCGAGGAGCGGATGCTGGGCCACGACCCGACCCTCTTCGCTCTCGATGACGCTCCTCGCCCCGTCGTGCCGGTCGTCGACCGGTGTCCGTACCTGGGTCTGACTGGCTACGAGGAGTCCGACGCAGCGCTGTTCGTGGGCCGCGAACGGCTGACCTCGATGCTCGTCGGCCGGCTCTCGGAGCAACCTGTCGTCGTGCTCACCGGTGCCAGCGGGGTTGGCAAGTCGTCGCTGGTTCGCGCTGGCCTGGTGCCGGGGCTGCGGGCCGGCGCACTGCCGTCGTCGTCTGCCTGGCGTATCGATGTGCGTGCCGCGACGGCGGACCTCGAGCTCGACGACATCGGCCGGCCCGTCGACCTGCTGGTCGTCGACCAGGCCGAGGCAATGTTCACCGGCCTGACGCCGGAGGCGCGGGACTGCCTGTGCGCCGGTTGATCGAGTACGTCGAGGACCGAGACGGCCGCCTTCTCCTCGTCCTGCGAAGCGACTACTACGGTCGGCTGGCGGACGTCGAGTTATTGGCTCCGTTCGCGGAGAAGACTGCGGTCCTGGTCGGCCCGATGCGTTCCGACGAGCTGCGCTGCGTGCTCGTCGAAGCGGCAGAGGCGGCCGGGCTTCGACTCGAACATGAGTGATCGAGACGATCATGGAGGACATCGCCGACCAGCCGGAACCGTTGCCGCTCCTCTCCGAGGCGATGGTGCGCACCTGGCACCGACGTGACGGCGATCTGCTGACCTTGGAGGGATACCGGCTCTCCGGCGGCGTCGGCGGCGCCCTCGAGGCAGCTGCGGAGGGGCGCTACGCACAGCTGGAGGAGGACGAGCAGCGGGCCGCCAGACACCTGCTCGTCCGCCTGGCGGCACGCAGTCCCGCGACCGGATGGCTCAGGCGCGCCGTTCCTCGAGCGAACGTGGCGTCCGAGAGACCGAAGACAGCCGCGTTGGCCGCGCTGATCGCCACCCGTCTGGTAGTCGTCTCCGAGACTCGCATCGAGATCGCTCACGACGCCTTCCTGCTGCACTGGCCAAGGCTGCGCGACTGGCTGACCGAGCGTACCCTGGCCGCCGACCTGCTTCAACAGCTCGACCAGGCGACCACGACCTGGCGGACCTCTGGCCAGCAGGTCGCGGATCTCTACCGCGGCCCGAGGCTGACGGCCGCGCTGGGCTGGTACGCCGAGCACCCTGAGGACGTATCGCCCATCGAGGCGGAGTTCCTGGATGCCTCCGCAGGCGCTGCGAACGCCGAGCTCGAGGCTGCCCGTGCGCAAGCCGCGAGGGATCGCGAGGCAGGCGCCGCCTGCGCTCCGTCGCACCGCTCGCGGTCGTCGCGCTGGTCCTCGCCACCGCCGCGCTTGTGCCGTCCGGAACAGACCTCGGCGCGGAGTCCGGCGACCCACGCGCAGCAGTCCGCGCTGGCCGCCGACGCGCGTGGCCTGGCATCTCCGCGAACGCCCCTGACATCGCCACATCGAGCCTGCTTGCGGTCGCTGCCTACCGGCTGCAGTGCCGACCAGCCGCGGCGCCTGCTGACCGCCGTCGACGCAACCAGTCGGCGCTGTGGCGCATCCAGTTGACCATCGGCCCCAGCGCATCGCCGCCACGCCGGGCGGCTCACGGCTCGCGGCGAATGACAACCAGTACATCATGGTCTTCGACTTTTTTTCCCACAACGACGATCAGCTCGCCGTCGGACGGCCTGCACAACGACGATCAGCCCCCACCTGCGTTCTCGCATCTCGCAGCGTGGAGCCGGTCCGGCCGACCGCGAGCCTACCGTGGCTGGGATGGTCAGATCGCGTCGGATTGGCCGAGAACACCGGGCGGACACCGACAGTGTTGCGCCCTGACGGCAGAAGCCTTCGGGCGACCATTACGGGCTGTTCGCCGACCTGTGTCCGGCGTACTCGGCCACCGGCAAGAGCATCGCCTTCTGCAGCAACCGCAGCGGCAGCTTCGAGATCTGGACGATGACCGGCTCCGGTCACTATCTGCGCCAGCTGACAACATCTCGTTCGCCTCCTTTCCCGACTACTCACCCCATGGTCGACGCATCGCTTTCGACGGTCAGGTCACCGGTGACCGAACGACGAGCTCTTCGTGATGAACTCCGATGGCTCGCACCTTCGCCGGCTCATCTTCTCGGCACGGGAGCAACGACTGGCCGGCCTGGTCGCCCGATCGCCGCAGGATCGCGTTCGTCAGCGACGCACCGGGATCGAGCAGGTCTATACGATCATTCTCGAGGGGACTCGCACGCGACAGCTGACCTTCCAGCCGGTCGCCCACGACAGTCGCCGGACTGGCGTCCGGACGGGCACCTGCTCGCCTACACCCAAGGCGATCCCGGCGTGAACGAGAAGATCTGGGTGATGACGTCGACGGGTCGGCGCAGCACGAGCTCTCCCGCGGCAGCGCAGACGACTTCGGGCCGTCGTGGTCGCCGGACGGTCGCGGAGTCGCGTTCCTTCGCGATTACCTGAACGGGAACCGGCCGGTCATGGTCATGAGCGCCCACGGAGGCTGCGCGCACCCCTTCAACGACCCGAGCGCTGCCACTACTCAGTTTGTCCCGGCCTGGCAACCGCGATGAGCACGAGGTTGGGCTCCCGAAGGGCGCTGATCACGATCCTGCTGCGGTGGGCGCCATGGCGCTCGCCGCTCCGGCTCCGGCTCCGGCCTCGGGCATCTTCGCCGGGGCGGTCTCCGCACACCCCACGCCGCCGAGGACGCTGCGCCTCACGGACCGCGCCATCCTCGGTCCGCAGCTGACCAGCCACCGCCTGAGTCGGCCGTTGACGACCGCACCGCGGCACGGTCCTCATCGGGCACGTCAGCGTCCGGCATGTTCGCCGGCACCGTGTTCATCGCGCTTCCGGTCGACGGGGTCGACGACTTCCGACGACGAAGTTCGCTGCCTCCGGATTCGGTGTGGGTGCTCACCCAGGGCAACTTCAGAACCCCGCAACGCATCGATCCGTCGCACGAACCGGGTCATCGGCTCGGTGCCGCTCGGTTACGGCGACACGAGCGGCAACGATCCTGCGAGGGCGCGATCGCGGCCGTCCGACGGCTCCTGTGGGTAGCGGAGTACTCCGCCAACACCGTCCTACGCATCGACCCCACCCGGCTCAAGGTCACTCGCACGATCAGGGTGGGCTGCTCGCTCAGCGGCGTCGTCGCGGCCCGGGGCTCTATCTTCGTCTCGGACTCCAGGCCAGCGCGGTCTCGCGGATCGACTGACGCACGAACTGCGTCGCGGCCACGATCCCGGTCGGTGACCTCACGATTTCACCGGTGGACCGTTCTATCTCACTAGACCGCCGGCCGGGTGTGGACGATCGACCGGCTCAGCAGCGCCTCTACGCCCTGGACCTACGCACCAACCGGGTGGTCGCGGACCGAGCGATGCCCCCTCGTTCGCCTGCGGTCGCCGGGACTGCACCGGGCGCGATCTGGATCGATGACGAGAGTTGCTCGAACACATCTCCCGCTACGACCTGGCCACCGGTCAGACCAGGCAGATCCAGCTACCGTCGACGACCTGCTTGCTCGGCATCGCGGTCCTGGGCGGCCACCTCTACAGCGACGAGATGGGCTTCGACCCGTCCACCGGGTGCACGCCTGGCTCGTTCGTACCCCGCGATCCGACCACGGGCGCCGTCCTCGGCTCCGGCTTCCCGATCGACGTCGTCGGGTTCGAGGTCGTCGGGCTGGACGGCAGCCTGTGGACGAACGACTTCACCACCGGCAACCACGTCCTGCGCATCACCCCGGAGGCAACCTCATGAAGCATATCACCCTTCGCACACTCGCCGTCCTGGCAGCGCCGCCGCTCGTACCTCAGGTGGCTCACGCGGGCGCTCCGCCACGGGGCCCGGCCTCGAAGTGGTCGCCCGGATCACGATCCCCGCGAACGATCTCTACGACCTGACTAGTGGCCTCGGGGCCGTGTGGGTGCTGAACATCGACGAGTCCGAGTACGACACGCTGCGCCGGATCAATCCCGCCAGCAGCCGGATCACCAACACCTACCGGCTCGACTCCGCCGCCGGCGGCTTCGCGGTCGGTGACGGCGCGGTCTGGGTCGCGATGTACTTCGACAACACCTGGAGCGCCTCGACTCGCACGAGAAGGGTCCTGGCCCGCATCCGGGTCGGCCTGCAACCGCAGTTCATCCATCTCGCGTTCGGCTCGGTGTGGGTGTCGAACCACCACGGCCGCTCCCTCACCCGGATCGACCCGCGCACCAACCGGGTCATCGCCACCCTGCCCGCCGGTGACCAGCACATGTTCCGAGACGGCCCACAAGCAATGACCGACGACGGCCGCTACCTCTACATCTACTCCAGCAACGGCACCCGGCCCTTCGAGCGGATCGACTCACGCACCGATGCCGTGGCGACGTTCGCGGCCCCGGTCAGCTGCGGCGACATCGTCGCGATCGCCCGCTCGGTGCGGACCACGGACTGCGGCGGCCCAGGAGCCCCACCGCAAGCCCCCGTCCTCAACCAGCTCGACCCGCACACCGGCGCCGTCGAGCACACGATGACCCCGGTGAGCGCCTCGGCGTGTGCCGCACCGCTGTCCGAGTGTCAGTTCGAGCTGTCCCTGGCCACTGATGTGGGCAGTCTCTGGGCCGCGGTCGACACCCGGTTCGACGACCAGACCGGTGCCGGCTCCGGCGGAACGCTCGACCGGCTGAATCTGTGCACCGGCACCGTGGAGCAGCGGGTCAGCGTCGGTGGAGACGCCTCGGCCATCCGCGAAGCCGACGGCGACCTCTCGGCGCTCGACGACACCAACGGGTGGTGACGCGTCTGCACCCTCACCAGGGCTCCTGACCGGGACCGCTGCGGACGCCGGCAGTCGGTGGTCAGGCCGCGGGGTGAGCCGCCACCACGGGCAGTGCGCGGATGCCGAGCCGCTCGTCGGCGAATTCCGACTGGGGCACCTTCACCCGCGCGCAGCGAGGACTTCCGACAGATTGGGCGTGGACGACGAGCGCTACGAACGTACGCCAGACCGACACCGCGACCTCGCAGCCCAGAAGGAAACATCCGGCGGCGACGAGCAGCCCGAGTTCGTGGATATCGCGGGTCCACCGGCGGTCGAGATCACAGCGGGCGCTCGTCATGAATCCGACGGTCGTCCTGAGCCGTGATGTATTCTCCGTTGCGCCTGGTCGTCGAAAAGCGCGGGACGCGCCAGCGCTTGACGATCAGTAGCCGGAGCCCTGCTTCACCTGCTCGCGCTCGGCCCCGGTGGTCCGGCCCTTCTGGTCGAGCGTCTGGCAGGCCGCCTCGATGTCCGCGGTGAGCATGTCCACCTGGGCGCGGCTCATCGTCTCCTTGACCAGGGCGCGCAGGATCTTCACCTTCTCCGCCTTCGGCGGCAGGGTGTACGCGGGCACCATCCAGCCGCGCTCGGCCGAGAGCTGCCAGGCGACGTCGGACTCGTCGTAGCCCGCGTCGTGGCCCGGGCTTGAGCCGGAAGGCCACCAGCGGGAGCTGCTCGAGGTCCTCCCCGATCACCTCGAACCGGCCGCTCTCGCGCAGGTTGGCCGCCAGCACCCGTGCGTTGGTCTGCATCTGCTCCATCACGTAGGTGTAGCCGTCACGGCCGAGGCGGACGAAGTTGTAGTACTGGGCGAGCACCATCGAGGCGCCCGTGGAGAAGTTCAGTGTGAACGTCGCATCGGTCTTGCCGAGATAGTTCTCGTAGAAGACGAGGTCCTCGGCGAGGTCGGACTTCTCCCGGAAGATCAACCAGCCGATGCCCGGGTAGACCAGGCCGTACTTGTGTCCCGAGACGTTGATCGAGCGGACCTGCTCGAGCTGGAAGTCCCACTTCGAGTCCGGGTAGAGGAACGGCCAGACGAACGCACCGCTGGCGCCGTCGACGTGCATCGGGACATCGAGGCCCTTCTCGGCCTTCAGGTCGAGCGAGCAGCTGGTTGATCCCGACGATGTCGTCCATGTGCCCGGTGAACGTCGTACCGAGCACACCGACGACCCCGATGGTGTTCTCGTCGATGTGCGGAGCCACGTCGTCGGGTCCGATCGTGTACTTGTCCTCCGCGAGCGGCACGATCCGCGGCTCGACGTCGAAGTAGCGGCAGAACTTCTCCCACACGACGTGCACGTCGCCACCGAAGACCAGGTTGGGCTTGTCCACGGGGAGGTTCGCTGCCACGCGGCGCTCCTTCCACTTCCACTTCAGCGAGAGTGCCCCGAGCATGATCGCCTCCGAGGAGCCCTGGGTGCGACAGCCCGTGGTCTCGCCCGGCGCGTGGAAGAGGTCGGCGAGCATCCGCACGCAGCGCTGCTCGATCTCGGCGGAGATCGGGTACTCGGCGTGGTCGATGAAGTTGGTGTGCAGGTTCTCCGCGATGATCCGCTGCGCCTCCGGCTCCATCCAGGTGGTCACGAAGGTCGCCAGGTTGCGCTGGGGATCCCCTTCCATGGCGAGGTCCTCGTCGACCAGGCGCATCGCGTCGACCGGGCGCATGCCGCCCTGCGGGAACGTGCTGCGACGGGGCCGGCTCGGTGAGGAAGCGGTTGCCGAAGAGGATCTGGGCGGGGGTGTCCTGGGCCTCACTGTTCATGCTTGCATTCAAACCACCGGGGGCAGGCGTGGCATCACCCGCTACGGGTTATGTTTCTGCCGAGCCTGCTGCCGGGGGGACCTGCTAACTTCCGCTTGTGCCAGAAGCCCCAGCGGGCCTCACCATCGCCCATCCGGCGCGATGGGTGCTGGGCCACGTCGAGCGTTCCGGTTTGTTCGCCACACGGATGACGTGGCACGTCGGTGACGGCTCGACGATCCGTTGGGCTTCTCGGACCGCTCGCCGGCTCGGCCGGGTCGAGGTCCACGCAGCTGACGGGACTCTGACCCGTGTCGCCGAGGCGGATCCGACGACTGCACAACGGCTTACCCGGGTCAACGTCGTGGCCGGCGTCGCCTTCGTCCTCGGCGGTGCCATGTTCGCCTTGGGGCCGGTCCTCGCTGCGCGAGGGGCCGACAGCGCGCGGGTCGTCGACACCGTCTACCTCGTGGGCGGCGCCTTCTTCAGCATCGGGGGCTATGCCTCGGTGCTCCAGGCATCCAACATGCCGACGTGCATCGACGAACGCGGGGCACTGAGCTCGCCGCGGTGGACCTGGTGGACGTGGCGTCCGCGGCAGATCGGCTGGCTCAGTGTTTTTGTCCTCTTCGTTGGGACGCTGTTCTTCGGCGTGAGCCTCGTCGCCGCGTTCGCGGCCGACCTCACCGCGCGCCAGACCAACGGCTGGATCTGGTTTCCGGACATGACCGGGTGCATCTGCTTCCTCGTCTCCGGACACCTCGCCCTCCTCGAGGTCTGCCACGGGCGGATCGGGATCCGCCTGCACGATCTCGGCTGGTGGATCGTCGCGATCAACCAGCTCGGCTCGGTCCTCTTCATCCTCGCCGGCGTGGCGGCCTTCACTCGGCCCGCGACCTCTACGGCGATCAACGCCGGCCTGGTCGACTGGGGCACGTTCGCTGGTGCGGTGTGCTTCGTGGCCGGCGGGGCGCTCCAGCTACTGGAACAGCCGGCGCCGCCGCCGTCGTAGAGCTCCGACCGATGCCAAACAAGCCCTCAGCTGCGTCTCCACGGGAGAGCGCTCGTCTCTTGGTGGGGGAGTCTCAGACCGAGGTTGTCGACGGTCGGGTAACTCGCCTCTCGCCGCCACCCCAGCGTGCACGGTTTCGTCGCAGCGCGCGGCTAGGGCTGGGCGCCGTTTCGCCGCGCACCTCGAGGATCTCCCCTCGCGGCGGCTGCCCGGCGGTCACCCCCTCGGCGACGGGCTGATCCCCCTCGGCCCGCATCGGGATCACCTCCCTACCGTGTCGCTGAGGTTCCCGATCGGCCACGGCTGCTACGCGCGCTCATGTCGGATGACGCAGCGGAAACCGAGATGACTGGTGCCGGTATCCACCATCTGCGGCCGCCGGGCGGCGGGCCGGTAACGCAGACAGTAGGTATCGGCACAGAGGTGCGAGCCGCCCTTGATCACCTTGCGGCCGATCGCGGAACTGCGGCTGGGCGGGGTCGTAGCTCGACTCGATCTTGCCGCCGCGCGGGTTCTCCGGAGCGCAGCACGGCTAGTCGGCGTCGTCGGGGTGACGGCTGGTCCACCAGTCCTCGGTCCACTCCCACACGTTGCCCGCCATGTCGAACAGACCAAATCCGTTCGCGGGGAAGCTGCCCACTGGCGAGGTGCGGGTCCAGCCGCTCTCCTCGGTGCTGCGCCAGGGAAAGTCGGGCCCGTCCCAGGTGTTCGCCATGATCCGTCCGCCCGGGCGGGCCTCGTCGCCCCAGGTGAACGCGGCGCCCTCGAGCCCGCCGCGGGCGGCGTACTCCCACTCGGCCTCGGTGGGCAGCGCCGCGCCTGCCCAATCGACGTAGGCGCGCGCGTCCTCGTGGGCGACGTGCACCACCGGGTGGTCGGCACGACGTTGACCGAGCTGCCCGGCCCCTCGGGCCGGTGCCAGCAGGCGCCCGGAGTCCAGGTCCACCACTGGCTGAGTGGCGCAGGTCGACCGGCCCGCTCGTCGGCGTGAACACCATGCGAGCCGGGCACGAGATTCTCCGGGGGCGCGCCCGGGGTAGTCGGCCGGGTCGAGCGGCCGCTCGGCGACGGTGACGTAACCGGTCGCCTGCGACGAACGCGGCGAATGCAGCGTTGGTCACGGGACCGGGTCGATCGAGAACGCATCGACCCGGACGCGGTGGGTCGGCGCCTCCTCCGGGTAGTGAGCGTCGGAGCCCATCGTGAAGGCGCCGCCGGGCAGCCAGCGCCGTGTGGGGCGTCGCCGGTCGCCGAGGATCGGCCTGCTCACTGGCGATCAGGTGCTCGTGATGCCGGCCTTGAGCTTCTCCATCATCTGGTCGATGCTGAAGCTGGCCGGCGTCCTGGCGTCGCCGGGAACTCGACGAGCGTCTGCAGCATCTGGGCGACGAACGCCTGCGCGGGAATGAACAGCCAGACGTGGTCAAGAATCCAGTCGTAGTAGGTGTTCGAGGTGATCACGGCCCGCTCGTACGGGTCTGTTCGCAGGTTGAAGAGCTTCGGGACCCGCAGCGCCGTGTAGGGCTCCGCCCACACGCGCAGGGTGCCCGGTCGCGCGTTGCTCGAGGAAGACGAACTTCCAGTTGTCGTAACGCAGCGCCGTGAGGTCGCCGTCGTCGGAGACGTAGAAGAAGTACTGACGCGGACTCTCGTCGGCCGCACCGGTGAGGTAGTCGAGCTGGTTGAGCCCATCGAGATGCACCTTGTACGTCGTGCCTTCCAGGTCGGCGCCGCTCTTCAGCCGGTCGGCGACGTCGGTGTCGCCGGCGGCGGCGAGAAAGGTGACGAACCAGTCGTTGTGGCTGACGATGCCGTTGCAGTACCTCGCCCGCCGGGAAGTGGCCGGGCCAGCGCACCATGGCCGGCACCCGATAGGCGCCCTCCCAGTTGGAGTTCTTCTCGTTGCGGAACGGCGTCATTCCGGCGTCCGGCCAGCTGTTCATGTGCGGCCCGTTGTCGGTGGAGTACATCACGATCGTGTTGTCGGCCAGCCCTTGCTCGTCGAGGAAGTCCAGCACGCGCCGACCAACTCGTCGTGGTCGCACATCGTGTCGTGGTACTCCGACTGCCAGCGGCCGGCCTTGCCCCGGCTGCCGTCCTTGATGTGGGTGCGGAAGTGCATGTGCGTGGTGTTGAGCCACACGAAGAACGGGGTGTCGCTCTCCCTGGCTCGGTCATGAACCGCAGCGCCTCGGGGACGATCTCGTCGTCGATGGTCTTCATCCGCTCCTTGGTCAGCGGGCCGGTGTCCTCGATGCGCTGGGTGCCGTCGTCGTTGGCCCAGGAGTGGATCACGCCCCGGGGGCCGAAGTTCTTGCGGAAGTCGGGGAACTCCTCCTCGCTGGGGTAGTCGTCAAGCTCGGGCTCCTCCTCAGCGTTGAGGTGGTAGAGGTTGCCGAAGAACTCGTCGAACCCGTGGGCGGTCGGGAGGAACTCGTCGCGGTCACCGAAGTGGTTCTTGCCGAACTGTCCTGTCGCGTAACCCAGGGACTTCAACGCGGTCGCGATGGTTGGGTCCTCGGCCCTCAGGCCGATGTCGGCACCGGGCATTCCGACCTTGGTCAGACCGGTGCGATAGGGATTCTGTCCGGTGATGAACGCGGCTCGGCCTGCGGTGCAGCTCTGCTCGCCGTAGTAGTCGGTGAACCGGACACCCTCGGCCGCGATCCGGTCGATGTTCGGGGTGCGGTAGCCCATCAGGCCCTCGCTGTAGCAACTCAGGTTGCTGACCCCGATGTCGTCACCCCAGATGATCAGAATGTTGGGCTTGTCGGCCACTTCACCCTCCTGTGTTGTTCGCGGCAGCGCTCGTGGCGTGGCCTACGGGCAGTCTGACCAGCGGCTCCCCGATCGCACTTCACCCCTTACGGGCGAACCCCCCGCATCCACGCCCTCGACGCCGCCACGAGACGTGGGATCGACCCACCCGGCCGGAGTTGTGCGGCTTCCGAGATGCAAGGGCACCAACAGCGACACGCAGTTGCGGCGGTGGATATGACCAGACCTCCTCCAGGGCGACTGTGGGGGCCCCGTGGCCGGATCTCGCTCCTCCCACCAGGTCCTCGCGATACAAGCCCATCGGACCACCGTGCCCGGTGGCAGCCGCTCGAAGGGTGCGACCTCGACCCGCTCGGTGGCCACGCCTCGCGAGGTGGTCCGATCTACGCCGCCTATAGGGTGTGGAAAGGTGGTCTCTGGTCGCTCCTCAACCTCCCGGGTCCTCAGCCAGGGACAGGTGGCTTCGCCGTTCTGACAGGGAGTCCGTTGTGTTGTTCCGGCTTGCCAGCCCGGCGCTGCTGTTCGTTCTGTTGTTCCTGGTCGTCGGGGCCGCACTGGGGGGTCTTCTGGTCGGAGTCTCACGCCGGGAGCGTCACCCCGGTCTCAAGGAGTCCTCTGGTGTTCTCCAGGGCGCATTGCTGGGCTTCATGGGCCTGGTCCTGGCCTTCGGCCTGTCCCTGGCACTGGGCCGCTACGAGGACCGCCGAGCTGCTGTCGTCGATGATGCCAACAGCATAGGAACCACGTATCTACGTGCCCAGACCCTGCCCGAGCCGATGCGCAGCCGATCGCTCCCACTGCTGGTGAAGTACACCGACGTCGAGCGTGCGTTGACCCACGAAGTGCCGGGAAGCGAGGCCGCCGACCACACGATCGCGCAGGGAGATGCGCTGCATAACCAGCTCTGGACCCTGAATGGGCAAGCCCTCCAAAAGGAACCCACAGCGTCTGCACCGCGTCTCTATGAGGAGAGCCTCAACGAGATGATCGACCAGCAGACGGTACGGATCGCCGGCCTCAACAACCGCGTGCCGACCGAGGTCCTGCTACTTGAAGTGATCGGCTCCGTCGGAGCCATGTTCCTGGTTGGACTCCACGTGGGACTGCTCGGCCGTAGCCTGATCCCACTGATTCTCGCGGCAAGTCTGGTCACCTTCCTGCTCTACGTCAGCTTTGACCTCGATCGACCCACGCGTGGTTACATCGAGGTCCCGGACGCTCCCCTGAACGCGCTCCAGGCGTCCATGCACGAGACGCCGGCCTCCGGCCCGCCCTGACGTGCTCTCGGATGTCGCCGCACCAGTCGGACAGGCCATGGCTTGCGCCTTGCCGCTCGGACAACTGGACAGTTCGCACGCCACGCGCTCCAACCTGAGGTGAGAGATGCCAGGGCATGGCGACGTGGATGCTCTCCGAGAGCGTGCAGTGTCGCCAGGCCGCTGAGTGGGCCGCGGTCGGCGTGCACCACGGCACCACGCTCGGTGTGCGGGCCCTCGCAGTACACCCAACGACCTCAGATCAGCGTTCCCCCAACGCAGACTGTGTTTTTCGGCATCGGTCGGCGGTGACCAGCAAACCGCCGAAGCACCCCATCTTCGTTCCGCTCCAACGTCTGAGGTGAGTGGTCACCGGGCCTCACCTGGCGAGCTGGGCCAGCACGCCGTGCACGACCAGGTAGCCGCCGACCGCGAGCAGCAGGACGTCGATGACACGCTCGCGGTGCGCCTCGATCCAGGCCTTGATGGATGCCAGCCGTGCCGCGGTGCGTTCGGGCTCGCGGCCGGCCAGCACATGGGCGCCGATGTAGGTCGATGAGGACACGAGCACGACGGCGGCCACACCGAGCACCCGCCCGGTGGTGCTGACCGTGGCCGTCAGCACCGCAGCGACCGCGGCGGCGACGACGGGCCAGCCCTGGACCCCGGCGCCGATCAGGGCGGCTCCGACCGGTCCGAGGTGGTCCTCCTTGAGCAGGTCCGGGCCAGGTTGGTCAGGCGCGGGGTCACGCCGACGGCGCCACACGAGGTAGGCCAGCGCCACGACGCCGAGCGCGACCTGCAGGAGGCCGGCCGAGCCGATCACGGTGGAGACGTGGATCGAGTGACCGTCGCCGTGCGCCCAGATCGTGAGGACCGCGACGACGCAGGCGCTGAGCACCCAGCCGACGATGAATCCTCGTGTGTTGCGCCTACCTCCGCGCGATCCCAGCACCGCGATGAACGCGATGATCCCGAGTGGCTCGATCGCCGCGAGCAGCGCGAGGCCCAGGGCTGAGAGCACCACTCAGCATGGCAGCAGCTAGGCCGCGGGCAGGGTGAACCAGATCTCGGCGCCGCCGCCGGGCGCCTCCTCGGCGCCCACGCGGCCGCCGTGCAGGCCCACCAGCCTGGCGACGGTGGCCAGGCCGATGCCGTGCCCCTCGACGTCGCTGTCGACGCGGCTGAACAGCGAGAACACCTCGGATCGCCGGTCGGCCGGGATGCCGATCCCGTTGTCCGAGACCGAGACCCGCCAGTCGGCCGCGCCGGGGGAGGCCGCGACCCGGATGCGGGGCTCGACCCCGGGCCGAGCGAACTTCACGGAGTTGGTGAGCAGGTTCTGCAGCACCGAGTACATCGCGTCGGAGTCGGCCCGGACGACCGGCAGGTCGCCGACCTCGACGACGGCGCCTGCGTGCTCGAGCATGGTCGCGGTGCCGTCCACGACATCACGGATCACGCGGCCGAGATCGGTCCCCATCACGTCGTGACCGGCTGTCGTGGCCGCCTTCATCAGGTCGCGGTCGAGCATCCGGCTCATGCGCCAGGCCGCCGAGGAGCAGCGCTCGAGCAGCACCGCGGCGTACGGGTCGCCGGCGTGGCTGTCGCGGTCGTGCAGCATCTCCAGGGTGGCCACGATGCCGGTCAACGGCACCTTGAGGTCGTGGTTGCGCTCGAGGGTCAGCTGGGCCAGCAGGGCCGCCCCGTCGCTGCGCCCGGCCATGCGCGCGGCCGCGCCGGAGGCACGAAGCAAGCGCAGCTCGATGAGCTTGGAGGCGCTCAGCCCGAGCGTCGTGAGCGCGCGCTGCTGGGACTCCGACAGCGTGCGGGGCTCCGAGGCGATGACACACAGGCGACCGACCATGGTGCCCGCCGGGTCGTGGATGGGCGCCGAGGCGTAGAACCGGGCACTGGCGAGTCGTCCGTCGACGAAGCCGATGCCGGCGAAGCGCGGGTCGCTGTGTGCGTCCTCGACGGTGTAGAGGCCGTCGGTGCCCATGGTCACCACGCAGAACGTCTCGGACGCGGGGCACACCAGCGGGTCGATGCCATAGGTGATCGGGACGTGGTACTCGTCGCCGCGACAGATCGTGATGCCGGCCGCGTCGCCGCCACAGATGCTGGCGGCGAGCTCGACGATCTCGCTCAGGTCGCGGTCGTCCGGGCTCGACAGGATGTCGAGCACAGCGTCGATGTCCGGCTGCGCAGCGTGGTGCGAGATGGTCACGTACGGTCCCCAAGGCGGTCGGCTCAGGTCTGTGAGTCGACGTGTATCAAAATATCCAAAAGTCGGACGGATAGGAAGATCTGGTTCATCCACTGAAACCCGACATGACTAGGGTTCCCAGGTGGCCGAGCGCGTAATCCCTCCGGACGTCTTCTCCCCGGGACGGATCGGTCCGCTGACCCTGCGCAACCGGGTGCTGAAGGCCGCGACGTACGAGGGTCTGAGCCACCGGGGCCGGGTCACCCGGGAGCTCGTCGAGTTCCATCGCGCGTACGCCGCGGGTGGCGTGGGGATGACCACGGTCGCCTACTGCGCCGTCGCGCCGGACGGTCGCACGGCTCCCGACCAGATCCAGTGGACCGACGAGTCGATGCCGGGGCTGCGCGTGCTGACCGACGCCGTGCACGCCGAGGGAGCCGCGATCTCCGCGCAGATCGGTCACGCCGGGCCGGTCGCGGACCCTCGGGGCAACGGGCACCCGGCGCTGTCCCCGAGCACGCGCTTCCCGAACATGTCCGGCGGCATCTCGCGCAGGGCCTCGCCCGCCGACCTCGACCGGATCACGCGGGCCCACGCCGCGGCCGCCGGGCGCGCGATCGAGGCCGGCTTCGACGCGGTCGAGGTGCACCTCGGGCACAGCTACCTCGCCAGCGCCTTCCTGAGCCCGAAGATCAACCACCGCAAGGACGAGTACGGCGGGACGCTCGCCAACCGGGCGCGCTTCGGTCGTGCGGTCCTGCGGGCGGTCCGTGACGCCGTGGGTGGCCGGATCGCCGTGCTCACCAAGCTGAACCTCTCCGACGGCGTGCGCGGCGGGATCACCCTCGACGAGGCGGTCCAGACGGCCCGTTGGATCGAGGAGGACGGCACCGTCGACGCCCTCGAGATGACCGCAGGCAGCTCGCTGCTGAACCCGATGTACCTCTTCAAGGGCGGCGCCCCGGTCGAGGAGTTCGTCGCCGTGATGCCCCAGCCGATCCGCACGGTGATGCGGTTCGCCGGTCGCGGCTTCATCCGCGAGTACCCCTACCGCGACGCCTACCTCCTCGACGACGCCAAGGCGGTCCGGGCCGCCGTCTCGCTGCCGATGATCCTGCTCGGCGGCATCACCGACCGCGCGTCGATGGACCTCGCGATGGGGCAGGGGTTCGACTTCGTCGCGATGGGCCGCGCGCTGCTGCGCGAGCCCGACCTGGTCAACCGGATCGCGGCGGACCCGTCGACACCGTCGCTGTGCATCCACTGCAACCGCTGCATGCCGACCAACTTCGTCGGCACGCATTGCCCGGTGGTGGAGGACGGCAGCCCGCGCACGTCCACCTGGGGCACGCCCGAGGGCTACGCGGAGGCCGGCCCTCGGTAGGTTCGCTGCGCATGGAGCACGAGTTCGACCGCGGGGTCCACGTCGAGCCGAGCGGGCCGGGGGAGTACGCCGGTCACCTCGACGGCGGCTGGGTCGTCGGCGGGGGCGTCAACGGCGGCTACGTGCTGGCCGTGGTCGGCAACGCGCTGCGCGTCGACCTCGCCGAGCTCCAGCAGCCCGACCCGCTGAGCGTGAGCGCCTACTTCCTGACGCCGTCGCGTCCCGGGCCGGCCCGCATCCGCGTGCGTCGCTTGCGGGTCGGCGGGCGGCGTACGACAGTGGCGGCGAGCCTCGTCCAGGACGAGGACGGTCGCGGAGGTCGAGCGGATGTCGGTGCTCGCGACGTACGGCGACCTCGGCGAGCCCGGGAAGGTCGAGCGCCAGCTGCCACCTCCCGAGCTGCCGCCGCTCGAGGAGTGCGTCGAGACGCTGTTCGCCCCCGAGGAAGTGCGCCGGAGCGCGCCGCTGCTCGAGCGCTTCGGCACCCGCCTCGACCCGACGTACGCCGGCTGGTCGCTGGGCAAGCCGAGCGGCAGCGGCGTGATCCAGGCGTGGTTCCGGTTCGTCGACGACCGGCCGCTCGACCCGGTGTCGCTGCTGCTGGTGCTCGACGCGCTGCCCCCGGCGACCTTCGACCTCGGCCGCCCGGGCTGGGCGCCGACCCTCGAGCTGACCGCGCACGTGCGTGCCCGGCCCGCGCCGGGGTGGGCGATCGTGCGCCACGAGACCCGCAACGTCTCCGGTGGCCAGTTCGAGGAGGACTGCGCCGTCTGGGACTCCACCGGTCGTCTCGTCGCGCAGTCTCGCCAGCTCGCCCTGCTGCCCAGCTGAGCCCTTCGGGACAGGACTTCGTCCTTCCACAGGGACCGGCTGAGGCCTTCCTCAGACGCGGGCCGAAAGCTGCCGTGAGCCGCCGCAGGATCTGCGGCTCTCGCGCCTAGCATTCGTCGCGATGGACAAGCACATCCTCCTCGTACACGCGCATCCCGACGACGAGTCGATCGGGCAGGGCGCCACGATGGCGCGCTACGTCGCCGAGGGCGTCGGCGTCACGGTCGTCACCTGCACCGCCGGCGAGATGGGCGAGATCCTGGTGCCCGACCTCGAGCACATGGCGGCCGACAAGGACGACACCCTCGCCGACGAGCGGAAGACCGAGATCGCGAACGCGATGAAGGCCCTCGGCGTGACCGACCACCGCTGGCTCGGCGGGTTCAAGCGCTACCGCGACTCCGGCATGAAGTGGCACGCCGACGGCTACGCGGTCGCGGCCGACGACGTGCACGACAACGCGTTCTGGCACGCCGACCTGACCGAGGCGGCCGACTACCTCGTCGAGGTCGTCCGCGAGCTGCGCCCGCAGGTGCTGGTCACCTACGACCAGTTCGGCGGCTACGGCCACCCCGACCACATCCAGGCCCACCGGGTCGCCACCTACGCCGTCTCGCTGGCTGCGGTGCCGTCCTACCGCCCCGAGCTCGGCGCCGCCCACGACGTCGCGAAGGTCTATTGGGGTGCCATGTCGGCCAACCGGATGCGTCAGGGGCTCCGCGACCTGCGTGCCGCCGGCGACACCACGTCCTTCGAGGGCATGGACCCCGACGGCCCGCTGCCGCCGTTCATCGTCGAGGACGACCTGCTCAGCTCCTCGATCGACGCCGAGCAGTACGCCGAGGCCAAGATGAACGCGCTGCGCTCCTATCCCACGCAGATCTCCGTCGACGGGCCGTTCTTCGCGCTGTCGAACAACCGGGGCAACGAGATCTGGGGCACCGAGTTCTTCCGCATCGCCAAGGGGACGCCCGTCCCCGGTGCCGACGGAGGCCTCGAGGACGACCTCTTCGCCGGGCTCGAGTGAACCGCGCATGACCCGCCGCGACGAGGACACCCCGCCGCTGGGGGGCGCGGTCGCCGGGTACACCGTGCTCGGTCTCGTGCTCATCCTGGGGATCGCCTGGATGGCGATGTTCGTCTACGCCGGGGACCGGGCGCCGCGGACGGCTCGGGTGGAGGGCGTGGACATCTCCCACCTCGACCCGGCGGCCGCCGAGGGCCGGCTCCGCGACGCCCTCGACGTGCGAGCCAAGGCGCCGATCGAGGTCTCCTACGGCGACGGCCGCATGCGTGCCGTCGACCCGGTCGCGGCTGGGCTGACCGTGGACTACCACCAGTCGGTCGTCGCCGCGGGCGGTGGCTCCGGCTGGTCGGTGCGGCGGCTGTGGCAGGTGGCCAGCGGGGGCGGCAACCACGAAGCGGTGGTCGACATCGACGAGCGGAAGCTCGACGCCGCGCTCGATGCCCTCGGCGAGGGGATCGCCACGCCACCGGTCAACGGCACGGTCGTCTTCCACGACGGGAGGGCCGTGGGCGTGCCCGGTCAGCCCGGCGAGGTGGTCGACCGCACGGCCGCGCGCGAGATGCTGGTGGACCGCTTCCTGCACCAGGGCTCCCAGAAGCTGCCGACGCGCACGGAGGCGCCGGCCATCACCGGCGACGAGGTCAACGAGGTGATCGGCACCTTCGGCCGGTCCGCGATGTCGGGCCCGGTCACCCTCGTGGTCGCCGGCCAGCGCGTGGTGGCGCCGCCACGGCTCTTCGAGCGGGCGCTGTCGATGACGGTGGAGGGGGGCCACCTGGTGCCCCAGGTCGACGGAGACCTGCTGATGAAGGCCCTGGCGCCGATCATGCCTGCCGTCTCGTCCGAGCCCGTCGATGCCCGGATCGTGCTGCGTTCCGGTCACCCTGTCGTGGTGCCGGCCCGCCTCGGGGTCACGGTGGACGACTCCCGGCTCGAGCCGGCGTTCGCCGCCGCCCTCACCCGCCAGGGCCCGGCGCGTCGCATCGCCGTGCCCGCGACGGTGCGGCAGCCGGCACTGACCACGGCCGCAGCCCGGTCGCTGGGCGTGTCCACGCTCGTCAGCAGCGCCACCGTCAGGTTCACCGACGTCAGCCAGGGCCGCGTCCTGAGCCGCACGGCCGCGGTCGTCGACGGCACGCTGCTGCGCCCCCGGCAGACCTTCAGCCTCAACGACGTCCTGGGCACGCCGTCCACGGCGGACGAGGCCGCCACGGCGACCGGCAACGGGGGAGCAGCTGCCGCCGCGGCGACGAACACCCTGGCCACCGGCCTGTTCGACGCGATGTTCTTCGCCGGTCTGCAGGACCAGGCGCACACCGCCCCTGCGGTGCACTCCGCCGGCGCGCCCGCGGGGCTCGAGGCCGCCGTCGTCTGGCCGACGTCCGACCTCCGGTTCACCGACGACACGCCGTACGGCGTCCTGGTCACGACCGCCGTACGCCGTGCGAGGCCGGGGCATCCCGGATCGCTGACCGTCTCGATGTGGTCCACGAAGTCGTGGGACGTCACCGCGCGCACCGGCCCCCGCACCGGGCTGCAGCAGCCCTCCGTGCGCGACGTGCAGGCGACTGTCTGCCGGGCGGTGACCGGCAGCCCTGGCTTCGGCGTCGACGTGCAGCGGGTTTTCCGCAGGCCAGGTTCGGGCAAGGTGGTCCGCACCGAGACCTTCCACACCGACTACCAGGCCGGCGAGACCATCCGGTGCCCGCAGGCGAAGAACCCGAGGCACAGCTGATGCGCAAGACCCTCCTGGCCGCCGCGGCGGCCCTTCTCGTCCTGGCCGGGGTCCTGGCCGCGGCGCCCGCCCAGGCCGCCACCTCGGGGTTCGACAACTGGAGCTGCCACCCGTCGGCGGCCCACCCCGAGCCGGTCGTGGTCGTGCACGGCACGTTCGGCGACTCCCAGAGCCTCCTGGAGCGGTTGGAGTCGACCCTGGTCTCCTCGGGGTACTGCGTCTTCGCCCTCGACTACGGCAACCGCGCCACCGGCCCGATCGAGGACTCGGCGGCGCAGCTGAAGAGCTACGTCGACCGGGTGCTCGCCGCCACGGGCGCCGCGAAGGTCTCGATGGTGGGCCACTCCCAGGGCGGCATGATGCCCCGCTACTACATCAGGTTCCTCGGTGGCGCCGACAAGGTCGACGACCTCGTGGGGCTCTCGCCGTCGAACCACGGCACCTCGCAGCCGGTGCTGCTGACCCCGGGGCTGAGCTACCTGTGCCCCTCGTGCCTGCAGCAGAAGACCGGCTCGACGTTCCTCCAGCACCTCAACGCCGGTGACGAGACGCCCGGCAACGTGAGCTACACCAACATCGTCACCACCCACGACGAGGTGGTGCTGCCCTACACGAGCGGCTACCTGACCGGCGACCACGTCACCAACATCACCCTGCAGGCCACGTGCCCGTTCGACCTCGCCGACCACCTGTTGATCCCGAGCTCCGGGCCGGCGATCCGGCTCGTGCTCAACGCGCTGGGCAGACCGGGACCGGCCGACCCGTCGTACCGCCCGTTCGTGCCTGAGCCCTGAGTCACCCGGATCACCGGGTCATCCGGGGCCACGTAGTAGACGTAGCCGTGGTGCTGCTCGAACCCGCGGGCTGCGTACAACCGCGCGGCGGAGGCGTTGGACTCCACGACCTGCAGGTAGGCCGTGGTCGCTCCGCGCTCGGCGCCCCACTCGAGCAGTGACCGGAGCACGGCGGTGCCCAGGCCCTGCCTGCGGCGCGTCAGGTGAGGTCCACAGGGACGCGACGCCGAGCCAGTCGGCGTGGAACGCCCCGCGGCCCCGGGCGAGCACCGACCCGTCGTCGTCGCGCACGGTCGCGAGAGTGACCTCGCCGGACTCGAGCACCCGTCGGGCGTCCTCGCCGAACCGGGCGGCGCGTTCGTCGGTGGCCAGCCAGGCGTCGTCGACCCGCTCGTCGTGGCGCAGGGGTACGTCGGACCGGGGAGTGCGGCGCAGCGCCCGTGCGGGCGAGGCCAGCATCAGCGTCGTCGGCTCGTAGGACGTCCAGCCCGCCTCCTCGAGGGCGACCGACGGCCGGCGAGCCTGGCAGCGCGTGCGCGCGGGCCGGCAGTCCGCGAGCGGCGTACCAGGGGTCGACCTGGCGCACGGCCTCGTCCAGCGGCACGCCGGGGTCGCCGAGGGCGAGCACGGAGTTGCCGCGGTTCGAGAACCCGCCGGAGGCCCGCAGGAGCCACTCGCCCAGCGACTCCTCCTCGACCGGCGACCAGCCGGGGTGCGCGAGGCGGTCCGCCTCCTCGGCGCCGATGCGGAGCAGGGGCGAGGGACGAGCGGGCACGGTCTTGCCGGCGACGATGTCCTTCGTGGGGATCGTGACGAGGTCGCCGCGCTCGCGCCGGAGCACCACCTCCCCGGCCTCCCACGACACGCAGACCCCCAGCACGTCGGTCATCGCCGGACCACCGGACGGACCGGTCTCACCGGGGACGACGCGCCGCACGACGACGCGCTGGCCGACCACGTGCGGACCGAGGGGATCGCCTGGCACGGGGGGATACTAGGCTGGCCCTCGTGTCAGGGGGCCACCCGCGGCCCCACCTCTGGCGGATGATCCAGGAGGAGCCAAGGTGACTTACGTCATCGCCCAGCCGTGCGTCGACCTCAAGGACCGTGCGTGCGTCGACGAGTGCCCTGTCGACTGCATCTACGAGGGCAAGCGGATGCTCGTACATCCACCCTGACGAGTGTGTCGACTGCGGTGCCTGCGAGCCGGTCTGCCCGGTGGAGGCCATCTACTACGAGGACGACACTCCCTCGGAGTGGAAGGAGTACTACGACGCCAACGTGCACTTCTTCGACGACCTCGGCTCGCCCGGCGGCGCCGCCAAGATGGGCGAGATCGACCACGACCACCCGATGATCGCCGAGCTGCCTCCGCAGAACCAGGAGTGAGGACGAAGGTCTCCTCGCGGCTCCCGGACTTCCCCTGGGACCACCTCACGCCGTACGCCGAGAAGGCGCGCGCGCACCCGGACGGCGTCGTCGACCTGTCTGTCGGCACGCCCGTCGACCCGACTCCGGCGGTCGTGCAGGCGGCACTCGCGGCGGCGGCCGACTCGCCGGGCTACCCGCAGACGATCGGGCTCCCGGAGACACGACAGGCCTGCCTCGACTGGCTCGCACGGCGCTTCGGGGTGGTCGGTCCGGGGCTGGACGGCGTGCTGCCGACGGTCGGCTCGAAGGAGCTGATCGCCGGCCTGCCGACCTACCTCGGCCTCGGCCCCGGTGACCTCGTCGTCCAGCCCGGGCTGGCCTACCCGACCTACGAGGTCGGCGCGGCCCTGGTGGGTGCCGAGTCCGTCGCGACCGACTCGCTGCTCGCCCTCGGCCCGCGCCGCCCGGCGCTGGTGTGGGTGAACAGCCCCTCGAACCCGACGGGTCGGGTGCTGCCGACCGACCACCTGCGCAAGGTCGTCGACTGGTGTCGCGAGCGCGGTGCCCTGCTGGTCTCCGACGAGTGCTACCTCGAGTGCGCCTGGGAGGCCGCGCCGGTCTCGGTGCTGCACGCCGAGGTCAACGGCGGCTCGCTCGAGGGCATCCTGGCCGTGCACTCGCTGTCGAAGCGGTCCAACCTGGCCGGCTACCGCTGCGCCTTCGTGGCCGGCGACCCCGCGGTGGTCGGCGAGCTGCTCGCCGTACGCAAGAACCTCGGCCTGATGATGCCCGGCCCCCAGCAGCGTGCGATGGTCGCGGCCCTCGACGACGACCACCACGTGGACGAGCAGCACGAGCGCTACGCCGCCCGGCGTGCGGTGCTCCGGCGGGCGCTCGAGAGTGCCGGCTTCCGCATCGACCACTCGGAGGCCTCGCTCTACCTGTGGGCCACCCGAGACGAACCTTGCTGGGACACCGTCGCCTCGCTGGCCGCTCTCGGCATCCTGGTCGCCCCCGGCTCCTTCTACGGCCGCACCGGCGAGCGTCACGTCCGCGTCGCGTTCACCGCCACCGACGAGCGCGTCGCTGCGGCGGCGGACCGGCTCACGAGCCTCACCTGACAGCGGGGAGACCTGCGGGCTCAGCCCATCGAGATGACGAGACGGGTCGGGGTGCCCGGACCGCCGCTGGTCCAGCCCTTCTCGGAGTCGCGGCCGGTGCGCCAGCGCTGGCCGTCGTAGGAGACCTGGGCCTGCTTGAGGCGTACGCCGTGTGCCACCACGAAATGGGCCACGGACCAGGCCAGGCGCTCGCCCGCGGCGCCGCTGACCGTCAGGGCGACGTCCTGGCGGGTGCCCGTGCGCGCGATCGGGATGTCGCCGTAGGCCCTCTTGACCAGTGCCACGACGCGGGTGCCGCTGCCGCGGGTGGTCGGCTGGTGCACCACGCAGGTGAACTTGCCGCCGGGGCTGTAGCCGGTGAGCACCGAGGCCAGGGTGCGCGCGTCGGCCGCGTGGCCCTGGTAGGCCTCCGGGTAGCCGCTGCGCTGCACCTTCTGTGCCGCGTCGGTGATCCGCATGGACTGGTAGTTGCCCACCTTCGCGAGCACGTCGTAGAAGGCGTTGATCGAGTAGTACGGGTTGCGGACCTGTGCCGGCGTGCCCCAGCCCTGCGACGGGCGCTGCTGGAAGAGCCCGATCGAGTCGCGGTCGCCGCCGGGGAGGTTGTAGATCTTGCTCTCCTGGTAGGCCGTGGCGAGGGCGATCGAGACGGCGCGCGCGGGGAGCTGGCGGCGTACGCCGATCGCAGCGATCAGGGTCGCGTTCTCGGCCTGGTCGGTGTCCAGGGTGACGGTGTGGCCCGCCGCGGTGGCCTGGCAACCCTCGGGGTCGGGGAGCGGGCCCGAGCCGCGCCAGAACGCCAGGCCGACCCCGGCCACGACGGCGAGGACGACGAGGAGGGCGAGTGCCGCGCGCCGCATCAGTTGGCGTGCAGGGCAGCGTTGAGGCCGAAGCCCTCGCTGGCCCACGGCACCGCCTCGACGGCGCCGGTCACGGAGTTGCGGCGGAACAGCACATTGCTCACGCCCGAGAGCGAGGCGGCCTTGATCACCGTGGGCTTGGCGTCCATGTCCTTGACGGTCACCTTGGTGCCGGCCGTCACGTAACAGCCGGCCTCGACCACGCAGTCGTCGCCCAGGGAGATCCCGATGCCGGCGTTGGCCCCGACCAGGCAGCGCTCGCCGAGCGAGATGACCTCCTTGCCGCCGCCGGAGAGCGTCCCCATGATCGACGCCCCACCGCCGACGTCGCTGCCGTCACCGACGACCACGCCGGCGCTGATGCGGCCCTCGACCATCGAGGCGCCGAGCGTGCCGGCGTTGTAGTTGACGAACCCCTCGTGCATGACGGTCGTGCCGACGGCGAGATGCGCGCCCAGGCGCACCCGGTCGGCGTCGCCGATGCGCACACCGGACGGCACCACGTAGTCGGTCATCCGGGGGAACTTGTCCACCCCGAACACCTGCACCGGACCCTCGGCGCGCAGCTCGGCGCGCACGTCCTCGAAGCCCTCGACGGCGCACGGCCCGCGGCTGGTCCACACGACGTTCTGGAGCTGACCGAAGATGCCCTCGACGTTCAGCTCGCGGGGGCGCACCAGGCGGTGGCTGAGCAGGTGCAGGCGCAGGTAGGCGTCGCTGGCTCCGTCCGGAGCGGTGTCCAGGTTGATCCGGGTGGTGACCACCTCGGTGTGCACGCGCCGCTCCGGGTACTTCCGCACCAGGGTGGCGAGGCTGTCGGGGACCGGCTCCTCGGTGGGCTCGCCGAGAGCAGGGGAGGGGTACCAGGTGTCGAGGACGCTACCGTCGTCGGCGACCGTGACCAGGCCGTGTCCCCACGCTCTCTGCTCGGGCATGCGTGCAGGCTACCGGGGTCACACCAGCGCTTCAGGAGGCGTCCCATGGCAGCCACCACCTTCAAGGAGCTGTGCCTCGACACGGCGAGCGGGGGCCCGGAGCTGGGGCGTTTCTGGGCGCTGGCGACCGGGTGCGAGTACGCCCCAGGGGCGGGGCCGCAGGATCCCGGCGACGTCGTGGGCGCGGAGGAGGGCATGGGCATCGCGATCTGCCCGGTGCCCGAGCCCAAGACGGTCAAGCACCGTGTGCACCTCGACGTCCACACCGACTCGGTGGAGTCACTCCTGGCTTCGGGCGCGACCCGGGCGGAGGGGTACGACGACGGCGACCCGTGGACGGTGCTGCTCGACCCGGAGGGCGGGGAGCTCTGCGCGTTCGTGCGTGACGAGGTGCCGCCGTATCGCGTCTACGAGCTCAGCGTGGACTCCGTCGACCCGGTGCGCATCGCGCGCTGGTGGGCCGAGGTGTTCGGCGTACCGGTGCGCAACGAGGGCGAGCCGTGGAGCTGGATCAGCGACGTGCCCGGCATGCCGTTCGAGTCGATGGTCTTCGCGCCGGTGCCCGAGCCCAAGACGGTGAAGAACCGCCTGCACTGGGACGTGTACGGCGACGCCGACGACCTGGTCGCGCGAGGTGCGAGCCCGCTGTGGGAGATGCCACGGTGGCGGGTGCTGGCCGACCCCGAGGGAAACGAGTTCTGCGTCTTCGCGCCGCGTGGGGAGTAGCGTGATCGACCTGCACGGCTCTCGGGATGCGCACGACGTGAGGAGTCCTGGGGTGTCGCTCGCAGCAGATCCGGTACGCGTGGTGGTCGTCGACGACTCCGAGGACCTGCGCGGGCTGATCCGCCGGGTCCTCGACCGTGAGGACGACTTCGTCGTCGTGGGTGAGGCGGCCGACGGCCGCGCAGGCGTGGACACCGCCGACGCCCAGCAGCCCGACGTGGTGCTGCTCGACATCGCGATGCCGGTCCTCGACGGGCTGCAGGCCCTGCCGCTGCTGCACAAGAAGTGCCCGGCGAGCGTGGTGGTCGTGCTCTCGGGATTCGGCAGCGACAGCCGCGCGGCCCAGAAGGCGCTCGAGCTCGGCGCCCACGGCTTCCTCAACAAGGGCGACACCCAGGGCAAGCTCGTCGAGCGCCTGCGGGTGATCCTGCAGAGCCACCGGGCGCGAACCACGTGGGCGGTGTCCGCGCGGGCGCGCAAGGTCTGAGTCACCTCCACGCTCACCAGGTCGGACCAACCCTCAGCCAACCGCTCATCCCTAGCGTGAGCCGGGTCACATCCCTGTACCCGCGAGGAGCGCGTCGATGACCAGGATCGAACTCACCGTCGACGGAGACACGGTCTCCGACGACGTCGAGCCCCGGATGCTGCTGGTGCAGTACCTGCGGGAGAAGCTCGGCAAGACCGGCACGGTCATCGGTTGCGACACCAGCAACTGCGGGGCCTGCACCGTCCACCTCGACGGTCGCAGCGTGAAGTCCTGCAACGTGCTGGCCGTGCAGGCCGACGGCTGCGAGGTGACGACGATCGAGGGCCTGGCCACGAACGGGCAGCTGCACCCCGTGCAGGCGGCCTTCCACGAGTGCCACGCGCTCCAGTGCGGCTTCTGCACCCCCGGGATGATCATGCAGTCGGTCGACCTGCTCAACGACAACCCGAACCCCACGGAGGACGAGATCCGCAACGGACTCGAGGGCAACCTCTGCCGCTGCACCGGCTACCACAACATCGTCCGCGCCGTGCAGACCGCTGCGGCCGGTGCCGAGGGGGTGTCCCAGTGACCACGACCCAGGACGCTCCCGCGGCCGCCGAGATCGGCCGTGACCGCCGCCGCAAGGAGGACGCCCGGCTGATCACCGGCCGCACGCGGTGGACCGACAACATGACGCTGCCGGGCATGCTCCACCTGGCCATGGTGCGCAGCCCGTTCGCACACGCCACGGATCACCTCCGTCGACACCTCGGCCGCGAAGACCGCGCCCAACGTGGTGGCGGTGTACGCCGGCAGCGACCTCGACGAGTCGGCCGGGGCACTCATCAACGCGTGGGCGATCACCACCGACCAGGTCACGCCCCCTCACCTGCCGATCCCGGCCGACCGAGTCACCTTCGCCGGCGAGATCGTCGCCGTGGTCGTCGCGCGCTCCGCGGCCGCGGCACGTGACGCCGCCGAGCTGGTCGACGTCGACTACGAGGAGCTGCCGGCCGCCCTCGACCTCAAGGAGGCGGCGCGAGGACAAGGTCCTCGCCCACCCCGACCTCGGCACCAACAAGTCGGCGCTGTGGGTCTTCGACTCCGCGGAGGCCGGCACCGGCGGCAACGTCGAGGACGCGATCTCCAAGGCCAGGACCGACGGCATCCTGATCGAGCGGGAGTACCGCCAGCAGCGGCTGATCCCGGCCTTCATGGAGCCGCGCTCGGTGGTCGTCGACCCGACGGGCGAGCAGCTGACCATGTGGTCGGCGACGCAGATCCCGCACATCGTCCGGTTCGCGCTCGCCGCGACCACGGGCGTACCCGAGTCCAAGATCCGGGTGATCGCCCCCGACGTCGGCGGCGGCTTCGGCGGCAAGCTCCAGGTCACCCCCGAGGAGTGGATCGCCTGGTGGGTGGCCCGCCAGCTGCTCAAGCCGGTGAAGTACACCGAGACCCGGTCGGAGTCGCTGATGGCGGCCCACCACGGTCGCGACCAGTGGCAGAAGCTGACCCTGTCGGCCGAGAAGGACGGCACCGTGACCGGGCTCAAGGTCGAGCTCCTCGCCGACCTCGGCTCCTACGTCGCGATCGTCGGCGGCGGCGTGCCGGTGCTCGGCGCGTTCATGTTCAACGCCATCTACAAGTTCCCGGCGTACCACTTCGCCTGCCAGACGGTCTTGACCAACAAGACCTGGACCGACGCCTACCGCGGCGCGGGCCGGCCGGAGGCCACCTTCGGCATCGAGCGGCTGATGGACGAGCTCGCCGTCGAGGTCGGGGTGGACCCGCTCGCGATCCGCGAGAAGAACTGGATCAAGCACGAGGAGTTCCCGTTCACGACCGTCGCCGGACTGGAGTACGACTCGGGCAACTACGAGGCGGCCACCGAGAAGGCCAAGGCGATGTTCGGCTACGACGAGCTGCGCGCGGAGCAGCAGCGTCGTCGCGACGAGGGCGACCCGGTGCAGCTGGGGATCGGCATCTCGACCTTCACCGAGATGTGCGGCCTGGCGCCGAGCCGGGTGCTCGGCCAGCTGAACTACGGCGCCGGCGGCTGGGAGAACGCCAACGTGCGGATGCTGGCGACCGGCAAGGTCGAGGTCGTCACCGGCTCCAGCGCCCACGGGCAGGGCCACGAGACGGCGTTCAGCCAGATCGTGGCCGACCGGCTGGGGGTCGCGTTCGAGGACGTCGAGATCCTGCACGGCGACACGCAGGTCTCCCCGCGCGGCCTGGACACCTACGGCTCGCGGTCGCTGACCGTCGGCGGCGAGGCGCTGGTCAGGGCAGCCGACAAGGTGATCGAGAAGGCCAAGCCGATCGCGGCCCACATGCTCGAGGCCAGCGTCGACGACATCGAGTTCAAAGCCGGCCGGCTCTCCGTGCGCGGTACCGACCAGGGCGTCGGGATCGGCGAGGTGGCGATGGCGGCGTTCTCGGCGCACGACCTGCCCGAGGGCGTCGAGCCGTCGCTGGACTCCGACGCGACGTACGACCCGGTGAACTTCAGCTTCCCGCACGGCACCCACCTGTGCGCGGTCGAGGTGGACACCGAGACCGGCCAGGTCAAGCTGCGCAAGTACACCTGCGTCGACGACATCGGCACCGTGATCAACCCGCTGATCGTGGCGGGCCAGGTGCACGGCGGGCTCGTGCAGGGCATCGCGCAGGCGCTGTTCGAGGAGGCGGTCCACGACGAGAGCGGCACGCTCGTCTCGGCGTCGTTCGTCGACTACCTGGTGCCCACCGCGGCCGACCTGATCAGCTTCGACATCGACCACAACTCGACGCCGTCGACCACCAACACGCTCGGCACCAAGGGCGTGGGCGAGGCGGGCACGATCGCCTCGACCCCAGCGGTGGTCAACGCGGTCGTCGACGCGATCCGCCAGTTCGGGGTGAGCGACGTGCAGATGCCGTGCACCCCGGAGCGCGTCTGGCGGGCGATCCATGCCCACGATGGGGGCGGAGCCGACCCGACGACCGGGGCCGCGAAGCCACACTTCGACGCCTCGACCGGCGACGAGGGACAGACCGACCGCACGGACGGAGCAGCGCAGTGATCCCCGCACAGTTCGACTACCTGGCGCCCACGACGCTCGAGGAGGCGCTGGCCGCGCTCTCGGCGCACGGCGACGACGCCAAGGTGCTGGCCGGCGGGCAGTCGCTGCTGCCGGTGCTGCGCATGCGGCTCAACGCCCCCGAGGTGCTGATCGACCTCGGCGGCATCGACTCGCTCAAGCAGATCACCGACGACGGCGACACGATCACGATCGGCGCCATGGCGCCGTACTACGAGATCCTGGCCCACGGCGGGGTGCGCTCGAGCCTGGGCCTGCTCCACAAGGCCATCGGGGAGGTCGCCGACCCGCAGATCCGGCACCGCGGGACCCTCGGCGGGGCGCTCGTCCACGCCGACCCGGCGGGGGACTGCGGTGCTCCGACCCTGGCCCTCGACGCCGAGCTGCTGATCCAGGGGCCCAACGGCAATCGCACGGTCGCGGCCGCCGACTTCTTCGAGGACCTGTTCACCACCGCGGTGGGCGAGGACGAGCTGCTCACCGGCATCCGGTTCCCGAAGTACGACGGCTGGGGCAGCCACTACGAGAAGTTCGTGCGGGTGGCCCACCAGTGGCCGATCGTCGCGATCGCCGCGACGGTGCAGGGTCGAGGGCGGCACCATCAGCGAGGCGCGGATCGGCCTGACCAACATGGGCTCCACACCCCTGCGGGCGAGCGCGACCGAGCAGGCACTCGTCGGGCAGCAGGCGACCGCGGACGGCGTCCGTGCCGCGTGCGACCAGGCGGCCGAGGGCAGCAACCCGCCCTCGGACCTCAACGGCGACGCCGACTACCGCAAGCACCTCGCCACCGTGCTGACCCGGCGGGCCGTGCTCGCCGCCGCGGGGGGCTGACCGGGTGGAGCTGACGCACGAGTTCACCGTCCCGGCCGGCATCGAGGAGACGTGGGCGGCCTTCGACGACATCGAGTCGGTGGCCGCCTGCTTTCCCGGCGCGCAGGTCACCTCGGTCGAGGGCGACACCTTCCAGGGCACCGTCAAGGTCAAGCTCGGCCCGATCGCCCTCGTCTACAACGGCACCGGCACCTTCGTGGAGAAGGACGCGTCCGCCCACACGATGAAGATCCAGGCCAAGGGCAAGGACAGGCGCGGCAACGGCACGGCCGGCGCGGACGTGGTCGCGACGATGACCGACGCGGGCGGCTCCACGAGGGTCACGGTGCACACCGACCTCGCCATCACCGGCAAGCCCGCCCAGTTCGGCCGCGGCGTCATCCAGGACGTCTCCGACAAGCTGCTCCGGCAGTTCACCGACTGCCTCGAGCAGAAGGTCGTCGGGCCGCCGGCCCCGAACCGCGGCGAGCCCGCGGCGACCCCTGCGGCGACCCCTGCGGCGGACACCCCGCAGGCCGCCTCGGCGCTCGCGGGCGCCGCGACGGAGCCCGCCAAGGCGAAGCAGGAGGCGGCGCCCGCCCGGGCCGGTGACCGCCCCACCGCCGCCACCGCGTGAGGACGACGCCCTCGACCTCGGCGCGACCGTGCTCCCCGTGCTGGCCAAGACCTACTGGCGCGAGGCGGCGATCGTCGTCCTGCTCCTCCTGCTCGTCCTCGGGCGGCGCCGGCGGGGGTAGGGATGTGTCTGTGGCTGGTCACGGCTGGTTTCCCTAGGTTAAGCACGGAAACTCCCCTTCGCACTGGCCGCAACGTGTGTGAAGAAACATTCGCGCGAAGCCTACCGAGACCGCCAGTTGAGTTTCACCTAGTGAAACTGAGTCGGCCCCCAAGACCATCTCAGGGTCATTCCCGAGTGCGCCGACGACCCAGGTGCTGGCACCGTGGAGCCATGACGGTGGCGGAGGGCACGGCGGAGGCCCGGACACGACGGTGGCGGCGCGCGTCGTCGACCTGACCAAGGTGTACGGCAGCGGGGCCGCCGAGGTGCGGGCGCTCGACGGGGTGACCCTCGACATCGGGGCGGGGGAGTTCACCGCGGTGATGGGGCCGTCGGGGTCGGGCAAGTCGACGCTGATGCACTGCTGCGCGGCCCTCGACACGCCCACCTCGGGCCAGGTGTTCCTCGGCGACACCGAGCTCGGGCACCTCGACGACAAGGCGCTGACCCGGCTGCGCCGTGAGCGGATCGGCTTCGTCTTCCAGTCCTTCAACCTCGTGCCGACCCTGACGGCGGAGGAGAACATCCTGCTGCCGCTGCGGCTCGCTCGCCGCGACACGGACGCCGACTGGTACGACTCCGTCATCGACACGGTCAACCTGCGGGACCGGCTCGGGCACAAGCCCAACCAGCTCTCCGGAGGTCAGCAGCAGCGCGTGGCCGTCGCCCGGGCCCTGGTCAGCCGGCCCGCGATCGTCTTCGCCGACGAGCCCACGGGCAACCTCGACTCGCGCAGCGGCGCCGAGGTGCTCACCCTGCTGCGACGCTCGGTCACCGACTTCGGGCAGACCATCGTGATGGTCACCCACGACCCGGTGGCCGCCGGCTACACCGACCGGGTCGTCTTCCTCGCCGACGGCCGCCCCGCAGGTGAGCTCCGCGACCCCACGCGCGAGGACGTGCTGGAGGCGATGACCGCGCGCGAGCAGGGCGACTAGCCCGTGCTGTACGCCGCGTGGAGGAGCCTGCTCGGCCGCAAGCTGCGGCTGCTGATGAGCACGTTCGCGATCATCCTCGGCGTCGCCTTCGTGGCCGGCACGCTGATCTTCACCGATACCCTGAACAAGAGCTTCGTCGCGATCTTCGACAACTCGGTCGGCGACGTCGTCGTACGCCCGGCCGGCACCCAGGACGCGAGCAGCGTCGAGACCACGCTCACGCTCCCGGCCTCGCTCGTGGACCAGCTGGCGAGGGTGCCGGGAGCGGCGCGTGCCGACGGCAACGTGGTCTCCTTCGGCGTCTTCGTCATCGGCCGCGACAACCGCGTGGTGGGTGGCCAAGGGGCGCCAGGGATCGCCTTCAACGACAGCAGCGCGCCTGCCGCGCACGGGGTCGAGCCGCTGCAGGTCACGCGGGGACAGCACCCGCACGGGACCGGACGAGGTGGTACTGGACGCGGCGACCGCGCGCCGGGCCGGCTACCACATCGGCGACACCGTGCACCTCGTCAGCGCGGGCAAGAGGGCGTTGCTGCAACCGCGTCTCGTCGGCATCGCCGACTTCCCCGGCGGTGGCTCGCTCAACGGCGCCACCGCGGCGATCTTCGACTCCGCCAGTGCTCAGAAGCTGTTCCTCGACGGCCGCGACGAGTTCAACGACGCCTGGGTCACCGCGAAGCCCGGCGTCTCCGAGCAGGACCTGCGCGACCAGGTGGCGAAGGTGCTGCCGAAGGGGGTCGAGGCGGTCACCGGCGACAAGGCCGCCCACCAGGCCGCGAGCGACCTGCTCGAAGGCGATCTCGTTCCTCACCGTGTTCCTGCTCGTCTTCGCCGCGATCGCCCTCGTGGTCGGCTCGTTCCTGATCGTGAACACCTTCTCGATGCTGGTCGCGCAGCGCAGCCGCGAGCTCGCCCTGTTCCGCGCGCTCGGAGCGTCCCGACGGCAGGTGACGAGGTCGGTGCTGTTCGAGGCGTTCGTCGTCGGGCTCTTCGGCAGCCTGGTCGGCCTCGGCCTCGGGGTGCTCCTCGCGATGGGCATCCGGGCACTGTTCGCGACGCTGGGCCTCGACCTCTCCGGCACCTCGCTGGTCTTCGCGCCGCGCACGCCGATCGCCGCGCTCGGCGTCGGGGTGCTGGTCACGATGGGGGCGGCGTACCTCCCGGCCCGGCGCTCCAGCCGCATCGCGCCGATCGCCGCACTGCGCGACGACGTCGCGATGCCCGAGTCCTCGCTGCGCCGCCGGCTGCTCGTGGGCGTGCTGATGGTGGTCGTGGGTGCCGCGGCCGGGGCCGACCGGCCTGTTCACCGACGTGCCCAAGTCCGGCTACTGGGTGGGGCTGCGGCGCGCTGCTGGCGATGCTCGGCGTCGCGGCCGCGAGTCCGGTGATCTCACAGCCGCTCCTGAAGGTGGCGGCAGCGGCGTACCGGCGTGCCTTCGGCAGCATCGGCGCGCTCGCCGGGCAGAACGGCCTGCGCAACCCGCGACGCACCGCCGCCACCGCCTCGGCCCTGATGATCGGGCTCACCCTGGTCACCACGATGTCGATCGCGGGCTCCTCGGCGAAGGCGAGCGTCGACTACACGATCGCGAAGAACTTCCTCGGCGACATCGTCATCAGCAACGCGGTCGGCCAGGGCTTCTCCCCACAGATCGCCGACGAGGCCGCGCAGCAGCCGGGCGTCCAGTCCGTCACCCGGCTGCAGTACGCCCCGGCACGGCTCGAGGGTGAGCGGCGCTACCTCACCGGCGTCGACCCGACGCACCTGCGCGACGTGCTGCGGCTCAAGCTCCTCGCCGGCTCCTACGACGACCTGACGACCGGCACCCTGCTGGTCTCGAAGAAGGTGGCCGACGCCGACCACTACCAGGTCGGCCAGGAGCTCACCTTCACCTTCCCCAAGGGACCGCGCAAGCTGCGGGTCGTCGGCATCCACGACAGCGAGATCGCGGGCTACGTGACCACGCTGAGCACGCTGCAGGAGGGCGGCTACGCGCGGCAGGACGACAGCGTGCTGGTCAAGCTGCAACCCGGCGCGAACTCCGCCGACGTCAAGGCCGAGCTCGAGCACGCCACCGCGAAGCTGCCCGTCATCACGGTCAAGGACCAGCGGGAGTACGCCGCTGAGCAGCGCGCCCCCATCGACCGGCTGGTGCTGATCATCTACGCGCTGCTGGGGCTGGCCCTGGTGATCGCGGTGCTCGGCGTCGTGAACACCCTCGGGCTCTCGATCATCGAGCGCACCCGCGAGATCGGGCTGCTCCGCGCGATCGGGGTCGACCGACCCGCAGATGCGCCGGATGATCAGCCTCGAGTCGGTGGCGATCGCGGTGCTCGGAGCGGTGCTGGGCATCGCGATGGGGCTGGTCTTCGGGGTCGCGCTGATGGCCTCGCTGCGCGACCAGGGGCTCGAGGTGACCCGGATCCCGTGGGTCGGCCTGGCCGCGTATCTCGTGGTCGCGGTGCTGATCGGGCTGCTCGCCGCCCGGCTGCCGGCTCGCCGAGCCGCTCGGCTCGACGTGCTGCGCGCGATCGGCACCGAATAGCGACCGTTCGACAAGTTCTCGTGGGAATTTCGGACGTCGGCCCCCACAACCGGGCCAAGGTTGGTTAGGTTCTGCTGGTGTAGACCAGACGAAGGAGCTGATCGGTGGACGACGGGGACGGTCGCAGCAGCGGACGACGCGGTCGCAAGCACGTGCTCGTGCGCGAGTACGTGCGCTCGGTGATCGTGAACGCCGAGCCCGGGACGCCGGCTCCGTCCGAGCGCGACCTGGCCGAGCAGTTCGGCGTCGCCCGGATGACCGTCCGGCACGCCATCGACGCCCTGGTGGCGCAGGGACTGCTCGAGCGGGTCGCCGGGCGCGGGACGTTCGTGACCAAGCCGCTCATCGACATGCAGATGCGGCTCTCGGCGTACACCGAGGAGATGGAGCGCCGCGGCAAGCGCCCGGAGTCCAAGACCCTGCTGGCCCGCCGTGAGAGCGCCGGACCGGGCGTCGCGCGGGCGCTCGAGATCGAGGAGGGCGCTCCCATCGCGCACTGGCAGCGGCTGCGGCTCGCCGACCAGGTGCCGATGGCGATCCAGCACGTCTACCTCTCCCTCGACCTGTTCGCGAACTTCCTCGACGAGCAGCTGCCCTCGAGCCTCTACACCTGGTTCGCGATGCGCGACCTGATGCCGACCTGGGGCGAGGACTCGGTGCTGGCCGGCATCGCCACCGAGGAGGAGGCCGAGCTGCTCGAGCTCGACCCCGGCGCTCCGGTGCTGCACATCTCGCGTCGCGCCTTCTGCCGCGAGAACGTCGTCGAGGTGACCCGCAGCGTCTACCGGGCCGACCGCTACACCCTGTGGGTGCCGGTGCTGCGCCCCGAGCACCTGCGCTGACCGTCTGAGGGTGTGGCGTCCGGTCCCGACATCGAGTGAGCCTGGAGCACCTGGGCCACCCGTCGAGGCGTCGTACCCCCAGCGCCTCAGGAACCGGCCAGTGAGCCGACCGCGGCGACCTCGATCCCGGCCTGCTCGCAGACCCAGGTCGGGTCGGGACCTCCGAGGTCGGGGTGGACGTACAGCGCGTGCGGCTCGGTGATCTCGCAGGCCTGGCACAGCGGCCAGCGGCCGTTGGTCTCCAGCAGCGCGTCCTGCACGTCCTGGGCCACCAGGCCGACCACGAAGTCGCGCCCCTCCGCCCACTGCGCGAGCCACCAGCCGCGCTCGACGAGGGCCGACTCGAGGACCGAGACCGTGGTCGCGTCGGCGACCCCGGTGCTCTCCAGGTCGCGCAACACCAGCGCGCGGGCACGCATCACGGCGTCGTTCGATGTCACGATGTCCATCGTGACACCCAGGGTCGGCGGCCAGGACGCGCAGGAGAGCGCGCAGCTCGCCGTCGTCGTCCTCCACGCGCGCGACGCCGAGGCGGCGGCTGCCGGCGGTGCCGACCGGCTGCTGCTGAGCACCCACCCCGAGCAGGGCCACCACTCGCCGGATCCGGCCACCGTCTCCGCCGTGGTGCGCGAGACCGACCTGCCGGTGTGGGTCGCGCTGAGCCGGCCGGACACCCCCCACGAGTGGGAGGGCGACTCGGCTCTCGTCGAGCTGGCCGCCTCGTTCCTCGAGCTCGGCGCCACCGGGCTGGCCTACGGGTTCCTCGACCGGGACCTGGAGATCGACCGGGAGGGCTGTGCCGAGCTGTGCGCGGAGCTCGAGGGTGCCCATTGGATGTTCCACGGCTTCGACTCCGCCCTCGACGCCGACCGGGCCTGGCGCGACGTGATGTCGCTGCCCGGGCTGGAGTCGGTGGTCTCGGCGGGCTCGACGCGTGGCATCACGCACGGCTCCGACGAGCTGATCGCCCGCTGCCGCGGCGACCGGCGGGTCGCCGGGCTGCTGATGGCGGGCGGTGGACTGACCCCCGAGACCGTCCCGTGGCTGGTGCGGGTGGGCGTACGCCGCTTCGCGGTCGGCAGTGCCACCCGGCCGGGCGGCTCCTGGACGCGGGCCTCGGTCGAGCCCGACCGGGTGCGCTCGTGGCGGATGCTGCTCGACGACGCCGTGTCGCGGGCGCTCGGCATCCCGATCGACTGACGGAGCGCGCGCTGGGCTGTGGATGCCCGGTGGACGGGCCCGTGCCGGGCGCGTAGGTTCATCGCGCTCAACCCGAGCACCGACCCGGAAGGTCACCTCGTTGCCTCGTGCTCGCGTCACGGCCGCCGTCGTGCTCGCCCTCGTCGGGCTGCTGCTGCCGCTGTCGGTGGCCACGCCGGGTGCCAGCGCGGCGCCGACGCCGGCGATCACCTGGCACTCGTGCGGCGCGACGGAGCTGGGCTATCTCGGGCTCCAGTGCGGCTCCCTCGTCGGTGCCGCTCGACCACGCCGACCCGACCGGCCCGCACGTCCGCCTCGCCCTGACCCGGCTCCCGCACACCGGCTCGACGTACCGGGGCGTGATGCTGGTCAACCCGGGCGGTCCCGGGGCGTCCGGGCGGTCCGTGGCCGCGATCGGTGACTTCGTGCCCCAGGGCGCCGGTGCGGACTACGACTGGATCGGTTTCGACCCGCGCGGGGTGGGTGGCAGCTCACCGTCGCTGCACTGCACGCGCAGCGAGTTCGGCGACGACCGTCCCGACTACCGGCCGCGCAAGCCCCGCCTCGTGCGTTACTGGCTGGCCAAGAGCCGTCGCTACGCCGACGCCTGCGCCCGCACCGCCGCCCAGCGCGCTCTGCTCCGCCACGTGACGACGCTCGACACCGTGCTCGACATGGAGGACATCCGGGTCGCGCTGGGGTCGAGCACGCTCGGCTTCTACGGCTACTCCTACGGCAGCTACCTCGGCGAGGTGTACGCCACGCGCTTCCCCCAGCACGTCGGGCGGTTCGTCCTCGACGGCGTCGTCGACCCGACGCGGGTCTGGTACGCCGCGAACATCGACCAGGACCGCGGCTTCAACCGCAACATCGACATCTTCTTCGGCTACCTGGCCGCCCACCCACGCGCCTTCCGGCTCGGTCACCGGGCCGGCGCCGTGCGGCGCGGCTTCTACCGCGAGCTGCGCCGACTGGTGCGCCATCCTGCGGCCCACGGCCGGCTCGGTCCCGACGAGCTCACCGACGCGCTGACCGACGCGGCCTACTACGTCTACGACTGGGTCGGGCTCGGCCATGACTACTCCGCCCTCGTGCGCCACCACCGTGGCGGCGCGCTGCTCGCCCGGTACCGCGCGGACGACGCCGGAGACGACAACGAGTACGCCATGTACGACGCCGTGCAGTGCTCCGACGTCGCGTGGCCGGGCTGGGCCCGCACCGCCGCGGACTCGCGAGCCGTCGACCGGCGGGCGCCGTTCGCGACGTGGTCCAACACCTGGTTCAACGCGCCGTGCCTGTTCTGGCACTCGCAGCACGGCCGGCGGCCGGCGGTCTCCGGCGCGGCGGTCGGCGCCAAGATCCTGCTGATCAGCGAGACGCTGGACGCGGCCACGCCGTACTCCGGTGCGCTGCGGGTGCGTGGGCTGTTCCCGTCGGCCTCGCTCGTCGCGGGTCTGGGCGGTACGACGCACGCCAGCTCGCTCTCGGGGGTGGCCTGCGTCGACGACACGGTCGCGGCGTACCTCCGCAGCGGGGTGGTCCCGACGCGCCGGTCCGGTACCGGACCCGACCGCAGCTGTCCGCGCCTCGCGCCGCCGCAACCAGGCTCCGGGAGCGGACGGGTCGCGAGCGGACCGGTCGACCGGCTCTCACCGCTCCTGCGCCACGACCTCGCCGCCGCACAGACCGTGGGTCGCTGAGGCCGACCTGCTCGTCGCTCAGGCCTCGAAGCCGCGCAGCCAGATCGTCGAGTCCGCGGCACGCAGCGGCTCGAGCGCCGCGTCGTCCAGGGCGCCGTCGACGTCGGTGACGACGTACCCGAGCTCGCCGCGGGTGGAGAGGTACTGCGCCGAGATGTTGGACTGCTGGTCCGCCAGCACCCGGTTCACCGAGGCGAGCACGCCGGGCACGTTGCGGTGCAGCAGCGCCAGCCGCGAGCCGGCGGCGAGCGGCGGTGCGGCGACCTGCGGGCAGGTCGACCGAGAGCTCGGTGCTGCCCCCGGCGAGGTAGCGGGTGAGCTTGCCGGCGACGAACCGGCCGATCTCCTCCTGAGCCTCCTGGGTCGAGCCGCCGACGTGGGGAGTGAGGATCACGTTGTCGAGGCCGCGCAGGGCCGACGCGAACTCGTCGCCCTGCGCCTTGGGCTCGACGGGGAACACGTCGAGCGCGGCGCCGGCGATGTGCCCGGAGAGGATGTGCTCGCGCAGCGCCACGTCGTCGACGACCATCCCTCGCGAGGCGTTGATGAACATCGAGCGCGGCTTCATCAGCGCGAACTGCTCGGCGCCGAACATGCCGGCGTTGCCGGGTCGTCCGTCGACGTGGAGCGAGACCACGTCGGACTGCTCGAGCAGCTCCTCGAGGCTGCCGACCCGGCGGGCGTTGCCGTGGGCGAGCCGGTCGGCGGTGTCGTAGAAGAGCACGCGCAGGCCGATGGCCTCCGCGAGGTTGCCGAGCTGGGTGCCGATGTTGCCGTAGCCGACGATGCCGAGCGTTCGGCCGCGCACCTCGTGGCTGCCCTGGGCCGACTTGTCCCAGACCCCGGCGTGCATCTTCTGGGTCTTCTCCGGCAACCGGCGGGCCAGCGCGATGATCTCGCCGATCACCAGCTCCACGACGCTGCGCGTGTTGGAGTACGGCGCGTTGAAGGCGGCGATGCCCCGGTGGGCCGCCGCCTCGAGGTCGAGCTGGTTGGTGCCGATGCAGAACGCCCCGACGGCGAGCAGGTCCGGCGCGTTGCCGAGCACCTTCTCGGTCACGTTGGTGTTCGACCGCACGCCGAGCAGCGCCTTGCCCTGCACGGCCTCGATCAGGTCGTCCTCGGAGAGCGAGTGCGTCCGGTGGTCGACGACGTACCCGAGGCTCTCGAACACCTCGATCGCCGCGGCATGGATGTTCTCGAGGAGCAGGACCTCGCGTCCGTGGGCTGTCTCAGGCACCCGTCCAGGGTAGAGACGGTCGTGAGGCCCGGTGCGCCCGGTCCGACGGCCGGACGTCATACGAGGTGGTCGCCATAGCCACCAGGACGTATGACGTCCCGCCCGGCTCAGAGGTCGGCGGCGTCCACGATCCGGTAGGCGTAGCCCTGCTCGGCGAGGAACCGCTGCCGGTTCTGGGCGAAGTCGGCGTCGACGGTGTCGCGGCTGACGATCGTGTAGAAGCGTGCGGTCCTGCCGTCGGACTTCGGCCGGAGCAGGCGCCCGAGCCGCTGGGCCTCCTCCTGGCGGGAGCCGAAGCTGCCGGAGACCTGGATGGCCACGGCCGCCTCGGGCAGGTCGACGGAGAAGTTCGCGACCTTGGAGACGACCAGGAGGTCGATCTCGCCGTGGCGGAACGCCGTCGAAGAGCCGCTCGCGCTCCTTCACGCTCGTCTCGCCCTTGATCACGGGCGCCTTGAGGTGGTCGGCGAGCTCGTCGAGCTGGTCGAGGTACTGGCCGATGACGAGGGTGGGCTCGCCGCGGTGCTGCTCGACCAGCTGCTCGGCGATCAGCGTCTTGGCATGGGTGCAGCTGGCCAGCCGGTAGCGCTCGTCGGGATCGGCGGTCGCGTAGGCGAGCCGCTCGCCCTCGGGCAGCGTCACCCGCACCTCGACGCAGTCCGCCGGCGCGATCCAGCCTTGCGACTCGATGTCCTTCCACGGGGCGTCGTACCGCTTGGGCCCGATCAGGCTGAACACGTCGCCCTCGCGGCCGTCCTCGCGCACCAGCGTGGCGGTGAGGCCGAGGCGGCGGCGAGCCTGAAGGTCGGCGGTCATCCGGAAGATCGGCGCCGGCAGCAGGTGGACCTCGTCGTAGACGATCAGCCCCCAGTCCTTGGCGTCGAGCAGCTCGAGGTGGGGGTAGACGCCCTTCCGCTTCATCGTCAGCACCTGGTACGTCGCGATGGTGACCGGGCGGACCTCCTTGCGGGCGCCGCTGTACTCGCCGATCTCCTCCTCGGTCAGCGTCGTACGGCGCACCAGCTCGGACTTCCACTGCCGCGCGGCGACGGTGTTGGTGACCAGGATCAGGGTGGTCGCCTGCGCGTGCGCCATCGCCGCCGCACCGACCAGCGTCTTGCCGGCGCCGCAGGGGAGCACGACGACGCCGGAGCCGCCGTCCCAGAACGAGGAGGCGGCCTCCTTCTGGTAGGTGCGCAGCGACCACTCCGTCTCGTCGAGGGCGATCGGGTGCGCCTCGCCGTCGACGTAGCCCGCGAAGTCCTCCGCCGGCCAGCCGAGCTTGAGCAGAGCCTGCTTGAGGTTGCCGCGCTGGCTGGGGTGCACCGCCACGGAGTCGTCGTCGCCGAGACGCTCGCCGAGCATGCCCGCGATGCGCTTGCTGCGAAGCACCTCCTCGAAGACGGCGTGGTCGGTGCTGGTCAGCACGAGGCCGTGGGCGGGGTCCTTGTCGAGGCGGAGCCGGCCGTAGCGCGCCATCGTCTCGGCCACGTCGACGAGCAGCGCGTGCGGCACGGCGTACCGGCTGAAGGTGAGCAGCACGTTGACGACCTGCTCGGCGTCGTGCCCGGCAGCACGGGCGTTCCACAGCCCCAGCGGCGTCAGCCGGTAGGTGTGGATGTGCTCGGGGCTGCGCTCGAGCTCGGCGAACGGCGCGATCGCCTTCCGGCAGGCGTCGGCCTGCTCGTGGTCGACCTCGAGCAGCAGCGTCTTGTCGGACTGGACGATCAGGGGGCCATCGTTCATCGCCCGCCGAGTCTACGAACGCCTCCCAGCGGGCTGATTGCCAGGACGACGCAGGTGGGGTCCGGTAGGTACCCACGTCGCCCCGGCATCACGTGGTTCGGAACCCCGGGCCGATCGGCTTGGCGCACCGACGCCACCAGCCTCTACGCGGGGGTTGAAGCGCTGAACGACGTCAAGGCCTGAGCCTCGAAACCCGCTCAGGTGCAAGGGGGAAGTGGGGCGTTGCTAGCCCGGGGGAAGTTGAAGGTTGCCGGAACGCCGGATGCGAGCCAGCATGGATGCGGGGTGAGAGGGGTGCGCGTGGCATCTGAACCAGGACCCAGTGGTCGCAACGCTCGCATGGCCGAGCTGTTCAAGGATGCGCCGCGGACCGGCAAGAGCCCGACGGTGTTCGCCTTCCCGCAGCTCGTCGAGTACCTCGGGGTGGCCGGTCAGCCCGTGGACGGTCCCTGGCCCCCGCACCAGCAGCCCCGCCCGGACCCGACCGACGTCGAGGGGACGCCGGTGGCGATCCCCGACCCAGCCTCCGGCCTCTCCGACGATCGGGCGCTGAGCGATGTACCCGTCGCGGTTCCGGTACGTCGCACCGAGCAGCCTGGACGAGGCGATCGCGCTGCTGCGCGACGGCGACGGGGAGGCCAAGGTGCTGGCGGGCGGGCAGAGCCTGATCCCGCTGATGAAGCTGCGGTTCGCCTCGCCCGAGCTCCTCGTCGACATCAACAACCTGCCGGGGCTCGACCACCACACGGTCGGTGCCGACGGCGCCCTGCGCGTCGGGGCGCTGTGCCGGCACGCACACCTCGAGCGCTCGCTGCTGATCGCCGCCCAGCAGCCGACGATGGCCGCGGCGGCGCCGCTCATCGCCGACCCGACCGTGCGGTGGCGCGGCACCCTCGTCGGCTCGCTGTGCCACGCCGACCCGCAGGGCGACTGGGCCGCCGTCGTCACCGCGCTGGGTGGCTACGTCGTCGCCCAGGGGTCGGGCGGTGGCCGGATCATCCCGGTCGCCGAGTTCGTCAGCGGTCCGTTCCAGAACGTGCTGGCCAGCGACGAGATCGCGGTGGAGGCGGTGATCCCGCCGGCCACGGGGACCCGCGTCGGCGGGTACCTCAAGCTCGAGCGGCGCGTGGGCGACTTCGCGACCGCGGGTGCCGCCGTGGCGCTCGAGCTCTCCGGCGACCGGGTCGTGCGTGCGGGGATCGCTCTGACCGGCGTGGGCTCGTCGACGGTGAACGCCTCCGACGCGGCGGCGGCGCTGACCGATGCCTCGCTGGACGCCGACCACGTCGCGCGGGCAGCCGACCTCGCCGCCGAGGCGGCTCACCCGCAGTCCGACCACCGCGGCAGTGCCGAGTACAAGCGGCAGGTGGTGCACACCTTCGTGACCCGCATCCTCGGCTCCATCGCCGACCGACCAGACAGGGCGGCCTGAGATGACCAGCCTCTTCGAGGAGATCAAGGACAACGCCGGCGACGGGTCGGTGCCGGTGAACCGGGTGACGATCACGGTCAACGGCGAGCGGCGTACGGCGGACGTGGAGCCCCGGCTCCTGCTGGCGCACCTGCTGCGCCAGGGGCTGCGGCTGACCGGCACGCACACCGGGTGCGACACCACCAGCTGCGGAGCCTGCACGGTGCTCGTCGACGGCACGCCGGTGAAGAGCTGCACGATGCTCGCGGTGCAGGCCGACGGGCACGAGGTGACGACCGTCGAGGGCCTCGGCACGGCGAGCGAGCTGGACCCGCTCCAGGAGGGCTTCTCGGTCGAGCACGGCCTGCAGTGCGGCTTCTGCACTCCCGGCATGATGCTGGCGGCCAAGGCGTTCCTGGCCGAGAACCCCGACCCGACCGAGGACGAGATCCGGTTCGCGCTGTCGGGCAACTTCTGCCGCTGCACCGGCTACCAGAACATCGTGAAGTCGGTGCTGTGGGCCGCCCGCAAGATGCGTGGCGAGCCACCCGAGGGCGGGGAGGGCTGAGCCGATGACCGTCACCGAGGGCAGGGCGCTCGACGAGATCAAGATCGGCGGCATGGGCGCGAGCCGCCGCCGGGTCGAGGACAACCGCTTCATCCGGGGCAAGGGCAACTACATCGACGACATCGTGCTGCCCGGCATGCTGCACATGGAGATCCTGCGCAGCCCGATGGCGCACGCTCGGATCCGCTCCATCGACACCAGCCGGGCCTACGAGATCCCCGGCGTACGCCTGGTGCTGACCGGCGAGATGATGGCCACCCGCAACCTGGCCTGGATGCCGACGCTCAGCTACGACACCCAGGCCGTGCTGGCCACCGACAAGGTCCGGTTCCAGGGCCAGGAGGTCGCCTGCGTCATCGCCGACGACCCCTACATCGCCAAGGACGGCTGCGAGGCGATCGTCGTCGACTACGAGCCGCTGCCGGTGCTGGTCAACCCGACCCAGGCGATGGCGCCCGACGCGCCGCTGATCCGCGACGACAAGGAGAACCAGACCACCAACGAGGTCTTCACCTGGGAGGTGGGCGACAAGGCGGCCACCGACGCCGCGTTCGCCCAGGCCGACGTGGTCTCCCGGCTCAAGCTCCACTACCCGCGCTCGCACCCCTCGCCGCTGGAGTGCTGCGGCTCGATCGCCGACTTCAGCCGCTCGACCAACAAGCTGACCGTCTACATGACCACCCAGGCGCCGCACATCGTGCGCGCCGCGGTCGCCCTCATCGCCGAGCTGCCCGAGCACATGATCCGGATCGTCTCGCCCGACCTCGGCGGCGGCTTCGGCAACAAGGTGCCGGTCTACCCGGGGTACGTCGCTTCGATCCTCGCCTCGATCCTCACCGAGCGACCGGTCAAGTGGATCGAGGACCGGTCCGGCAACCTGATCTCGACCGGCTTCGGGCGCGACATCTACCTCGACGGCGAGATGGCGCTGCGCCAGGACGGCAAGATCCTCGGCGTCCGCATGCGCACCGAGTCCGACCACGGCGCCTTCTTCTCCGACGCGCAGCCGAGCAAGTTCAAGATCGGCCTGATGCACTCGGCCTTCAGTCTGCTACGACATCCCGGCCGCCCACCTGTCCTCGCGGGGCGTCTACACCAACAAGGCGCCCGGCGGCGTGGCCTACCGCTGCTCGTTCCGGGTGACCGAGGCGATGTTCTTCCAGGAGCGCATGGTCCAGGCCGCGGCCGACGACCTCGGCATGGACCAGGCCGAGTTCCGGCGGATGAACTTCGTGCGCGACGACGACTTCCCGCACCGCACCCCGTTCGGCTTCCTCACCGACTCGGGCCAGTACGCCAAGTGCCTGCGGGTCGGGCTCGAGGCCATCGGCTACGACGACTTCCGCAAGCAGCAGGCCGAGGCCCGAGCGCGCGGCCGGCTGCTCGGGATCGGCATCTCGACGATGACCGAGCCGCTCGGCGCCGGCAACAGCCGGGAGTACGACATCCTCGGCATCAAGATGTTCGACTCCGCCGAGCTGCGGGTGCACATGACCGGCAAGGCGATCCTGCGCACGGGCGCGAAGAGCAGGGTCAGGGGCACGAGACGACGTGGGCGCAGATCGTCGCCCACGAGCTCGGGATCCCCGCCGAGGACGTCCTCGTCGAGGAGGGCGACACCGACACGGCGCCGTTCGGGATGGGCACCTACGCCTCCCGCAGCACGCCCGTCGCCGGCGCCGCGGTCGCGATGGTCTCGCGCAAGGTGCGCGCCAAGGCCCGCAAGCTCGCCGCCCACCTGCTCGAGGTCTCCGAGGAGGACGTCGAGTGGGAGCTGGGCCGCTTCTACGTCCGCAGCCTGCCCGAGCAGGGCGTCTCCATCCAGGCGTGCGCGATGGCGGCCTACAGCAACATGCCCGACGGCATGGAGCCGGGCCTGGAGGCCAACGCCTACTACGACCCGCCCAACCTGACCTGGCCGTTCGGCTGCTACATCGCGACGGTCGAGGTCGACCCCGCCACGGGCGTGTGGGACGTGCTGCGCGTCGTCGCGGTCGACGACTGCGGGGTGCGGATCAACCCGATGATCGTCGAGGGCCAGATCATGGGCGGCCTGACCGAGGCCTACGCGATGGCGAGCTCGCAGTTCATCACCTTCGACGCCGACGGCAACTGCGTCGGCTCCAACTTCATGGACTACATGCTGCCCACCTCCTGGGAGACGCCCGGCTATGAGCTCCACGAGGTCGTGACGCCCTGTCCGCACCACCCGATCGGGGCCAAGGGTGTCGGCGAGTGCGCGACGGTCGGGGGTCCGGCCGCCTTCGTGAACGCCGTCATCGACGCGGTCGGTGGCGACGGGGCGGTCCGCAACATCGACATGCCGATGCTGCCCGACCGCGTCTACGAGGCGATCACCGAGCGGCACGACGTCTCCGGCGCACCACCGGTCCGGACGGACTGAGGCCGCTCGATGGGCGACGAGAGCTGGGAGATCCTCGAGCGGGCCAGGGAGCTGGCGGACCGCGGTGAGGAGTTCGCCCTGGCCACCGTCGTCTGGCGACAGGCGCCCTCGTCGGGGAAGCTCGGTGCCCGGGCCCTCGTCGACGCCCACGGCCGCGTGCACGGGTGGATCGGCGGCGCCTGCGCCGAGCCGGTGGTGATCCGCGAGGCCCAGCGCGTGATCGCCTCCCGCGAGCCGCGGCTGCTGTTCCTGGGCACGACCGACGAGGCGATGGCCGGCCTGCCCGAGGGCGTGCTGTACGTGCCGATGTCGTGCCAGAGCGAGGGAGCCCTGCAGGTGTACGTCGAACCGGTCGTCCCCGTCCTCGACCTCCTCGTGGTGGGTCGCTCACCGATGGTGCACCTGCTCGCCGAGCTCGCCGGCTCGCTCGGCTGGGAGGCCCGGGTCGCCGACACCCCCGAGCTCGTGCCCGACGACGTCGGTGCGCGCACCCTCGTCGTGGTCGCGACGCAGGGGCACGGCGACGAGGAGGCCCTCGAGCTCGCAGTGCGGGCCCGGCCCGCCTTCGTCGGCCTCGTGGCCTCGCGCAAGCGTGGGGTGGCGCTGCTCGAGTACCTCGCCGAGCGTGGCGTGCCGCAGGAGGCGCTGGACATCGTGCACACGCCGGTCGGGCTCGACCTCGGCCCGACGTCGCACCGCGAGATCGCCGTGTCCGTCCTCGCCGAGCTGGTGCAGCTGCGCGCGGCCGGCGTGTTCACGGGCCGCGAGCGGGTGCCCGAGTCGGCCGAGGTGGCGGCCACGAGCGAGGCGATCGACCCGATCTGCGGCATGACCGTGATCGTCGACGCGTCCGGCTGGTCGTCGTACACGCACCTGCACGCCGGCACGACGTACCACTTCTGCTGCGTGGGGTGCCGCGACCGGTTCGCCACCGATCCGCAGCACTACGTGGCCGAGCAGGACCATCCCGACCAGAAGCAGGGAGTGTGATGGCCGCATGCTGATCGCCAACGAGTTCGAGGTGCAGCAGCCCCTCGAGAAGGTCTGGGGGTTCTTCGCCGACATCCCCGGCGTCGCGGCCTGCCTCCCCGGCGCCGAGCTCACCGACGACCTCGGCGACGACCGCTACGCCGGCCGGGTCGGGATCCGGATGGGGCCGGTCAAGCTCGAGTTCACCGGCAAGGCGCGGGTCGCCGAGCGCGACGACGTCGCCAAGCGGCTCGTGCTGGAGGCCTCCGGATCCGACGCCAAGGGGCGCGGGCAGGCCGAGATGACCGTGACCGCCCAGCTGACTGCCGGCCGCTCGGGAGCGACCACGGTGGGCGTGCAGCAGGACCTCCAGGTCTCCGGTGCGGCGGCCCAGTACGGCCGCGGGATGATCTCCGACGTCAGCTCGGTGCTGATGTCGCAGTTCGCCGAGAACATGCAGCGCCGCATCGACGCCGTCGAGCGTGGTGAGTCCGTCGAGCAGGCCGGGGCCCAGCAGGCCAGCGGCCTCGCGATCGGCCTCCAGGCCACCAAGCTCGCGCTCATGCGCGTCTTCCGTCGGTTCTTCCTCCCGTACCGGCCCGCCGGCCAACCTGTCCGATCGTCGAGATGAGGCTCACATGATCCTGTGGTGGATCGGCAACATCCTGCTGCTCGTCGTCGTGGTGCCCGTGCTGGTGGGGCTGCTCAACCGGGTGCTCGCCGCGCTCGAGCGCATCCGCGGCGCCGCCGACGACATCCTGGCCGGCGGCGGAGCCCTCGCCGCCGAGCTCGACGGGGTCCCCGAGGCGCTGGCCGCCACCGACAGGACCGTGGCCGACGTCGCCAACGGAGCCGTGCGCTACGCCGGCTCGGTCGCGAAGCTGCTGGGGTGATCGCGATGACCCCGACGAGGAGGTACAGCTGATGCCAGCCGCAGCCGTGGTGACCCTGGTGCTCGCCGCGTTGATCATCGCCGCCGCAGCCCTCGGGCTGGTCCGTGTGATCCTCCACCTGCGTGCCGTGGCGGCCACGCTCGACGGCGTCATCGCCGGGGTGGGAGTGGTCGCCGAGCGCACCTCGACCGTGCCCGAGGGGCTGGCGTCGGTGAACGCCAGCCTCAAGCCCGTCCGCGACTTCTGCGAGACGATATGAGCGGCTGGACCATCGGGTACGTCATCGGCATCGTCGTGGTGCTGGTCGTGGTCGCGCTCGTCGTGCCGATCCTGCTGCTCGCCCACCGCATCGGCTCGCAGGCCAGCGCGATCGACGAGTCGTTGAAGGAGTCGGTCGAGAACACCGCCGGTCTCGCACAACTGCACACCACGATCGACCACGCGACCGAGATCATCGGTGGGCTGCAGCGCGGCCGCGCCAGGTTGGGAGGCTGAGATGCCGCTCGTCACCGTGATGCTGACCGACACGCAGCGATCGCTGTGGTGGGGGGCCGTGATCGGCGGCTTCGTGGTCGTGCTCGCCGTCGCCGCCCTGCTGACCATCCTCGTCCTGGAGGTGCGCACCATCGAGCGGCGGGTGGGTGGGGTCAAGCAGACCCTGCTCGCCGCGAAGCAGAACACCGACGACACCGTGCTGATCGGGCAGACGGCCGCCGGGGTCGAGGCGGTGCTGGCCGAGGGCCTCGAGCACCACCTGTTCCTCGGCCGCGTCTACGGGAAGGTCCGCTCATGACCACCCTCGTGGTGCTCTCGGTCGTCGACGTCGTGCTGCTCATCGCCGGCCTGGCGATCTACCTGTGGATCGTCGGCGGGCAGCTCACCCGAGTCGCCACCGACCTCGAGGAGTGCGCCGAGATCGTCTGGCAGATCGAGCACAACGCCGAGCCGATCGGCGAGGGCGTCTCGAGCATCAACCACACCGGCGGTGTCGTGGCCGGCGCACTGCCGCTGCTCTACGGCATGGCGGAGGGCATCGTTGCCGGTGCGACGTACCAGCCCCCGCCGCCGCGTCCGCCGGCGGCGCCCGCCTCGGGCCGGAGACGCTCGCGGCTGCACTCGATGGTCGGCTACGCGCCGGAGGAGTCGTCCTCCGGCTGACCCGCGTGGCCGATCCAGTGCTCCTCCCACGACTGGTCGAACTGCTGCTCGTTGCAGCTCGGCCGGTAGATCGAGCAGAGCTCGCGGACGATCTGCTCGCGGTGCGAGGCCAGCCCTCCGGGCACCTCGTAGGTCGCGATGTGGATCTTCCACTTGGTCCCGGCGCGCTTGATCCAGCACGGCGCCTGCGGGTGCCGGAACGGGAACGGCTCGCGGGAGAGGTCCTCGGAGTGGCCGACGTAGGTGACGGCGTACTGCTGGTTGCCGGGGTCGGGCCGGTAGAGGATCGCGTAGACGCCCGACACCGGGGGAGCGGTCCAGCCGGCCAGCACCCGCGGTCCCTCGAAGGGGTAGCCCGCCAACGAGCCCAGCCGGATCACCAGCCCTCCTCCGCCTCGTCCTGCTCGCTGACCGCCTCCGCCGCCGCGACGGGCCACCGAGGGAGCCCGGCCGCGAGCCACCGCCTCCTCGAACGCCGTCGTGCCCAGCGCCACCGCCTGCTCGCGGGTCTCGGCCTCGACGACGAGCTGGGCGCCGTACGCCGTCTGGCCGATGCCCGAGGCCACCCCGCGCCACGGAGCGACCGCATCGGCGAGCTCGACGATCTCCTCGCGGCTCAGCTCCCGGTCATCCACGGCCTGGACCGTCACGCTCCACTCCGGGCTCATCGCAGCTCGGCCAGCGTGCGGGCGAAGCGCTCGAGGCTGGCGAGGTCGTGCGCCGACATCAGCTCGTCGACGTACGGCGCGGCCACCATCATCCCGAGCGTGCTGGGCACGAAGTCCGACGCGGTCGCCCCGGTGGGGGTTGAGCCACACGATCCGGTGGCACAACCGGGACAGGCGCTCCATCGCCCTCGCGAGGACGTCAGGGTCGCCCCGGTCGAGCCCGTCGGAGCAGATCACCACGATGCCACCGCGACACCTCCCGGTCCGGGCCCAGTCGCGGACGAAGCGGTCGAGCGACTCGCCGATGCGGGTGCCGCCCTCCCAGTCGGTGACAGCGACCGCGGCGCGGTCCATCGCCTCGTCCAGACGCCGGCGGTCGAGCTCGCGCGTGATGCGCGTCAGCCGGGTGCCGAAGCAGAACACCTCGACCCTCGCCCGGGTGCGGGTCGACGCGTGGGCGAACTGCACCAGGTTGCGCGAGTAGTCGGCCATCGAGCCCGACACGTCGAGGATCAGCGTGACCGGCCGGGGCCGGGTCCGCCGACCCCGCCAGAAGGGGGAGGCGGGCTCGCCATGCTGGCGCAGGGTCTCGCGCACCGTGCGGCGTACGTCGGGCCGCCGACCCCGTGCTCGGCCGGAGCCGTGCGCCGGGTCCGGCGACGCGGGCGGCGTGAGGTTCATCGTTCGCAGGATGCGCCGCAGCGCGGCCAGCTCCTCCGGGGTGCAGTCGGCGAACGCCTTGGACCGGCTCATGGCCGCGTCGGAGGCGACGAGTCCCAGCGAGGCCTCGTGGCCCAGACTGCTCCTCGCCCAGACCCTCGGCCTCGGCCACCTCCAGTGCGGCGCGTGCGGCCGCCTTCTGCGCGGCCGTGAAGGGCGTCGCGGCGTCGTCGGCCGTCGCTCCGTCGAGGAAGAAGCGCACGAACGTCTCGTGGTAGGTCCGGAGCTGCTCGCGCCTCGTGACGAGGGTGGCGCGACCTGCCCAGTAGAGGTCGAGGAGGTCGGTCGGGTCGAGCGTGGCCGCGGCGCGCGTGTAGGTCACGACGTCCCCGCTGCCCACCGCCGGACCGGCTGCGCGCACCTCGCGGGCGAAGCGGACCAGGGTGGCGGTGAGGTCCTCAGGCACCCGTGGTGATCCGTCGGAGGTCATCGGTGACGAGGTCGAGGTCCTCGCGGTCCTTGACGACGGCCCCGAGCGTGTCGGCCGCCGTGTCGGCGTCGAGGTGGTCGGCGCCGAGGACCCGGAGCGTCTCGACCCAGTCGATCGTCTCGGCGACGCCGGGCGGCTTGGCGAGGTCCATCTCCCGCAGCCGGTTGACCGCGGTCACGACGGCGCGGGCGAGCGCCTCCGGAACACCCGGGCGCGCGGACCTGCACGATCGCCAGCTCGCGCTCGGCGCTGGGGAAGCCGATCCAGTGGTAGAGGCAGCGGCGCTTCAGCGCGTCGTGGAGCTCACGGGTGCGGTTGGAGGTCAGCACCACCAGCGGCGGTCGCTCCGCGCGGATGGTGCCGATCTCGGGGACGGTGACCTGGTGGTCGGAGAGGAGCTCGAGCAGGAACGCCTCGAACTCGTCGTCGGAGCGGTCCACCTCGTCGACCAGCAGCACGGCCCCGTCACCGGCGCGGACGGCCTCGAGCAGCGGCCGCTCGAGCAGGAACCGTGGGCCGAACAGGGCGTCTACGGCCGTGTCGTCGGCGAGCTGGTGCTCCGAGAGCGCGCGGATCTGCAACATCTGGCGGCTGTAGTCCCACTCGTAGAGCGCCTGGGCGGTGTCGATGCCCTCGTAGCACTGCAACCGGATCAGCCGGCGTCCGAGCACCTCGGCCATCGCCTTGGCCACCTCGGTCTTGCCGACGCCGACCTCTCCCTCCAGCAGCACGGGCCGGTCGAGGGCCAGCGCCACGTGGAGGGTGGTGGCCAGCCCCCGGTCCGCCAGGTAGTCGACGTCGCGGAGCCGCTCGGCCAGTGCGGCGGCGGACTCCGGGCGGGTCATCCGGTGGTGTCGCCGCGGATCAGGTCGGCGAGGCTGCCGCCGTCGCCGCGCTTGCCCTCGCGGGCCAGCTGGTCACGCCAGGCCTGGCCGAGGTCGCTCCCCGGGGGCGCCATGGCGTCGAAGCTGACGTCCTTCATGTTGCGGCACACCTTCTCCTGCCCGGGGTCGTGGTCGAGCTCGATCGACTCCTCGCCCTCGGCACGCCACAGGGCGCGCAGCACCTCGACGGCGTCGTCTGCCTGTGCGGGCATCGCGCTCGCCTCCTTCCGGGACGCGGGTGAGTGCGTAGGTCCATGGTAGGTCTCGCAGCGGGTGGCGCCAGGATGTCTAGTCCCTGGACCCCGCGGCCACCGCGATGGCCTCGGCGACGATGGCCACCGCGACCTCGCCCGGCTCGCGGGCACCGATGTCGAGACCGGCGGGCGTCCGGATCCGCTCCACCCCGGTCGCGCCGTGCTCGGCCAGCCATCGCTCCCGGCTGGCCTGCTTGGCGCGCGAGCCGAGGGCGGCGAGGTAGCCGGCCCGCCCCGCGAGGGCGGCCGCGAGCACCGATCCGGCCTGCTCGTCGTCGTGCATGGCGACCACCACCTTGTCGGGCGGGCCCAGGCCGGCGACGAGCCCGGTGGCCGTCGCCGGGTCGGGAGCGTGCCGGGCGCGCCAGCCCAGCAGCGGTGCCAGCCGGACGAGGACGTCGACCACCGGACCTCGTCCTGCGACGACCAGCGTCGGTACCGGGCGCAGGACGGTCACCACCCGGTCGGCCGTCGCGAGGCTGCCGCTCGTGCCGCGCGCCCAGAGCTCGGCGACCTCGCTGCCGGGCTCGTCGACGTCGACGAGCGTCGCGTCGACGACCGCCCCGTCATCGAGGCGGACGACGAGCCCGACCGGGGCGCGGTCGGCCAGCCGCTCCCACAGGTCGTCGGGCAGGTCCGTGGCCGGCAGCATCAGGCACTGCACGCGCCCGCCGGACGGCAGTCCCGCGGCCGCCGCCTCGAGCTCACCCACGTCGAGGTCGAGCAGGCGTCCGCCGCCCCCGGCCACAGCGCGCTCGGCCAGCAGGGTGTCGAGCGCTCCGCCCCACAGGTCGCCGACCCGTCCACCGCCGGGCGTCAGCACCAGCACCTCGCTCGGGTCGGCGGCACGCCCCGCGATGTCGGAGCCGACCACCCAGGCCACCTCGACGCGCGTCCCGGCCCGCAGGCAGGCCGCCACGGTCAGCGCGACGTCGTACATGCGGCCGAGCGTAGTCACGCCCCCACGACAACCTCACCCGGTGAGATGCGGGGAGTCGGGACCACCGCCGGTGGAGCTTGTCGAAACCCGGCGAGGCGACCGCGAACCGATTCTCCGTTGGCCCATTGCGGGCCGTAAAAGCGCAGGTCAGACGGTGTGTACGGCGGCACGGGACTGTCGGTGCTCGATGCTGGAATAGGTCCATGAGCAGCCAGGCGATCGGGACCGCGACGCACCCGGTCGCGGTCTTCGCCGATCGGATGAACGCGAGGCTGGACGACCTGTCCGGGCAGGCGCTGTTCTCGATGACCGAGGCGGAGAAGCGTGCGACCTTGGTGTCTCTGGCCCGAGCGAAGGCGAAGCTCGAGGCACTCCAGCTGCGGCTGCTGGCCGACGCCGAGGCCACCGGTGTGTGCCTGGAGGACGGTGCCGCGGACGCGGCGGGGTGGATGCGGGCGCAGACCAACCAGACCCGCCGCGACGCCACGTCCGACCTGATCGCCCGCCGGCTCGAGGAGCTCCCGGTGCTGGCGGCCGGCATGGCGAGCGGTGGTGGTGAACACTGCCCAGGCGCGGGCGGTGGTGCGGTCGCTGGACCGGCTCCCCACGACCGGGGAGCTCGCGGTCGGTCCCGAGCAGCGGGTCCAGGCCGAGCAGCACCTGGTGGAGCTGTGCGGGGTCTACGACGCGGCCGAGGTCACCGCCCTGGGGCGGCGGATCTTCGAGGTCATCGCCCCCGAGGCGCCGAGGAGTTCGAAGGCAGGCAGCTCGCGGCGGAGGAAGCGAGGGCAGGGCGGAAGACGAGCCTGGACCTGTGGGTCGACGCCCACGGTGTCTGCCATGGCCGGTCCCGGATCCCGGCCCGGCACGGGGAGATGTTGCGCACGGCGATCTGGGCGCTGACCAACCCGGTCCGTGCGGTGACGAGCGAGGCGAGCCCGATCGACCCCGACCTGCCCACCGCGTGCGCCACGGTGTCGCGTTCACCCAGATCCTCGAAGCCGTCGACGCCCGCTGGTTGCCCACCCACGGCGGGGTCGGGGCCACCGTGGTGGTCACCATGACCCTCGAGCAGCTGCTCGCCGACCTCCACCACGCCGGCGTGGCCACCACCGACACCGGTGGCATCATCACCGTCGCCGAGGCCCGTCGGCTGGCCTGTGGTGCGGGGATCATCCCCGTCGTCCTCGGCACGAAGTCGGTGGTCCTCGATGCCGGGCAGAAGACCCGTTTCCACAGCGAACCGATGCGGATCGCGATGGGGCTCCGTGACCGGCACTGCACCGCCGAGGGCTGCGACGTCCCCGCCTCCATGTGCCACGCCCACCACGACACCCCCTACAGCCGCGGCGGACCCACCAGCGTGAACAACGGACGCCTCCTGTGTGGCCACCACCACCGCCGCATCCACGACCCGAGCTTCGGCCACGAAACCCTCCCCACCGGACAGATCAGGTTCCACCGACGGACCTGAGATCCATCGCCCGCTTCGGTTCGTGCCTCACCCCGCCGGGGGTGCGAGGGCGGGGTCCACCGCGGCCTCGACGTGCAGACGGGTCGTGGGGAACACGGGGACGGGGAGGTCGTCGGCGCCGATCAGGAGCTCGATCTCGGTGCAGCCGAGGATGATGCCCTCGGCACCCGCGGACGACCAGGCGCGAGACGACCTCGACGTACGCCTCACGCGACTCGTCGCGGACCACACCGAGGCACAGCTCGTCGTAGATCACCCGATGGACCAGGGCGCGGTCCTCCTCCGGGGGGACGAGCACCTCCAGGCCGTGCGACTCCAGGCGGGAGCGGTAGAACGACTGCGACATCGTGAAGTCGGTGCCCAGCGAGGCCACGGTGCGGCGGCCGGAGCCCAGCACGGCGCGCGCGGTGACGTCGCCGAGGTGCAGCAGCGGGATGGAGACGGCTGCGCTCGATGTCGTCGGCGACCTTGTGCATCGTGTTGGTGCACAGCACCAGCAGGTCGGCGCCCCCACGCTCCAGCCGGACGGCCTCGCCGGCGAGGAGACGCCCGGCCTCGTCCCAGTCGCCACGGACCTGCAGCGCCTCGACCTCGGCGAAGTCGACCGACGCGAGCAGCAGCCGGGCCGAGTGCAGGCCGCCGAGACGCTCCGCCACCAGCTCGTTGGCCAGCCTGTAGTAGACGGCGGTCGACGCCCAGCTCATCCCACCGAGGAGCCCGATGGTCCTCACGGTGCCTCCGTCCGCGACACCGCGGTGATCCGGTGCAGGGCGAAGGCGCGGGAAGAGTCGCTCCGTGCGTCGTACGCCGTGAGGCGACCGCCCTCGACCCGCTCGGGGTTGACCACCCGCTCGCCGACGGTGCCGTCGTTGCCGACGTAGCCGATCACCACCTGCTCGCCGCCCTCGGCGGCGTCGCGCAGCAGTGCGATCACGTCGATCGGGGCCGAGGCGCTGGCCGCGTGGACCGGCCTGGCGGCGGTCACCCGGTCGCCCACCCGGATGGCGGCGACCACGGCCGCCGTGCGCGAACCGCGGGTCGCCGCCCCACCTGATGACGTACGACGGCGCGTGCGACCGCGCCCGGTACACGTCCGGCCGCGCCACCCGCACGGTGCCGTCGGGGGCCTCGACCACGGGCGCGAGCCCGAGCGCGCGGATCCGGGGGAGGAGGGTGCCGAGCGGCACGTCGGAGACGAGCACGGTGGGCGCGATCCGGCGCAGCCGCAGCGTGTCGGCCCCCGACGCATGCATCAGCTCGGTGAGCGCGGTCTCGTCGTCGCTGCGCAGGAACGACTCGGCCTGTCCTGCCCGCAGGGTGCCGAACCGCCTCGACACGTCGTCGACGAGGTAGGTCAGGGCCTGGGGGACCGGCGTGCGCGAGGTGTCCCGGACGAAGTCGTGCACCTCTGCGGCCGACCAGCCGGCATCGAAGGCGCGGCGTACCGAGGAGGCGTCGAAGCGGTAGACCGTGGCGCCGCCGCGGGACTCGACGTCGGCCACGAGCGCGAGCTTGCGCGCCAGCTCCTGCTCGAGCGGTCCGGGCGCGATGGCGGTGAGGTCGGCCTGTAGGAGGACGTGGTCGACGGGGTCGGGGAGCAGCGCGGCGAGGTCCTTCGTCGGGTCGGCGCCCGAGACCAGGGCGCGGCCGAAGGAGGAGAGTCCCCCGAGACCGGTGATCCCGAGCGCCGCCGCCTGGTCGAGCTGGGCCGAGACCTCGTCGAGGTGGACGGCCGGGCGACGGGGGCGACGCCACTGCACCCGCGCCTCGAGCGAGGGCGTGCCGGTCTCGGGAGTGAGCACCTGCCCCGGCGACAGCGTGCGCAGCTCGCGCAGCACGTCGGCGCGCAGGCCGAGCAACCAGCTGCGAGCCAGGTCGGGGGCGAGCGCGTTGACCTGCTTCTGGGCGATGCGGGTGCCGATCGCCGAGAGCATCCGGGGACTGGTCAGCCAGGCGCGCGCGAGCAGCGTCCATCGCTCGGCGCTGGAGCGTCCCAGCCACGCGTCGAACGCCTCGGTGGGCAGCCAGGCGCCGTCGCGGTCGTCGTCCATCGAGGGGTGATCCCCTGGTCGAGCAGGCCGGCAGCTGCGGCGGTCTCCACGACGAGGGCCGCGGCGTCGTGGTCGAGGTGCATCAGGTCGGCCGCCGCGCGCAGGTCGCGTACGGCGAGGCCGCCGGCCCGCAGCGTGGTGGGCGGCTCGGTGCCCCACCGGTCCAGCAGCAGCTCGGTGCGGCGGACGAGGTCGAAGGCAGCCCCCGCAGCTGCCCGGTCGACCATCGACTGGTCCCGCTCGCCCACGGCCAGGTCCGGGGGCGCGGGCGCCGTCTCCGGCCGGGCGTCGTCCTGCGCCCGGAGCAGCTCGCCGACAGCCACGACGGGGCGGTCCTCGCCCCACACGAGGGCGAGCGCGCGCAGCCGGTCGAGCGACTCCGCGGCCTGCGTCGCCGGTGCGGCGGAGCCGGGATCCGCACCCTCCGCGAGGGCCCGCAGCACCGCGAGCTCGCGGGTGTCCAGGCCGTCCAGCGCCCGCATCACCGAGGCCCGGACGACGAGCCGGGCCGCGAGCTGGGCCGAGTCGTGCGGCGCCGGGGCGGCCACGTCTGGCCGGGCCTCGAGCAGCGCCTCGAGCTGCTCGTCGGACCAGCCGCGGAGCTGGTCGGCGAGCGTGCGCGGCGCGGCGCTGGAGGAGGACATCCGCACAATTCTACGGACCTCGCTAACCTCGCCCCGATGTCCGAGGTCTGGTACGTCAGCTACGGCTCCAACATGTCCAGCGCCCGGCTGGAGTCCTACCTCGCCGGTGGGGTGCCGCCGGGTGGCCGCCGACGCAACCCCGGGGCACGCGACAGCACGCCGCCCCGGCGCAGCCAGCCGGTGGATCTGCCCGGAGCGCTCTACTTCGCCGGGGTCTCACCGCAGTGGGGTGGCGGGGTGGCCTTCTACGACCACGACGCACCCGGCGGTCCGACCGCGGCCCGTGCCTACCTGCTCACGGCGCAGCAGCTCACCGACGTGGCGGCGCAGGAGATGTACCGCGTGCCACGGGAGGGTGACCCGCTCGAAGACGTGGTGGTCGCCGGCATCGACGGCGGCCGGCACCACGTGGGCCCTGGTCGCTACGAGACGCTCGTCGAGGTCGGCCGGATCGACGACGCTCCGATGCTGCTGTTCACCGCGCCCGGGGGGATCGACCACGTCGAGCACACCCGGCCCTCGGCGGCCTACCTCGCCATGCTCGAGGAAGGTCTCCGCGAGTCGCGTGGGTGGGACGACCACGAGGTCGCCGTCTACCTCGAGCGGGTGCTGCCACCGACCGGTTGCTAGTCCTGCGCGTCGTACTCCTCGATGCGTAGCACCTCGTGGCCGCCGACCGTGCCGTCGTCGCTGACCACGACCCGTACGGGCCGGTGCGTGCCCGGCACCGCGACGAGCGTGAGGGTCCCCGACAAGATCGGCGACGTCCGCTGCTGCCCGAGCGTCAGGCTCAGCCGGGAGGCCGAGCTGGTGCCGTCGGCGCCGACCAGCAGCCACCGTCGTCCCGACGCCGGTGAGATCCGCCGGACCAGGGTCCGGCTGCCGTCATCGCCCTGGCTGACCGCCTGACGGTGGCCGTGGACGTGCACGAACCGCGCCCCGCCGAGGTCGAGCGACGTCGGCACCCGGCAGTCGAGGCCACGCCCCGGGCAGCTCGTCGCGGTCCAGGTGCGGGTGCCGATCTCATCGGGTCCCTGGGTCGGCGCGGGTGGGATGGGCTGGTCCGGCCCGCCGGTGGCGCTGTTGCGGGCCACCCAGGACGGGAGCACCAGCACCACGACGACCACGGCCACGCAGACGACGACGAGGAACGACGAGGAGAGCATCCGTCGCGCCGTGGGTACCACGCCCCCAGTGTCACCCCGACAGCGTTGTCCGCGCGCGCTGCTAGTGTCCGATGCCGACGTGCGCAGGAGGTGTCATGTCGGCGCGTCTCGTCCGTGCTTGGTGCGTGCTCGTGATCGTGCTCGCATCGGTTTCCGCGTGCGGCGGGGGCGGCGAGCCGTCGCTGAGCACCGGCCAGGTCAGCCCGAGCCAGGACCCGACCGCGACCCAGGCCCCCTGCCCCGGCACGGCGCGTTGCTACGACTTCACCGCGGACTCCCAGGGCTGGCCCGACGTCACCGACGACCAGCACTTCGCCGGTCGCGACCCCTACCTCGGTGGCAGCTACCGCATCGTGGCCCGCCAGCCAGGGTCATGGGTGCTGGGTGCACCACTGCGCATCAGCGACCTGTCGTCCGACTACGGCGTGCAGATCGACACCGACGCGACGCTCGGGCAGGAGTTCTCGCCCGACGCCGCCTGGGGTGCGGCGTGCTGGACCCGCTACCTGGGCGAGGGCCGCATCGCCGGCTTCGCCGCGCACGTCCAGCCGGGTGTGCTGACGGTCGGTCTCTACCACGAGAACGACGGCACCTTCCAGCCCTTGGGCACGCACAAGTCGACGGACATCTCGCCGCCGGGGAAGAAGAGCCACCTGATGCTCCGCTGCCGTCAGGTGAGCTCCGCGCTCGGTCCCGCGGCGCGTATCGACGCCCAGGTCGACGGGGCGACGTCGGTCTCGGTGCGCTACCTGCGCAGCGTGAAGAACTACGCCTGGTCACCGGCCGACGGCGCCGGGCTGCTCGTCGCCGGGCAGGGGGCCGACGCCTTCTACGACAACGTCGTGGTGAGCAAGTCCACCGGGCACTAGCCCGGGGTGCACCCCGTTGCTGCCCCCTCTTGGCCTCCGTCGTGTCCGGCTAGTGTCGGCACATGGACTCCTACGCGCGGGGAGAGAGCGACCCACCGCTGATCCGGCAGACCATCGGTGACAACTTCGAGGACACCGTCTCGGCCCACGGCGACCGCGAGGCCCTCGTCGAGTTCAGCAGCGGACGTCGGTGGACCTACGCCGAGCTCGACCGTGACGTGAACGCGCTCGCCCGCGGCCTCATCGGGGCCGGGATCGAGAAGGGCGACCGGGTCGGCATCTGGGCTCCGAACTGCGCCGAGTGGACCATCACCCAGTACGCCACCGCCAAGGTCGGCGCGATCCTGGTCAACGTCAACCCGGCCTACCGCACCCACGAGCTCTCCTACGCCGTGAACCAGTCAGGGCTGCGGATGCTGGTCAGCGCCGAGTCGTTCAAGACCAGCGACTACCGCGGCATGATCGACGAGACCGCGGACCGCAATGCCGGCCTGGAGCGGGTCGTCTACATCGGCACCGGCGACTGGGACGACCTCGTCGCCGAGGGGGCCGAGCTTCCCGGGACCGCGGTCGCGGAACGGATGGCCACCCTCCAGCCCGACGACGCGATCAACATCCAGTACACGAGCGGCACGACGGGGTATCCCAAGGGCGCGACGCTCAGCCACGTCAACATCCTCAACAACGGGTTCTTCACCACCGAGACGATCAACTTCACCGCACGAGGACCGGCTGTGCATCCCGGTGCCCTTCTACCACTGCTTCGGCATGGTGATGGGCAACCTCGGGTGCACCTCCCACGGCGCGACGATGGTGATCCCGGCGCCCGGGTTCGATCCCGGGACGACGCTGCGGGCGGTGGTCGAGGAGCGCTGCACCGGTCTGTACGGCGTGCCGACGATGTTCATCGCGATGCAGCACCACCCGAGCTTCCGCGACCACGACCTGTCGTCCCTGCGCACGGGCGTGATGGCGGGCTCGATCTGCCCCGTCGAGGTGATGAAGCACTGCATCGACGACATGCACATGGCCGAGGTCTCGATCGCCTACGGCATGACCGAGACCTCGCCGGTCTCCTGCCAGACCCGCAGCGACGACGACCTGGACCGCCGTACCGCCACCATCGGCCGGGTGCACCCCCACGTCGAGATCAAGATCGTCGACCCGGTCTCCGGCGTGACCGTTCAGCGGGGCGAGACGGGGGAGTTCTGCACGCGCGGCTACTCGGTGATGCTCGGCTACTGGGACGACGAGGAGAAGACCCGCGAGGCGATCGACGACGAGGGGTGGATGCACACCGGCGACCTCGCCGAGATGCGCAGCGACGGCTACTGCAACATCGTCGGGCGCATCAAGGACATGGTCATCCGGGGTGGCGAGAACGTCTATCCGCGGGAGATCGAGGAGTTCCTCTACACCCACCCCGACGTCGAGGACGTGCAGGTGATCGGCGTCCCCGACCAGAAGTACGGCGAGGAGCTCGCCGCCTGGATCAAGATGCGCGAGGGCACCGAGCCGCTGGACGCCGACAAGGTGCGCGCCTTCGCCACCGGCAAGCTCGCCCACTACAAGATCCCGCGCTACGTGCTGCTCGTCGACGAGTTCCCGATGACGGTGACCGGCAAGATCCGCAAGGTGCAGATGCGTGAGGAGACCGCGGCCACGCTGGGCCTCGGGCCGACGCCGGACGACAGAAGGGCTGATGCATGACCGACCATCGACGAGCTGGCCGAGGAGTACTGGCAGTTCTACCTCGACGAACAGCCGACCAGCGCGCACCTGCTCGGTGACTACACCCGGGCCGGGCAGTTCGAGTCGGTGACCCGCGAGGCGGAGGACCGTCAGACCGAGGCGCTGCGCGACTTCGTGCGGCGCGCCGACGAGGTCGAGGTCACCAGCGACCAGCAGCGGCTCACGCCGTGACGTGCTCCGCGCCGACGCGACCTCCCGCATCGCGATGAACGAGCAGCGCTTCGCCGAGTTCGCCGCCGACCCGATCTTCGGGATCCAGGTCGGGATGCCGATCATGATCGGGATGCTGGCGCTGCCCGACGGCCGAGGTGGCCGAGGCCCTGGTCGACAAGCTGCGCGGGCTCGGCCGCAGCTACGCCGAGCTGGCCGAGCGCCAGCGCGAGGGCGTGGCCGCGCGGGCGCGTCCCGGCCGAGTTCGCGGTCGCCGACACCCTCGCCCAGCTCGACGAGCTGCTCGCGACGCCGGTCGCCGACGACCCGCTGCTGCAGACCACCCCGCCGCCCGACGGCCTCGACGTCGACGGCTGGAAGGCCAGTCTGCGCGAGGTGATCGAGTCCGACGTACGCCCCGGCATGGCGCAGTACCGCGACGTCCTGCGCGACGAGGTGCTGCCGCGCGCGCGCTCCAACGAGCAGTGCGGGCTGACCTGGCTCGAGGGCGGCGACGAGGCCTACGCCGCGACGCTGCGCTACTTCACGACCACCGAGAAGAGCGCCCAGGAGATCCACGACATCGGCCTGGCGCAGGTGGAGAAGCTGGCCGACGAGTACCGCGCGCTCGGCCCCGAGGTCGTCGGCACCGACGACCTGGAGGCGATCTTCGAGGCGATGCGCACCGACCCCAAGCTGCACTTCGAGACCGGCGAGCAGCTCGTCGAGGCCTCCGAGGTCGCGATGGAGCGCGCCTGGCAGGCGATGCCGGAGTGGTTCGAGACGCTGCCGCAGGCGCGGTGCGCCGTCCAGTCCACGCTGACCGGTGCCAAGGCGTTCTACTTCCCGCCGGCCAGCGACGGCAGCCGCGGTGGCACGTTCTTCATCAACGTCGCCGAGCCGGACTCGTGGGGCACCTTCGAGCTCGAGTCGATGGCCTTCCACGAGGGCATCCCGGGCCACCACCTCCAGCTCGCCATCGCCTCCGAGCTCGGTCCGGAGGTGCCGGAGTTCCGCAAGCACATCCACAACGCGGCGTACGCCGAGGGCTGGGGCCTCTACACCGAGCGGCTCTCCGACGAGATGGGCCTCTACTCCGAGGCCGTCGACCGGATGGGGATGTACGCCGCCGACTCCATGCGCGCGTGCCGCCTCGTCGTCGACACCGGCATGCACGCCCTCGGGTGGAGCCGCGAGAAGGCCGTCGACTACATGGTCAGCAACTCGCCGCTCACCGAGAGCATGGTGCGCCCCGAGGTCGACCGCTACGTCGTCTCGCCGGGCCAGGCGACGTCGTACATGGTGGGCCGCCTGGAGATCCAGCGCATGCGCGCCGAGGCCGAGCAGCGCCAGGGCTCGGGCTTCTCGGTCAAGCAGTTCCACTCCGCCGTCCTCGACTCCGGCTCGCTCCCGCTCGGCGTGCTCGACGAGGTGGTCCGCGCCCGGCTGCCGTGACCGGCCTTCCGGCTTCGTCTTTCCTCACGACGCGCGCGTTTCCTGGCGCGGGTACGGCGATCTGGGAGACCTCGGGAGGGCCTATGTCAGAGACCGTCGAGACCGGACGCATCACCACCGACATCCCGGCGCGGCTGGACCGGCTGCCGTGGGCGCGATGGCACTGGATCGTGGTGATCGGCCTCGGGCACGGTGTGGATCCTCGACGGGCTCGAGGTGACCATCGTCGGCTCGATGAGCGACGCCCTGAAGCCCGCGAGCACGGGCCTGGGCATGAGCAGCTTCGACATCGGGATCGCGGGGGCGACCTACGTCGCGGGCGCCTGCGTCGGCGCGCTGTTCTTCGGGCACCTGACCGACCGCTTCGGCCGCAAGCGGCTGTTCATGGTGACCCTCGGGGTCTACCTCGTCGGCACCGTGCTGACGGCGTTCTCGATGAACCCGCTCTGGTACTTCGTCGTGCCGGTTCATCACCGGCACCGGCATCGGCGGTGAGTACGCCGCGATCAACTCCGCCATCGACGAGCTGATCCCGGCCAAGTACCGCGGGCGCGTGGACGTGGCGATCAACGGCTCGTTCTGGGTCGGCGCCGCCGTCGGGTCGCTGCTGACGATCCCGCTGCTGGACCCGACGTTCATCGACCAGGCGTGGGGCTGGCGGCTCGCGTTCGGACTCGGCGCCGTGCTCGCGGTCGGCATCCTGATCGTCCGGAAGAACGTCCCGGAGAGCCCGCGCTGGCTGTTCATCCACGGCCGCGAGGAGGAGGGCGACGACGTCGTCCGCACCATCGAGCGCACGGTGAGCGAGGAGACCGGCGAGGAGCTCCCGAACCGTCGACGAGACGATCACCATCCGGCAGCGGCGGGTGATCGGCTGGGTCGAGATCGCCAAGACGGTCTTCACCCTCTACCCGAGGCGCACGGTGCTCTGCTTCTCCCTGTTCGTCGGGCAGGCGTTCCTCTACAACGCCTTCTTCTTCACCTACGGCGACACGCTCACCACGTTCTTCGGGGTCAAGCAGACCGGCTGGTACCTCGCGGTGTTCTCGGTCAGCAACTTCATCGGCGCGCTGGTGCTCAGCCCGTTGTTCGACCGGGTCGGCCGGGTCCGGATGATCACGGGGACCTACGTCGTCTCCGGCGTCCTGCTCGCGGCGGCCGGAATGGCGCTCGGCGACCTGAACGCGGTGACCCTGACCGTCTTCGGCGCCGTCACCTTCTTCTTCGCCTCGGCCGGCGCCAGCGCGGCGTACCTCACCGCCAGCGAGGTGTTCCCGATGGAGACGCGCGCGCTGTGCATCGCCTTCTTCTACGCCATCGGTACGGCGGTCGGGGGGATCAGCGGCCCGTTGCTGTTCGGCAAGCTGATCGACAACGCCTCGGCCGACAAGGACATCACCGCGATCGCGATCGGCTACTTCATCGGCGCCGCGCTGATGATCGCCGGCGGCCTCGTCGAGGCGTTCCTCGGCGTCAAGGCCGAGGGTCAGTCGCTGGAGGACATCGCCGAGCCGTTGACCGCCGAGGGCTCCTCCGGGAGCGGCAGCGCCGCGGCCCAGCCCGCCTGAACGCTCAGCGAGCCCCGGGCCGTCCGACCATCCAGCCGGCCAGCGTCAGCCCGAGGGCCATCGTGACGACCTCCTGGGGCATCCGGTGGCGCTCCTCGCGCTGGATGGCCATGTGCCACTTGTCGACCACGCCGGGGAAGGGGGAGCGGCCGACGAAGAGCCGGCTCGGCTTGTCGGCGTCGGGGAAGCAGGCGCCGAGCATGCCGGCGAGCACCTTGGTGCGTCGCTCGTCGGTGGCTCGGGACGTCAGGTAGCCCATCGCCGCCAGCCCGAGCAGTCCGTCGCGCACGGCCACCCGCAGGAACTGGTCGGGTTGCACGTCTCCCCAGTGGGGCACCGAGTCGGCCACGAAGTGCGAGGCGACGCCCGCCACGAACGCGCTCACCGGCCCCGGGGCGAACGCGCCGATCACCGCTCCCTGCGCGACGTGGTTGGTGATCAGCACCCCGGAAGGCTAGCCCGCAGGGCCGTAGGCTGGAGCGATGGACGATCGGCTGGTGGTCGGGTTCGACCTCGACATGACGCTGATCGACACCGTGGTCGGCTTCGCCGCAACGCTCGACGCTCTCGGAGCCGAGCTGGGCGTGGAGTTCCCGACCGAGGAGCTGACCTCCCAGCTGGGACCACCTCTCGACCTGATGCTCCAGCCGCACCTTCCGGCCGACCAGATCCCGGCCGCGGTCGAGCGCTTCCGGGCGATCTACCCGGACACCGCGGTCGCGCCCACACCGGCCTTCCCCGGCGCCGCCGAGGCGCTGGCCGCCGTACGCCGCCACGGCGGGCGGACCGTCCTCGTCACCGGCAAGCACACGCCCAACGCACGCCTGCACGTCGACCGCCTCGACCTCGACGTCGACGTCGTCGAGGGGCAGGTCTGGGGCGCCGGCAAGGGCGAGGTGCTGCGACGCCACGGCGCGAGCGTCTACGTCGGTGACCACGTCCACGACGTCGAGGGCGCCCGGGCCGCCGGTGCGACCAGCGTCTCCGTCCTCACCGGGGGCTGCACGCGCGAGGAGCTCGATCGGGCCGGTACCGACGTCGTGCTCGACGACCTGATGGCGTTCCCCGGCTGGCTCGACGAGCACGTGCTCGGCGTGCGGCTCGAGCGGCTCGAGACACGGCTGCGTGCCCTGGGCCGGGTGCTGGTGGCCTTCAGCGGGGGAGCCGACAGCGCCTTCCTGCTGGCCGCGGCCGTGCGCGCGCTGGGCCCGGAGAACGTGGCTGCCGCGACGGCGTACTCCGACTCGCTCCCGCTCTCCGAGCGCGACCCTGCCCGCGACTTCGCCTCCTCTCTCGGGGTCGAGGTGCTCACCCCGCAGACCCACGAGCTCGAGCGTGCGGGCTACCGCGCGAACGCCGGCGACCGGTGCGCGTTCTGCAAGAGCGAGCTGATCGACGTCCTGGGTCCGCTGGCCCGGGAGCGCGGGTACGCCGCCGTCGCGACCGGCACCAACGCCGACGACGCGAGGGCCGGCTTCCGGCCGGGCATCGCCGCGGCGGCGGACCGCGGCGCGGTCACGCCACTGCTCGACACAGGCCTCACCAAGCAGCAGGTACGACGGGCCTCGCGCGACTGGGGCCTGCCGACCTGGGACAAGCCGGCGGCCGCGTGCCTGAGCTCCCGGATCGCCTACGGCATCGAGATCACGCCGGCCGCGCTGGCCCGTGTGGAGCGGGCCGAGGCGGCACTGCGCTCCTCGCTGGAGGCCGACGGCCACGCCGTCCGCGACCTGCGGGTGCGCGACCTCGGCGATCGGGCTCGCGTCGAGGTGGACCGGACCCTGGTCGAGGCCGTGGGCGGCCATCTCGGCGTCGTGCGCGAGGCCGGGTTCGGGACCGTCGAGATCGATCCGCTGGGCTTCCGGTCCGGCTCGATGAACGAGATGCTGGAGGAGCCGGAGCGGTTCCGCTGACGCCGGTCTGGCAACTGCATGGCGGGGTGACCGGCCGGCGGATACCCTGTGCCGTCGCCCACGTGAGCGGGCGGTTCGGAGAAGAGAGAGGTCAGTGCGGTGCCCACCGGAAAGGTCAAGTGGTTCGACGCCGAGAAGGGCTTCGGCTTCCTCTCGCGCGAGGACGGGGAGGACGTCTACGTCCGCGCCACGTCGCTGCCCGAGGGAGTGACCACCCTCAAGGCGGGCACCCGCGTCGAGTTCGGGATCCTCTCGGGCCGCCGGGGCGACCAGGCGCACCAGGTCCGGGTGCTCGACGCGACGCCGTCGGTCTCACAGAACCGCCGTGCGGCCTCGCGCAAGAACCCCGAGGAGATGGTCACGATCGTCGAGGACGTGATCCGGCTCCTGGACGGGGTCGGCGGTGCCTACCGCAACGGACACCACCCGGACGCGAAGACGGCACGACCCGTCGCGAAGCTGCTGCGCGGTCTCGCCGACGAGCTCGAGCTCTAGGCCCACCGTGCTCCGCGACCGGCGGGTACGCGCCTGCCTCGTGGTCGCGGTGCTCCTCGCGATCGGCAACGAGTGGCTGACACCTGCCACCCTCGTGGGTCACGCCACCTTCGGTGACACCACCTACTGGCTCGCGCGGCTGAGCTGGATCGCGCCGTACGCCGTCGCCCTGGTCGCAGTGGTCAGCAGCGCGCGGGCCGGCGCCGGGGTGATGGTGGCGGGGGTGGCCTTCGGCGCGAGCCTGGTGGCCGTGGCGCTCGACCCGGGGGTGCAGTTCTCCCACCTGGGAGTGATGGCTCACCTGCTCGACGTGATCGCGATCCTGCCCGCCGACCTGATGGCGAGCCGGCGCCGGTTCTTCGACCGCGCCTCGGGAGCCACGGCGGGATTCGCCTGCGGCATCGGGCTGGCGGCGGTGGCCTTCCTGTGGGCGATCCCTCGGATCGTCAACGTGCCCGGGTGGTACCTGCTGGGCGGTTACCTCTTCCCGATCGTCGTGATGACCCTGGTCGGCGCCGGTTCCGGCGTCGCCCGCAGGGTCGCCGTCGCTCACTGACCGACGGTCGACTCCTCCGGAGCCGCTGCTCGTGCGCGCACGGGCCGGCGGACGAGCACGAACAGCGTCCACAGCACCATCAGGGTGGCGAGCGTGCCGAGACCGAGGCCCGGGACCCAGGTGTCGCCGATCTTGAGCGGGATGCCGATGCCGATGAAGCCGCCGACCACCCACGACAGCTGCAGGAGCGTCTCGGAGCGGGCGAACGCCGAGGTGCGGTTCCGCTCGGGTACGTCGCGCTGGATGGTGGCGTCGAGCGAGATCTTGCCCATCGCCTGGGCCACGCCCGCCGTCAGGCCGAGCAGGACGGCGGCGACGAGGCCGTAGAAGAGAGCCGCCACGACGGCGGCCACCGCGTCGGCGAGCAGCGCCACCACCACGGTGATCGACGGCGTGACCTTGCGCAGCACCGACGCCAGGCTGATCCCGACGGTGTTGCCGAGGCCGGCGGCGCCGATGACCAGACCCATCAGGAGCGTCGTCTTGTCCTCCCAGCCGGGCAGGGGGTGCTGGCGCAGCAGGAAGGCCATGTACATCGTCAGGAAGCCCGAGAGCATCCGCAGCCCGGCGTTGCAGCGCAGCGCGAACACCACGGCGCCGGGCATCCGGAACTTCTTCGGGTTGTCGCTCAGGGTCACCGGGAGCTCACCGGTGGTGGCGTCGGCCTCCGCGGGCAGCAGCACGGAGAGCACGGTGGCCGCTGCGAAGACAGCGAACGCGTAGCGCAGCACCCAGGGGCCGCCGAACGTCGCGGCGAGGCCGGCCAGCGGCGCGGAGATGGCGGCGCCGACCACACCGGCCAGAGAGATGCGGCTGTTGGCCTTGACCAGGGTCAGCCCTTGCGGCTGCAGCCGCGGCACGGTGGCGGCCCGGGCGACGCCGTACGCCTTGGAGGAGACGAGCACACCGAGCGCCAGGGGGTAGATCGCGAGGGACTTGTCGGCGATCGCCCCCGCCATCAGCCAGCAGAGGAACGCCCGGACGGCCATCGTGGTGCCGATCGCCCAGCGGCGGCCGTGGCTGAACCGGTCGAGCACCGGTCCGAGCAGCGGCGCGACCACGGCGAACGGCATCATCGTGATGCCGAGGAAGAGCGCGACGTGGCCGCGGGCCTCTCCGGGCTGGGCGAAGAACAGGGTGCCGGCCAGCGCGATGGCGACGGCCGCGTCGCCCGCGGCGTTGAACGCGTGCAGCTCGATCAGGCGGAACAGCCCGGAGTCGCCCGCACCCTCGGCGTGCGACGCGCGCCGGGCCTGGCGCACCGTGTACGTCGCGGCGTTCCCGGTGGCCTGACCCGTGCGGCGCAGACCGCGGCCGGTGGCGCCGAGAGCGCGCCGCGCCCGGCCAGGAGGAGAGGCGCCAGCTGCCGCTGCAGCAGGTCCCCGCTCCTCGTCGTCCATGCCGCCATCCTGCCAACTCCGCCCCCACCCTGCCGCCCCGACTCGGCTGCGCGGCGGGCCGACACGACAGGACGGCCGCCGATGGGGGACAATCGCGGGCGTGATGGCCCCAGCCGAGCTCCACCGCGACGCGGACGCCGATCCCGTCGCCCTCGCGGCGCGCGACGCGGCCCGGGCCGCTCTTGTGGCGGAAGTCGGTGCCGACGTCGTCGGCGACCACCTCGGCGTCCTCGCCGAGGACGGCGTCGTGACCCACCGGTTCGCCTGCTCGCAGGGCGGCTACCGGGGCTGGGCGTGGGCCGTGATCGTCGCCCACGCGCCTGGTGAGCCCGACGTGACCGTCGACGAGGTGGTGCTCCTGCCCGGCGACGAGGCGATCATCGCCCCGGCGTGGGTGCCCTGGCGCGACCGGATCCAGCCCGGCGACATGTCGCCCGGCGACCTGCTGCCTGCCGACGAGGACGACCCGCGGCTGGTGCCGACGTACCTCGCGGGCGACGACGACGACGTCGTCGAGCTCGCCGTCGCCGAGCTGGGCCTCGGCCGGGCGCGGACGCTCTCGCTGGAGGGTCGCGACCTGGCGGCACAGCGGTGGTACGACGGAGAGGCCGGACCTGACGTCCCGATGGCCCAGTCGGCCCCTGGCCGGTGCGTCGGCTGCGGGTTCATGGTGCGGATCGCCGGACCGCTCGCGGACCTCTTCGGCGTGTGCGCCAACGAGTACGCCAACGACGACGGTCGAGTCGTGGCCCTCAACCACGGCTGCGGCGCCCACTCCGAGGCCCAGCTGCGCAAGAAGCAGCTGCCGCCGCCGCTCGCCGACCACGTCTTCGACACACTGAGTCGCGACGACCTCGAGGAGTTCTGAGCCGAGGCCGTCCGGCTGACACAGGCCAGAGTCCCGCCATGGAAGCAACCGTCCTGTTGGGCCTGGTCACGGTCGGGTACGCGCTGAGCGCCCACCGGCTACAGCGGTTCTCGATCAGCGGCCCCCTCGTGTTCCTCGTCGCCGGCGTCGTCCTCGGGCGAGCGACCACCGGGGTGGTCGTGCTCCCCGTGGACGGCCAGTTCGTCCAGGTGGTCACCGAGATGACCTTGGTGCTCCTGCTCTTCACCGACGCCTCCCGGCTCCGGGTCTCGATGCTGAAGCACAGCGGGGGCACGCCGGTCCGTCTCCTCGCCGTGGGCCTGCCGCTCTGCATGGTGGCCGGCGCCCTCGTCGGGCACACGGTGCTGGTCGGGGTCACCTGGGGGATCGCTGGACTGGTCGCGGTCATGCTCGCCCCGACCGACGCGGCGCTGAGCCTGCCGGTGATGAACAGCCTGCGCGTGCCGGAGCGCATCCGCACCGCCCTGAACGTCGAGAGCGGCCTGAACGACGGCATCGCCACCCCGTTCGTCACCCTGTTCGTGGCGATCGTGGCCGCCGAGGAACACCCGGGGGAGGGGTGGCTGGTCGAGTCGGTGCGCGGCATCCTCGTCGCGGTCGTGGTGGCCTGCCTGGTGGGCGGTCTTGGCGCCAGGCTCGGGATGTCAGCTCAATCGCACCGATGGTCCGGGCCTCGTTCCTCGTCGCTGCTGGTGGTGACGCTGGCGGTGCTCAGCTATGCGGCCGCGGACCTCGCCGGAGGCAACGGCTTCGTCTCGGCGTTCCTGGCCGGACTCGTCTTCGCGATGGTCTCGCGCGGGGCTCTGCAGCCCGCCACGCTCTTCACCGAGACGCTCGGGGTGTTCGGTTCGTACGCCGTCTGGGCGCTGTTCGGCGCCCTGCTCGTCGGCCCGCTGCTGACCCGGTCACCGAGCGTCTCCGCGCTCGTCTTCGCCGCGCTCGTCCTGACGGCGGCCCGGATCCTGCCGGTGCTCGTCGCGCTGTGGGGCAACGTGCACCTCGACCTGCGCGAGAAGCTGTTCGTCGGCTGGTTCGGACCCCGCGGCTTGGCCTCGGTGGTCTTCCTGATGCACACGATGCATGCCCTGCAACTCGACTCGTCGTCGCTGGACCGACTTGCCGCGCAGGCGGTCGTGTGGACGATCTTCATCTCGGTGGTCGCCCACGGGCTCAGCGCCGGACCGTCGATCTCCTTGCTCCGCGCCGGGCGCCAAGACCCCGCACTCCCGCAGGAGCACGCGTGACCACCCCGTGACGGGTGGTGTCGTGCCACCCACCTGCCAGCCACGCTTGGCCCTGTCGATCTCGACTGCCTGCACGGCAGTCGCACCGCATCGAACCGACAGGAGCACAACCCGTGATCACCGAATCGGCGTATCCCCTCGGCGGCGTCTTCATCAGCATGCTGTACTTCTTCTTGTTCGTCATCTGGATCTGGCTGCTGATCACCGTCTTCTCCGACATCTTCCGCAGCGACGACATGAACGGGTGGGCCAAGACGGCCTGGATCATCTTCGTGATCATCCTTCCGTACCTCGGTGTCTTCGTGTACCTGATCGCCCGTGGCCGGAAGATGGGCGAGCACGCAGCAGCGGAGGCCCAACGGCGCGACGACGCGATGCGCAGCTACGTCCAGAACGTGGCCGGCCCCTCGGGCGGCGCGGCAGGTGAGATCGAGCGCCTCGCCAAGCTGCGCACCGACGGCACCCTCACCGAGGAGGAGTTCCAGCAGGCGAAGGCCAAGCTGCTCGCCTGAGCACACCGTGACGTCGGGTCCCGGCATCAGCGCTTCGGCGCCGGTGCCGGGACCTCGTCACGTCGGCCGGTCCTCGGTGAGCGGGCCGGCGTCGTCGTAGACGGCCAGGATGAAGTCGCCGTCGCGCTCGACCTCGACGAGGCGCAGGTCGCGTCGGCGCGGGAACAGCGGCCGCCCGGCCCCGAGCGTCACGGCCGCGATCGAGACCGCCACCCGGTCGAGCAGCCCGGCCTCGGCGAACTGACCGGCCAGGTCACCGCCGCCCGCGACCCAGACGTCGGCACCCCCGGCGGCCGACGTGATCTCGTCCGCGACCGCGGTGACCTCGCCGGAGACGAAGCGCACGTTCGCGGCGACCGGTTCGAGCTCGCGGTGGGTGAACACGAACGAGGGGACCTCGTAGGGCCAGTCCTCACCGGAGCCGCGGAGATGGTCGGTGACCCAGGTGTACGTCGTGGCGCCCATGACGACGGCGCCGACGCCGCCGATGAACCGCTCGTAGTAGGACTGCACGTCCGGGTCGTCGTGCTGACGGAAGAGCCACTCGAGCGAGTCGTCGGGGTCGGCGAGGAATCCGTCGAGGGAGGTCGCGCTGTAGTAGATCCAGCTCACGACGGCGGGGCCCCGCCGCAGCGTTCGCCCGGTGGCGTCGCCGCCGGCGGCGGGTGGTGTGCTCCCAGCCGATCAGGCCCAGGCCGAGCCCGACGACGGCGACCCAGATCCACCAACCGTGGCCGTCATCCTCGAGCTGGTCGCGCAGCAGGAGGAGCACGACCAGGGCGAAGGCCCACAGCAGAGTGCCGACCTGCATGGTGCGGACGCCGTCGACGTCCAGGGGCTCGACGTCGGCCACGATGTAGGTGCGGTTGCCGATCTCGTGGACCATCGGCTGGTCGTCCTCAGGCCGCATGCGGCCATCCAAACACGACGTACGGCCGGGCACCTCCACGAGTGTCCGACACGCGCCCGAAACACGGGTTCTGGTTGGATGCGCGCGTGGACAAGTTCTTCAGGATCACCGAGCGTGGCTCGACAGTCGGCCGCGAGGTGCGAGGCGGCGTCGTCACGTTCTTCACGATGGCCTACATCATCGTGCTGAACCCCCTCATCCTCGGCTACGCCAAGGACATCGACGGCAAGTTCCTGGGCAGCGCGGCGCCGCCGGACAACCTGGCGATGATCGCCGCCGGCACCTCGCTCGTGGCCGGTGTGATGACCGTCCTGATGGGCGTGGTCGCCAACTACCCGCTGGCGCTGGCCACCGGCCTGGGGCTGAACGCGTTCGTCGCCTTCACCATCGCCTCCCAGATGTCGTGGGCCGACGCGATGGGACTGATCGTCCTCGAGGGCATCGTGATCCTGGTCCTCGTCCTCACCGGCTTCCGAGAAGCCGTCTTCCACGCCGTCCCGGGGCAGCTCAAGGTCGCCATCTCCGTCGGCATCGGCCTGTTCATCGCGTTCATCGGCTTCGTCGACGCCGGCTTCGTGCGCCGCATCCCGGATGCCGCCAACACCACGGTCCCGGTGCAGCTCGGCCCCACCGGCTCGCTCGAGGGCTGGCCGACCCTGGTCTTCATCTTCGGGCTGGTGCTGCTGATCGCGCTGTGGGTCAAGCGGGTCAAGGGCGCCATCCTGATCTCGATCCTGGTCACCACGGTGGTCGCGATGATCGTGCAGGCGATCGGTCACTTCACCGGAAGCAGTGCGAAGAACCCGACGGGGTGGGGCCTGACCGTGCCCTCGTGGCCGCACAAGATCTTCGACACCCCCGACTTCGGCACCCTCGGCCAGTTCGACCTGTTCGACTCCTTCTCCAAGATCGGCGTCGTGTCGGCGATCCTGCTGATCTTCACGCTGATGCTCGCCGACTTCTTCGACACGATGGGCACGATGACCGCCATCGGCGCGGAGGCGGGACTGCTCGACGAGGACGGCGTACCCCCCGGGACGCGCCGGATCCTGATCGTCGACTCGGTCGCGGCCGCCGCGGGTGGTGCCGCCGGGGTCTCCTCGAACACCTCCTACATCGAGTCGGCCTCGGGTGTCGGTGAAGGCGCGCGCACCGGACTGGCCTCGGTCGTCACCGGCGTGCTCTTCCTGTTCTCGATCTTCCTGGCGCCGCTCGTCGCCGTGATCCCGAGCGAGGCCGCCGTCCCCGCCCTGATCCTGGTCGGCTTCCTGATGATGCAGCAGGTCAAGGGCATCTCCTGGGACGACCTCGAGATCGCCATCCCGGCCTTCCTGACGATCGTCCTGATGCCGTTCACCTACTCGATCACCGTCGGCATCGGCGCCGGCTTCCTGACCTACGTGCTGATCAAGATCGTGCGCGGCAAGCCCGGCGCCATCCACCCCCTGCTGTGGGTGATCAGCGCCATGTTCGTGCTCTACTTCGCGATCCACCCGATCACCCAGCTGGTCACCTGAGGGGCGCTGCCGGTTCACCCGGGCGCCCGGGTGGACCGTCCACCCTCACCGATTCGTCCGTTCCTCGTACGGCGACCCGGCGCGCGGGTGACGACCACCGGAGCCGCCCGGTCTTCGGCATCAGGATTTCGAGACGGCTCGCTCAGCTCCTTGCTTCGCTGCCGACCTGAGCCGACCTCCTCAAGCCTCGAAGCCTTCGCGAGCTCGCTTCGGGGGCACGAGATCGTTAGCCTAGGTAATGAGTTATGCTAACGACATGCCCACGCTGCAATCCGCCGCCCGCACTGACGCGGGGCTCGCGAGCGAGCTGAGACTCTCGGTCGCCCGCCTGTCGCGACGCCTGCGGGCCGAGCGCGAGCCCGACAACCCGCTGAGCGTGGGTTCGCTGAGCGCCCTCGGTGTCCTCTTCCGCGAGGGGGAGTGCACCGATCGGCAGGCTCGCCGCGCACGAGCGCGTGCAGCCGCCCTCGATGACCCGCACGGTGAACTTGCCTGGTCGAGGAGGGCTACCTCTCCCGCCGGCCGCACGACACCGACGGCCGGCAGGTGCTGGTCGACATCACCGAGAAGGGCCGCGACGATCCTCCTCGCCGACCGCCGCCGGCGCGACGCCTGGCTGGCCCGGCGCCTGCGCGAGCTGACCCCCGACGAGCGCGACCTGCTGCGGCAGGCCGCCCCCCTGATCCAGAGATTGGCCACTAGTTGAGCCCCACGTTCCGAGCACTGCGCGTTCGCAACTACCGCCTGTACGCCACCGGCGGCGTCATCTCGAACACCGGCACCTGGATGCAGCGGGTCGCCCAGGACTGGCTCGTCCTGCAGCTGCACCACGGCAGCGCCGCCCAGGCGAGCACCGCGCTCGGCATCACGACCGGGCTCCAGTTCCTGCCCATCCTCCTGCTCTCGCCGTACGCCGGCCTGGTCGCCGACCGCGTGGACAAGCGGCGGCTGCTCCAGCTGACCCAGGCCTGGATGGGACTGTGCTCGCTCGGGCTCGCCGCCGTCGCCCTCACCGGGATCGCCCAGTCCTGGATGGTCTTCGTCGCGGCGCTCTGCCTGGGCGCCGGTGCCGCCTTCGACGCCCCCGCACGCCAGTCGTTCGTCAGCGAGATGGTCGGCCCGGACGACCTGACCAACGCGGTCAGCCTCAACTCGGCCTCCTTCAACCTCGCGCGCGTGTTCGGCCCGGCGCTGTCCGGCATCCTGATCGCCGCGCTCGGCTCCGGCATCGAGGCCACCGGCTGGGTGATCGCCCTCAACGGCATCAGCTTCATCGCCGTGATCGGCGCCCTCCAGCTGATGCGGCCCTCCGAGCTCACCGAGATCGAGCGCGCGCCGCGCGGCAAGGGGATGATCCGCGACGGCGTCCGCTACGTCCGCAACCGGCCGGTGCTGAAGATGGTGCTCGTGGCCGGGTTCTTCGCCGGCACGTTCGGGATGAACTTCCAGATGACCTCCGCGCTGATGGCCACCCAGGTCTTCGGCAAGGGCGCCAGCCAGTACGGCCTCCTCGGCACCACCCTGGCGATCGGCTCCCTCACCGGCGCCCTGCTCGCCGCCCGGCGCACGAGCAGGCCGCGTCCCCGGCTGGTCATCCTGGCCGGCGTGGCCTTCGGCGTCGTCGAGATCTTCCTCGGCCTGATGCCGACCTACCTCGCCTTCGCGCTGGTCACCCCGCTGCTCGGGCTCTGCCTCATCACGATGCTCAACGCCGCCAACACCACCGTCCAGCTCAGCACCGAACCCGCGATGCGAGGCCGTGTGATGGCGCTCTACATGACGCTGGTCATGGGCGGGACGCCGATCGGCGCTCCGGTCATCGGCTGGGTCGGTGCCACCTTCGGGGCGCGCTGGATGCTGATCGGCGGCGGCGCTGATGTCGCTGCTCGGCCTCGGCATCGCCGTGCTGGTCTACCGCGGGCTGAAGGTCGGCCCCTGGTACCCCTTCGGTCGCCGAGTCGGGCCCTCCGCCCAGGAGACCGCCGACGAGCTTCTCGCCGCCTGAATACACTCGCGACGTGCATCCCCGCTACCGCCGGATGGTCATCCCCGTGGCACTCGGCGGGCTGATCCTCATCGTCGTGATCGCCGCCCTCGTGAAGTGATCCGATGACCGACCTCGACGACGCGCTCGCCGTGCTGCGAGCCGCGCTGCTCGACGACGAGCACCTGGTCCGCGCGCTCGCCACCGGCCGCCGCCGGGGTGAGCCGGCCGCGCCGTGGCGCCGCGTCGAGCTGCGGTACGTCGACCTCGCGGCCGGGCGCCGCCTCCAGGTCACCTCGTACGACGAGACGCAGGCCCACACGGCCAACCACGAGGACGCCGCGGCTGCCGCTCGACGAGCTGCTCGCGATGCCGTTCTCCAACTGGCACGTCGACACGACGACCACGGCCCACCAGCTGCGCGTGACCAAGAAGGGCCGACCCGCTCCTGCACAGCGCGCGGCCGCGCCGAGCCCGCGACGCCGGATCGCGGCCACGACCGCGCCAAGCCGCGACTGCTGCCCGAGGACCATCCCGTGCTGCGTCGCCCTCGGCATCTCCGACGCCCAGCGGCCGGGTGAAGCCGTCGCGCCGGGCGAAGTACCACCAGGTCGAGGAGCTCGTGCGCGAGCTCGGCGTGGCCGTCACCGAGGCCCAGCGCGCGGGCGCTCTGCGCACGCCCACCGCCGAGGATCCGTGGCGCGTGGTCGACCTCGGCTGCGGCAACGCCTACCTGACCTTCGCCGCGCACGCCTGGCTGCGCGAGCGCTTCCCGGTCCGCACGACCGGGGTGGACGTCAAGGAGCAGTCCCGGCGGCACAACCCCGAGATCGCGCAGAGCGCTCGGGATCGCCGACGAGGTGGACTTCGTGGCCGCCGGCATCGCCGACGTCGAGCCGGCCGAGCGGCACCCGACATCGTGCTGGCCCTGCACGCGTGCGACACCGCCACCGACGACGCACTGGCCCGGGCCGTGCAGTGGGAGGCCCCACTGGTCCTCGCCGCCCCCTGCTGCCACCACGACATCTCCGCCCAGCTGCGCCGCACGGACGCCGCGCACGACCAGGGCGCCCTGCTCCGCGACGGCATCCTGCGCGAGCGACTGGCCGACACGCTCACCGACGCGCTGCGGGCCTCGCTGATGCGCGCCCACGGCTACCGCGTCGAGGTGGTCGAGTTCGTCGACAGCGAGCACACGCCACGCAACACCCTGCTGCGCGCCGTCCGCACGGGTGGGGCCGGCGCCACCCGCAGCCGTGAGGAGTACGCCGCCCTGGCCGGTGCGTGGCACGTCGAGCCGCACCTCGCCGTGCTGCTCGGGGACGCCTGATGCGCGCAGGCCTCGCCGGCCTCGGTCGGCGCTGCTCGCGGTCACGGTCATGGCAGCCCCGGCGACGGCCGGGGACGACGTCGTGTTCCGGTTCCGCGACCCCGCGATCGTCGAGTCCAGCGCGTTGATCGACCTCGGCAGCACCGTGGTCACCGCCAACGACTCCGGCAACGCGCCCGACCTGTTCGACGTCGACGCCCGCACGGGCGAGACGGTGGGCATCACCCACCTGCAGGTCCCGGGCGTCGACATCGAGGCCCTTGCCCCCGCCGGTGGCTCCGACGTCTGGGTCGGCGACATCGGCGACAACGCCCGCGACCGCCCCTACGTGAGCGTCGCGCGCGCCCCGGTGATCCGCGGTCGGCTCGACGTGCGGCCGACGTCGTACCGACTCGCCTACCCGGACGGCCCGCACGACGCCGAGTCGCTGCTCGCGCCCCGTCCGGGCGGCTGTACATCGTGACCAAGGCGTTCACCGGCGGCGCGGTCTACCTGGCTCCGCGCCACCTCGACCCGGGTCGGGTCAACGCGTTGGTGCGGGTCGCGCGGGTGCCGGACTTCGCGACGGACGCCGCGTTGCTCCCCGACGGGCACCACGTGATCGTCCGCAGCTACTTCTCGGCGGCGGTCTACACGTTCCCGGGCTTCCGGAGGATCGGCGGCTTCGGGCTGCCCGCCCAGCGCCAGGGCGAGGGGATCTCGGTCGGCTCCGGCGGCCGGATCCTGCTCAGCTCCGAGGGGGTGCACCAACCTGTTCTGCGGATCGAGCTGCCCACGGCGTTGGCCGAGGCGGTCACCGGTCGCGCCGAGCCGTCGGCCTCGCCTCCGCCTGCCTCGCCTCGCCGTCCTCCTCGACACCGCCCCCGGCGAGCGTCGGCCCCTCGTCGGGGCACACTCTGGAGGTGCCGACGGGTGGGACCACCCGTCGCTGGCCGTGGCTCGCGGTGGCCGGCGTCGTCCTCGCGGGCGCGCTCGGCGTGGGGGCTGCCGTGCGGAGGAGGCAAGGATGAGGGTCGAGGTCGTCCAGGGCGACATCACCGAGCAGGCGGTCGACGCGGTCGTCAACGCGGCCAACCGCGCGATGCGCGGAGGAGGCGGCGTCGACGGCGCCATCCACCGGGCCGGCGGGCCGGCCGTGCTGGAGGACTGCCGGAAGCGTTTCCCGCACGGACTGGGCACCGGCGAGGCCGGCTGGACGACGGCCGGCGACCTCGCGGCCACGTGGGTGATCCACGTCGTCGGCCCCAACTTCACGGCCGGTGAGCGCGACCGGTCGCTGCTCGTGTCGTGCTACGCCAACGCGCTGCGCGTCGCCGACGAGCTCGGTGCGCGCACGGTGGCCTTCCCGCTGGTCTCCGCCGGGCATCTACGGATGGCCCAAGGACGACGCCGTCGCTGCCGCGGTCGACACGCTGCGCTCCACCGACACCGAGGTCGAGGAGGCCCGCATCGTGGCCTTCGACGCCGCGACGTACGAGAAGGTCAGCCGGGCTCTCTGAGACTCAGCCCGTCGGCGGGGCGGCGCGTTCGTCGTTGCCGTGGCCCGGCACCAGGTGGTCGACGTCGGAGAGGCGCAGCGGCCGGAAACGACCCGTCGTGTGCGCGTCGAGGCACTCCCCGGCCAGGCAGACGTGGTCACCGCCCTCGTCGAGGAGCGCGGTGCGCCGCACCACGATCCGGTGGGGGCACTGCTCGAGCAGGGGTACGCCGTGCGGGCCGTCCACGTAACGTGACGTCGGCGAACTTGTCCACCTCGTCACCCGTCAGCGTGCCGAAGTGCTCGGCCACCGCGAGGTCGTCGGCGGTGAGCAGGTGCACGGCCAGGTGGGTGGAGCGCAGCGCGACGCGGTAGGTGTGGTTGGCCTTGGACAGCCACACGTCGTAGCGCGGCGGATCGATCGAGGACTGGGAGTGGAAGCCGACCAGGCACCCCGCGCGCTCGCCTGCGACGGCCGTCGTGACCACGACCATGGGTGGGTCGAGGGAGGCCATCAGGGAGCCGAACCGCGTCCTCAGCCACGGTCGGCATCCCGGGTCCGGACGTACCTGAGGAACAGCGTGTCGCCGTCGCGCAGGACGTGGGCGAGGTCGAAGCCGCGCAACGGGTCGCCGGGCCCGAACACCGCCACCGGGAGCGGGTCGCCACCCATCATCGGAGCGATCGAGAGGCACAGCTCGTCGACGCGGTCGGCCGCGACCAGCTGCCCGAGCAGGTGCGGGCCGCCCTCGCACAGCACCGTGCGCGAAGCCGCGCGCCGACAGTGCGGCCAGCATCGCGTCCGGATCGACGGACTCGTCCCCGGCCACCACGACCTCGGCGTGCTCGCGAGCAGCGGCCAGGCGCTCGGGCGGGGCCGACTCGCAGGTGACGACCATCGTCGGGGCGTGGACAGGCGACCGGGCGAAGGCCGGCGCCGCCCAGTCCAGGTCGAGCGAGCGCGAGACCACGGCCACCGGGGGAGTGGGTGGGAGGCCCCGCTCGGTGCGCGAACCCGTGCGCTCGAGGGAGAGGCGGACGGGCCCGTACCCCTCCTGGCGCACGGTGCCCGCACCGACGAGGACGACGTCGGCGAGGGTGCGCATGTCGCTGAACAGCGCCTTGTCGGGGGCGGTCGACAGGGCTCCGACGCGGCCACCGACGCTGGTGCAGCCGTCGAGCCCGGCGACCATGTGCGCGGTCACCCAGGCCCGTCCGTCCGGCGCACGCCGGTCGACCGCGGCGTACGGCGCCAGCGGCGTCCTCGACCTCCCGGCCCGGTTCGAGGAACCTCATCGGCACGCGATCAGAGGTGCTCGACCACGTGGTCGATGCAGCGCGTCAGCGCCTCGACGTCGGCCGGGTCGATGGCCGGGTACATCGCAATGCGCAGCTGGTTGCGGCCCAGCTTGCGGTAGGGCTCGGTGTCGACGATCCCGTTGGCCCGCAGGGTGGCCGCGATCGTGTCGGCGTCGATCGACTCGTCGAAGTCGATGGTGCCGATCACCAGCGACCGGTGCTCCGGGTCGGGGACGTACGGCGTGGTCCACGACGTCCGGTCGGCCCAGCCGTAGAGGGCCTCGCTCGAGGCGGTGGTGCGCTCGACCATGCCCTTGAGCCCACCTCGGCCGTTCATCCAGTCGAGCTGCTCGGCCATCAGGAACAGCGTGGCCACCGACGGGGTGTTGTAGGTCTGGTTCTTGCGCGAGTTGTCGATCGCGGTCGGCAGGTCGAAGAACGCCGGGATCCAGCGGCCGCTCGCGGCGATCGAGGCCGCGCGCTCCAGCGCGGCCGGCGACATCAGCGCGATCCAGAGGCCACCGTCGGAGGCGAACGCCTTCTGCGGGGCGAAGTAGTAGGCGTCGACCTCGGTGAGGTCGACCGGCAGGCCGCCGGCCCCCGAGGTCGCGTCCACCAGCACGAGCGAGTCGGCGTCGCCGACCCGCTGCACCGGCGCCATCACCGCGGTCGAGGTCTCGTTGTGCGCCCACGCGTAGGCGTCCACGCCGTCCTCGGTGACCGGGTCGGGACGCGAGCCGGGCTCGGCGGAGATGACGCTCGGCTCGGCGAGGAAGGGGGCGGCCGCCACCGCCTTGGCGAACTTCGAGGAGAACTCGCCGAAGGTGAGGTGCTGGCTCTTCTCGCGGATCAGCCCGAAGGTGGCGACGTCCCAGAACGCCGTGGCGCCACCGTTGCCGAGCACCACCTCGTAGCCGTCGGGCAGCGAGAACAGCTCGGTCAGGCCCTCGATGACCCGGCCCACGACCGCGCGCACGGGTGCCTGCCGGTGCGAGGTGCCCATCAGCGAGGTGCCGGTCGCGGCCAGCGCCTCGAGCGCGCCCGCCGGTACCTTCGAGGGTCCGGCGCCGAAGCGACCGTCGGCGGGCTTGAGGTCCTCGGGGATCACGATGTCTGTCACGCCGCCTATCGTGCCAGCCATGCAGGGGGACGCGGGATGGCGCATCGACCGCGTCCTGATAGACCACCCCGATGCGGCCCGGTTGGTCGAGGAGGTCCAGGCGGAGTACGTCGTCCGCTACGGCGGCCGCGACGAGACGCCGATCGACCCGTCGTACTTCGTGGAGCCGGCCGGGGCCTTCTTCGTCGGCTACCTCGACGGCCGGGCCGTGGCGACAGGAGCCTGGCGCCGGCGTGCGGACGTTCTCGTCGACGGGACCAGCCGGACGGCGGAGGTCAAGCGGATGTACGTCGCACCGGGCGCCCGCGTCGCGGGCTCGCCCGCGCGATGCTCGCCCACCTCGAGGACACCGCCCGCGAGGCCGGCGCCGAGGCGATGGTGCTCGAGACCGGGGTCGCCCAGCCCGAGGCGATCGCGCTGTACGTCTCCAGCGGCTACGCGGAGATCCCGGCCTTCGGCTTCTACCGCGACAGCCCCCTCAACCGCTGCTTCGCCCGCAGCCTGGTGTGACGGCGGCCGGGCGGCTACTCGTCGGCGCCGCCGACCAGCTCGTCGGAGGTGTCGGTGTCGCCCCAGGCCGCGTTCCAGCCGTTGATCTCGCTGGCCTTGCGCTCGCCCGGGCCGGTGTAGATGGCCGAGGGGCGGATCAGCCGCCCGGTCGTCTTCTGCTCCAGGATGTGCGCCGACCAGCCGCCGGTGCGGGCGCAGGTGAACATCGAGGTGAACATGTTGGCGGGCACCTCGGCGAAGTCGAGCACGATCGCGGCCCAGAACTCGACGTTGGTCTCCAGCACGCGGTCGGGTCGGCGCTCGCGGAGCTCGGCCAGGGCCGCCTTCTCGAGGTTCTCGGCGACCTCGTAGCGCGGGGCGTTCAGCTCGCGCGCCGTGCGCCGCAGCACCCGGGCACGCGGGTCCTCGGCCCGGTAGACGCGGTGGCCGAAGCCCATCAGCCGCTCGCCGTCGTCGAGCAGCTTCTTCACGTAGGCCGCGGCATCGCCGGTCTTCTCGACGTCCTCGATCATGCCGAGCACCCGCGAGGGCGCACCGCCGTGCAGCGGGCCGCTCATCGCGCCGATGGCTCCGGAGAAGGCGGCCGCGACGTCGGCGCCGGTGGAGGTGATCACGCGTGCGGTGAAGGTCGAGGCGTTCATGCCGTGCTCGGCGGCCGAGCTCCAGTAGGCGTCGATCGCCTTGACGTGCTTGGGGTCGGCCTCGCCACGCCAGCGGATCAGGAACTTCTCGGCGAGCGTGCTGCCCTGGTCGACCTCGCTCTGCGGCACGATGTTCTTGCCGAGTCCGCGCGCCGACTGAGCGGCGTACGACAGCACCATCACCGCGACGCGTGACAGGTCGAGGCGAGCCTGCTCGTCGGAGATGTCGTAGGTCTGGCCCATGCCCAGCATCGGCGCCAGCATGGCGACCGATGCCTGCACGTCGGCGCGCACGTCGCCGGTGTGGATCGCGATGTTGTAGGGCTCGGCCGGGGGCAGTCCGGGGTCGTAGGAGCCGTCGACCAGGAGGCCCCAGACCTTCTCGAACGGGATCCGTCCGACGATCTCCTCGATGTCCACGCCGCGGTAGCGCAGCGCAGAGCCTTCCTTGTCGGGTTCAGCGATCTGTGTCTCGAAGGCGATGACGCCCTCGAGCCCGTGATGTACCTCAGGCTTGCCGTCGCTCATGCCTGGCATTCTGCACGGTCCGCCCTGGAGCCGGTACGGGGGACCGCAGCAGGTTCCGCACGACGGTCCCGGAGCGCCACTAGGTTGGGTGTGGTGAGCACCCCCGACCCCGAGACCCTGGCGGCGCTGCGTCGTGAGTACGGCGACGCGGGACTGGGCCGCTCCGACCTCGACCCGGATCCGGTGGCCATGTTCGAGCGCTGGCTCGGCGACGCGGTCGACGCTCCGCTGCACGAGCCGAACGCGATGGTGGTCAGCACCGCCTCCGCGGACGGCCTCCCGGCCTCGCGGATGGTGCTGCTCAAGGCCGTGGACGAACGCGGCTTCGTCTTCTACACCAACTACGAGTCGCGCAAGGCCGACGAGCTGACGGCCAACCCGCGCGCCGCGCTGCTCTTCCCCTGGCACGAGCTCCAGCGCCAGGTGCGTGTCGAAGGGCCCGTCGAGCGGGTATCGCCCGAGGAGAGTGCGGCGTACTTCGCCTCGCGCCCCCGCGAGTCCCAGCTCGGCGCGGTCGCCTCACCGCAGTCGCGGGTGGTCGCCTCGCGCGAGGTGCTCGACGCCCTGCTCGGCCAGGCCGAGGAGAGGTACGCCGGCCAGGACGTGCCGCTGCCCGAGAGCTGGGGCGGGTTCCGCGTCGTCGCGGAGGTGGTGGAGTTCTGGCAGGGGCGCCGGGGCCGGATGCACGACCGGCTCGTCTACCGCCGCGCGGGGGAGCGGTGGGAGGTCGTCCGGCTCGCTCCGTAGAGAAACCAGTTGTGAGTGAGCACTCACTCATTTACTCTGGTGACTATGTCCCCACGTGCCACCGCCCTGCCTCCCGACGAACGCCGAGCCGCGATCGTCGACGTCGTGGTGCCGCTGCTGCTCGACCACGGCGGTGAGGTCTCCACCCGCGAGATCGCCGAGGCGGCCGGCATCGCCGAGGGCACCATCTTCCGCGTCTTCCCCGACAAGAACGCCCTGTGGCTCGCGGTCGCCGAGCGCACGCTGGATCCCCAGGTGGAGCGTGACGGTCTCGCGGAGGCCACCGCCGGGGTGACCGACCTCTTCACCAAGATCGAGCGCACGGCCGACTACCTGCTGCAGCGCTCCCAGCGGGTGATGGCCGTGATGATGCTGCTGCGCGGCATGTGGATGCGCGAGCACGACCACAAGGGCCATCGCAAGGGGGAGGGCCCGCCGTTCATCGTCGAGGCCAACCGGGCCCTGATGTCCGGTCTCACCGAGCTGTTCGAGGGCCACCGCGCCGAGCTGGCAGTCTCGCCACAGACGGCCGCCTCGGTGCTCCGCTCGCTGGTGCTCGGGCAGCGCCACCCGGGGGCCTACGCCGACTACCTGCTGACCCCGGCCGAGGTGGCCGAGGTGATGCTCCACGGCGTGCTCAGGTCGCCGCCGTCGAGGGCGGGCCGCTGATGTTGATCCGACTCGTCCGCACCCACCTCCAGCCCTACAAGTCCTGGCTGTGGGTGATCGTCACCCTGCAGTTCATCGGCACCGTCGCCGCGCTCTACCTGCCGAGCCTGAACGCCGACATCATCGACAAGGGCGTCGCGACCGGCGACACCGCATACATCGTGCACACCGGCGCGATCATGCTCGGCGTCGCCCTGCTGCAGATCATGCTGCTCGATCGCCGCCGTCTGGTTCTCCGCACGTACGTCGATGAGCTTCGGCCGGGACGTCCGCGCGGCCATCTTCCACCGGGTCGGTGCGTTCTCCCAGCGCGAGGTGCAGGACTTCGGTGCCCCGTCGCTGATCACCCGCGAGACCAACGACGTCCAGCAGGTGCAGATGCTCGTCCTGCTCAGCTGCACGCTGATGGTGGCCGCGCCGATCATGATGGTCGGCGGCGTGCTGATGGCCATGCGCGAGAACCTCGGCCTGTCCTGGCTGCTCGCCGTCGCGGTGCCGGTGCTGGTCATCGCCATCGGGTTCATCATCAGCCGGATGGTGCCCAACTTCCGGGCCATGCAGGTGCGCATCGACGAGGTCAACAGGCTTCTTCGCGAGCAGATCACCGGGGTGCGGGTCGTCCGCGCGTTCGTCCGCGAGCCGCAGGAGACCGAGCGGTTCAGCGTCGCCAACACCGACCTGACCGCCGTCGCGATCCGCGCCGGGCGCTGGCAGGCGGGGATGTTCCCCACCGTGATGCTCGTGGCCAACGTGTCCTCGGTCGCGGTGCTCTGGTTCGGCGGCCACCGGGTCGAGAACGGCCAGATGGAGATCGGTGCGCTGACCGCCTACCTCGCCTACCTGATGCAGATCCTGATGGCCGTGATGATGGGTACCTTCATGATGATGATGATCCCGAGGTCGGCGGTCTGCGCCGACCGGATCATGGACGTGCTGGGCACCGAGTCGTCGGTGACCCCGCCGGCGACGCCGGTCACCTCGGTCGGGACCCACGGCACGGCTGGTCTTCCAGAACGTCGACTTCAGCTATCCCGGCGCCGACGTGCCGGTCGTCCGCGGCGTCTCCTTCGAGGCACATCCCGGGCAGACCGTGGCGCTGATCGGCTCGACCGGCGCCGGCAAGAGCACCATGGTCAACCTGGTGGCACGACTCTTCGACGTCACCGGTGGGCGGGTGCGGGTCGACGACGTCGACGTACGCGACCTCGAGCCGGACCTGCTCTGGTCGACGATCGGGCTGGTCCCGCAGAAGGCCTGGTTGTTCTCGGGCACCGTGCGGTCCAACCTCCAGTACGGCAAGGGCGACGCCACCGACGAGGAGATGTGGGAGGCTCTCGAGATCGCCCAGGCCCGCGACTTCGTCGAGGCCATGCCCGACGGCCTCGACTCTCCGATCGCCCAGGGCGGCACCAACGTCAGCGGCGGTCAGCGCCAGCGGCTGGCCATCGCCCGTGCGTTGATCAAGCGGCCCGAGATCTACCTCTTCGACGACTGCTTCAGCGCGCTCGACCTCGCCACTGACGCCCGGCTGCGCGCCGCGCTGCGGCCGGTGACCCGCCAGTCGACACAGCTCGTGGTCGCACAACGGGTGTCGACGATCCGTGATGCCGATCTGATCCTCGTGGTCGAGGACGGCGAGGTCGTGGGCCGAGGGCGGCACGCCGACCTGCTCGAGTCGTGCGAGACCTACCAGGAGATCGTCGCCTCCCAGCTGAGCGCGGAGGAGGCGGCATGACGACCACGCAGCGACCCTCCGGCGCAGCTCAAGGAGACCGAGCGGGTCCAGGCCGGCCCGGTCGGGACCCGGCCGCGGACCCTTCGGTGGCGGCATGGTCGGGCAGAAGGCCTCCACCTTCATGCCGTCGGCCAAGCGGATGGTCGCGCGGATGGCCCCCGAACGGGTCAAGGCACTCGCGGTGGTGGCGCTCGCGGTCGTGAGCGTGACGATGACCGCGGTCGGGCCGAAGATCCTCGGTCACGCCACCGACCTGATCTTCTCCGGGCTCATCGGCAGCAAGCTCCCCGCCGGGAGCACCAAGGCCGAGGCCGTCGCCGGACTGCGCGCCTCCGGTCACGACCAGATCGCCTCGATGGTCTCGTCGATGGACCTCGTCCCCGGACAGGGCGTCGACTTCACCGCCGTCGGCCACGTGCTGCTGCTCGTGCTCGCCGTGTACGTGACCGCCTCGGCCCTGTCCTGGCTGCAGGGCTTCCTGCTCAACGACGTCGTGCAGAGCACCGTCTTCCGGATGCGCTCCGACGTCGAGGACAAGGTCAACCGACTGCCGCTCAGCTACTTCGACCAGCAGCCGCGCGGTGAGCTGCTCAGCCGGGTCACCAACGACATCGACAACGTCAGCCAGACGCTGCAGCAGACCATGAGCCAGCTGATGACCTCGTTGCTCACGGTGATCGCGGTGCTTGGGTTCATGTTCTGGATCTCGCCGCTGCTCTCCCTGGTGGCGCTGATCTCGGTGCCGCTGTCGATCCTGGTGACCAAGCAGGTGATGGCCCGCTCGCAGGGGATGTTCATCGACCAGTGGCGTCGTACGGGCCGGCTCAACGCGCACGTGGAGGAGACCTTCTCCGGGCACGCGCTGGTCAAGGTCTTCGGCCGGCAGCAGGAGGTCGAGGAGGTCTTCGCCCGCGAGAACGACGAGCTCTACAAGGCCAGCTTCGGGGCGCAGTTCGTCAGCGGGCTGATCATGCCGATCATGATGTTCATCGGGAACCTCAACTACGTCGTGATCGCCGTGCTGGGCGGCCTCCGGGTGGCCAACGGCTCGATGTCGCTGGGCGACGTCCAGGCCTTCATCCAGTACTCCCGCCAGTTCACCCAGCCGCTCACGCAGGTCGCGTCCATGACCAACCTGCTCCAGTCGGGGGTCGCCTCGGCCGAGCGCGTCTTCGAGCTCCTCGACGCCGAGGAGCAGTCGCCCGACGCGACCGGCGAGCCGGCCGACGCGAGCCGGCGTCGTGGCGAGGTCCGCTTCGACCACGTGTCGTTCTCCTACGACCCGGAGCGCCCACTCATCGAGGACCTGTCGCTGGTCGCCGAGCCCGGCCACACGGTCGCCATCGTCGGCCCGACCGGCGCCGGCAAGACGACGCTGGTCAACCTCGTGATGCGGTTCTACGAGCTCGACGACGGCCGGATCACCCTGGACGGCGTGGACGTCGCGTCGATGCCCCGCTCGGCGCTGCGCAGCCAGATCGGCATGGTGCTCCAGGACACCTGGCTGTTCGAGGGCTCGATCCGCGACAACATCGCCTACGGCCGGCCGGGAGCGACCGAGGAGCAGATCCTGGAGGCCGCGCGAGCCACGTTCGTGGACCGGTTCGTGCACTCGCTGCCCGACGGCTACGACACCCACATCGACGAAGAGGGCTCGAACCTCTCCGCCGGTGAGCGTCAGCTGGTGACCATCGCTCGAGCGTTCCTCTCCGACCCGGCGCTGCTGATCCTCGACGAGGCGACCTCCTCGGTCGACACCCGCACCGAGCTGCTCCTCCAGAACGCGATGGCCGCCCTGCGCAGCGACCGCACGTCGTTCGTGATCGCGCACCGGCTCTCCACGATCCGCGACGCCGACCTGATCCTGGTGATGGAGGACGGCGCGATCGTCGAGCAGGGCGCCCACGACGAGCTGCTCGAGGCCGGCGGCGCCTACGCCCGGCTGTACCAGGCGCAGTTCACCGCCGCCCTCACCGGCTGACCGGCCCGGACGTCATACGTACTGGTGCCTATGGCGACCAGGACGTATGACGTTGCGGGCGCTCAGTCGTCGGAGGAGTCGCTGTAGTCGGCGTCGTCCTCGCTCAGCGGAGCCGTCTCCGGGTCGCCCTCGCGGTCGGCGCCGATCGTGTCGTCGTCGTCACCGGTCTGCTCGGGGTGCCGGGCCAACGGGTTGTCCTCATCAGGACGGACGTCCTCGGGAAGGAGGTCGTCGGAGATGCCTTCGCCGTCCTCGGGGCCGTCCTCGGGCTTCTGGTCGCTCATGGACCCCTCTTACCCGCGCCCGGCCGCGACGATGCACCGATAAAGGCGTTGAGTCGGCTCCGAGTCCGGCCTACCGTGGTCCCACACGGGAAAGGAGGTGGTCCGAAGAATGTTTTCTTCCAGGACGCGTGAGGTGGCTGCCCGCTAGCAGCCCACATCAGTCGTCAGGCTGGTGAGCGTCGGGCCCGTCCCGTCGTGAGCGAGCTGGCGAATCTCTAGCAGTCACCCGACCCGCAGGCGATCCCGGGATCACGTCCCCCGGAGCGGCCCCCACGAGGAGCCACGCCTGCGGGTCGCTGCTTGGTCGGTCCAGGGATCGCTCCGGATTTCGGGCGGCAGGGATCGCTCGGGCGCACCGGACTCTCGCCGATTTCCCGGAGCGGCCCCCACACGAGAGCCACGCCTGCGGGTCGCTGCATGCCGGTCCGGGATCGCTGGCGGATGCCGCGTCCCGGGCGCCGGGCATCCGGACTCTGCCGTATTCCCCGGAGCGGCCCTCCACACGAGGAGCCACGCCTGCGGGTCGCTGCTTGCGGTCCCGGGATCGCTGGGCGCACCGGACTCCGCCGATTCCCCGGAGCGGCCCCCACGAGAGCCACGCCTGCGGGTCGCTGCCTTTCCGGGGAGTTCGTCCCGCATCGGCCCTACGCTGACCCCGTGGGGCTCAGCCGACGTTCCGTGCTGGTCCTGGGTCTCGGGACCGTGGTGGCGACCCTGGTGGCGCTGCAGGAGGGACTCGAGGAGGGTGTCGACGTCCCGGCCACCTGCCGCCGGCGCCGGGCGCCGCCTTCGAGCACCCGATCCCGGTCGACGCCGTGTGGGTCGCCCCGCACGGTCGCGACACCCACGACGGCACCCGAGCCCACCCGCGGGCGACCATCCAGGCCGGGGCGGTCAACGTCCTCGTCGGCGGCACCTACTACGGCTACAGCCAGCAGCTGCCCCGTCATGCCGAGACCACCGTGATCGTGCCCCCCGGGCAGACCGCGGTCCTCGACGGTCAGGGCACCGTGACGCGCGCCCTCGAGTGCGCCGGGAAGACGAACCTGTACGGCGACCTGCGCGTCACCAGCTATGCGCCCACGTCGCCGCACGTCGGCTCCAACGCCCCCGTGTACTTCGGTGGCACCGCCGCCGGGTCCGAGCTCGACGGCCCCCTGATCAGCAACTCCGCCATGGCGGGGCTCGCCTTCCAGGTGCCCCTCGTGCTCACCAAGGTCACCGTCGACAGCTGCGGCTACTCCGGGATCCTGGGCACCACCGCCGACGGCACCACCTTCGGCAGGGTCCAGGTGCTGCGCGTGAACCGCGACGAGCACGGCCCGGACGGCCAGCTCGCGGCCGTGAAGATGACCCGCTCGGCGGACCTCTACTTCAGCCCCGACGTGTACGTCGAGGACACCGGCGGCGCCGTCGGGCTGTGGACCGACGTCTCCTGCCGGCACCCCACGATCGTCGGCGCGCAGGTGCGGACCGGCTTCGGCACGCCGGCGCGCGTCGGCCTCCAGATCGAGGAGACCGAGGGCGGTGTCGTCGTGGACACCGACATCGAGGGGGTCTACGCCGCCAACATCGTCTCCAGCGGGCACGTCCAGGTCTGGGAGAACCGGTTCACCGGCACCTCGGTCGCCCTCCAGGTGCGCCAGGACCGGGCGCCCAACTCGGGCACCAACCCGGCCAACCTCGACCCCACCGCGGCGCCCTGGTGGGCCGTGGGGGAGACCGTCTGCAACAACCTGCTCACCGCCACCAGCGGCGACCAGGTCGCCCTGGCCGTCTACGCCGACCCCGGCTACGGGCTCAGCGCGGCCGAGATGCTCGCCGCGCTCAAGGGCAACACCCTGATCGGTGCCGTCGACCTCGGTGACGAGGACGGCGATCGGAGCTACTACGACGACGATCAGCTCGCGGCGTACCTCGGCACCGACTTCGACACGAGCCGCCAGCCGGTGCCCGCGCGAGATCGTCGGGCCTCGTCCAGGCTGCTCAGCCCACGGCCTCGTCGTCAGGCTGACCAGACCAGCGGGACGCCACCGGGTCGTTCGCGTCCTCGTGCACGCACGCCCCGGGGCCGGGGAACTAGGGTTGACACCGTGGCGGACGAGGACACGATGCGAGCTCTCGAGCACGAGATGGGAGTGCTCGTGCGTCGGTTGCGCCGCCTCATCGCCGACCGTGCCCACCTGGTGCACCCCGACCTCGCTCCCGTCGGGTACTCGATGCTGGTGGCGCTCCAGGACGAACCGCGCCGGGCGAGCGACCTCGTCGACCTGTTCTCCATCGACAAGGGTGCGGTCAGCCGTCAGGTGCAGTCGCTCCTGGAGCTCGGGCCTGATCGAGCGCAGCCCCGACCCCGACGACCGTCGCGCCGCGATCTTGACCATCACCGACGAGGGTGCTCGCCGGCTCGAGGCGGCCGCCGACAAGCGGCGGGCCGAGGTGCTCGGCCGACTGTCGTCCTGGCAGCCCGGCGACCTGCAGACGTTCGTGGAGTCGCTGGCCCGCTACAACGCCGCCCTGGAGACCCCGCAGGTCTGAGGCCGCCCGGCCGCGCGTCAGCCGTTGAACCGGGCCGGGTCCACGCCGACCCACACGTGCTCGGCGCGGCCGACGATCCGACCGTCGGCGTCGTGCAGCGTCGTGGCGGTGAAGGTACGCCGCCCCTCGGCACCCCGTGCCTCTCCCACCACGACGTGCGGCTCGCCGACGACGGGCAGGTCGTCGATCACCGCGGTCATCCTTCCGAGCACCATCAGCCGGTCGGTGAGGTCGCCGGCCCAGCCGCCGACGCAGTCCAGCGCCGCCCAGGTGGCGGGCAGGTCGGCGCGACGTGAGCGGGTCGTCGTACTCGTGCCAGTCCGCCGACAGCGTGCGATCGGGGGTCCACGGCGCCGCGACGCGCGTGCGCCCGTCGTGGGCAGCCGGGACCTCGCCGGGGAAGATCCTCAGGCCGTCGGGCCGCTCGGTGCCGCACGACGAAGCAGGTCGGGAACGGGTGCGAGCGGAAGCCCGGGTACGACGCACTGGCCGCGGTGGCCTCAGCCCACGAGACGCCCTCGACGGGCTCGACGTCCCCGTCGGCGTACCGCGGCGGTGGCCACCTCGGCGCCCCCGAACGAGAGCAGCAGCCCGCCGCCGTGGTCGTCGAGGTGCATGCTCGCGTCGAGCGGGGGCGGCTGCGAGAGCCGGACCGTCGACCGGCCGGCCGATCGAGTCGCCGAGCGCGTGCGCGAGCGCTCCGCAGGTGTAGCCGCCGTTGGCCGACCTCGCGGGCCCGCGGTAGCGCGACTGGACGACGAGCGGCTCCCTCACGCCTTCACCCTGCCTGCCCGCTGGTGACATGGGCAAGAATGCAGCACGTGAGCGACCTGATCGACACCACGGAGATGTATCTCCGCACCATCTACGAGCTGGTGGAGGAGGGCATCACCCCGATGCGTGCGCGCATCGCCGAGCGGCTGCACCAGAGCGGCCCGACGGTGAGCCAGACGGTCGCCCGGATGGAGCGCGACGGACTCGTCACGGTCGAGGGCGACCGCCACCTCCGGCTGACCGACGAGGGTCACCACCTCGCCACCCGCGTGATGCGCAAGCACCGGCTGGCCGAGCGGCTGCTCACCGACGTGATCGGCCTCGACTGGGAGCTCGTGCACGAGGAGGCGTGCCGCTGGGAGCACGTGATGAGCGAGAGCGTGGAGCGGCGGCTGCTCGAGCTGCTCGGCCACCCCACCGAGTCGCCCTACGGCAACCCCATCCCGGGTCTCGGCGAGCTTGGCGAGACGGGCACGGGGGAGGAGTTCCGCGACGGCGTCGAGGCGCTGAGCGCCGCCGTCGGCGACGAGTCCCGTCGGGTGCGCGTACGCCGGATCAGCGAGGAGATGCAGAAGGACGAGATCCTGATGCACGCGCTGCGCCGGGCCGGGGCCATGCCCGGGGCCGTGGTCGCGGCGGTCGTCACCGACGAGGGCGTGCTGCTCGGCAGCTCAGGCGAGACCGCCGAGATCGAGACCGAGGCCGCTGAGCACATCTTCGTCACGCCCGCCTGAGGTCCAGCGAGTCAGCCACTCGCTGCACCCTGCCTCGACCTTGACGGTGGCGAGGTCGTCGCCGCGGGTCCAGCCACGGTTGACGATGACGACCGGCAAGCCGGCCTTGGCGGCGTACCGCACGAACCGGAGGCCGGACATCACCGCCAGCGACGACCCGGCGACCAGCAGGGCGTCGGCCTCGTCGAGGGCGGCGTAGCAGCGCTCGACCCGCTCCCGGGGCACGTTCTCGCCGAAGAACACGACGTCGGGCTTGAGCCGCCCGCCGCAGCCGTCGCAGGCCGGCACGACGAAGTCCGAGGTCTCCTCGAGCAGCACGTCGCCGTCGGGGCGTGCGGCGACGTCGGCGTGGGCCTCGATCCAGCCCGGGTTGGCCTCGGTCAGCCGGTGCTGCATCGCCGTGCGGTGGGTGCGGTGCCCGCAGTCGAGGCACGCGACCTCGCTGATGCGTCCGTGGAGGGCGACGACCGCCTGCTGGCCGGCGCGCTCGTGCAGGCCGTCGACGTTCTGCGTGATCAGGAACGAGACCCGGCCCTGTGCCTCCAGCCGAGCGAGGGCATGGTGGCCGGCGTTGGGCTCGGCCGTGCCCATGCGCGACCAGCCGACGTGCGCCCGGGCCCAGTAGTGCCGCTGGCGCTCCGGCCCCGGAGACGAACTCCTGGTAGGTCATCGGGCGTGCGCGGCACCGAGCCCGGTCCGCGGTAGTCGGGGATGCCCGAGTCGGTGCTCAGCCCGGCCCCGGTGAGCACGACCGTGCGGCCGCGCAGCAGGTCGGCGCCGAGCGGCAGCTCAGGCGCGGGCGTAGCGCAGCTCCGCCCTGGCCCGGGCCTTGGCGGCCTCCTCCTCGCGGTTCTTCGGCGGGGCGTTCGTGGTCAGGTGCTCGAGGAGATGCCGAGTCGCCGCCTCGACCTCGGCGACCGCCTCGTCGAAGGCGTCCTGGTTGGCCTGCGAGGGCCGGGTCGCACCGCTGATCTTGCGCACGTACTGCACCGCTGCCGCGTGCACCTCGTCACGGGTCGCAGGCGGCTCGAAGTTGTGGAGGGTCCGGATGTTGCGGCACATGCCCTGAGCGTACGTCGAGCCGTACGTCGGGTCAGCGGTCGTCGCCGGGCGACCAGAGAAGTACCCGGCTGCCCGACAGTGCGACGCGACCACCGGGCAGCGGCAGGGCGCGCTGCTCCGAGCCGCCCGCCGAGGGCAGGTCGCTGGCCACGATCCGGCCCTGGTCGTCGACGCGCAGGGCCACCAGGCTGGCCGCGCCGGAGCCGTGCTCGACCTGGGTGATCGCGGTGCCCGTGCCCACGCCCGTCGGCAGCCAGGTGAACGCGTGCGGGTCGGAGGCCACCGTCAGCCAGGTGTTGTCCGCGAGCGCCGTCTCGCCGACCTGGCGAGCGTGGGTGGGGTCGGTGATGTCGAAGACGGCGGCCTTCGAGGCGTCGGCCGGCTGGACGCCGGGGAGGTCGGTACCCACCGTGCCGAGCCCGAGCAGGCGGTCGCCGCCGATCGGGTGCAGGTAGGAGGAGAAGCCCGGCAGGTGCAGAGCACCGAGCAGGCGGGGCTGCGCCGGGTCGCCCACGTCGACGGTGTACAGCGGGTCGGTCTGCTGGAAGGTGACCAGCACCGCGAGGTCGTCGAACCAGCGCACCGACTGGATCTGCTCGCCGCGGCCCAACCCACGGAGCTCGCCCACGGGGGCCAGCCGGCCGTCCTGCTCGCCGAGCACCACGACCCCGTTGTCGGTGCCGAAGGTCGAGACCGGGCTCGCGACCGGGCCTGAGGCGACACCGGAGTCCGCCGAGGTGCGGGGCAGCTCGATCGGCAGCCGTCGGGTCCAGGTCACGGCGACGCGGAGGAAGCCGTCGTGCTCGTCGAAGGACCAGGAGTCGCGGACCTGCCCGTCGATGACGCCGGAGGCGACGTAGCGGGTGTCGTCACCGTCGAGGGCGAACGCGTGCACCTCGGTCGACGGGCTGGCCAGCGGCCGGACGACCAGCCCGCCCGGGCTCACGGATCGGAACGGCGCGTCCCAGACCGAGTCCCAGACGTAGAGCCGGTCCGAGGACGAGTAGACCTGCGCGCCCTGGCCGGTCACGCCCACCGACGACACCGGGGTGAGGTCGCCCGGGTGCACGGTGAACACGCCGAGGGTGTCGATGTCGTCCGACCCGCACGCCGAGGGCCCGGGGCGAGAACGCACCGGACCCGGCGTCCCCGCCGACCTCGGCGGCAGAGTGGTACACGCTGGCGCAGTCGATGGCGTGGTGGCCTCCGCCGTCGACGTCCACCGAGGGCAGCCACTGCCGGATCGTGCTCGCGCGGACGATCTCCTTGTTGCGCTCGGTCGCCTGCGCCGGGCCGAGGCCCTTGCCGGGCTGGACGAAGTCGAGCGCGGGCAGCCCGGTCGAGGTGACCAGACGGACCGTGTCGCCGTACTGGCGCAGCGAGAGCAGGGTGCCCGACCACGTCGAGTGCGAGACGAGCCGTGGCGACGAGGGGTCCGACGACGTCGAGGTCGTCGAGGACGCTGCGCGCCGTGGGCAGGTAGCCAGCCGGGTAGGAGCGCGGAGCGGGCGCGTTGCCCGCCACCAGCACGTGCCCGTCGACGAGGAGCAGGCCCTGGTAGTCGCCCTCCGGCAGCGTCGAGGTGGCGAGCTCGCGGGGTGCGGGTCCGCTGACGTCGGTGATCACCACCCGCCGGCCCTCGAGGCGTACGACGATCCGGCCGTCGGTCTTGGCCACGTCGGGCTCGTCGACCCCGGACTCCTGCGTGTTCGTGCCGGTGGGACCGTTCTGGACGCTGTCCGTCGCGGCACGTGGACTGGCCGCGGGCACGCCGGCCTTCTCCATCTCGGGGAACATCATCTGGCCGTTCCAGCCGTAGGGCCCGACCTGGTCGATGGTGTGGTCGACGTACCACTGCCGCAGCGAGGCGCACGTGCTGAACGGGGAGAGCCCCGGCGAGCTGACCGGAGCGCCCTGCGGTCCGGTACCGGTGAGCATCGGCCCCACGAAGGTGAGCGCGGCGGCGATCGCGCCACCGCCGATCCGGGCCCCGAGGCCGTGCGCCGTGCTTGCGACTCCCATGGGGCTGGGACGCAGCCGTGGACACATCGGTTCCGGTCACCGGCGATGCGCGAAGATGGGCAGATGCCTGACGCACAACGCGAGCTCGACATCGTCCTCCTCGGCGCCACCGGCTTCACCGGTGAGCTCACCGCCGCCTACCTCGCCGAGCACGCTCCGCACGACGCGCGGTGGGCGCTGGCCGGGCGCAACATGCAGAAGCTCGAGGCGGTGCGTGACCGCCTGACGACGATCGACCCCGAGCTGAAGAACCTGCGGCTGCTGCTCGCCGACAGCGCGGACGCGGCGTCGCTCAAGGAGCTCGCCGAGTCGACCCGCGTGGTGATCAGCACGGTCGGGCCCTACCTCGAGCACGGCGGGCCGCTCGTCGCTGCCTGCGCGGCCGCGGGCACCGACTACGTCGACCTGACCGGCGAGCCGGAGTTCGTGGACCGGATGTACCTCGAGCACCACGACGCCGCCGTCGCCTCGGGTGCGCGGATCGTGCACGCCTGCGGGTTCGACTCGATCCCGCACGACCTCGGCGCGTGGTTCACGGTCAGCAAGCTCGGCGCCACCGACCCGATCACCCTCCGGGGTGTGGTCCGCGCCGGGGGGATGGCCTCCGGCGGCACCTTCGCCTCCGCGATGGGTGCGATGAGCCGGGCCAAGAAGATGCGTGAGGCGATGGTGGAGCGGCGCACGAAGGAGGGCCGCCCCGAGGGACGCTCCTCCCGCGCGGTGGCCGGCAAGCCGCAGCGCGACTCGGCGCTGGGCCTGTACCTGCTGCCGCTGCCGACGATCGACCCGTTCATCGTCGCGCGCTCCGGTGCCGCTCTCGCGTCGTACGGCCCCGACTTCCGCTACAGCCACTTCGCCGGCCTCAAGACACTGCGCTACACCGTCGGCGGCGTCGTGGCCGTGAGCGGTCTCGCGGTGGCGGCCCAGGTGCCGCCGCTGCGCAACTTCCTCAAGAAGCGGCTGCCGCAGGGCGAGGGCCCCTCGGAGTCGCGTCGGGCCAAGTCGTGGTTCACCGTCGACTTCGTCGGCGAGAGCGCCGGGCGCACCGTGCGCACGCGCGTCTCCGGCGGCGACCCGGGGTACGACGAGACCGCGAAGATGCTGGCCGAGTCGGCCCTCAGCCTGGCCTTCGACGACAACCCGCAGACGGCCGGCCAGGTCACGACGGCGCAGGCGATGGGCGAGCACCTGCTCGCCCGCCTGGAGGCCGCGGGCATCCGCTTCGAGGAGCGCTGACTCCCGGGATCTCATGCGCAGGACCCGATTGCCGGGGCAGGACAGGTCAGGTTAGGCTCGCCTAAGTCCACCTGTTCCCTGCCCGAATCGAAGAGCTGTGCTTCCCACATTCGTCATCGGTCTGCGTGAGGGGCTCGAGGCGGCGCTGATCGTCTCGATCATCGCCACCTTCCTGCGCCGCAACGGCGCGAGCCTGCGCGGGATGTGGATCGGTGTCGTGGCCGGGGTCGCGCTCAGCATCGTCGTCGGCGTCGTGCTCCGGGTGATCGAGCAGAGCCTGCCGCAGGCCCAGCAGGAGGGCATGGAGACCGTGATCGGGCTGGTCGCGGTCTTCTTCGTGACCGGGATGATCCTGTGGATGCGCACGCACGCGCGCTTCATGAAGCGCGACCTCGAGCAGCACGCGTCCGAGGCGCTCTCCAACGGCACCACCACCGCGCTCGTCCTGATGGCGTTCCTCGCCGTCCTCCGCGAGGGCTTCGAGACCTCGGTCTTCCTGCTGGCCACGTTCCAGACCGCGACCAGCGCCCCGTCCGCGATCATCGGCGCCGTTCTCGGCATCGCGGTCGCGATCGGCCTCGGCTACGGCATCTACCGCGGCGGCGTACGCCTGAACATGCAGCGGTTCTTCAGCATCACCGGCCTGTTCCTCATCCTGGTCGCCGCCGGCCTCGTGCTCAGCGCGTTCCGCACCGGCCACGAGGCGGGCTGGGTGACCATCGGGCAGGGCACGACGGTCGACCTCGCGTGGCTGGCCCCGCCCGGATCGGTCCAGTCGGCGCTGATCAGTGGCGTGCTCGGGATCCCGCGCGACCCGCGCGTCATCGAGGTCCTGGCCTGGGCCTGCTACCTCGTGCCGATGCTGGCGATCGCGTTCTGGCCCGCCCGGCACCGCCCGTCGCGAGCCGCTGCTCGGCGCCTCTCCGTGGCCGGGGCGGCCACGGCGCTGGTCGCGGCGGTACTCCTGTTCGTCGCCGTCCCGCTGCCGAGCGCTGCCGTGCCGAGCAGCGCGCCACGTGCAGGGCGGGGGCAGCGCGACACTCACGTGGACCTCGGGCACCCCCCGTCTGGTGCACGCCGGGAGCACGCACGAACCTCCACCCGGCGGGCACGGACCGCTGGCGCGCCACCGGCGTGGCGGGCGACCTCCCGTCGACCCTCGACGTCGCCACCCTGCTCAGGCATACCGGCGGGCGGATCCCCGTCGGCCTCGACGTCCACGCGGCGCCCGGGCCCTACCGCGCGGTCTGGAAGGACGGCAGCACGCTCGACGTCCGCACGCACGGTCACGGCATCGTCGACGCGACCTCGGGCGGCACCGTGCTGCTCACCCTGTCCGGCGGCGGCTTGTCGTCGGTGCGGGTGCTGCGCGTCGACGGCAGCAGCTGGCACCTCGCGCCGTCGTACGTCGCCCGGGCCGAGACCGCGATCACGCGCGCATCGCTCACACGCCAGGACCGGGTGCTCTGGAAGTACTGGTTCCCGGGCTTCCTGCTCGCTCGTCGCCGTCGGGCTGCTCTGGCGTTCGCGCCGGCTCCGCCCCGCCGAGGCCGTGGCCCGCCATCCCGGCCGGCACCGTCGCCGACCGGAACGACCGCGCGCAGGCCGCACGGCCCCCACTGGAAGGAACTGCCCAGCATGCCCACAGATCTGCCTAGGAGCGCCGTCGTCGTGCATGGCGGCAGCGTCCCTGACCTTCCTCGCCGCCTGTGGGGCGAGCTCGGGGTCGGGCGAAGGCGTCGGCCCAGGGCTCCGACGACGGGGTGAGCCGGGTCGCGGTCACCCTCACGGCGAGAGACCTGCACGCTCGACCACGACTCGGCCAAGGCCGGACCCGGTCACCTTCACGGTGACGAACAAGGACGCCGCCGGGCTCACCGAGGTCGAGCTGCTGAGCGACCAGCGGATCATGGCGGAGAAGGAGAACCTGGCGCCCGGGCTCGGCGCGGTCAGCTTCACCAGCACCCTCGGCGGCGGCAAGTACCAGCTCTACTGCCCGGGCGCCTCCAAGGAGCTCACCGACTTCACCGTCACCGGCAAGGCGAGCGCGGCGCCCGTCGGGGTCGACTGCCCAGCTGCTGCAGCAGGGCACCGCCGGCTACGGCCAGTACGTCTCCGGCCAGATCGACGCGATGGTCGTCGCCGTGCAGAAGCTCCAGCAGGTACGTCGACGCCGGCAACCTCGCCGCGGCGCAGAAGGAGTACGGCGAGGCGCGGCCCTTCTACGAGAAGATCGAGTCCGACGTCGACGGCTTCGTGCTGCCCGGGTTCAAGGCGACCGACAACCACGGCAACCTCGACTACCTGATCGACATGCGTGCCTCCAACCTCGACCCGGCGGTCGGGTGGCACGGCTTCCACGCCGTGGAGCGCGACATCTTCGGTCGCCAGAAGATCACGCCGTCGACCAAGAAGCTGGCCGCCGAGCTGACCGACAACGTCAACAAGCTGGCCCACCTGTCCACGTCGCTGACCTACAAGCCCGAGGACCTCGCCAACGGTGCCGCCGGCCTGCTCGAGGAGGTGCAGAGCAACAAGATCAGCGGTGAGGAGGAGGCCTTCAGCCACATCGACCTGGTCGACTTCGCCGGCAACGTCGAGGGCGCGCAGCAGGCCTTCGCCTACCTCAAGCCCGGGCTGGCCAAGATCGACTCCTCGCTGACCGACGACGATCGCCCAGCGCTTCGACTCGGTCAACGCCATGCTCGACACCTACCGCGACCCGAGCGCCATCGGCGGCTACCAGGACCTACACGGCGCAGCTGAAGAGGACCGACGCCAACAAGCTCAGCCAGACCGTGCAGGCGCTCCAGGACTCCCTGGCCAACCTGGCCGAGAAGGTGGCGACCGCCCAGTGATGGGGCATGACGCAGCAGGACCCCCATGGCCTGTCCCGGCGGCGCCTGTTCCAGGGAGCAGGCGCCGGCGCGGTCGCCGGCTTCGCGGGCGGCCTCGCCGGCGGCTTCGCCGGTGGCCGGGCGGTCGCCGACGACGGCGGGGGAGCCGCGGCCGGTGCCGACACGGTCGACCTGACCAGGAGTCACGAGTTCTACACCGGCGCCCACCAGGCCGGTGTCGAGACGCCGCCGCAGCGCCACTGCGTCTTCATGACCTTCGACCTGACGTCGTCGAGCAAGCAGGATCTCCAGGTGCTCCTCGCGCGCTGGTCGGCCGGCATGGCCACGATGATGGCGGGCCATCCGGTCGGCACGGTCGAGCCGATGCGGGCGGACGGCGTGCCAGGCGACACCGGCGAGGCCTACGACCTCGAGCCGTCGTCGCTGACGGTGACATTGGGTCTCGGCCCGGGTGTCTTCGACCGGCGCTTCGGGCTGGCGAGCAAGCGACCGCGGCTGCTGCGTCCGCTGCCGACGCTGCCCAGCGACCGGCTGCGGCCGGAGCTGACCGGCGGCGACCTGTGCCTCCAGGCGTGCGCCGACGACCCCCAGGTCGCCTACCACGCGATCCGCGACCTCGCCCGGATGGCGACGGGGCACGGCCGACACCCGGTGGACGGTGATGGGCTTCGGCCGCGCGTCCGCCGGGCGTGGCCAGAGCACGCCGCGCAACCTGATGGGCTTCAAGGACGGCACCCGCAACATCAAGGAGCACAGCGACCTCGAGGAGTTCGTCTGGCTCGACGCCGGTGACGACGTCGACTGGATGAAGGGCGGCACCTACCAGGTGGCCCGCAAGATCGAGATGGACATCGAGATCTGGGACGCCTCGACGATCACCACCCAGCAGGGCGTCTTCGGCCGCACCAAGCAGCAGGGCGCACCGCTCTCCGGCGGTGGGGAGTTCACCACTCCGGACTTCACGGCGACCGGCTCGCAAGGCGATCGACCCGACCTCGCACGTCGCCCTGGCCGCCCACGAGAACAACGGCGGCGTGCGCATCCTGCGTCGCGGCTACAACTACACCGACGGCATCAACGAGCTCGGCCAGCTCGACGCGGGGCTGCTGTTCCTGGCGTTCATGAAGGACCCGGCCCAGTTCATCCGGCTGCAGACCCGACTGGGCAGCTCCGACAAGCTCAACGAGTACATCTCGCACATCGGCTCGGGCATCTTCGCCGTGCCGCCCGCGCCGGCCCGGGCCACTACATCGCCGAGCAGCTGTTCGCCTGAACCGTCGGTCGTTCGGGTGTACGGCGGTGGTGCCCCAGGCCAGAGTCGAACTGGCGACCTTTCGCTTAGGAGGCGGCTGCTCTATCCACTGAGCTACTGGGGCGGGACGTGCGGACTTGCCTGTGGAAAACCGGCGAGGTTCGCGTTTCTGCGTTTCCCGTCTGGGTGGGAACGGTGGGAAGTGTAGGCGAGGGCGTTTTCGGCGCCGTCAAACCATGGACGTGATCGGCTCTGGGCGCGTGGGGGCGCGCCTTGGCGGCGGTGGTGAAGGCGGGGTGCGGCGAAGGTCGGGCGAACCGGCTCAGCCGGCGGCCTGTCTGGCGAGTTCCTCGGTCCACACGGCTCGTGCCCAGGCGTTCTCGGCGAAGGCGGCCATCAGGACGACGACGGTCTGGTTGTGGACGCCCCAGGCCGGGAGGCGTTGGCCGTAGAAGGCGCGTTCGAGCTGTGCGTTGAGGCTTTCGGTGTCCTGCCGCATCCCGTAGAGACGCTCATGCTCAGCGGTTGTGGCGGGTACGACTCGCAGGTACTCACAGCGGTTGAACTTGGCCTTCTCATCGCCGGCAACGGCCAGCAGTGGTTCCCACCAGAGGTGGTCTGCACCGTCGTGGGGGCAGGGGAGTGAGTAGCGGGCGTAGAACTGGTGACGCACGGTGCCGTCCTTGTGGCGGGTGAGGTCTCTCTTGGTCTGGTGCCGGTGGAGTTCGACGAAGTCGCTGGTGCCGTCGCTTTGGATGACCTGCTCGAAGATGGTGCCCGCCGCGGCCCAGAGCTGGTGTCCTCCGCAGGAGGCTTCTCGCTTCTGACGCCGGCGAGACCACGGGAGCGGCTGGGCGGAGAAGCTGTAGCGGCCGATGGTGATGCCACCGTTGCGAGAGATCAGCCGGCGCGCGGGTGTGATCACACCGCAGCCGGTGTCGCTTTGGACCGCTTGTAGGTGCTTGCCTCGCCAGGCCCCGTCGGCGGTGTAGGCGTGGATCCCTGGGGAGCGACGCGAGAGGTCTCGGGCGAGCTCGGTGAACACCTTGCCCTCACCGCCACCCGACACAGAGCTCGAAGTGCTCGATGCCCAGGACCACACGGTGGTTGGCCATCGGTGAGCGCACTGAGGCGATGGCGAACTTGGTGCCCCACACGATCCCCTCCACGCCGCCCTCGCCGTACCTCTCCCGGGCGCTGTCTTGGCGCACCGGGCGTAACAGTCCGGTCCTGCGGTCGGCGCGTTCGGTGTCCAGGGTGCGCAGCGGGCTGCTGAACACCTTGCCGTCGATCCCCACGACGTGGTCGCGCTGGTAGGCCCCGGCCGGGTAGGGCGCGTCTGTTTCCAGGAGACCGACCTCTGATGCTCGCTCGATGGCGAGGTCGCGCTGGAGGTCCAGGAGCTCTTCGAGGACGGCGTCGTGAAGTCGGTTCTTCAAGAAGTAGGCCCAGTGGTCTCGGTTCGGCCCGACGGCAGGCATCGGTGCGGAGTCATCGGTCAGATGGGCGGCTGATCGGAGAACCTCGTCCCAGAGCACTGGGTCCGCGAGCGCACGCGCTGTCGCGGAGGCGGACCCGAAGATGCGGATGCAGGAGCCGAACAGGACCAGGCACCAGTCGGGATAGGCACGCGGACGGCCACCGACGTCGTGGGCGCGCGTGTTCAGTTTCCAGACCTTGTCGGCAATTCGGTGAATGTGCGGGTCTGCAGCGACCGCTCTCACGCGGCTGATCGCGCTGCCCGCGGTCTCGACGCGTCCGACGCTCCGAATGCCGAACGAGGGCCAGGCGTGCTGCGTCCATCTCGGAGGAGACCACAACGCCTGTCAGGTGGCGCTGCGCTCGACGCTCCTCAGGCCAAGACATCGGGATCTACTTCGGTCGCCCACTGGCGTTGCCAGGCAGCGTCAATGAAGGAGTAGGCCGTGTCGAGTGATCCGAGGCCGGGTGCGTTGATGGGCAGGAAGGTGGATCTCGACGATCTGGCCGATGCGCATGATGTTGCGCTCATGCTCGGTCTGGCGCAGCCCACGTCGGTCTACCTCTATCTGCGCCGCTACTCAGACATGCCTCGGCCTGTCTACGATCGCGGTGGCCGCCGAGCGCGGCTGTGGCTCAAGAGCGAGATCGTCGTGTGGTTAGAGCTGCGCAAACCGCGGGTCGAAGAGAGATGGCGGCGCGAACCCAAGTAGCCGGCAAACTTGATTCGCAAGCGCCCTGAGCCCGCCGATACAGCGCCGGATCCGGACGCTGGCCGCGGCACCCCGGCGACCTACTGAGGAGTCTCAATCGATGTCGGTTGAGCTTGTCGAAACGTGCTCGACGAGGTACGACTCCTGGATACCTGTGAAAGGACGGAGCCGTGTCTCAAGGGGCGGCCCGACGAGGAGCCCAGAGCCTGGTCTACTGCGTTGGCGATCCGACCTGGCGCTTCGTCCGCCCGGTTGGAACCGTGAGCGACGCCTGTTGCTGCAGATTCACCATGCCGATGGAGCTTTGATGGTTTCGCGGATCATGGTTGTGCAGCGCCGATACACGGGGCATCACTTGGCGTACGTGGCCATGTTTGCGGAGTGGTCGCAGCGCGTAGGGATCGAGATGACACTTCTCGTGAAGCCCGGCACCGATGGAACGCCGGAGTGGCAGGAGCACTTGTCGCCCTATGCCTCTCACCTCGAGCTCATCGAAGGTGAGACGGACCTCGAGCACGCGTTGAGTGTCGCCAGAGATCGGGGGATCGACCGCATCGTTTTTCCCGGCGGGGATCATTATCTCCTGCCGATCCTGCGTCACTGGCGTCTGTGTCGCAAGGTCCCCCTCACCGTGCTGATCATGCGACCCAACGGCCAACAGTCTGCAGTCGGCGTTCGTTCGCCCGTTGAAGTCCTGCAGCAAATGGATCTTGCGCAGCCTTGCGGCTCGCATGTCGAGGGCCACGATCTTCACGTTGACCAGCGCACTAAATCCCCGGCCACGAAGACGCGAATTGCGCGACCCGGTCTGGAGCCAACGCGCACCATCCGAAGCGGGACTGAAGACGAGCCCTGCTGACAGGCGCTGGATAGGCGTGGTCGGCTCACTGAGTGCCCGAAAGAACGTCGAGCTGATCGCGGAGACCATTGTGGCGCGACCAGGTCTGCACAACACCGGTCTCCTCCTCGCAGGACGGCAGTCAGATACGGTCAGACGGCAGCTCGGGGTACTCGAGAAACCTCTAGAAGAGGCTGGAGTGGATCTCCGGATAGTGGACCGAACACTCTCCGACGAGGAGCTGGTTCACGCGGTGGACAGCGTCGATGTCCTCGCGATCGCCCACTCCAACGAGGGGGCGAGCGGCATCCTCGCGATGGCGGCAACACGGGGCGTTCGCGTCGTTTGCGCTGGCGCGCGATCGTTGCGTAAGGACATTCGTTGGCACCCGCAGATCGGATCGTGGGTTCCCCTCGAAAGTGAGGCCTTGGCCGGCGCGCTCGAAGCCGCGCTGGAGGCTGAAAGGCCACGCGCACTCCTCGATCATGGAACGACGGAGGAGTTCGCCGCAGCGTTGATGGGCGAGCGCGGCTGTTCCCCCCGCGGAGGTGAGGGGAATGGCACTCCGGGTGAACCTTAGCGGTTGAGAAGTGGCCCCTACGGCACCGGAAATCAGCCAGATTGTCCTGGCTGTCGATACCCCAATTGGAGGTCAACCATTACCACTCGAGACGTCGAGGTTCTCGTCGCAGGAGGCGGCGGCTTCATCGGCGGCCACTTGGTGGGCGATCTGTTGCGGCAAGGACTGAGCGTCCGATGCGTGGACGTCAAGCCGAAGAGTGAGTGGCACCAAGTTCACGATGCCGCAGAGAATGTGACAGGCGACCTGTCTCTGCGTGAGCATGCTCTGGACGCGACGGCGGGTGTCGGGCAGGTCTACATGCTCGCCGCCGACATGGGGGGCATGGGATTCATCGAGAACAACAAGGCGCTTTGCATGCTGTCAGTGCTAACGAGCACGCACATGCTCCAGGCGGCGAAGGAGCAGGGAGTCGAACGCTACTTCTACTCGTCCTCCGCATGTGTTTACGCCGCCGGCAAGCAAACGCAGACAGACGTAACCGCATTGAGAGAGGAAGATGCCTACCCAGCACTCCCGGAGGACGGGTATGGCTGGGAAAAGCTGTTCACGGAACGAATGTGTCGGCACTTCCTTGACGATTTCGGGCTCGTTACCAGGGTTGCGCGCTATCACAATGTCTACGGGCCCAGCGGCACTTGGGACGGCGGACGCGAGAAGGCTCCAGCAGCAGTCTGCCGTAAAGTTGCGATCGCCGCGCTCACGGGTCGCCACGAGTTGGAGATCTGGGGCGATGGCGAACAAACGCGCAGTTTCATGTACATCGATGACTGCATTTATGGAAGTCAGATGATCCTGGACGGGGATAGCCCTGAACCGGTAAACCTTGGCAGCTCAGAGCTGGTCTCCATTAACAGGCTTGTAGACATCGTGGAGGACATCGCGGGCGTGCGCTGCGAGCGCCGCTACAAGCTCGATGCCCCGCAGGGTGTGCGTGGGCGCAACTCCGACAACAGCCTCATCCGAGCGACCTACGGGTGGGAACCATCGACCTCATTGACAGAGGGACTCGCCAAGACCTACGCGTGGGTCTACGACCAAGTCAAGCGCTCTAAAAGCTGACTGATTTGGAGGGACACTTCTAGAGGATTGCCAGCATTCGACGGCGGCCAGCGTTTGGAGCGGGAGGAGGCCGAGCATGCCAAAGCTTCTCAGGTTCGACCCCGCACGCGACGAAGCAAGGGGGAGGCTGCGGCCCAGATCGGTGCCGTGCTTCCCGCGGCTTTCCCTCGATCCAGCAACCCGCGCGCTCGGTCGGGACTACGGGCGGACTACCGCTCCCGATCTGCCGCTGTCCGATCGGACATGCCGATCTGCGGATGATGCTGCGTGGATCGCTGAGGTGGGTTGTGGGCCGCTTGGTGCGCCGTGAGCACGATGCTCTGTGTGTGGCTACGGGGTGACGATGTTGAAGTGGGGTCGAACTCATCCATGACGGCGCCGTAGTTGCTCAATGCGGTCCCATCGAGGACCGTCGTGACTTGAGGATGCCCGCAGGAATCTGATTGCGCCGATCCCGAACGGGCAGGTCCTCAGCGCCACCGGGGAGGACGGATACGACCTCTCCGCTCCCGATTGGCCGAGGCGGTAGCAGGCGTTGCATCCTTCGCGCGATACGGCATCCAAGGCCTGCAGGATCGCGTCACCGAGCCCCTCTCGACGACGCTGACCCGACCGACCCTTCCTGCAGATCAGGCGCCCAAGCCTCACCCAAGTCGGGTGAAGAAGAACATCCGCTCATGCCGATTTGAGTGCGGCTCCGAGAGCAGCACGGTTTGCACCCTCGGAGCCTCGGTGCAACCGCGACCCTGGCCACGTCCGCACCGTGAGGTCCCGGTGGCCGCTGGACAGCGGGTCATGCCGAGGCGCCTCTCGAGGCCGGAGTGGTCCTCGACGCGGGCGAGCGACCTGTGAGGGTCAACCGCCCAGGGAGCCGACGGCGCGTGCGACGAGCAGGAGGGACACGAGGAGGGCTGCGGTCGCCTGGATGGCCATGAGCACTTTCGCCCGGCTGGTCAGCGGCATCGTGTCGGTCGGGCTGAAGGCACTGGAGTTGGTCACGGACACGTAGAAGAAGTCGAGGAACACGGGAACCCACCCCGAGACCGCGCTCGACGAGCGATTCACCTCTCGCACCGCGTCCGCGTCCTCGTCCTGGGGGAAGCGCCAGTCCGCGGCAGGCATGTCCGGGCGCCGCAGGTTGCGACGCGCCACCGGTCCGCCACGGTCGAGCTCCCAGAACAGCAGCGCGAACCCGATGATGTTGGTGACCCAGATCTGCATCGCGCCGACAAGCAGGTTCTCCCCGCTGGGCGCGGAGCCCGAGAGCTCGGCGATCAGCAGTCCGAGCGAGAGCAGGTTCGAGACGATAACGAAGACGGCCAGGCCGATCGACACGGTTCTCGACCAGGACGTCTGCCGGGTGATGCGGCGTGGGTTCGTGACGACCAGCGCCACCAGCAACAACGCCTCGACGCCCGGTATGACGAACCGCCCGAGGAACTGCAGGGAGGACGGCAACAACGCGTAGACGACCAGGGCAACCACCACGGCCAGGGCCGGCGGGAGGCGGTTCTCCCCCTTGGCCGTGCGTCGCCGAGACCGCTCCTGCTCGACCTCGTCAGAAGTCACCACCCCAGCACACCACGCCACGACACGGAGGAGTCGTCGGGGTGCGCGGACGGTCGAGCGAGGACGGACCGGGTAGGGAAGGTGTGGTTCTGACGCTGCCCATGGGTTCGTGCGCGTGCGCGGAGCCAGCGAGCACAACCTGCGCCACGTCGACGTCGACATCCCCCGCGACGCCATGGTCGCGTTCACCGGGATCTCCGGATCGGGAAAGTCGTCGCTGGCCTTCGGAACGCTGTACGCCGAGGCGCAGCGCCGCTACTTCGAGTCGGTGGCGCCGTACGCGCGGCGGCTGCTGCACCAGGTCGGCGCTCCGCACGTCGAGGAGGTGACCGGGCTGCCACCGGCGGTCGCGCTGCAGCAGCGACGCGGAGCGGCCACGTCCGCGATCGTCCGTCGGCACCATCACCACCCTGTCGAACCTGGTGCGGATGCTCTACTCGCGAGCGGGCGACTACCCGCGCCGGAGCCGACCACCTCCCGGCCGAGGCCTTCTCACCCAACACCGTGGCCGGGAGCGTGTCCGCGCTGCCACGGCCTCGGCGTCGTCCACGACGTCACCGAGGAGCTGCTCGTCCCGGACCCGTCGCTGAGCATCCGCGAGGGAGCGATCGCAGCCTGGCCCGGTGCCTGGCAGGGTGCCAACCTCCGCAGCATCGTCGCCGGTCTCGGCATCGACATCGACAGGCCGTGGCACCGGTTGAGGAAGAAGGACCGCGACTGGCTGCTCTTCACCGACGAGCAGCCGTCGGTGCTCATCGAACCCGAACGCGACCGCGTCGACTACGGCTACTACGGCAAGTTCTGGAGCGCGCGCAAGCACGTCATGCACGTGCTGGCGGACTCGAAGAGCGAGCGGATGCGCGAGCGGGCGCTGCGGTTCGTCGAGGACGCGCCCTGCCCCGAATGCCATGGCAGCGGCCTGCGGCCGGAGGCTCCGCGCGGTGACCTTCGCCGGGAAGGTCGATCGCCGAGGTGAACGACGCTGCCACTCGGCGAGCTGGTCGGCGCTACTGCGGCCCGTTCGCAGAGCTGCCCGGAGGAGACCAACGAGGTCGCGGTGCGCATCTGCGGCGACCTGGTCGCCCGCGTGGAGGTGCTGCTCGACCTGGGGCTGGGCTACCTCAGCCTCCGACGGAGCTCGACGACGTTGTCACCCGGTGAGGCGCAGCGCCTCCGGATCGCCACCCAGCTTCGCTCCGGGCTCTTCGGGGTGGTCTACGTGCTGGACGAGCCCTCTGCGGGCCTGCATCCGGCCGACGCCGAACCACTGCTCGAGGTGCTGCAACGACTCAAGGAGTCCGGCAACTCGCTCTTCGTCGTGGAGCACGACCTCGACGTCGTACGACGGGCGGACTGGGTCGTCGACATCGGCCCGGGAGCAGGCGAGGCCGGGGGGCGGGTGCTCTACAGCGGCCCGGTCGACGGTCTCAAGGAGGTCGCCGAGTCGATCACCGGTGCCTACCTGTTCGGTCGCGCTAACGGGTGGAGCACGACGTGCGGGCTCCCGACGGCTGGTTGCGGTTGACCGGGGTGTCCCGCCACAACCTCCGCGACGTGTCGGTCGACATCCCGCTCTGCGTGCTGACCGCCGTCACCGGGGTGTCCGGGTCCGGAAAGTCGACCCTGGTCAGCCAGGTGCTCGCCGAGGACCCACGCGCTCTCGAGTCGTTCGATCGACTGGTGCTGGTCGACCAGCGCCCGATCGGACGCACGCCGCGGTCGAACCTCGCGACGTACACGGGGATGTTCGACACGGTACGCAAGCTGTACGCCGCAACGGACGAGGCACAAGCGCGCGACTACGGCGCCGGCCGCTTCTCCTTCAACGTCTCCGAGGGCCGTTGCGAGACCTGCGAGGGAGAGGGCTTCGTCGCGGTCGAGCTGTTCTTCCTGCCCGGCACCTACGCGCCGTGTCCGACGTGCCACGGCGCCCGGTACAACGCCGAGACACTCGAGATCACCTATCGCGGCAAGAACGTCGCGGAGGTACTCGACCTGTCGGTCGATGCTGCGGCGAGGTTCCTCGCCGACGTGCCGGCCGCCGCCCGGAGCCTCGAGACGCTTCGCGAGGTGGGGTTGGGCTACCTGCGGCTGGGACAACCGGCGACCGAGCTCAGCGGGGGAGAGGCGCAACGCATCAAGCTCGCCACCGAGCTCCAACGTGCCCGCCGCGGGCACGCGCTCTACCTGCTCGACGAGCCGACGTCCGGGCTGCACCCTGCGGACACCGCCCTGCTGATGCGCCAGCTTCATCGCCTCGTCGACGTCGGCAACACCGTGGTCGTGGTCGAGCACGACCTCGATGCGGTCGCCACGGCCGACTGGGTCATCGACCTCGGCCCGGGCGGGGGAGACGCGGGTGGTCAGGTCGTCGCGACCGGCACGCCGTCCGACGTCGCCGAAGATCGAGGCCAGCGCGACCGCGCCCTACCTCGCGCGCCGACTCCGAACGGTCCTGAGCGGCCGAGTGTCACGCCTGCGAGGTCTGCACGTTTCGGTCGCTCGACTGTAGGTGTGCCTGCGCGGGCTCGCCGGGTACGAGGGTCGGATGAAGCCACTGAAAGTCGGCCTCGTCGCAGACCCGGCTGACGCCCACCGAGATAGCGCAGCCGGTATCGGCGACAAGCTCGACCCCCGTCACGGCCAGGACGGCGGCGGTTGGGACATCGAAGTGGTGAGCAGGGCGTTCACCATCGGCTGCGAGGACATCGAGACAGCGGTGGGGCGCCTACCGGGACCAGGCGGACGAGCACGACTGGGACCTGGTCGTCGGCCTCACCGAGCTCCCGCTTCGCGATGCTGACGGCTCGTACCTGCTGGTCGAGACCGATCCGCAGTGCCGGACGGCGGTGCTCTCGCTGCCGGCGCTCGGTGGCGTCCGGGTACATGCGCGCACCCGTGCTGCCCTGCGCGACGCTCCTCGACGGCATGGCCGACCCAGGGCGACTCCAGACGGGAAAGCAGCACCGCGTGCCGCTGCCGCGCCTCAGTGGTCGGTGGCGCCTGTTGCTGGGCATGGTGCTCGCCAACCGGCCGTGGCTGCTCGTGCCCGGCCTCAAGTCCGCGCTCGTCGCGGCCCTGGCCACCGGGGCCATCGCCACGATCAACTCCACGTTGTGGCTGCTGGCCGGCTCGTTGTCCTGGTGGCGTCTCACGGTCGCCACGGTCGCCTCCATCTCGCTGGTCGTCGGCTGGATCGTGATCGACGGCGAGCTGTGGGACCGGCCCGACGACGACTCCGCCTCGGCACGGGAGAGATCCCGGCTGTACAACACCTCGACCTTGCTGACGCTGACCACCGGGGTGCTGATCTGCTAACGTCGCGCTCTACGTCATCAACCTGGCGTGGGCGCTGTTCGTCCTCGACCCGGCCGTGATGGGCGGCTACCTGAAGAAGCCGATGGGCTACGGAGACATGTTCGTGCTGGCCTGGTTCGTCGCGTCGGCGGCCACTGTCGGCGGTAGCACTCGGCACCGGGCTGGAGTCGGACGAGGCGATCCGCGCAGCGGCGTACTCCAAGCGTGAGGAGGACCGTCGCGATCGACTGGCGAATGAGGGATAGCATGCCTTCGGCGCCGACCAAAGGTCAGCTCCCCGCGGTGGGGCCGCTGGTGCGAACGTCGCGAGCGCCGCCACGAACGGCCACGCCTCGCACAGGCTCGTCGAGCAGGCCCTCCGGCTAGCCGGGTAGCGCACTCCTCTGTCCACGGTGCGCGATGATGTGCTGCGGCGGTTTGTTCCGCGGGCCGAGCGTTCATGCTTCCCCCATGGTCCAGAGAACCCGGGCGAACACCTCGAAATCGGCCCGAGCGCATCACGAGAGCTCTCCGCTCCCCGCACCTCCCATCGACCCGGCCGCCCTCCAGACCCTGATGTGTCGAGCGGGCCTCGCCATTGCCGTCCTGGACGGGTCCGAACGGCTGTCGATGCTCAGTCCGGGCCTCGAGCGCCTGCTGCGCCGGGAATTCGCGCCGTCCCGGCTGGGTCGCTGGCGCAGGAGTTCCATCTCCACGACGAGGGCGGCTCCGGCTGCTCCAATCTGATGAGGTGCCTATCGTGCGGGCGGCGAATCGGAGAGGATGTCGAGAACGCCATCGTCACGGTCAAGGCCCCAGGGCAGCCGGTCCGCAATCTTCGCGTCAACGCGACGCCCATCCTCGGCGTCGATGGGCGGCGCCAAGGCGCATGGGCGGTGATGACGGATGTCACCAGTCTCGTAGCCGCAGCCCGGGGAGAACTGAGTCGCTCCCTGGCGACGAGGTCAACCACGACCTACGCACCCCGCTGACCACCATGCTGGGTCATGCGAAGCTGCTGGTCGACCAGCAGGAGGTGTTCCCTCTCGAGGACGTGCGTTCCTTCGACGCGGTGTGGCGGGCGGGCCAACGGCTCAATGACGTGGTCACCTGGATCTCGGACTGGATCGACCTCGCCTACGCCACGGAACGGGACGGGAAGGGCAGGAGCGCAGGCGGTCTCGCGGAGTATCTCGAGCACCGTCACCGTCCCTGAACGTCGAGGGTCGGCTCGGCAGGATCAGCGTGACCTCGGAGTTCCGTGACCCGACCGAGGCCGGGCCACGGAACCCGACGACGACGTCCGCCGGCGGCACGCCCGGTGACGGTACGACCTGGTCGCTGCGGCGGTCAGTGGAACGATGCCGCGCGCGCATTCGCGGTGCCTCGTTGCCGTTCCTCGGCAGGTCGTTGAGACCAAGTCGACCAGCCCGCGCGGACCTGCGCCATCCGGGCCGCGCACCAATGGGTCCGCATCACGCACGACTCCCGCTGCCATCGGGCCGTGACGAGCACGCCCCCTCGGGGCGGTGCGGGGAATGGACAGCCCCGCGCTGGTTGTATCGGGGCGGCTCAGGGAGCGGCCCACACTGGCAGCAGGCACCCCCTGCGTCCGGTCAACAGCCTGGTACGACGGCGGGCTTTCGAGCCCGGGCTTGCGGGCCATGCAGGGACCCAGGGTCGCACCCTAGCGCGCTCGAGCGCTTCGCACCCCGACCGCCGTCACGCGGCGTCGACATCTCGGACCACGGTGGCCCCGCGCCACAAAGGAACTCGCATGGATCCCACAAAAGACCACGATCGGCCGACCGAGCCCAAGCCCCGGACGACGAGGCGCCCTCGGGGGAATCCACGCAGGTGCTCAGCGCCCGAGCATCGGACCCCGACAAGGCGGAGGAGGTGGTCACTGGGCTCTTCCTGCCTCACCGCCTTGATCTCTCCACGGGTGACGGAGCGCTCGACATGAAGCTGTCGGCCCTGACCCTCGGCAGCGTGACAGTGGCTCGCCTCGGATATGGGCGGGACCTCCGGCTGGTGACGACGGAAGCCACCCAGTTCCACGTGAACACACCGGTCTCAGGAACCGTCCATTCCCGTCGCGGGTCGTCGGACCGCTTGGTCACCAGTCCAAGGAAGCCGCAGTGTTCCCTCCCGGTGAGTGCGCCGAGATCGACTGGACGGCAGAGTGCACCCAGCTGTGCCTGATGATCTCCAGAGGGACCCTCGAAGCGGAGCTGGAGCACCTGCTCGGGCGTCCCATGAGGGCGCCGCTCCAGTTCGACTTCGGCATGGATCTCGCGACCCCGATGGGGCAGTCGTGGGCTGAGACCCTGCGGCTGGTCGTCAATGAACTGGACCACGGACCCGGCCTGGCCACGCACCCGTTCGCCCGCCGACACGCCGAACGGCTGCTTCTCGACGGCATGCTGCTTCGGTCAACGGCACAACTACCGCGACGAGCTGCTCCGGCCGTCCCGCCGGCTGGGTCCGGACCCGTCGCCCGGGCGGTCGACCTTCATCCAGGAGCGACCTGGCGACACCTGGTCCACGTCCTCGTTGGCGCGCGAGGTGCACCTGAGCGTCCGCGCCCTGCAGGAGGGGTTCAAGAAGCACGTGGGTCGCCCTCCGATGAGCTACCTCCGCGACGTGCGCCTTCGACGCGTCTACGAAGAGCTTGTGCGGTCCGCGCCGAGCAGCACGACCGTCAGCGCCGTAGCGTCGAGATGGGGCATCGTCCACATGGGCCGGTTCGCCGGCAACTATCGAGCAGTCTTCGGAGAATCACCACGCCAGACACTGGCAAGGCGACCGGAGTGACGACCGGACCGCTTCCTGACGGTCGCGGCGCCAGACCCGGGATCGTGAACGTCAGCGAGCGGCCAGCTGAAGCCGAAGACCGTGCGGTGCCCGGCCACTGGCAAGGCGACCTCGTCTTCGGCAGGGGCATGAGCCCGGTCGCCACCTGGTCGAACGATCCACCCGCTACCTGATGTTGGTGGGTCTGCCAGCCGGCAACCACAAGGCAGACAGGGTGGCCGACGCGCTGGCTGCCGCGGTCGCGCACCTGCCCGACTGGCCAAGTCGTTGACCGGGGACCAGGGCCACGAGATGGCCGAGCACAAACGGTTCACCGATCAGACCGGCATCCAGGTCTACTTCTGCGACCCGACGTCCTCCTGGCAGCGCGGCAGCAACGAGAACACCAACGGACTGCTGCGCCAGTACATGCCCCGCCGCCTCGACCTCAGGACCCTCACCCAAGACGACCTCGGCGCCATCGCACTCGAGCTCAACGACAGACCTCGACAGACCCGCGGCTTCAAGACACCATCACAAGCACTAACCGAGGTGTTGCGATGACCGCCTGAGCCCGCACCGATGAGCGGACCTTGCGCCCAGCTACTCGGGCCTCAGCCTCTCACCGGGACCTGCTCGCACAGGAAGTTCAGTTGGTCGAAGAGTTGTTCGACGTAGGGGTCGAGGTGGCCGCAGTCGTAGACGTGGACAGTGGACTTGGGCATCTTTGCGGCCGCGCTCTCCGCTACCCGGCGTGGTGTGACGGCGTCGTGGGCGGCGATCTGGACCAGGGCAGGGCTCGACGGCTGCGTGTCTGGCCGGGGAGTAGAACCCGATCTTGAGGGTGATCCGCGCAGCGACGTAGTACGGGTAGTCGCGCCTAGTCCCCGTCCACGTAGTCGAGGAGCTCGGAGTAGGGGTGTCGCGTGACGTCCCACCGCCGAACATGGGCCGGACGGGGGCGCTCCTGTGCAGAAGTGAGCAGGAGCCGGCTCTTGGCACGGGAGATCGCGACGAAGAACTCAGCGCGCACTGCGGCACGGTCCGACGACCAAAACATCTCCCGCTCGACGCCAAGCGGTGGAATGGGGCAGGTCGTTGTTCCTCGGTTGTCCCTCGGGCACCCAGGATCAAGGCATCCGCCGATCCGCCGAGGTGATGCCCGCCGAAACTGCCAGGACCGAGGGATCGTCTAGTTCTGGTGACGGCGATCGAGTTCTGTCGCCGGGGTGACGAGGCCGGTCTCGTAGGCCAGCACGACGGCTTGTACCCGGTCTCGAAGGTCGAGCTTGGTCAGGATTCTCGCGACGTGTGTCTTGACGGTGTTCTCGCCGACGACGAGCTGTTCGGCGATCTCGTGATTGGTCAGGCCGCGGGCGAGGAGCTGGAACACCTCAGCCTCTCGTGGACTGAGCTCGTCGAGCTGCGGCGTGGTTGCGGGACTTGCTTGACGCGGCTGGGTGAACTCCTCGATCAGCCGACGGGTGACCGAGGGGGCGAGCAGCGCGTCACCCCGGTGCGCGGTCCGTACCGCAGCGACGAGCTGTTCCGGCGGGGTGTCCTTGAGCAGAAAGCCCGTGGCGCCTGCGCGTAACGCGTCGTAGACGTACTCGTCGAGGTCGAAGGTGGTCAGGATCAGCACCCGTGCGTGCGTATCGCTAATGATGCGCCGGGTTGCCTCGATGCCGTTGATGCCGGGCATCTGGATGTCCATGAGGACGACATCGGGCGCAAGTGAGGCGGCGAGGGTCACGGCTTCGTGGCCGTCGGTTGCTTCCGCGACGACCTCGATGTCGGTGTAGGCGGACAGGATCATCGCGAAGCCGGCGCGCACGAGCTGCTGATCGTCGGCGATGACGACGCGAACGGTCATGTCAGCACCTGCTCAGGCATCGACGTTGCTGGGCCAGCGGGGAGCGAGGCAGGCGTGGTGCCTACGGCGCCCCTCTCGGTGGCGGTCGGCAGGCTGGTCGAGGAGCGCAGGACACCCAGGATGCGTCGTAGCTGGCTGAGCGCGTCACGGCCGGTCTGCTCGATGTCGAGGATGGCGGCCTCGACCTGCCCGGGTTGGTGCGCCAGCAACGTCCGCGCGGCCTCTGCCTGCACGACCATGGTGATCACCCCGTGCGCCACGGAGCCGTGCAGATCGCGAGCGATGCGGGTGCGTTCGGTCGCTACCGCGAGTCGTGCGCGTTGATCTCGTTCTGCTGCCAGTCGCTTTGTCGTCTCGGAGAGGTCGGCGTTCAGCAGCATCTGCGCGCGCCACAGCCGTCCTGCTGCCCAGACGACGATGCCCACCACCAGGGCTCCGGCGTGTCCGCCTGCCGATCCCGTGTGCACGAGGGCGACACCGCCGGCTCCCGCCGCCCACAGCGCCAGTCCCACCATTGCCCGGGTGCGCGGCTCCCACGCGGCGACGGCGAACAGCGGGACGGCCAGGCAGTAGAGGCCGGTGATGGTCGAGCGGTCCAGCGAGGTGAGGCCTGCGCTCAACGCGACGGCGAGCCCGCCGACGACCGCGAGGAACAGGAGCGGAGCGCGTCGGCGCCAGCCGGCGGCCACCGCCATCGCCGCGACCGCTGCCGCATTGAGCAGCCAGGGCCCGCGTCGGGCTGAGCTGGTGGCGACCTCGATCTCCATCACGACCAGCCAGAAGGCGACGATCATCGCGCTGGCGACTCCTGGTGAGATCCACTGCGACGGCCGCAGGGCCCGGCGGCGGTACGTGACGGTTGTCGCCGGAGGGTCGACGGAGTGGAACGGAATCTGCGCGCGGACGCCGTACCCACCATCGGGTCCCGGGCCCACGCGAAGATCACCGCCGTAGGCGGTGACGCGCTCCTTCATGCCCACCAGGCCGTGGCCGGACGCCGTGGAGCGCCTCGGTCGTGCCCCGTCGGTGTTGGTGACCTCGACAGTGACCGCCTCCGGGCCGACGAGTACGTCGACGCTCGCGGTCGCCCCTGCGCCGGCATGCTTCACGACGTTGGTCAGCGCCTCCTGCACGACGCGATAGGCCACCACGTCAACCGCCGGCGGCAGCTTCGCGCTCCCCGAGATCCTGAGCCGGGTGGGCACGCCGGCGGCTTGGATGCGCTCGGTCAGGAGTCCCAGGTCCCCGAGCCCGGCACCGCGGCCGAAGTCTGGATCGTCGATGCGGCGCAGCACTCCGACGATGCGACGAAGGTCGACCATCGCGTCACGCCCGCAGTCGCCGATGACCGCCAGCGCCCGGTCCGCGTCGGCCGGGCTGCGGGCGGCGACGAGACGCGCTGCTCCAGCCTGCACGACCATCACGCTCACGCAGTGCGCGACGACGTCGTGCAGATCCCGCGCGACCCGGTTGCGCTCCTCGGCCGTTGCCTGCGCAGCGTTGAGGTCTTGTTCCGCGCGCAGCTGCTCGGCCGCGTCTGCCAACCGTTGGCTCAACCGGCTACGCCGGGCGAGCAGCACCCCGACCGCGAGCGGGGCCATCACCGCGACCAGCCAGGACGACACCAGGTCGCTGGCGAGTAGTCCACCTGCGCCGAGACGGACCAGGTCGCCGCGAGGCCGAGGCCCGCCACCAGGACGATCTGCCAAGGGCGGCGGCGCGGCGCACCGTGACGACCGAGGGTGTAGCAGGTCAGAATCACCGCCACCGGGGGCGAGGCCAGGCTCGGATCGTGCGTGGCCCGCACGTAGGTGACCATGCCGACGAGCGCCGCCACCGTGGTCAGGCGTCGGCATCCGTCGGCGCAACGCGACCGCCCCTGCCTGGACGACACACGCGGCGACGGCCAGGACCGGCGAGTCATCCCCTGTCGCCGACGCCAGCACTGCCAGCTCCACGACCAGCAGCACCACCGCCACGACCATGTCGACCAGGCCGGCGCCTGCATGAGCGCTCAGGCGCCTGGCGGAGTCCACGAGCGCGGGCATGCGCATGTCCTGGACAGTAACGCCGGGGGCGCCGCCAGGCGTCATGTTCGCGGGTGAGAGGCTCGAGGGCTCATCCTCCCGGGTGATGCTGCGATCACCCCGCAGGCCACCGTGGATCGCTCGCCGTCATGACGCCCTTGGCCCCCCTTGCGTGGCAACGTCCGACAGCGTCGTGGCATGCGGCCGCGACGCGAACAGAGAGGACGTTGCCATGTCAGTGCCATCAGTTCCGGTGCGGCGCTGGGAGCCGTATGCAGGGATCGCCTACGTCGTCTTCTTCGTCGCCAGCATCCTGGTCAGCAACCCACCCGCGGACAACGCGTCCGACCGGACCTGGGTCGCCCGCTACACCGGCCACAGCGAGCAGGCGGGCCACCTGGCCACCGCGTTCCTGCTCCTGCTCGCCGGGCTCGCGTTGATGACCTTCCTCGTCGCACTGTGGCGACGCATCGCCGACGTACATCCCGCCGAGCCGCTGAGCCGGTTGCCGATCGCCGCGGCCGGTGCGGCCGCTGCCCTGATGGGAGCCGGCGGCATGGTCATGGGCTACATCTCCGGTGGCGAGATCATCGGTCGTTACCCGCTGCCCGGCGCCGACCTGCTGCGCATGTCCAACGACCTCGGGTTCGCGCTCGCCGGTGTCGCCGGCTCGTGGGCGGCGGCACTCGCCGTGGTCACGCTGAGCATCCAAGGGCACTCCGTGGGCATCTTCGGCACGAAGATGCGAGCCGCCGGCATCATCACCGCGCTCCTCCTGCTCTTCTCGATCATGTTCGCGCCGATCCTCGCGCTGCTCGCCTGGGTCCTCGTCGCGGCCATCAGCTGGATCCGCCAGTCCCGACGTCATCGGGCTCGACACCGCCTCGGAGGCCCCGATGCCCGTCCGCATGTGATCCAGGCCCACCCGATCCCCTCCCACCACGAAAGGTTCGAACCCATGCACCGTCCCACGTCAGTCTCCGGAGCAACGCCAGCAGCGGCGGCCGCCACTGCAACCGCCTCTGCTATCGCCATCGTCCTCGTCATCGTCGTGGCCGTGTTCGCGTGGCCGGCCAACGCGGCCGGGTCCAGCAGGTCGCACACGCTCCACCTCACCGCGCTGCGAGCAGCGGAGGTCCAGTTCGGAAAGGCCGGCTTCACTGAGGCGGACAAGGTCCTGAACGGGTCCGGTCGCACCATCGGTACAGACCTGTCGGACTGCAGGCCCGTGAGCTCAACCAGGGCCCACTGCACCGGCGCCCTCGGACTCAAGGGCGGCCTTCTTGATGCTCGCTTCTCCCTGAACCTCGAGAACGGTCACATCGCCGGAAAGGTCACCGGCGGCACCATGGCCTACAGGCACGCGAAGGGGACCATGTCCGGGACAAGCTTCAACGGCGGGTCACACCTCACCGTCATCTACCGCCGTCCCTAGAGCCACCCAGGGGTGGAGCGGAACGCTGCACCGCGCCGCGACAACCCCTGTGGAGTGTCGGCGAGCGCGCCGTGCAGGACAGCGCACAAGCGGCGGAAAGACTCACCTACCGCAACGTCGGGACGGTGCCGAGGCGAGTTCGGGACGCGGCTGCTGGGGACTCGACTCTTATGGGTTGGCGGGCTGTGCGGTGACTGTGAGGGCGGGGCCGCCGCGGAGGGTTTGGCTGAGGCTGGTGCGGTTCGCCTTGTCACGAAGGCGCGGCTCGTAGTGGTGAAGATGACTTTGGCGACGAGATCGCGTCGACTCCGCACACCGGTCTTGTCGAAGATGCTTTTCAGGTGCTGCTGCACGGTGGGGGACACGATGAGGCTCGCTGAGATTTGGGTGGTCGACTCGCCTGCAGGGCGAGTCGGATTGCTTCCTGCTCGCGCTCGGTCAGCCCGTAGGCCGACCTCAGCAACTGGGTGATCCGAGCGGGGTAGGCAGGCTCCACGATGACGGCTACCCGGAGCTCGGATCCGGAGCGTAGGGCGGCGCCGTGCAGGACAACCCGTCCGCCCCAACACTAGCCATGGGCAATATCGGCGGTCAGAGTGTTCCGCGGGCTCAATGGGCTTCTTCCGAGGACCTCGATGAACACCGCAAGGAGCTCTTCGCCCTGACGAGCCGATCTACCCGACGGGTCAGCAGATGAACACCACGTAGCCGCGCCCGTTCGTCAAGACCCGTTCCGTAGACGGATGGGCGGATCTCAGGACGCGGGGCCCTCGAGCAGCACCTTCAGCGCCTGCAGGTCCTTGCGGTTGGCTCGACGCATCGCCGCGGCCACGAGAGGTGCGGCCAACTGACCGAAGCCTGAAGGTTCGCCCTCGTTGCGCAGCGTCATTCGGGTTCCACCGGTGACGGTGTCGGCCCACGTGTAGGTAGTTCGCATCGGGAAGGGTCCCTCGGCGGTGCTCATCACGAAGCGTTGGTCAGCCACCAGCTCACGTACCTCGTAGGTGTAAGCGATACGGCGACCCAGGAAGTGTGCGATGAAATCGATTCGCGACCCGATCCCCGCTGGAGGTGACGTCTCCCACGTGACCGAGGAGATGTTCACGTACCAGTTGGGTGCGTTCTCTGGATTGCTGGCGAAGGCGGCCACACGGCTGCGTGGAACGTCGATGTCGATCGATGTCTCGACGTCAACGGGCACGCTCCGAGCCTAGTGGCTGCGCGCGGCGTGCATGGAGCAAGCCTTCTTCGCGGTTGATGTGCCACGAACCCCGCGCTCCCTCCAGAGACGCAGGCGGCTCGAGGATCACTGCTGCCATCAGCCTTCTCGGGGAGAGAACGAGCCCGAGCGGTTCTCTTGGTCGATCCTCGCGCTCCCGGCCGCATCCGCTCTTGACGCGATGAAGTGCGCCCAAGATTGCAAGGAGACGCCCATCGAGGCTTGCAGCCCTGCGACTGGCATCGCAGAAGATCGCAACGATCCTTGATCCCGCCGACAACCTCATCGGCGCCAGGCAACAAGGGCCGCGCCCGAGACGACGAAGAACGCCCTGAGAGCAATCGCCGTCGGCTACAGCCGACCGACGATAGATTCGCTTCGGAACGGGCCGGAACAGCCTCGCTTCGCAGCCCAAGCAGGCGCGCATCGCGACATGAGCGGACGTTCATCCGGCTCTCGCCGGAGGTACACATCGATAGGGTCTGCTCCGGGGTGGGACCAGGCGCAACAGCGTGCCGCGACCATCGGGCCGACACCTCCTCGAGCAGATCGGGGCGCCAGCTGCGGATGATGTGGAGACGACCGGCACCGTGGTGGCGCTGCGCAGCGTGGCACGCGATCCCTGCCGACAGCGGTCAGGTGACCACCCGGTATCGACTCAACCGCTACGGCGACCGGAACCTCAACAACGCGTTGCACACCGTGGTGCAGAGCCGCATCCAGCACCAGCCAGGACACCCGTGACTACGTCGCCCGCCGCACGGCCGAAGGCAAGACCGGCCGAGAGATCAAACGCTGTCTTGCCCGCTACGTCGCCCGAGACCTCTACCGCTTGATCGAAAGTGGAGCCGCCGCGGCTTGACGAAGCATAGGAGCGTCGCAGGTCCGTACAAGTGCAGCTCCGCTTCGCGCCTTGCGCCAAGAATCGGTGACTGGTGGAGCCGACCCACCTCTTGGTGGTTCCGAAGGTTGGATCGCCCGATGCGGTGACCGCGGGGGTAGACAGTCCTACGCTGAGTCGATGGCGCACATCGAGGCCGGGGACGATGCTCCGGCGCAATGGACTCTCGTGGACGAGGGGTGGGGTCGGAAGGCTGTCGACTTCGCGACGCTCAGCGAGCCGGCGAACTGCCGCGAGTATGTGGCCATGCATCAGTTGCTCCAGGTGGGTCCCGGCGAGAACGTTCTCGACGTGGCCTGCGGATCGGGCTTGGCGGTGGAGCTGGCCGCCGCACGGGGGGCGGTTGTGGCTGGACTGGATGCCTCGCCGCGTTTGGTCGCGGTCGCCCCCGATAGATCGCCCCAAGTTGATCTTCGCGTTGGGGACATGCACGATCTGCCATGGGCTCACGGCACGTTCGATGTGGTCACGAGCTTCCGAGGGATCTGGGGGACCACGCCCGGTGCCGTAGCCGAGGTGCGTCGTACTCAAGCCCGGTGGGCGAATGGGCTTGACCGTGTGGGGTCATATCAAGGCCTCACCGGGGGCGTGGGCCTTGGAGCCATTCACGCTGGCAGCGCCGGACAAGGTCTCCAACCAAGGAGCGATGGTCAGGCTCGGCCGGCCGGGAGCGGGCGAGGAACTGCTCTCCGGCTGGGGCTTCGAGAACGTCCAGCGTTGCGAGATTCCGTCGCATGGGAGTTCGCTGATCCCGATCACTACGCACGTGCCTTGGCCGCGACGGGGCCCGCCTACGAAGCGATTCTGGCCGTCGGCGAGGCTGCGTTTCTCGACCACGCGAGAGCCTTGGCCGAGGCGCGGGTGCGAGACGGGTTGCCGTTGCGGGCGATGATCCTGCTGGTCGGTTACATCGCAACAAAGCCGCAGGACGCTGCCCCTCGCCACGACCATGAACCATCGGGCAGCTTCTCGGCGGCTAGTCCGCAATCCGTTGCCGCCGAGCGGCTACGCACCGAGGACCTCGAGGACCTCGGCTACGTCATGAACGCCTCCCAACTGTGGGGCCGCATGCCGGCCACCCTGGACGGACTTCGACCTGCTCGGCCAGTGCGTCAAGGCAGGCCGCCTCGACATGCGAACTCGCGGGATCCTCGTCACGGCGACTGCATCGACACTCGGCGACTCGGACTGTTCGCTGGCCTGGGGCGGCAAACTGGCCAAGGAAAGCGACGCCGAAATCGCCGCCTCCGTGCTACGGGGTGATGACTCCGCCCTCGATCCTGCAGAGCGAACGCTCGCAGCTTGGGCTCGGGCCGTCGCTCGCGATCCCAACGGCACGACGACAGGCGATATCCACACTCTGCGCGGTGCGGGTCTCGATGACGACCAGATCATGGCGATCACGGTCTTCATCGCGCTTCGGCTCGCCTTCTCGACCGTCAACGATGCCCTTGGTGCGACTCCGGATCCCGAACTCGTCGACGGACTTCCGGTATCCGTGCGCGACGCGGTGACCTGGGGTCGTCATTGAATCAGCGGGGGGCGGCACCCGCATGGCGGCCATGAGTCGGCCGACTCGCGGTGGTGTGACGCAGGTGTTCGACCGTCCCGCGGGGCTCACGCATCAATGGCGGGGGGTGGGCCGAGGATCTCCTGCCCGCCCAGCTTCGCAGCCTCGACGAGCGTTGGGATGGTGATCTCCCACCCTTCGGGGCGCGGACCGCGCAGGTCGCGGCCGGCGGCGCGGAAGAAGTCCTCCATGCCGCTCGGCGTGCAGATGGTGAGCAGGTCCACCTCGGGTGAGGTGAAGTGGTATGCGTGTGGGATGTTGCGGGGAAGGAAGACCGAGCCGCCCTCGCCGACCTCATGGCGCTCGTCACCGACCCAGAAGAGCCCTTCGCCCCTGAGCAATACAAACATCTCGTCCTCGTTGCGGTGCAGGTGCAGTGGCGAGTCGGACCCCTCGGTCAGGTGACTGCGGACCACCGTCACCTGACCGCCGGTGGACTTGCCGTCGAGCAGGATTTCCAGGGTGTGGCCGCCTATCCACTCCAGCTGCTGGTGGTCGGCAGCCTGTGCGATGTAGGCCAGGCTCATCAGGGACTCCATTCAGTATTGATCTACTGACAATCTAACGAATAAGTCTTGAGTGTAATCTTCTGGCCGTGTCGGATGTCAACAAGCGTCGTTACGACTCCCCTCTCCGGGCGGCGCAGGCCGCCACGAGTCGCACCGCCATACTCAGTGCAGCCCGTGAGCTGTTCATCGCCCAGGGATACGGCGCGACCACCCTGGACCAGATCGCGCAGCGTGCCGGCGTCAGCAAGCCGACCATCTTCTCCGCCGTCGGCAACAAGGCGGAGGTGCTGAAGGTCGTCCGGGATGTCGCGATGTCGGGGGATGACGATCCTCGATCGGTCACCGACCGTCATGACGTTGCGGCCATCGCTGCTGCCGGCCATCGCGACCACGCGATCGAGCTCACCGCAAGGCACATCGTCGACGTGGTGGCCCGCTACCACCAGGTCCACGAGGTGATCCGTGGGGCGTCGGGGACCGACCCGGCCGTCGCCGAGTTGTGGGAGACCGGAGAGCGTGAGCGTCGGATCGGCGCTGGCCACCTGCTCGATCGTCTGGGTGCCCCGGCTGGGCCCAGGCATCGGGCACTTGACCGGCTCTGGCTGCTGATGGCGCCAGACAACTACGATCGACTGGTCATTCGCCGTCACTGGTCCCGCCACCACTTCGAACGATGGCTCGCCGACCAGATCCGGACTCTGTTCTGATGGCTGATCGAAGGCACTCCAAATGACGGGCTAGGACCGCCCGATCCGAAGGGGTTCTGAGGGCAAGTCCACGCTGCCGATGTTGAGGTCGTCGGCGATCAGCAGAGAAGCCAGAGCACGTTGCCGAGGACCAGCGGGTTCCGTGCGCGGACGGGAAGGAATCCTTCACAGTCACAGGCGGCGGAGTGACACGCCGCGGTCACCTCATCCGGCGACTCTGTCAGGCGCTCGAGGTTGTCCAGCTCGTTGGTCCGGCCGGCGATGATGCGGTCAGTCCAGACCTCGTCGTGTAGCGACGCGCAGTCCATGAGCACGTCTGTCCCGGCGGCGGTTGCTTCAAGGGTGACGATGGTCAGGTGGTCGTACGGGGCCACGTCTGGCACGAAGTCGATCCGCGAGAGGTAGGCGAGTCGAGTCGGCTCGATGACGTCGGTTCGAACAACTCGACCGGGTTTCCAGACGGATCCTCGATGAGGACCTGCTCGCCCCCCACTCCGTCGACGATGTCATTGCGGAATTGCGTGCCGGTCGCACGTAAGACGGCACGGCTTGCCGGCGAGCTTAAGACCAGGCGTAGGTCGCCCGGGCGGCATGCGTCGGGCCGACTGGTGTTGCGCCTCCTCGCGAATCGGGCGTAGGCGGGCACGTCGGGTGCTTCATCCATCGTTCGACGTCCTCATCTGCCACGATCAGTTGCCTGGTGCGGAGACTTTTCGCATGGGTGCGGCCCGGCGCGTCAGAAGCTGGATGCCCGGCAACCGTGCGACAGCACTCCTGGGAGCCCGCCGGAGGGATTCATGAGCGACTCGCCGCGGAGGATCCGCCCACACATGCGGCGGGAGTATTCGGACGAGGTTCGATGGACGCTCTCACACCGTCGGGGTTGGCTGATCGGTTTCGCTGCGAACCTTGTCGTTGCCGCGGCGTTCGTCGGCTACACCCGGTACAGCCCGCGGACGGGTGGCCTGCGCCTCGCCGGGCTCGCGGCCGAGCTGGCGGCCTGGGTGATCGCGAGCACCCTGGCGACGAACCAGCTCGGGGACGACTTCGAGTATGTGTGGTCCCGCATCGAGCAGCACGACAGCATCGTGCGGATCTTGCTGGCGAAGAACCTTGTCCTCGCCTCGCTTCTGGTGCCGATCACCGTGGCCGTCTCAGTCGCCACCCAGCTCGACGTCACGCGCCTGCATCGGCTCCTTCCTTCGGTGACCGAGGATCTTCTCGATCTGTTCGTGGTGCTGCTGTGGCTGGGCATCGGGGGGTTGACCTCGGTGTTGATTCCCTATCGTCCGATCCCGCCTCGCGCCCGGTGGCGTGCCCGGAACACCTGGCTGCATTGGGGTGCCTGCCAGGCGCTTCCCTACGTCTTGTTCTTCAGCGTGATCCCGATCCTGACCTGGCCGCCCTACGAGGTCTCCAGGCATCTGTTCGGTGGGCGTCACACCAACCTCACCGAGTACTCGGCCACGTTCGTGTTCTGGGGCGTGGTCATCTGGGCCACCGGCCTGGCAGGGGCAGCGGTGTACGTCCGGCGCGCACCCGAACGGTTCCTTGCCGACCTGAAGCGGCCGTCCTGACGACGATCGATCCGACAACACCTCGGCCCTGACAAGCGATACTCGATCCATCCGCTCTTGCCGCGCTTCAGTGCGCGATCACGCCGGTGACCGAGTGAACGAAGGCCCCGGCGAGGACGTGTCACCTGCTGTCGACGTGGTCTCACCCCGTTCCCGTGCGACGGAAAGGGCCCGTGGCCGAAGTCATGCGTGAGGCCGTCACCATGGTCTTGTACGTGTCCGTCGTGCTGAACGCCGAGCTTGCTGCGATCCCTGAGAAAGACTTCGCGCACGGTCTGGTCACCGGCGCGGTCGGTGGGCAGCTGCTGGCGATCGTGTGGGGCACAGCGGTCGGACTGGCAGTCGCTCACCGGTGAGCCTTTCGGCCGGCTGCCCCGGCCTTCCGTGGAGAACGGCCGACTCGGCTGGACACCTACATCGGACTTGCCCAACTGCAGCGCGGTGTTCGTAGCACGATGCAGCTGGCGGCGCGAAAGCCGTGCACTGCAGAGGTGCAGGGCTCGAGCACTGAGGAGCCCGCGACCGTCAACCTGCGCCTTCGCCGTGCACCTCGAACAACCGGACCCCGTCAGGCAGGGCGCTCGCACCGAGCTTGTCGTCCAGCCATGCCTCGACGGTGGCCGCCAGCTCCCGTGGGTGGCTGAAGTTCACTGCATGCGCCGATTGGTCGATGATCGCCACCACGACGAGCTGGGCACACTGTCGAGCGGCCTCGCGCACGCGGCTCGGGGAGGGCATCAAGGGGTCTCGCCGACCGAGGACGGCGAGCGTCGGCGTCGGCGCTCGGACGAGGCGCTCCAACGATGGGAACATGGTGAGCTCGCGGAACAGACGTAGCCCGTTCAGCGGCCCGAACCTCACATAGTCCGGCACCGCCACCGGGATCATCCTCGGACTCTCCCGTAGCCCGTCCAGGACCAGCTGGCCGAGCGCTCGGAACAGGGGTCGGTTCTGAGCGCCGCCCGCGGGCGACACGAGCACGAGACGGTGCACCCTCTCGGGGGCCGCATGTGCCAGCTCGAGCACCACCGGGCAGCCCATCGAGTTCCCGATCAGAACGGCCTTCTCGATGCCGAGGTTGTCGAGAATCGCCTTGAGCGCGTCAGCCAGGGCAGGGATGTCAAGGACATGGTCCGGCTTTCCGCTCCGGCCGTAGCCCGGCAGGTCCGGCACCACGTTGACCCACCGGTGGGCAAGGAGACGAGCAGTCGGCATGAGGTACTCACCGGAGATCGCAAAGCCGTGGACGTGGACGATCGGGATGCCGTCGCCACCCGTGCTGCGCCGGCAGTGAATGGCCATTCCATCGACCTGAAGACGCTCTGACACCCAGACGCCCTCAGTCGACACGGTCAGATCGTCCCACGCTCGCGGCACTACCGATGCGGGCCACGACCGGCCGACGCCGCGCCTGAGACGCCGCGAAGTCCCTCTGGTTACCGGTCCCTTCAAACGCTCGTCGGGCTGATCGTGGGGATATCGAGCCACGTGGTGGACGACCTGGCGCTCCTCAGCCGGTAGCCTGCGCTCGGACGCGTTGCCTGGAAGCCTGGAGGTCGCCCATGGAGGTCGGACCCCACGAGGACTGGCGCTACGGCGAGGTGGTCCTCGATCCACCACCTGCCTCCCAGCCGATCTTCAGGCTCCCACCAAAGTCGACCTCGTCGACGCCGCTGTGGCCGGTACAGCAGATCATCGACGGCGCGTTCTTCCTGGTAGCCACCGGGCTCGTGCTGTGGCTGGGCTGGGTTGTGGTCGCCATCGGCATCGACAGCTGGTTCGTGCTCGGATCCGTGGTGCTTTTCTGGTTCCTGCTTGCCTATGTCGGGCTGCCCAGGGTGCAGGAGGTCCTCACCCGGATCTACCTTCCCGACTACTTCATTGGACGGTCCATCACCGCGATCGGCGTACTCGGCGACCCCATCAACCTCGCCCTAGACGGCACCGAGGCCGACATCCACTCCGCGATGACGCGTGCCGGCTGGGTACGCGCCGACGAGCTCACCGTCCGCTCGTCCTGGAGGATCGTCGTGTCGTCGGCGCTGCGGCGCCCCTACCCGAGCGCCCCGGTCTCCTCGCTGTTCCTCTTCGACCAGTGCCAGGCCTTCGCCTACCAGCAGGAGGTCAACGGCAACGCCTCACAACGTCACCACGTGCGCTTCTGGCAGGTGCCCGAGGGATGGCTGCTGCCAGGCGGGTTCCGGGTCAGCTGGCTGGCATCGGCCACCTACGACAAAGCAGTCGGGCTGTCCCTGTTCACCCTCCAGCCCACCCACCGCGTCGATGCCGACATCGACATAGAGAGGGACTACGTGATCGCCACGGTGCGCTACGCCGTGCCAGGCGTCAGGCTTCGACGGATCAAGGACTACTCCAGCGCCTTCACCACCCGCAACGGCGGCGGCGATGTGGTGCGCACCGACGGCAACCTGCCCGTCCTGGACCTTGCGTCGCTGAACACACCCGAGGCCAGGCCAGGGGCCGTCACCCAGGACCTGGGCTCGCGTGCCCTCTCCCACAGGCTGCCGCCACCGGCCCTGCTGGCCGCCGCCCTGTTGAGCGCCGCCAACGCCGTCATCGCGCTGCTCGCCGTCGTCGTCGCACTCCTCCAGGGCCCGGTCCACCCCTCAGCCATCGAGCTGACGCTGATGGGGGTCGCGGCCGCTTGCGACCTGGCGCTGTGGGGACTCGTGCTCACCCATCACTCCTGGGCGCGAAACCTGCTCATGGTCGTGTGCGCCATCGAAGCGGTCACCCAGCTCGTAGACCTCGGCGCCGTCGGCGAGTCCGACTTCCCCCTACTGGTCAACACCGCCATCACCGTGCTGGTTCTGATCGCACTGAGCTCCAACGACGCGGCACGATGGATGCGCATGCGACGGCCCAGCAACACGCCGCGGTAGTCCCTCCGTTCGAGACGTCGACGATGGGTTGGACTCGGGCAGGGAGACGTCGCGGATCGCGGCGTCGAAGCTGGTTCTTGACCAACTGATCCAGTACAGAGGCGCCTCCGACGACGGACGCCTCACGGCACTGGAGATCGCGCAAGCAGACCCTCTTGCCAGGACAGAGGGGTCAGGGTCGACTCCCGTCGCGAGAGGAGGCGCGTGATGTAGCTGCAGGCGCGATCGTTGACGGCACCGCCACTCTGCGTCAGTACCGAACTCTTCTGCGATCGGGCATTGCGCCAGGCGCTGAAGCGATGGACTCCCACGATCACGATCGGGTTTGCCCGAAGGCATCTCGGCCTCGATACGAGATGGCGCTGGCAGGAGGCCTGGTGGCACTGTCTGCCAGGTCACGGACTGTCATAGCGTCCCGAAGAGAAACCGAGTAAGGACCTTCAGCCCCTCCTCGAGCAGGTCAGGGCTCGATCTGACTCGCCCGTTCTCCGCTCCCTCTGGTGTTCCGCCCGGTCACGGTTCAGGCACGGACTTCACGTGCCGTCGAGCACGAAGCGGTGCCGTGCCGGAATGCTGACTTGCACACGGGCCGTCAACAACAGCCGGGGTGCTGATGATCTGGGGTTGGTTGCGCTCTTGAGCGAGCGCAGAATGCTTCGCATGCCTTCGACGGTGTTGGTGTGTGGCGCTGTGTTCGACGGTGTCTCGAGCGAGTTGGGCAGCGCGGTGGAGATCCTGGTGCGCGACGGGGTCATCGCCGAGATGGGGCGTTCGGTGAGCCGCCCCGACGGAGCGACCATGATTGATTTGTCGGAGTTCACGGTCAGTCCCGGCTTCATCGACACCCATGTGCATCTGAGCATGGACGCATCGACCCTGTACCAGCAGACCCTCGGGTCAGCAGCGACCAAGGCCCTGACGGGTCTTGGCCTCGCGCGCGAGTACCTCCGCTACGGCTTCACGACCTTGCGGGATCTCGGGACCATGGACCCCGGGTTCCCCACCGTTGACCTGCGTGACGCCATCGCCGCCGGTGTGGTGGACGGTCCGCGGCTGGTGGTCGCGGGCCACGTCATCAGCGCTACGGCGGGTCACGGTGACCTGACGGGCCTGTACTCCTCGCGCTGGGACTTGCCCGTCTCCACTGTCGCCGATGGCGTAGCGGAGGTTCGACGGGTGGTGCGCCTCGAGGCCGCGAACGGAAGCGACTGGATCAAGACCGCCAATGCTGGAGGCTACTTCAGTGCGGGCGATGACCCTGCGCGCGGGACGTGGTTCGACGACGAGATGGAGGCTCTCTGTCGTACTGCGCGTCAGCTGGGGCTGCCGGTCGCCGTCCACACCGGTGCCGCCGATGCCTGCAAGCAAGGAATCCGTTGCGGTGCGCGCAGCCTCGAGCACGCGTACCTGATCGACGAGGAGGGGGTCGAAGCAGCCACCCGCGCGGGGGTCTACATCGTCCCGACCATGCAGATGACGCAGGAGGACCTCGAGCAGCTCCGTGCAGGGACGCTGCCGGACCAAGCAGTCTGGAAGTTTCGCCGCGACAACTCTGAGATCCTCGAGTCCCAGCGCGTGGTCGCGGCCAGCGACGTCAAGGTTGCTTTCGGGACTGACTGCGGGATGTTCCCGTTCAGCCGCGGCATCCTGGAGTTCCAAGCGATGGTCGCCGCGGGTCTGACACCAGTTCGGGCGTTACGAGCCGCGACCTCGGTCGCTGCCGAGATGCTGGGCCTCGACAACATCGGCGTGCTCCGACCGGGCGCGTGCGCCGACATCGTCGCCATGCCGGGCAACCCACTCGATGACATTGCCGTGACTTCTGGGGTCGACTTCGTGATGCGCTCCGGCAGGGTTTATCGCCAGCCCCATGAGGGAGGCGACGCGCCTGATGGGCGGTGAGCGATGTGTCGTATCCCGCGTCACGGGCATCCCCTGGCTGCCCGGCACGCTCATCAGGTCCATCGCGCCCGCTGGCAAGTCCGGGATTCGCCGATGCTGCGCGTCGGGCAGCGGTGCCCGCGTGGTTACCCCGCTGCTCCTTGCTGGCCCAGATGCCTTGTGATCACGCGGCGGGTGCCCCGCTGGCCTGTTCGGTGAGCTTTCCGACGATGACCTGGAAGGGCTTCTCCGGCGACTGGCAGCCGCGACCGTATGTCTCATCATCGGGTCAGATCGTGGCGGATCCACCCGCGCCACGATGTGGTCTGGCCAGGGAGGGGGCGCGGCCCGACGGAAGCTCTGCGACTACCAGTGGTGGTGGAACGCCGGCCTGCTGCGCGTGTGGGACGAGGGCTCGGGCCGCCTTCAGCCGAGGGGCCGGGCTTGCAGCTGGTCGGGGCTGGGTCGGGGGCGTGCCCACCTCGAGCGGCGTACATCTTGGACGAAAGGTTTTCAGGTGCTGCTCAGGCGGGCATGACAGGATCGAGCGGGCCCTCGGTCATAGGAGCACAATCGGGGTCGCCCAGCACGCATCCCAGATCGCCCCACCCACGAGGTCGCATGTCCGAGGAAGAAGCACGCCTGCACGACAGGCGTTCTCGTCGGCGGCGGGTGTGGAAGTGGATCGGCATCGGCTCGCTCGTCGTCGTGCTGCTCGCGGCCACGACGCTCGTCGTCGCCTACAAGAAGCTCCAGGGCAACATCCACGGGATCTCGACCTCCGTGCTCGGCAACGACCGCCCCGACAAGCCGAAGGTCGCCGGGCCGCAGGAGCCGCTCAACATCCTGATCATGGGCTCCGACGACCGCAAGGGCACCAACATCGGCGGTGAGACCCCGGGCCTCTCGGACACCGCGATCCTGCTGCACCTCTCGGCGGACCGGAAGCGTGCCTACGGCATCAGCATCCCGCGCGACACGATGGTGAACCGGCCGACCTGCCGCTCCAAGGACGGCAAGCACGACATGCCCGGCGGGCTCAGCCAGTTCAACGCCGCCTTCGCCGTCGGCGGCCCGCTGTGCACGGTGAAGACCGTCGAGCACATCACCGACATCAAGGTCGACCATTTCGTGGTGGTCAACTTCGCCGGCTTCAAGGACATGGTCAACGCGGTCCACGGTGTGACCGTCTGCGTGCCCACGGCCGTCAACGACGACATCGGGCACATCCACCTGCCCGCCGGCACCTACAAGGTCAACGGCAACCAGGCCCTCGACTACGTCCGGGTGCGGCACGACCTCGGTGCGCCCAACGGTGACATCGGCCGGATGAAGCGGCAGCAGGCCTTCATCTCCGCGATGATCGCGAAGGTCTACTCGGCCGGCACGTTGACCAACCCGGTCCGCCTGTTCAAGTTCCTCGACGCTGCCACGAGCTCGCTGACCACCGACACCGCGTTCGCGAACCTCAAGGAGCTGGCCTCGCTCGGCCGCTCGTTGAAGGACATCGGGCTGGACAAGATCAAGTTCATCACCGTCCCCAACCAGCCGTGGCCCCAGGACCCCAACCGGCTCGTCTTCGCCCCGGGAGCAGCCGACCTCTGGCACAAGGTGCGCTACGACCGCCCCCTCGGCAAGCTCGCGGCGGACGCCGTGTCCCCGGGCGGCCAGCAGCCCGGCACCCCCTCCGTGTCGCCGAGCCCCAGCCAGTCCGGCTCGCCGACGGCGACTCCCACCCAGGACGAGCAGGCACAGGAGGCTGCCCGCAAGGAGGCGGCTCGCGAAGCCGGGTTGTGCGCCTGAATGCTGGGCTAGCCGCGGCCGACACGGCCGCGACGGGTGGTTGCCCAGACCCACGTCGTGCCGCAGGATGGCCGCTGTGAGGTGCGTGCTGCTCGGAGGCACCGGCGTGATCGGTCGTTCCGCCGTACGTGCCCTGATCGATGCCGACCACGACGTCGTCGTGCTCGCCCGCAGCCAGGCTGCCGCCGACCACGCCGAGTCGTTGGGGGCCACCACGTACCTCGGTGACGTGCTCGACCCCGGCACGCTGCTCGTCGCGATGGCGGACGCCGACGCCGTCGTCAACCTGGTCTCGAGCGTGCCCTTCGGGCGCACGGCATGGGTGCCGGGCGCCTGGCGGCGTGACGACCGGCTGCGCGAGATCGGCACCGCCAACGTCGTGGAGGCCGCTCGTTTGGTGGGCGCCCGCCGGCTCGTGCAGGCCAGCTCCAGCGCGTTGTACGCCGACGGCGGCGACGGCTGGGTGACCGAGGCGAGTGCCGTGGAGGTCGCCGCGGTCACCGAGCCCACCGCGGTCGCGGAGTCACTCGTCCAGGGCTACACGTGCGGGTCGCGCACCGGCGTGGTGCTGCGCCTCGGCCGGGTGGTCGGCGACGATCCCCAGACCCGACACCTGCTCCAGGCTGCCGCCGCTCGGCGGCCGGTCGGGACGGGTGACCCGCAGGGCTGGACGCACCTGGTGCACACCGACGACGTCGGCACGGCGGTGCTGGCCGCGCTGCACGCACCGAGCGGCGTCTACAACGTCGGGGCCGCTCCGGTGCGCCGCCAGGACCTCGTCGACGCCTTCGCTGCGGTCGTCGGCGTGGAGCCGGTGCCGTTGCGGCGCGCCGGCCGACTGCTGGGTGCCCACCTCGAGCCCTACACCCGCTCGCTGCGCGTGTGCTCCGACCACTTCGCGGCCCAGACGGGCTGGCGGGCGACCCGCGCCCGCTTCGAGTCCTCGTGGCTGGGCGACGCGGCCAGGCAGCTCAGCCATGTCCCCGTCTGAGAAGCCCGACGCCGACGAGCTGACGCCGGAGGAGCGCAGCCGGCGACGCCGCCGGCTCGCCGAGGTGTTCGGTGAGGTGCTGCCCAGCCAGACCGCCGACGACGTCGACCTGCCCGACGGCGAGCAGGACCAGGCGCGCAGCAACGACGAGTGGCTGCGACGCCAGGTGCCGCCCCACCACGGGTGAGGCAGGTGCGGTCAGCCGCTCAGAGCGAGGAGCTGCTGGTGGGGCCGCCCCCGGCCTGGGTCCTGAGCAGGTCGCGGATCTCCTCGAGCAGGGCCACGTCGGCCGGGGTGCCCGCGGGGTCGGAGGGGAAGTAGCGCTCCTTGGCCGCGGTGTAGGGCTTGACGACCAGGAAGTACACCACCGCCGCCAGGACCAGGAACGAGACGACCGCGGTGATCCAGGCGCCGATCGGGATGCCGCCCGGGTGGATGCTGTTGAAGTTGGGCTTGCCCCCGATCTTGCCGATCAGGGACATGATCAGGTTCACCGTCGCGGTGACCACGAGAGCGAACGCCGTGCCCATGACGAACGCGACGGCCAGCTCCACGAGATTCCCGCGCAGCACGAAGTTCTTGAATCCGTTCATGACCAGGGAACCTACTGGTGGCACCGGGAATTGACCACGGGTGGGCCCGGGCTAGCGGCCCCACACGGGCACCAGGATGCCGGTCGCTGCGCGGGCGGCGACCTCCACCGCCGCAGCAGTCGGGCACCGCGACGACGACGAGGCGGCCCGGCGTCCCGGTGGAGACCTCCGCCCGGTCGGGACGGGGGACGGAGACCACCGGTACGTCGTCGACGAGGCGGCTGGGCGGCGTCCGGCCGTCGGGGTCGGCCACCACGAAGCTGACGACGTCGCCGACGCGCAGGAGGTCGACGACGGCCGCATCGGTGATGCCGGAGCGGGACTGCGGTGGTGCCCGGGTAGCCGTGCAGGAGGCCCTGGCCCAGCACGCGCTCGCGGGTGAGCGGCTCGCCGCGGCGCATCGGCGCGGCGAGGGTGGCACCGAGCACCGGGCGGACGTCGCGCACGACGCCCTGCGGTACGACGTCCGGTGGGTAGCGCGCGGCCACCAGGTCGGATGCGACGAGAACCGCGCCGGAGGGCAGGTCGTGCGACGTGGTCCAGACGGCGACCGTCGCGGGCGGGGCCGGCGCCGCGGCCTGGAGGCCGACCAGCACGGCAGCGCCGGCCAGGAGCGCGGCGAGCAGGCGCCGGTGCAGCAGCACCCGTCGGCGCACCCGGCGAGGAACGTGGCGGAGCCGCTCGAGCAGGGTGGTCATGGCGCCGGAACCTAGGCGCAGGTCACGCTCCGCGCGCTCCGGCAATCCACAGAGGGGCCGTTCAGGCCTTCGCCGACTCCGACTTCTTCGGGGTCGAGGGCTTCGGGTCCTTGGTCGTGGAGCCGTTGCTCGTGGAGGAGTCGGCCGGACTTGGTGGTCGTGGTGGTCGACGTCGAGGGGGAGTCGCTCGAGGTGCTCGGGCCGGACTCGGAGGACTGCTTCCCGCGGCTGTCGGTGCGGTAGAACCCGGAGCCCTTGAACACCACGCCCACCGCGTTGAACACCTTGCGCAGCCGGCCGCCGCACTCGGGGCAGACGCTCAGGGAGTCCTCGGAGAACGACTGCACGATGTCGAAGCCGTGTCCGCACTCGGTGCAGGCGTACTGGTAGGTGGGCACAGGGCCTCCATGACTGGCACTCGTCGTTGTCGAGTGCCAATGCTACGCGAGCAGCACAACGCGCGAGCGCGACTTCCCCTCTGCGCGCCCTCGGGAAAGGACGACGTTGTTCCAAGGGCGCTAGAAGCGGGTGAGGCCGAGCTCGGTGACGGCGGCGGCGACCCGGCGGTCGTGGTCGTCGGCGGGCACGGCGTCGAGCAGCTCCTCGCTGTTGAGCAGCACGCAGGTGAACGTGCCGGCAGTGACGCGGGCGAGAGCGCGGTCGTAGGAGCCGCCGCCACGGCCGAGGCGGGTGCCGTCGCGGCCGACGGCGAGTCCCGGCACGAGCACCACGTCGGCGCCGGCCACCGCGTCGTGCCCGAGCGCCGGCCCGACCGGCTCGAGCAGCCCGCGGCGCGCGGTGTGCAAGCCCTCCGGTCCGTCGTACAGCGTCCAGTCGAGGTCGTTGTCCGGCTGCAGGAGCGGGAGGAGGACCCTCCTCCCGCCGGCCCGCAGCGCCTCGAGCAACGGTCCCGTGCCCGGCTCGGTCGCGACGGAGACGTACGCCGCCACGGTCGCGGCGCGGCGTACCTCCTCGCTGGCCATCACGTGGTCGGCCACCGCACGGGCGCGTTCGCCGATGGCGGCCAGCCCGAGCCGCTTGCGGCCGGCGAGGAGCTGGTCGCGCAGAGCGAGCTTGGCGGCCGCGGTGAACTCCTGCACGGTGTGAGCCTACGATCGAGACATGAAGTCGAAAGGGCTGCTCGAGGCCCGCGAGAAGATGCAGGCCGCCGGCGTCGATCCGGTGGCGATCGACGTCTTCTCGCACTACTACCGCCAGCTGGAGCACGGTGAGACCGGGCTGATCGCCGAGAGCTCCATCGAGCCGCTCGACATGGAGTCCATCGACGACGCGGTGGTCGACGACCAGCAGGCCTCCGACGCGATCGGCGCGACGGTGGTGATCAAGCTCAACGGCGGGCTCGGCACCTCGATGGGGATGGCCCGGGCCAAGTCGCTGCTGTGCGTGCGACGCGGCCTCTCCTTCCTCGACGTCATCGCCCGCCAGGTGCTCCACATGCGGCGGGAGTACGGCGCGACGCTGCCGCTGATGTTCATGAACAGCTTCCGCACCTCCTCCGACACGCGCGCCGCCCTCGCGCGCTACGACGACCTGATGGTCGAGCGGCCTGCCGATCGAGTTCCTGCAGAACAAGGAGCCCAAGCTCAAGGCCGACGACCTGCGCCCGGTCGGCTGGCCGCGCGACCCGGCGCTCGAGTGGTGTCCGCCCGGCCACGGCGACCTGTACACCGCGATGATGGGCACCGGGCTGTTCGACAAGCTCATCGACGCGGGCTACCGCTACGCGTTCGTCTCCAACGCCGACAACCTCGGCGCGGTGCCCGACGCGCGGGTGGCCGGCTGGTTCGCCGAGTCCGGTGCGCCGTTCGCGATCGAGGCGGTGCGGCGTACCAGCTCCGACCGCAAGGGCGGCCACTTCGCTCGCCGCAAGGCCGACGGCCGGATCGTCCTGCGCGAGACCGCGCAGACCTCCAGGCAGGACCGCGACGCCCTCCAGGACCTCGACCGGCACCGGTACTGCTCGACCAACAACCTCTGGTTCGACCTGACCCGCATGCGCGACGAGATCGTGCGCCGCGACGGCATCCTCGGCCTGCCGATGATCCGCAACGAGAAGAACGTCGACCCCGGCGACTCCTCGACGCCGAAGGTGATCCAGATCGAGACCGCCATGGGCGCGGCCATCGAGGTGTTCCCCGACTCGCGCACGATCGAGGTCGGCCGCACCCGCTTCGTGCCCGTGAAGACCACCAACGACCTGCTGGTGCTGCGCTCGGACGCCTACGACCTCGGTCAGGACTTCGTGCTCGACCAGGTCGCGTCGCAGCTGCCGTTCGTCGACCTCGACGAGCACTACAAGGTGGTCGAGGAGTTCGACAAGCGCTTCCCCGCCGGGGTGCCGTCGCTGAAGGAGGCCGAGTCCCTCACCGTCCGGGGCGACTGGACCTTCGGTGGGCGGGTGCAGGTCAAGGGCGTGGCGACCCTCGACGGCGACCGCGGCCGGGTCGACGAGGGTGCCGTCATCGGCGAGGGATCCGGCTCCCGCTAACTGGCCGGACACTAGGCTCAGTGGCATGACCGCGGAGTCGAGCCAGCGACCGATCCCGGTCGAGGAGTACCTCCAGCGGATCCTCGCGCGGGTGCAGCCGATGGAGCCCTTCGAGCACTCGCTGATGGACGCCCTCGGGCTGCCGGTCGCCGAGGACGTCCACGCGACCGTGTCGCTGCCGGTCTTCGACAACTCCGGGATGGACGGGTACGCCGTCAGCTTCCGCGACGTGGCCGACGCGACCGAGGACCGTCCGCAGCACCTGCCGGTCGTCGGAGAGATCGCGGCGGGGCAGGCCACCATCTTCGACCTGACCCCGGGCACCGCGGTGCGCATCATGACCGGTGCCCCCGTCCCGAACGGGTGCTCGGCCGTCGTGCCGTTCGAGTGGACCTCGGAGGAGGGCCCGGAGGACAGTCGCGAGGTCGTCGTACGCCGGGCGCCGGAGGAGGGCCAGCACATCCGTCGTGCGGGCGAGGAGATCGCCGCGGGCGACGTGCTCATGCGCACCGGCGAGGTGATCGGGCCGCGCCAGCTCGGCCTGATCGCGGCGGCGGGCCTCGGACGGGTGCGGACGGCCCCACGGCCGCGCGTCGTGGTGATGTCGACGGGCAGCGAGCTGGTCGAGCCGGGCCGGCAGCTGGGTCCCGACAGCATCTACGACGCCAACAGCTACCTGCTGGCCGCCGCGGTGCGTGCCCACGGCGGCGTGCCGTACCGCGTCACGGCCACGACCGACGACCCGCACGACTTCACGGAGGCATTGAGCGACCAGCTCGTGCGTGCCGACATCGTGGTGACCAGCGGGGGAGTCAGCAAGGGCACCCACGACGTGGTCAAGGAGGTGCTCGCCGAGCTCGGCACGGTCGACTTCCTCGAGGTGGCGATGCAGCCCGGCAAGCCCCAGGGCTTCGGGATGGTGGGCGAGGACCAGACGCCGATCTTCACGCTGCCCGGCAACCCGGTCTCTGCCTACGTCTCCTTCGAGATGTTCGTGGTGCCGGCGCTGCACCGGCTCAGTGGGCGCGAGGGGCGCGCGCGCACCCTCACCACGGCTCGGCTCACCGAGCCCGTGCGCTCGATACGGGGGCGCTCCCAGCTCCTGCGCGCGCGGGTCGACATGGACGCCCAGGGCCTGCGCGCGACCCCGGTCGGCGGTGCCGGGTCGCATCTGATCGCCGGCCTGGCCCGTTCAGACGCCCTGCTCGTGCTCGCCGAGGACGTCACCCGCGCCGACGTCGGGCGAGCAGGTCCCCGTCCTCCTCCTGGACGTGCCGTCATGACGTGACCGGCTCACCCACCTCGACGAGGCCGGCGCCGCGCGGATGGTCGACGTCTCCGCCAAGGAGCCGACCGCCCGTACCGCCCGCGCGTCGGGCCGCGTGCTGGTCTCGGCCGAGGTCGTCGCCCTGCTGCGCGGCCAGGGCGTCCCCAAGGGCGACGCCCTCGCCGTGGCCCGGGTCGCCGGCATCATGGGCGCCAAGCGCACCCCCGACCTCGTGCCGCTGTGCCACCCCCTGGCGCTGTCCTCGGTCGAGGTCGACCTCGCAGGTCGAGGACGACGCGGTCGCCATCACCGCCACCGTGCGCACGACCGACCGCACCGGCGTCGAGATGGAGGCCCTCACCGCCGTGAGCGTCGCCGGCGCTGACCGTCATCGACATGGTCAAGGCCGTCGACAAGGCCGCCGTGATCACCGACGTCCGGGTCGAGGAGAAGACCGGCGGCAAGAGCGGGAACTACCACCGATGACGCTCCAGGCCGCGGTCGTGGTGGCGTCGAACCGAGCCGCCGCCGGGGTCTACGACGACACGACGGGTCCGCTCATCGTCGAGGCGCTGCGCGCCGACGGCTGGGAGGTCGGCGAGCCGCTCGTCGTACCCGATGGGGACGCGGTGGGGCAGGCGATCTCCTCGGTCCTCGCCTCGGGTGCGCGCGCGGTGCTCACCACCGGCGGCACCGGCCTGACCCCCACCGACCGCACGCCGGAGCAGACGCGAGCGCTGCTCGACCGCGAGGTGCCCGGCATCGCCGAGGCGATCCGGGCCTACGGAGTGGGCCAGGGCATGCCCACGGCGGCGCTCTCCCGCGGCGTGGCCGGCGTCGTCGGCGACGCCCTCGTGGTGAACCTGCCGGGCTCGCGCGGTGGCGTGAAGGACGGGCTCGCCGTGGTGGTGCCGCTGCTGCGGCACGCCGTCGAGCAGATCGTCGGGAGCGACCACTGAGCGCCGGGTGGCCTGCTGTGCTGGAGTCCGACGGCGTGCGGCTCCGGCCGATCCGGCGTGCCGACCGCGCGGCGTGGCAGCGGGTGCGCCGCGCGAACCAGCAGTGGCTGAGCCGCTGGGACGCCACCGCCCCGGCCCGATCGGGACCGGCAGCGACCGCGCAGCCGCGCAGCTACGCCGCGATGGTCAAGTCGATGCTCCACGAGGCGCGATCGGGCCGGCAGCTGCCGTTCGTGGTCGAGTACGACGGCCGCTTCGTGGGCCAGCTGACCGTCAGCAACGTCGTGCGCGGCTCGGCGCAGTTCGCCTCGATCGGCTACTGGATCGACGAGCGGTACGCCGGGCGCGGCATCATCACCCGCGCGGTGGCGATGGCGGTCGACCACTGCTTCGGGCCGGTCGGCCTGCATCGCATCGAGATCGCGATCCGCCCCGAGAACGCGTCGTCGCTGCGCGTGGTCGAGAAGCTCGGAATCCACCAGGTCGGCTTCGCCCCGAAGTTCCTGCACATCGACGGCGACTGGCGCGACCACGTCATCTTCGCGATCACCCGCGAGGAGGTCCCACGGGGCCTCCTGCGCCGGCTCGGCACGCGGTCGACACCTCAGGATTCACAGCAGTCACAGTAGTGATCTCACGACACACCGGAATTGGTCCATTCCATGGGGGAATTCCGACTCGTATCGTCGGCCGCGTGGACCTGTCAGCAGTCATCTTCGTGGTGCTCGCGCTCGCGTGGGCCGTCTACCTGATCCCCAAGGCACTCCAGCACCACGACGAGATGGCGAGCGACCGGCTGGTCGAGGGCCACTCCGAGCGGGTCCGGATCCTGCGCCGCAAGTCGAGCCCGACCGAGACCGTCGAGGTCGAGGTGGAGGAGGTCGTCGAGACCTCGACCATGGCCGACGAGCAGCCGCAGGCCCCGAGGCGCCGGGTGCGCGGTCTGCGCCGGCCGGCCCGCCGCGAGCGTCCGCAGCTGACTCCCGCGGGGCAGGCCGCCCGCCGCCGACGCCGCGTGCTGGGCGTGCTGGTGCTCGCGCTGGTGGCCAGCGTGATCCTCGGCTACCTCTCCTACGTCCCGCGGTGGGTGCCCGCCATCCCGGTCGTGCTCGCTCGTCGCCTTCCTCGTGATCGCCCGGCTCTCGGTCCGTTCGGCGCAGCGCGCTTCCCTTGCGCAGCGACGCCCGGTCCGGCGAGCGGCGCAGCACGCGGAGTCGCCGCTGGCCGCCGATGACACGGCCGACGCGTCGGAGCAGGTCGACGTCGAGCTGCACGGCCCGCCCGAGCCCGAGGCCGACGTCCTGGCCGACGACGGCTCGCTGTGGGACCCGCTGCCGATGACGCTGCCGACCTACGTCAACAAGGCGCGTGCCCGCCGTACGGTCCGCACCATCGAGCTCACCGGGATGCAGAGCTCGGGCCACGACGAGGACGACACGGCACTGGCCCGCGAGGCCCAGTCGGAGCCGTCCGCACCCGGCCGCCGACGGCGACCACAAGCGCGCTGCCGGCGCCTGACGCCGGATTCGGCGGGACCACCGCCCGGTGGTACCTTCGTCCTCGCGCTCGGGCACCTCACCGGGCGCTTGGGGCTGTGGCGCAGTTGGTAGCGCGTCTCGTTCGCAATGAGAAGGTCAGGGGTTCGAATCCCCTCAGCTCCACTATGTGATGAGTCGCGACATGGGTCTCATCTGAGTCGCGACATGGGTCTCACTCATTTAGCCCCGGGCCATCGGCCCGGGGCTTTTTGTGTGTTGCGCCAATAGGTCTTCTCGGGCTGGATGTGGTGGGTGGAGAGGATCTCGGCGGTGTGGAGGTCGATGACGGTGATGGTGGTGTCGTCGGCGATGGCCAGGACGCGTTTGCGGGCGTGTGCAGAGCCGACGCCGAGGTGGTGCATGTGTCCGGCGCGTCGGATGCTCATCTTCCCGGCGGGGTCGAGGCGGTCGTATCGGAGTCGGTAGTGCGCGGGAGCGTCGGGGCCGTGTGGGGCGGCTTTGGGCAGGGCTGCGTAGGCGGTGGCGGGGGTGCGTCTGGCGAGCTCGCGGTGGGGTCGTTGGTGGTTGTAGATCTGCTGGAAGGCGTCGAGCTGGGCTTGGAGTTCGATGCGGCGTCGTGGCTGGGGGCTGCTGGGCGAGCCAGCGTTTGAGGGTCTGGTGGAATCTTTCGATCTTGCCTTGGGTCTGGGGGTGGCCGGGGTGGCCGTTCTTCTGGGTGATTCCGAGGAGGGCGAGGAGGTATTCGAAGGCGTTCTTCCCGCCGCCGAAGCGGGCGGTGTAGACGCGGCCGTTGTCGGTCAGGGTCGAGGCGGGGTATCCGTGTTCCTCGGCGGTGGCGAGGAATCTGGTGGTGACCAGGTCGCCGGTGACCGGGGCGTGTGCGGTGATGCCCAGCAGGTAGCGGGAGTGGTCATCGAGCCAGTTGAGGATCTCCATGTCGGTGCCGTCGGCCAGGTGCCAATGGGTGAAGTCGGATTGCCAGCATTCGTTGGGCTGTGCGGCTGCGAAGCGTCGGTAGGAGGACCGTGGCCTCTTGCGGGGTTCGGGGTGATCAGCCCGGCGCTGTGCAGGATCCGTCTGATCGTGGATGTCGAGGGGGCCGGTGGCCGGCTTGCTCGAGGTGCCAGGCGATGGTCATCGGGCCGGCGTCGAGGCCGTCTCTGGTCAGCTGCAGGCGTAGCTCCACGATCTGGTCGCGGACCAGCTGTGAGGTCGCTGCGGAGTTGGAGTGGGGCCGGCGTGACCGTGGCTCGACTGCGTCGAGTCCGGCTGCTTTGTAGCGGGCGAGCAGTCGATGCAGATGGCGACGGGAGTAGCCGTACTCGAGGGCTGCGGCCGTGACGGTGAGTTCTTTGGTGATGACCTTCAAGACAGCGACTCGGGCCTTCGACATGCTCGGGACTGTGACCGATGTCGCGACTCATCAGGGACGTGTCATGTGAGACATATGTCGTGAACCCAGGCACCCTCAGCTCCACTTCTTGGACGTCCCGCACGATCGATGAGTTGGCGGCTCGCGACCGGTCAGTCCTGGCATGGCAACCGTGGTGATGCACGCAGTGGTCTCGGTCGACGGCTTCATCGCCGACGAGCACGACGACGTCGGCCCGCTGTTCGACTGGTACTTCAACGGTGAGGTGCCTCTCGTCGAGGAGGCGGGGGAGGAGGACCACGCATCGTTCCGCATCGGCGAAAGGTCCGCGGAGTACGTCCGCTCGCTGTGGGGCAGCATCGGCGCCACCATCCAGGGGCGGCACCTCTTCGACCTGACCAACGGCTGGGAGGCACGGCCGCCGGCGGGGGAGCACCTGATCGTGGTCTCCCACCTGCCGAAGCCCGAGGGCTGGCACCCCGAGGCCGACGTGCCGTTCTTCGACGACGTCACCTATGCGGTGGAGGAGGCCAAGCGGCGGGCCGGGGACCGGGTCGTCGCGGTGTGCGCCGGGAACGTCGGTGGGCAGGCACTGGCGCTGGGTCTCGTGGACGAGGTCGCGATGGACGTCGTGCCGGTGGTGTTCGGCACGGGGCAAGCCGTACTTCGGACCCGTCCACGTCCAGCAGCTGCTCGAGGACCCGGACGTCGTGATCCAGGGGGACCGGGTGCTGCACCTGCGCTACCGCGTCCGCCGCTGACGCGGCTCCGAGGTCAGCCCAGCCCTGCCTGCTCGGCTGCGGCCGAAGGCTCGATGTCGGGAAGCCGGGCCATCCGCATCGAGTTGGCGATGCCCAGCGCGCCCGCGAGGAGCGGCACGAGCAGCGCGACCTGGAGCGAGCGGTTGCGGGCCTCGTTGTTGATGGAGACGACCTCGGCCTCGACGGCCGGGGGGTGGCCCTTGATCTGGGCGGCGAGCTGGCTGTCGCTCATCACCTGGGCGTCCTTCTCCAAGGCCTGGGAGATCTGCTGCTTCTGGGCCGCGGGGATGACGTCGCTGTTGTCGGCCAGGTGCCCGAAGCTGAACGACAGCGTCGCGAGCATGATGCCGCCGGCCATGGCGAGGCCGAAGGAGAGGCCGAAGGACCCGGCCGCCGAGTTGACCCCGGCCGCCTCGCTGACCCGCTCCTCCTCGATCGGCGCCAGGGTGTAGTTGTTCAGCTGCGAGACGAGCAGGCCGAGCCCGGCGCCCGTCAGGACGAGGGGTACGACGAACCACCAGCCACTGTCGGCCTTCGGGACCAGCGGGATGATGATCGCGATCCCCAGCGTCCCGAGGAGGAAGCCGGACCGGATGATCACTGCCGGACGCCGCTTGCCCGCCCGCCGCCCGACGATGAGCGCGGCACCGAACATGGTCAGCGAGAGCGGTGCCAGCGAGAGGCCCGCTTCCATCGCGTTGTACTCGAGGGTCATCTGGAAGAACAGCGGGAGAACGATCATCGCGCCGCCCAGCATGATCTGCTGGAGCATCTGGCCGGTGACGCCGGCGGTGAAGTTCGGGAACCGGAACAGCCCCGGGTCGAGCAGCACCGGCTTCGCACTGCGTGCGCGTCGTACCAGCCAGCGCGCCAGGCCGACGAGCGTGCAGGCTCCGAGCACGATCAGCAGGAGGACGTACTCCCCGCCCTCCTGCCAGACGAGGATGCCCAGGACCACCCCGCCCATCCCGACGACCGAGAGGATCGCCCCGACGAGGTCGATGCTCCGCGACCCGGTGTAGGGCACGTCCTTGACCAGGCCGATCTGGAGCAGCACCACGGCGATGATCAGCGCCTCGAGCGCGAAGCCGACGCGCCACGAGAGGTAGGTCGTCAGGAAGCCGCCGACCAGCGGGCCGATCGCCGCGGCGATGGCGGCGGAGGCGCCGACCAGCGCGTAGGCCTGTCGCTGTGCGGCACCGCTGAAGTTCCCGTGGATCAGCGACTGCATCGCGGGGAGCAGCAACGAGGCGCCCAGGCCGCCGATGATGGCCCAGAAGACCACGATCGCGAACAGGTTCTGGGCGACGTCATCGCCAGCGCGCCGATGGCGTAGGCGAGCAGCCCGAGCACGTAGGCCCGCTTGCGGCCGATCAGGTCGCCGACCTTGCTGTTGATCAGGATGAACGCCGCCGAGACCAGTGCCTCGAGCGCAATGGCGGACTGCACCCCGCTCGCCGTCGTGCCGACGTCCTTGATGACCGCCGAGATGGACACGTTCATCAGCGAGGTGTCGACCACCAGGACGAACATCGCCATCGCCAGCAGCAGCATCAGGCGCTTGTTCGGGGCGGGGACCGCCGCCGACTCAGGTTGCTCGGTGGGCATGGGGGCTCCTGTCCGAAGCGCAGACCTCGACGCGTCACGGTATCCGCGCCGAGCCCGTCCAGGAGTCACCCGTTGCAGGTGAGTGGCACTCCGGGCGTCGTCAGGCGGCCGTGCCGAGCAGGCCGGCGTACCGGCTCAGGTACAGCGGCCAGCCGTCCTGGCCGTCGACGCCGTCGCGCACGCTCTCCCAGCCGGTTCCGTGGCGGTCGAGGTGCCGATGGGTCAGCCGGACGCGGGTGCTGCCCGCGCCCTCCTGCTCGAAGCGGACCTCCACCTCGCTCGTGCGATCGGGGTCGGCCTCGATCGTCCAGCGCGGGCTGATGTCCCAGCTGAAGACCAGCCGGGACGGCGGTTCGAAGGCCAGCACCCGCGCCCAGCGGCACTCGCTGCCGTCCGCGGCCCGGTCGACGATGTGGCCACCGACCCGGGGCTCGAGCTCGGTGCGCACGATCGTGGCACCCAGCAGGTTGTGCTCGGGGGGCTTGAACTCACCGATCCGCTCGGTGAACGCGCTGAACGCCTCCGCGACCGGCACCGGCACCACGACCTCGTGCTGCACCGAGGTGGGATCTTCGCTCATGGCTTCTCCTTCGTGCTCCTGCGTCTCCTGCGACTCGTCCTCGAGCAGCTCGGCATAGCTGCGCAAGGTGCGCTGCCAGTAGGTGTCGAGCTGGTCGCGCAGCGCGGCGAGAGCAGCCGGGTTCAGGCGGTAGATGCGCCGGGTGCCGTCGGGGCGTTCGCTGACCAGTCCCGCGTCCTTGAGGACCTTCAGGTGCTGGGAGACCGCCGAGCGGCTCACCGGTAGCACCGAGGCGAGCTCGCCCACGGCCTGCGGGCGCTCGACCAGGCGGTCGACGATGGCGCGCCGCGTGCTGTCGGCGAGGGCACCCCAGACGTCGCGTACTTCGTCAGTAGTCACTAACCGTTAGTAGACACTAACCGATACCCAGGTTGTCAAGCCTCTCCGGGCCCACCGGGATAGAAGAGGCTCGCCTCGGGCTGGCTGAGCGCGAAGGCGCGCTCGGCCTGCTCCGCGGTCAGCCGCAGCCGCCAGACCTGGGCCGTCGAGGCGCTGTCACGGTCGAGGGCGTTGACCTCGCTGGCGGTCACGTCGCGCTGCCGGCTCCCGGTGGTCAGGCTCTGCACGCCGGCCGCGATCTGGTCGGTGTGCTCGAGACCGACGGCGGTGAGCAGTGCAGGGAGCCGGCCGGGTACGTCGCCGCTGAGCTGGTCGTGCAGCACCACCACCTTGTTCTCCGGCGCGGCGTCGTAGCTGGCGGCCATGAACCCGTGGAGCACCCGCCAGGCGAGGCAGGCGTGCTCGAACATCGGGGGCGGCTCAGCGGCTGCCTCCCGGATCTCGTCGGCCCAGGGAGACAGGGCCCCCTCCATGAGGGTGGGTTGGACCGCCCAGTTGGCGAAGTCGAAGCGCCAGCCGAGACGGAGCAGGCTGCTGACGAACGCGGCCGGGTTGCGAACGGTGAAGACGACCTTGCCGCCGTAGCGGTGGATGAACTCGTCGCTGTTGAACAGCATGAACGGGTCCTTGATCAGTGCCCGTGAGCCACGGTGGCGCGCGCGGGTCGCGTCTCGGGTGATCCGCGCGATGGTCCGCGCGGTCCGCAGCGAGCCGTGCCGCTGCCGGCCGGGGCCGAAGCTGCTCGTCACCGGGAACCTCAGCCCCACGACGCGGTCGATGCGGTGCCAGCGCTCGTCTCCGGTGGGCAGGTGCTCCCAGGTGTGCTCCGCCGGGTGGCCGAACCAGCTGGGCACGACCTCGGGGTTCAGCGGCTCGTGGAGGTAGTGCGCCTGGTCGTCCAGGGTGAGCAGGCGCCCGACCCAGGTGCTGCCGGAGCGATGGCTCCCGGTGACGACGATCGGGGCGTCAGGCACGCGGAGTGCCACGACGTGTGCCGGACAGGTGCAGGACCACGAGCGCGATCCTAGGGGAGCGCGTCCGCTCGGCGGGTCAGTTGAGGTCGGGCCACTCCGGGCACGGCGGCAGGAGCGCCCACAGGGAAGGAGAGTCCAGCAGCCCGCGGCGGTCGCCGTCCGCGGAGTCGGCCGATCGCTTCTCCACGTCCACCTCCCCAGTCGTGCCGGCATGGTCGCCGTACCCAGGACAACGGGCGGGAAGCGGCCGACGTTACGACTGGTCCACAGGTGGTCCACTCCAGTCGGGGTGTGCGGGCATGGCGGAGTCGGGTACAGGAGGCGAGGTCCCGCTCGAGCCCAGCTACTGGGCGGCCCAGTTGACGAAAATCACGGGTCTCATGTCCGTTTTAAAGGTATTGGGTTACGGTTTCTCGTGAGAGAGGGCTAGACCGGGGAGGAAGCCATGTTGACAGGTGCGCCTGTAACCGTCGTTCTGATGGCCGTCATCGGCCTGGCCGTGATCATGGCCGCGGTCGCCCGCATCGTCGTGCTCGAGCACCAGGTCAAGCGGACCTCGTTCTTCGCCGACCCGGGCACCCACGAGCGCCCGCGCGTCGCCGCCTGAAAAGCCCTTCGGGCGTCCTCAGATCCAGTTCTTGAACCACATGCGGTGCGCCCACTGCGCGTTGCTGATCACCTGGTCGCTCAGGATCGGCCAGAAGTAGGCGAAGCTCACGATCGCGAGCACGACCACGGCTCCCGCGACGATCGAGCCCGTAGCGCGACGTGAGCGCGTGGCGCGCGCCGGCCCGACCAGCTCGCCCAGCAGCATCACGATGCCCAGGATGATGAACGGCAGCGTCACGATCGCGTAGTAGCTGAAGATCGGGCGGTTGTCGTAGCGCAGCCACGGCAGCCAGGTGCAGAGCACGCCGAGCGTGATCAGCCCGTAGCGCCAGTCGCGCTTGCCGACCCAGGCAATGGCCGACCACACCGACGGCGCACGTGCCGAACCACCACACGACCGGGTTGCCGAGCATCAGCACCTGGCGCAGGCAGGTGCTGCCGGCCGCGGCGGTGCACCCCTGCTGACCTGGCTGGATGGGGCTCTGGGTGTCGACGTTGACCGGCCGGTTCAGCACCAGCCAGCCCCACGGGTCGGACTGGTAGGGGTGCGTGCTGTGGTTCAGGAAGCCGGTGTGGAAGGAGTAGACGTCGCGGTGGTAGTGGTACAGCGAGCGCAGTGACTTCACCAGCTCGGGGAAGAACCCGTGCGCGGGCTGCTTGATGTAGCTCCCCCAGTAGGGCCCGTACTGCGTGTCGTTGAAGGCCTGCTCGAAGACCGAGGCGTGCATCAACCAGCCGGTCCAGCTGACCAGGTAGATGAGGAACGGCAGGAGCACGACGTAGACCAAGGCCGGTGCGGCATCGAGGAGGGCGGCCTTCCAGATCGCGTAGCGCACCCCGAAGGACCGACGGGCTCCTGCGTCCCAGAACCACATCAGCAGGCCGAAGACCGCGAGCGGGAAGAGCGCGTCCCACTTCGTGCCGAGCGCCAGGCCCCAGAAGACCCCGGTGGCCAGGCGCCACGGGCGCCACAGCAGCAGTGGGCCCCACGCACCCGGTGCGAGACGGGTGCCCGGTGGCACCTGCCGGGCGAGGCGCTCCCGGCTCCAGTCGCGGTCGGCGACCATGCAGCTGACGGCGCAGAGCACGAAGAAGGCGACGTAGATGTCGAGGAGCGCGAGCCGGGACAGCGTGTAGTGCAGGCCGTCGAAGGTCATCAGCAGCCCGGCGACGAGTCCCAGCATCGTGCTGCGGGTGACCCGTCGGGCCAGCCGGATCATCACCATCACCATCAGGGTGCCGACCACCGCGGAGGAGATGCGCCACCCGAACGGCGTCATGCCGAACAGGTGCTCCCCGATGGCGATGATCCACTTGCCGACCTCGGGGTGCACGACCATCTCGGGGGCGCCGGTCCAGAGACCGGTGGTGTGGCCGGCCAGGATCTCCTGGTTGGCCTGGTCGACGTAGTTCTGGGCGTAGCCGAAGTGCAGCAGCGACCACGCGTCCTTGGCGTAGTAGGTCTCGTCGAACAGGAACGACTGCGGCTGGCCGAGGTGCCACAGCGAGAGGAAGCCCGCGAGCAGGGTGACCGCGACCGTGCCCACCCAGGCCAGCACCGGGTCGTGGTCGACGGCCCGCAGTCGCGCGCGCTGGGCCGCGCTCGGCACGGGCAGCCCGACCGCCGTCCGGGACAACCCCACCGTGCGACCCGACGACGGGCGTCGCGGTGCGCTGGTCGTGGCGGTGGGGGACGTCACGAGCGTCAGCGTACGGCTGCGATGATCGAGGACATGTCTGACGGCACCGGCGTGCTCGTGCTGGCGGCCACGCCGATCGGGCGGCCCGAGGACGCCTCGCCACGGCTCGCGGCCGAGCTGGCCGGCGCCGATGTCGTGGCCGCCGAGGACACCCGGCGCCTGCGACGGCTGGTCGACCACCTCGGCATCGAGCTGTCCGGGCGGGTGGTCTCCTACTTCGAGGGCAACGAGCAGTCCCGCACGGCGTCCCTGCGTCGAGTCACTGCTCGCCGGCGATCGGGTGGTGCTGGTGACCGACGCCGGGATGCCGAGCGTCTCGGACCCGGGGTACCGCCTCGTGGCGGCAGCCGTCGAGCGCGACGTACCGGTCACGAGCATCCCGGGACCCTCGGCCGTGCTGGCCGCGCTCGCCGTCTCCGGCCTGCCCGTCGACCGGTTCTGCTTCGAGGGGTTCCTGCCGCGCAAGGCGGGGGAGCGGGCACGACGGTTGGCCGAGCTCGCCGGCGAGCAGCGCACGCTCGTCCTCTTCGAGGCGCCGCACCGGACCGGCGCGACGCTGGCGGCCATGGCGAAGGCCTTCGGCGAGCAGCGCCGGGGCGCGGTCTGCCGCGAGCTGACCAAGACCCACGAGGAGGTACGACGGGGGACGCTGGCCGAGCTGGTCACCTGGGCCGAGGGCGGTGTCCGCGGCGAGGTCACCCTCGTCGTCTCGGGCGCGGCGCCACCGGAGCCGGTGACGGACCCGGCGACCCTCGCCGCGCTGGTCGCTGTCGAGGAGGCGACCGGCACGCCGCGCAAGGTGGCGATCGCCGAGGTCGCGCGACGCAGCGGCGTGCCGAAGCGGGTCGTCTACGACGCGGCGCACGGGGTGGACAGGTGAGCGGCCCGAGCCGAGCCAGGCACGCGGGTGACCGCGACCGCTCGCGGCCGGAGCCGCCCGAGCCGCTGCCGCACCCGGTGATCGACAACCACTGCCATCTCGACATCGCCGACGGACCCGACGGAGCCTGGCTCGAGACCGAGGAGGCGCTCGCGATGGCGGCTGCCGTCGGCGTGACGAGGATCGTGCAGATCGGCTGCGACCTCCCCGGCGCCCAGTGGGCGGTGGACGCAGCGTCCCGGCACCCCCAGCTGGTCGCCGGGGTGGCGCTCCACCCCAACGAGGCGCCCCGACTCGCGGAGGAAGGGCGTCTCGAGGAGGCGCTGGCGCAGGTCGAGCAGCTGGCCCGCAGCAGCGACCGGGTCCGTGCGGTGGGGGAGACCGGGCTCGACTACTTCCGCACGGGCGCCGACGGGCGGCCGGCGCAGCACGAGTCCTTCCGGGCGCACGTCGCGCTGGCCAAGGAGCTCGACAAGACGCTGGTCATCCACGACCGCGACGCCCACGACGACGTGCTGCGCCTCGTCGACGAGGTGGGCGCGCCCGATCGCTGGGTGATGCACTGCTTCTCCGGCGACGCGCTCTTCGCCCGGGCCTGCCTCGAGCGTGGCGCCTACCTCTCCTTCGCCGGCACGGTGACCTTCAAGAACGCCGATGCCCTGCGCGGTGCGCTGCGGATGGCGCCGTCGGACCGGATCCTGGTCGAGACCGACGCGCCGTACCTGACTCCGACGCCGCACCGGGGCCGGCCGAACGCGTCGTACCTCGTACCCCTGACGGTGCGCTCGATGGCGCAGACCCGCGAGGCCGACCTCGAGACGCTGTGCCGGGCCCTCGAGGCGAACACGGAGGCCGCCTTCGGCGGTCCCTGGGGCTGAGTCCTCCGGCTCGCGTGTGAGGCCGACCACGAGATGTAGCCGACACGCCCAGGGCCCCGGCCGGATCTTCGGCGTGTCGCAATTTGATACGTATGGGGCTCTTGCCAACCTGTGTCCAGTTTGCCTACGGTCCTTGTTCGTTGGCCGGGAGCGGGTTCTGTTCGACTTGTCCCGGTGAGCGCCAATTCGGGGGAATGCGGCGCTGTCGTCCTCGTGGGTCGGTGGTGCCCGGCGCCCACTGCCCGCGGCCCGGAGAGCGCTACCCCAGGAGTTCCGTGCGCGTTCAAGCGATGCGTCACCACCCGCGACAGGTCTTGTTGCTGGGCATCGTCCTCGTTCTCGTGCTGGCAGCCGCCGGCTCGTTGACCGCCTACTACGGCATGTCCCGCACCGTCACCCTCTCGGTCGACGGCCACCAGCGCCAGGTGCGCACCTTCGCCGACGACGTCGGCGGCGTCCTCGCCTCGCAAGGGATCAAGCCCACCGTCCACGACGACGTCGTGCCCTCGGCGAGTACCCAGCTGAGCAACGGCACCCGGATCGCGGTGCGCCTCGGGCGACCGCTGAAGCTGAGCATCGACGGGGTCACCAGGACGACGTGGACGACCGCGACCACGGTCGCCTCGGCCCTCGACCAGCTCGGCCTCCGCTCCGCGGACGCGGCGCTCTCGGTGAGCCGCAGCGCCACCATCGACCGCGCCGGCATCACGCTGTCGATGGTCACCCCGAAGCTGGCCACCGTGCAGGTGGCCCAGGGTCGTGCCGTCAAGCACGACGTGGCCGCAGCGACGGTGGCGGCCTACCTGCGCAGCGTGGGCGCGAACGTGGACAGCAACGACCTCGTGCGCCCTTCGCGCGGCTCGATCGTCCGCGACGGCACCCACATCGTCGTGACCAAGATCGGCATCCGCACCAAGCGCGTGCCGCGACAGGCAGTCCCGGCGCCGGTGACCCAGCAGAAGGACGGCTCGATGATGAGCGGCGAGTCGCGCACGGTGCGGCAGGGGCACGACGGTCTGCGTGACGTCACCTACCGCATCCGGTTCCGCAACGGCCAGGTGGTCAGCCGGAGCGTCGTACGCCAGCGCATCCTGCGGGTCGCGACGCCGACGGTGGTCGCGATCGGGACCAAGACGATCTCCGACGGCGGCGTCTGGGACGCCATCGCCGCGTGCGAGTCGGGTGGCAACTGGCACGACAACACCGGCAACGGCTACTACGGCGGGCTCCAGTTCAACCTCGGCACCTGGCACGCCTACGGCGGTAGCGGGCGTCCCGACCAGGCGAGCCGCGAGCAGCAGATCGCGGTCGCCGAACGGGTCCGCAACGCCTCCGGCGGCTACGGCGCCTGGCCGGTCTGCGGCTCTCGTCGCTGACCCTCCACCGACCCCCGCGGACGTCATACGAATTGGTGGCTACAGGCCCCAATTCGTATGACGTCCTGGTGGACGTCATACGGTCAGGTCGCTATGACGACCAGTTCGTATGACGCTGCGGGCGGGGTGCGGCTGCTCGGACCCGCGGAGGTCCGGGCGCTGGCCGACGCGCTGGGGCTGCGGCCGACCAAGCAGCGCGGGCAGAACTTCGTCATCGACGCCAACACGGTGCGCCGGATCGCGCGCGACGCCGGGGTGGGGCCCGACGACGTCGTCCTCGAGGTCGGCCCGGGCCTCGGGTCGCTGACCCTGGCGCTGCTCGACACCGCGGCCCGGGTGGTCGCCGTCGAGATCGACCCGCTGCTCGCCGGCGCCCTGCCCGGCACCGTCGCGGAGCGCGCGCCCGGCGCGGCCGACCGGTTCGAGGTCGTCTGCGCCGATGCCCTGCGGGTGCGGGAGGTCCCCGGCCCGGCGCCGACGGCGCTCGTGGCCAACCTGCCCTACAACGTGGGGGTCCCGGTGCTCCTGCACCTGCTCGCGCTGCTGCCCTCGCTCGAGCGCACGCTGGTGATGGTGCAGGCCGAGGTGGCCGACCGGCTCGCCGCCGGGCCCGGCTCGAAGGTGTACGGCGTGCCGTCGGTGAAGGCAGCCTGGTTCGCCGAGGTACGCCGTGCCGGGTCGGTGAGCCGGCACGTCTTCTGGCCGGTGCCCAACGTGGACTCCGGGCTCGTCGCGATGCTGCGCCGCGACCCGCCGACCACCGCGGTCTCCCGCGAGCAGGTCTTCGCCGTCGTCGACGCGGCGTTCTCCCAGCGGCGCAAGGCGCTCCGCTCGGCGCTGCGCGGCGTTGCCGGGTCGGTCGAGGCCTCCGAACAGGCGTTGCGCGACGCGGGCATCGACCCGATGACGCGTGGCGAGCAGCTCGGCCTGCCGCAGTTCGTGGCGATCGCGGAGGCCCTGGCGTGAGGGGCCGTTCCCGGGCCGTCACGGTGCGTGCGCCGGCGAAGGTCAACCTCGTGCTCGTCGTCGGCCGCCCGCGCGAGGACGGCTACCACCCGCTCAACACCGTGTACCAGGCGATCAGCCTCTACGACGACGTGCGCGTGCACGACGCCGACGAGTGGTCGGTGAGCGTCGAGCCGCTCGGGGACGTCGACTGCTCCGGCGTACCTCTCGACGACAGCAACATCGCGCTGCGCGCCGGTCGGCTGCTGGCCGAGCACCACGGCGTCGACCGCGCCGCACGTGTGGAGATCCACAAGGGGATCCCGGTCGCCGGAGGCCTGGCCGGCGGCAGCGCCGACGCGGCGGCGACCCTCGTGGCGCTGGACCGGCTGTGGGACCTCCGGACCCCCGACGACGACCTGCTGACGCTGGCGGGACAGCTCGGCAGCGACGTGCCGTTCGCGCTGATCGGCGGCACCGCGCACGGCACGGGCCACGGTGAGCTGGTCGAGCCGGTCGAGGACCGGGGCAGCTACTGGTGGGTGGTGGTCACCGACGACGAGGGGCTGTCGACCCCGGCGGTGTACCGGGAGTACGACCGGCTGAACCCCGACCTGCCCGTCGGCCACCACGTCCAGGACCCTGCCGACGTGGTGGCGGCCGCGCGCGCAGACGATCCCGACCAGCTCGCCGCCGGGATGCGCAACGACCTGCAGGAGGCGGCCCTCTCGCTGCGCCCGGAGCTGCTGGAGCGGCTCGAGCTGGTCAAGGACCATCGGCAGAACACGGTGATGCTCTCCGGCTCGGGACCGACCATCGTCGGGATCGCGAAGACCCAGGAGGCGGCGCACGAGACGCGGCACGCGCTGCTGGAGGCCGGCGTCACCTCGGTGCTGGTCGCGACCGGTCCGGTGGCCGGCGCGCACGTCGTGGACCTGGCCTGAGGACTCCATGACGAACCTGGTCAACCTCGAGCGCGTCACCAAGTCCTACGGCGTGCGCATCCTGCTCGACGAGGTCAGCCTCGGCGTCGGCGAGGGCGACCGCATCGGGGTGGTGGGGCGCAACGGCGACGGCAAGACCACGCTGCTCGCGCTGCTGACCGGCCGGGAGGTCCCCGACTCGGGCCGGGTCTCGACCGTGCGCGGGCTCCGGATCGGCCACCTCGACCAGCGCGACCTGCTCGACGACGCCTCGGACGGTGCGCGAGGTGGTGCTCGGCGATCGGGCCGACCATGAGTGGGCGGCGGACGCGACGACCCGCGAGGTGATCGAGGTCCTGCTCGCCGGGATCGGCCTCGACCGGACCGTTGACGGACTGTCCGGCGGCGAGCGACGCCGCTGCTCGCTCTCGAGGCTGCTCCTGGAGGAGCACGACCTGCTGGTCCTCGACGAGCCGACCAACCACCTCGACGTCGAGGCGGTCGACTGGCTGGCCCGCCACCTCGAGGCGCGGGCGCAGGCCCGTCGTACCTCGGCGCTGGTGGTCGTCACCCACGACCGCTGGTTCCTCGACGCCGTGTGCGAGCGCACCTGGGAGGTCCACCCCGCGACGAACGGCGCGGGGGTCGTCGACTCCTACGACGGCGGGTACGCCGCGTTCGTCCTGGCCAAGGCCGAGCGCGGGCGACAGGCCGCGGCCGTCGAGTCGCGGCGGCAGAACCTGGCCCGCAAGGAGCTTGCGTGGCTGCGTCGCGGGGCACCGGCCCGTACGTCGAAGCCGAAGTTCCGCATCGAGGCCGCCAACGCCCTCATCGAGGACGAGCCGCCACCGCGCGACCGGCTCGAGCTGCAGCGCTTCGCCACCCAACGCCTGGGCAAGGACGTCGTCGACGTCGAGGACGTGGATCTCTCCCGCGGCGGCCGGCAGCTGCTCTCCCACGCCACGTGGCGCCTCGGGTCCCGGCGACCGGGTCGGCCTCGTCGGCGTCAACGGGGCCGGCAAGAGCTCGGTGCTCCAGCTGGTCGCCGGCGAGCTCGAGCCTGACGTCGGGACGCGTGCGGCGGGGCCGGACCGTGGCCCTGGAGCACCTCGTCCAGCAGGTGCCATCGCCGAGGACCCGGAGGCGCGAGTGCTCGCCACGGTCGAGGACATCCGCAGGGTGACCCGCACGGCTACCGGCCAGGAGCTCTCGGCCAGCTCGCTGCTCGAGCGGTTCGGCTTCATCGGCGACCGGCTGACCGCCCGGATCGGTGACCTCTCCGGCGGGGAGCGGCGCCGCTTCCAGCTGCTGCGGCTGCTTCTGGGCGAGCCCAACGTGCTGCTGCTCGACGAGCCCACCAACGACCTGGACATCGACACCCTCACCGTGGTCGAGGACTTCCTCGACTCCTGGCCGGGGACACTTGGTCGTGGTCTCCCACGACCGGTACTTCCTCGAGCGGGTCACCGACTCCATCTGGTCGATCACCGACGAGGGCCGGATGGTGATGCTCCCCAACGGGGTCGACCAGTACCTGGAGCAGCGTCGCCACCGGACCACCGCGGCCCCGCCGGCACGGACTCCGGACGCGCCGCCAGCGGCAGGGGCGGCCTCGCAACGTGAGGCCAGGAAGACCATGACGCGGGTCGAGCGCCAGCTCCAGCGGCTCGACGCGCGCGAGCGCGACCTGCACACCGAGATGGCCGCGGCCGCGGCCGACCACGAGCGCCTCACCGGGCTGATGACGCAGCTGCACGAGGTCACCGAGCAGAAGGAGGCCCTCGAGCAGGAGTGGCTCGAGGCGGCCGAGGAGCTCAGCTGAGCGGCGCCATCAGCTGGCGGAGCAGGTCGGACAGGCGGATGCGGTCGGGCTCATCGAGCTGGGCGAGCAGGCCACGCTCGCGCTCGATGAGGGTCTCGAAGGCGCCGTCGACGGCGTCCTTCCCGGCCGCGGTGAGCCGGACGATGACGCCGCGGCGGTCGTTCGGGTCGGGCAGGCGGGCCACCAGCTCGCGCAGCACGAGACGGTCGACGCGGTTGGTCATCGTGCCGCTCGTGACCATCGTCTGCCGGAGCAGGGCGCCCGGGGAGAGCTCGTACGGCGCGCCCGCCCGCCGCAGCGCCGCGAGCACGTCGAACTCCCACGGCTCGACCTCGTGGGCGCTGAACGCCGAGCGCCGGGCCAGGTCGAGGAGCCGCGCGAGCCGGCTGATCCGGCTGAACACCTCGACCGGCGCCAGGTCGAGGTCGGAGCGCTCGCGGTGCCACGCCGCGACCAGCTCGTCGACCTCGTCCGGTCCCGCATCCGCCGTCATGAGGCGGAACTCTATCGTGGCAAGATTCTTGATATCGAGATACTTTGGTCGCCATGAGCACGCACCGCTGGGACCCGGAGCGCTACCTGACCTACGCCGACGAGCGCGGCCGCCCGTTCGTCGACCTGCTGCAGCGCGTCGGGGCCGCGTCACCGCGTCGCGTCGTCGACCTCGGCTGCGGCGCCGGCAACCTGACCGCGCTGCTGCCGCAGCGGTGGCCGGACGCGGCGGTCGCCGGGGTGGACGCGAGCCCGGAGATGATCGAGACGGGCCCGGCAGCACGAGGGGATCGCCTTCGAGGTGGGCGACGTGCGCGACTGGCAGCCGGTCGAGCCCGTCGACGTGCTGGTCTCCAACGCCACCCTCCAGTGGATCCCGGGACACCTCGACCTGCTGCCGCGGCTGGCTCGCGCGGTCGTGCCGGGCGGCTGGTTCGCCTTCGCGGTGCCGGGCAACTTCGCCGAGCCCAGCCACACCCTGCGGATCGAGCTGGCCGCCGAGGCGCCGTACGCCGAGCACACCGCCGGCGTGGCCAGCCCGGACGCGTACGACGCGGTCACCTACCTGCACGCCCTGCGCGACCTGGGCTGCGAGGTGGACGCCTGGGAGACGACGTACCTGCACGAGCTCACCGGCGAGGACCCCGTCTTCAGCTGGATCAGTGGCACCAGCCTGCGGCCGACCCTGCAGGCGCTGCCCGAGGACTTGCGCCCGCGGTTCGAGGCCGAGCTGAAGCGCCGGCTGGGCGAGGCGTACCCGACGCGGGCACGGTTCGGTGACCCTGCCGTTCCGCCGCGTCTTCGCGGTGGCCAGAATCCCCGCATGACGTTCTCGTTCTTCACCCTCGACGCCGACGACCCCGACGTCCTGGTCCCCGAGGAGCTGGCCAAGAGCCTGTGGGGCTCCGACCAGATGCACGGGGTGGCGCTCAGCGGGATGCTGTCGCGGGCGCTCGAGCGCACCGTCGCCGAGCTCGGCCGCGACGACCTCCGCCCGGCCCGCTACACCGTCGACCTGTTCAAGGCGGCGCGGATGCAGCCCTGCCGGACGTCGGTGCGGGTGGTCCGCGAGGGCAACCGGATCTGCCTGGTCGACGCGACCGTCGAGCAGGACGGCGTGCCGGTGGCCCGGGCGAGCGGGCTGTTCCTCAAGGTCGGCGAGCAGGCGCCGGGCGCGGTGTGGGAGCCGACGGGCTCGCCGCAGCCGCCGCCGGACGACGTCGCGCCGCCGACCGACGACCCGCACGTCCCGTTGTTCGCCAGCGACGGCGCCGGCTGGTCCGACGACTTCGGCGCGCACCAGAACGCCGGCCACAAGACGACCTGGCAGGTCGCCGTCCCTGTGGTGCCGGGGGAGCGGCCCTCAGGCTTCGTCGCTGCCGCGAGCGTGGCCGACGCGACCAGCATGGTGACGAACTGGGGCGCCAACGGCGTCGAGCACATCAACACCGACATCACCCTCACCCTGGCCCGCGCGCCGCAGGGGGTGGAGATCGGCCTGTCCGCCTCCGACCGCGTCTCCGCCGACGGGATCGCGGTCGGCACCGCCACCGTCTTCGACCGCGCCGGCCGCCTCGGGACCGCCGTCACGACGTCGATCGCGCAACACGCGGCGCGGGATCGACTTCGGCCGGGACCACTTCGCCGAGGATCCGCGGCGGCGGTGATCACGGTCTCAGCGGGCCGCGGTTTCCCTAGTGAACTAGGGAAACCGCCACTTCCACCGAGAAACTTCTCGTGGGAAGCGGTGGGATCCCCAGTGAACTAGGGAAACCGACCCCGGGGCGCCCGCATCAGTAACCTTCTCGGAGCATTCCCCGGTTGGTCTGCCGGCAGGGCCCGCCTGACTTTGAATCAGGACTAGCGACGTAGGTTCGACTCCTACCCGGGGAGCAACGTCAGCGCGAGCGCCAGCGGTTCCACTCGGGGCGGAAGTCCGGGTGGCGGGAGTACGCCGCGACGAGCAGGTCCTGCGACATCTGGTCCGGCGGCTCGCCCACCTCGAGACCGGCCAGCACCTCGCGCACCATCATCAGGCCGCGCTCGGCCTGCCGGGGGTCGAGGGCGGCGCCGGGGGAGTCCGGATGGGCCGTCGGGTCCCATGCGTTCGCCACTCGCCGGTCGGCGTGACCCATGTCCTCGGCGAGCCGGGCGCGCAGGAACTCGACGAAGTCGGGATCGATCGGCGTGCTCACGCCCACGACTATCTCAGGCTGATCTCCTATGCTCCGAGGCGATGAGCAGCACACGCCGCATCACCGTGATCGTCCTCGCCGCCGGCGGCGGCACCCGGATGAAGTCGAAGACCATGAAGGTCCTGCACCCCCTCGCCGGGCGCAGCATGATCGGCCACGTCCTGACGGCCGTCGGTGAGCTCCGGCCGCACCGGGTCGTCGCGGTCGTGGGTCATCAGCGCGAGCAGGTCGGGCCGCACATCCAGGAGCTGCTGCCCGAGGTCGTGCTCGCCGTGCAGGAGTCCCAGGACGGCACCGGCCACGCGGTCCGCGTCGCCTGGGAGGCGCTCGACCCGGCCGACCGCTCCGGCACCGTCCTGGTGGCCTACGGCGACACGCCCCTGCTCGAGGGTGCGAGCCTGCGGGCCTTCGCCGAGGACCACGAGGCCGCCGAGCGCAGCGTGAGCATCCTGTCGGGGCTGGTCGCCGACCCGTTCGGCTACGGACGCGTGCTGCGCGACGACGCGGGTGAGGTCACCGGGATCGTCGAGCAGAAGGACGCGACCGCCGAGCAGGCCGCGGTCAACGAGATCAACAGCGGCATCCTCGCCTTCGACGCCGCGTTCCTCGAGGCGGCGCTGCCACGGCTGACCAACGACAACGCCAAGGGCGAGTACTACCTGACCGACACCGTCGCGCTGGCCCGCGACGACGGGCTGGGTGTGGGCGCGTTCCCGCTCGACGACGTGATGCAGACGACCGGTGCGAACGACCGGGTCCAGCTCGCGGACCTCGCCCGGGAGATGAACCGCCGCATCCTCGACCGCTGGATGCGCGACGGCGTCACGATCATCGACCCCGCGACCACGTGGGTCGACGTCGACGTGAAGCTGGCCGAGGACGTCACGATCCTGCCCGGTGTGCAGCTGCTCGGTGCCACCGTCGTCGACGAGGACGCCGTCATCGGTCCCGACTGCACGCTCAAGGACGTCGAGGTCGGCGCCGGGGCGCGCGTCGTACGCACCCACGGCGAGCTGGCCGTCATCGGCGCGGGGGCCAACGTCGGGCCGTTCTCCTACCTGCGCCCGGGCACCGAGCTCGGCGCCGGCGGCAAGATCGGCGCCTTCGTCGAGACCAAGAACGCCCGCATCGGCGCAGGGGCCAAGGTGCCCCACCTGACCTACTGCGGCGACGCCGAGATCGGCGACGGGGCCAACATCGGTGCGGGCTCGGTCTTCGCCAACTACGACGGCGTGGACAAGCACCGCACGGTCGTCGGCCGCGAGGCCCGTACGGCGAGCAACACCACCTTCGTGGCGCCGGTGACCGTGGGCGACGGCGCCGGCACCGGAGCGGGGAGCGTGATCCGCGAGGACGTGCCCCCGGGGGCGCTCGCGGTCAGCGCCGGTCCCCAGCGCACGATCGAGGGCTGGGCCCAGCGCAAGCGTGCGGGCACGCCCCAGGCCGAGGCCGCGGAGGCAGCCCAGGCGGCCACCTCGCGCGACGAGGAGACCGGCGGGTGACCTCGATGTGCGCGACCGGTGAACCGTGGGTGACAATCGGGGAGCACCCGCGGCCGGCAGCACGAGGAGCCACCCTGACGTGAGCGGATTGAAGCGCACCACCGAGAAGAACCTGATGGTCTTCAGCGGCCGGGCCTACCCCGAGCTCGCCCACGAGGTGGCCGAGCTGCTCGGCACCGGCCTGGTGCCGACCTCGGCCTACGAGTTCGCGAACTCCGAGATCTACGTGCGCTACGAGGAGTCGGTGCGCGGCAGCGACGCGTTCGTCCTCCAGAGCCACACCGCGCCGATCAACGAGTGGATCATGGAGCACCTGATCATGGTCGACGCGCTGAAGCGCGCCTCGGCCAAGCGGATCACCGTCGTGCTCCCGTTCTACGGCTACGCGCGCCAGGACAAGAAGCACCGCGGCCGCGAGCCGATCTCGGCCCGGTTGATGGCCGACCTCTTCAAGACCGCCGGCGCCGACCGGCTGATCACCGTCGACCTGCACGCCGACCAGATCCAGGGCTTCTTCGACGGCCCGGTCGACCACCTGATGGCGCTGCCGATCCTGTGCGACTACGTCAAGGAGAAGTACGGCGACCAGAAGCTGGCCGTGGTCTCGCCCGACGCGGGCCGGATCAAGGTCGCGGAGCGCTGGTCGGCCCGCCTCGGCGGCGTACCTCTCGCCTTCATCCACAAGACCCGTCGCGAGGACCGGCCCAACGAGACGGTCGCGAACCGCGTGGTCGGCAAGATCGACGGGCGGATCTGCATCCTCACCGACGACATGATCGACACCGGCGGCACCATCGTGAAGGCTGCCGAGGCACTGATGGCCGACGGCGCCGCGGGCGTGGTGATCGCCGCGACCCACGCGATCATGTCCGACCCGGCCGTCGACCGGCTCAAGAACAGCGCGGTCAAGGAGGTCGTGGTCACCAACACGCTGCCGCTGAGCTCGGACCGCCACTTCGACAAGCTCACGGTCCTCTCGATCGCACCGTTGATCTCGCGGGCGATCAAGGAGGTCTTCGAGGACGGCTCGGTCACGAGCATGTTCGAGGGGCACGCCTGACGCTGGTCCGTCGTCTGGTCCGTCGGTCTGGTCCGTTCCCGGGCCAGGGGCTGGGCCAGGCCGGAGCTGGCCAGGAGCTAGGCCAGGCGGTGCGGCCGCAGCGCCCGTTCGCCCGGGCGCGCGTGGCGTCCGGTCCGGCTCGTCAGCGGGTCCAGCTCGACGACCTCGTCGTCGAACGCCTCGACGCGGCACGAGAGCGGGTTCGCGTCACTGACCGTGCGCGCCATCACCATCGCCTTGGCGGCGGCCTCGGAGAGGTCGCCCGCCTGCACCAGGAACTCCAGCTCGACCCAGCCGCGCGCGGCCGCGTCGACGCGCGGGAAGCGGCTGTTCATCGACGCCGCCAGGTGCGTGTCGACCTGGCGCATCGCGCGTGGGCGAACCACGACTGTGGCCACGAATGTGGCATGGATCATGACAGAACCCCCCGTCCTCCCGCATCGTCTGCGGTCGGCCGGGCCGGGTCAACTCGGCTCGCTGACCGTCCGGTCTGCGACTAGACCACGGCTGTGCAGGGTGTGCGAGTCGCCCGTTCCTGCTGCGGATTGGGCAGGCATCCGCTAGGTCGGTATGATCCCGTGGTTGCCCCGGCGAGGGACTCACCTCCGTGATCGACGTGGCGAGATGCGCTGACGTCTCACCGGCCGTGGCATCCCAATGACGACGACAGCAGCACGAGGAGCACGCAGATCATGGCCGACCAGGAGCAGATCAAGGCCGAGTCCCGGACCGAGTTCGGCAAGGGCGCCGCGCGCAGGATCCGGCGGTCCGACAAGGTGCCGGCCGTCCTCTACGGCCACGGCAACGACCCGATGCACATCACGCTGCCGGGTCACGAGACGATGATGGCGCTCAAGCGCGGCGGCACGAACGCCCTGCTCTACCTCGACATCGAGGGCAAGACCCACCTCGCGCTGACCAAGCAGATCCAGGCCGACCCGGTCAAGGGCTTCCTCGAGCACATCGACTTCATCGAGGTGAAGAAGGGCGAGAAGGTCACCGTCGAGGTCGGCGTCCACGTCGAGGGCGAGGTCAACTCCGAGGCGATGGTCGTCATCGAGCTGAACACCGTCACCGTCGAGGCCGAGGCGACCAACATCCCCGAGTGGGTCACGATCAGCGTGGAGGGTGCCGAGGCCGGCTTCCAGATCTTCGCCCGCGACCTCTCGCTGCCCACCGGCTCGACGATCCTGACCGACGACGACGCGCTCGTGGTCAACGTGATCCACGCGCCCACCGCCGAGGAGATCGAGGCCGAGCTCGAGGAGGCCGAGGCCGAGGCCGGCATCGAGCACGAGGCCTTCCGACGAGGAGCTCGCGGCCGAGGCTGCCGAGGGCGAGGCCACCGAGCGGCGATGCCGCGGAGGGCGAGACCGCCGCGGACGAGAGCTGATCGACCCGGACCGTGCCCGACGCTGACACCTGGCTCGTCGTCGGGCTGGGCAACCCCGGTTCGACGTACGCCGCCACGCGCCACAACGTGGGCTACCTCGTCACCGACGAGCTGGCCCAGCGCATGGGCGGCGGCTGGCGCAAGCACAAGACGGGTCGCGCCGACGTGGTGGAGGGGCGGCTCGCGGCGCCGGGAACCGAGGCGCCGCGCGTCGTGCTGGCGCGAGCGCGCTGCTACATGAACGAGAGCGGCGGGCCGGTCAAGGCGCTCGCGACGTTCTACAAGGTCGACCCCGACCGGGTCATCGCCGTCCACGACGAGCTCGACCTCCCGTTCGAGGCGCTGCGCACCAAGCTCGGTGGCGGCGACAACGGCCACAACGGGCTGCGCTCGCTGCGCTCGGCCCTCGGCACCGGCGACTTCTACCGCGTGCGGCTCGGCGTGGGACGCCCGCCGGGCCGGCAGGACCCGGCCGACTTCGTGCTGTCGAGCTACACGGCCGCCGAGCGCACGGTGCTGCCGCTGCAGGTCGACCGCGCGGCCGATGCCGTCGAGTCGCTGATCGAGGACGGCCTGGAGCAGACGCAGCAGCGGTTCAACGGCTGACCTCGCTCGGTAGGGTCGCCGCGTGGACGACCACGAGCTCGCGGCCTGGGCCGCCGACCAGGCCGGCGCCCTGCTCCTCGACGTGCGGGCTCAGGGTCTCGAGGGCAAGGAGCTCAAGGACGCCGGCGACCTCGCCGCGCACGAGCTGCTGATGCGGCTGCTCGCCGAGCAGCGACCCGACGACGCCGTGCTGTCGGAGGAGGAGCACCGCGGCACCTCCTCGGCCCACGACCGGCGCAGCACCGACCGGGTCTGGATCGTCGACCCGCTCGACGGCACCCGGGAGTTCTCCGAGCCGCCGCGCGAGGACTGGGCCGTGCACGTCGCGCTGTGGGAGCGCGCGGCCGGCGACCTCGTGGCCGGCGCGGTGGCCCAGCCCGCGCTGGGGATGACCTTCCACACCGGCGCTCCTCCCGTCGTACCTCCCGCGAGCGGTGGCCGCCCGCGGATCGCCGTCTCCCGCACCCGCCCGCCGCGCTTCGTGCAGGCGATGGCCGAGCAGATGGGGGCCGAGCTGGTGCCCATGGGCTCGGCCGGGGCCAAGGTGATGTCGGTGGTCCGCGACGTCAGCGACGCCTACGTGCACGCGGGCGGGCAGTACGAGTGGGACTCCGCGGCGCCGGTCGCCGTCGCCCGCGCCGCCGGCCTGCACACGAGCCGCGTCGACGGCTCGGCGCTCGCTCTACAACCAGGACGACGTGCTGCTGCCGGACCTCGTGGTGTGCCGGCCCGAGCTGGCCGAGCCGATCCTCGCCTTCGTGCGCGAGCACGGCACCGACTGATGCCCTCGGACGGCGCAGGGGTGCGGGCGGTGCTCTGGGACGCCGACGGCGTGCTCCAGCAGGTGCCGTCCAGCTGGTTCGAGCTGCTGGGCGAGGCGGTCGGCCTCGACGAGGCGCTCGCGCTGCTGGACCTGCTCCTGCCGCAGATGGAGCCGGCGATCCGCGGCGATCGGCAGATGAGCGAGCTGCTGCCGGCCTTCCTCGACGAGCGCGGCCTCGTCCGGCCGGCTCGAGGAGGTCAGCGAGATCTGGGGCACGATCGAACGGTTGGAGCCGGCCCGCGAGGTGGTCCGCGAGCTGCGGGCGGGCGGCACCGGCTGCCACCTCGCCACCAACCAGGACGACCTGCGCACGTCGTACATGCGCTCCCGGATGGGGTACGACGACCTGCTGGACCGGTGCTTCTACTCGTGCGAGGTGGGCGCCTCGAAGCCGGACGAGAGGTTCTTCAGCGCGGTCGCGAGTGAGCTGGGCCTCGACCTGGGCGAGCTGGCGTTCGTCGACGACACCCTCGAGAACGTCGAGGCCGCGCGTGCCCTCGGCGTGCGCGCGCTCCTGTGGCACGACCGCGACGGCGCCGAGGCGCTGCGCTCCGGGCTGCGTGAGGTCGGCGTACCGCTCTAGGACTGCTCAGGCGGCGCGGACGGGGGAGGGGCGACGGGCGTAGGCCCAGCCCGGGCCGCGGAGCAGGAAGGACCAGCGGTCCGACCAGGTCTCGGCGTCGGCGACGTCGCGGGCGATGTCGCGCCACTCGTGCGAGGCGATCCGCAGCGGGTTGTAGGTCGCCGATGTTGCGGGTCAGCCCGTAGACGACGTCCTCGTCCTCCTCCTCGAAGGTGCCGAACAGGCGGTCCCAGATGATCAGGATGCTGCCGTGGTTGCGGTCGAGGTACTTGCGGTTGGAGCCGTGGTGCACCCGGTGGTGCGAGGGGGTGTTGAGCACCTTCTCGAGCCGGCCGAGCCGACGGATCGTCTCGGTGTGGATCCAGAACTGGTAGATCAGGTTGACCCCGCGCGCCTGCTCGACCAGCGCCGGCCGCACGCCGAGCAGGCCGAGGAGGCCGTAGGGGACGGTGAGGGTGACGCCCTCGGCCACCGGCTGGCGCAGCGCGGTGGAGAGGTTGTAGCGCTCGCTGGAGTGGTGGGCGACGTGCACCGCCCACAGCCACCGGCTCTCGTGGCTGGCCCGGTGGTTCCAGTAGTAGAGGAAGTCCCAGCCGAGGATCGCGACCGCCACCGCGGCCCTGCCCGTGCCGAGGTCGAGCCGGCTGCGCGCGAACAGCTTCTTCCCGCTCGTCTGCGCGGCCCACGTCGTCGCCACCGTCAGCGCCGTCGAGGTCACCGTGCTGACGGCCAGCGCCCCCGCGCCCTCGCGATAGTCCAGGACGGATCCGTGGTCGCGGGGCTCCCGGAACCACGAATTCGTCCGGGACTATCGGTCTGCGGGGCGAACCGCAGCTCGGCGAGCTCGTCCTGCACGGCGCGGATGTCGGGCGGGACGGTGCCGGCGGCGGGCAGGCCGCCGTCGCGGCGGCGGCGGGCGAGGACGTCGGCGAGCGTGGTGGCCAGGCCGGCGGCGGCGCCGATGCCGACCAGCACCTTGGCGTAGCGGCCGACCCCGGGAGTGACCGGGTCGAGCAGCCGCTTGGTGACGTACGGCGCGATCAGGCTGCCCGCTCCCATGGAGAGGCTGGCCAGCGTGTCGGCGAGCTGGTAGTCACCGGCGCGCGTGCCGGCGGGCACCGGGTGCCGCTTCTGCCAGAGGTACTCGGCGCCCATCGCCCCGACGTACGCCGGGATCGCCATGACGGTGAGGTCGACCTTCATGGCACACGCAGCACCCTAGATTGGCCGTCGTGGGCAAGGCGGTCGAGATCGAGGTCGACGACAAGGTCGTGCGGGTGTCCAACCCCGACCGCGTCTACTTCCCGGCCCGCGGGGAGACCAAGCTCGACCTCGTCGAGTACTACCTCTCCGTCGGCGACGGCATCGTCAACGCGCTGCGCGAGCGGCCCTGCATGCTCCACCGCTTCCCGACCGGGGTGTCCGGGGAGAAGGTGCACCAGAAGCGGCTCCCGAAGGGCGCGCCGCCGTGGATGGAGACCGTGCAGGTGTTCTTCCCGCGCTGGAAGCGCACCGCCGACGAGCTGTGCGTCACCGAGCTCGCGCAGGTCATCTGGGCGGTGCAGATGAGCACCGTGGAGTTCCACCCGTGGAACAGCCGCCGCGCCGACACCGAGAAGCCCGACGAGTGGCGCATCGACCTCGACCCCGGCCCGCTGAGCCCCTGGCAGACGGTGCAGCGGGTGGCCCACGTCGCCCACGAGGTGCTCGACGAGCTCGGCGCCACCGGCTTCCCGAAGACGAGCGGCGGCAAGGGCATGCACATCTACGTCCGCATCCGACCCGACCACGGCTTCAAGGACGTACGCCGCGCCGCGCTGGCCTTCGCGCGCGAGGTGGAGCGCCGCTCCGACGAGGTGACCACGACCTGGTGGCGCAAGGACCGCGACCCGCACGACCTCTTCGTCGACTACAACCAGAACGCCCGCGACCACACCATCGCCGCGGCGTACTCCGTGCGCGGCAACGAGATCGGCACCGTCTCGACCCCGATCCGCTGGGACGAGGTCGACTCCGTCGAGCCCGACGACTTCACCATCGCCACGGTCCCGGCCCGGTTCGCCGAGCTCGGCGACCTGCACGCCGGCATCGACGACGCGGTCTTCGACATCGCGCCCCTGCTCGAGTGGGCCGAGCGCGACGAGCGTGCGGGCGAGGCGGGGCCGGTGCAGCCCGACGACGCGGACGACGGGGACTAGCGCCCGATGACGCCTCAGGGGCGGTGCCGCCGCATCGCGCGCCACCCGTCGACGGTGCCCGCGCAGGGCGGGCACCAGCGAGGTGCGCGGGTGCGCGAACTGCCGGCGACCGCCGCGCAGCAGGATCTGGTAGCCGGCGCTGGGGGCCGTCAGCGACCACCGTCGCCGGCGGCTGCGCGAGCAGGTGCTTGGCCGCGAAGAGCAGCCGGTTGCGGCTGTTGAAGTAGTAGTAGATCGGGGACTTGGCCCGGCCGCCGGCGTCCGGGCCGCGATGCGTGCCGCCTTCGTCGTGCACCGCCGTCGCCCCGGGCACCACCGCGACCGAGCCGCCGGCCTCCAGCACGCGTCGGGAGAGGTCGACGTCCTCCCAGTAGAGGAAGTAGTCGTCGTCGAAGCCGCCGATCCGGTCCCACAGGTCGCGGCGCAGCAGCAGGCAGGCGCCGCTGAGCCAGGGCTGCACCCGCGCCGGGTCGGGCGTGGTCGGTGCGCCGGTGCCAGCTCTGCATCGACCCGGTCTCGAGGTCGAGGTCCGTGCCGGTCGACCACGTCTGCCCGTCCGGGCGCAGGACCGTGGGGGCGACCATGTCGAGGGGGTGCTGCTCGACGTGGTCGAGCATCAGCCGCACCGACTCCGCGTCGATGGTGGCGTCGGGGTTGAGCAGCAGCAGGTGCGTGGCCGTGGCGTCGAGCGCGTCGACGGCGCGGTTCACCCCCGTGCCGAAACCGAGGTTCTGCTCGAGCAGCAGGGGCGTCCAGCCCTGCTCCGCGCAGAGGGCGCGGACGTGCTGCTGCTCGTCGCGTGGAGCTGAAGTTGTCGACCACCACCACGGTGGCCTCCGGCAGCAGCCGGGCGACCGGGAGCGAGATGGGTGGCCAACAGGTCGTGCGAGGCGTAGTTGACCACCACGACAGCCAGGTGGGTCATGCGATCGGCCCGGAAATCGGCTCAGACCGCCTCGGGGCGGGTGAGGTAGGCGCGCAGGAGGGTGCTCGACGTGTGCAGCGTGTAGGGGAAGTAGACGACCTCGGCGCCGACCGCGCGCATCTGCTCCTCGAGCCGCTCACCCTTGGCGGTCTCCTTCCAGTCGTCACCCTTGAAGATCACGTCGAAGTTGCGCTCCTGCCACGCCAGCGTCTTGTCCTCGGCGTGGTCGATGATCACCTCGTCGACGATGCCGAGCGCGGAGATGATCTCCAGCCGCTCGACCAGCGGCACGACGGGCGGGCGGCCCTTGAGCGTGTCGACGTACTCGTCGGAGGCCACGCCCACGACCAGCGTCTCGCAGTGCTCGCGAGCGCGCCGCAGGATGTTCAGGTGCCCGATGTGGAACATGTCGAAGACGCCGCTCGCGTACCCGACGCCGTAGACCGACCCTTGGTCTGACATGCCGCACACCAGTTCTGTAGGGAGCATCCGAACGAGGCCCCATGGTCCGACCTCACTCATTACTATGACAACTCAGGGCCGGTAAAGGCGCCGTTTCTGCTGGGTTTTTCCCAGATTGCGGCGATCTCGGGACCGTTGCCTGTCTAGAGGGGGAAGTCGCATGTCACAGGAGTCGCCCGGCGAGGTCGCCGTGCGAGCCGACGACGGGGAGGGTCGCGACGACGTCGCGCGGGCTCCGGGGAGCGCACCGGGCGCCCACCGAGCCGTCCCAGTCCAGGTCGGCCCTGCGGTCGGTGGGTGGCAACGCCCTCGCCCGCATGATCGCGCTGCCCATCAGCGCCCTCCTCGGCATCGCGGTGACCCGGCTGCTCATCGAGGAGTACGGCCGCGCGTCGTACGCCGAGTACGCCCTCGTCGTCGGCATCGGCGCCCTGCTCCCGTTCAAGGACCTCGGCCTGGGCGCCTCGATCGTCAACGCGACCGCGGGTGCCGCGGACCCGCGCAACGACGAGCATCTCCGGCAGGTGCTGGTCAGCTGTCTGCGGATGCTGAGCGTCTGGGCCGTGGTCGTGGTGCTGGGCTCGCTCACGATCAGCTTCCTCGGCCTGTGGCAGACGCTGCTCGGCGATGCGCTGGCGCCGGAGGGCGGCGCGTTCGCCGCCGCGGCCTGCGTCGCCCTGCTCGGCGTCACCCTGTTCGTCTCCGTCGGCCAGCGCGTGCTGCTCGGACTCGGCAAGTACGCCTGGGTGGTCGTGCTCAACGGCTTCCAGACGCCCATCGTCCTGCTGGTCCTGCTGGTCATGGTCTGGCAGCACGCCGGCAAGGGCGTCTACCTCGCGGTGGTGGCGTACGGCGCGACGCTGATCCTGGCCGGGGTCGCCTGGTGGATGGCCGACCGCCGCATCCGGCCCACGCTCTCGGGCGCGCTGCGCGACTCGATGCGCCGCGACGTGCGCGGAGCCAAGATCTTCGGCACGGCGTGGCCGATGCTCCTGCTGACCGTCTCGGTGGCGCTGGCCATGCAGTCCGACCGCGTCGTGCTGAGCCACGTCTCCAACATCGACCAGCTCGCCGAGTACAGCCTGGCCGCGCAGATGTTCAACCCGCTGATCGGAGTGGTCGCGACGGCATGCTTCGCGCTGTGGCCGATCTTCGCCAAGGCGCGCGCGCAGGGCCGGCCGCAGCGAGGTCTCGCCGTACCAGATGGCGGCGCTGTTCGGCGCGGTGGCGCTGGTCTGCGCACTGATCATCGCCGTGCTCTCGGGCTTCCTCGCCGACCTCGCGTCGGGCGGCGAGATCCATCTCGGGGTCGGCATCCTGCGCGGCGTTCGCGGCGATGGTCGTCGTGCAGGGCGTGAAGTACCCGCTCGGGATGTATCTCACCGACCCCAAGGGCCTCCGCTTCCAGGCCTACATGGTCGCGATCATGCTGCCGGTCAACCTGGGGATCTCGCTTGGTGCTGGCCAGCCGCTTCGGAGCGGTCGGCCCGGTGGTGGGCTCGGTCGTGGGCGTCATCGTCTTCGAGATCCTCGCCAACAGCCTCTACATCCACCGGCGGCACCACCCCCGGGGCCGGCGTGCCGCTCGCTAGAGTGAGCGGCCGATCGCCCGGCGACGACGGAGGGATGCGGTGAGCTCGGAGGTGTCCTCACGCCCGCTGACCATCGCCATGATCGGCACGCGAGGCGTGCCGGCCAGCTACGGCGGGTTCGAGACGGCCGTCGAGGAGGTCGGCCGCCGGCTCGTCGACGCCGGGCAGCGGGTGGTCGTCTACTCGCGTGGCGAGAAGGACCCGAAGACCTCGCAGGGGATGGAGCGGGTCTGGCTCCCGGCGGTGCGCCGCAAGCAGCTCGAGACGCTCAGCCACACCGGGCTGTCCGTGGCGCATGCCGTCACGCGGGTGCGCCCGGACGTCGCCTTCGTCTTCAACGCCGCCAACGCCCCCTTCCTGCCGGCCCTGCGCGCCAGCCGGGTGCCGTTCGCGGTGCACGTCGACGGCCTGGAGTGGAAGCGCGGCAAGTGGGGTCCGAACGGGCAGCGCTACTACCGCTGGGCGGAGGGCATGTCGGCCCGCTGGGCCGACGCGCTGATCGCGGATGCTCCGGGCATCGCCGACTACTACCGCGACGAGTTCGACGTGCCGACCGAGCTGATCCGCTACGGCGCGAAGATCATCGAGGACGCTCCGGCGGGAGGCGTCGAGGCCCTCGGCCTGCGGCCCGGTGGCTACCACCTCGTGGTCGCCCGCTTCGAGCCCGAGAACCACGTCCTCGAGATCGTCGAGGGATACCGGCGCAGCGCGGCGCGGATGCCCCTGGTGGTCGTGGGTTCGGCGCCGTACGCCGAGGAGTACACGCAGCGGGTGGACGCCGCCGCGGCGGGTGACGACCGCATCCGGCTGCTCGGCGGGGTCTACGACCAGGACCTCCTCGACGCGCTGTACCACCATGCGCGCGACCTACCTGCACGGCCACTCGGTCGGCGGCACCAACCCCTCGCTCCTGCGCGCGATCGGCGCCGGCACCTACGTCATCGCCTTCGACGTGGGGTTCAACACCGAGGTCGTCGGCGACAACGGCGCCTTCTTCGCCTCCTCCGACGACGTCGCGCGGGCGGTGGAGGCGGCTGAGTCGGATCCCGCACGCCTCGAGGCGGCGGGCGACTGCCCTGCGTCAGGACGCCGCGAAGCGGTTCGACTGGGACGAGGTGGCGGCCGGCTACCTCGACCTCGCCCGGCGCATGCAGGCCGGCCAGCGGAGGGCCACGCGAGGACGGGTCACCCGCCGCTCGCGCTGACCGGGCCGCTCAGGTCAGGCCGCTCAGGTGCTCGTGCTCGGGCCCCTCGTCGAGCCGCCCTCGTCGCGGTGCAGCACCGCCAGCGCCTCCGCGAGGTGATCGACGGCCCTGCGGATCCGCGCGATCACGACGCCGTGGCTCGGGCCATCGGCAGCGTGTGCGTCCGGGACGTCCAGCGCTGGCGTCGCCGTCGGTGTGGCGCTTGTGGCGACGCGAGCGACTGCGCTTCGGCGCGATCGCGCGGCCGCGCTGCTCGTGGAGCGACGCGTGCGAACGAGGCCGCATCGGTGACCGTCACACGCGGCCGCGCGTGCTCGGCGTGCGTGGCGAGCGTGGCGGCCTCGACCAGGGTGAAGGTCTTGGTCCTGGCCGTCGGTGAGAGGCGCGCCACGGCACTCCGCTCGTCCTGCGAGGCGGTCAGCACGAGGTCGGCCGCGTCGAGCATCGAGGTGGTCACCTGGCGCGGCGTGTGCCGCTCGGCGTAGTCGGCGCCTGCCGTGCGATCTTCTCGAGGCCGTGGGCGCTGATCGTGCACATCCCCGGAAGCGTGTGCAGGGTCGTGGTCCCTGCGCTGCTCACGGACCAGTCGATCCCGGCCTTCCGCAGCGCCTCCGCCAGCAGGAACTGGGCCGCGGGGGAGCGGCACACGTTCGCCCGGCACACGACGAGGACCTCCCCGGCCGTGCCAGGCTCGACGACCGGCCCTGGTACCTCAACCATCCCGACGACATCCTACTGAGACGCGCCGTCTCCGCGACGCTCCTGCTTCGCAGAACTTCTCCGACATCCTCGGGACTTCCCGCGACACCGCCCCTGTGTGGCTAGACTTCGTGGCCGTGCGAGGCCACGATCTCGCCGCCGGGGTGACGCACTGGGGACAAGGGTGTCCATCCTCCCGAGCCAGAAGGGGATAGGCACGATGACGCTCACGGAGTACCTGACCACCCTGCGTCGCCACTGGGTCGCCATCCTCTTGTGCACCCTGGTCGGCGGCGCGGCCGCCTTCGGTCTCGCGCAGCAGCGCCCCGTCACCTACGAGTCCTCGACCAGCGTTCTGGTCACCAGTGAGCTGGGCGGCAACGGCCAGGACCTGGTGCAGGGGTCGACGTACGTGCAGAACCTGGTGGCCTCCTACGTCCGGCTCGTGAACTCCCAGCGCGTCCTGAGCCCGGTGATCGTCGAGCTCGGGCTGAAGACGACGCCGGAGCGGCTCGCGGACGCCGTGAGCGCCGAGTCGCCCACCAACACGGTCATCATCAACATCCACGTCAGGGGCACCAACCCCGTCGTCGTGGCCAAGACCGCGAACGCCGTCACCACGAGCCTCTCGCGCGCCGTCTCGGCGATGTCGCCGACGGTCGGCTCCGACAAGCCGGCGATCAGGCTCTCCACCGTGCAGACGGCCGGGGTGTCCCACGTGCCGGTGTCGCCCAACAAGAAGCGGTGGGTGGCGATCGGCCTGCTCCTCGGCCTGATCGTCGGTCTGGCCTACGCCTATCTGCGGCGCACGTTCGGCTCCCTGCTCACCGACGCCGACGACGTCTCCCGGGTCACCGATGTCCCGCTGGTCGGCCAGGTCATCGAGAGCAAGCGCGGCGTGACGTTGCCGATGTCGGTCCTCGAGAACACCGAGGGGCAGGAGGCGGAGTCCCTGCGCGGGCTCGCCGCCAACCTCTTCTACCTCGGGATCGGCGGCGGCTTCCGGTCCATGGTGATCACCTCCGCGCTCACCGGTGAGTCGAAGAGCTCGATCGCCACCTCGTTGGCCCTGGTGCTCTCGGAGAACAACAACCGCGTGCTGCTGATCGACGGTGACCTGCGAGCACCGACGGTGCACACGCTGACCGGCCTCGACAACAGCATCGGCCTCTCCACCGTCCTCATCCACGAGCACACGGTGGCGACGGCGGCCCAGCAGTGGGGCCACCAGGGCCTCGACGTCCTGACGAGCGGACCGTTGCCGCCCAACCCCAGCCAGCTGCTGAACAGCCCGGAGATGCGCTCCCTGCTGGAGGAGGCCTGGAGCTCCTACGACTACGTCGTGGTCGACAGCGCGCCCCTGCTCTCGGTCACCGACGCCGTCTGGCTCGGACACATGGTCGACCGCGTCCTCCTCGTCGTACGCCGCCGGCGGACCAAGCCTCGCGAGCTCGCGAAGGCGCTGGGCGTCCTCGAGTCCTCGCGCACGGCGGTCGCCGGCATCGTGCTGAGCCGGGTGCCGCGTCGCCCGCACCACGGCTACGGCTACGGCCACAAGGCCGAGACCGAGACGGCGTCCACCTCGGCCTAGGGGCCCTCGTCCGGCCCCGAACCCGGGCCGGCTCCACCCGCGCGGCAGGCCCCCTGCGGGGCTCGCCGCGCGCGGTCGGTCCTCGCACGCGGCGTCACCTCTCATGGTGCACGGCTGCCATGGCCAAGCGACCTGCGCAGGCGTAACATTTCCGACACGCCGGACTATTGAGAATGATTGGACAAAACGGACAATACGACCTAAAATTGGAGCACCGGATCTCGGGAAGCTCTGAAAAGGACGTTTGTTCATGCTGGCACGGCTTTCTCGAGTCCTCCTGTTCCTGACCCCGCTCGCCCTGGTGTTCGGTCTGACGGTCGCGCCCCTCGCAGGCGGCCACGCACCAGCGCCCCGGGCGCGTCTCCGGCATCACGGCCTTCGCGCCCAACTGGCGCGCGGCCACGCTCAGGCTGCGCTGGCGCGCGGTCAAGGGCGCCACCCGCTACCAGGTGCGGATGGCCACCGACGCGCGCCACCTCGTCATCGTCAAGGGCTGGTCGCGACGCTACCGGCCTCCGGCTTCGTCAGCCCCAGCCTGCGCCGCTCCACGACCTACCTCGTCCAGGTCGCGTGCGCTGCGCAAGAAGGCCAAGGGCCCGCTGGTCGTCGATCTCCGTGGCCCGTCTGGCGGCGCCGGCGACGACCAAGCCGCGCCCCGCCCCGAAGGGAGGCTCCTCCGGGACCACCGTCACGCCCACCACGGCCTCCGACATCCTTCGCCCGCACCGTGAGCGGGGGCTGGGGCACCGCCGACCAGGGTGGCCCGTGGACCGTCAGCAGTGTCGCCCAGCGCGCCTCGGTCGCCCAGGGCGCTGCGAGCTTCACGATGCCCGCCGGTCTGACGCAGTACGCCAACCTCGGCTCCGTGCGCACCAGCAACGACCTGGTCAGCACCGAGTTCTCGACCGACAAGCTCTACAGCGGCAGCGGTGAGGGCATGTACGTCGCCGCGGTCGGCTCGCCAGGTCGGCTCGGACCAGTACGCCGGGCGCATCGTCGTCGGCGCCGACGGCTCGGTGCGCCTCTACGTGACGCGCAACTACGTCGCGCTGGCGCCCTCCTACGTCGTCCCCGGGCTCACCGTCTGCCCGGCCACCACTACCGGCTCAGCGTCAAGGCGACCGGTACCTCACCCACCACGGTCTCGGCCAAGGTCTGGGACGCCTCCGGCACCGAGCCCTCCGCCTGGCAGGTCAGCGGGAGCGACAACTACTCGCCTCTCCAGACGGCCGGATCGACCGGCGTCTTCGTCTACATGCCGTCGATGAGCACGAGCGTGCCGGTCACGACGAGCTTCTACAGCTTCTCCACCACCCCGGCGAACGCCCTCACCGGCGGCTCCGCGCCGGCGAACGCGCCGGTGAGCCTCCCGACGCCGACGCCGGACGCCCGACCCCGACGCCGACCCCGACGCCGACCCCGACGCCGACCCCGACGCCGACGCCGACGCCGACCCCGACCCCGACGCCGACGCCCACCCCGACGCCGACGCCGACGCCGACGCCCGACGCCCACCCCGACGCCCGACGCCGACCCCGACGCCGACGCCCACCCCCGACGCCGGACCCCGTCGCCGGCCACCGTCGGCTCCGTTCCGGTCGGCTCCGCGGCCTACGCCGCCCCGTCGAACGCCATCTACGTCACGGCGGCCGGCAACTCCAGCGGCGCGGGCACCCTCGCCTCGCCGTACGGCAGCGTCGCCACCGCCATCTCCAAGGCGCCCTCAGGCTCCACGCTGGTGCTGCGCGGCGGCACCTACCACGAGTCGGTCACGGTGCCGGACGGCAAGGCGCTGACCATCCAGCCCTACCCGCACGAGGCGGTCTGGTTCGACGGTGCGTCCACGGTGACCGGCTGGCAGCAGACCGGCTCCACGTGGACCGTGTCGAACTGGAACTACACCTTCAACCACAAGGTGGCCTTCTCGCCGACCGTCGACCAGTCCAGTGACTGGGTGGACCCCAACTACCCGATGGCCGGCTACCCCGACGCCGTGTGGATCAACGGCCAGGAGATGACCCAGGTCGGCTCCGCCGCTGCGGTCACCGAGCGGGAAGTTCTACGTCGACGAGAGCAACCACAAGCTGATCATCGGCAGCGACCCCGACGGGCAAGAACGTCGAGGCCAGCACGCTCGGACAGGCCATCAAGGTCTGGGGCAGCGGCTCGGTGATCCGCGGCTTCGGTGTCAAGCGCTACGCCGACACGGTCTCCGCCTTCGGTGCCGTCTCGATGCAGAAGCCCGAACGTGACGCTCGAGAACATGGTCATCACCGACAACTCGACCATCGGCATCTACTGCTGGGCCGACAGCCAGACGATGCGCAACCTCACGGTCAGCGACAACGGCCTGCTGGGCATCGGCTGCAACCAGGCGCCCAACCTGGTGATCACCAAGTCGCTGGTCAGCGGCAACAACACCCAGCACTTCAACCGCAACCCGGTCTCGGGCGGCATCAAGCTCACCGACTCCGACAACTCCTCGGTCACCGACAACCTCAGCGAGGACAACCTCGGCAACGGCCTCTGGTACGACGTGTCGATGACCAACGCGACGATCGCCGGGAACACCGTCCGGGACAACACCGGCAACGGCATCCTGTTCGAGATCAGCGACGGCGCGGTCATCACCGACAACTACGTGGTCGGGAACACGCTGACCGGGATCATGGCCTACAGCGCGCTGGACATCGAGATCTGGAACAACACCGTGGTGAACAACGCTCGGGCCGCGATGTACTTCTGGCAGGACACGCGTCGTCAGATGAAGAACGTCCAGGTGCACAACAACGTGATGAGCTTCGGGACCGGTCTCTGCCCGGTGGCCACCCAGGACCTCCGCAAGCAGTGGTACGGCTCGGACTTCGACGTCCACCTGGACAACAACGTCTACTGGCGCTCGGGTCCGAGCAGCCCGACGCGGTTCGCCTGCTGGGCGGACGGCTCGGCGGGACAGAAGGCCTACAACGACATGGCCAGCTACGCCTCCGGCACGGGCATGGACCAGCACTCCATGTTCTTCCAGGGCAGCCCGATCCTGACGGCCCAGCTGGGCCTGACGCCGTCGGCGCAGTCCTCGACGGCCTCGGTCGGCACCGCCCGGCCGAGCTCGGTCAACACCGCCTACGCCGCCCGCAACGACGGCGGGAACCCGGTCGGTGCCCGAGGTGCCCTGATCAACTAGCACGAGCTCCATGCCGATGCTCCTTACCCCGACGGGGTGAGGAGCATCGGCCTTTGGGGGAAGTGTCCGGTTTCGGGCTATCTCGGTGTTACGGGCCCTTGCGGCGGACTAGACAGCAGATGTCCGGTGTCTCGCCGAGGCCGTGATCGAGACTTAGCATCGTCGATATCCGAGCTGCGACTCACGCTTCTCCGCGTGGCGCAGCCCGGGGGGATGGCGGCGTCGTACGACGTCGTCGTGGATCGCGCCTCTCGGGGTGCTCGGCCGGCGCACGTCGCCATGAGAAGGAAACGATGTCTGAGACCAGGCACCACCGTCCGCTGCGACGCGTGCTCCCACCCGCTCTCGCGGTGGCGCTCCTGCTGACCTTCGCGGGCCTGATGCCCTCGGCGAACGCCGACGCGGCGCCCCCGGCGCCCCCGGCGCTCCCGCAGACGCCGACCGCCGACGCGCTGCCCACGGTGCAGATCGACGGCGTCGCGTGGCGACAGGTGATCGTCAACAACACCGTCTACGTCGGCGGCCAGTTCAGCACCGCCCGCCCGGCCGGCTCGGCTCCCGGGACCAACACCGTGGCTCGCGCCGACATGCTGTCCTACAACCTCAGCACCGGTGCCCTGATCAGCTCGTTCGCGCCGGTCTTCAACGGCAAGGTCAACGACGTCACGGTGACCCCCGACCACACCAAGCTGATCGTGGTCGGCACCTTCACCCAGGTCAACGGCCTCGCGCGCAACCGGGTCGCCGTCTTCAACCTCAGTGCCGACGGGAGCAGCGCCACCCTGAGCACGACCGTCGTCCCCACCACCAACGGTGAGACCGACGCGGTGGCCGCGACCAACGCCACCATCTACCTCGGCGGCTGGTTCGGCGCCGTCAACGGGACCGCACGGGCGCGCATGGCCGCGATCAGCGCCACGAACGGCAGCCTGCTGAAGACGTTCTCGGTGCCGGTCGACGACCAGTCCGTGCAGTCCATCGTCATCTCGCCCGACGGCACCAGCGTGGTGCTCGGCGGCAACTTCACCTCGGTCGGCGGCTCCAGCTCGCCCGGGCTACGGACTGGCCAAGGTCGACGCGACGACCGGCGCGATGCAGCCGCTGCCGGTCAACTCCGTCTTCCGCGACGGCGGCGTCAACGCCGGCGTCACGCGCCTGCAGAGCGACGGCACCAGCTTCTACGGCGGCGGCTGGGTCTACGGCAGCGGCGGCAACTCCGAGGGCGCCTTCCAGGCCAGCTGGAGCGACGGCAACCTGGTCACGCTCGAGGACTGCCACGGCGACACCTACGACGTCGCCCCCGTCGGCGACGCGATGTACATCGCCAGCCACGAGCACTACTGCGGCAACAGCGGCGGCTTCCCGCAGACCGACCCCTGGACGGTCTGGCACGCCACCGCGTGGACCAAGACGGTCCAGGGCACCAACACCGCCGACCTCTACGGCTACCCCGACCACCCCGGCACGCCGCGTCCCGGCCTGCTGCACCTTCTTCCCCGACTTCACCAACGGCACCTACACCGGCAAGGGCCAGGCGACCTGGACGGTGACGGGCAACAGCAAGTACGTCCTGTACGGCGGTGAGTTCACCAAGGTCAACGGCGTCGGCCAGCAGGGCCTGGTCCGCTTCACGCACGCGCGACGCCGCGCCCAACCTCCAGGGTCCGCGCCCGGTCACCGGCACCAGCTACTCGGCGACCGCGACGAGCGTCCAGCCCGGCATCGTGAAGGTCACCTGGCCGGCCCTGTGGGACCGCGACGACCAGACGCTGACCTACGAGCTCTATCGCAACTCCACGGCCACCAAGGTCTACTCGACGACGCAGACCAACTGGCAGTGGAACGGTCAGCCGATGAGCTTCACCGACACCGGGCTGACCCCCGGGTCGACGGTGAAGTACGCCGTCCGCACCCTCGACCCGTCCGGCAACCTGCTGAACACGGGCTGGGTCACGGTCACGGTCGCGACCACCGACCTCCTCGGCGCCTACGGCAGCGCCGTCCTCGATGACGGCGCCACGAAGTTCTGGCGGCTCGACGACAGCGGCAGCACCGTCGCTGACTGGGCCGGGGGAGACAACACCACGGCCGGCTCCGGTGTCACCCGCGGCACGCCCGGCGCCCTGCAGAACAGCAGCGACACGGCCTCGACGTTCGACGGCACCGCCAACGACGTGGTCGTCTCCAAGCAGCTCGTGCCCGGACCGACCACGTTCTCCGAGGAGGCCTGGTTCAAGACGACGTCGGCCACCGGCGGCAAGATCGCCGGGTTCGGCAGCTCGGCCTCCGGTGACTCCGGCAACTACGACCGGCACCTCTTCATGGACGGTGACGGCCGGGTGTACTTCGGCGTCTACCCGGGGAGCTCGCAGACGGTGAACTCCCGCGCGGGTCTCAACGACGGCGCCTGGCACCAGGTCGTCGCGTCCCTGAGCAGCTCCGGGATGGCGCTGTACATCGACGGCAAGCGGGTCGCGTCGCGGACCGACGTCACCGGTGCACAGGCCTACGACGGCTACTGGCGCATCGGCGGTGACAACACCTGGGCCGGCGACAAGTACTTCAACGGCTCGATCGACGAGTTCGCGGTGTACCCGACGGCGCTCACGCTCGCGCAGGTGAACGCCCACTACGTGGCCAGCGGCCGCTCCGGCTCGCTGCCCACGCGGCCCACCGACGCCCTCGGCAAGGCGATGTACGACAGCGGCCCGGACACCTATTGGCGTCTGGCCGAGACCGGCAACCCGACGACCGCCGCGGACTCCGCGATGGGCGACAACACCGGCACCTACTCCGGCAACGTCACCGCGGGCCAGTCCGGCGTGCAGGGCGGCGACGGCAGCTCGGTGCTCCTCGGCGCACCCACGGGTGGCACCGCCGGGGGCAACGTCACCGCCACGCAGCCGGTGACCGACCCGACCTCGTTCAGCCAGGAGATCTGGATCAAGACCTCCACGACCACGGGCGGTCGCATCTTCGGCCTCGGCGACAGCAACAGCGGCGCCTTCTCCGGCAACTACGACCGCCAGCTCTACATGCTGGACAACGGCAAGGTGCGCTGGGGCGTGTGGAACGGCAACGTCGTGACGCTCGACTCCAACACCGCGCTCAACGACGGCGCGTGGCACCAGGTCGTGACGACCTTCGACGGCTCCGGGATGCGGCTGTACGTCGACGGCGTGCTCAACGGCAGCGATCCGAACACCTCGGCGCAGGGCTACACCGGCTACTGGAAGCTCGGCGGCGACAACACCTGGGGTGGCAACTCCTCGTCGTACTTCACGGGCAACGTGGAGGACGCCGCGGTCTACCCGCGCGCACTCTCCGCGGCCGAGGTCCAGGGCCACTACGACGCGGGCACCGGCACGGCGGCGACGCCTCCGTCGGCGGCGTTCACCTCGAACGTGAGCAACCTGTCGGCGTCCTTCGATGCCTCGGGCTCCAGTGGTGGCAGTGACTCGATCGCGAGCTACAGCTGGGACTTCGGTGATGGTTCGGCTGCGGGTTCGGGTGTGTCTCCGACGCACCCCTACTCCTCGGCGGGGACCTACCAGGTGACGTTGACGGTGACCGATGCTGGTGGTGCTCACGACGCGGTGACGCACAGCGTGACCACGACGGCCCCGGCGACGCCTCCGTCGGCGGCGTTCACCTCGAACGTGAGCAACCTGTCGGCGTCCTTCGATGCCTCGGGCTCCAGTGGTGGCAGTGACTCGATCGCGAGCTACAGCTGGGACTTCGGTGATGGTTCGGCTGCGGGTTCGGGTGTGTCTCCGACGCACCCCTACTCCTCGGCGGGGACCTACCAGGTGACGTTGACGGTGACCGATGCTGGTGGTGCTCACGACGCGGTGACGCACAGCGTGACCACGACGGCCCCGGCGACGCCTCCGTCGGCGGCGTTCACCTCGAACGTGAGCAACCTGTCGGCGTCCTTCGATGCCTCGGGCTCCAGTGGTGGCAGTGACTCGATCGCGAGCTACAGCTGGGACTTCGGTGATGGTTCGGCTGCGGGTTCGGGTGTGTCTCCGACGCACCCCTACTCCTCGGCGGGGACCTACCAGGTGACGTTGACGGTGACCGATGCTGGTGGTGCTCACGACGCGGTGACGCACAGCGTGACCACGACGGCCCCGGCGCCGGGCACCCTCGCCTCGGACACCTTCAACCGCACGGTGAACAGCGGCTGGGGGACTGCCGACGCCGGCGGCGCGTGGACCATCCGTGGCAACGCGTCCAAGGCCAAGGTCACTCCGGGGGTGGCGCAGTTCGTGATGCCCTCGGCGCTGACCGAGTACGCCGACCTCACCCACGTCAGCTCGACGTCCAGCCGGGTGACCACCGAGTTCTCGGTCGACAAGCTCTACTCCGGGACGGCCGAGGGCATGTACGTCGCCGCGGTCGGGCGCCAGATCGGGTCGGACTTCTACGCCGGCCGGCTCGTGATCGGCCCCGACGGCTCGGTGAAGATGTACCTGCTCCGGGACTCCAGCGCGCTGCTCGCGGCGTACACGGTGCCCGGGCTGACCATCGTCCCGAACACGCACTACAAGCTGAGCGTCCTGGTCAGCGGCACCTCGCCGACGACGGTCTCGGCCAAGGTGTGGAAGGCGAGCGACACCGAGCCGGCGGCCTGGCAGCGGTCGGCGACCAACACCTTCGCGGCGCTCCAGGCGCCCGGCCAGGTCGGGCTCTTCGCCTACCTGCCGGCCGGCACGGCCAACGCTCCGGTGACGGTCTCCTTCTACAGCCTGGTGGCGGCCACCAGCTGACCCGGACCGTCAGCACCGACCAGGGCCCCGGCCACCTGCGAGCACAGCTCGCGGTGACCGGGGCCCGGTCACTCCTGCCGACGTCCGGCGGGGCGGCCGTGAGGCTGGGGTCCCGCGGCAACCTGGTGGGGTTGGTCGCCCGCCGTGCGGACCGACCGGCCGAGGTGGCGGCGGTTGTCGAGGCCCGGGGAAGCAGATGTGAGACGGGGACGGTGGATGCGACCGACGCGGCCGCCACCTCCGAGGTGATCTCCTCGGCCGTCGAGCGGTTCGGCGGGCTGGACGTCGTCTGGATCAATGCCGGCCAAGGTCCGGACCTCCGGATGGCGTCGGTCTCGGCCGATGACATCCATGCGATGACCAGGCTCAACTACGACGCTGCTCGTCCCCGCGATCGCGCACCTGCGGGCACACGGCGGTGGTCAGGTCGTCCACACCAACTCGCTCGCCGGGCTGCTCGCCGTACCGCGCCAGGGGCCCTACGGCGCTGCCAAGGCTGCGGGCAAGCACCTGATGGACACGGCACGGGTCGAGCTCGGGCACGAAGGAGTCCGCTTCACCTCCCTGTTCCCGGGGCTTCGTCGCCACCGTGGCGCTGCGAGCGATCGGGTCGGAGCGTCGCAACGCATCGTTCCCCGCCACCACCGCCACCCTGGTCCGAGCGCTGCGGCTCACCCCGCCGGTCGCGCGAGACCTCGTCCTGCGCCGCCTCGCGCGTGGCTGAGGTCGCCAGCTCACCCGGGTACGGCGTGCCCGTCAGTCCGAGCCGTCAGTCCGAGCCGTCGGTCGCAGGGTCCCCCGCGAGCGCGGCGGCACGGGCCCGTCGACGCGCGGCCGGAAGCGCAGGCCCGAACCGGTTGTGGATCTCGGGCAGCGCGATGGCGATCACGAGCATCAGCGTGTCCATCGCGCTCGGGAACGGGCTGAACGCGAAGTCCCACACCAGCCGCACCGAGAGGAAGAGGAGCGCACCGGTGGCCACGCGCATCGCCAGGGCGCGCGTCATCCCGTAGACGACGTAGCCCAGGATCGCCAGGCCCAGCAGCATGCCGGGGATGCCGAAGAGCAGCCAGAGGTCGCCCTCGAGGGAGTGCACCTCGATGCCGTCGCCGAACATGTAGACCTCGACATAGTTGTTGTTCGGGTCGTAGCCCAGCTTCTCCATGCCGCCCTTGGCGATCAGGATGTTGGTGGGGGAGATCAGCGAGCCCGAGCCGTACCCGAGCGGCTGGTGCTTCACGAGGTCGAACGTCGCCCCCATCTCGGGGCGACCGCCGACCAGCACCGAGCCGGAGGAGGCGATCTGCTGCTGCGTGCGCATCTGGGCGTCCTCGCCGAGGTCGCCGCCGAGGATCGCCGCCTGCACCAGGTAGTAGCCGCCGATCGCGATCAGGGCGAGCCGGAAGAAGACGAGCGCCGTGCGCGTGCGCCGTCGGCGGGCCCGGCGCCCCTGGCTGATCACGAACGCCGCCGCGATCAGCATCATCGCAGCGGCCGACCGGGCGTCGTTGAGGGCAGAGAAGGCGGCCAGGGCGGTGAGCACGGCGGCCTCGCGGCGGACCTTGCCGTAGATGCCGGGCAGGCTCAGCAGGAGCAGCGTGGTCGGGACCGAGAGCGAGAACTTCCAGACCTCGAACGGCTGCAGGCCGTTGACGGCGAGGGAGCCGTAGAAGCCGATCGCGTAGACCATGATCAGCCGCCGGGTGCCCAGGATCGTGCGTGACCACAGCATGGCCAGCGCCCCCAGCCCGAGTCCCACCACGCGAGCGGTCTGCACGATGGCGCGTGAGTGGTCCGCCAGGCCGTGCTCGGCCGCGAACCAGGTCAGCAGGAGACCGAAGCCCGCCGAGGCGAGGCACAGCGCGAAGATCAGGGTCATCCCGCGGAAGCGGCGGGCAACGCCGGCGGTGACCGGGAGGATCAGCGACGGCTGCGATGAAGCCGATGGGCACGTCGGGGGAGAGGCGGTAGCGCACCCCCAGGACGAAGGTGATGCCCACGGCCAGCAGCGTCTCGACGGGTGTGCTCGAGGCCGGGGCGGTCGTCCACGTCGTCGGTGTCCTCCAGGAGGCCGGGGGACGGGATCGACAGCGTCACCAGGTCACCCTAGAGGGTCGGCCACGCCCGAGGCGGCCGATCCGCACGGGTCGCGGATCGGCCAGCCGGCGGGTCAGCCAACGGGCCGCGGCGGGGTCGCTCCGGCGCGCTAGGCTCCCGGGGTCTGTCCGCCATACGGCACGGCCACCGCGCACGGGAGGATCTGTGGAGTCGCAGGGCACCAGCCGGGACCCTGCGGCCCAGCGGCTACGGGTGCTGATCAGCGCGGCCGCCTGCGGGCCGTGCGAGGAGCCGGAGGCGAGCGCGGGCTGGGCCTTCGCCGTGGCCGCGGCCCGCAACCACGACGTCTGGGTGGTGACCCGACCCCGGTTCCGGGAGCAGATGGAGGCCGCCCTCGCGGCCGACCCCGAGCTCGCGCGGGCACCTCCGCGTGGAGTACCTCGACCTGCCGTCGTGGGTGATCAGGCTGCGCCGGCGCTCCTGGGACCTCTACTGGTACTACGCGCTCTGGCAGGGGGCGCTGGCGCGGCTGGCCCGGCGCCTGCACCGTGACGTGCACTTCGACGTCGCGCACCACGTCACCTTCGCCAACGACTGGCTGCCGTGCGGTCTCGCCCGGCTGAGCGAGGTCCCGCTGGTCTGGGGCCCGGTCGGCGGTGCGAGCCGGTTCGACTACGTCGGGATGCGCCGCTGGCTCGGACGGCGCGGCTTCCTCGGCGAGGTCATGCGCTCGCTGAGCACCGGCATCGCGCGACGGCGCTGGGGCGACGCTGCCGCCCGGCGTGCGCGCGTGGTGGTGGCGCAGAACGACGACGTCGCGGCCAGGTTCGCCGCGTCGCGTCGCGTGGTCGTCGAGCCGAACGCTGCCCTCGATCCCCCTCGCCAGCGGCCCTCGGAGCCCAGGGACGGCCCGCCGGTCGGCGCTCTTCGTCGGACGCCTGATCGGGTGGAAGGGGGCGCGGCTGGCCGTCGCCACGATCGCGCACCCCCTGGCCGCGTCATGGCGCCTGCACGTCTACGGCGACGGCTACGACCGCGCGCTGCTCGAGCAGATGACCCGTGATCTCGGGGTGGCCGACCGGGTCACCTTCCTCGGGCACCGGCCCCGCCACGAGGTGCTGGAGGCCTACGAGGTGCGCGACGCCCTGCTGTTCCCCTCGATGCACGACCAGGCGGGTTGGGTCGTGGCCGAGGCCAGCCAGGCGGGGTGCCCCGTGGTCTGCCTGCCGCTGGGCGGACCGCCGGTCCTGGCGGGACCGAACGGCTACGTGGCGTCCCTCGAGGGGGACGTCGTCCGCAACCTGGCCGAGCAGCTGCACCTCGCCGGCGAGCACGGCGGCCGCGTGCACGAGCGCTGGTCGCGCGACCGGCTCGGCGCCCTGGTCGACGACTGGTACGCCGACGCCGTCGGCTCAGCGCACCCGCAGCAGTGAGGTGTCGTCGTCGCCACGCACCCTGCGGCGTACGTCGAGACCGGCGTTGGCCAGCCGCGAGGCCCCGAGCAGACCGAGGCGCATCAGCGGGACGTGCGAGAGGCGCTCGAACCTGAGCTTGCGACGCATGCTGGGCGTGTGCTGGCTGCGCGAGCCCGCCCGCACCCGGTAGCGCAGCAGGTAGGCGTCGACGACCCCCATGCGCGCGACCGGCGTGAGCCGGTGCCACAGCTCGACGTCCTGGCCGACGAGGAGCGACGAGAACCGGGTCTCGGCGAACAGCTCCCGCCGCCCCAGCCAGCTGCTCGTCATCGGCATCCGGTCGGCGAAGGCGTAGAAGAACGGCGCGCTGTCGTCGCGGATCATCACGTGCTTGCTCGCGATCAGGTCGAGCGAGTGCTGCCGCAGCAGGTCGACCTGACGGTCGATCTTGGTCGGCACCCACGCGTCGTCGCCGTCGAGGAAGGCGACCAGGTCGGTCCGGGCCGCCTGCACGCCGGCGTTGCGCACCTCGCCGGAGGGCGCCATCGGCAGCCGCAGCACGGTGATGTCGGCGTCGAGTCCCCGGACCGTCTCGTCGATCCAGGGATTGCCCTCGGCGACGCACACGACGGCCGCCGTCGGACGGGTCTGGCGGGCGACGGACTCGAGCGCCTCGCGGACCCAGGGACGTTCGCCGTCGGTCATGCAGGTGACGACGGCGGTCACCTCGGCCACCGAGCACCTCCTGCGGTCCGGTCCTGCGTACGACGCGACTCGCACACTAGTGCGTCGCCGTACCCCCGGCCGGCACGCCCCGGCGGTACTCCTCGAACCGCAGCCCGATGACGGCGGCGACCGCGCCGAGCCCGCGCACGCACTTGGAGACCCCGCGCGCCTGGATCCGCCGCTGGAACAGCACCGTCCCCGCGGCCGCCTGGAGGGCGCCGAGAACCACCCGCGCCGAGCCGGTGCCGAGGTAGCGGGCACGCACGCGCCACCGCTCTCGCAGGGTGCCGGCCAGTCGGATCGAGGCGCTGATGGAGGCGTTCGAGACGAAGAACACCCGGCGGACCACCCAGCGCCGGGTCAGCCGGTCCGGAGGCACCGGGTCCAGGGCGACCGCCTCCTGGCACCACACGATCTGCTCGCCCGACTCCACGAGCTGGCGGGTGAAGAGGGTGTCCTCGCCGCCGGCGAGCCCCAACGAGCTGTCGAAGCGGAGCCGGTGCGCGTTGATGCGCGACATGTCGAGCAGGATGTTGCCGGTCGGTGCGACCAGGACGGACTGCCCGGTGCGCAGGCCCTCGCGGAAGGCGCGGTGGAAGAACCGGCCGGCCTCGATCCACGGGTCGATCGGACCGTCCAGGACCGCTTCGACCGGCCCGCCCACGGCCGCGGGACGGTGCTCGTCCCAGGTCGTCAGCAGCCGGACCAGCCAGTGTTCCTCCGGTCGCTCGTCGTCGTCGATGAAGACGACCAGGGCGTCGGCCGGGGCCTCGTCGAGGGCGCGGTTGCGCGCTGCGGCGATGCCCGGGACCGGCTCGTGGACGTAGCGGACGTGCTCGGCGGCGAGCTCCTCGACCGAGGCCGCTCCGCCGGCGGGGTCGTTGTCGACCACCAGCACCCCGGCCTGGAAGGTGGCGCCGGAGTCGGGCCGGAGGGCGTTCGCCTCGGACACGTGCTCGGCCAGCATCGGCAGCAGGCCACGGAGGTCGTCGTTGCGGCGGTACGTCAGCACCGAGACGCGGACCTCGACCACGCGCGCGAACCTAGCACCTGCGGCCCGTCCGGATCGGGCTCGGGGCGCAGCGCCCGCCCCTATACTCGCGGCCATGGCGGAGCACCTGTTCGGCGTCGTCGCCGGCGAGGTCTGATCGCGTGAGTCGATCCCCCGCGGGGGCCGGGCGACCGGTCCGGGTGCTGATGTCGTTCGGCCCTCCGCGCGCCACGACCAACCCCTACGTCAAGCAGCTCGTGTCGGCGCTCGAGGCCGAACCCGACGTCGAGCTGGGGTTCTTCGTGCGCTGGCGGGCCATCCTGGGCCCGACGTACGACGTCTTCCACGTGCACTGGCCGGAGATCCTGCTCGAGCAGCGCACCGGACTGCGACGCGCCTACCGGCGCCTGACGACGCTGTTGCTCTGCCTGCGGCTGGCCCTGGGCCGCGTCGCAGTGGTGCGGACGTGGCACAACCTCGAGCGGCCCTCAGGACTGGGCTGGCTCGACCACCGGGTGCTCGACGTCCTCGACCGCCTCACCGTGGTGCGCATCCGGCTCAACGACTCCGGTCCGGTCCCGGGGGACGTGCCGTTCGTGACGATGCCGCACGGGCACTACCGCTCCTGGTACGCGTCGTTCTCGCGGGCCGAGGCGGTGCCCGGACGGCTGCTCTTCGTCGGGCTCGTCCGGCGCTACAAGGGCGTCGAACGACTCATCGAGGCCTTCCGTGCGGTGGACGACCCCGACCTCACCCTGCGCGTGGCCGGCCTCCCGTCCACCGCTGAGCTGTCCGCGACCATCGAGGTGCTCGCTGCCCCCGACCCCCGCGTGGGCACCCGGCTGGAGTTCCTCGACGATGCCGACTACGTGCGCGAGGTGACCGGCTGCCAGCTGGTGGTGCTGCCCTACCCCCACATGCACAACTCCGGCTCCGTGCTCGCGGCGCTCTCCCTCGACCGGCCGGTCCTGGTGCCCGACAAGGAGATCAACCGCCGCCTGGCCGACGAGGTCGGACCCGGCTGGGTGCACCTCTACGACGGGGAGCTCGATCCCGCCGACATCGAGGCGGCCTTCACGGCACTGCGCACCTCGCCCCCGGAGGGACGACCGGACCTGTCCGCGCGGAGCTGGGAGGCCGTGGGCCGCGAGCTGGTCGAGGTCTACCGCGCCGCCGTCCGGACCCGCCGCGGCCGCTGAGGTCGCCTCAGCAGTCCTGCGGGCAGCCGCCGTTGAACTCCAGGGTCCGGAGCCGGTTGTCGAGGTTGACCTCGAGGTCGAGCTTGCTGCGGTCGGCCTTGGGGATCGTGTAGATGACGATCCCCGTGACCGTGCGGCCCGGCACCGACCGACGGCGGGAACGGCTTGGACCCGGGCTCGTGGGCCGGGTCGGCCGGCGTGCGCTGGGGCCCGTAGTAGAGGTTGGTGAGGGCCGAGCTGATCGGGACCGTGCTCGGCCCCTGGTTGTGCACGGCGACGGTGATTCGCAGGGCCGGCCCGCCGACCTCGCCGATGGTGACCGCCTTGGAGGTGATCGACTCGACCTTGGCGATGGAGACGACCAGTCCCTTGCCCGGCCGGCCGGTGGCGCGGAACGCGACGTTCTTCGGGTGCTGGCCGTTGGCCTTGCCGGTGTACGGCGCCACCGTCTTCTTCTTCTTGCCCGGCTTGGCCGGGTTGCTGGGCTTCGCCGTGGAGGAGGGGGACGCGCCCGCCGAGGACGAGGGGCTCGAGGCCGACGTCGACGACGTGTCGTCGCCACCACGCGTGGTGAGCCACACGACGCCGCCCACCACGAGCAGGACCACGACCACCACGACCGCGATGAGCCTGGCTCGTGGGGAGATCGCGCTCCCGTGGTCGTCGGGAGATTCGGGACTCATGTGCGCTGACATCCTCTCGGATCGTGGTGTTCGGCCAGCTCTCCGGCGGGGACTCCGGCGGCCGGGGTGGTGCCCAGGATCGACGCGATCCTAGGTCGGGGGGCCCCACGCCTCGAACCGTCCCGCAGGGCGGTTCTCACGACGCCCCCACCCGCTCGACGAGGTCGGCGATCTCGGGCTCGCCGATCCGCGCGACCTCCGCGAGGGCTTCGCCGCGCCGACGCCAGATGCCGGCGCGCGGTGGGGTGTCGGGGATGCGTGGGTTGTCGACGATCATCAGGTGCCCGCCCTCGGGCAACGAGTCGTGAAGCACGTGCAGGGCACGCAGCAGGTCGTCGTCGGCGAAGTAGAGGCGGCGCAGGAGGTTGGCCACCTTGATCACGTCGGGAGCCTGCCCCGGCCAGGGCTCGAAGATGTCGTGCACGGTGGCGGTGATGCGGGGGTCCTGCTCCATGGCGCGGCGTACGTCGGGGTTGAGCAGGGTGACGACGCAGGCCTCCGCCAGGTGGGCACGGCGACGCGAGACGGCGCGGCGGTACGCGACGGCGACTGCGCGCGAGAGCTGCGGCCAGGCCATGGCTCGCGGCCCCACGACGAGCACGCAGCTGTCGTCGTCGGTGAACAGCGCGGTGCGCCTGCCGACGCGCACCGCACGCAGGCGCAGGTACAGGTCGGCGATGGTGTAGCTGGCGAAGGCACCGTCGAGCTGGCGCACCAGGTCGAGCGCGGTCGAGCCGTCGGAGCCGCCGATGTCGACGATGTGCGCCTCGCGCAGGTCGACGTGGTCCACGAGGAGCTGATCGGTCTCGGGGTGACGCTCCGCGCCGGTGATCTTGATCGTCCCGCCGACGTAGATGGAGGTCATCGCCTCGCGGAAGCGCGCGGGGTCGACGTCCTCGTCGAGGATGACCAGCGGGTCGAGACGGAAGAACCGGCCGAGCGCGGGCAGGCGCTCGAGGGTCGTGGGCCAGCGGCCCCTGATGGGGCGGACCGGTGCGTGCATCGGTGCGCTCCCTACGCGCTCGGGACCGACGGACGGGCAGCCTGGGCGTCGATCGCCCCCAGCTCACGCCACCACTTGCTCAGTGCCGCCGCCAGCATCAGCGTGCACAGCACGGCGAGCGCGAGGTAGACCCCGAAGAACACGTGGGCCGCGCCCATCAGCACGAAGGTCCAGCACAGGAAGCCGTAGTCGGTGGGCAGGATCAGCCACTTGCGCCACGGGCCCTCCGGCGACGGCGGCGCCGCAGATCGCTCGGCGGCCGGGATCGCAGCCTTCTGCCGCAGGAAGGGCATCAGGATCAGGCCGAAGTACGTCACCGCGGCGACGACGGCGAAGACCAGCGGCACGAGGAGCGCGGCCCGGGCCGCGACCGGCGGGAACCGGAACCACGACACGGCCACCGCCACGTGCAGGCTCGAGGTCTTGACGCAGTCGACCGTGTGGTCCAGCCACTCGCCCCGCACCGAGCGCTGGGAGCGCAGCCGCGCCAGCTGCCCGTCGACGGAGTCCATCACGTAGCCGGCGGCCAGCAGGACGGCGACGGCGGCGCCCATCAGCCACGACGGGCGCACGAGCGCGAGGATCACGATCCCCGAGGCCGAGAGCAGCGCGCTGACGAGCGTCGCGACGTTGGGGGTCATCCCGATGGTGTGCACCGACGCCGCGACCACACGTCCCAGGGGGCGGTTGACGTAGCGGCTGTAGGCCGCGGTGCCGCGCGAGGGCTTCTGGGCGGCCTTGAGCCGCTCCAGGTTCGTGGAGTAAGTAGTGGCGGTGGCCATGTGACCAGTGTCGAGCGCGCTCAGCGGTTCGTCGCCATCGCGCTGCCGGGCAACCGAGTCGAGAACATGTGAGTAGGACCCCCGTCGAAGAACCCGGGCACCCGAGACGGCGCCCTCTGATCGATCTACTGTCTCACGTCGCTCCGGTCAGGACCCGTCATCGCCCGAAGTCGAGGGCACTGATCCAGTCCAGTCCGAAGCGTGCGGTCGTGAACTTGCTCTCGTAGGTATCCCGCGCCCGTCGGCCCGCCTCTTGGACCCGCTCGGGGGTGAGCCCGGCGATCACCTCGGCGAGCGCTGCGGCGTCTCCCGCGGGGTAGAGCCAGCCGGTCTCGCCGTGGTCCACGATGTCGGCCAGCCCGCCGGCGTCGCTGCCGATGACGGGACGGCCGCGGGCGAAGGCCTCGATCGCGACCAGGCCGAAGGGCTCGGGGTTGTCGGAGGGGACCACGACGACGTCGGCGGACTCGAGGTAGGTGTGGGGGTCCTCCACCTCGCCGACCACGTCCACCGTCTCGGGGTGTCGCAGCGCGCGCACGAGCGCGGGGACGTCGACGGCCTCGCCGGCCGCCGGAGGTCCGCCGAGCACGACCAGCCGGCCGGGACTCTCGAGGCGGTCCCAGGCGCCCAGCAGGGTCCGGTGCCCCTTCCAGGCGTTCCAGCGGCTCGCGACCACGAAGCCGAGCCCGTCGCCGCGACCCGGCCAGGTGGTCGGCGGTCCGGGGTCGGGGCTGCCGTTGAGCACCACCGTGGTGCGCTCGGCCAGCGCCGGTGGCATCGACTCCGCCACGGGGCGGGAGATGGCGAGCAAGGTGTCGAAGGGGCGGGCGAGCCGACCGAGGATCGCACGATCGCTGCCCGCCCAGATCTCCTGGACGTGACCGACGCGTCGAGGGATCCGCAGCACGGCGGCCACGGGCGAGGCGAGGTACGTCGCGCTCGTGGTGCAGTAGACGAGAGCGGGCCGTGCGCGGCGCAGCCGTCTCCCGAGTCGGGCCATCCTGAGGACCAGCCTGGCCAGCTGCACCGGTCGCCGGTAGGCGCGCCGGAGGATGGGCAGGTCGAGGTGCCGCACGGCCGCGCCACGCGCCTCCAGCTCGCGGCACAGGGGGGTCTCCGGGTGCTCCTGGTCCGTGGGCAGCCAGAACTCGGCCCGCTCTCGCATCTCAGGAGGCAGCGCCTCGAGCATGGCGAGCAGCATCCGGTCGGCGCCGTAGAGCTCGTCCGAGGAGTGGATGAACACCAGCGGGGCCCGGGTCGCGTGCACGGGGGGAATCTATCGGTGTGAGCCGCTTGACAATCACCTTCGTTGTGTCAATCTGAAACCGGTTCTAGGGTGACCGGATGAGCTCTCCGGATCCGTCCCGTTCCTCCGCCGGCCAGGACGCAGGTCCGTCCGATCCCGAGCACGACCCGACGGCGAGCTACGCGCTGGAGCCGGCGTACGCGCGCTCGTTGACCCAGCGGGTGGTCGCCACCACGGGCCGGGAGGTGCCGTCGTACACGCCGCTGACCGGGCAGCCGCTCGCGATGATCCCCCAGTCGGGCGAGGCGGACGTCAAGGAGGCCTTCGCCCGCGCGCGCCGTGCTCAGCAGGCCTGGGCGCAGACCTCCCTGGAGCACCGCTCGGAGGTGCTGCTGCGTCTGCACGACGTCGTGCTGGAACGGCAGGACGAGATCATGGACCTCGTCTGCTGGGAGTCCGGCAAGGCCCGCAAGGACGCCTTCGACGAGACCCTGCACGTGGCGATGACGGCTCGCTACTACGCGCGTACGGCGCACCAGCACCTCGACACCGAGCGCAAGCTCGGCGTGGTCCCGGGGCTGACCCGGGTCGAGGTGAACCACGTCCCGAAGGGCGTGATCGGCATCATCGCGCCGTGGAACTACCCGTTCACGCTGGCGCTCTGCGACGGGATCCCCGCGCTGCTGGCGGGCAACGCCGTGGTCACCAAGCCCGACGCCCAGACGATGCTGACCGGGCTGCTCGGGGCACAGCTGCTCGAGGAGGCCGGCTTCCCCGCAGGGCCTGTGGAACGTCGTCGCAGGGCCGGGGCGTGAGCTCGGCGGCCCGATCATCGAACGCTCGGACTACGTCTGCTTCACCGGGTCGACGGCCACCGGCAAGCTGATCGCGCAGCAGTGCGCCGAGCGGCTGATCGGCTGCTCGCTCGAGCTCGGCGGCAAGAACCCGATCCTGATCCTGCGCGACGCCGACCTCGACCGCGCCGCGGAGGGCGCCGTGCGCGCCTGCTTCTCCAACGCCGGGCAGCTGTGCGTCTCGATGGAGCGGATGTTCGTGGCCGACCAGGTCTACGACCGGTTCAAGGACCGCTTCGTGGCACGCACCAAGGCCATGGCGCTGCGTCCGGGCATCGAGTGGGGGGCCGACATGGGCTCGCTGATCAGCCAGGACCAGCTCGACACCGTCACGGCCCACGTCGAGGACGCCGTCTCCAAGGGGGCCACCGTCCTCGCGGGCGGCCAGGCCCGCCCGGACCTCGGGCCCTACTTCTACGAGCCCACGATCCTCGAGGGCGTCACCCCGGAGATGACCTGCTTCGGCAACGAGACCTTCGGCCCGGTCGTCTCGCTGTACCCGTTCCACGACGAGGCCGATGCGGTCGCCCGTGCCAACGCGGGGGAGTACGGCCTCAACGGCTCGATCTACAGCCGCGACACCAAGCGCGCACGCGTGCTGGCCCGCCAGGTCAAGTGCGGCACGATCAACGTCAACGAGGCCTTCGCGGCGACCTTCGCGAGCATCGACTCCCCGATGGGGGGCATGCGCGAGTCGGGCATGGGCCGACGCCAGGGCACCGAGGGCATCCGCCGCTACACCGAGTCCCAATCGGTCGCCGTGCAGCGGCTGCTCCGGTTCTCCCCGATGCTCGGGCATGAGCGACGAGACGTTCGCCAAGGTGATGACCGCCAACCTGCGGCTGATGAAGAAGCTGGGGAGGGCCTGATGGCCGACTACGACGTCGTCGTCGTCGGCTCCGGCTTCGGCGGCTCGGTCACCGCGCTGCGGCTCACCGAGAAGGGCTACCGGGTCGCGGTCGTCGAGGCCGGCGCCCGCTTCGAGGACGAGGACTTCGCCACGACCTCGTTCGACGTACGCCGCTTCCTGTTCCGCCCCGAGCTCGGCTGCTACGGCATCCAGCGCATCGACGCCGTCCGCGACTCGCTGATCCTCGCCGGCGCCGGGGTGGGCGGCGGGTCGCTCGTCTACGCCAACACGCTCTACGAGCCGCTCGACGCGTTCTACCGCGACCCGCAGTGGCGCGACATCGCCGACTGGAAGACCGAGCTGGCGCCGTACTACGACCAGGCCAAGCGCATGCTCGGAGTCGTCGAGAACCCGCTGCACACGCCGTCCGACGAGGTGATGGAGAAGGTCGCGGGCGACATGGGTGTCGGCGACACCTTCCACCCGACGCCCGTCGGCGTCTTCTTCGGCGGTCCTGGCGCCCAGCCGGGGGAGCAGGTCGCCGACCCGTTCTTCGGTGGCGTCGGACCCGACCGGCACACCTGCATCGCCTGCGGCGACTGCATGACCGGGTGCAAGTACAACGCGAAGAACACCCTGGTGAAGAACTACCTCTACCTCGCCGAGCAGCAGGGGGCTCAGGTGCTGCCGCTCTCGACGGTCACGCGGGTGCGCCCGCGCGAGGGCGGCGGGTACGACGTCACGCTGAAGTTCACCAAGGCCAGGCGCGCCACCGCCCGCACGACGAGGACCATCACCGCCGACCAGGTCGTCTTCGCGGCCGCGGCCATCGGCACCCAGAAGCTGCTGCACCGGATGAAGGCCGAGGGACACCTGCCGGGGCTCTCGGACCGGCTCGGCCACCTCTCGCGCACCAACTCCGAGTCGATCCTGGGCGCGATCGCCCCCGACCGCTCGACCGACTACAGCTACGGCATCGCGATCACCTCCTCCTTCCACCCCGACGACCACACCCACGTCGAGCCGGTGCGCTACGGCAAGGGCAGCAACGTGATGGCGCTGCTCCAGACCGTGCTCACCGACGGCGACGGCCCCGAGCCGCGCTGGCGCACCTGGCTCAAGGAGATGTGGAAGGAGCGGCGCAACGTCGCCGAGCTCTACGACCTCAAGCACTGGTCGGAGCGCACCGTCGTCGCGCTGGTGATGCAGACCCTCGACAACTCGATCACCGTCTTCCCCAAGCGCGTGCCGGGGACGAAGAAGTGGCGGCTGACCTCGCGCCAGGGCCACGGCGAGCCGAACCCGACGTGGATCCCGGTGGCCAACGAGGTGGTGCGCCGGATGGCCTCGCTGATGGGCGGCACCGCCGGCAGCTCGATCGGCGAGCCGTTCAACATGCCGATGACCGCCCACTTCATCGGCGGCTGTGCCATCGGCACCTCCACCGAGGAGGGCGTCGTCGACCCGTGGCAGCGCGTCTTCGGCCACGAGGGGCTGCACGTCGCCGACGGCTCGGCGATCTCGGCCAACCTCGGCGTGAACCCGTCGCTGACCATCACCGCCCAGGCCGAGCGCGCGATGTCGTTCTGGCCCAACAAGGGCGAGCCCGACCCCCGGCCACCGCTCGGGTGCGTCGTACGCCCCCGTGCCGCCGGTCGCCCCCCACCACCCCGCCGTCCCCGCCTCCGCCCCCGGCGCCCTGCAGCTGCCGATCGTCGGGGTCTCCTAGCGGGGCGACGGTTTCACCGGTCGACCGGTGAAACCGAACCTGACGGGCGAAGTTTCACCCCTCAAGCGACAGTTCTGCCCGTCCACCCTCCCCGAAATGTCCGGACCGTCGTGCCGAGCATGAGGCCGACGGCGATCGCGCCGAGGACCGTGACGACCGCGTACCAGCTCGTCGTGCCGCCCGAGGCGACCTGGCTGACGCCGATCAGGCCGAGGGTGCCGGGCACGAGCAGCCAGAACGACGGCATGAACACGACCAGCCGCGGCAGCTCCGGGCGCACGAGCTCGACGAGCGTGGCCCCGAGGCTCGCGGCCAGGGCCCCGAGGAAGGCGCCGAGGCCCGGCCCGACGTGCTGGCCGCCGAGCTGGGCGAGGAAGGTCGCGACCAGGACGGCGCCCACCCACGGCGCCTGGGCCACGGTGACCCCCTCGAGGGCGGCGATGCCGATCAGGATCACCGCCAGCCCGAGCGGGATCACCCACCAGCCGGGGCTGGCGACGCGGAGGTTGCCCAGGTCGCTCCCGGGTACGTCGAGCAGGGCCGCCGCGGCGCTGAGCCCGAGCGCGAACAGCACCAGCTGGATCGTCCCGTACAGCAGCCTCGACGACCCCGCCACCATGTGGCCCGCGGCCAGCTCGGAGAGCCCGGTCACCAGCAGGGCGCCGGGCAGCAGCACCGCCAGCGGAGGCAGCGCGGTGCGCAGCGGTCCGTCCAGCCAGCCGGCGTTCGACGCCGCGAACACGACCAGCCCGACCAGCAGCGCCGCCATCGTCGGCACCAGCGCGCCGGAGCCCGGGCAGCCGGCCCGCGAGCTGCAGCAGCCCGACGACGAGCACCCCGCCGATGGCCGCGAACAGCACGTTGGGCCAGCCGGGCTGGAGGATCAGGGCGATGCCGGCCGAGCAGGCGACGTACCCGAGGCTGCCCACCCAGCCGGGGTACGGCGGCCGCTTGGCGCGCAGCCCGAGCAGCTGCCGTTCGGCCTCGCGCCGGGCCGATGGCGCCGGTCAGCAGGCGGTGGCGGATCAGCCGTACGTCGGCGCCCTGGTCGAGGCGCAGCGGCCCGTTCACCGACTCGTACGTCGCCGTGGGCGCCGCTGCCCAGCGCCAGGGTGATCCCGGTGGCGGCCGCCGCGACCTGGAGGTCCGGGTGCCCGAGGCGTGCGCCGAGCTCGCGGACCTCCTGCTCGACCTCGTGCGCCGGCGCGCCGGTCGCGATCATGGCCGTGCCGAGGTAGGCCAGCAGCCGTCGCGTCGCCAGCTCGTCCTGCATGGGCTCAGGCTCTCAGAACGCACCGGACGTCATACGATCCGGCGGCTATCGCGACCAGCTCGTATGACCTCACGGCGCCGGGTGCACCAAGAACTGACCAGGGCCCGACCGGGGAGGGAGGGAGGTCGGGCCCTGGCAAGTTCGCTGGTGCGAACCGGTTCAAGATCCGGCGAGGGAGGGAGCGATCGCCGGATCTGACCCTCCAACGACGCCTCTGTAGGGGGGTTACGCGGCGCCGCCGGATCGTGAGACAGCTTCTTCTGACAGAATCGGGGGACCGTTGCAGCCGCCCCTGGAAGGCCCGAATTGACCGACCACGACCTCGTCCTCGTCGTCGACTTCGGGGCCCAGTACGCCCAGCTGATCGCCCGCCGGGTGCGTGAGGCGAAGGTCTACTCCGAGATCGTCCCGCACGACATGCCGGTCGCCGAGATGCTGGCCCGCAACCCCGCGGCGATCATCCTCTCCGGCGGCCCGTCGTCGGTCTACGAGCCGGGCGCACCGACGCTCGACGGCCACCTGCTCGAGAGCGACGTGCCGGTCTTCGGCATCTGCTACGGCTTCATGGCGATGGCCCAGGCGCTCGGCGGCACGGTGGCCCGCACGGGGCAGCGCGAGTACGGCCGCACCCGCGTCTCGGTGCTCGAGCCCGGCACGCTGCTCGACGGCGTGCCGGCCGAGCTGGTCTCGTGGATGTCGCACGGCGACGAGGTCACGGCGGCTCCCGAGGGCTTCCTGGTCAACGCGCGCTCGCCGCGCGCCACGGTCGCGGCGTTCGAGAGCACGGAGCGCCGCCTCGCCGGCGTCCAGTGGCACCCCGAGGTGATGCACTCCGAGCACGGCCAGGCCGTCCTCGAGCACTTCCTGCACGACATCGCCGGCTGCCGACCGACGTGGACCATGGTCAACATCGTCGAGGAGCAGGTCGAGCGCATCCGCGAGCAGGTCGGGCCGGACGGCCTGGCGATCTGCGCGCTCTCCGGAGGAGTCGACTCCGCGGTCGCCGCCGCGGTCGTGCAGCGCGCCATCGGCGACCGGCTGACCTGCGTGTACGTCGACCACGGGCTGATGCGCAAGGGCGAGACCGAGCAGATCGAGCGCGACTTCGTGGCCGCGACCGGGGCCGACCTCGTCGTGGTCGATGCCGAGAAGCGGTTCCTCGACGCGCTGGCCGGCATCAGCGACCCGGAGCAGAAGCGCAAGGTCATCGGGCGCGAGTTCATCCGGGTCTTCGAGGAGGCCGAGGCCGACGTCCTTCAGCGGGCCGCGGTCGCCGAGGGCGTCAAGGTCGCCTTCCTCGTGCAGGGCACGCTCTACCCCGACGTCGTGGAGTCCGGCGGGGGAGCGGGGACCTCCAACATCAAGTCCCACCACAACGTCGGCGGGCTGCCCGAGGACCTCGAGTTCGAGCTCGTCGAGCCGCTGCGCACGCTGTTCAAGGACGAGGTGCGCCTCGTCGGCGAGCAGCTCGGCCTGCCGCCCGAGATCGTCTGGCGACACCCGTTCCCCGGCCCCGGCCTCGGCATCCGGATCATCGGCGAGGTCACCCGCGAGCGGCTCGACATCCTGCGCGAGGCCGACGCGATCGCCCGCGAGGAGCTGACCCGCGCGGGGCTCGACCGCGACATCTGGCAGTTCCCGGTCGTGCTCCTGGCCGACGTACGCTCCGTCGGCGTGCAGGGCGACGGCCGCACCTACGGTCACCCCGTGGTGCTGCGGCCGGTCACCTCCGAGGACGCCATGACCGCCGACTGGGCCCGGCTTCCCTACGACGTGCTGGAGACCATCTCGACCCGCATCACCAACGAGGTCGACGAGGTCAACCGCGTCGCCGTCGACATCACCAGCAAGCCGCCCGGCACGATCGAGTGGGAGTGAGCTGAGGCTCAGCTGTTCTCGGCGATGTACTCGTCGGCGTCCTTGTCGGAGTCGTCGACGCCCTGGCCGGCGCGGTGGCGGGAGTAGAAGATCAGCCACTGCATGCCCAGGTCGTGACGCTGGTCGAGGCTCAGGCTCTTGACGGCGTCGGTGAGCGCCTCGCGCTCCTCCTCCTCGAGGTGCTCGCCGTTCTCCTCGCGGGCCTTGTTCACCGCCTCCCACCACGCGTCGCTGTCGACCTCGGCCGTGCGGGAGGCGCGGACGGCGTCGCGGATCTCGTTGTGGTCGGTGATGGCGTCCTCGGCCTCGTCCTCGGGGTCGCCGCCCGCACCGCCCTGGCGCAGCAGCACCGGGTAGAAGAGGTCCTCCTCGGCCTGCGCGTGGGTGTCCAGCCGGTCGGCCAGCGGCTCCCAGACCGCGGCCAGCTCCTCGCTGCCACGACACCCGTCGAGCAGGAGGAAGCGCTTGCGGAACCAGTCGTGGTCCTCGTAGATCAGTTCGACGATGTCGGCCATGCAGCCATTCGTACTCCTCACGACCCTCAGTACGCCGAGCGGGGTCCCAGCGGCCGGTCGCCGGCCAGCGTGACCCGGCGCATGACGCGCGGCTCGTGGTAGTCGCGGTTGGCGTAGTGGGAGGTGGCCGTGGTATCGGCTGGCACTGTTCACGCTGGCGGCGGTCATCTTCGCCGCGCTGAACCTGGTGAAGGATGCCGAGTACCAGAAGCCAACGGATGGCATCTGGTGGATGGAGGCGCATGGCGGCCTGGAGGCGCAGCGCGTTCCCGCCGGCAGTCCGGGAGAACATGCCGGCATCAAGCCCGGCGATATTCTGCTGGCTGCCGGCGATCATCCAACGCCGCGAGTCGCCAGCCTCGTCCGGGAATGGTTCCGTGTCGGCATCTGGCGCAGCATCGACTACTCGCTCGTGCGCTCCGGAGTGCACATCGATGCCTCGGTCATCCTCAGCAAGCAGGACCGCTCGGAGTACAACGGCGTCCGGCTGGTGGCGCTGGTCTACCTGCTCATCGGCCTGTATGTGCTCTTCCGCCGCTGGACCGCGCCCCACGCGACGCACTTCTACATCTTCTGTCTGGCCTCGTTTGTCCTCTATCGTTCCACAACACGGGCAAGCTGAATGCCTTCGACTGGATGATTTACTGGGGCAACATCCTCGCCGGTGCGCTGCAGCCCGCGCTCTTCCTGCATTTCGCCCTCGCGTTTCCGGAGAATCGCCTCACGCGACCGGCGCAGTCTGCGCCGGCATCGCTGGCTGATGGCCTTCGTCTACCTGCCTTCCGTTGCTGGTCATCGCGGTGCAGGCCTTTGCCTTCCTCTACTGGTCCGCCACCGAGTTGCTGCAACCATCGGCTGGAACAGATCGCTGTCGGCTACCTTGCCGCCTACTACGTGCTGGCCGCGCTGGTCTTCTTCGCGCATTACCGGATCACGCACGATCCGCTGCGCCGCCAGCAATTGAAGTGGCTGACCCGCGGCACGCTGCTGGCGGTCATTCCGTTCACTCTTCTGAACGTGATCCCGTTCCTGGCCGACTGGCCCATGCCCAGCCTGCTGACCAAGCTCTCCGGCCTGTGCCTGGTCTTTGTGCCGCTGACCTTCTCCTGGGCCATCGTGCGCTACCGCCTGATGGACGTGGACCTGATCTTCAAGCGCGGCGTCGCCTACACGCTGGCAACCGCTTCGCTCATCGGCCTCTATTTCGGAGCCGTCGCGATCGCAGCGGAGCTCATCCACAAGAACCTCCCCAGCTTCGGCGCCTGGGGACTGATCGCGACCATCATCATCACCGCGCAGCTCTTCGACCCGATGAAGCGCGCCATTCAGGGCCGCCTCGACCGCGTCTTCGATCGCCGCCGCTACGACTATCGTCAGACCCTGATTGAATTCGGCCGCGATCTCAGCTCGGAGACCGATCTCGACGCGGTGCTCGCATCTGTAACGGATCGCCTGACGCGCACCCTGCTGGTCTCCCGCGTCGCGCTTTTTCTGGATGGTCCGCGCGGGCACTACACGCTCGCGGCGGCCAGGGGCCTCGATGCCGCCCTGACGCCGGCAACCGCGCCCGCAGCCAAGGCGCTCGACCTGAGCTTTCTCAACTTCGAATCCGGCCGCCCGGAGTTAGGCCGTCTTGCGCAGGCAGCCGAGCACGGCGAAGCAGGCTCGCATCTCTTCTTCGAGAATCCACATCAGGCGCTCTATCTGAGCGAATCGGAGCGCGCCGCGGCGTCCGCGCTCGACCTGCACTACTACCTGCCCTGTCGAGTGCAACAGCGCACCATTGCCATCGTCGGCCTTGGCCGCACCACCTCCGGTGACTTCCTCTCTTCCGAAGACGTGGAGCTGCTTGAATCCCTCGCCTCCTACGTCGGCATCGCTATCCAGAACGCCCGCCTCTACGCATCGCTCGCCCAGAAGGTCTCCGAGTACGAACGGCTCAAGGAATTCAACGAGAACATCGTCGAGTCGATCAACGTCGGCATCCTCGCCATCGGTCTCGACGAAACCGTCGAGAGCTGGAACGCGCAGATGGAAGTGATGTTCGCCATGCCGCGCGTCGACGTTTTGAACAAGTCCATCGACGCCGTCTTCCCGGCGGAGTTCATGACCGAATTCCGCCGCCTGAAGGACGAGCCGGGCGTTCACAATCTCTACAAGTTCCATTTGCCCATGCGTACCGGCGAAACGCGCATCGCCAACATCGCCATCGCGCCGCTGGTCTCGCGCAGCTTCTCCGTGGTCGGCCGCATCATCCTGGTGGATGACATCACCGGCCGCATGCAGCTCGAATCGCAGCTCGCCCAGGCGGAGAAGCTCTCCTCCATCGGCCTGCTGGCCGCCGGCGTCGCGCACGAGGTCAATACGCCGCTGGCCGTCATCTCCAGCTACACGCAGATGCTGGCCAAGCAGGTGCGCGGCGATGAACGGCTGGCGCCGCTGCTGGACCGCATCACCAGCCAGACCTTCCGCGCATCGGAGATCGTCAACAGCCTGCTGAACTTCTCCCGCACCGGCACGACCGAGTTCTCGCGAGATCGATCTCAATAACGTGATCCGCGATACCCTGACCCTGCTGGAGCACCAGTTCAAGACCGCGGAGGTCGCGACTCGAAGTTGACCTGAAGCCGGAACTGCCGCGCATCGTCGGCAATGCGAACAAACTGCAGCAGGTCTTCCTGAATCTCTTCATCAATGCCAAGGACGCCATGACCGCCGGCGGCTCGCTGCGCGTCGCGACGGAGGTGAACGGCCGTGTCGGCGTCCTCATCGCGGACACCGGCTCGGGAATTGCCCCGGAGCACATGCAGCGCATCTACGATCCCTTCTTCACCACCAAGAATGCGCCGTCGGACGGGCAGCGCCGCGGCACCGGCCTCGGCCTCGCGGTGACCTACGGCATCATCCAGGAGCACGCGGGAAGCATCCAGGTAGATAGCGCTGTTGGACACGGCACCACCTTCCGCCTTGAATTCCCCGCAGCAAGGAAAGCACTGCATGTCTGAAGGCACTACGGTGCTGGCTCCCCACGCGGCAGGCCGGCGACACCCGACCGCCCGCATCCTCATCATCGATGACGAGGCGGCTATCCGCGAATCGCTCGAAACCTTGCTGGTGCTGGAGGGCTACACCGTCGGCACGGCTCCGGACGGCGTGAAGGGACTGGACGAGCTGGAACGCCAGTCCTACGACCTGGTGCTGCTCGATCTCGCCTTGCCGGGGGAAAACGGCATCGATCTGCTGCCGCGCATTCTCGACCGGCAGCCGCAACTGCCGGTCATCATGATCACCGCCTACGGCACCGTGACCAACGTGGTCGATGCGATCCGCGCGGGCGCGCACAACTTCGTGCAGAAGCCGTGGGAGAACGAAAAGCTGCTGGCGGACATCCGCGCGGCCATCGCGCAGCACCGCGCCGAAGAGGAAAATGTCCAGCTCAAGCGCGCCCTCAAGCAGCGCTACAACTTCGAAAACATTGTCGGCAAGAGCGAGCCGATGCTGCGCATCCTCGACCTGGTGGCGCAGGTCGCGCCGTCGCGCTTCACCGTGCTCATCCAGGGCGAGAGCGGCACCGGCAAGGAAGTGATCGCCAAGGCCATCCATGCGCAACTCCCCGCGCCGCGACAAGCCGTTTGTTGCCGATCAACACCGGCGCGCTGCCCACGGAGCTGCTGGAATCACAGCTCTTCGGCCATGTGAAGGGCGCCTTCACCTCGGCGCATGCGGCGCAGAAGGGCCTGTTCGAGATCGCCAACGGCGGCACGCTCTTCCTGGACGAGATCGGCACCATGGGCCTGGAGACGCAGGCAAAGATCCTGCGCGTGCTGCAGGACAGCCGCTTCCGTGCCGCTGGGTCGGTGCAGGAGATCCAGGTGGACGTGCGCATCCTCGCCGCCACCAACAGCAACCTGCGCCAGGCAGTGCGCGAAGGACGCTTCCGCGAAGACCTCTACTACCGCCTCAACGTGGTCACGCATCGACCTGCCGCCGCTGCGCTCGCGCCGCGAAGATATTCCACTGCTGGCAGCCACTTCCTCAAGCGCTTCTCGGAAGAGAATCAGCTCGAAACGCGGCGGCTGGCGCCGGAAGCGATGCGGGCCATGATGGACTACGACTGGCCGGGCAATGTTCGCGAACTGGAGCATGTCATCGAGCGCGGCGTGGTGCTCTCGCCCACGCCGGTGATCCAGCTCGACGTGCTTCCCGGCGAGCTCACCGGCCGCTCCTATTCCGCGTCCCTGCTGGAACACGATGCCAACGCCTCGCTCTTCGACATCCTGGAAGACATCGAACGCCGCATCATCGTCGACAAGCTGGAGCGCTCCAACTGGAACCAGACCGAGGCGGCCGAGCAGTTCCGCATCCCGCTGTCGACGTTGAACCAGAAGATCAAGCGCCTGAATATCGAGATCCGCAAGAAGCAGAAGGAATAGGGCCGAGCGACGATGAGCGTGCACTCGCGCCGCAGGCGCATTCGCTCGGACGGCCAGTCCTCAGTGGTTGGTGTGATCGCGGAGCTCCGCGAGCGGTCCGTTCTTCTTCACCGAAGCGATGCCGTTTTCGCACGCCGCTTCTGAGGAATACATCTCGCTCATACCGATGATCTGCCCGTTCGATGCCTTCAACACAAAGTAAGGCTCGGAGCGTTTGCGAGTTCTTCCGCTCGAAATGCGCATCGTCGTGACGCATGAGTTCTGCGCACCGGATTCGATGCCGTTCAGAGCACCCTCTTTGCTCTCATAGGTCTCGCTCACGAGGATCACTTCCCCGTTCGCCGCCTTCAGATTGAACCGGTACTTCTCCCCATTGGCCCCATGCTTCAAATCGTATGTCGCTGCCATAATCGGCTCCTTTCGGGTCGCGCACCGCGAATGAATGCCACGATGGTACACCGCCGGATTCGCCCCTGCAAACGAATGTTTCATCGCTCCAGCTGCGCTCTGCGGACATGGTATTCCTCTCTGCCGTTACAATTCCCCCATGCCCTTCGCTACGCTGGATAGCTTTGCCAGGAAAAGCGTCCGCTCCGTACAGGACTACGCAATCCTCTCCGGCCGCGCGATCTCCAACCTCTTCCGGCAGCCCCGCTACGTCAACGACATCTTCACCCAGGCCGACATCATCGGCGTGGGCTCGCTCCCCATCGTCATCCTTACCGGCTTCTTCACCGGCGCGGTGCTGGCGCTGCAGTCGGCCTCGTCGCTGGCCACCTTCGGCGCCACCGCGCTCACCGGCACGCTGGTCTCGCTCTCCATGATCAAGGAGCTCGGGCCCGGTCCTGACCTCGCTGATGGTCTCCGGCCGCAACGCCTCCGGAATGGCCTCGGAGCTGGGCTCGATGGTGGTGACCGAACAGATCGATGCCATGCGCGCCCTGGGCACCGACCCGATGAAGAAGCTGGTGGTGCCGCGCATGGTCGCCACCGTGATCATGAACTTCTTCCTCACCATCATCTCGGACACGGTCGGCACACTGGGCGGCGCCTGGGTCGCCGTCTATCTGCTGGGCCAGGACGGCTCGCAGTACTTCCACACCGCATACCAGTCGTTGCGATATCCTGACGTCCTGCAGGGGCTGGTCAAGCCGGTCTTCTTCGGCTTCATCATCGCCTCCGTCGGCTGCTACTTCGGCATGTCCACGCGCGGCGGCACGCAGGGCGTGGGCCGCTCCACCACCCAGGCGGTCGTCGTCGCCTCGGTGCTCATCATCGTCATCGACTTCATCATCAGCCGATTCATGATCGGCATCTTCGGACGCTGACGTCTCCAGACGTGTGCGCAAAGCACTGCCAGCAGCTTTCGTGAACTCTCCGGACGCCAGCGACAGCACAGGAAACGGTTCATGCCACGCCCTCGAAAGACGGAGCGCTTCGACCGCTCGGCGAACCGTCTGTCTTCGAGGATGTCTCCATCGCCTTCGATCGGAACGAGGTCCTCAAGAACATCTCGTTCCAGGTGAAGCACGGCGAGACCCGCCTGCTGCTGGGGCCCGCGGGCGGCGGCAAAAGCGTGCTGCTCAAGCTGGCGAACGGCCTGCTCCGCCCGGACAGCGGACGCATCTTCGTCTTCGGCCACGAGATCACCGCGATGCACGAGAACGAGATCTTCGAGCTGCGCTCAGCCGTCGGCATGGTCTTTCAGGAGGGCGCGCTCTTCGACTCCATGAACATTCGCGACAACGTCGGCTTCCAGTTGATGGAACAGCACGTTCCCGATGACGAGATCGACCAGCGCGTGGAAGAGGCGCTGCGGTTCGTCGAGCTGGAGAAGACCATGGAGAAGTTTCCGTCGCAGCTCTCCGGCGGCATGCGCCGCCGCGTCGCCATTGCGCGCGCCATCATCGCCAAGCCCAGCCTGCTGCTCTACGACTCGCCTACCGGCGGCCTCGATCCCATTACCTCAACCAACATCATCGCGCTGATCATGAAGCAGCGCGACGTCTATCACACCAGCTCCATCCTGATCACGCACCGGCTGCAGGATGCCTTCATGCTGGCCACGCACTACTTCGACCGGGACAAGAACACGATGGTGGCGCTGCCCAGCGGCGAAGCCGACCGCGACACCAGCTTCATGATGTTGCACGAAGGCAAGCTGGTCTTTGACGGATCGACCCACGACCTGGTGCACTCGGACGATCCGTTCCTGAAGGAATATCTCTCTTAGAATCTATCCGGCGACACTAACAAGAGCACGGCAACCGGCGCGCCCACGTGATAGCTCCGATCGGTCTGCGGTCAGCTTGCCGCTGTGCGGATCGCGCGCGAACACCGCGATATTCTGCGTGTCCTGATTGGAGACGACGAGCCACTTCTCCGACGGATCGAGCGTAAAGTCCCGCGGATTCTTGCCGCCGCATCCGATGCGCTGCACAAAGTGTAAGAGCGCCGCTCGCCGGATCGATCGAGAAGACGACCAGCATATTTTCGCCGCGGTTGGAGGCATAGAGAAACCGGCCCGTGCGATCGATCGCCAGCTCTGCGGCATCGCTCTGTCCTGTGTACGCAGGATCGCGCAGCGGCACCTCCGAGAGCCCTTGAGCGTGCCGTTCTTCGCATCCCACGCCAGAACGTCGACCGTGGAGGTCATCTCGTTGATCGAGTAAACCCACTTGCCATTCGGATGGAAGTGCGTGTGACGCGGCCCCGAGCCAGGCTTCGCCTGCCATGGCGCTCCCGTCTCCTTGAGTTCCGCCGTCTTCGGATCGACATGAAAAATCCAGATGTGGTCCGTGCCGAGATCGCTCACCAGCAGGAACCGCTCGTCGGGCGAAAGCACTGTGCAATGAAGATGCGGGCCCTTTTGCCGCTCTTTGTTCGGGCCGCTGCCATGCGCGGCAAAGACCGTGACCGGGCCTTCGAGTCCCTTCGGCGTGACACGAAACGAAGCGAGCGTGCCGTTGTTGTAGTTCGCGACAAACGCCGCCCGCCCGGCGCGATCGACCGTGATGTAGCACGGGCCGCTGCCGCCGGAGGGCACGATGTTCTGCTCAGTGAGCTTGCCGCTCGCCGGATCGCGCCGGAATGCGGTGACGGAGCCGCCCTTGCCGCCGTCCGGCTGCGGATAATCCTCGTCTTCATTCACTGCATAGAGCGCATCGCGGCTGGGTGGCACCGCCAGGAACGACGGGTCCGCTGACTTCATCGCAAGCTGGAGCGAACTGGCCACGCCCGTCAGCCGCATCCCACTCCGCCGAGTAGATGCCATCCGCCCTTGCCGCGCCCGCCCATATCGTGCGTGTAGGTGCCGACATAGAGCTGCGCCATCGTGGTCACTGCGATGCTGACCGAACGACGAGCGAATCAGGTAAGGAGCCAATGGAAGCAGCGGGGCAGCAGCCAGAACCACGCGACGAGAGATGCGAGCCATGCCGCCCATGCTAACTCAGACGCAGCCTCCATACTTGCAGGCTCTTCAACTTCCACCGCAAGCTTCGGAGTGCCGGCCGTCGCGCCCGCCCTACGCTGTAGCCATGTTGACCACAACCAATCCCGCAATCCTCTACTTCGGCACGCCGGTGGTGCTCGTCAGCTCCCTCAACGCGGACGGCAGCGCGAATCTGGCGCCCATGTCCTCCGCATGGTGGCTGGGCTGGCGCTGCATGCTTGGCTTCGGCGCTCGCTCGGCCACGCCGCAGAACATCCTGCGCACCGGTGAGTGCGTGCTGAACCTGCCGTCGGCAGCGATGGCGCCCTTCGTCGACCGGCTCGCACTCACCACGGCCAGCGATCCCGTGCCGGAGACCAAACAGAAGCGCGGATATCGCCACGAAGCGCACAAATTCGAGCGCGCCGACCTTACGCCAGTGCCGTCCGAAGACCGTCGCGCCGCCGCGCGTGCTGGAGTGCCCCATCCAGCTGGAGGCACGACTCGCCGGTTCGCACCGGATCGCGGAAGACAACGTCGCAATCCGCGGCAACCTCATCGCGCTTGAGGTCGAGATCGTGCGCGTGCACGCCGATAGCTCGCTCCTGGTGCCGGGCGAGCCGGATCGCATCGACCCGGACAAATGGCGCCCGCTCATCATGAGCTTTCAGCATTTCTATGGCCTCACGCCGCGACTGCAGGAATCGACGCTGGCGACGATTCCCGAGTCAGCCTACAGGCCGAAACCCGTGCCGCTCGTCGAAGAGATGGTGACGATGGTGCGCGAATCAAGTGACTCAGGCACCAACGGAATGGGGTAAAGTGCCAAGCATGAACCCCATGCCCGAATCACAGACAACCTGCCATGCTCTCGGCGCTGCTCCTCTTTTCGCTTGCTCTGCTGCCTGTCAGGTCTGCTCGCGCGCAGCAAGGAAACGAGCTGACGCTGCCGGTGAATGCCGGCATCGTCTCCACCAGCGCCACCGCGCACCGCCGCATTCCGAACACGGTTGCGGATGTGTCGGTCGGCATCCAGACGCAGGGCGCAGACGCGGCATCGGTTTCGCGTGATCTCGCGCAGCGCTCGCAGACACTGTTGAAGTGGCTGCGCGGACAGGGTGCCGAGCGGCTGGCTACAGACCAGATCTCCTTCCAGCCGCAGACGCACGAAGAGAAGAGCGGCCAGCAGAAGATCGTCGGCTACACCGGCAACACCTCGGTCAGCTTCCGCACCACGCCGGAGAAGGTCGGCGCAATCCTTTCCGGAGTGCTGGATCATGGCGCGAACACCATCCAGCAGACCAGCTACGGTCCGAAGGAAGAAGAAGCGGACAAGGTCCGCAAAGAGCTGGCGCAGGAGGCGACCCGCACCGCTGTCGCCCAGGGAACCGCTGTTGCGGACGCCGCGGGAACACACGTGATCGGCGTGCGCGAAGTGAATGTCGAGCCGAGCGGCATCATCCGGCCCATGCCGATGATGCGCATGTCGGCGATGGCGTGCGGCCGCGCCTGCGCCTCCCATGGCCGGCGAGGCAGGCGAGCAGGATATCTCCGTAACCGTTTCGGTCAGGCTCACCGTCAGCCGCTGATCGCCTTCACTCGATCACGACCGGCTCGCCCGCTTTGAGCCAGATCAGCCGATCGCTCATGTCCGGCTGCTGGCGAACGCCTGCTCGATGACCTCGCGGCCCTCCGTGAAGTGCGCCCATCCTTCGTAATGGATGGGCACAATGCGCGCATCCGGTGCCATGCGCGCGAACGCCACTGCTTCCTCCGCGGTCATCGTCAGCGGCTCTGGACGCTGTCCTGCTCTTCCCGCGCCGCGCCCCAGGTGCAGCACAGCGATGCGCGGATGCAGATCGTTCGATCGACCTCGCTGGACGCCCTCATAGAGCACGGTGTCACCCGAGACGTAGATCCCGCCGAAATGCATCCAGCAGAAAGCCGACGACGGCCAGGGAGGCTCGCTCAGGCGGCCCATGGCGCGCTGGCGTCGCCGTAATGCGCATTGTCCTATTGTGCTGTCCTTCAATCTCCGCGCTCTGCCAGGGCGCCAGGCCGAAGGCGTTGCCGCCAAGCGCAATCGAACCCTCGACCGTCGTGACAACGCGCGTCGCCTTCTTCAGCATCGCTTCGCCGGCTGTATCTAAATTGTCCGCATGCTGATGATGACTCAGCAGCACCGCGTCAATGTGCCCCAGCGCAGAGGCGGGGATGGCCGGCCCGGTCAGCTTGTGCAGAGTGGACGTCCGCACATAGCTTCCCCCGGCATCATCGAACGTCGGATCGGTCAGCAGCCGCATCCCCGCCGCGTCGATCAGCACCGTGGGACCGCCAATGTAAGTCATGCTCAGAGATGGCTCGCTCATCTCGCACCCTCTTCTCTCAAAGATGCTTCATTGCAGTTCAACGATGCAGAGCGCATGCTACGCTTGCCCGCATGAGCACGCGGCAGC
>CAVWML010000002.1:0-98313 GCA_963756045.1 uncultured Actinomycetota bacterium
CACGTCGCGACGACGCCTGGGAGGCGGCCCGCGTGCTGGGTCTGCGCCACCTCGCCGAGGCAACGGAAGACCGGCTCGCGGAGCTCCCGGACCGGCTCGTTCCACGCGCCCGGCACGTCATCTCCGAGGTGGCGCGTGTCGACGCCTTCGTGGACGCGCTGCGGGCCGGCGACTGGGAGCCGCTCGGCGCCCTGCTCGATGCTTCGCACGCGTCGCTCCGTGACGACTACGAGGTCTCCTGCGAGGAGCTCGACGTGAGCGTGGAGACCGCCAGGCAGGCGGGAGCGCTGGGAGCCCGGATGACCGGCGGGGGGTTCGGCGGCTCCTCGGTGGCGCTGGTCCCGACCAGCAGGGTCGAGGCGGTCCGGGCGGCGATCACCACCGCGTTCGCGGCACGCGGATGGCGCGCCCGGACCACTTCGTGGTCGAGCCCGGCCCGGGCGCCCGGGTTGACCCGGGTCATCCTTGAGGATGATTTCGCCCGCGGGCGGTGCGCGCATTGTCCGGAACCCTCCGCTCGTGTCCTCATCTCAGGGTCCCCCCTGCTCTATACCGGCACTCGACGTCGGCTCGCGGTCCCCCCAATGCTGGCGGGCGACGGTGGGACCCAACCCACGTCGAAGTCCCTGAAGGGGAGGAACAGGTATGCGAAGGACAGTGATCGGGGTCGCGGCCCTCACGGGAGTCGCTGCGGCGCTGTCGGCAACGAGCGTGGCGACGGCCGCGCAGACGTCGAGTGACAGCGGTGCACGGGTCAGCGTGCGAGCCTCCGGCCTCAACGGCCCGATCGGGCTCGGCACTCTCGGCCGACAGGGCTTCGTCGTCGCCGCACAGGGCGGCAGCCGCATCGTGGTGGTGGGCAAGCACGGCGGCAAGCACACGCTCGTCAACGGGGCCGGCGGCGTCTCCGGCGTGGTCGCGCGTGGTCACAAGGTCTTCTCCGTCATCAGCGGTCCCGACGAGAACGGCAATCCGCCGAAGGGCAGGTTCGCCGCGACGTCGGTGCTGCGCACCAACCTGCGCACCGGCCGCACGGTGACGATCGCCAACCTCCAGGCCTACGAGCTCAAGCACAACCCGGATGGCCAGGTGCAGTTCGGCCCTGGGCACGTGCCGTACGACGCGCTCTCCAACCCGTTCAGCATCACGAAGTACCCCCACGGCCTGCTGGTCGCTGACGGGGGTGCCAACGACGTGCTGCGGGTCAACCCGCGCACCGGCAAGGTGAGCACGTTCTTCGTGCCGCCGACGGTCAAGGCCTCCGAGTCCGCCGTCTGCGGCACGCCGCAGGGGCAGGCCAACCCGGGCACGGTCGGGTGCGACCCCGTCCCGACCGGCGTCGTCTTCGCGCGCGGCAGCGTCTGGGTGCTCACCCTCGGTGCGTTCGCGCCGGGCGGCGGGCACATCTACCAGCTGAACGCCCGCACCGGGAAGGTCAAGCGCGTGATCAAGGGCCTCACCGCACCGGTCGGTCTGGCGGTCGACCGCGACTCGATCTACTACGGCGAGCCCAACGGTCCCGGCGACATCGCCCGGATCCACCGGGGGAAGACCACCCACGTGTCGGTCCCCTCGCCGACCGCCCTGGTCACCCGGCGCGGCGTGCTGTTCGCGACGTCCGGAGTCTTCGGCGGCCCGGGCGCCGGCAAGATCCTGCGGATCACCGACAGCAGCTTCAAGTAGCCAGCTGGTGCAGGTGCCCGGGTCCGTGACGGACCCGGGCACCTGTGCTCGGGGTGCTCCTACTTGAGCTCGGCCGAGCTGAGTCCGAGGACCCGCCGGGCGACGATCAGCTGCTGGATCTGCTGGGTGCCCTCGAAGATGTCGAGGATCTTGGAGTCGCGGCCCCACTTCTCCAGCAGCTCGGTCTCGCTGTAGCCGAAGGTGCCGGCCAGCTCGATGCACCGCAGCGTGACGTCGGAGCCGATGCGGCCCGCCTTCGCCTTCGCCATCGAGGCTTCCTTGGAGTTGGGCGTGCGGTTGTCCGCCATCCAGGCCGACTGGAGGGTGAGCAGGTACGCCGCCTCCCAGTCGCTCTCGAGCTGGAGGAAGGTCGAGGCGGCCGCCGACTGGGTGATCGCCGGCTTGTCGTAGTCCACGACCACGCCGGCCTCGGCCAGGATGTCGCGGGTCAGGTCGAGCGAGGCCCGCGCACACCCGACGGCCATCGCGGCGACCAGCGGCCGGGTGTTGTCGAAGGTGGCCATCGCGCCGGCGAAGCCCTGCTTGGTGTCGATCTCGGGCGAGCCGAGCAGGTTCTCGGCCGGAACCCGGCAGTCCTCGAAGATGATGACGGCGGTGTCGGAGGCACGGATGCCGAGCTTGTGCTCGAGCCGCTCGACGCGCATGCCCGGCGTGCCCTTCTCGACGACGAAGGACTTGATCGCGGCGCGGCCCTGGTCCTTGTCGAGGGTCGCCCACACGACGACGCTGTCGGCACGGTCACCGGAGGTGACGTAGATCTTCTCGCCGTTGATGACGTACTCGTCGCCGTCCTTGGTGGCGGTCGTCGTGATGTTGGCGGAGTCCGAGCCGACGCCCGGCTCGGTGATCGCCATCGCGGCCCAGGTGCCGGCGAACCGCTCGAGCTGCTCGTCGTCGGCGACCGACGCGATGGCGGAGTTGCCGAGGCCCTGGCGGGGCATCGCGAGCAGCAGGCCGACGTCGCCCCAGCACATCTCCATCACCGAGAGCACGCTGGCGAGGTTCGCGCCGTTCTTGTTCGCCCTTCTGCTCGTCAGCCTTCTCGCTGCGCCGTACGCCGGTCGCGCCGGCGCCCCCGGTGGCCCCGGTCTCGGAGACGCCGTCGATCATCGCGGCGAGCATGTCGAGCTCCTTGGGGTACTCGTGCTCGGCCTGGTCGTACTTGCGCGAGATCGGGCGCAGGCTGTTCATCGCGAGCTGGTGGGCCTGCTCGATGAGCGGGCGGAGCTTCTTGGGAGTCTCGAGGTTGATGCTCATACGAGCACGGCTCCTTCCATCAGGCCGACCGCTCTGAGGTCGCGGTACCACCGCTCCACGGGGTGCTCCTTGACGAAGCCGTGGCCGCCGAGCAGCTGGACGCCGTCGAGGCCGATCTGCATGCCCCGCTCGGAGCAGAGCCGGCGGGCCAGCGCGATCTCGCGCTCGGCCGGCTTGCCCTGGGCCACGCGGCCGGCCGCCTTCCAGGTGACCAGCCGCATGCCCTGCAGCTCGATGGCGATGTTGGCGACCATGAAGGCCACGGCCTGCCGGTGGGCGATCGGCTCGCCGAACGCCTCGCGCTCCTTGACGTACGGCGTCACGTAGTCGAGCACGGCCTGGCCGGTGCCGACCGCGAGGGCGCACCAGGCGAGCCGGGAGAGGCGCACGGCCTCGCGGTGGTCGTCGGCGTCCCCGAGGAGCGCGATCGGCTCCACCGCGACGTCCTCGAGCACCAGCCTGGAGAGGCTGGCGGCCCGCAGACCCATGGACGGGTCCGACTCGATGGTGATCCCGTCGGCGCCGGACTCGACGATGAAGAGCTGCGGCTCGCCCGTCCAGGCGCGCGCCGACGACGAAGAGCTCGGCCTCGGCGCCGCGCACGACGCCCGACTTCACGCCGTGACAGCACGTAGCCGTCGCCCTTCTTCTCCGCGGTCGTCGCCGGCTCGGCGGGATCGAAGAGCGGCTCGGCTCGGCGAGGGCGAGCGCCGCCGCGGGCACCTCGTCACCGGTGAAGGCGGGCAGGTAGGTCGACTGCTGCTCGTCGGTGCCGAACAGGGAGATGGCGGTGGCCACGGCTCCCGGTGCGAGCGCGGCCACGGCGAGGCCCATGTCGCCCTTGGCCAGGGCCTCGTGGACCAGCACGCCGGTGACGGCCGAGCGCTCGGTGGCGATGCCACCGAGCTCCTCGGGGATGCCGAGCATGGGCAGCCCGATGTCGAGGGTGGCCTTGAGCAGGTCCTCCGGCGCCGCGCACTCCTCGTTCGCGGTCGCGGCGGCGGGTCGCACGACCTCGTCGGCGAGCTCGGCGACGACGTCCGCGATCATCTGCTCGTCCTCACCCGGGGTGAGGTCGAACAGGCCGGTGGGTGCGGCGCTGGGGACCCGGTTGCCGCGGGTGGCCCTGCCGGCGCGCTGGAACGTGCGCCCCACGGCACCGGCCGTGCGGAACCCCGCGCTCGTCACGCGATACACGCCTCGCTCGCTGGCCTTGCGGATGCCGAGCGTGTCGAGCAGGTCCGAGGAGGCGATCTTGTTGAGGGCGGCCACGGCGAGGCCGATCGGGTCGCGGGTCTCACCCTCGGCGAGCCCGTGGCGCCCACCGGCTCGCAGGAGGGTCCACGGAAGGGACTGTCGGGAAGCCATGCCTCGAAATGTAACTCGGAGTTACACTCCGCGCCACAGTGTGGCACCGTGTCGGGCGTCACGTCGGGTGCGAGGCGATCCTTCTACGATCTGACTCATGCCCGACGCGTCCGCACCTCGACTGGCCCCCTCCGCGGCCGAGCTCCCCTCCGACGGCACCGTCCGTCCCATGGTCCGTTGGGGCGAGCCGGTGATGCACCGCGCCGCACGCCCCGTGACCGAGTTCGACGACGAGCTGCGCCGGCTGGTGGCCGACATGGTGGCGACCATGTACGCCGCCAACGGTGTGGGGGTGGCCGCCTGCCAGATCGGGGTCGACCTGTCGGTGTTCGTCTTCGACTGCCCCGACGAGCACGGCGTGGTCCACCGCGGCGTCGTCTGCAACCCCGTGGTGGAGCTGCCCGAGGGCCGGGACCGCAAGCTCGACGAGAGCGAGGAGGGCTGCCTGTCCTACCCCGGGGCGTTCGTGGAGTGTGCTCGCCCCGACGTCGCCCGCGTCACCGGTCAGGACGTCGACGGTGCCGAGGTGAGCTTCGAGGGCGACGGGTTGCTGGCGAGGTGCCTCCAGCACGAGACCGACCACACGCAGGGGCGCGTCTTCGGGGACCGTATCGGCGACCGGGCGCGCAAGAAGCTGCGCAAGCAGATGGAGGGCAACGCCGAGTTCTACCCCCCCGAGTGGCCGGTGGGCTTCGAGCCGGGCGAGGACGCCGAGGAGCGGTAGCAGCCGCTCAGGCGTCGTTGCTGGCTCGTGCCGAGCGCACCGCGCCGAGCTGGCTGGCGGGCAGCTCCACGAACACCGTCGTACCGACCCCGATCTCGCTCTCGATCCGCACCGACCCCCGCATCTGGGTGACCAGCTCGCGCACGCTCGCCAGCCCCAGACCGGTACCGCCGTCGTCCTGCGCGAGGCGTCCGCGTGCGAACTCCTCGAAGATCACGTCGAGGTCGCGCGCGTCGATGCCACGGCCCCGGTCGACGACGAGGATCTGGACGCGACCGCGGTGGTCCGCGTCGAGACGGATCTCGACGGATGCGTCGCTCGGTGAGTACTTCAGCGCGTTGACGCACAGGTTCGTCAGCACCCGGTGGAGCGCGACGGCGTTGGCGTGGGCGTAGATCCCCTCGCCGTGGATCTGCACCCGCGACGGGTCGAGCAGCGGGGAGAGGTCGTGCACGGTGTCGTGCGCGACGATCGCGACGTCGATGTCCTCCATGATCAGCGAGGAGTGGGCGGCGCGCTGCTTGGCGAACTCGACGAGGCCCTCGACCATGTCCGAGAGCCGTATCGCGTTGGTCTCCACGCGCTCGAGGAACAACGGGCGCTCCTCGTCGGTGGCGTCCCGCAGGGCGTCGACGTAGCTGAGCAGGGCCGCCACGGGCGTGCGGAAGTCGTGGGTGAAGGCCGCGTAGAAGGCGTCCTGGGCGTCCTCGAGCGCCTTCAGGTCGGTGCGGTCTCGGGTCACCTTGGCGTAGCCCGACAGGTTGCCGTCGTCGTCGTGCAGGGCGGTGATCACCACGTCGCCCCAGAAGCGGGAGCCGTCCTTGCGCACGCGCCAGCCCGTGTGCTCGACCCGACCGTTGGACCGGGCCTCGGTCAGGAGCCGGAGCGGGAGGCCCGAGCGGCGGTCCTCCTCGGTGTAGAACATCGCGAAGCTGCGACCGATGGCCTCCTCGGCCGTGTACCCCTTGACCCGCTCGGCGCCGAGGTTCCAGGTCTCGATGACGCCCTGCGGGTCGAGGGCGATGATCGCGTAGTCCTGCACCTGCCCGACGAGCAGTCGCAGTCGCTCCTCGCTGGTGCGCAGCCGGGCCTCGAGCTCGTGCTGCTCGGTCAGGTCGCGGGTGACCTTCGTGTACCCGAGGTGCCGGCCGTTCTTGTCGAAGCGGGCCGTGATCACGACGTCGCCCCAGAAGCGGGTGCCGTCCTTGCGCACCCGCCAGCCGAGGTGCTCGACACGACCTTCCTCGCGCGCCTTCAGGAGCAGGCTGAACGGCAGCCCGCTGTGCCGGTCCTCCTCGGTGTAGAACATCGAGAAGCTGCGACCGATGGCCTCCTCGGCGGAGTACCCCTTGACCCGCTGGGCGCCGAGGTTCCAGGTCTCGATGACGCCCTGGGGGTCGAGCGCCAGGATGGCGTAGTCCTGAACCTGCCCGACGAGGTCGTCGGACACCGGCTCGGACACCGCCTCGGGCACCGGGCTGGGCGGCCCGGTGTCGCCGTCCTCCGCAGCAGCCACGGGGTCAGACTAGGTGACGCGGAGGCGAGTTCGGTCCGTAATTCATCGATCACGACGAGAAGCCACGTAGCAGGCCACGGCTGTCGCTGCCGCGACGTTGAGGGAGTCCACGCCGGGGTGCATCGGGATCACGGCTCGCTGCCCGGCTGTGGTCTCCCATCGCGAGGACAGGCCGTGTCCCTCGGTGCCGACGACGAGCGCGAGCCGGTCGACGCCGGCGACCGCCTCCTCGAGAGGGACGGCGCCGTCGGCCAGCGTGAGGGCGACCGCGGTGAATCCTTGCTCCTCGAGACCGGGGAGCGCGTCGTACCAGTCCGGGAGCCTGGTCCAGGGGACGGAGAAGACCGCCCCCATGGCCACCTTCACCGCGCGGCGGTACAGCGGGTCGGCGCACCGCGGCGAGAGCAGCACGGCGTCGACGCCGAACGCGGCCGCCGAGCGGATGATCGCGCCGACGTTGGTGTGGTCCACGACGTCCTCGCAGACGACGATCGTGCGGGCCCCGGACAGCACCTCCTCGACCGTGCGCAGTGGCCGGCGCGCCAGCGAGGCGAGCGCGCCTCGATGGACGTGGAAGCCGGTGACCTCCTCGGCCACCTCCTCGGAGACCACGAAGCACGGCGCGTCGGTGGACTCGAGGACGTCGGAGAGGCTCGCGAGCCAGCGTGGCGCCATCAGGAACGATCGGACCGGGTACCCCGCCTCGACCGCGCGCCGGACCACCTTCTCGCCCTCGGCGAGGAACAGCCCGTGCTCGGCCTCGACCGACCGCCGCAGCTGGACGTCGCGGAGGTCCCGGAAGTCGGCCAGCCGCACGTCACCAGGGTCGCCGACCTCGACGTACGTCGCCACGCTCAGGCCCCAGGTTGGGGCCCAGGTTGTGCCCGGGGATGTGCCCGGGGATGTGCCAGGCCGACCACCTCGCCGATCACGATCACCGCGGGCGGCTGGACCTGCTCGTCGCCGATCGCCGTCCCCAGCTCGCTCAGCGTGGTCACCACGGTGCGCTCGGTCGGCATGCTCCCGTCGCACACGATCGCCACGGGTGTCTCGGTCGGCCGCCCGCCGCGGACCAGCACCTCGGCGATGAGCGGGGCGTTCTCGACCGCCATCATCAGCACGATCGTGCCGCGCAGGGCCGCGAGGGCGGCCCACTGCACCAACGACTCCGGGTGCCCCGGAGGCAGGTGCCCGGACACGATCGCCAGCTCGTGGGTCAGCCCGCGGTGGGTGACCGGGATCCCGGCGAGCGCCGGCACGGCCAACGAGCTGCTGATGCCCGGCACGACGGACACCGGCACGCCGGCCTCCAGGCAGGCCTGCACCTCCTCGTAGCCGCGGCCGAAGACGAAGCCGTCGCCGCCCTTGAACCGCGCGACCCGCTTGCCCTCCTTGGCGCGCTCGACCAGGAGGCGGTTGACCTCGTCCTGGCGGGCCGCCCGACCCCGCGGCAGCTTGGCGACGTCGACGACCTCGGTGTCGGCCGGCAGCTCGGCCAGGAGCTCGCGCGGCGCCAACCGGTCGGCGACCACGACGTCGGCGGCCATCAGCGCCTTGCGACCGGCGACCGAGATCAGCTCGGGGTCCCCCGGTCCGCCACCGACCAGGACGACGCCCGGCAGCCCCTCGCCGTGGTGGCTCGAGGAGCCGGTGGCCAGCGCGCCCTCGCGCAGGCCGGTCACGATCTCGTCGCGCAGCGCGGCGTGGCGCCGGGGGTCGCGGTCGGCCGCGTCCGTGGCCATCACGGCGACCGTGTCGCCCCCGTGCCGGCCCACGGCGGGCGTGAACGCCGTCGCGGCATCGGCGTCGTCGGCGCGGACGCAGAAGATCCGGCGACGCTCGGCGCGATCCCCCACCTGGAGGTTGACCGCCGGGTCGTCGGTCGCCGCCATCACGTACCAGGTGTCGTCGAGATCGGCGTCCTCGAACCCGCGAGGGATCCAGGTCACCTCGCCGGATCGAGCCAGTCCCTCGATGGCCGGGGTGGCCTCGGGCGAGACGACGTACACCCGGGCGCCCGAGGCGATCAGGGTCGGCACCCGGCGCTGCGCCACGTTGCCGCCCCCGACGACCAGCACGCGCCGGCCGGCGAGCCGCAGGCCGACCGGGTAGGTCGGGAAGTCGGTCGGCTCGGGGGGCGGCACGGGACCATTGTGCTGACATCGCTGAGCAGCCGGTTCCGCAGGGCCACCCCGCGGACTATGTTCGGCCTACATGAGCCTCGATCGACCCGTCAGCCCCGATCCCTACGACCTGCTCCCCCCGGTCCCGTCGTTCACCGTGACCAGCGACGACGTCACCGACGGCCAGCCGCTCAAGGACGACCAGGTCAACGCGGAGGGCGACAGCTCGCCGCAGCTCTCGTGGAGCGGTGCTCCGGAGGGGACCAAGAGCTACACGGTCACCTGCTTCGACCCCGACGCCCCCACGCCGTCCGGCTTCTGGCACTGGGTGCTCGTCGACCTGCCCGCCGACGTCACCTCGCTCGATGCCGGAACAGGTGCCGAGGGCGCTGACCTGCCCGGAAACGCGTTCATGTGCCGCAACGACGGCGGCACCAAGGCGTTCATGGGTGCGGCGCCGCCCGAAGGCGACCAGGTGCACCGCTACTACTTCGTGGTGCACGCGGTGAAGGAGGAGTCCCTCGGCGTGGACTCCGACGTCTCCCCCGCCGTGGTCAGCTTCAACCTGGCGTTCAAGACCGCTGCCCGCGCGATCGTCCACGGGACCTACCAGCACTGAGGTCCTGATCCGCTCCGGTTCCGGGAGTGGGCCGCCGCGAGGTGGGTACGGCAACAACGAGCGCTGACACCGACCTCGCGAGGAGCGACCCCATGCCCGACCTGCCCCAGCCCGACGACGGCACCTCGATCGCGCACGCCCCCTCGGAGGAGGCGGCTCAGGGCTCGACGACGGTCACCGGTGCCCCGGCGACGAGCGACCGCAACAGTCTGACGCTCGGGCCCGACGGGCCGATCCTGCTGCACGACACGCACTTCCTGAACCAGATGGCGCAGTTCAACCGGGAGCGCGTCCCGGAGCGCAACGTGCACGCCAAGGGCTCGGGAGCGTTCGGTGAGTTCGAGACGACCGAGGACGTCTCGGCGTACACCAAGGCGGCGCTGTTCCAGCCGGGCGTGACCACCGAGATGCTGGCCCGCTTCTCCACGGTGGCCGGTGAGCTCGGGTCGCCCGACACGTGGCGCGACCCGCGGGGCTTCGCGCTGAAGTTCTACACCTCCGAGGGCAACTACGACCTCGTCGGCAACAACACCCCGGTCTTCTTCATCCGCGACACGATGAAGTTCCCGCACTTCATCCGGTCCCAGAAGCGACGCGGCGGCAACGGGCTGCGCGACAACAACATGCAGTGGGACTTCTGGAGCCTCAACCCCGAGTCCGCCCACCAGGTCACCTACCTGATGGGCGACCGCGGCATCCCGAAGACCTACCGCCACATGAACGGCTACGGCTCGCACACCTACCTGTGGATCAATGCGGCCGGCGAGAAGCACTGGGTCAAGTACCACTTCCACAGCAACCAGGGCGTCGAGGGCCTCACGGACGAGGACGCCACCCGGATCGCCGGCGAGGACGCCGACTTCCACCGGCGCGACCTCTACGACTCGATCGCGCAGGGCGACTTCCCGAGCTGGACCCTCTCGATCCAGGTGATGCCGTACGACGAGGCGCGGGGCTACCGGATCAACCCGTTCGACCTGACCAAGGTCTGGCCGCACTCCGACTACCCGCTGATCAAGGTCGGCACGATGACCCTGAACCGCAACCCGGAGAACTTCTTCGCCCAGATCGAGCAGGCCGCCTTCGAGCCGAGCGCGCTCGTGCCGGGCATCGGGTTCAGCCCCGACAAGATGCTGCTGGGCCGGGCGTTCAGCTACTCCGACACGCACCGCTACCGCATCGGGCCGAACTACCTCCAGCTGCCGGTGAACCGTCCGCACGTCGAGGTGAACACCTACACCAAGGACGGCGCGATGGCCTACGAGCACCGCGGCGACGACCCGGTGTACGCGCCGAACTCGTTCGGTCGTGGGTACGCCGACGAGGTCGGCGAGGTCGAGGACGGGTGGGAGACCGACGGCGCGATGGTGCGGCAGGCCTACACCCTGCGCGCGGACGACGACGACTTCTCCCAGGCGCACACCCTCGTGCGCGAGGTCTGGGACGACGAGCAGCGCGAGACGTTCGTCAAGACGGTCGCCGGGCACCTCCTCGGTGGCGTCGAGGGCGACGTGCTCGAGCGCGCGTTCCAGTACTGGCACCACGTCGACGACGAGTGCGGCAAGCGGATCGAGGAGCTCGTGCGGCAGGACGCCGACCTGGGTGGGCCCGGTGGCCAGGACGACAAGGCGCGCGAGGACGCTCAGGACCCCGTCGTCGAGTCGGACACCAACGCCGCGACCTGACAGGATCGGCGGGTGCCGAACCCGCGATCCCTGCCCGACGAGGACGTCCTCGGAGCGCCGTACACCTCCGAGACGCTGCCGCTGCGCCCCGACGACGAGGGCGAGGTCGTCGCGACCCTCGTGCACCGTCCGACCGCGCGGACGCGGCGGCGCGCGGTGCTGCACGTGCACGGGTTCGCCGACTACTTCTTCCAGACCGCGGCCGCGGACTTCTGGGTGGAGCACGGGTACGACTTCTACGCGCTGGACCTGCGCAAGTACGGCCGGTCGCTGCGTCCCCACCAGACGGCCAACTACGTCGCCGACCTCGCGACGTACTACGAGGAGCTGGACCTGGCCTGGGCACGGATCGCCGAGCACCACGACCACGTGGTCGTCTCGGCGCACTCCACCGGCGGGCTGACGGTGCCGCTGTGGGTGCACGACCGGGGGCTCCGGCCCGCAGGGGTGTTCCTGAACGCGCCGTGGATCGACTGGCGCGGCGACCGGATGACGAGGCTGCTGGCGCTGCCGGTCATCGACCGGATCGGGCGAGTGCAGCCCATGCGCGAGATCCCGCGGGAGCGCAGCGGCGGGTACCTCCGCAGCATCAGCGACCAGCACTCCGGTGAGTGGACGATCAACCCGGACTGGAAGCCGGACACCTCCTGGCCGGCGTACGCCGGCTGGGTGCGGGCGATCCGCCAGGGGCACGCGCGTGTCGCCCGCGGTCTGACGGTGCAGGCGCCGGTCCTGATGATCACGTCCACGCGGACCGGCACAGAGGACTCGGAGCAGGATCTCCGCACGACCGACGTCGTGCTGGACGTCGAGCGGCTGCGCCGCAAGGTCACCCGGATCTCACGTCACGTCACCGTGGCGCAGGTCGAGGGGGCCATCCACGACGTGACGCTCTCCCCCGCGCCGGTCCGGGCCGTGGTCTTCGACGAGATCGACCGGTGGCTCTCGGCGTACGTCGAGAGGTGAGCGCTAGGTTCCTGGCCATGGATCCCATCACCGGCCTCGCCATCGGGCGCATCACCCTCGGCGCCGTCTCGTTCCTCTCCCCCGGCCTCGCGGCCCGGATGTTGCTGCTGAACCCGAAGGCGAACCCCCAGCTCGGCTACATGACCCGGCTGTTCGGGCCGCGGGAGGTCATCCTCGGCGCCCTGACCCTGGCCGCCACCGGGGAGGCGCGACGCCAGCTCGTGCAGGTCGGTGTCGCCGTCGACGGCGCGGACGCCCTCAACGGCCTCGTCAGCGCCGCCTCCGGCAAGGTCTCCAAGCCCGCCGGCCTCCTCCTCACCGTCGTCGCAGCCGCCGCCGTCGCCACGGGCGTCAAGGAGCTGCAGGGCTGAGCTCCCGCAACGTCATACGAGCTGGTCGCTACAGCAGCCATGTCGTATGACGTCCCGGGCAACGTCATACGGCGTGGTCGCTATCGCCACCAGGTCGTATGACGTCCGGGCTCAGCCGCGGGCGACGAACGAGACGATCGCGACCACGCCGACGACGACGATCACCGCTCGCAGGGCGTTGGCGGGGAGCCGGCGGCCGACGGTGGCGCCGAGCTGGCCGCCGATGATCGAGCCGATCGCGAGCACGAGGGCCTTGGGCCAGTCGATGTCGGCGACGAAGACGAAGACGACGGCGGCCACGAGGTTGACGATGGCGGCGAGGACGTTCTTGGTGGCGTTGTGGCGCTGCATGGTGTCCGCGACGCCGATCCCCAGGACCGCCATCAGGAGCACGCCCTGGGCGGCGCCGAAGTACCCGCCGTAGACCCCGGTGAGCAGGACCGCCGGCCAGACCCACCAGACGCCGGTCTCCGGGAGCCCGCCGCGGGCCTCGGCGCGTGCAGCCACCCGGCGCGAGATCCGCGGGCCGAGGATCACCAGCACGCAGCCGAGCAGGATCAGCACGGGGACGATCGCGTCGAAGGCCGACTTCGGCAGCGTCAGCAGGAGGAGCGCGCCGGCGACACCCCCGACCAGGGACGCCGACCCGAGCCGGAGGAGCCGGGGGCGCTGCCCGGAGAGCTCGGCGCGGTAGCCGATCGCCCCGGAGATCGACCCGGGGAACAGCCCGACGGTGTTGGTGGTGTTGGCGGTCACCGGCGGCAGCCCCAGCGCCAGGAGGGTCGGGAACGTGATCAACGTTCCCGACCCCACCACCGTGTTGATGGTGCCGGCGGCCATCCCCGCGAGCAGGACGGCCAGCACCTCCAGGGGACTCACGGAGAGGCGGGCGCCCCGCCGGTGGAGTCGTCCGCGTCAGCCGCAGGAGGTGCCGACGACGGTCCGGTCGGCGGTGTCGCACCGGTCGAGCGCGCGGCGCCCTCGGCGGCGGCGATCGCCTTCTGCACCTCTTCGTGCGTGCTGGAGAGCTGGGCGTCGGCGTCGTCGCTCTTCGCCGCCTCTGGGTCGGTGTCGACGCGCACCTTCGGGCCGCCCGAGTGCTTCGGGATGCCGGCGATCTCGTTCACCGACGAGCCGAGTCCCTCGAGCGCCTTGGTGATCTCGGAGGGGACCACCCAGACCTTGTTGGCCGAGCCCTCGGCGATCTTCGGCATCATCTGGAGGTACTGGTAGGCCAGCAGCGCCTGGTCGGGCTGCCCGTCGTGGATCGCCTGGAAGACCGTCTGGATGGCCTGACCCTCGCCCTGCGACTTGAGGATCGCCGCCTCCCGGTTGGCCTGGGCCCGCAGGATCAGGGCCTCCCGGTCACCCTCGGCGGAGAGGATCGCGGCCTGCTTGTTGCCCTCCGCGGTGAGGATGGCCGACTGTCGCTGGCCCTCGGCGGTCAGGATCACGGCCCGCTTGTCACGGTCGGCCCGCATCTGCTTCTCCATCGAGTCCTTGATGGACGGCGGCGGGTCGATGCCCTTGATCTCCACCCGTCCGACCCGGATCCCCCAACGTCCGGTGGCCTCGTCGAGCACGCCGGAGAGCCCGCGGTTGATGTCCTCGCGGGAGGTCAGCGTCTGCTCGAGGTCCATGCCGCCGACGATGTTGCGCAGCGTCGTCATCGTCAGCTGCTCGACCGCGGAGATGTAGTTCGCGATCTCGTACGTCGCCGCGACCGGGTCGGTGACCTGGAAGTAGATGACGGTGTCGATCGAGACGACCAGGTTGTCCTCGGTGATCACCGGCTGGGGCGGGAACGAGACCACCTGCTCGCGCATGTCGATCACGTAGCGCACCCGGTCGACGAACGGCGTGACGATGTTCAGGCCCGGCTGAAGTGTGGTCTTGTACTTGCCGAAGCGCTCCACGATCCCGGCGCGTGCCTGCGGGACGATCCGGATCGTCCGGGACAGCACCAGGACCACGAACGCCAGCAGGACCAGGAACACGATCAGGGCGACCATGCGATCACCTTCCTCTCGACGGCACCCGAGCCGTCACGACTCGAGCCGATGGATGCGCAGCACGTACGCCGTCGCACCCTTGATCTGCACCACGTCGACGACCTCGCCGGCCTCGATGCGGTCGTCTTCGTCGTACGGCGCGGCGGTCCACTCCTCGCCACCGATCTTCACCCGGCCGGGCTGGTGGTAGGACATCTCACGCAGCACGGTCGCTCGCTGGCCGATCAACGCGTCGGCACCGGTGCGCAGCGTGGGGCCACTGTGCAGGCGGTGGACGACGTTGGGCCGGATCACCGCCAGCAGCGCCACCGACGTGATCAGCGCGAGCACGACCTGCAGCGCGAACGGCGCACCGAGCAGGGCGGTGAGGCAGCCGACCAGCGCGCCACCGGCGAGCATGATCAGGAAGAGGTCGAGGCTGAGGATCTCCAGGCCGGCCAGCGCGACGGCAGCCGTCAGCCAGCCGACCCACATATGATCCGCCAGCCAGTCCATGTCACGAGCCTAGCCGGGCACGACGAGCCGAGTAGCGATCTTCGGACTCGCTGAGCACGAGCGGCATCCCGAAGGTCTCCGAGAGTCGTTCGGCCGTGAGCACGTGCGGCAACGGGCCCGCCGCGACGACACGGCCGGCGCGCATCAGGAGCACGTGGGTGAATCCCGGAGGGATCTCCTCGACGTGGTGGGAGACCAGCACCGTCGCCGGCGCGTACTCGTCGAGGGCCAGGCGAGACAGCGTGGTCACGAGGTCCTCGCGGCCGCCGAGGTCGAGCCCGGCGGCGGGTTCGTCGAGCAGCAGCAGCTCGGGGTCGGTCATCAGCGCGCGTGCGATCTGGACGCGCTTGCGCTCGCCCTCGCTCAGCGTCCCGAAGGTCCGGTCGAGCAGCGCGGTGGCACCGACGTCCTCGAGGAGCTGACCCGCGCGGGCGTGGTCCAGCTCCTCGTAGCGCTCGCGCCACCGGCCGACCACGCCGTACGACGCGGACACGACGACGTCGCGCACGAGCTCGTGACGAGGGATCCGGTCGGCGACGGCGGCGCTGGTCCACCCGATGCGCGGCCGCAGCTCGAAGACGTCGACGGTCCCGACGACCTCGCCGAGGATGCCCACGACCCCCGACGTGGGATGGATCTGTGCCGAGCAGAGCTGCATCAGGGTGGTCTTGCCGGCGCCGTTGGGCCCGAGGATCACCCAGCGCTCGTCCTCCTCGACCGACCAGTCGACGTCGTCGAGGAGCGTTGCCTGTCCTCGCCGCACGCTGACACCGGCGAGCTCGAGGACCGCGACCACCGGGCCAACCTAACGGGTCATAGTCTCCCTGGAATGACCGTGTCGCCCGTGTCCCGCCTGCGTGACAGTGGCCTGCCTGTCTCGGCGCTGCTGTGCGCCTGGCTGGACGCGGTGCGCACCGGTCGCGCCGGACCCGACGACCTGGAGGAGACCGTGCGCGGCAGCGATCCGCGGCACCTCGTCGCCGGCCTGCCCGATGTCGTGGAGCTGCGAGAGCTGCCCACCGCGGTCAGCTCGCCACCGCGGCTGGCCCTGCCGGCGCCGGGCGACCTCGTCGGGCTCGGTGGTCCTCCGCCCCTCAACCAGGCCGCCCTGGAGGCGGGCCAGGCCGTCGTGGTCGGCGAGGTCGGGCTGGTGCCGGAGATGGACGCCCGCACGGTCGTGTGGCGCGTCTTCGAGGCGGCACCGGTGCCCTACACCGACGAGCGCGAGACCGCGATCGCGCTGCGCGAGGCGCTCAGCCTGGTGACCGCGCGCCTCGTCGACCTCGACGTGGCCTCCTGGCAGCCGGAGATCCCCGACCTGCTGATGAACCTGCGCAGCCGGCCCGCACTGCCGCTGCCGCCGGGCACCGGACCGCGTCGGGTCGAGACCGCCGAGCGCGCCGTGCTCTGCCTGGAGATCGTGCGGCTGGCGCGCGAGAGCGACGGTGGTGCCCTGTCCACCTCCGAGATGGCCCAGCGTCGCGAGGCGCTCGCGGAGCTCGACCGCGCGGCCCGTCGCGCGCTCGTGGGCGCCTGCTCGGGCGAGTAGCCGGTTCGCGACTACCCTGCAGCCGTGACCGAACGGCTCGGGGACAAGACCCCAAAGACGCTCCTGATCACCCTCACCGGCAAGGACCGCCCCGGTGTGACCTCGCTGGTCTTCGACACCCTGGCGGGCTTCGGCGTCGAGGTCCTCGACATCGAGCAGATCGTGCTCCGGGGACGGCTGGTGCTCGGTCTGCTCGTCAGCTCGCCGCGCGACTGGCGAGCGCTGCACACCCGGCTCGCCGACGTCGCCGCCGAGCTCGCCATGACGCTGGAGCTCGAGCAGGGCTCGGGCGACAACCGGCATCGGCCCGAGGGCCGCAGCCACGTCACCGTGCTCGGCACCCCGTTGCGGTCGTCCGCGGTCGCCGCGATCGCCGGGCGGATCGCGGACACCGGCGCCAACATCGACCGCATCGAGCGGATGGCCCGCTACCCGATCACGGCCATCGACCTGCACGTGTCGGGCTACGACCCTGACAAGCTGCGCGACATCCTGGCCCGCGAGGCCGCCGCGCAGGGCGTCGACATCGCCGTACAGCCGGCCAACCTGCTGCGCCGCAGCATGCGGCTGATCGTGATGGACGTCGACTCCACCCTGATCCAGGGCGAGGTCATCGAGATGCTGGCGCGGCACGCCGGGGTCGAGGACCAGGTGGCGGCCGTGACGGGCCAGGCGATGCGCGGCGAGATCGACTTCGCGCAGAGCCTGCGCGACCGGGTGGCGCTGCTCGCCGGTCTCGACGCAGCCGCCATCGACCAGGTGTACGACGAGCTCGTGCTGGCCCCCGGCGCCCGCACCACCGTGCGCGTGCTCAAGCGCCTCGGCTACCGCTTCGCGATCGTCAGCGGCGGGTTCTCCCAGCTCACCGAACGGCTCGCGGCGGACCTCGACCTCGACTTCCACCGCGCCAACGAGCTCGAGATCATCGACGGCCGGCTCACCGGGCGCGTCGTGGGCGACGTGGTCGACCGGTCGGGCAAGGCCGCCGCCCTGCGCGACTTCGCTGCGGCGAGCGGCCTGCCGCTGAGCGCCACCATCGCCGTCGGCGACGGTGCCAACGACCTCGACATGCTCAGCGCCGCCGGGCTCGGGATCGCCTTCAACGCCAAGGCGGTCGTCAAGGAGGCGGTCCCGACGGCGGTCAACGTGCCCTACATGGACGCGGTGCTCTACCTGCTCGGGATCAGCCGCGAGGAGGTCGTGGCGGCCGACGCCGAGGAGGGCATCACGACCCCGGCGCCGCCGGTGTGAGCGCCTGCGCCAGCGCGTCGAGGTAGCGCTCGACGTAGCGCCGCTGGACCCACCGGACGACCGGGAGCCCGAGCCGGCTGAACCAGCGGCCCGGACGCGAGAACGACCGCACCTCGGCGTACGTCGACCCGTCCTGGCGCTCGACCAGGAACAGCTCCTCCCCGCGCTCGGGATGGCCGGGGAGAGTGCCGTAGGCGAAGCCACGACGATCGGGCTCGGAGACGACGTAGACCACCCGCGTCGGGGCGTGCAGGACGCGCCGGCCCGAGGCGCACGCCCTGGCCGACGTCGAGGCCGGTGCGGGCCAGCGGCTCGGACACCTCGACCTCGATCCCGGCGCCTCGCTGCATGCCGAACGCGAGCACGACGTCGCCCGCGAGGTCGAACGCGTCAGCGCCGCCGACCCTGCGCCGCTCGCGCAGGTGGTGGTAGCCCGACGGCATCGAGTCGGCCTCGCGGGTGGCTCCGACCTCGGGGTAGGTCAGGTCGCTCACGGGGTGTGGCCGGCGACCAGGCGCGCGCAGCCGACGTCGAGGTCGGTCCACGGCACCGGCACCTCCAGCACCCCCACGCCCGAGGTGGGCAGCCCGAAGCTGAGCGTGCGGAAGGCCGCGGGGTCCGGCTCGCCGGAGTCGAGCAGGTGCACGAGCGAGGAGGCGGTCGGGTTGTGGCCGACGAAGGCGAGGACGCTCGCGTCGCTGGGCGCGCCGCGCAGGATGGCCAGCGCGGCCTCGGCGTCGGCAGGGTAGGCGGCGTCGGAGAGGTCGGCGTCGGCCGTGCGAGCCCGATCCGGCGCGCAGCAGGTCCCAGGTCTCGCGGGTGCGGGTCGCCGAGGACACGATCGCGGCGGTGGGCACGTAGCCGTGCGCCGCGAGCCACTCCCCCGCGGCCCGCGCCTGCCGGCGCCCGCGCTCGGTGAGCTGTCGGCGGTGGTCGTCGTCGCCGTACTGCTCGGCCTTGCCGTGCCGCACGAGGAGGAGCAACCGTCGCCGTGGCGGACGAACCGGGTGAAGGCGGGCTCACAGGCTCAGCGTGTCACCCGGTTAGGCTTCCTGTCATGCCTACCGGCGCAGGTGATCTTCTCGTCATCGGAGGGGCCGAGGACAAGCTCGGCAAGCGCCGTGTGCTGGAGGAGTTCGTACGCCGCGCGGGCGGCCCCGACTCGCGCATCGCCGTGGTCGCGACCGCCTCCTCGCTCGGCCCCGAGATCGTCGAGGTCTACGACGCCCTGTTCACCCGGCTCGGCGCGGCCGAGGTCTTCGGCGTGCGGCCCGAGGACCGGGCCCAGGCCTCGGCGCCGGAGTACGTCGAGCCGCTGCAGCGGGCCACCGGCATCTTCATGACCGGTGGCAACCAGCTCAAGCTCTCGACGGTGATCGCCGGCACGCCGTTCGGCCAGGCGATCCTCGAGGCGCGTGAGCGTGGCGTCACGATCGGCGGGCACCTCGGCCGGCGCCAGCGTGCAGTCCAGCCACATGGTCGCGTTCGGCCCGCCCGGGGCGACGCCGAAGCAGCGGATGACCCAGGTCGCCGCGGGGCTCGGTCTCGTCCAGGAGTGCGTCATCGACCAGCACTTCGCGCAGCGCAACCGCTACGGTCGGTTGCTCATGATCGTCTCGCAGAGCCCACAGCTGCTGGGGATGGGTGTCGACGAGGACACCGCGGCCGTCATCTCGCGCACCGACGAGGGCGAACGCCTCTCCGTCGTGGGCCGCGGCTCGGTGACCCTCGTGGACGGGCGACAGCATGGTCACCAACGCGCACCTGGCCCGGGAGCACCGGCCGATCCTCGCCTCGGGCGTGGTGCTGCACGTGCTGCCCGCGGGCGCGGTGTTCGACATGACCACGCGCGAGCTGGTGAGCAGCGATCCGGAGACCGATCCGAAGGAGGCCGACGAGCTGGCCTCGGCCAACCGCGACCTGCGGCAGATGGCCCGTGACATCGCGGCCGACGACGTCTCCCCCACGACGTTGCGTCGCCGCATCGCCCGACGGAGCAGAGGAGTGGCCAGTGAGTGACGCCCACCGGACCGAGACCACCGCGACCCTCGGGGGTGGTCGGCCGAGTCCCGACCTGGCGATCGTCGAGACGCGGGTCTACCGGGGCGCCAACGTCTGGTCCTACGACAAGGCGATCCACCTCGTGGTCGACCTCGGCTCGCTCGAGGAGTTCCCGACCAACACGCTCCCCGGCTTCAGCGACCACCTCCTCGAGGCGCTGCCCGGCCTGCGCGAGCACTCGTGCTCCCGCGGCCGGCGTGGTGGGTTCGTCGAGCGCCTCCACGAGGGCACCTGGCTCGGGCCACGTCGCCGAGCACGTCGCGCTCGCCCTGCAGCAGGTCGTCGGCCACGACATCCGCCGCGGCAAGACCCGCCAGGTCAAGGGCGTGAAGGGCCGCTACAACATCATCTACGGCTACGTCGACGAGCAGGTCGGGCTCGAGGCGGGCCGGCTCGCCGTACGGCTGGTGAACCATCTCGTGCGGGCCGACCCGGAGCTTCGACTTCGAGGAGGAGCTCGAGGCGTTCATCCGTGCGCGCGCAGCGCACGGCCTTCGGACCCTCCACGCAGGCGATCCTCGACGAGGCGGTCTCGCGCGACATCCCGTGGATCCGGCTCAACCAGGCCTCCCTCGTCCAGCTCGGGCAGGGCGTCCACGCCAAGCGCATCCGCGCCACCATGACGAGCGAGACCAGCTCGATCGCCGTCGACATCGCCTCCGACAAGGACCTCACCACCCGCCTGCTCGGCGCCGCCGGGCTGCCGGTCCCCCAGCAGGACTCCGTGCGTACGGCGGACCAGGCGGTCCGGGTCGCCCGCCGCATCGGCTTCCCCGTCGTGGTCAAGCCGCTCGACGGCAACCACGGACGCGGTGTCTGCCTCGACCTGACGAGCGACGACGAGGTGCGCGAGTCCTTCGAGATCGCCCAGGAGCAGTCCCGCCGCGGCTGGGTCGTCGTCGAGTCGTTCATCACCGGCAAGGACTACCGCTGCCTGATCATCGACGGCCGGGTCGCCGCCATCGCCGAGCGGGTCCCCGCCAGCGTCACCGGCGACGGCACCAGCACGGTGCAGCAGCTCGTCGACCTGACCAACGCCGATCCGCGGCGCGGCGTGGGCCACGAGAAGGTGCTGACGCGGATCAAGGTCGACGCCGCCGCCGAGGAGGTGCTCGCCGGCCAGGGCCACACCCTCGAGTCGGTGCCCGCCGAGGGCGAGATGGTCAAGCTCGCGCTGACCGGCAACATGTCGACCGGCGGCATCTCCATCGACCGCACCTTCGAGGCGCACCCCGAGAACGCCGAGATCGCCGAGGAGGCGGCCCGGATGATCGGGCTGGACATCGCCGGCATCGACTTCATCTGCCCCGACATCACCCAGCCGGTGCGCGAGACCGGCGGCGCGATCTGCGAGGTCAACGCGGCGCCGGGCTTCCGGATGCACACCCACCCGACGATCGGCGAGCCGCAGTTCATCGCCAAGCCGGTCGTCGACATGCTGTTCCCGCCCGGCGCGCCGAGCCGGATCCCGATCGTCGCGGTGACCGGCACCAACGGCAAGACCACGACGAGCCGGATGATCAGCCACGTCTTCAAGGGCATGGGCCGCAAGGTCGGGATGACCTCGACCGACGGCGTCGTCATCGACGAGCGGCTGCTGATCAAGGCCGACGCCTCCGGCCCACGCAGCGCCCGGATGGTGCTGCAGAACCCGCGCGTCGACTTCGCCGTCTTCGAGGTCGCCCGCGGCGGCATCCTGCGCGAGGGCCTCGGCTACGAGCGCAACGACGTCGCCGTGGTGCTCAACGTCCAGCCCGACCACCTCGGCCTGCGTGGCATCGACACCATCGAGCAGCTCGCCGACGTCAAGGCGGTGCTGGTCGAGGCGGTCCCGCGTGACGGGCACGCCGTGCTCAACGCCGACGACCCGCTGGTGCGCGAGATGCGGCGGCGGTGCTCCGGGCAGGTGGTGTGGTTCTCGATGGCCTCCCGCGAGACGCCCGAGGGCGCCGAGACGCTCGACATGATCGACGCCCACTGCCGCCGCGGTGGCAAGGCGCTCGTGCTCCAGCCGACCGACCGCGGCGAGATGATCGTCGTACGCCACGGGGCGCGTGACATGCAGCTGGCCTTCACCCACCTGCTGCCCGCGACCTTCTCGGGGCGGGCGCGCATGAACGTCCAGAACTCACTGGCGGCGGCGGCCGCTGCCTTCGCTGCGGGAGCGCCACTGCACGACATCCGGCAGGGTCTGCGCACCTTCTCGACCAACTACTACCTCTCCCCCGGCCGGCTCAACGAGGTCGAGGTCAACGGCATCAACGTCATCGTCGACTACTGCCACAACGCGCCCGGCATGCGCATGCTCGGCGACTTCGTCGACCGGGTCGGCGAGAGCCTCGACTCCGGCAGCGAGCTCGGCAAGCCCTCGCGCATCGGCATCGTGGCCACGGCGGGCGACCGTCGCGACGAGGACATGGTCGAGCTCGGTGAGATCGCCGCCGAGCACTTCGACGTCGTGATCGTCCGCGAGGACAACGCCCTGCGCGGTCGCGCTCGGGGCGAGGTGGCCGGCCTGGTGGCCGACGGCGCCCGGCGCGCGATGGAGGCGGGAGCGCGCTGCAAGCAGCTCGAGGTCGTGCTCGACGAGATCGACGCCGTACGTCACGCCATGAGTCGTGCCAACCGCGGCGACCTCGTCGTCGTCTGCGTCGACAAGCACCCCGCCGTGATGGAGGAGCTGGAGAGCTGGTCGCACGTCGCCCAGGCGGGCGCCTCCGTCGGCGGCACCGAGGAGGCCGCGGGGTCCGACCCGGACTACCGACCGGTCGAGGGCTGAGCCTTCTCCGCCTTCGCGGCCGAGGCCTTCTTGGTGGTGCGCTTGCGCGTCGTGCCGCGCTTGAGCCGCACCCAGAGCTGCCCGCGCCCGTCGTTGGACTCGACCGTGCGCGTCTCCAGGTACGGCTGCTCGTGGACCAGGGCGCTCAGCTTGCCGAAGCCGTAGGTCCGCGGGTCGAACGACGGGTCGATGCGGTTCAGGTGGCTGCCGAGCGCGCCGAGGGCCGACCAGTCCTCGTCGTCCGAGGCGGTCTTGTTCAACGCCGTGGCCAGCAGGCTCTGCAGCCCACCCTGGTCACGCACGGGCTCGGCGGCCCCCTCGTCGACCGCGGCCGCCGGGGCCGGCTGGTCGCGCAGCACCTCGAGGAAGGTGAACTTGTCGCAGGCGTCGCGGAAAGCCGAGGGCGTCTTGCGGGCGCCGATGCCGTAGACGGTCATGCCGGCCTCGCGCAGGCGGGTGGCCAGCCGGGTGAAGTCGCTGTCGCTGGAGACGAGCACGAAGCCGTCGAGGTTGCCGGCGTACAGCAGGTCCATCGCGTCGATGATCAGCGCGGAGTCGGTGGAGTTCTTGCCCTGGGTGTAGGCGAACTGCTGCATCGGCGAGATCGCGAACTCGTGCAGCTGGTCCTTCCACCCGGTCAGGTGCGTGGTGGTCCAGTCGCCGTAGGCGCGCTTCACGGTGAGCGTCCCGTAGCCGGCCAGCTCCTCGAAGAGGTCCTTGGCCACCTTGGCCGAGATGTTGTCGGCGTCGATCAACACCGCCAGCCGATCGCTGTCACTCACGAGGTCTCCTGTCCGTCGGCCACCCGCTCATCGTGACCCATCCCCGCGGGGGACCGCCGACCGACCCCTGGGAGGCGGTGCTCAGCTGGCGACGGCCGGCTCGTCGTGGCCCACCCGCCCGACGCCGCGGAGACCCACGAACGAGACGATGGCGCCGGCCACCAGGAGCCCGGCGGCCAGCAGCAGCGCCCGGTGGAAGCCGACCTGCAGCGCCACGGGGTCGCGGTAGTCCTGGCCGGTGAGCCCGACGATCGCCGGCAGCGCCGCCACCGAGAGCAGGCTCCCGGTCCGCGCGACGGCGTTGTTCACGCCGCTGGCGATGCCGGCGTGGCGGCTCGGCGCCGCCGACAGCACGGCGACGGTCAGCGGCGAGACCAGCATGGAGAGCCCCAGCGCGAAGATCGTGATGCCCGGGAAGACGTCGCGCCAGTACGACGCCTGCGCGCCGATCCCGGAGAGCAGCACCACGCCGGCCGCGCAGACCAGCGGGCCGACCGTCATCGGCAGGCGCGGCCCCGTCCTCGCCGAGAGCCGCGAGAACCGTGACGAGAGCAGCAGCATGGCCAGCGTGATCGGCAGGGTCGCCACCCCGGCGGCGATGGCGGAGTAGCCGGAGGTCACCTGCAGCACGAGGACGAGGAAGAACAGCACCGAACCGAGGGCGCCGTACGTCAGCAGTGTCATGACGTTCGCGGCGGAGAACACCGGGTGAGCGCCACAGGTCCACCGGAACCATCGCGTTCGGGTGGTCCTCGAGCCAGACGAAGAGCGCGATCGCGAGCACTGCGACGATCGCCGTCCCCCACACGGCTGCAGGGGACATCCTCGGCCACGAGGTGAGCACGTACGTCGCCGATCCCAGCGCGACCACGCCGGTGAGGGCACCCCGCCAGTCGAAGTGGCGCGGGGCATCGTCGTCACGCGACTCGGGCACCCGCATGCCCAGCAGGAGGACCGCCGCGCACAGCGGCAGGTTGATCGCGAAGATCCACCGCCAGCCGCCGTGCTCGAGCAGGAAGCCGCCGATGAACGGGCCGATGGCCGCCGCGATGCCTGACATGCCGGCCCAGGTGCCGATCGCGCTCGGCCGGTCCTCCTCGCGGAAGGACGCCTGGATGATGGCGAGCGCACCCGGGGCCACCAGCGCCCCGGCGATCCCCTGCAGCACTCGGAACAGCACGAGCTGGGTCGGGTCCTGGGCGAAGGCGCACAGCGCGCTGCCGAGCGCGAAGCCGGCGATGCCGGTGAGGTAGAGGCGCCGGCGGCCCCACCGGTCCCCCAGCGCGCCGCCCACGAGGATCAGCGAGGCCAGGCTCAGCGCGTAGCCGTTGACCACCCATTGCAGCTGCCCCAACGACGCGTCGAGGTCGGTGCCGATGCGGCGTACGGCGACGTTGACGACCGTGCCGTCCAGCAGTGCGATGCCCGACCCCAGCGTGACGGTGGCAAGCGTCAGCCGCCCGCGTGGCGACGCGAGCGCGAGAGGCTCACACGACAGCGGCACGCAGCACCTTGGCGCGGAGCTCGTCAGGTCCGTCGGCCACGGCTCCCTGGTCGGCCAGCCAGTCGTAGACCTCCTGGCGCTCGGCATGGCACATCAGCCCGACCACGTCGTCCGGTTCGGCCTGCGACACGAGGGCCTGCAGCGACGCGAGCTCGGTCGGGTAGCTCTCGACCTCGGTGACGCCGACCCGCTCGGCGCCGGTGCGGAAGAGCGCGTCCATCTCCTCGAGGGTGCGGCCGCGGAGGTACTTCTCCTTGTGGCCGATGGCGATCACATCGGCATCCCGCGCCGCGATCTCGCCGAGCAGCTCGAGCAGGTCGTCCTGCCGGTCACCCACGGCGCCGAGGCCGAGCAGGATGCGCCGTCCCGGCGGGCGCACGCCGCGCATGATCTCGATCATCGCCTCGAGGCCGGCCTCGTTGTGGGCGAGGTCCATGACCACGGTGAGGTCGCCGCCGTCCTGGGGCATCGTGAAGAAGTTCATCCGGCCGGGGTTGTGCTCGGCGTCGGGCCGGAATGACGTCAGGCCGCGCACCACGCTCGCGCGGGGGATGTCGGCCGCGAGAGCGGCCGAGGCCGCTGCGAGGGCGTTCTCGACGTTGAAGCGCGACAGGCCGCTCAGGGTCATCGGCACGTCGACGAGCTGGACCAGGGGCTCCGCGCGGCTCCCCTCCATCATCGTGATCCAACCGTCGAGCACCGTCGTCGCCCGCCCGCCGTGCGCGAGCACCTCGCGCAGCGCGGGCGAGTCCGGGTCGCGGGAGAACACCCACGGGCGGGCCGGCGTGATCTGGCGCATGGCGAAGACCCGGGGGTCGTCGGCGTTCAGCACCGCCCAGCCGGTCTTCTTGGTGATGCGCGGGACGACGCCCTTGACCTCGGCGAGCTGGTCCAGCGTGTCGATGCCCTGCAGCCCGAGGTGGTCGGCGGAGACGTTGGTGACGACCGAGACGTCGTTGCTGGCCACTCCGATGCCCTTGAGGAGGATGCCGCCCCGGGCGGTCTCGGTGACGGCGAAGTCGACCTCGTTGTGCGCGAGCACGCGGCCCGCGCCCGAGGGTCCCGAGTAGTCGCCCTCCTCGACCATCCGTCCGTCGACGTAGATCCCGTCGGTGTTCGACCAGCCGACGAGGTGGCCGGCCTCGCGGGCGATGTGCGCGATCATCCGCGAGGTCGTGGTCTTGCCGTTCGTGCCCGTGACGGCGACGACGGGCACGCGCGGCCGGATCGTCGTGGGCGGCGGCCCGGGCTCGGCGTCGATCACGGTCCGCGCCGCTCGGCGGAGGAGGTCGCCGACCTCGTCGCCTGCGCCGAGCCCGTCGAGCACCGTGGCCACCGCCTCGCCGAGGGCGCTGGCGCGCTGGCGGCGGCGCCAGGGGTAGGCGACGACGATGGTGTCCGGGTCGCTGGTCATGCGCACGCGCAGCCCCAGCCGCGTCGTACCAGCAGCGCGGGCGATGCCACGGACCAGCCGCGTCACCACCCGGATCACCGCACGCTGCCGGAAGCCGCTGTGCGGCGCACCCGGTCGCACGGTACGCCGGCCGCGGCGCCGAGGCGGCGCAGGTCGTCCTCGGGGCAGGAGGTCAGCGCGCTCACGTCGAGGGTGAGCTTGATCGCGGCGCGCGGGAAGTACAGGTTGGGTCCCTCGAGCACCCGCAGCTCGACGAGCGAGGAGCCCCCCAACTCAGTCGTCCTCGAGCCGGAACCCGACCTTGATGCCCACCTGGAAGTGCTCGACGGCACCGTCCTTGACCTGGCCGCGCACCTGCATGACCTCGAACCAGTCGACGTGGCGCAAGGTGAGCGCCGCCCGTTCGACACCGTTGCGGATGGCCTGGTCGATGCCGTCGGGAGAGGTGCCGACGATCTCGGTGACGCGGTAGGTCCGGTTGCTCATGCTGCTCAGGATGCCATGGCCGGGGGGCTCACTCGTGCGCGCGTAGGGTGGAGAAGTGGCCGGACGCAGAGCGCGACAGGACCCGGTGGCCGTCAGGATCACCACGGCGCCGCCGAGCCACCACGACGACATCGCCCGCCGCCGCAAGCGCTACCTGATCTCGATGGGGATCCGCACCGCGTGCTTCGTCGGGCGCGATCTTCATCGGCGGGTGGATGCGCTGGGTGCTGCTGCTCGGCGCGTTCGTGCTGCCCTACATCGCCGTGGTGATGGCCAACGCCGCCAGCCCGCGCATCCCGGGCACCGACCTCGTCGCCCCGCACCCCAGCACCCGGGAGCTCGGCGGATCGTGACCGACACCTGCTCGGCGAAGGGGTGCCAGCAGCCGGCCCTCCACGAGCTGCTCTGGAACAACCCCAAGCTGCACACCCCGGACCGCCGCAAGACCTGGCTCGCCTGCGACGACCACCGCCAGAGCCTCTCGGACTTCCTCTCCGCCCGCGGCTTCCTCAAGGACGTCGTCCCCCACCCGACGCCCTAGACGCCGAGCGGGGTCGTGGCTCGCCCACGGATGCCGAGGGGGGATCGGTGCACGGCGCCCGGCTCTGCGAGCCAGCATCCCCCGCTCACCGCCGTGCTCACCCACCGATGGCGGACATGGGGCGGGTGGGTTGGAGGAAGCGGGCATCGTCGATGCCGTGGCCGGCTCGCTTGGTGAGCATCGCGCGGCGCCAGCGGTCGGCGATGTCCTCGTCGCTCGCGCCACCGCGCAGCGCGGCGCGGAGGTCGGACTCCTCGCGGGCGAAGAGACAGTTGCGGACCTGCCCGTCGGCGGTGAGCCGGACCCGGTCGCAGTCGCCGCAGAAGGGCCGGGTCACCGACGCGATCACGCCCACCTTCTGCGGACCCCCGTCGACCAGGAAGAGCTCGGCGGGGCGCTCCCCCGGCGCGCGGGATCAGGGGTCAGCACGAACTCCGTCTCGAGCGACGCCAGGATCTCCTCGGCCGTGACCATCGCCTCGCGCGACCAGCCGTGCTGGGCGTCCAGCGGCATCTGCTCGATGATGCGCAGCTCGTAGCCGCGCTCGAGGCACCACCGCAGCAGCTCGGCACCGAGGTGGTCGTTGAGCCCTCGCATGAGGACTGCGTTGACCTTGATCGGTCCGATACCCGCGGCGGTGGCCGCCTCCAGACCGGCCAGGACGTCGGGCAACCGGTCGCGACGCGTGATCTGGGCGAACACGTCGGCCCGGACGGTGTCGAGGCTGACGTTGATCCGGTCGAGCCCGGCGGCGGCGAGGGTCGACGCCGTCCGCGCCAGGCCGAGGGCGTTGGTGGTGAGCGAGACGTCCGGGGACGGCTCCAGGCGCTTGGTACGGCGGACGATGTCGGCCAGCCCGCGGCGCAGGAGCGGTTCGCCGCCGGTGAACCTGACCTCGCGGATGTCGAGGTGCTCGACGCCGATCCGGACCAACCGGACCACCTCGTCGTCGGTCAGGACCTCGTCGGTCGGGAGCCAGTCGAGGCCCTCGGCGGGCATGCAGTAGTTGCAGCGCAGGTTGCAGCGGTCGGTCAACGACACGCGTAGGTCGGTCGCCGTACGCCCGAACCCGTCGACCAGACCTGTGCTCATGACGCCAGTGTAGGAACGAGGGTCGAACAGGTGGCGACTAACCTCGCTGCGTGGGGTTCCTGGTGTCTCGTCGATGGGTGCTGTTCGCGCTCGCCGTCGCGCTGTCCGCCTGGGGTGCGGCTCGGCTCGGCCAGTGGCAGTTCCACCGCCTCCACGAGCGGCAGCACTCCAACCACGTGATCGGCGACAACCTCATCGGCGCTGCCCGTGCCGGTCGAGGACGTCTTCTCCCCTGCGCACGCGCCCCGCTCGAGCGATGAGTGGCGCAGGGTCACCGTGCACGGCGTCTGGGACGACAAGCACACGATCGTGCTGAAGTACCAGACCCGCGACGAGGGCCCTGGCGTGGACATCGTCACTCCTCTGGTGACCGCGAACGGCACCGCGGTGCTCGTCGACCGCGGGTGGATGACGAGCGAGAACTCCGGCGCGACGCGCCCGAAGCTCCCGCCCACGGATGCCGGCAACGTGACCGTGACCGGCTATGTACGTCGCGACGCGACCGGCGACTCCATCCGGATCGGCAACATGTCCACCCGGGCGATCTCGTCGCGCAGCATCGAGCACGTGGTGCCCTACCCGCTCTACCAGGGGTTCCTCGACGTGGACCAGCAGAGCCCGCCACCGACGTCCCATCTGGGGGCGGTCGAGCTGCCCGACCACACCGGCGACGGGCCGCACTTCTTCTACGGCCTGCAGTGGTGGTTCTTCGGCGTCCTCGCGGTCTTCGGCTTCTTCTACCTCGCCTGGGACGAGTTCCGTCGTCGACGAGGAGAGGTGGAGGGCGGAGGGCACCACAGGTGTCACCGACGACTCGCTAGAGAGATCGCAGCATCCCGCCGTCGACCGGGAGCATCGCGCCGCTCACGAAGGATGAGGCCGGGCTGAGCAGGAACACCGCTGCGGCGGCGAACTCCTCCGGCTCGCCGTAGCGGCCCAGCGGGATCGACGCGACCGCCTTCTCCTTGGCTGCCGCCGCATCGCCACTCGACTCGTCGAGCTCGAAGACGCGGTCGGTGCCCACGCGCCCCGGCATCAGCCCGTTGACGCGGATGCCGCGTGGGCCGAGCTCGTCGGCCATCGACTTGGCCGCCATCGCCAGTCCCGGCCGCAGCCCGTTGGAGACCGAGAGGTTGGCCAGCGGCGACTTCACCGAGGTGGAGAGCACGAACGCGATCGAGCCCGGACCCTGCATCGCCCCGGCCACGGCCCGGGCGATCCGCAGCCCGCCCACGAACACCGACTGGAAGCTCGTGGTCCAGGTCTCGTCGGAGATCTCCATGATCGGGCCGGTCGGCGGTCCGCCGACCGAGACCAGGGCTCCGTCGAGCCGTCCCCAGGTGTGCACGGCCCGGTCTACGACACGCGAGGCGGTCTCCGGATCTGCGTTGTCGCCGGCCACCGCGACGGCCCGGTCGCCCAGGTCGGCCACGGCCGCGTCCAGCGTCTGCTGGCTGCGCCCGGAGAGCACCACCCGGGCGCCCTCGGCGACGAGGAGGTCGGCGGTGGCTCGACCGAGGCCGCGCCCTCCCCCGGTGACGACGTAGACATGGTCGGCGAGTCCGAGGTCCATGGGCCCAACCTAGGCTGGCTGGGCGTCCTCCTCGAACTGGGTGCGGTAGAGGTCGGCGTAGAGGCCGCCCTCGGCGAGCAGGCCCGCGTGGGTGCCGCGCTGCACGATCCGGCCGCCGTCCACGACGAGGATCAGGTCGGCGCTGCGCACGGTGGAGAGCCGGTGTGCGATCACGATCGAGGTGCGCCCCTCGAGCGCGCGGTCGAGGGCCTGCTGCACCGCGAACTCGGACTCGGAGTCGAGGTGGGCGGTGGCCTCGTCGAGCACGACGATGGCGGGCGCCTTGAGCAGGAGCCGCGCGATGGCCAGCCGCTGCCGCTCGCCGCCGGAGAGGCGGTAGCCGCGGTCGCCGACCACGGTGTCGAGCCCGTCGGGCATGCTGCGGACCACGGTCGCGATGCGCGAGGACTCCAACGCGGCCCAGATCTGCTCGTCGGTGGCCTCGGGGTAGGCGTAGCGGAGGTTCTCGCGGATCGTGTCGTGGAACATGTGGGCGTCCTGCGTGACGTACCCGACGGCGTCCTCCAGGGACTGCAGGGTGACGTCGCGGACGTCCTGCCCGCCGACCCGCACCACGCCCGAGTCGACGTCGTAGAGCCGCGCGACGAGGTGGGTGATCGTGGTCTTGCCGGCGCCCGAGGGCCCCACGAGGGCGACCATCTGACCTGGCTCGGCGGTGAACCTGATGTCGTGCAGGACCTGGCCGTGGTCGCGGCTCTCCACCCGGGCCACGGTCTCCAGGCTGGCCAGGGACACCTGGTCGGCCCGCGGATAGGTGAACGCCACGTCGTCGAACTCGACCCGGCCGACGCCGAGCGGCAGGTCGGGCGCGTCGGGGCGCTCCTGCACCGTCGAGGGCAGGTCGAGGACCTCGAAGACGCGGTCGAAGCTCACCAGGGCCGTCATCACGTCGACCCGGACGTTGGAGAGACCCTGCAGGGGACCCAGCAGGCGCAGCAGCAGGGTCGCCAGGGCGGTCAGCGTGCCGATGGTCATCGCGCCCGAGACGGCGAGCGCACCGCCGATGCCGTAGACCAGCGCCGTGGCCAGCGCCGGGACCAGCAGCATCATCGCCATGAAGACCCGGGTGATCAGGGAGATCCGGATGCCGAGGTCGCGGACCACGCCCGCCTTCTCGGCGTAGCGCTCGTCCTCCTCCTCGCGCCGGCCGAAGAGCTTGAGCAGCAGGGCGCCACCGACGTTGAAGCGCTCGGTCATCATGTTGCCGAGGTCGGCGTTGCCGTCCATCTGGCGGCGGGTCAGCCCGCTGATCTGCCGGCCCACCCACCGGGAGGCGACCAGCAGCAGCGGGAAGAGCAGCAGGCACGCCACCGTGACCTGCCAGCTCAGTGCCAGCATCGTGAACCCGACCACCACGACGCTGATCGAGTTGGAGACGGTGCTCGACAGCGTGGAGGTGAAGGCGCGCTGGGCCCCGATGACGTCGTTGTTGAGCCGAGAGACCAGCGCCCCGGTCTGGGTGCGGGTGAAGAAGGCCAGCGACATGCGCTGCACGTGGGCGAAGACCTTGGTGCGGAGGTCGAAGATCAGGCTCTCGCCGATGCGCGAGGAGAGGTATCCCGAGCCGACTCCGAGCGCGGCGTCGAGGATGGAGACGAGCGCCATCGCCAGCGCCAGCCAGAGCACCAGGCTGGTGTCGTGACCCAGGATCCCGTCGTCGAGCAGGCGCTTGATGAGCAGCGGGTTGACCACGACGAGAGCCGCGTCGAGGACGACGAAGACCAGGAACCCGGCGATCAGCCCACGGTGGGGCAGCGCGAACCCGAAGACGCGACGCACGGTGTCGCGCGACAGGCCGGCCTTGGTGACCTCACGCTCGCGGGCCGAGCGCAGTGAGTGCCACGGCTGCATCCCGCTCATGGGCTCTCCCTCCTCGCGCTCCTGAAGTCTCTCAGCCGCCTCCGACAAGCTCGCGGAACCGGCGTACCTGGGCGGTCCGCTCCGCCCGCCGCTGCTCCTCGAGGTCCGCTGACCCCGCCGACTGCAGCAGCGCCTTCGTCTCGCGCACGGCCCCGGTGCTGCTCTCCAGGATCGCGGCCGCGAGGTCGGCGGTCGCGGCGTCGAGATCGGCGCGGGGTACGACGACGGTGGCGATGCCCAGCTCGCGTGCCTCGTCGCCCTCGACGTACCTCGTGGTGGCGCAGATCTCCAGCGCCCGCGAGTAGCCAACAAGGTCGACCAGCGGTTTTGTTCCGGCGAGGTCGGGGACGAGGCCGAGTGCGGGCTCCTTCATGCAGAACCTCACGTCGTCGGCGGCCACCCTCAGGTCGCAGGCCAGGGCCAGCTGGAAGCCGGCGCCGATGGCGAAACCGTGCACCTTCGCGATCGAGACGAAGCGGGGGTCGCCCAGCCACACGAAGCCCTGCTGGTAGCCGTCGATGGCGTGGGTGATGACGTCGTCGCCCTGCCCCATCAGCTCGAGCACGGACTCCTCGCCGTCGAGCCCCTCGGGCGAGAGGAGGCCGATGTCGATGCCCGCAGAGAAGCTCTCACCGGCGCCCTCCAGGACCACGACACGCACCTCGTCGGGCACGGCCGCTCCCGATCTCGGCCAGGGCGTGCCACATGGCCGGGGTCTGGCTGTTGCGCTTGGCCGGCTTGTCGAGCGTCACGGTCAGCACCGGCCCGTCGTGGTGCAGCGAGAGTCCCGCCTGGGCGAGCCGTTCGGGGTCCACGATCGTCATGGGGAGGAGCCTAGGGTCAGTCCCGGGCCTGGGTGACCTGAGGCTCCGGGTCGCGGCGGGTGGCCGTGCTCTCGATCTCGAGCAGCGACTCGGACTGCCGCTCCCGCTCGAAGGCCGCCCGGCCGCCGCGGACGCCGAAGAGGCGCTTGGTCCAGAGCGAGGTAGACGACGGCGAAGACGTTGATCACGAAGGCGCCGAGGCGCAGCCAGGTGACCTTCTCGACCAGCTCGTAGATCTCGAACGGGATGAAGATGCCCGTGCCCACCACGGCGACGTACTCGCCCCAGCGCCTCATCAGCCACAGGCCGACGGCCTCGAGCAGCTCCAGCGCGCCGTAGGCCAGCACGCCGAACGCCGCCAGCTCCAGGGTGCCGTGCGAGGCCTCCAGCGCCTTGTGGACGAGCCTCACCGGGGCCGCGTCGTTGATGTCCACGCCCAGGCGGTCGGCCACGGGACGCAGCAGGGGGAGGTACTCGCGGAACAGCCGGTTGAGCGCGTCCTTGGCGCCGTCGAACTTGTAGATCCCGTAGGCGAGGGCGACGAGGAGGATGCCGCGGATCAGGCGCTCGACCGCCAGCAGGCGGAGGATGAACGCGTCGCGGAGCGCCCGACCCGCGCAGCACCAGCGGCGCGTCGGCGGCTGGACCGTGGCCGCGCGGCGGACCCACGACGTAGTCGCCGCACCTCAGGCACCGCCAGGACTCGCCCACCGCCGTCTGCACGCAGAGCCGCTCGGCGAGGGCGGCCTCGTCGGGGCGGTAGGTCACGTGGCCGCGCCGGCCGCACGCGCGCAGGTCCCAGCTGAAGTCCTCGAAGGGTCGCTTCACTCCACCCACCTAGGTCAGGCCAGCGCGACGAGATCGGCGTACTCGGGCGTCCAGAGATCCTCGACCCCGTCAGGCAGGATGAGTACCCGGTCGGGCTCCAGGGCATGTACGGCGCCCTCGTCGTGGGTGACCAGCACGATGGCCCCGGCGTAGGAGCGGATGGCGGCCAGCACCTCCTCGCGCGAGGCCGGGTCGAGGTTGTTCGTCGGCTCGTCGAGCAGCAGCACGTTGGCGCTGGAGACCACCAGGATGGCCAGCGCCAGCCGGGTCTTCTCGCCGCCGGAGAGCACCGACGCGGGCTTGTGCGCGTCGTCGCCGGAGAACAGGAACGAGCCCAGCACCGACCGCGCCTCGGTGTCGGTGAGCTGGGGGGCCGCGTAGTGCAGGTTCTCCAGCACCGTGCGCGAGGTCTCCAGCGTCTCGTGCTCCTGGGCGTAGTAGCCGATCTTGAGCCCGTGACCGGGCTCGACCTCGCCGGTGTCCGCCCGGTCGACCCCGGCGAGGATGCGCAGCAGCGTTGTCTTGCCGGCGCCGTTGAGCCCGAGCACCACGACGCGGCTGCCCCGGTCGATGGCCAGGTCGACGTCGGTGAACACCTCCAGCGACCCGTAGGTCTTCGACAGCTCGCTGGCCGTCAGGGCGTCTTGCCGCAGGGCGCGGGCGCGGGGAAGGTGATGCGCGCGACCCGGTCGGACCTGCGCTCGGCCTCCACGCCCTCGAGCAGCCGCTCGGCCCGCTTCAGCATGGACTGCGCCGCCTGCGCCTTGGTCGCCTTGGCGCGCATCTTGTTGGCCTGGTCGGTCAGCGTCTTGGCCTTGTTCTCGGCGTTCATGCGCTCGCGCTTGCGGCGCTTCTCGTCGGTCTCGCGCTGGCCGAGGTACGCCGCCCAGCCCATGTTGTAGACGTCGATCACCGCCCGGTTGGCGTCGAGGTGCAGCACCCGGTTGACACACGCCTCGAGCAGGCCGACGTCGTGGGAGATCACGACCAGTCCGCCCTTGTGGTTGCGGAGGAACTCCCGCAGCCAGCCGATCGAGTCGGCGTCCAGGTGGTTGGTCGGCTCGTCCAGGAGCAGAGTCTCGGCCCCGGAGAACAGGATCCGGGCCAGCTCGACGCGGCGGCGCTGGCCTCCGGAGAGCGTGCGCAGCGGCTGGGCCATCAGCCGGTCCTCGATGCCCAGGGACGCGGCGATCTGGGCGGCTTCGGCCTCGACGGAGTACCCACCAGCCGCGTGCAGTGCGGCGTCGGCGTTCTCGTAGCGCCGCATCGCGCGCTCACGGACGTGCGGGTCGTCGCTGCCCATCTGCGTCTCGGCGTCGCGCAGGCGCCGTACGACCTCGTCGAGCCCGCGGGCGGCGAGGATCCGCTCGCGGGCCAGGACGTCGAGGTCGCCCGTGCGCGGGTCCTGCGGGAGGTAGCCGACGGTGCCGTTGTTCGTCACCCCTCCGGAGGCGGGCAGCGCCTCCCCGGCGAGGATCCGGGTGAGGGTCGTCTTGCCCGCGCCGTTGCGTCCGACGAGGCCGATGCGGTCGCCAGAACCGACGCGGAACGAGACGTCGGCCATCAGCAGACGTGCGCCCGCGCGCACCTCGAGGCCGGAGACGGTGATCACGAGCGGTCAAGTCTAGGGCCGTCGTCTCCGCGAGTGCGCCTCAACCCCCGGGCGAACATCGACCAGAGCCAGATCGAGACTCGCTCCGGCGGTGGTGGCGGGTGCGCTGGTTGGAGACCGGCATGCGCACGGGCACCATCCGGGCCTGCAACACCCCGACGATCACGCACCTGTAGCGTTCGCGCCATGGCCAGCTCGGGACTGTCAGCGTCGTCCATCTCCGCCCGACGCCCGTTCGTGCTGGCCGATCTCGTGCCGGGCGCGCTCGTCCGTGACGTGCTCCTCGTCGTCGGGGGCGCGGCGCTCACCGGGCTCGTGGCCCAGATCTCGATCCCGGTGCACGGTTCGCCGGTGCCGGTGACCGGCCAGACCTTCGGTGCGCTGACCGTCGGCGCCGCGCTCGGGTGGCAGCGCGGGATGGCCTCGATGCTGGTCTACATGCTGGCCGGCATGGTCGGGGTGCCGTGGTTCGCCGGGCACACGTCCGGCTACGCGATGCCGTCCTTCGGCTACATCATCGGCTTCGTCCTCGCCGGTGCCCTCGTCGGCGCCCTCGCCAGCCAGGGCGGTGACCGCAAACCGCTGCCGACGATCGCGACGATGGTGCTCGGGAACGCCGTCGTCTACGCCGTCGGCGTGCCCTACCTGATGTGGTCGCTGCACATCGGCCTCGGCGCCGCCTGGGACATCGGCATGAAGAACTACCTGATCGGCGACGCGCTCAAGATCCTGCTGGCCGCCGGCTGCCTGCCGCTCGCCTGGCGCGTGGTCGATCGCGTCAAGCGCGGCTGAGCACCGTGCGTCATCGTGTAGTCCTTGCCCGGTCCGCTCACGTCCCACACGATCGTCCACGCCTGCGGCGTACCGCCCACCCGGCCGCGGTAGGTGTCCGGCGCGCAGTCGTGCACGACCTCCTCCCCCGGCGCCCAGCGGTGGAAGTCGCGACCGTCCTCGAAGCGCACCCACCAGCCGTCCTCCGTGCGGGCGAGGCGCAGCATCCGGCGCACGGCCACGTCGCCGCCGGGGCGGTGCCAGGTCGCCTGCTCCTCCCACGACACCTCGTCGGGGTCGGCCCGGCGTCAGGACGAGCGAGCCGTCGACCCGGCTGGTCTCCCCGAGCCGGCGGTCCTCGATGACCCGCTCGAGCCGCCAGGTGCCGAGCAGGCCGGTCGGGTCCATCAGCCGATGTCCCGCGAGCGGTAGCCCAGCCACCCGGCCAGCCAGGAACAGCCACGGCCAGCAGGGTCATCACGAGGCGTCGGCTGCCAGGCGAACGGCTCGGCCGGCATCCGCGGCACGTGGACGTACGGCGAGAGGTGGATCACCCACGTGCGGCAGGCGGAGCAGCTCGCCGAGCTGGCCGAGGGTCAGGAACGCGACGAGCAGCACCCAGCCGGCGGCCGACCAGCCGCTGCGCAGGGCGTAGGCGGCCACGGCCAGCGCGGTGACCAGCCACACGGCCGGCGCCTGCGCGAGAGCGGCCGGGAGCACGTCGCCCAGCCCGCGGCCGAGGTCGCCGTCGGCGCTGCCGAGCCCGACGGCCACGGCCAGCCCGGTCGACGAGGAGCAGCCAGGCGGCGCCCGAGCAGGGCGACCACGAGGACGGCGACGTAGGCCCGGGCGCGTGACGTGGCGGTGGCGAGCACCTGCTCGGTGCGCCCGTCGTGCTCGTCGGCGCCGCTGTGGGTCACGACCGTGATCGCGAAGCAGGTGACCACCACGGCCATGATCGAGAGCTCCGCGGCGAGCAGCGTGTCCTGCAGCGCGCCGATGCCGCCGAGCCGCCGCACCAGGTCCTGGGCCGACGGCGAGCTGAGCATGTCGCCGATGTTCGGCGCGATCGCGCCCATCACCAGCCCGAGCACCACCGTGGCTCCCGTCCAGGTGGCCAGCGACGGTCGCGTGCTGGCGCACGGCGAGCGCCACGGCGTCGGAGAGGCGAGGCGCGCCGTGAGCCGGGCCGGGGCGGTCCGCCACGATGCCCGAGCCGAGGTCGCGCCGCGAGCGCAGCACGTGCGCTCCAGCCGACGAGGACGGCGGCCGCGCCGACGTACAGCAGCAGCACCCACCACCGCGGCGACGGACCACGCCCGCAGCTGCGTCGACCAGCCGAACGGCGAGGTCCAGCTCAGCCACGAGAGCGAGGTCGTGTCGCCGACGGCTCTCAGCACGAACAGCACCGCGAGGAAGGCCGCGGCGAGGGCCCCGCAGGTGCGTGCGCTGGCCGAGAGCTGGCAGGCCAGTGCGGCGACGCCGGTGCCGACGAGCCCGATGCCGACCCACGACGCACCGAACGCTGCGGACCCCTCGGCCGGGAGGCCGCCGGCCACGGCCGCGAGGCCGCCGAGCACGCCGACCAGCACGGAGACGACGACGCCCTCGGACACCGCGGCGACGAGCAGGGCGTCGCGACCGATCGCCGTCCCACCGAGCAGCTCCGCGCGCCCGGACTCCTCCTCCGCCCGCGTGTGCCGGCGTACGACGACCACGGCCAGGATCGCGACGAACACGGCGTAGAGGACGGTCATCTTGGTCATCGACAGCTCGCCGACGCTGCGCACGTCGAGGATCGGGCCGTAGAGCGCCACCACCGCCGGGCTGGCGTTGATCGACCGGGCCGCGGCCACGCGATCGGCCTCGGTGGGGTACAGCGACGAGGTGGCCGCGGCGGAGGCGTAGCAGACGGCGACCAGCACGAGCATCCACACGAGCACCAGCACCCGGTCGCGCCGCACGCTGAGCCGGGCCAGCTCGCCGACCCCGGCGACGGCGCTCATGCCGACGGCTCGCGGTAGGCGTCGAGGAAGAGCTCCTCGAGGCTCGGCGGGGTGCAGGTGAGGTCGCGCACGCCGGCCCGGGTGAGGGCCTCCAGCACGCCCGGCAGCGCCTCCGGCTCGACCGTGCAGGTGATCGTCGAGCCGTCGTGCGCCAGGTCGTGCACCCCGGCGGAGCCGGTGAGGTCGAGCCTGACCGGTGACCTCCGCCCGGACGTGGACGCGGCGCAGGTGGCGCATCTCGGCGAGCGAGCCCGTCTCGACGCGCGGCCCTCGCGGATGATGGTCACCCGGTCGGCCAGGCGCTCCACCTCGCTGAGGATGTGGCTGGAGAGGAGCACCGTCGCCCCGGCGGCGGTGCGCTCGGCCACGCACTCGTCGAAGACCTGCTCCATCAGCGGGTCCAGGCCCGAGGTCGGCTCGTCGAGGATGAGCAGCTCGGCGTCGGCGGCGAACGCGGCCACGAGGGCCACCTTCTGCCGGTTGCCCTTGGAGTAGGCGCGGCCCTTCTTCCGCGGGTCGAGCCGGAACCGCTCGAGCAGCTCCTCACGGCGGCCGGCAGCGGGATCGGCGCCTCGCATCCGCAGCAGCATGTCGACGGTCTCGCCGCCGGTGAGGTTCGGCCACAGCGACACGTCGCCGGGCACGTAGGCGAGCCGCCGGTGGATGCCCACGGTCTCGCGCCAGGGGTCGAGCCCGAAGACGCGCGCCGTCCCGCTGTCGGTGCGCAGGAGGCCCAGCAGACGCGCGGATCGTCGTCGACTTGCCGGCGCCGTTCGGTCCGAGGAAGCCGTGCACCTCCCCCGGCTGCACGAGCAGGTCCAAGCCGTCCAGGGCGCGGACGGTGCCGAACGTCTTCACCAGCCCCTGGATCTCGACGACAGCATCCGTAGTCATGAGACCGAGCATGCACGTCGGCCCACGCCGGTGCACGCACCCCTACACTCGCGGCCATGTCGACTGCGATGACCCCACCTCCGGGCGCGGTTCCCGTGCCCGCCGGTCCCCCGGGCCAGGTGCGCGAGACCGGCACCTGCGTCCTGCTGACGATCGTCACCCTGGGCTTCTACACCTGGTACTGGTACTACAAGACCCACGACGAGATGCGGCGCCACACCAACACCGGTCTCGGCGGCGGCGTCGCCCTGGTCCTCGCGATCTTCGTCGGCGTCGTGATGCCGTTCCTCAGCTCCAACGAGGTGGGCGGCCTGTACGAGCGGCGCGGCCAGGCCAAGCCGGTGAGCGCGGCGACCGGGCTCTGGGCGCTGCTGCTGGGCTGGTTCTTCTTCGTCGGGCTGATCGTGTGGTTCGTGAGGACCAACGCGGCCCTGAACGACTACTGGCGCTCGGTCGGGGCTAGCTGAGCAGCCACTCGACCTGCGGGAGCATCCGCTCCACCGCGCGCAGGTGGGGTGCCACCGCCGGGTGGCGGTACTTGCCGGCCAGCGCGCCCTCACCGCGCGCCACCCGCGCCAACGCCCACTCCGCGCGCGCCAGCACCGAGTAGACGGCCGTGACCCGGGCCGCCAGCGCGATCGCCTCGGCGGCCGACGTGGGCAGTGCTGGAGCCTCCGCGCGGACGCCGCCGAGGAAGGTCTCGACGAGGACGTCGAAGCCCTCGCGGCTGGAGAGGGCGAAGTAGCCCAGGTCGGTGCCCACCGGCCCGATGCCGGCGCAGCGCCAGTCGACGGCCACCACGTCGTCGTCGCGTGCCGCCAGGAAGTTGCCCGGCACGGCGTCCCCGTGCAGCCGCCCCGTCGGGGCCTCGTCGAGCCGGCCCAGCCAGTGGCCGCGACGCTCCCACAGGTGCTCGGTGACGTCGGCCATCGTCGTGCGCGCGAGCGTCGGCCAGCCCCCGCGTTGCGTGGCCATCGCCAGCCGGTCGGCGAGCAGGCGCCGGGACGCCCACGCCGGCTCCTCGTCGTACGGCGCCCCGGAGAACCGCCCCAGCGCCCGCGCGACGAACAGTCCCGGTGGAGGGTCGCCGACGACCTCCTCGCTCCAGATGAGGATGCCGTCGTCGTCCTCGTCGATCCGCCCGAACGCGGCCGGCACCAGGCCGGGGCCGTCGACGAACGCCGGGTGCCGGGCCACCTCGGCCTCACGCAGCCAGTAGCCGGCGTGCTCGGGGCGGACCAGCCAGGCCTCGTCGGGAGCGGGACGCTCGACCCGCTTGACCACCCAGGTGCGGTCGGCGTCCACGGCAACCCACAGCCCAGCGCTGCCGGGGCCAGCCCTGAGCGCTCGCCACGACGGGTCCGGCTCCCACACGAGCCTCATCCTGGCACCACGCGTCTCAGGTGTTGTGGACCTCCACTCGCACCGACGTCACGTCGAGCACCGCCTGCTCGAGCACCGCACGACGTGGGTCGGGCACGGCCAGCCAGGGAGGGACGACGACGAGGTGCTCCAGCCGGCGGTCCGCCAGCACCGCCTCGACGGCGGCCCGGTCGCCACCGGTCACGACCCGGGGTGTGCCCGCGAGGATCCGGGCGGCGTGCTCGGCCGCCGCCTCGTAGGCAACCCGCGCCTGGTTGTCGCGGCGCCGGGCGAAGCGCTGCTGGCTCTGCCCGCCTGCCTTCGTGCGTCCCTGCACGTGGCGCTGGCCGACCTTGCTCTCCCTCACCTCGCGGCCGTGCACACGCGCCACGGCGAAGCCGCCCTTGCGCACCAGGAGCAGGCCCCAGTCGACCGGCGTGAGCGCGGCGGCCACGAAGGCGGCCACCTCGGGCGCCCCGTCGTACTCCTGCGTCGAACGGCGCGGTGGCCCGGAACGTCGAGCCGTCGTCGGCCACGCCGCGCAGCGTCCCGTCGACCTCCAGCGCGGTGGCCCCGTGCCGGTCGAGGAAGTTCGCCACCCAGCGCTCGACCCGCTCCGGCGGCACGAGCACCTCGGCCACGTCAGCGCTCAGGCCCAGGTGACCTTGGCGGTGCGGTGCCACAGGTCGTAGCCCTCGCCGGTGACCTCGTCGGAGCGGTTCCAGAGCGCGAGGTACAGCTGCTCCGCCGTGCCCTCGATCGGGAGCTCGGAGGAGTCGCGACGCTGTCCGCGCCGCCTGCCACCGACACGCTCGATGGTGGCGGGCTCGGCACTGACGTGCACCAGCCACGCGCGGTCCATGTCGTTCGGGCGGACGGCCAGGGTGACCGGCTGGTCGCTGCGCAGTGTGGACTGCGGGCGGGTCATGAACCCGGTGAGCAGCTCGTCGATCCCGTCGGCGGACACCTGCTGGGTCACCCAGGTCTCGTCCGCCGTGGGGAACCGGCCGAGCCGCGCGGCGAGCATGTCGACGGAGTGGATCGTGGTCTCGTGGCACTGTCGGCGGGTCCAGAACACGCGCGGTGCCGGGGCGTCGGGGAGGAAGACCCAGGCGTCGAGATCGGACGGTGCCTCGTCGAGGGCGGCGATCAGTCGCAGCCCGCCCTCACGCAGCCAGGAGACCGGGTCGCCGGCCTCGAGTCCCTCGGTCTCGTACGACGCCGGGTCGAGGCGCTCACCCCGGAGGCAGTCCGTGGCCCAGCGGTGCACCATGCCCGTGTGCGCGATCAGGTGCCGCACGTCCCACTCGGGCGCGGTGGGCACGGGCGCGTCGAGGCTGGTGGACCGGGCGTCGGAGACGAAGGAGTCGAGGGCCTCGCGCACGCCGCCCCGGAGCTCGGAGAAGTCGACGTCGAAGTCGACCGAGAGCTCGTTGTCCCGGGCGATGTGCTCGCGCACCTTCCCGAACAGGCCTCGGCGGCGCTCGGTGGGCTGGTCGCCGGTCGGTCATGCGTTAGCGTACGGCTATCACTCAGACGTTGAAGCCTAGGGCCCTCAGCTGCTCGCGCCCGTCGTCGGTGATCTTGTCCGGTCCCCACGGAGGCATCCAGACCCAGTTGATCGTCACGTCCGCCACGAGTCCCTCGAGAGCGCTGTTGGTCTGGTCCTCGATGACGTCGGTCAGCGGGCAGGCCGCCGAGGTCAGCGTCATGTCGAGGACGGCGTTGGAGTGGTCGTCGAGGTGCACGTCGTAGACCAGGCCGAGGTCGACCACGTTGATCCCGAGCTCGGGGTCGACGACGTCCTTCATGGCCTCGACCACGTCGTCACGGGTTGCGGTGGCCGTGCCCCCGCCGGTGGCCTCGGGCACCTCGGGCAGGTCGGTGTGGTCGGTCATGACTCCTCCTTGGAAGCTCGGACGGTGGCGTCCTTGAACGCCATCCACGACAGCAGCGCGCACTTGATCCGCGCGGGGAACTTGGCGACGCCGGCGAAGGCGATGCCGTCCTCGAGGACGTCCTCGTCGGGCTCGACGCTGCCACGGCCCTGCATCAGCGCGAGGAACGCGTCGTGCGTCGCGAAGGCCTGGTCCACGGGCTGCCCGATGACGAGGTCGGTGAGCACGGAGGCGGAGGCCTGGCTGATCGAGCAGCCCTCGGCGTCGTACGAGACGTCGGTGACCACCTCGGATCCCGGCTCGCCGCCGAGGTGCACGCGCAGGGTGATCTCGTCACCGCACGTGGGGTTCACGTGGTGCACCTCGCTCTCGAACGGCTCGCGCAGCCCCTTGTGGTGGGGGTTGCGGTAGTGGTCGAGGATGATCTCCTGGTACAGGCTGTCGAGGTTGGTCGCCGGGTCCACGCTCACACCACCTTGAAGTAGTTCTGGGCGTGCGCGATTCCCTCGACGAGCGCATCGATCTCGCCCGGCGTCGTGTAGAGGTACGACGAGGCGCGCGCGGAGCTCTGCACCCCGAACCGCTTGTGCGCGGGCTTGGCGCAGTGGTGCCCGGCCCGGATGGCGATCCCGCGGCTGTCGAGGATCTGCGCGACGTCGTGGGGGTGGACACCGTCGACCTCGAAGGCCACCGCTCCCCCACGCTGGGTGGCGTCGAGCGGCCCGAGCACGGTCACGCCGGGGAGCGAGGCCAGGCCGTCGAGCAGGTGACCGGTGATCGCCTGCTCGTGACGGTGGATCGCGTCGAGCCCGATCTCACCGATGTAGTCGAGGGCCGTGCCGAGGCCGACGGCCTCGACGATCGGAGGCGTGCCGGCCTCGAACTTGTGCGGGATGCCGGCGTACGTCGACCGCTCCATGGTCACGGTCTCGATCATCTCGCCGCCACCGAGGAACGGCGGCAGCTGGCCGAGGAGGTCGGCCCGGCCCCAGAGCACGCCGATGCCGGTCGGGCCGGTGACCTTGTGGCCGGTGAAGACGAGGAAGTCGCAGTCGACGGCCTGCACGTCGACCGGCAGCTGCGGGGCGGCCTGCGAGGCGTCGAGCAGCACCATGGCGCCGACCTCGTGGGCGCGGCGGGCGATCTCCGCGACCGGGTTGACGGTCCCGAGCATGTTGGACACCCAGACCAGGGAGACCAGCTTGGTGTTCTCGGTGATCAGCTCGTCGATGTTCGACAGGTCGAGCCGACCGTCGTCGGTGAGCCCGAACCAGCGCAGCTCGGCACCCTTGCGCTGGGTGAGCAGCTGCCACGGCACGATGTTGGAGTGGTGCTCCATCTCGGTGATCACCACGCGGTCGCCGGCGCCGACCTCGAGCGGGCCCGGCCAGGCCATCGTGTTGGCGACCAGGTTGATGCCCTCGGTGGCGTTCTTGGTGAAGATCACCTCGTCGCGCGAGGGCGCGTGGAGGAACGAGGCGACCTTGTCGCGCGCGGACTCGAACGCCTCGGTGGCCTCGGCACCCAGCGTGTGCATCGCGCGGGCGACGTTGGCGTTGTGGCGCTCGAGGTGGTCGACCATCGCGTCGATCACCACCTGCGGCTTCTGCGAGGTGTTGGCGCTGTCGAGGTAGATCAGCGGCTGGTCGCCCGCGACGCGACGCTCGAGGATCGGGAAGTCCTTGCGGACCACCTCGAGGTCGGGAAGCAGTCCCTCGAGCGTCATGCCGAGGCCTTCGTGAACCTGTCGTAGCCCTCCGCCTCGAGCCGCTCGGCGAGCTCGGGGCCGCCCTCCTCGGCGACCCGGCCGTCGACGAAGACGTGCACGAAGTCGGGGGTGATGTAGCGCAGGATCCGCGTGTAGTGGGTGATCAGCAGGACGCCCTTGTCGCCGGAGGCCTTGAAGCGGTTGACGCCCTCGGAGACGATCTTCAACGCGTCGATGTCGAGTCCGGAGTCGGTCTCGTCGAGCACCGCGACCTTGGGGTCGAGCAGCTCGAGCTGCACGATCTCGTGGCGCTTCTTCTCACCGCCGGAGAAGCCCTCGTTGACCGAGCGCTGCGCGAACGCGGGGTCCATCTTGACCTGCTCCATGGCGGCAGTGACGTCCTTGACCCAGGTGCGGAGCTTGGGCGCCTCGCCGTCGATCGCGGTCTTCGCCGTCCGCAGGAAGTTGGCGACGGAGACACCCGGCACCTCGACGGGGTACTGCATCGCGAGGAAGAGGCCCGCGCGGGCGCGCTCGTCGACGCTCATCGCGAGCACGTCGACGCCGTCGAGCGTCACGGTGCCGCTGGTCACGTGGTAGCGCGGGTGCCCGGCGATCGAGTAGGCGAGGGTGGACTTGCCCGAGCCGTTCGGCCCCATGATCGCGTGGGTCTCGCCCTCGGCGATGGTGAGGTCGACGCCCTTGAGGATCTCCTTCTCGCCGTCCTCGGTGGTGACCGAGACGTGCAGGTCCTTGATCTCCAGCGTTGCCATGTCAGTTTCCTCCGATGGGAGAGTCGATGTCGATGAGCACGTCGTCGCCGTCGATCTGGACGGCGTAGACGGGCACGGGTTCGGTGGCCGGGGGGCCGGTCGGCTTGCCGGTGCGCAGGTCGAAGCGCGAGCCGTGCAGGAAGCACTCGAGGGTGCAGTCCTCCACGTCACCCTCGGAGAGGGCGACGGCGGCGTGGCTGCACTCGTCCTCGATCGCGAAGACCTCGTCTCCGTGGCGCACGACCGCCACGTCGAGGCCGTCGACGGTCGCCTTGTGGGGCGTGCTGTCCTCGAGCTCGCTGAGGGCACAGGCGCGGGAGTACGTCACGCTCGTCCCCCGCGGCGTTGCTCGGCGGAGCGCAACAGAGGAGAAGAGCGTCGTGGGGTGCTCATACGTTCTTCTCCAGCTCGGCCTCGACGGTCGAGATGAGCTGCGCCTCGAGCTCGGGTACGCCGATCCGGCGGATCAGGTCGGCGAAGAAGCCGTGCACGACGAGACGCCGGGCCTCGTCCTCCTGGATGCCGCGCGAGCGCAGGTAGAACAGCTGGTTGTCGTCGAACCGGCCGGTCGCCGACGCGTGGCCCGCGCCCTCGATCTCGCCGGTCTCGATCTCGAGGTTGGGCACCGAGTCGGCCTGGCAGCCGTCGGTCAGCACGAGGTTGCGGTTCTCCTCGTAGGTCTCGATGCCCTCGGCCTCCTTGCGGATCAGCACGTTGCCGATCCACACGGCATGGGCACCCTCACCCTGCAGCGCGCCCTTGTAGTTGACGTTGCTCTTGGTGTGCGGCGCGTTGTGGTCGACGAACAGACGGTGCTCGATGTGCTGTCCCTCGTCGGCGAAGTACATCCCGAGCATCTCCACGGACCCGCCGGGCCCGGCGAACTCGGCCGTGGCGTCGTGGCGCACGAGGTCGCCGCCGATCGAGACGGCTACGTGGCGCAGGGTCGCGTCGCGACCGACCAGTGCGTGCTGGGTGGAGTGGTGCACGGCGTCGTCGTCCCAGTCCTGCACGGTCACGACGGTCAGCTCGGCGCCGTCGCCGAGGACGATCTCGACGTTCTCGGCGAGGGTGGCCGTGCCCTGGAAGCGCAGCACCACCCGGGAGCGGGAGAAGTCCCCGGCCCGGATCAGCAGGTGGCCGGCGGAGGCGACGTCGTTGCCCGTGCCGGTCAGCGTGACCGTGGTCGGCTCGTCACCGGTGTGCTCCTTGGGCACGTCGACGAGGAACACCGACTGCGCCGCCTGCCAGGCGCGGGCGCTGACCCGGTCGGGCGGCACCAGCCCGGAGCTGCCGCGCGCCTCGTGGTCGGCACCGACGGACTCGGCGCTGACACCGGGAGCCGGGTGCACCTCGACCTCGAAGCGACGCCCGTCGAGGGGCGCGTCGCGGTGCAGGTCGCGCAGCCGCTTGAGCGGGGTGAAGCGCCAGACCTCCTCGCGCCCGGTGGGCACGGGGTGGTCGGCGAGGTCGAAGGACCCCTGCGGGTGCAGGTGGGAATCCACCCGAGCGGTCTGCTCGAGCGCATCGCGCACTGATTCAGTGACAGTCAAGATGTCTTTCCTTGGTATTCATCGTGCGCTCACTTCGCAACCATGACGAGGACAAGGGCAACGAGGACGGGAGCCTCGTTCGTCGGCAGAGCGCGAAGCGCTCAGCCGACGGCACCTTCCATCTGCAGCTCGATCAGCCGGTTGAGCTCGAGGGCGTACTCCATCGGGAGCTCCTTGGCGATGGGCTCGACGAAGCCGCGGACGATCATCGCCATCGCCTCGTCCTGCTCCATGCCGCGCGACATCAGGTAGAAGAGCTGGTCGTCGGAGACCTTGGAGACGCTCGCCTCGTGGCCCATGGACACGTCGTCCTCGCGGATGTCGACGTAGGGGTAGGTGTCGGAGCGACTGATCTGGTCGACGAGCAGGGCGTCGCAGAGCACGTTGCTCTTCGAGCCGTGGGCGCCCTCGTTGATCTGGATCAGCCCGCGGTACGACGTACGTCCGCCGCCTCGCGCGACCGACTTGGACAGGATGCTCGAGGAGGTGTTCGGCGCGGCGTGCACCATCTTGGCGCCGGCGTCCTGGTGCTGGCCCTCGCCGGCGAACGCGATCGACAGCGTCTCGCCCTTGGCGTGCTCGCCCATCAGGTAGACGGCGGGGTACTTCATCGTCACCTTGGAGCCGATGTTGCCGTCGACCCACTCCATCGTCGCGCCGGCCTCGCAGGTCGCTCGCTTGGTGACGAGGTTGTAGACGTTGTTGGACCAGTTCTGGATCGTCGTGTAGCGGCAGCGGCCGCCCTTCTTCACGATGATCTCGACCACGGCCGAGTGCAGCGAGTCGCTGCTGTAGATCGGCGCCGTGCAGCCCTCGACGTAGTGCACGTAGGCGTCCTCGTCGACGATGATCAGGGTCCGCTCGAACTGGCCCATGTTCTCGGTGTTGATCCGGAAGTAGGCCTGCAGCGGGATGTCGACGTGGACACCCTTGGGCACGTAGATGAACGAGCCGCCCGACCACACCGAGGTGTTCAGCGCGGCGAACTTGTTGTCGCCGACGGGGATCACCGTGCCGAAGTACTCCTGGAAGATCTCCGGGTGCTCCTTGAGCGCGGTGTCGGTGTCGAGGAACAGCACGCCCTGGCGCTCGAGCTCCTCGTTGATCTTGTGGTAGACGACCTCGGACTCGTACTGGGCCGCGACGCCCGAGACGAGGCGGGCCTTCTCGGCCTCCGGGATGCCGAGCTTGTCGTAGGTGTTCTTGATGTCCTCGGGCAGGTCCTCCCAGCTGGCGGCCTGCTTCTCCGTGGAGCGGACGAAGTACTTGATGTTGTCGAAGTCGATCGTGGAGAGGTCCGAGCCCCACGTCGGCATCGGCTTGCGGTGGAAGAGCTTGAGGCCCTTGAGCCGCAGGTCGAGCATCCACTGGGGCTCGCTCTTCTTCGACGAGATGTCGCGCACGACGGCCTCGTTGAGCCCACGCTGCGCCGAGGCGCCCGCATCGTCGTTGTCGGACCAGCCGAACTGGTAGCGCTCGCGCAGGCCCTTGAGCTCGGGGTTGAACTCTTCGATAGAGGTCATCGGGCGACCCTCTCCTTCGTCTGGCGTTGGTGGGCGTCTGGGGGATGCACGTCGTGCAGACGCCGTCGCCGTGGGCGATGGTGGCGAGCCGCTGGACGTGCCGGCCGAGCATCCGGCCGATGGCCGCGGTCTCGGCCTCGCAGAGCTCGGGGAACTCGTGCGCGACGTGGGAGACCGGGCAGTGCTGCTGGCACAGCTGTTGGCCGGCCTGGTGGCCGACCGGGAGGTCGCGCACCGCGGCGGCGTACCCCTCGTCGGTGAAGACCTGCGCCAGCGCCTCGGCCGGCGCGAGGTCGGGACGGGCCTCGGTGACGGCGTGGAAGCGCTGCTCGATCTTCGCCGCACGACGGTCGGCGAAGGAGCGCACGGCCTCCTCGCCGCCGGTCTCGGCGAGGAAGCGGATGGCCTGCACGGCGAGGTCGTCGTAGGCCTGGTCGAACCGGTCGCGGCCCGCCTCGGTGAGCGCGAAGACCTTGGCCGGACGGCCACGGCCCCGGTGGCTGGTGGCGCGGGGCTCCCGGGCCTCGAGGATGCCCTCGTCGAGCAGCTGGTCGAGGTGCCGGCGCACCGCCGCGGGCGTGAGCGAGAGCCGCTCGGCCAGGGCGGCCGCGGTCGAGGGACCATTGACCAGGACCGACCGGACGACGCGCTCACGCGTCGGCTGGTCCTCCCGCGTCATCGGCTCCACGATTTCCACAACGTCAGTGTGCTCTTATTGCTTCCGGCGTTTCAAATAAGGCTGGCCTAACCTGGCCCCATGACCCCCGGGGAGCTGCTGACCGACGAGTTCGAGCGCATCCACGACCTGGTCGACGCCGTCGTCGACGACTCTCCGTCGATCAGGCCCACCGACGCCCGGACGGCACCGGCAACTCGATCGCCTGGCTGCTCTGGCACGCCGCCCGCATCCAGGACGACCACGTCGCCGGCCTCACCGGCGAGGAGCAGTCGTGGGCGACCTGGCGGAGCCGGTTCGCGCTGCCGCTGGACGACTGGGACCACGGGTACGGGCACACCTCGGCGCAGGTCGACAGCGTGCGCGATCGAGGACCTCGCGCTGCTCGTCGGCTACCAGGACGCCGTCCACGAGCAGACGATCGCCTACCTCCGTGGCGTCGACGAGGCCGAGCTCGACCGGGTCGTCGACACCCGCTGGGATCCGCCGGTCACCGCCGGGGTCCGCCTGGTCAGCATCGTCGGCGACTGCCTCCAGCACCTCGGCCAGGCGGGCTACGTCAAGGGCCTTTCCTGACCGTTCGTAGACTCCGGGCGTGTCCCAGCCCGCGCCCGAACCTGCGCCCGAGCCTGCCCTGCAGGTCTCCGGGCTGGTGATGCGGTACGGCGAGAAGGTCGCCGTCGACGGGCTGGACCTGGCCGTCGAGCGCAACACGATCACAGCCGTCCTCGGGCCGAACGGTGCCGGCAAGACCACGACGCTGGAGACCTGCGAGGGCTATCGCAAGCCGCAGACGGGCACCGTGCGCGTGCTCGGCCTGGACCCCCAGCGTCAGCGCCGCGAGCTGCTCCCCCGCATCGGCGTGATGCTGCAGAGCGGCGGTGCGTGGTCGGGCGTGCGGGCGATGGAGATGCTCGGGCACATCGCGAAGCTGCACGCCCATCCGCTGGACGTCGACCGGCTCGGCGACCGCCTCGGGCTCGGCGACTGCGGCCGGACCCCCTACCGGCGACTCTCGGGCGGGCAGCAGCAGCGGCTCAAGCTGGCGATGGCCATCGTCGGACGTCCCGAGCTCGTCTTCGTCGACGAGCCGACCGCCGGCATGGACCCGGCGGGCCGGCGTACGACGTGGGCGGTGCTGGAGGAGCTGCGTGCCAGCGGGGTGACCGTCGTGCTCACCACCCACCACATGGACGAGGCCGAACGGCTCGCCGACCACATCCACATCATCGACCGGGGTCGGGTGATCACCTCCGGCACCCCGCTCGAGCTCACCCGTGGCGGCACCTCCACGATCCGGCTCGTGGTCACCAAGCCGTTCCCGGCCGGCGCACCGCTGTCCTTGCAGGAGGCGCTCGGCCACCGGCTCGAGGTGAGCACCATCAACGAGGTCAGCCTCCTGATCACCGGTCCCGCAGACAGCACGACCCTGGCGACCGTGTCCCGCTGGTGCGAGGAGCAGGGTGTGCTGCCCGAGTCGCTGAACCTCGGCCAGCGCAACCTGGAGGACGTGTTCCTCGAGCTGACCGGGCGGGAGCTGGCCAGGTGAGCACGGTCGACGACACCTTCAGCCCGAGGCCCGGCGCCGCCCCCCTCGGCCGGCAGGTGGCCGCGCAGGCGTCGATGGAGGCGCGGCTGATGCTGCGCAACGGCGAGCAGCTGCTGCTCGCCGTCGTGATCCCGGTGATCGTGCTGGTCGGTGCGGTGGCGGGGGCCAGCCACCTCGACCTGACCATCTCGCACCGACCGGTCGACGAGTTCACACCCGGCGTGCTCGCCCTGGCTGTGATGTCCACCGCCTTCACCTCGCTCGCGATCGCCACCGGCTTCGAGCGGCGCTACGGCGTCATCAAGCGGCTCGGCTCCTCGCCGCTCCCCCGCTCGGGCCTGCTGCTGGGCAAGATCGGTGCTCTGCTCCTGGTCGAGGCGCTCCAGATCGTGGTCATCTCCGCGGTCGCCTTCGTGCTCGGGTGGCAGCCGCACGCCTCGGTGCTCGCCGCCGTCCTCGCGGTGGTCCTCGGCACGGCCGCGTTCGCCTCGCTGGGCCTCTTCGTCGTCCGGAGTGCTGCGCGCGGAGGCCACCCTGGCGGCGGCCAACCTGGTCTACCTCCTCCTCATGGCCGGTGGCGCCGTCGTGCTCCCCGCCTCGGCGTACGGCGCCTTCGGCAGCGTCGCCAAGCTGCTCCCGTCGGGTGCTCTCGGGGAGTCGCTGCGCGCTGCCCTCTGGTCCGGCGACATCGCCTGGGACTCCCTCCTCGTGCTCCTGGTCTGGGCCGTCGTGGGCGCGGCGCTGACGGCGAGGACCTTCACGTGGGAGTAGGAGTCGGCTCGAGTCTCTGGCTGCGTCGCACCGGATGGGCCTCGCTCGTGGCCAACATCGCGATCGTGCTCACCGGCGGGGCGGTCCGGCTCACCTCCTCCGGGCTCGGCTGCCCGACCTGGCCGCGCTGCACCAGGCACTCCCTCACCCCGCACGGCGCGCTGAGCTACCACCAGGCGATCGAGTTCGGGAACCGCACGCTCACCTTCGTGCTGACCGCGGTGGCGGTCGTGACGCTGGTCGCGGCCTGGCGATCGGGGCGTCGCGACCTGCGCGTGCTCGCCGTGCTGATGGCGCTCGGGATCCCGGCGCAGGCGGTGCTCGGCGGCATCACGGTGCTCACCGACCTGAACCCGTGGATCGTCTCGCTGCACCTGCTGGTCTCGCTCGGCATCGTCAGCACGGCGGTGCTCTACCTCTGGCGCATCGACCGACCCGCCCGGAGGGAGAGCGCGGACCCGCCCTCCCCGCTGCTGTGGCTCGCGTGGTCGACGTACGCCGTCGCGTGGCTGGTGCTGTACCTCGGCACCGTCGTCGACCGGCTCGGGTCCGCACGCGGGCGACGCGTCGGCGCCGCGCAACGGCCTGGACCCGCGCGACGTCTCGCAGCTGCACGCCGACCTGGTGTTCCTGCTCGTCGGGCTCACATTGGCCCTCCTCCTCGTGGTCCGCGTCCTGCCGAGCACGCACGGCCAGCGCCGGGCCGTGCTGGTGCTGCTGCTCGTGGAGGTCGCCCAGGCCGTGGTCGGGTTCGTGCAGTACTTCAGCAACCTGCCGGTCGGGCTCGTCGAGCTGCACCTGCTGGGCGCCTCCCTGCTCGTCGCTGCCGTCACCTGGGTGCTCCTCGAGGTCCGTGAAGGGGCCTTCGAGCGCGAGCTCGTCGCGGCCTGAACCGGTGCACCGCACGGAGGTCCGGTCCAGGCAGGGCTGGACCAGTTCGGTCCGGGACGCCGGACACGTCCCATTTGCCCGGGGACCTCGCCGGAGGTTGCGGCGATTCACAGCGCGCTGCCTGTTGATTGCGTGTTGGATGCAGGATGCGGGGTCGGCGCTGGGTGGCTCGGACAGGAGCCGCCTCGCGATCGGGGAGGTGGGCATGGCTCGGATAGTTGTGGCCGACAACGACCATGACGCGCTGGAGCTCGCCCTCACCGACCTCCGTCTCGAGGGCCACGACGTCTTCGGCGCCCACGACGCGGACAGCGCGCAGGTGCTCGTCGACGAGGTCTCCCCCGACGTCGTCGTCCTCGACTACCGCATGCCTCCGGGCATCACCGGCCTCGACCTCGCCGAGCGGCTCCGCCGCGCGGACCCCGTGCTCCGGGTCGTGATCTACAGCAACTACCAGCAGGTCCAGCTGCGGGCCCGTGCCGCCGCGATCGACGTGCCGTTCCTGGCCAAGGGCAACCTGAACGCCCTGCGAGCGGCGGTGCGCCCGTGAGCGAGCGGCACCGACGTCCCTGGCAGGCGTGGGCGGGAGCGGGGGCCATCGCGGCCGTCGCCGTGATCGCCGCTGTCGTGCTGGTGCTGGCCTCGCGGCACACCTCCGAGCTCGACTCCGACCGCACGGCCCGCGCGACCCTCGCCGACGCGGTCGGGCCGGTCTCGAACGCGCTGCAGACGACGCTGACCGCGGACGCCGCCGACACCGGCTCGGGCCGGCTGGTCGCCTACGGCGAGACCGGCGCCGCGGGAGTCCCCGCCGCGACCGCCGTCCAGGCGCGCGACTCGGGCCAGCCGGTGCTCGCGGACAACGGCCAAGGAGTCGTCGTGGTCGCGACCTACGACACCCCGACCGTGCCCGGCTCGGTGGCGCTGCGCCGTACCCACGTGACCGGGCTGCGCGTGGTGCCCCTGGACCTGTCCCGGACGCTCGACCGGCTGCGCTCGCCGGGCGGCGGCATCGCGCTGAGAGGCCCCGACCACACGGTCGCGTCCCTGCCGGCGACGCGCCCGTCGGGACGCCCGGGGTACGACGTCGCGCTGGCTCCGCAGCCCGCCCCGGAGTGGACGCTGACGACCTGGGGCGCTGCGCCGTCGGTCCCCGGCGGGTCGTGGCTGGCCGTGCTCGGGCTCCTGGTCCTCGGCCTGGGCGCTGGAGCCATCTTCATCCGCCGCGACGACCGCGCGCGCCGCAGCCAGCAGGAGGTCGCCCGCCTGCAGGAGTCGAGCGCGACCACGGCTGCACTGGCCACGGTGGCCCAGCACAGCCTCGACCTCGCCGACCTGTTCCCCGCGCTCGACGATGGAGCTCGTCGACGCGTTCGGCCTGATCGGGCTCTCGCTCTCCGCGCCGAAGGCGGACCTCGAGCGGCTGGCCTTCGTGTGGGGACAGCAGCCGGAGGGCGTGCCCCCGTTGCTGCGGCTCCCGGATCGCGTGCCGGCCGGAGAGACCTTGTGCCTCAACCTCGCGCGCGGCGGGCGCACCGTCGCGCGGTTGCGGGTCATCGCCGGACGCGACCTCGACCACCACGACGTGGACGCGCTCGGCGCGGCCACCGAGGTGATCACCTCGGCCCTCACGAACGCCGAGGCGTTCGCGCAGCAGCGCGAGCTCCTGGACCGGATGAAGTCCGTCGACGAGCTCAAGACGGTCTTCCTGGCCACCGCGTCCCACGAGCTGCGCACCCCGGTCGGCGCGATCTCCGGCTACGCACAGCTCCTGGCCGGCAGCTGGGACGACCTCAGCCCCGAGGACGGTCGCGTGTACGCCGAGCGGGTGCTGGCCAACGCGCGTCGGCTCGCCGCCCTGGTCGACGACCTGCTGGACTACTCGCGGCTCGAGCGTGGGGCCGGGGTGACGCGGCGGCGACACCGCCCTCGACCTCGGTGAGACGGTGGCCAGCTTCATCGAGGACCGATCCGACCTGGCCCCCGACCACCGGGTCGTGCACGACGTCGCGCAGGGCCTGCGGGTCCTGGGGTCGGCCCAGGCCGTCGAGCGGGTCGTGTCCAACCTGGTCGGCAACGCCGAGAAGTACTCCCCTGCCGGCACCACCATCCTGGTCTCGGTGAGGGAGAGCCACGGCCTGGTCGACCTCGTCGTCGACGACGAGGGCCCGGGCGTCCCGGCGGCCGAGCGCGAGCAGATCTTCAGCCGGTTCTTCCGGGGCGGCGGCGACGCGGTCGTGTCCACCCGCGGGGTGGGTCTGGGTCTCGCCATCGTCCGCGAGTTCGCGGCCAGCATGGGCGGCGAGGTCTCGGTCGCGTCGTCCGACAGCGGAGGGGCCCGCTTCGTCGTCTCCTACCCGCAGGTCGACCCCGTGAGCATCCCGGTCCAGGGTGCATCAGTCGAAGGAGCAGCCGATGTCCGTGCGTGACCGTCTCGTCCCGGCCGTCGCCGGGCTCGCCGTGCTGATGGTCGGGGTCGTGGTGATCGTGCTCCTGCGCTCGGCCGCCGACCAGGGCACCCAGGCGCTGGAGAGGGCGAAGGTGGCGCAGGTGCGCACCACCGCCGACAGCTTCGACGCGCGGGTGCAGTCGGGCATCGCCTCGCTCGGCGGGCTCGGTGCGCGACCCTGGCAGCTGACCCCGGGCAGTGCGGCCGACCAGAAGATCCTGCAGACCTTCTCCGTCGACCCGAACGCCCAGTCCGGCTCGTTCCTCGTCGACAGCAACGCCACCATCACCGACGGCGTGCTGCTGCGCCCCGGTCGGCTCGGCTCGACCTACGACCCCCCGGGAGGATGGGCCAAGACCAAGGCCGCGCTGCGCCTCCACCCCGGCCGTGGTCCTGCCGGTGACCCGCTCGAGCGTGACCACCGAGCTGCCCAGCTACGCCTTCGCCGTGGCCATCCGCGGTGCCGACACCGACGAGCGTGCGCGGCGCCTACGTGTTCGAGGCGGCGCTGACCGACGACTCGGCCTTCAGCCAGGAGATCGAGGGCCTGACCACCAACCGGTCGTCCACGGCGATCCTGGCAGTTCCTCGACAGCCAGGGCACCGTGATCGCCTCGTCGCTGGGCAAGGGTCTGGGCTCCAAGGTGGCCGACCCGCGTCTGGCGACGCTCTCGGAAGGACTCCACGAGGTCGGCAAGCAGCTCGTCGTCAGCGGCGACGTACCTTCGGCAGGCTGGCGGGTCGTCTTCACCCAGAAGCGCTCGGAGTTCGTGGCCCCGCTGGCCGGCCCGCTCCAGTCGGTGGGCCTCGTGCTGGTCCTCCTTCTCCTGGCGATCGGCCTCATGCTGACGATCACGCTGGCGAGGCGGCTACGCGAGTCGCGCGAGCAGGAGCAGCGGCTGCGCGAGCTCAACCGGTCGCAGGACGAGTTCATCTCGGTGGTCTCCCACGAGCTGCGCACCCCGGTCTCCGGTGTGCTCGGCTTCCTGCAGACCAGCCTCGACCACTGGGACGCGATGAGCGACGAGGACCGCCACAACGCCGTACGCCGCGCGTTCACCAACGCCCGGCGCCTCCAGGCCATGACCCGCGACGTCCTCGACACCGAGAGCATCGAGTCCGACCACTTCGGCTACATCCGGCACCCGTTCGACCTCGTCGAGGAGGTGCGGACGGCGGCCGACGGCTTCGGCGGCACGCCCCGGCGAGAACCTCGTGCTCACGGTCCCCGAGGCTCCCGTCGTCGGTGGACGGGGACTCCGACCGCATCCAGCAGGTGCTGGCCAACCTGCTCGACAACGCGCGCAAGAACTCCCCTCCCGACAGCCCCGATCGAGATCACCCTCGAGCACGACGACCGCGTGGCCCGGCTCGTGGTGAAGGACCATGGGGCGGGCATCGATCCCGACCAGGTCGAGCGCATCTTCGAGAAGTTCGTCCGCGGGCGTGCCGACTCCGTGTCCGGGACCGGCCTCGGGCTCTACATCTCCCGTAGGATCGTCGAGGCTCACGAGGGGCGGATCTGGGCGGAGAGCCGCCCCGGTCAGCCGACGCGCTTCGTCGTCGAACTGCCGTGCCAGACTCTAGTGACGACTTAGGAGACCTGCCCCATGACAGTCACCGAACAGGCCGAGAAGCCCAGCGTGCTCGTCGTCGACGACGAGCCCGACATGCGCCTCCTCGCCCGGACGCTGCTGGAGCGCGCGGGACTCGACGTCGTCGGCGAGGCAGCCGACGGCTCGCAGGCCCTCGAGCGGTTCAACGCCCTCGACCCGCCGCCGGTCCCCACGGTCGTCGTGCTCGACAACCGGATGCCCGGGCTGACCGGGCTCGAGGTGGCCGAGCAGATGCTCGTGCGCCACCCGAGCCAGATGATCGTCCTCTTCTCGGCCCACCTCGACGCCGCCGTCGAGGAGGGCGCCCGCGCCACCGGAGTCGCCGCGTGCGTCTCCAAGGTGCACGTGGGCCGGCTCTCGAAGACGATCTGGTCACTCCTCGAGACGGCGTGACGGCACGGCGCACCACGGCCTCGGCCGGGACGTGCGCTGTGGTGGAATGACCGGCCGAGGCGGCGTACACACGGAGGCGGAGGAATGTCGAGAACGCGCGTGGCGACGCTGCTGGCCGCTGCCGCCCTTCTAGCTGTCCGGGTGCGGGAGCGAGCCTCCCGCCAAGCTGAGCCCGATGCAGCCCGACGCCCCCGCCGACCTGTGCTCCGCGGTGCCTGCAGCGGCGAAGGCTGGGCCTGCAGACCTCGTCCACGAGCGACACGACGGGTGACCCCACGGCGGCCTGCTCGCTGCGTACGGCATCCGGGCGTCACGCCCGAGGTGCACGGCGTGGTCACCTGGCTCCAGCTCGACGACGACGGCACCGCCGACAGCGTCTACGCCAGCCAGTGCCGCGCGGTCGACCACAGCGTCTACCGGACGCCGTCCGGCGTCGTGACCGGCTCGGACAAGTCGTGCGGCGGCAGCGGCAAGGTGGGCCGGGCCGACTCGGCGACGCTCGCCTCGGTCGCGGGACGCACCGTGATGACCGTGCGCTGGAGCTCCGCGCCTCCTGCGGTCCACCTCTGCGATGGCTCGCTCCACGCAGGTCATGGAGGCGATGCTCCACTCCGCTGGCCAGCGGATCCTGAGGGCCGGGCGCCCTCAGCGCTTGAGCAGCGGGTCGAGGGCGACCGCGACGAACAGCAGCGAGAGGTACATGTTCGAGCCGTGGAAGAGCCGCATCGGCCGGACCACGCTGAGCTCGTTGCTGCCCCGGGCGCGCTGCCACATCAGGTGCGCCTCGAGCAGGAAGCCCGCGCCGAGCACGCTCGCGACGATCGGGTAGACCACACCGGTGCCGGCGACCGGCCAGAGCAGCAGCGAGGTCGCGACCATCACCCAGGAGTACGCCACGATCCGGCGTGCGACGCCCTCGGCGTCCTTGACCACCGGCAGCATCGGCACGTCGACGCGGGCGTAGTCCTCGCGGTAGCGCAGCGCCAGCGCCCAGGTGTGCGGCGGGGTCCAGAAGAAGACCACCATGAACAGCACGACCGGGGCCCAGGCGAGGCTGCCGGTCACGGCGGTCCAGCCGATCAACGTCGGGAAGCAGCCGGCCAGGCCGCCCCACACGATGTTCTGCGTCGTACGACGTTTGAGCAGCATCGTGTAGCCGAACAGGTAGAACGCACTGGCCGCGAGGGCCAGCAGGGCCGAGAGCCAGTTGACGAGCAGGCCGAGGATCAGGGTCGAGGCCACCATCAGGGCCAGCCCGAAGACCAGTGCCGCCCGGGGCGTGACGATGTGGCGAGGCAGCGCCCGACGGCGGGTGCGACGCATCTGCTCGTCGATGTCGCGGTCGTAGACGCAGTTGAGCGCGTTGGCGCTGCCGGCCGAGAGGGTGCCGCCGACGACTGTCCAGACGACCAGCGCCAGGGGCGGCACGCCGCCCTCGGCGAAGAACATCACCGGCACCGTGGTCAGCAGGAGCAGCTCGATGACCCGGGGCTTGGTCAGCCCGACATAGGCACCGACGACGTCGCGGATGCCGGCCCGCTGGCTCGCCCCTCCGGGGGACGACCCGACCGACACCTCGGAGTCGAGTGCGGTCATGCGGGGTCCCCGACCGATCGTGGCGCCGGCGAGCGCAGCGAGCCCCCTCGCGATCGGGTGGGGTGCTCATTGCGGGGGTGTCTCGCCTTCACCGGTGGGTACGGACCGGCTGAGTCTATCGCCGGTCCCCGAGCCGGCTTGCATCGCCGGGCGTGACCTTCGTCCCGGCTGCGCACTAGGCTCGAATCGGTTGCACCGAACGACGTCTCCCCACCCGGAAGGATCGACGTGGCCCTCAAGGCGAAGCTGGACTGGAGCGAGATCGACGAGCAGGCCGTGGACACCGTCAGGGTGCTCGCCATGGACGCCGTGCAGAAGGTCGGCAACGGTCACCCCGGCACCGCGATGAGCCTGGCTCCTGCCGCCTATCTCCTCTTCCAGAAGGTGATGCGGCACGACCCGGCCGATCCCGACTGGATCGCCCGCGACCGGTTCGTGCTCTCGTGCGGGCACTCCAGCCTGACGCTCTACATCCAGCTCTACCTCGGCGGCTGGGGTCTGGAGCTCGAGGACCTCAAGTCGCTGCGCACCTGGGGCAGCAAGACTCCGGGCCACCCGGAGTACGGCCACACCGCGGGTGTCGAGACCACGACCGGACCGCTCGGCCAGGGCATCGGCAACGCCGTCGGGATGGCCATGGCCGCCCGCAAGGAGCGCGGCCTGTTCGACCCCGAGGCGGCGCCCGGCGAGTCACCCTTCGACCACCACGTCTACGCCCTGTGCTCCGACGGCGACATCGAGGAGGGCGTCAGCGCGGAGGCATCGGCCATCGCCGGCGTGCAGGCGCTGGGCAACCTCACCCTGATCTACGACGACAACCAGATCTCCATCGAGGACGACACCAACATCGCCCTCATCGAGGACGTCGCGGCCCGCTACGAGGCCTACGGCTGGCACGTCCAGACCGTCGACTGGACCAACGGCGGCCACTCCTACAAGGAGGACGTGCCAGCGCTCTACGAGGCGATCCGGAAGGCCGAGACGGTCACGGACCGGCCGAGCTTCATCCGGCTGAAGACGATCATCGCGTGGCCGGCGCCCAACAAGCAGGGCCACGGCACCGCCCACGGCTCCGCCCTGGGTGCCGACGAGGTCGCTGCGACGAAGAAGATCCTCGGGTTCGACCCGGAGCAGACCTTCGAGGTACCGCCCGCGGTCATCGAGCACACCCGCAAGCTGCGCGAGCGCGGCGCGCTCGACGGCGAGGCCTGGGACCAGCGCTACCAGGAGTGGGCCTCGCGGTACGCCGTGCGCAGCAAGCTGCTCCACCGGATGAAGGGCCGCAACCTCCCCGAGGGCTGGGCCGACGAGCTGCCGACCTTCCCGGCCGACGAGAAGGGGATGGCCACGCGCAAGGCCTCGGGCGCGGTCATCCAGGCGATCGCGAAGACCGTGCCGGAGTTCTGGGGTGGCTCGGCCGACCTCGCCGAGTCCAACAACACGACCATCGAGGGCGCCGCGTCGTTCCTGCCGACCGACCGGGCGACGAAGATGTGGAAGGCAGACCCCTTCGAGGGCCGCGTGCTCCACTTCGGCATCCGCGAGCACGGCATGGGCGCGATCATGAACGGGATCACCGTGCACGGTGGCACCCGGGTGTTCGGCGGCACCTTCCTGACCTTCTCCGACTACATGCGGGGCGCGGTGCGTCTCGCGGCGCTGATGGGGCTGCCGGTCACCTACGTCTGGACGCACGACTCCATCGGCCTCGGCGAGGACGGGCCGACGCACCAGCCGATCGAGCACCTGGCCGCTCTGCGCGCCATCCCCGGGCTGGACGTCGTACGCCCCGGCGACGCCAACGAGACCACCGCCTGCTGGCGGGCGATCATGGAGAACACCGACCGTCCCGCCGGGCTCGTCCTGACCCGGCAGAACGTGCCCGTGTTCCCGCGGGGGACCGACGGATTCAACCCGACCGACGACGTCGCCAAGGGCGGCTACGTCCTCGTCGATGCCGAGGACGGCAACCCCGACGTGATCCTGGTCGGCACCGGCTCGGAGGTGCAGCTCGCCGTGCAGGCCCGCGAGCTGCTCGCCGAGAAGGGCGTGAAGGCCAGGGTCGTCTCGATGCCGTGCCGAGAGTGGTTCGACGAGCAGACAGTCGCCTACCGCGAGAGCGTGATCCCCCCGAACATCAAGGCGCGGGTCAGTGTCGAGGCCGGGGTGGCGCAGGGCTGGCGCGAGATCGTCGGCGACCACGGCCGGATCGTCTCGCTGGAGCACTACGGCGCCTCGGCGGAGTACTCGCGCATCTTCCGCGAGTTCGGCATCACCGCCCAGGCCGTGGCAGACGCGGCCGAGGACAGCATCCGGGTGGCCACCGGTTGACCAAGGTGAGCCGAACGGGCCGCGCAACCGCACCGGAATGAACATCAGGAATCGAGGACATCCACATGACTGACCACCTGCAGGAGCTGTCGGAGGCGGGCGTCTCCATCTGGCTCGACGACCTCTCCCGCGAACGCATCGAGACCGGCAACCTCGCCGACCTCATCACGAACGAGCACGTCGTGGGGGTGACCACCAACCCGTCGATCTTCGCCGCGGCGCTGTCGAACGGCGAGCGCTACGACGAGCAGGTCCGTGAGCTCGCACGCCAGGGCAAGGACGTCGACGACACGGTCTTCGCGATCACCACCACCGACGTCCGCAACGCGTGCGACGTGATGAAGCCGGTCTACGACGCCACGAACGGCGTCGACGGCCGGGTCTCCATCGAGGTCGACCCGCGGCTCGCCCACGACCAGGACCTCACCCTCGAGTCGGCGCGGGCGCTCTGGAAGGAGGTCGACCGGGAGAACCTGTTCATCAAGATCCCGGCGACCACCGAGGGGGCCCCGGCGATCACGGACGCGCTCGGCGACGGCATCAGCATCAACGTCACGCTGATCTTCGGTCTCGACCGCTACCGCGGCGTGATGGAGGCCTACCTCGCCGGCCTGGAGAAGGCCCTCGACAACGGTCACGACCTGTCGTCGATCCACTCGGTGGCCTCGTTCTTCGTCAGCCGCGTCGACACCGAGATCGACAACCGGCTCAACAAGACCGGCGCCAGCGACGACCTGCTCGGCAAGGCCGGCGTCGCCAACGCCCGCCTCGCCTACGAGCTCTACGAGCAGACCTTCGCCGGCGAGCGGTGGGAGCGACTGCGTGACGCGGGCGCCAACACCCAGCGGCCGCTGTGGGCCTCGACCGGCGTGAAGAACCCCGACTACAAGGACACGATGTACGTCGACGACCTCGTCGTCGAGAACACCGTGAACACCATGCCGGAGAAGACGCTCGACGCGGTCCGAGACCACGGCGAGATCATCGGCGACCAGGTCCGCCCCAACTACGAGTCGGCCCACCAGGTGATGAAGGACCTCGAGCAGGCCGGCATCGACTACGACGACGTGATCCGCGTGCTCGAGGAGGAGGGGGTGGAGCAAGTTCGAGAAGGCGTGGGGCGAGCTCCTCGAGACCGTGCAGACCAGCCTCGACGGGGCCGACCGGTCGTGAAGACGGCGCCCCGGGACCCCACGTCCACCGAGGCGTGGAAGCGGCTCCAGGGCCTGGCCGAAACGCTGGACCCGGACCTCCGGTCGTGGTTCGCCGAGGACCCGGGCCGCGTCGAGCGGCTCACCTTCCAGGCCGGCGACCTGCACGTCGACCTCTCGAAGTCGCTCGTGCACGGCGACGTCCTCGACGCGCTGCTCGACCTCGCCGCCGAGGTGGGACTCCAGGAGCGGCGCGCGGCGATGTTCGAGGGCGAGCACGTCAACCCGACCGAGGACCGCGCCGTGCTCCACACCGCCCTGCGCCGGCCCGACCGTGACCGCCTCCAGGTCGACGGGACCGACGTCGTCACCGAGGTCCACGAGGTGCTCCAGCGGGTCTACGAGTTCGCCGACAAGGTCCGCGACGGGCGCTGGACCGGGGTGACCGGGGAGCGCATCCGCACGGTCGTCAACATCGGCATCGGCGGCTCCGACCTGGGCCCGGTGATGGCCTACGAGGCGCTCGAGCCCTACCGCCAGGAGGGTCTGGAGTGCCGCTTCATCAGCAACATCGACCCGACCGACGCGGCGACCAAGCTGGCCGGCCTCGACGCCGCCAGCACGCTGTTCATCGTCTCCAGCAAGACCTTCGGCACCCTCGAGACGCTGACCAACGCCCGGCTCTGCCGCAGCTGGCTGCTCGAGCAGCTCGCCCAGAAGGAGCAGAGGGTCGACCAGAAGGAGGCGGTCAGCCGCCATTTCGTCGCCGTCTCCACGGCGCTCGACAAGGTTGCGGACTTCGGTATCGACCCGGCGAACGCCTTCGGCTTCTGGGACTGGGTCGGTGGCCGCTACTCCGTCGACTCGGCCATCGGCACCTCGCTCGTGGTGGCCATCGGCCCCAAGTGCTTCGCGGACTTCCTGCGCGGCTTCCACAAGATCGACGAGCACTTCCGCACGGTCGCCCTCGGGCGCAACGTGCCGGCGATCATGGGCATGCTCAACGTCTGGTACTCCAACTTCCTCGGGGCGCAGACCCATGCGGTGCTCCCCTATGCCCAGCTGCTGCATCGCTTCCCGGCGTACCTCCAGCAGCTGACGATGGAGTCCAACGGCAAGGGCGTGCGCTGGGACGGCACCCCCGTCTCGACCGAGACCGGCGAGGTGTTCTGGGGCGAGCCCGGCACGAACGGGCAGCACGCCTTCTACCAGCTGATCCACCAGGGAACGCGGCTGATCCCGGCCGACTTCATCGGCTTCGCCAACCCGTCGTACCCGCCGCGCTGAAGGACGGCGACACCGACGTGCACGAGCTGTTCCTGGCCAACTTCCTGGCGCAGACGCGTGCGCTGGCGTTCGGCAAGACGGCCGACGAGGTGCGCCAGGAGGGCACCCGCGAGGAGATCGTGCCCGCGCGGGTCTTCACCGGCAACCGGCCGACCGCCTCGATCATGGCGCCCGCGCTGACCCCCTCGGTGCTGGGCCAGCTGGTGGCGCTCTACGAGCACATCACCTTCACCCAGGGCGTGGTCTGGGGCATCGACAGCTTCGACCAGTGGGGCGTCGAGCTCGGCAAACAGCTGGCGCAGCAGGTCGGTCCCGCCATCGACGGCGATGCGCAGGCGCTGGCCGCCCAGGACGCCTCCACGCAAGCCCTGATCGCCTACTACCGGGAGCACCGTCAGTGACCGCTGAGCGGATCAATCCCCTGCGGGACCCCTCGGACCGTCGCCTGCCCCGGATCGCCGGGCCGTGCGGCCTCGTCCTCTTCGGCGTCACCGGCGACCTGGCACGCAAGAAGGTGATGCCGGCGATCTACGACCTCGCCAACCGGGGGCTGCTGCCACCCGGCTTCAGCCTGGTCGGGTACGCCCGGCGCGACTGGGCCGACGAGGACTTCGCCCAGATCGTGCACGAGGCCGTCAAGGAGCACTCGCGCACGGAGTTCCGCGAGGAGGTGTGGCGCCAGCTCGCCGAGGGGTTCCGGTTCGTGCCGGGCGACTTCGCCGACGACGTCCAGTTCGCTCGGCTGCGTCGCACCATCGAGGATCTGGACGAGGTCCGCGGCACCCGCGGCAACCACGCGTTCTACCTCTCGATCCCGCCGCGGTTCTTCGGCGACGTGATCACCCAGCTCCAGGAGCACGGGCTCACCGACGGCGGGCCCGACAGCTGGCGCCGCGTCGTCGTGGAGAAGCCGTTCGGCCACGACCTGACGTCGGCGCGCGAGCTCAACGCGACCATCAACGAGGTGTTCCCGCCCGAGTCGGTCTTCCGGATCGACCACTACCTCGGCAAGGAGACGGTGCAGAACATCCTCGCGATGCGCTTCGCCAACAACCTCTTCGAGCCGATCTGGAACGGCAACTACGTCGACCACGTGCAGATCACGATGGCCGAGGACATCGGCATCGGCGGCCGCGCCAGCTACTACGACGGCATCGGCGCCGCCCGTGACGTGATCCAGAACCACCTCCTCCAGCTGCTCGCGCTGGTCGCCATGGAGGAGCCGCTCTCCTTCGACGCGGCCAACCTGCGGGCGGAGAAGGAGAAGGTGCTCTCCTCGGTCAGGCTGCCTCCCCGCCTCGACCTGCACACCGCCCGCGGCCAGTACGCCGCCGGGTGGGCCGGCGGCGAGAAGGTGATCGGCTACCTCGACGAGGAGGACATCAAGAAGACCTCGACGACCGAGACGTTCGCGGCCATCACGGTCGAGGTGGAGACACGGCGGTGGGCCGGGGTGCCGTTCTACCTGCGCACCGGCAAGCGCCTCGGCCGGCGGGTGACCGAGGTGGCCGTGGTGTTCAAGCGGGCCCCGCACCTGCCCTTCGCCGAGACGGCCACCGAGGACCTCACGCACAACGCGATCGTGTTCCGGATCCAGCCCGACGAGGGCGCCACCATCAGGTTCGGCTCCAAGGTGCCCGGCGGCGCCATGGAGATCCGCGACGTGAACATGGACTTCGCCTACGGCGGCTCGTTCACCGAGAACAGCCCGGAGGCCTACGAGCGGCTCATCCTCGACGTACTGCTCGGGGACCCGCCGCTGTTCCCGCAGAACGCCGAGGTCGAGCTGTGCTGGAAGATCCTCGACCCGGTCCTCGAGCACTGGGCGAAGGCCGACGAGGCCGGCCGGCGGAGCGTCGAGCAGTACGCCCCCGGTGAGTGGGGTCCGCAGTCGGCGCACGACATGCTCGCCCGCGAGGGCCGACAGTGGAGGCGCCCATGATGGAGCTGACGGACACCAACGCGTCGGGCATCTCCGCCGCGCTGATGGAGGCGCGCAAGCGGGCCGGCAGCCCGGCGATGGGCATGGTCATGACGCTCGTCGTCGTGGTCGACGAGGACGCCGCGCCGCACGCGATCGAGTGTGCGCGCGCGGCCTCGCAGGAGCACCCAGCCCGGGTGCTGGGCGTCATCCACGGCGACGGACGCGGAGCCGGCGAGATCCACGCCCAGGTCGCCACCGGGTCGGGGTGGAGTGGCGAGCACGCCCTGATCCGGCTCAAGGGCGAGGTCGTCAAGCACGCCCAGTCGGTCGTGCTGCCGCTGCTCCTGCCCGACTCGCCCGTGGCCTGCTGGTGGCCGGCGGATCCCCCGGCCGACCCCGCTGCTGACCCCATCGGCGCGCTGGCCCAGCGCCGGATCACCGATGCCGCGGCCGCACGACGGGCCAAGACCCAGGCGCTGGCCACGCAGTGCGCGGCGTACGCCACCGGCAACACCGACCTGGCCTGGACCCGGATCACCCCGTGGCGTGCGCTGCTGGCCGCCGCGCTGGACCAGCACCCCGAGAAGGTGCGATCTGCCTCGGTGACGGCCGAGCGGGTGAGCCCGAGCGCTGACCTCCTCGCGACCTGGCTGGGCCTGCGCCTGAAGGCCGACGTCGAACGGCACAGCTCGAAGGGCCCGGGGATCACCGAGGTCGTGCTGCGGCAGAAGGCCGGCGACATCGTCATCGCCCGCCCCGACGGCAAGCTGGCCTCGTTCGTCTCCCCCGGCCAGCCCGACCGGCCGGTGGCACTGAAGCGGCGCGACATCCCCGAGCTGCTCGCCGAGGAGCTGCGCCGGCTGGACGAGGACGACGTCTACGCCTCCGTCGCCAAGCGGCTCGCGAAGAAGGGGGCGCCGTGACCACGGTCGAGGTGTTCGAGGACTCGGCCACGCTCGCTGCCTTCGTGGCCGAGCGGTTCGTCTCGAAGCTCGCCGAGGTGCAGGCGTCGGGTCGGGTCCCGTCCGTGGCGCTGACCGGAGGCACGATCGCCGACGAGATCTACCGCGCCGTTGCCGCCCGAGACAGCTCGGGCGTCGACTGGAAGCAGGTCGACTTCTACTGGGGCGACGAGCGCTACGTGCCCGCCGACTCCAGCGACCGCAACGACCGGGCGGTGGGCCTCGACCTGCTCGACCTCGTCGTGGCCGACCCCGCCCGCGTGCACGCCATGCCCGCCTCCGACGAGGCGCACGAGGACATCGAGGACGCGGCGGCGGCGTACGAGCAGCTCGTCCGCTCGACCGGCTCAGGTGAGTTCGACCTCGTGCTGCTCGGGCTCGGACCCGACGGCCACGTCGCCTCGCTCTTCCCCGGCTTCCCCCAGCTCGACGTCGACGACCGGATCGCCGTCGCGGTCACCGGCTCGCCGAAACCGCCCCCGGAGCGGATCAGCCTGACCTTCCCGGCCCTGAACCGCACCCGCGAGGTCTGGTTCCTCGTCTCCGGCGACGGCAAGGCCGACGCCGTCGCCCGGTCCCTGGCCACCGAGGGCACCGTCCACGCCACCCCCGCCCGCGGCATCACCGTCCCCGACACCACCTGGTTCCTCGACACCGACGCCGCCTCCCTCCTCTGACGATCCGGCGAGCGGAACGATGGACCGCACCTCCGATTCGGCGCTGTCGCCATCCACAGGCACGCGACCGAGGTGACACAGAACCCCCGCCCACTGTCGAGCGTGCAGCAACCCCCCGGTCAGCGTCTTGGGGCGCGCACCGATCCCCCGGTCGGCGGGGTTAGAAGACGACGTCGCCGGACTTGCGGCGCTGGCGCAGGGTCTGGAGGGCCTCGTCGAGGATGTTCTTGGCCTCGGCGTCGGAGCGGCGCTCCTTCACGTAGGCCAGGTGGGTCTTGTACGGCTCGATCTTGGGGGCCGGAGGGGGGTTCTCGGAGTCCATGCTCGCCGGCAGCCCGCAGCGGGGGCAGTCCCAGGTCTCGGGGACGACCGCCTCGATGGCGAACGCGACCAGCGTGCGGTGCTCGTGAGAGCAGAAGTAGGTGATGTTCTGGCGGGGGGCTGACTTCGCCCCGCTCCGCCTCGCCCATGGGGCCTGCGCCGACCCGGCTGCCCCGGATGGCGTTTCCGCCGCCTGCCACGGTTCGTCTCCTTCGAAGTCTGCTTGAGGTCTGTCGCCGCTGGGCCGGCTCAGCTGCCGGTCTTGAGCAGCAGTCCGAGCCCCACCACGCACGCGAACCACACCAGACCGATACCGATCGTGATGCGGTCGAGGTTGCGCTCGGCCACGGACGATCCGCCCAGACCACTGGAGACGCCGCCACCGAACATGTCGGAGAGCCCGCCGCCGCGCCCCTTGTGGAGGAGCACCAGCAGGATCATGAGCAAGCTCGAGATGACGAGCAAGACCTCGAAGACGATAGCCACGGCGCAGACTCTAACCGATTCGCCACGCCACTCAGATGAGTGGCATGTCGTAGAAACGGCAGATACCGCCGAACTCGTCGGCCTGGAGGCTGGCCCCGCCGACCAGGCATCCGTCCACGTCGGGCCGCTGCATGATGCCAGCGACGTTGGCCGCCTTCACCGATCCGCCGTACAGGATGCGTAGCGGCGGCCGCTGCCTCGTCGCCCGAGGTCTCGCCGATCCTGGCCCGGATCGCGGCGCACACCTCCTGGGCGTCGTCGGGGGTGGCGACCTCGCCGGTGCCGATGGCCCAGACGGGCTCGTAGGCCACGACCAGGCCGGCGACCTGCTTCGGCGTGAAGCCGGCCAGCGAGCCGTCGACCTGCGCGAGCGTGTGCTCCACCTGCCGGCCCTCGCGACGCACCTCGAGCCCCTCGCCCACGCACACGATCGGGGTCATGCCCGCGGCGAGCGCCTTGTGGGCCTTGGCGTTGACGAGCGCGTCGTCCTCACCGTGGTGCTCGCGCCGCTCGCTGTGCCCGACCACCACGAACGGAGCAGCCCAGCTTGGCCAGCATGGCCGCCGAGATCTCGCCGGTGTACGCGCCGTCGTCGTGCACGGAGACGTCCTGGGCGCCGTACCCGATCAGCAGGCGGTCGCCGTCGACCACGGTCTGCACGCTGCGCAGGTCGGTGTACGGCGGGACGACGACGACCTCGACCTTGCCGAAGTCGTGCTTCTTGTCGGCCAGCGTCCAGGCCAGCTTCTGCACCAGGACCACGGCCTCCTGGTGGTTCAGGTTCATCTTCCAGTTCCCCGCCATCAGCGGGGTGCGCCGGGAGCTTCGCCCAGCCATCAGTCCTCCAGGACCGTGATGCCGGGGAGGTCCTTGCCCTCGAGGTACTCGAGGCTGGCCCCGCCCCCGGTCGAGATGTGCCCGAACGCTGCCTCGTCGAAGCCGAGCTTGCGCACGGCCGCGGCCGAGTCGCCGCCTCCGACGACCGAGAGGCCGTCGACCTCGGTGAGCGCCTGGGCGACCGCACGCGTGCCCTCGGCGAACGCGTCGGCCTCGAAGACGCCCATCGGCCCGTTCCAGAAGACCGTCCTCGCGCCGGCGATGGCCGCGGCGAAGGCCTGGCCCGAGTCGGGCCCGATGTCGAGGCCGATCTGGTCGGCCGGGATCGCGTCGACCGGCACCACGGTCGGTGTCGGTGTGGAGCCGCCCGACGGGAACTCGGGGGCCACCACGACGTCGGTCGGGAGCACGATCTCGACGCCCGTCTCGGCAGCGCGGGTGAGGTAGTCGCGGCAGGTGCCGACCTGGTCCTCCTCCAGCAGGCTCCCGCCGACGTCGTGCCCCTCGGCCTTGAGGAAGGTGAACACCATCCCGCCGCCGATCAGGAGCTTGTCGGCCTTGCCGAGCAGGTTGTCGATCACGGCGAGCTTGTCGCTCACCTTCGAGCCGCCGAGCACCACGACGTAGGGCCGCTCGGGCTGCTCGGTCAGCCGGCGCAGCACCGCGATCTCGTCGCGGACGAGCCCGCCCATCGCGTGCGGCAGCCGCTGCGCGACGTCGTACACGCTCGCCTGCTTGCGGTGTACGACGCCGAACCCGTCACTGACGAACGCATCGGCCAGCGAGGCGAGCTCGTCGGCGAACGCGGCCCGCTCGGCGTCGTCCTTGCTGGTCTCCCCCGCGTTGAACCGGACGTTCTCGAGCAGCGCGACCTGACCGTCCTCGAGCCGGCCGACGACCTCGCGTGCGGAGTCACCCACCGTGTCGGTCGCGAAGGCGACCTCGTGGTCGAGCAGCTCGCCGAGCCGCTGGGCGACCGGACGCAGCGAGTAGCGCTCCTCGGGCGCACCCTTCGGCCGGCCGAGGTGAGCGGTCACGACGACGCGGGCACCGGCGTCGCTCAGCTCGCGGATCGTGGGCACGCTGGCCCGGATGCGTCCGTCGTCGGTGATGCGGGTGCCGTCGAGGGGCACGTTGAGGTCCGAGCGGACCAGTACCCGCTTGCCGGCGACGTCTCCGAGGTGCTGGTAGCTCCCCACCGGGTCAGAGACTGGTGCCGACGTAGGCGATCAGGTCGGCGAGGCGGTTGGAGTAGCCCCACTCGTTGTCGTACCAGCCGGCCACCTTGACCTGGTTGCCGATGACCTTGGTCAGCGGCGCGTCGAAGATGCACGACGCCGGGTCGGTGACGATGTCGGAGGAGACGATCGGGTCGGTGGAGTAGCGCAGGTAGCGGCCGTCGGCGGCCTTCTCGACGATCGAGTTCACCTCGTCGACGGAGGTCTCGCGCGCGGCCTCGAAGGTGAGGTCGGTGAGCGAGCCCGTCGGGGTCGGCACGCGCAGCGCGTAGCCGTCGAGCTTGCCCTTGAGCTCGGGCAGCACCAGACCGATCGCCTTCGCGGCGCCGGTCGAGGTCGGCACGATGTTGACCGCGGCGGCCCGGGCGCGACGCAGGTCCTTGTGGATGTTGTCCTGGAGGTTCTGGTCGGCGGTGTACGCGTGCACCGTCGTCATCAGGCCCTTGTTGATGCCGAGACCGTCGTTGAGCGCCTTCGCCATCGGCGCCAGGCAGTTGGTGGTGCACGACGCGTTGGAGATCACGGTGTGCTGCTCGGGGTCGTAGTGACCGTGGTTGACGCCCATGACGACCGTGATGTCCTCGTTGGAGGCCGGCGCGGAGATGATGACCTTCTTGGCACCGGCGTCCACGTGGGCGCGGGCCTTGGTCGCGTCGGTGAAGAAGCCGGTGGACTCCACGACGACGTCGACGCCGAGGTCGGACCACTTCAGCGAGGCCGGGTCGCGCTCGGCCTGGACGTTGATCGTGCGGTCGCCGACCCGGATCGCGTCGTCGGAGGCGCTGACGTCCTCGCGGAGCACGCCGAGGATCGTGTCGAACTTCAGCAGGTGGGCGAGAGCCTTGGGGTCGGTCAGGTCGTTGACGCCGACGATCTCGATGTCGGCGTCGCCGGCGGCCTGTTGGGCGAGTACGGCGCGGAAGAAGTTGCGGCCGATGCGGCCGAATCCGTTGATGCCTACGCGGACGGTCACAGCAGGGTCTCCTGTACGGCGGTGTCGAGGGGCAACGCGACGACCCTATCGCGCAATTGGATCGTTAAAGAAGGCGTGGGTCGGTACGCGCGGGTAACTTCGCGCGACGTCCGTCAGGCCTCTTCGGCCAGCATCTCGGGGGTCAGCGACGCCTCGGTGTTCGGGATGCCGAGGTCCTCGGCCTTCTTGTCGGCCATGGCCAGCAGCCGGCGGATACGACCGGCGATGGCGTCCTTGGTCAGCACCGGCTCGCTGAGCTGGCCGAGCTCCTCCAGCGAGGCCTGCTTGTGCTCGAGACGCAGCGTGCCGGCCTGGCGCAGGTGGTCGGGGATGTCCTCGCCGAGGATCTCCAGGGCGCGGTCGACCCGGGCGCCGGCGGCCACCGCGGCGCGCGCGGACCGGCGCAGGTTGGCGTCGTCGAAGTTGGCCAGCCGGTTGGCGGTGGCCCGCACCTCGCGGCGCATGCGGCGCTCCTCCCACGCGAGCAAGCGACTCGTGGGCGCCCAGACGGGTGAGCAGCTGGCCGATGGCGTCGCCGTCGCGGATCACGACGCGGTCGACGCCGCGGACCTCGCGAGCCTTGGCCGAGATGCCGAGACGGCGTGCGGAGCCGACCAGGGCGAGGGCCGCCTCCGGGCCGGGGCAGGTGACCTCCAGCGAGCTCGACCGGCCGGGCTCGGTGAGCGAGCCGTGGGCCAGGAAGGCGCCGCGCCAGGCGGCGACGGCGTCGCAGCCGGAGCCGTTGACGACGACCGGCGGCAGGCCGCGGACGGGCCGGTTGCGGGTGTCGATCAGACCGGTCTGTCGTGCCAGCGCCTCGCCCTCGCGGGAGACCCGGACGATGTAGCGCGAGCCGCGGCGGATGCCGCTGCCCTTGAGCATCACCACCTCGGGATGGTGGCCGAAGACCTCGGTGATGTCGCGCCGCATCCGGCGGGCGGCCGCCCCGGTGTCGAGCTCGGCCTCGACGACGATGCCGCCGTTGACCAGGTGGAGGGCGTCGGCGAAGCGCAGCATCGAGGACACCTCGGCCTTGCGGCAGCAGGTCTTGGTCACTTGGGTGTTCGCAAGTTCTGCCTTGACCTGTGCCGTCATCGCCATGTCGTCACCCTAAGTCTTCTCGAACAACCGCGCGTACGCAGAACCGAGTTTTTGAGGATCATGCACGCCCGGTCTATCGGACCGTACGTCCTCGACCCACAACCGGGCGCCGAGCCGGTCCGCGAGAGCCCTCAGCCGGGCCTCGTCGTGCACCGCTCGGGGGTCGACCAGGGCGGTGTCGACGGACAGGTCCGGGGCCAGCCGCAGCATCACCTCGAGGTGGTCGGCGAGGTCGTAGCCCCGGGTCTCCTCGGTGTGCGGCTCGAGGTTCATCGAGACCACGACGCGGGCCGGCGTACGGCACAGCGCGTCGCGCAGACCGGGGACGAGCAGGTGCGGGAGGACGCTGGTGTACCAGGACCCGGGGCCCAGGACGACCCAGTCGGCCTCCATGATCGCCGTCACCGCCTCGGGGCACGCGGCCGCGTCGGCCGGGTCCAGCGCCACCGAGAGGACCTCGCCGGGGGTGGTGGCGACCTCCACCTGCCCGCGCACCGTGCTCACCCCGGCGGGGTCGGCGCCGGCCCCCCGGACCTCGGCGGTGATGTCGAGCGGCGAGGTGGCCATCGGCAGCACCCGGCCACGGGCGCCGAGCAGCCCGGCCACCCAGTCGAGCCCGTCGACGTGGTCGTGCAGGAGGTCCCACAGGGTGACGATGAGCAGGTTGCCCATCGAGTGGCCGTCCATCTCCCCGTCCGACTCGAACCGGTGCTGCAGCACCTTCGCCCAGGTCTGGCCCCAGCGGTCGTCACCGCACAGCGCCGCGAGCGCCATCCGCAGGTCGCCCGGAGGCAGCACCCCGAACTCCTGGCGCAGCCGCCCGGAGGAGCCCCCGTTGTCCGCGACGGTGACCACGGCGGTGAGGTCGGTGGTCACCGAGCGCAGCGCGGTCAGCGACGCCGCGAGCCCGTGGCCGCCGCCGAGCGCGACCACGGACGGCTCGGTCGACCACTTCATGCGGGCATCCTGCCGCACGCCCCGTGAGCCCGGGTCACTCCCGGCCGAGGTCACGGTGCGAGGTGTCGGCCTCCAGCCCGGCGTCGCGCAGGCGTACGGCGATCTCCTCGGACATGGCCACGCTGCGGTGCTTGCCGCCGGTGCACCCGATGGCCACGGTCATGAAGCGCTTGCCCTCGCGGAGGTAGCCGGCGCCGACGGTCCGGATCACCGGCACGTAGCGCTCGAGGAACTCCTGGGCGTCCGCACGCTCGGTGACGTACGCCGCGACCTCGGGGTCCTGGCCGGTGCGCTCGCGCAGCTCGGGCACCCAGAACGGGTTGGGCAGGAACCGCATGTCGGCCAGCAGGTCGGCATCGACCGGCACGCCGTACTTGAACCCGAAGCTGACCACGGTGATGCGGAGCCGGGCGGTGTCGGGGGTGCCGAACGACGCAGAGACCTGGGCCTTGAGCTGGTTGACGTTGAGGGCGGTGGTGTCGATGACGAGGTCGGCGTCGCCGCGCAGGTCGCCCATCACCGCGCGCTCGCGGGTGATGCCCTCGAGCAGCCGGCCCGAGCCCTGGAGCGGGTGCGGCCGTCGGGCAGCCTCCTGGCGGCGGACCAGGATGTCGTCGGAGGCCTCGAGGAAGAGCAGCGTCGTGCGCCGCGTCGGGAACGCGCGGGCGAGCTCCTCGCGCAGGCTGTCGAAGAAGACCCCGGCGCGCACGTCGACGACGACGGCGACCGGCTGGGAGATCCCCTGCTTGCCGTCGACCAGGCGGACCACCGCACTGACCAGCTCGGGCGGCAGGTTGTCGACCACGAAGTAGCCGACGTCCTCGAGCTCCTTGGCAGCCGTGCTGCGGCCGGCACCGGTCATCCCGGTGACGACGACGAGCTCGCCCTGGGCTCGGTCTGGACTCATAACTGGATCTCACCTGTGGCCGTGTTGACCGAGACCGGCGTGGGCTGGGCTGCCACGGCCTCGGCGATCGCGATGGCGGTACGGCGCCCGATGCCCGGCACCTCCGCGATCTCCTCGATGGTGGCAGTCCGGAGCTTCTTGAGGGAGCCGAAATGCTTCATCAGGGTCTTGCGCCGCACCTCGCCGAGCCCGGGGACGTCGTCGAGGAGGCTCTCCACCATGGTCCGCGAGCGACGGGACCGGTGGTGGGTGATGGCGAACCGGTGCGCCTCGTCGCGCACCCGCTGAAGGAGGTAGAGGCCCTCGCTCGAGCGGGGCAGGATCACCGGGTCGGGGTCACCGGGCAGCCATACCTCCTCGAGCCGCTTGGCCAGCCCGCAGATCGGGACGTCGTCGATGCCGAGCTCGTCGAGCGCGCGCTGGGCCGCCGCGACCTGTGGTGGGCCGCCGTCGACGACCACCAGCCCCGGGGTGTAGGCGAACTTCTTCGGGCGCCCGGTGTCGGGGTCGACGAGGAGGGGCCCGGCCGGGTCGTCCGGGTTGACCTCTCCCCCGGTCAGGTCGGGCGACTCGATGCGCTCGTCGAGCAGCCGCCGGAACCGCCGGGTGATCACCTCGTGCATCGAGGCGACGTCGTTCTGGCCGTCGACACCGCGGACGACGAACCGGCGGTACTCGCCCTTGCGGGCCAGCCCGTCCTCGAAGACCACCATCGACCCGACGACCTCGGTGCCCTGGAGGTTGGAGATGTCGTAGCACTCGATCCGCAGCGGCGCCTCGGGCAGGTCGAGGGCGTGCTGGATCTCCTCGAGCGCCTGGCTGCGCACGGTCAGGTCGCTGGCCCGCTTGGTCTTGTGCAGCGTCAACGACTGCTTCGCGTTCTGCGCCACCGTCTCCTGGAGGGTGCGCTTGTCGCCGCGCCGCGGGACCCGGATGGTGACCCGCGACCCACGTGTCTCGGTCAGCAGCTGCTCGAGCGTCGCGGCGTCCTCGGGAACCGCCGGCACCAGCACCTCGCGGGGGATCGCGTCGGGGTCCTCCCCCGCGTAGAGCTGCAGCAGGAACTCCGAGACCAGTCCCCCGGTGTCGAGGTCCTCGACCCGGTCGGCGACCCAGCCGCGCTGGCCGCGGATCCGGCCCGAGCGGACGTGGAAGATCTGCACGGCGACCTCGAGCGGGTCCTCTGCCAGAGCGATCACGTCGGCGTCGGTGCCGTCGCCGAAGACCACTGCCTGCTTCTCCAGGGCCTTGTGCAGCGCGCCGAGGTCGTCGCGCAGCATCGCGGCCTTCTCGTAGTCCTGGGCGTCCGACGCGGCGTACATCTCCCGCTCCACGCGCTTGACGAACTGGTCGGTGCGGCCCCCCATGAAGTCGGCGAAGTCCTGCGCGATGTCGCGGTGCTCGTCGGCGTCGACACGCCCCACGCACGGCGCCGAGCACTTGTCGATGTAGCCGAGCAGGCACGGCCGCCCGATCTGGCCGGAGCGCTTGAACACGCCGTTGCTGCAGGAGCGCATCGGGAAGACCCGCAGCAGGGTGTCGACGGTGTCGCGGATGGCCCAGGCGTGGCTGTAGGGCCCGTAGTACTTGACGCCCTTCTTCTTGGCGCCGCGCCCGACCATGACCCGCGGGTACTCCTCGTTCATGGTGATCGCGAGCCACGGGTAGGACTTGTCGTCGCGGTACTTCACGTTGAACCGCGGGTCGAACTCCTTGATCCAGGAGTACTCCAGCTGGAGCGCCTCGACCTCGGTGCCCACGACCGTCCACTCGACGGAGGCCGCCGTGGTCACCATCGTCTGGGTGCGCGGGTGCAGGTTGGCGAGGTCCTGGAAGTACGACGACAGCCGAGCGCGCAGGCTCTTGGCCTTGCCGACGTAGATGACCCGGCCGTCCTTGTCGCGGAAGCGGTAGACCCCCGGCCGGGTAGGGATCGACCCCGGCTCGGGTCGATAGGTCGCCGGATCCGCCACGTCCTCAACCCTACGGGCGAGGACCGACGCGAACCCGCACTCAGTGCCGGTGCTGTCGCCTGGTGACCATCGCGTAGTCGTCGGTGACGAGCGAACCGCGTCCCCGCAGGGCCAGCCCGAAGCTGACCGCCCGCGCCCGCCGGGGCAGCGGCGGGGTCTGGAGGTAGGCGAGGTTCCACGCGGTGGTGGGCGGGTACGACGTGCTCCCGGTCCAGTAGTGCCAGCGCCCGGCGCGGTCGCGGTAGTAGGCGACCATGCTCACGCGCGCCGCATCAGCCCCATGGTCGCTCCAGGAGCCGCGATAGTGCACCCACATCCGGTACTTCCGGCCGGGATGGGCCGGGGCCAGGCAGTGGGCGTCCTTCGCTCGTCGTGAGAGCAGGAGCTTGCGGTCGCCGGAGCCCCAGCGCGTCACGTCGAGGATCTGGGCCAGGTGCCCGGAGCGGGCGGCGCCGGTCGCGGCCCACCGGGCGGTGCCGAGGACCCGGTGCACCCCGGCACGCTCGAAGCAGCGGGGCTGGCCACCGGCGGCGCCACCCTGACGCCGCATCTCGAGGGAGGCGTTGTGCACCAGGTTGCCGGTCCTGGGGACGCGCGGGGCCGGAACCGGCACCACCCCACCGGTGGCGTCCGCGGGGACCACGTCGGTCGTGCAGAGGTGCTGGGCGTTGAGCCAGTCGACGAGTGGGGGTAGCGCGTTGATGGCCGTGAGGGTGCTGCGGCCCCCACCGTCGCTCATCGCGACGACCGTGCCGTCGCCGACCGGCCGGTACACGACGCCGTGGGCAGCCTTGCGACCCGTCGTCAGGCGGTCGACCACCTGTGCGGCCGAGGAGCCGTCCCAGGCCCGCGAGTCCAGGATGTTGCTGCCCGGGGTGCCCCAGGGCATCACGATGCGATAGCCGAGGTCGCGGGCCACGATGTCGGCCTGGGGGTCGATGTCGCCGTACGGCGGGCGGTAGAGCGTCGGCCGGGGCAGGCCGGCCGCGGTGATCTCCGCCGTCGCCCGAGTGAGCTCGTCGCCGACCTGCGCGGGCGTGAGCGGGGTGGTGTGCGTCGAGGACCCGGTGAACGAGCGGTGGTCGAAGGTGTCGTTCTCGACGGGGAACCCGGCGGCCGCCAGCGTCCTGATCGTCTCCCGGGCCTGCGGGTCGGCGTGCAGCTTCTTGCCCTCGGCGAAGAAGACGGCCTGGAGGTGGAGCCGCTGCAGGCTCCGCATCACCTCGAGGGTGCGCGCGCCCGGGCCGCCGTCGAAGGTGAGGACGACGCGACCGGCGGAGCAGTCGTTGTCCAGCGGCCACCACGACTGACCGGACAGCACCACCTGCCGCCCGCTGCTGCAGGCGGACAGGGTCAGAGCGAGCCCGAGCACGAGCACCAGCAGCGCTGCACCCCGTGACGACGGCGTCCGCCCCATCGTGGCCCCCCGGCTGGAAAGACGAGAGGCGTGGACGCGCCTCCCGCGATCCCGAGTGTGAGCCGCGATTTGCCGTCTTTCTACCTGATCGCCAGGAAGGGGCGATCTCGTCTAGACCGCCCCGCGATGTCCGGGGGGTTGCGTCGCGACACGCGGGGGTACTAGACACGAAGGGCGCTACTCGGGAGGCGACATGGCTCGGTACGTCGGAGGACCGCGACTCCGTCGACTGCTCGCGCTCGCCGCGGCGTTGTTCTGCTCCTTGTCCGTGCTGGCCGCCTGCGGCGGCAACGGAGGCAAGACCGGCGTCGCGCTCATCATCAAGACCGAGACCAACCCCTACTTCGTCTCGATGAAGCAGGCCGCGATCGTCGAGGCCAAGAAGGCCGGCACGCACCTCTCGGTCGCGGCCGGCAGCGCCGACGGCGACACCCAGACGCAGATCAACGCGATCGACACGGCCATCGCCCGCGGCGACAAGGGGATCCTGATCACCTCCAACGGCCCCGCGGTGAACGCGGCGCTGCGCCAGGCCAAGGCGTACGGGCTGTTCGTGATCGCGCTCGACACCCCGCTCGACCCGGCCAGCACCGCCGACGTCACCTACGCCACCAACAACTTCGAGGCCGGCAAGCTGATCGGCACCTATGCCGCACAGAAGCTGAACGGGCAGAAGGCCGTCATCGCCATGCTCGACCTGTACGACGACCAGGTCGTCTCGGTCGACATCGACCGCGACCACGGCTTCCTCACCGGGATGGGCATCGACCCCGGCAGCAAGACCCTGAACGCGAAGGAGTCCAAGTCGGGGAACTACACCGGCGGCAAGGGCGGGCAGTACCAGATCGCCTGTCACCAGGCGACCCAGGGAGCCATCGACGGCGGGCGCAAGGCGATGGAGCAATGCCTGTCGCGCAACCCGCAGATCAACGTCGTCTACTCGATCAACGAGCCGGCCGGTGAGGGCGCGTACGCCGCGCTCAAGGCCGCCCACCACGAGAACAAGGCCTTCGTCGTCTCGATCGACGGCAGCTGCGGGGGCATGAACGACGTCCAGAACGGGATCTTCGCCGCCGACGCGACCCAGTACCCCTCGAAGATGGCCGACCTGGGCATCGACGCGGTCGCCAAGATCGCGCAGGGCGGCCAGGCGCCGTCGCTGCCGCAGGGGCAGAACTACGTCGACACCGGCACCAAGCTGGTCGCCGCCAAGCCCGTCGCGGGCATCAAGAGCCAGACCGTCGCGCAGGGCAAGCAGGCCTGCTGGGGCACCGCCGGCTGACCCGGCACAGGGAGAGGAACGAGCGTGAGCACCGAGACACCGACGACGAGTCCGAGCGAAGACACCCCCAGCTCCGCCGAGGACCTCGTCCCCGCGAGCCACACCCCCGCCGAGCGCCTGCAGCACGTCCTGCACCGCAACCCGGCGCTCTCCCCGCTGATCGTGCTGGTGCTGAGCATCATCGTCTTCGGGCTCGTGGCCGACAACTTCCTGCGACCCGAGGCCCTCTCCCTGCTCGTCCAGCAGATGGCGGTCGTCGGCGCCCTGGCGGTGGGTCAGACCGTCATCATCCTGACGGCCGGCATCGACCTGTCGATCGGGATGGCCATGGTCCTGGCCTCCCTGGTGATGGTGAAGCTCAACCACGACCAGGGCGTGCCCGGGCTGCTGGCCCTGCTGATCGGGATCGTGGTCGCACTGCTGACCGGGCTGCTGAACGGCGTCCTCGTGACCCGGATGAACCTGCCGCCGTTCATCGTCACGCTCGGCACGTTCTCGATCTTCACCGCGGTCTCCCTGCTGTACGCCGCCGGCCAGACCATCGCGCTGCCGTCCAACGCCCTCCTGGTGTGGACCGGCAAGACCATCAGCATCGGCAGCGTCAGCATCACCTGGGGAGTCGTGCTCATGCTGCTGCTCTACGTCGTGGCCAGCTTCGCGCTGCGCTACACGGCGTGGGGGCGACATCTCTACGCCACGGGCGACGACCGGGAGGCCTCCGAGCTCTCCGGCATCGCCACCAAGCGGGTGCTCCTCAGCGCCTACGTCGTGGCCGGAGCCACGGTCGGCATCGCGGCCTGGATCGTCTGCGGCCGTGTCGGTGGCGCCGACCCGAACGCGGGCCTCAACTACAACCTGCAGAGCATCACAGCGGTCGTCATCGGCGGCACCAGCCTCTTCGGCGGTCGCGGCCTCGTCGTGGGCAGCCTGATCGGCGCCCTCATCGTCCAGGTGTTCAACAGCGGACTCGCCCTGGCTGGCGTCGACCCCAACTACCAGGTGCTGGCCACCGGGATCCTGGTGATCCTGGCGGTCTCCGTCGACCAGTGGATCAGGAGGGTGCGCGGATGAGCGAGAGCACTCCGATCCTCGAGGCCTCGGGCCTGGTCAAGGTCTTCGGCCGGGTCGTCGGCCTGCGGGGGGTCGACGTACGCCTGCGCTCCGGCGAGGTGCTGGCGGTCATCGGCGACAACGGCGCCGGCAAGTCGACGCTGATCAAGTGCCTCTCCGGCGCCATGCAGCCCGACCGCGGCACGATCAAGGTGGACGGGCACGAGGTGCAGTTCCGCTCGACGCAGGACGCCCGCGAGGCCGGCATCGAGACCGTCTACCAGACCCTCGCCGTGGCCCCGGCGCTCGACATCGCGAGCAACCTCTTCCTCGCCCGTGAGCTCCGGCGTCCCGGGCTGGCCGGCAAGTGGCTGCGCATGCTCGACACCAAGGCGATGAAGGAGCAGGCGGAGGAGCACATCAAGAGCCTGGGCATCACCACCCTTCAGAACATCAACCAGGCCGTGGAGACGCTCTCCGGGGGCCAGCGTCAGGTCGTCGCCGTCGCCCGTACCGGCGCCTTCGGCAGCAAGGTCGCGATCCTCGACGAGCCCACCGCGGCCCTCGGGGTCCGGGAGACCGGACAGGTGCTCCGCCTGGTCAAGGACCTGAAGGAGAAGGGTCTCGGCGTGATCCTGATCAGCCACAACATGCCGAACGTCTTCGAGGTCGCCGACCGGATCCACGTGCAGCGGCTCGGCGGGCGGGCCGCGGTGATCACGCCGCAGTCACACTCCATGGAGGACGCCGTCGCGATCATGACCGGCGCCAAGCAGGTGCCGGAGGACGAGCAGGCGCTGGCCTGACCCTGTTCAGCCCTGCTCGGTCACGTGGCGGCTCAGCCGCTGACGGTGATCTCGCCGTTGGCGACCGTGGCCGTCAGCGACTGCAGCGGCTGGGTCGCCGGGCCGTTCACGACGCTGCCGTCCTTGATCGAGAAGCGGGAGCCGTGACAGCCGCACTCGATGTCGCCGCTCGAGATGTTCGAGACGATGCACCCCTGATGGGTGCAGATGGCGCTGAACGCCTTGAACTGGCTCGCCGCGGGCTGGGTGACCACGACCTGCTCGGAGCCGAAGATCTTGCCGCCGCCTTCGGGGATCTGCGAGGTCTTCGCGATCGCCCCGGAGGAGGAGCCGGAGGACGACCCACCGCTGCTGCTGCCGCCGGACGACGACCCGGATCCTCCCGTCGAGCCCGAGCCCGAGCCCGAGCCGGCGCTCGAGCCGGCCGAGCCACAGGCAGCGAGGAGGGGCGCGCCGATGCCGACGCCGAGGATGCCTCCCACCATCGCGCGTCGGCTGGTGGTGCGTGCGGGGTCCGTCATCGTGGTGCCTCCGAGGGGTTCGGTTGTCCCCTCAACCGTACGGAGCCGTGGTGAGGTCCGCCGCTGCACGATGGTGCTAGCACTGCTGTGAAGTGTCTGTGAGTTTGCGTCGCTCAGCGCGTCAGGAGCGGCCGCAGGAACTCGCCGGTGAAGCTGGTCTCGTGGACGGCGACGTCCTCCGGGGTGCCTTCGGCCACGACCGTGCCACCGCGGTTGCCGCCGGCCGGGCCCATGTCGACGATCCAGTCGGCGGTCTTGATGACGTCGAGGTTGTGCTCGATGACGAGGACGGTGTTGCCCTTGTCGACCAGGCTGGAGAGCACGTCGAGCAGCTTGCGGATGTCCTCGAAGTGCAGGCCCGTCGTGGGCTCGTCGAGCACGTAGACGGTGCTGCCGGTGTTGCGCTTCTGCAGCTCGCTGGCCAGCTTGACCCGTTGGGCCTCACCGCCGGAGAGCGTCGTGGCGGGCTGGCCCAGGCGGACGTACCCCAGGCCGACCTCCTGCAGGGTGATGAGGTGACGCGAGATCGCCGGGATCGCGGCGAAGAAGTCCACGGCCTCCTCGATCGGCATGTCGAGGACGTCGGCGATCGTCTTGCCCTTGTAGTGCACCTCGAGCGTCTCGCGGTTGTAGCGCGCGCCGTGGCACACCTCGCACGGCACGTAGACGTCGGGCAGGAAGTTCATCTCGATCTTGATCGTGCCGTCGCCCGAGCAGGCCTCGCAGCGACCGCCCTTGACGTTGAAGGAGAACCGGCCCTGGAGGTAGCCGCGCATCTTGGCCTCGGGGGTGGAGGCGAACAGCTTGCGGACGTGGTCGAAGACCCCGGTGTAGGTGGCCGGGTTGGACCGCGGGGTGCGCCCGATCGGCGACTGGTCGACGTGGATCACCTTGTCGACGTGCTGGCCGCCGGTGATCTTGCGGTGCCGGCCCGGGACCGTGCGGGCGTTGTAGACCTGCTTGGCCAACGCGGTGTAGAGGATGTCGTTGACCAGCGTCGACTTGCCCGAGCCCGAGACGCCCGTCACCGCCACGAAGCAGCCCAGCGGGAAGCTGACGTCGATGTCCTTGAGGTTGTTCTCGCGGGCGCCGTGGACCGTCAGCATGCGCTGCTTGGTCGGCGGCCGGCGTACGGCGGGAACCGGGATGGACTTGCGGCCGGAGAGGTAGAGCCCGGTCTCGGAGTCACGGTGCTTGAGCAGCTGCTTGACCGTGCCGGAGTGGACCACCTGGCCGCCGTGCTCTCCGGCACCCGGACCGATGTCGACCACCCAGTCGGCGGTGCGGATGGTCTCCTCGTCGTGCTCGACCACGATCAGCGTGTTGCCGAGGTTCTTCAGCCGCACCAGGGTCTCGATCAGTCGCTGGTTGTCGCGCTGGTGCAGCCCGATGCTCGGCTCGTCGAGGACGTAGAGGACGCCGACGAGCCCGGCACCGATCTGGGTGGCCAGCCGGATCCGCTGCGCCTCGCCGCCGGACAGGGTGGCCGAGGGACGGTCGAGGGAGAGGTAGTCGAGGCCGACGTCGAGCAGGAAGCGCAGCCGCTCCTGGATCTCCTTGAGCACCCGCTCGGCGATCTGGCGCTCGCGCGTTGACAGCTCCAGGTCGGCGAGGTAGTCGGAGGCCTCGTTGATGGGCAGTGCGCACACCTCGGCGATGGACCGGCCGCGCTCGGCGTCGGAGCCCTTCAGCGGGCCGCCGAGGGTGACCGACATCGAGACCGGCTTGAGGCGGGTGCCCTGGCACGCCGGGCACGGCACCTCGCGCATGAAGCCCTCGAAGCGCTCACGGCTGGTGTCGGTCTCGGCCTCGCCGTGGCGCCGCTCGACGTAGGGGACCACCCCCTCGAACTTGGTCCAGTAGGACCGTTCGCGACCGTAGCGGTTGGTGTGCTTGACGTGCACCTTGGTCGGGTGGCCCTCGAGGATCGCCGTGCGGCCCGTGGCGGGCAGCTTCTCCCAGGGCGTGTCGAGGTCGAAGCCGAGCTCGTCGCCGAGCGCGCCCAGCAGCCGGGTGAAGTAGTCGCTGACGTGGGCCCCGGACCACGGGGAGATGATGCCCTCGTCGAGGGTGCCCTGCGGGTCGGTGATCAGCAGGTCGGGGTCGACCTCCATGCGCGTGCCGAGACCGTGGCACACCGTGCAGGCGCCGAAGGGTGAGTTGAACGAGAACGAGCGCGGCTCGAGCTCGTCGGTGTCGATGTCGTGCTCGTTGGGGCAGGACATCTTCTCGGAGAACTTCAGCTCGCTCGCGGGGTCCTTGGCGCCGGACTTCAACGGCGGGGCGTCCACGAGGTCGATGATCACCAGGCCGGAGGCGAGGTTGAGCGCGGTCTCGACCGAGTCGGTGAGCCGCCGCTTGGACGACGGCTTGGCCGCGAGCCGGTCGATCACCACCTCGATGGTGTGCTTCTTCTGCTTCTCCAGCTTGGGGCCGTCGCCGGAGACCATGTCGGCGAGCTGGACCGTCTCGCCGTTGACGCGGGCCCGGCTGAAGCCCTGCGACTGCAGGCTCCGGAACAGCTCGACGTACTCCCCCTTGCGGCCGCGGATGACCGGGGCCAGCACCTGGAAGCGGGTGCCCTCGTCGAGCTGGAGGACCCGGTCGACGATCTGCTGCGGCGTCTGGCGCTCGATCGGCGCCCCGCACTGGGGGCAGTGCGGACGGCCCGCACGGGCGAACAGCAGGCGAAGGTAGTCGTAGACCTCGGTGATCGTGCCGACGGTCGAACGGGGGTTCTTCGAGGTCGACTTCTGGTCGATCGAGACGGCCGGGCTGAGCCCCTCGATGAAGTCGACGTCGGGCTTGTCCATCTGGCCGAGGAACTGGCGCGCGTAGGCGGAGAGCGACTCGACGTAGCGCCGCTGGCCCTCGGCGAAGATCGTGTCGAACGCCAGGCTGGACTTGCCCGACCCCGACAGGCCGGTGAACACGATGAGCGCGTCGCGCGGCAGGTCGATGGAGATGTCCTTGAGGTTGTGCTCGCGCGCGCCGCGGATGACGAGCTGGTCAGCCACTGATCAGCCCCTCCCTCTCGATCGAAGTCTTCGAACATGTGTTCGTCACGCCGTAGAGCGTAACCGGCGTCCGCCCGACCGTGCTCGTGGCGCCACGCCGTGAACACGCAGGGACCGTAGGGTGTTCCCCTGTGCGACTCGATCCCGCCGCCGGGCCGGCGGCCGCCGTCGGAGCCGTGCCCGCCGTGGCCGCTGCGCTCACCGGGCACCGTCGCACCGCCATCTCCTTGCTTGCCCTTCCCGCCGCGATCGCCACGTTCTTCCGCGACCCCGACCGTACGCCCGACCACCGACAAGACGCCGAGGCCGATCCCGGCCTGGTCCTGGCGCCCGCCGACGGCCTGGTGATGTACGCCGGACCGGGACAGCCGGGCGTCGCACCGGACGGCGAGTGGCAGCAGGTGAGCATCTTCCTCTCGCTGTTCGACGTGCACGTCAACCGGTCGCCGTACGCCGGCCGGGTGGAGTCGGTGACGTACACCCCGGGCCGGTGGCGGGCGGCGTACCGGTTCGAGAGCGCCACCGAGAACGAGCGCAGCGAGATCGCGCTCGTGCACCGCGTCGGCGACCAGGAGCGCCGGGTCGTCTTCCGCCAGGTCGTGGGGCTGGTGGCGCGCCGGGTGGTCACGAGGATCGCGGCGGGTGACGTCGTGCGCACGGGACAGCGCATGGGCGTGATGAAGTTCGGCTCCCGCATGGACGTGTTCGTACCCCCGCAGGTGACGCTCGACGCCCGCGAGGGCGACCGGACGCGCGCCGGTGAGACGGTGATCGCCCGATGGCCGAGGTAGCCCCCCGCCGCCGCTTCGACCGGTGGCGCCTGCAGTCGCCCTCGGGAGCCGAGGTCGTCTCGATCCGGCAGCTCAGCCCGCGCGAGCGGCTGCGCGTCGTCTCCCCCAGCATCTTCACGACCGGCAACATGGCCTGCGGCTTCTCCGCGATCCTGCTCGCCTTCAGCGACCGGTTCACCTGGGCCGCCGCACTCCTGGGCGGCGCGATCGTCCTCGACATCGCCGACGGCGCGGTGGCCCGGCTCGTCGGCGCGACCTCGCCCTTCGGCGTCCAGCTGGACTCCCTGGCCGACCTGGTCTCCTTCGGCCTGGCCCCGGCCGTGCTCGTGCACACGTGGGCACTGCCGCAGAATCCCGTGCTGGCGTGGCTCTCCGCGTTCTTCTGGCTGGCGTGCGCGGCCTTCCGGCTGGCCCGGTTCAACGTGACCGTCGACCCGCTCGCGGACAAGAAGTACTTCGTCGGGCTGCCCAGCCCGGGGGCGACCCTCGTGGTGATCGCGACCGTGCTGGCGCTGCGCACGCCGCACCACGGGCCCGGGATGCTGCTGCCCGTCGCGGTGAGCATCGTCCCGGCCGCCCTGATGGTCAGCTCGATCCGGTTCCGGTCCTTCCGTGGACTGCTCGCGCCGCAGACCCCGCAGGCACGGGCCACCACCACCGTCCTGGCGCTCATGCTGGTCGTCGGGATCGTGCTCGACCCGGCGGCGACCGGCCTGGCGGTGGCCTGCGCCTACCTCCTGACCGCTCCGCTGGGGGTGCTCAGCGCTCCGCTCCGCGCCCGCGTCTTCGGCGCCCAGTCGGTGGCGCCGCCGCGTCATCGCACGCAGTCGGTGTTCCTGCCGGCCGACGCCGACTGAGTCGTCGTACGTCGCTCGCGGCGGCGGGTCTAGCGTGTGGCCCATGCCGATCGACCTCTCGGACCTCGACGCCTCGTCCACGGCGCTCATCCGCACGGTCGACGCCCTCGGCGCCGAGGAGCTCGCGGCCCCGTCGCTGCTGCCGGGCTGGACCCGCGCCCACGTCGTCGCCCACCTGGCCCTGAACGGGGAGGCTCTGGCGGGCGTGATGGACGCCGTGCTGCGCGAGGAGGCCGTCGCGATGTATAGTCCGAACGAGCAGCGCGAGGCCGACATCGAGGAGCTCGCCGGTGCGGAGGAGGCCGAGCTGCTCGACCGGCTCCTGTCCGCCACCACGCAGTTCTCGGACGCGGCGCTGGCGATGGACGACGACGCGTGGCGAGGGTCGTTCTACCGGACCCCCGGCACCGAGCAGGTACCGGTCTCCGCGCGTCCCGGAGATGCGCCGCCGGGAGCTCGAGATCCACCACGCCGACCTCGGCACCGTCTACTGCCACGAGGACTGGCCGCCGGACTTCGTCGTCGAGCTGCTCGACGTGGTGACCGTGGACCAGGCCTCCGCGGGCCCGTTCACCGTGCACGCCAGCGACCTCGGACGCAGCTGGAGCGTCGGTGGCGAGGGCGGACCGACCGTCACCGGCACCGGTGTCGACCTCGGCTGGTGGCTGACCGGTCGGGGTGGCGACGGCGCCCTCTCCACGGAGGGCGGCGCACTCCCTACGCTGGGGCCATGGCGACGAGCATCGGCGACAGCGGGCCCTACTCCGGAGAGGTGACCCCAGGAGGCCCTCCCGACGTCCGTGAGCTCGCGGGGCTGGTGATCACCAAGCTCGCCGTCGACCCGGACATGTCGAACAACTGCTACCTGCTGCGCTGCCGCGCCACGGGTGAGCAGGTGCTCATCGACGCCGCGGCCGACGCGCCCGCGCTCCTCCGGCTCATCGGCCCTCGGGGATCACCCGGGTGGTCACCACCCACCAGCACTGGGACCACCACCGCGCGCTGGCCGACGTCGTGGGCGTGACGGGCGCGGTCGTGGTGGCGGGTGCCGACGACGCCGGAGCGATCACCGAGCAGACCGGCATCACCGTCGACGACTCGGTCCGCCAGGACGACACCGTCGAGTTCGGCGACGCTCGCCTCGAGGTCATCCACCTCGTGGGGCACACGCCGGGCTCCATCGCGCTGCTGTACGACGACCCGGAGGGCACCCCCCACCTCTTCACCGGGGACAGCCTCTTCCCGGGGGGCGTCGGCAACACCTTCGGCGACGACTCCGCCTTCGCCACGCTCATCGAGGACGTGAGCACGAAGGTCTTCGACCGGCTTCCCGACGAGACGTGGTTCTACCCCGGTCACGGCAACGACTCGGTGCTCGGCCGCGAACGACCGCACCTCGCGGAGTGGCGCGAACGAGGCTGGTGACCCGGCCGTGCGGCGTGCGCGCTGGCCGGTGGCGCTGGCGCTCGCCCTCGTGCTGCTCGTGCCGCCGCGTGCGCACGCCAGCAGGCGCAGCCGAGGCAGGGTCTCGACACCGCCGCGCTGACCGGCAGGATCGACCGGCTGCTCGCGCTCAACCCGGCACAGGGACGGCTGCGGGCCATCGTCGTCATGCAGGACGGCCACCTCGTCTACGAGCACTACCAGGACGCCACGCCGACGGAGCACTGGAACACCGACTCGATCACCAGCATCGTCGTCGCCACCCTCGTCGGCATCGCCCTCCAGGAGCACACCCTCCCCGGACTGGGCGCGACCCTCGCCCAGCTGCTGCCGGAGCGGGCGCGATCGATGTCGGCTGCGGTCGCGCACACCGACCTGCGCCAGCTGCTCACGATGACCGCCGGGTTCGACGTACCGGCCATCGACCGGGCGCGGACGTTCGTGCGGTCACCGGACCCGGTCGGCGAGATCCTGGACTCGCAGAAGACCGCGCCCGGCCGGTTCTTCGACTACTCCGACGAAGGCGCCCACCTGCTGGCCGCCGTACTGACGCAGGCGACCGGGATGTCGGTGCTCGACTACGCCCGCTCGCGCCTGTTCCAGCCGCTCGGCATCGACTCCACCCCCGCCTCGGAGCCGCTGGGCACCAACAGCGCGCTGGCCGGCCACGGGCCCGACCTCGCCTGGACGGTGGACCGGTCAGGCCTCCAGGAGGGCTGGAACGGCCTGCGGCTCACCCCGCGCGACCTGGCCAGGATCGGCCAGGTCTTCCTCGACCGCGGCCGCTGGCACGACCACCAGGTCGTGCCCGGAGGGCTGGGCCGGCGTCTCGACACTCACCCAGGTCTCCACCGGCTACGAGGTCGCCCCGGCCTACGGATACGGCTGGTGGGTCGACGACGATCCCGGCGCGAACGCCTACTACGCGTGGGGGTACGGCGGCCAGCTGCTCGAGGTGCTCCCCCAGGTCGACGCCGTTGTCGTCGTGATGACCCAGCAGGACCCGACCAACCTGGTCCGCGGGTTCTTCGCCGCCGAGCTGACGTCGCTCGTCAACGACGTGATCCTGCCCGCCCTCCGTCAGGCCGGTCCCTAGCGCAGCAGGAGCACGCCGCTGGCCAGGGCGCGGCTCTCGGTGAGCCGCAGCGGCACCGTGCCGGTGTCCTCGAAGAGTCGCTGCCCCCTGCCGACAGCGATCGGGTGCATCAGCAGGGCCAGCTCGTCGAGGAGGCCCTCGGTGATCAACCAGCGCACGGTCGTCGCGCACCCGGACATCCCGATGTCGCCGTCGGTCTCGTCCTTGGTGCGGCGTAGGGCAGCGGCGTGGTCCTCGGTCACCACGGTCGTGTTGTTCAACACCTCGCCCTCGACGGGTCGATGGGTGAGCACGTACTTCGGCAGGTTGTTGATGTAGTCGGCGAACGGCATGTCGTCGCCGGAGTGGGACGGCGAGTACTCCGACCACTCGTCGTACAGGTGCCGGCCGAGCAGGAACGCGCCCTGGGTCTCCATGCCCTGCCCGATCACGTTGCCCATCTCGTCGTCGAAGTAGGGGAAGCGCCACTCGTTCGGCGCCTCCACCACGCCGTCGAGGGAGATGAAGAAGTTCGCGACGATGTGTCCCACGGGCGCTCCGGGCGTCCGGGTTCACCCCATCCGACCACGCTGGGGGCGGAACTGATCCCTTGCCGGGTGTCCTCACCGGACGTCATACGAACTGGCTGCTATGACGACCAGTGCGTATGACGTCCTGCTCCGACCAGGGCTAGCCGGATAGGTGATCTTCAGCTTCTCGCTGGCGGGCACGCCGTCAGGACGGCCAGCCTCAACTGCCGAGCTTGACGGTCAGCTTCGAGCCGTCCGCGTGTAGGCGACACAGACCAGGGTGTCGCCCTTGGCCGGGTCGGCGACCGTGAGTGCGATGACGGTGACGTCCTCGGTGAGGAGGGCGGTGTTGCCGGCGCTGTCGACCGCCGGGGCGCAGATGTCGGCGGACGCGGTGTCGGCGAAGTTGCCGGCCTCGTCGGCGGTCAGGTCGACGGTGGCCAGCACCTCGCCGTCGTGCTTCGACGAGCAGGCCACGGACTTGATCTCGGTGACGCCTCGGCGGACTCGTCGGTGAGCCCCTTGGCGGTGATGCAGTGCCGGCGTTGAGGTCGTCGACGCTCTTGAAGTCCTTGGCGTAGTCGTCGAGCCGCCGCCGACGCCGAGGCCGATCAGCAGCTGAGCAGGCTGATCACCAGCGCGGCGATGGCGAGCCCCTTGCCGTGGTTCTGGCCGCCGCGGCTGCGGACCAGCACGACGATGGCGAGCGGCACCGCCACCAGGACGCCGATGCACGTGCAGCCCAAGATCGAGGCGATCAGCGCGCCGATCGCCATGCCCTTGCCGGGCTGCGCGTGCCCGGGGGCGCCGTACGCGGGGAAGGCGCGGCTGACCGGGCACGCCGGCTGCCGTAGGCGGGCTGGCCGTAGGCGGGCTGGCCGTAGGCGGGCCGGCCGGCGGCGGCGGCGGTGGCGTGCGGGTCGCCGCGGGGCTCGGCGGGTCCGCCGACGGCGGGGCCGGGGTCGGCACGGGGGTCGGCGGCGCGGCGGGGATCGGCGGGCGGTGGCGCGCGGGCGGCGGCCGGTCGGCGGCGGGGGTCGGCGGCGGCGGGCGGCGGGTCGGGCGGCGGGGGCGGCGGGGTGCCGTAGGGGTTCTGCGGGTCCTGCGGCGTGTCGCCGCCCGGGTTCTGCGGAGTGCTCATCGGGTTCCCCTTCGGGTGCCGCCGTGGTCGGTGCGCGAGGCAGCGTTCCACATCCGGCGGCTCGCGCGTGCGTCAGGTCGGCTGCCGGGTGCGGTGCGCGGCCAGCTGGTCCTCGATGTGCGCCGGCTTGCCGACGTACAGCCCGACGCGCGAACAGCGGCAGGCTGAGCGCGGCCAGGACCAGCAGCGGGACGGTCCAGCCGCCGGTGGCCTCGTGCAGGACGCCGACGCCGAACGGGCCGAGCGCCGCCAACAGGTAGCCGGTCGACTGGGTCCAGCCCGGACAGCGCCGCCGTGGCGCCCGGCGGTCCGGGTGCGCAGCCCGATGTAGGTCAGCACGATCGGGAAGGTCGTCAGGGCGCGCCGAGGACCATCGCCCAGAGCACGGCGAGCGCGTGCGGGCGACGCGAGCAGGCCCGACGTAGGCGACCGGGTAGCAGCCCATCACCAGGTACAGCACCCAGCGCTGGTCGCCGGGCCGGGCCACCAGCTGCGGGGCGCCACAGGCACAGCGGGATCGACATCGCGGCGACGATGCCGACCAGGCGCGCTGGCCGTGCGCGGCGCCGAAGCCGGCGTCGCGCCACAGCGTCGCGAACCAGCCGAAGACGGCGTAGGCCATCAGCGACTGGAGCCCGAAGAAGAGCGTCATCGCCCAGCCCAGCCGGGTGCGGGCGATGTCGCCGGAGCCGACGTCGCGCGGCCGGGCGCGTCGAGCGGCCGTCGTCGCGCCGGATCAGCCCGAACCACGGGACCGCCGCCACCGCGGCCAGCACCGCCCAGATCCCGATGCCGTAGCGCCAGCCGCCGAACGCGTCGGCCACCGGCACGGTGAGCAGGAACGCCGCGGTCAGCCCGACGGCGAGGGCGGTCGTGTAGAGCGCGGTCAGCAGCCCGATCCGGTCGGGGAAGTGCAGCCGGACCAGGGAGGGGATCAGCACGTTGGCCATCGCCATCCCGGCCGGCGCCAGCAGCGAGAGGGCCAGGAACGCCGACTCCTGGTGCACGACCGCGCGCGCCGGCCAGCCCGAGCGACGACGGCCCAGCAGCGCCAGGAAGGTGACCCGGTGCGGCGCCGAGCCGCCGGCGCGGCCGCGGGCGCCAGCGCGCCGAAGATCGCGAAGGCCAGCACCGGCAGCGAGGTGAGCAGCCCCGCCGACGCCGGCGCCCATGCCCAGGCCCGTCGCGCAGCTCGTCGAGGACCGGGCCGACGCTCACCGCGGCCGGGACGGAGGTTCGGCGAGAGGAGCAGGATCGCCGCGAGGACCAGGACAGTCGAACGGCGGGACACTCGGGGACACTAACGTCGCGTGCGGCACATCCCCGACACCGAGCGCCGGGCCCGGCTGGCGCGGCGGCACGCGCTGGCGCCCGGGCCACCGGGCGGCCGACCCCGAGGCGGCGACGCGGGCGATGACCGTGCTGCACTCGACCGAGCCGGCCACGCGTCTACCTCTCGCTTCCGGGCCCGGGTCGACGGCGTCACGCGTCGCCGACGTCGACCGGGCGCTCTACGACGACCGCACCCTGGTCAAGCAGCTCGCGATGCGGCGCACGCTGTTCGTCTTCCCGCGCGACCTGCTGCCCGGCGGCGTGGGGGAGCGCGTCGGCCCGGGTGGCCGCGCGCTCGGCGACCCGGCTGGCCAAGGAGGTCGAGGCGGCCGGGCATCGCCGACGACGGCGCGGCCTGGCTCGACCGAGGCCAGGGCGGCGGTGCTCGACGACGCTGCCGCGGCACGGCGCGCTGACCGCGCAGGAGATCCGCGAGCGGGTGCCCGATCCTGGCGGCCCGGCTCGACCTGTCGCCCGGGCAAGACGTACGGCGCCAACGTGTCCATCGCGCCGCGGGTGCTCACCCAGCTCGGGGTCGAGGGCGCGCTGGTCCGCGGCGAGAACGCCGGCCACTGGCGGATCTCCAGGCCGCGCTGGACGCTGATGTCGGACTGGCTGGGCGACGTACCCGCGCCGGCGAAGGCCGACGAGGGGTACGCCGAGCTCGTCGGCCGCTGGCTGCGCTCCTTCGGGCCCGGCACCGAGGACGACCTCGTCTGGTGGCTGGGCGGCGACCAAGGCGGCGGTCCGCGCGGCGCTGGCGGCGCTCGGCGCGGTCGAGGTGTCGCTCGACGGCGGCGGGACCGGCTGGGTGCTGCCCGACGACGTCGACCCGGTGCGCCGCGGTCGAGCCGTGGGCGGCGCTGCTGCCGGTGCTCGACCCGACGGTGATGGGCTGGAAGGAGCGCGACTTCTACCTCGGCGCCGCACGCGCCGCACCTCTTCGACACGCAACGGCAACGCCGGCACCACGGCCTGGTGGGACGGCCGGATCGTCGGCTGCTGGGTCCAGGACGAGGACGGCGTCGTCGAGGTGCGGCTCGCTCGAGAAGCTGCCCGAGGGCCGCGCTCGACGGCGCTCGACGCCGAGGCCGAGCGGCTGACCGACTGGCTGGACGGCGTCCGCGTCGGCACCGTCTACCCTTCGGCGGCGATGAAGGCCGCCGGCACCCTGGGAGCTCGCCATGACTAGGGAGCAGCCCAAGCAGGCGCCGCCGCCGGTGCAGCGGCTCCGGGTCCGCTACGCCAAGCGCGGCCGGCTCCGGTTCACCAGCCACCGCGACTTCAGCCGCGCCTTCGAGCGGGCGGTGTTCCGGGCCCGGCTGCCGATGGCCTACTCCTCGGGGTTCAACCCGCACCCGCGGATCTCGTACGCCGGCGCCGCGCCGACCGGGTCGGCGAGCGAGGCCGAGTACCTCGAGCTCGCGCTGGCCGAGGTGCGTCGACCCGGCCGCGGTGCACGCCGCGCTCGACGAGGCGATGCCGGACGGCCTGGACGTCGTCGAGGTCGTCGTGGCGCCCGCGGTCGGCGCTCACCGACCTGCTGGAGGCCAGCCACTGGCGGATCGAGCCTGCCGCGTCCCGGTCGACCGAGGCGGAGGCTGCGGTCGGCGGCGTTCCTGGCGGCCGACGAGGTGCTGGTGCAGCGGATGACCAAGAAGGGGCTGCGCGACTTCGACAGCCGGGCAGCGGTGCTCTCGCTGGTGGTCGGTGCCGGGCGAGCGAGGGCAGCCGGCTGGACCTGGTGCTGCGGCACGTCGAGCCGACGGTCCGCCCCGACGACGTGCTGCGCGGGCTGGCCGCGGTGGCCGGGCTCGAGCTGGTCGGCGTACCCCTCCTGACCAGGCTCGCCCAGGGCCCGCTGGACCCGGACACCGGCGAGCTCGGCGACCCGCTGCGTCCGTGAAATGCGTTGCCGGTGAGGGTGGCTGTGCGATACTCGCCAGTGATCGACGACATGTCGATCCGACGACGTTCTCGCCGTACCCCCGGTCCGCCGGGAAGGGCGGCACACTGGATCTCGTCGATGCCAGCCCGCGACGCGGCCCGGCCGATCGGTGACAGCGATCGACCAGGGCGAGCGACCGCGGTAGGTGTCGGACGAGGCTCAGCGACGCACCGCGGAGGGTGTCGCCGCCACCAAGGCTTGATGTTGCGCGCCGGATCCCGGTGCCGCAGCGATGACCACCCGGCTGCCGAGGCAGGCGGGTCGAGGAGCAGTACATGCCCGAGGACGAGACCACCACCGCTTCGGAACCCTCCGCGACGCCCGGCGACCAGCCGCGGCCGACGCGGCACCGGCCAAGAAGGCGGCCGCGAAGAAGGCCGCCGCGAAGAAGGCACCGGCCAAGAAGGTCGCTGCCAAGAAGCCGTCGCCAAGAAGGCCGCGGCCAAGAAGGTCGCGAAGAAGGTCGTCGGGGTCGCCCGAGCCGTCCGAGCCGGCTCCGGTCGAGGCTCGCCGCCGCCGAGGCCGCGACGAAGCCGGCCCGCAAGGTGACCCGCAGCAGGGCAGCCAAAGAAGACGACCGACGAGGCTCCGGACGAGAAGGTCGGCGACGGCCCTGCGGTGCTCTTCCAGGTGCCGGATGCGGCGCCGAAGAAGAAGGCGACGAAGAAGACCGCCAAGAAGAAGGTCGACGAGCCTCGAGCCGACGAGGAGGCCCAGCAGGTCGCGAAGGAGCGTCCGGGCGACGCCGAGGACGGCAACGACCGCAGCGACAGTGACGAGGGCGACCGCTCCGACGGTGACCAGGGCGACGGCGAGCAGGGCGCCCGGCGCCGCCGGCGCCGCGGTGGCCGGCGCCGTCGCAAGCCCTCCGACGGTTCGTCGGACGGCGACGGCTCGCCCTCCGAGGACGGCGACGAGGACGACGAGAAGCGGTCCGACGCCGCTGCGACCGGCGGCGACCAGGAGGAGTCCGGCGAGGGTTCCTCGAGGCGCCGCAGCAGGCGTCGGCCCCGCCGCGGCGAGGACGGCGACGGAGACGACTCCGGCGGCACGCCGGCCCGCGCCCGGCGCAGCCGCACCGGCGACGACCAGATCACCGCGCTCGCCGGCTCGACCCGGCTCGAGGCCAAGAAGCAGCGCCGCCGCGAGGGTCGCGAGGCCGGACGGCGCCGCGCGCCGATCGTGAGCGAGGCCGAGTTCCTGGCCCGTCGCGAGGCGGTCGACCGGGTGATGGTGATCCGGCAGCGCGACGACCTCACCCAGATCGGCGTCCTCGAGGACAAGGTGCTCGTCGAGCACTACGTCGCCCGTGAGTCGCAGACCTCGATGATCGGCAACGTCTACCTCGGCCCGATCAGCGTGAAACCACGAATGTTTTTGAGCGCCTGCGCATCTTGGCCGTCTGGAGCTAGTAAACTTTATGTCGCCGTGGGCGGTTGTTAGCACGCAATTAAGAAATCGCGAGCGATTAACCCCGACAAAATTGCGGGCCGGCCGGTCGGGTCGTGCCAGTTGTAGCGATTGTGGCAGAATGTGCGGCCGGGCCAGAGAGACCGCGACCGGCGGTCGCGGCTGTATGAGGGCTACTTCTTCTTGCCTTCTTCTTCGCCCGTCTCGAGCACGGCCAGGAACGCCTTCTGCGGGATGTCGACCTGGCCGATCGACTTCATCCGCTTCTTGCCTTCCTTTTGCTTCTCCCACAGCTTGCGCTTGCGGGTGATGTCGCCGCCGTAGCATTTGGCGGTCACGTTCTTCCGCATGGCGCGAGATCGTTTCGCGGGCGATGATCCGGCTGCCGATCGCCGCTTGCAGTGGCGACCTCGAACATGTGCGCGGTCGATTTCCTGCTTGAGCTTCTTGACGACCGCCCGGCCGCGGCGGTCGGCGTCGCGGCGGTCGCAGATGATCGCTGAGCGCGTCGACGCGGTTGCCGCTTGACCAGGATGTCCAGCCGCACCAGTTCGGCCGGGAAGATAGCCGATCAGTTCGTAGTCCATCGTGCCGTAGCCGCGCGTGGCGCTCTTGAGCTTGTCGTGCATGTCGTAGATCGACTTCGGCCAGCGGCAGGTCGTAACGTCAGCATCGCCCGCGTGGGCGAGAGATACTCGGTCCGCACGTACACGCCGCGGCGATCGGTGCAGAGCTGCATGACCGGGCCGATGTAATCGGTCGGCAGCACGAAATTCACGCGCACGATCGGCTGGCGAAACTCTTCGATCTCGCCCAGCGTCGGGCACTCTTTGCGGCTTGTGAATTCGCAGCGTCTCGCCGCTGTTGGTCGATGATTTCGTAGGTCACGTTCGGCGCGGTTTGCACCAGGTCGATATCGGCCTCCTGCTCCAGCCGCTGCTGCACGATCTCCATGTGCAACAGGCCCAGGAAGCCGCAGCGGAAGCCGAAGCCCAGCGCGTCGCTCGTTTCGGGCTCGAACTCGAAGCTGGGGTCGTTGATCGCTGAGCTTGTCGAGCGCGTCGCGCAGCTCCTCGAAGTCCTGGCCGTCGGACGGATACAGGCCGCAGTAGACCATCCGCTTGCGGCTCTTCGATAGCCGGGCAGCGGCTTCGGCCGGCTTCGTCGCCGGGCACGCGTGACCGTGTCGCCGATGTGGACCTTGCCGAGCGACTTGATGTTGCAGATCAGGTAGCCCACCTGCCCGGCCTGCAGCTGATCGCAGGCCGACGCGCTGCGGCATGAACTGGCCCAGCTCGAGCACTTCGTGCGTGGTGCCGGCTTGCAGGAAGCGGATCTTCTGGTCCCTTTGCGCACCGTGCCGTTCATCACGCGGACGTAGGTGATCGCGCCGCGGTACTCGTCGTAGTGCGAATCGAACACCATCGCCTGCAGCGGCGCCTTCGGGATCGCCCGTCGGCGGCGGAACGCGCTCGATGCACGGCTTCGAGCAACCGCTTCGCAATGCCGAGGCCCGTCTTGCCGCTGCAGCCGACGACTTCGTCGGCGTCGATCGCCAGCGTGTGTTCCATTTCTTCTATGACTTCGTCGCGCCGGGCGTGCATGAGATCGATCTTGTTGAGCACCGGCACGATCGTCAGGTCGTGCTCCATCGCCGCGTAGGCGTTGGCCACGGTCTGGGCTTCGACCCCTTGAAAGGCGTCGACCAGCAGCAGCGCCCCTTCGCAGCAGGCCAGCGAGCGCGAGACTTCGTAGTGAAAGTCGACGTGCCCCGGCGTGTCGATCAGGTTCAGCTCGTACTCTTGCCCGTCGTGCTTGTACTTCATCGCGACGGCGCGGGCCTTGATCGTGATGCCGCGCTGCCGCTCGAGATCCATGTCGTCGAGCAACTGCTCCTGCATGTCGCGCTCGGCTCACCGTGCCGGTCATTTCCAGCAGCCGATCGGCCAGCGTGCTCTTGCCGTGGTCGATGTGGGCGACGATCGAGAAGTTGCGGATGTATTTCGGATCAGGCATGAACGGAAGGATACGAAGGCAGGATTCAACGTAGCAGGGAAGCCTTAGCGTCGGCGGCAACGCCGAATCCACAGGCCGCGAAATCGCCGCGTTTTAGCGCGATCCGGCCAGCTGCTTGCGGCTTAACTAGAATCCCTTAACTTACTGAGAAATCGCCTCTGTGGCTAGCCGAAGTGCGATCCGCCGGGCCTGCTGAAACTCGGCAATATCGAGTTGTTCGCGGGCCGTGTGGATGTTCCGCTGCCCGCAGCCGAGCGTAACGGTCGGAATGCCGTGGGCGGTGAGCCAGTTGGCGTCCAGGCCGCCGTTGGTGATGGCGAATTCGGCGGTGAGGTTTTCCGCCTCGATCGCCGCCGCCGCCGCGGCCACGCACGGTTCATCGCGGCTCAAGCCGAAACGACTCGTAATCGAGCCGACCCTCGAATCGTCACGCTGACCGCATTTTCCGCTGACGCTTCGCACCGCCGCGGCCGCCCGCTTGAACGCGGATTCGATTTCTTTGACGATCCGCTGCCGAAACTTCGGATCGTGGCTGCGCGCTTCGGCGCGAATGAGCACGTGATCGGTGACCACGTTGGTCGCGTCGCCGCCTTTGATCACGCCGACGTTGCTCGTGCCGTCGCCTTCTTTCTTCGAACGAGCCCATGCCAGCCGCCCTTCACCAAATCGGCGATCGCAAGCGACGCGATCGCGATCGCGCTGACGCCTTCCTCCGGCCGATTGCCGGCGTGACTCGCGAGCCCTTCGATTTCGATCGTCATGCGATAGCCGCCCGTCGCGCCGATTTTCAACGCATTCGCGGCGACCGCCGTCGAAATTGAACGCCAGGCGCGGCTTGCCAAGCTTCGACAGCCGTACATAGCGGGCGCCGAACAGGCCGACCTCTTCCTGAACCGCCCACAGAAACGTCAGCGGCGGATGGGGCAGCTTCGAGCCAAGAATGTCCATGCACGGTCGTGAGCAGGATCGCCGCTCCGGATCGATCGTCGGCCCCCAGCCCCGTTTTCTTATTGGCGCTGACGACGAATTTGCCCTTTTTCACCGGGCGCGAACCAACACAGATCGGCACCGTGTCTACGTGGGCGGAAAGCATTCGCCGCGGCCCGCTCACGGTGCCCGGCAGTTTCAGAATCAGATTGCCGACTTGCCCGCCAAGCGGCGTTCGGCGGTTGGCATCGTCAAACGAGAGTCGCGCTCTGCGGCACGCCGGCATCGATCAATTTGCCGCGGATGAAATCCATGATGGCCGCTTCCTCGCCGCTGCGGCCGGGAATCGCCATCATCTCCATCACGAGCGCGAGCGCTTCGGCGTCGCTGATCGACGATTTCATTTGCACGTCGACTTTCGGTTCTAGGCCATCTTGGACGACGTCGATCTATTGCCAGTCAACACTAGTTATGGCCGTGCAATCTCAACTCGACTAATCTAGTCGAGTGATTTTCAGCGGTTGCAGGCGTCCGCGTCAATGAGAGAGTGAAGTCGGCACCGTGATCATCATCATCGATAACTACGACTCGTTCACCTACAACCTCGTGCAGCGGTTGGGCGAGATCGATCCGACGCTTCGACATCCAGGTATTTCGCAACGATCAAATCACGGTCGACGAAATCTTCGAACGCAAACCCGATCGCGTGATCATTTCGCCCGGCCCGTGCACGCCGACCGAGGCCGGCATCTCGGTCGAATGTTGCCAGCGACTCAAAGGCCGGCTGCCGCTGCTCGGCGTTTGCCTCGGCCACCAATCGATGGGCCAGGCCTTCGGCGCGACGATCGTCCGCGCCAAGAATCTCATGCACGGCAAGACCGACATGATCCACCACGACGGCCGCCGCTTGTTCGCCGGCCTCGACAATCCATTTCAAGCCACGCGCTACCACAGCCTCGTGATTCAACCCGACACGCTTTCCAAAGAATTCGAAGTCACCGCCTGGGCCGAAGAGCCCGGCGGCTACCGCGAGATCATGGGCATCGCCCACCGCGAGTTCCCGCTCTTCGGCGTGCAGTTTCATCCGGAAAGCTTTTTGACGCACTCCGGCTACGACATCCTGCGGTCGTTCTTGGCTGCATGAAGAAAGATTCACCACAGAGACACAGAGAGCACGGAGAAGAAAGAGATAGCAATGAACCTAGACGAAATGCAATTCGTGGTCATTAATTCGCATTGCATTCTGTTTTTCTCCGTGCTCTCTGTGTCTCTGTGGTTAATCACAATGCTCTCCGTCGAAGAAGCACTTGAAGCTGGTTGCCGAGCATGCTCGCCGCTGCCGCCGCGGCGGTTGCCGCTGGCCGAAGCCGCCGGATTGCTGCTCGCCGAAGACATCACCAGCGAAATCAATTCGCCGCCGTACGACAAGGCGATGATGGACGGCTACGCCGTCCGAAGCGCCGATCGCGAGCCGCAGCGGCGAGTTTTGGAAGAGATCGCCGCCGGCGACGTGCCGCGGTTCCCGCTCACGCCCGGCACCGCGTCGCGAATCATGACCGGGCGCCAATTCCCGAGGGCGCCGACGCCGTCGTGCAGGTCGAGCTAACCGAGATGGTTGGCGACTCGGTTGTTCGTATCCAAAATCGTCGACGTCGCGCCCGGCAAAAACATGCTGCCGCTCGGCACATCGTTGCGAGTCGGAGACGCGGTGTTGAAGACGGGCGCGAAGCTGCGCGCGATTGAAATCGCAGTGCTGGCGGAAATCGGACGCGGCATGGTCACCGTGATTCCGCGGCCAAGGCTCGCAGTCTTGCCAACTGGCAATGAATTGGTGGCCGTCGGTGACCGACCGGCCGCCGGTCAGATTCGCAACAGCAACGGTCCCATGCTGCTGGCCTCGGCCACGCGCGCCGAGGCAGATGCCGTCGAACTTGGACATTGCGCGCGACACTCACGACGAGTTGGCCCGCTGGATCGAAGAGGGGCTATCGGCGGACATCCTGGTGCTGAGCGGCGGAGTGTCGGCGGGAAAGTTTGATCTCGTTCCGCAAGTGTTGGCCGAGCTGGGCGTCGAACAGGTCTTTCACAAGATCGCGCTGCGCCCCGGCAAGCCGCTGTGGTTTGGCGTTAAGGAGATTGAAGGCCGGCGCACGCTGGTGTTCGCTTTGCCGGGCAACCC
>CAVWML010000003.1:0-124299 GCA_963756045.1 uncultured Actinomycetota bacterium
CGCCGTAGCCCCCGTCGGTGAGCTCGTGGCTGACCCGCGTGTCAGTGACGAGCACCGCGAGGTCGTGCGCGGCCGGGTCGAAGCTCACCTGCTCGCGGCTGTCGTCAGCGAAGTCGATCAGGAGCGCGTGCTCGGCGGTCGTGTACACGGCGGCGGCCTGGTCGAGGCCACCCGTCGGCGCCCCCACGGTCTCCCGCTCGGCGGTCGTGCACGCCGCGACGAGCTGCTCCTGGGTCAGCCCGAGGCCGAGCAGGTCGTCCACGGCCACCGCCACGCTGCACTCCAGCGCGGCCGAGCTCGAGAGCCCCGCGCCCACGGGGACGTCGCTGGTGATCGCGATGTCGAGGCCCGCGTCCACCTCGAGGGCGACGAGCACGCCCGCGACGTACAGCACCCACGACGGCGCAGCGTCGAGGTCGGCCAGCGGGCCCTGCCAGGTCTCGTCCCGACTGGTCACCCGCACGAGGTGGTCCGGTCGCTCGGTGACCACCGCCGTCGTCGACTGGGTGAGCGCGAAGGGCAGGCACCGGCCGCCGTTGTAGTCGACGTGCTCGCCGATCAGGTTGACCCGTCCGGGGGCGATGCCGGTCACCGTCCGCGCGCGCATCCGGACAGACTAGGACCACGTACGATCGACGTTCGTGCGCTTCCTCAACGACGCCCCCGACCACGACCTGACCTACGACGACGTCTTCATGGTGCCGCGTCGCTCGGCCGTGGCATCGCGCTACGACGTGGACCTCGCCTCCACCGACGGCACGGGGACGACGATCCCGCTCGTGGTCGCCAACATGACCGCCGTGTCCGGGCGGCGGATGGCCGAGACGATCGCGCGACGCGGCGGGATCAGCGTGCTCCCGCAGGACATCCCCCTCGACGTCGTGGAGGAGGTCGTGGCCTGGGTGAAGTCGCGCCATCCCGTCTTCGAGACACCCATCGTCCTCGGCCCGCACGACACCGTCAGCGACGCCCTGGGACTGCTGCCCAAGCGCGCCCACCGGGCCGCCGTCGTGGTCGACGAGGGTCGTCCGGTCGGTGTCGTGACCGAAGGCGACTGCACCGGCGTCGACCGGTTCACCCAGGTGTGCGACGTGATGACCACCGACATGGTCACCCTCAAGACCACGATGGAGCCCCGAGAGGCCTTCGACGTGCTGGCCTCCTCGCGCCACCGGCTCGCGCCCGCGGTCGACGACGACGGCACCCTCGTCGGGCTGCTCACCCAGGTCGGCGCGCTGCGCTCGACGATCTACCGACCGGCGCTCGACCGGCACGGACGGCTGCGGGTCGCGGCCGCGATCGGGGTGAACGGTGACGTCGCCGCCAAGGCCAAGCGCCTGGTGGAGATGCAGGTCGACTGCCTCGTCGTCGACACGGCCCACGGCCACCAGGAGCGGATGATCGAGGCGCTGGCCGCCGTACGCTCCGTGGACCCGAAGGTGCCGGTGGTGGCCGGCAACGTCGTCTCGGCCGACGGCGTGCACGACCTCGTCGAGGCCGGTGCCGACATCGTCAAGGTCGGCGTCGGACCCGGGGCCATGTGCACGACGCGGATGATGACCGGCGTCGGACGCCCCCAGTTCAGCGCCGTCGTGGAGTGCGTGCAGGCGGCCGAGCGGCACGGCAAGCACGTGTGGGCCGACGGGGGAGTGCGCCACCCGCGCGACGTCGCGCTCGCGCTGGCCGCCGGCGCCTCCCAGGTGATGATCGGCTCGTGGTTCGCCGGCACCCTCGAGTCGCCGGGCGACCTCCAGGTCGACAGCGACGGGCGGCCCTACAAGGAGAGCTTCGGGATGGCCTCCGCGCGCGCGGTCGCGGGCCGGACGTCGACGGACACCGCGTTCGACCGGGCCCGCAAGTCGCTCTACGAGGAGGGCATCTCCTCCTCGCGCATGTTCCTGGACCGCGACCGACCCGGCGTGGAGGACCTCGTCGACGAGATCTGCAGCGGAGTCCGGTCCGCGGCCACGTACGCGGGAGCCCGCGACCTGGCCGAGCTCACCAAGCGCGCCGTGGTGGGCGTGCAGTCCGGCGCCGGCTTCGCCGAGGGACGCCCGCTCCCGGGTGGCTGGTGAGCGGCCACCACCGACCCGCGGCCGATTCGGAGACAGCCGCCTCGCCTTGCTAGTCTGTGGCGCGCTCGTCCGGGTGGCGGAATAGGCAGACGCGCTAGCTTGAGGTGCTAGTCCCCGTATAGGGGGTGGGGGTTCAAGTCCCCCCTCGGACACCGATCTGGGTCTTCCCAGCTCGAGGCTGGTGGTCTCGACGCACCTGCCTCGGGGTGGCCCGTGGCGCGGGCGTGGCCGCTGCCCGACTGTGCCGGACGTGACCGATCCAGGTGCGCAGCAGCCCGGGTGACGGGGCCAAGCGGACACCCGGTGGCGACGAACGGCGCGATGGCGATCATGGCCAGGTCGATGCCCGGCTCGATTCGGGCGAAACACGCGAATCACAAATATAGGATGAATCAGTCCATATGTCGGGACGCCGAGGTAGCCCCGGGTGACTTCTCGGCGATCTGCCCGTTATAGGTGCGTTGTCGCATTCTCATCGGGAGGTGGCGATGGCACCTGGACTGAGCTGGCAGCTGCTGCTGCGAGCGGATCCGCCCGCCGTGTTCGCGGTGCTGGCGCGGACGGCTCGCGAGCACGGCCGGCTCCAGTCCGTCGACGAGGACGAGCAGTCGCTCGACTTCACTCCGGTGCCCGGCACCCCGGGGCCGTGGCCCACGCTGCGTGCCTGCGTGCAGGAGCGGGGAGGGTGCGCGCTGGTGGTGATCGGCCCCGCCGCCGGGCGGCCGCGGCGAGCGGAGAGCGAGCGCGAGCAGGCCGCCGAGGCGGCGTCCATCGGCAGCCTGGTCCACGAGGTACGCCGACGCCTGGGCCGGCCACGAGCCACGGACACCCGGGCGCGCGCCTGAGTCGCCAGCCTGGTTGGATCTGCTCGTGCTCGTCGACCTCCAGCTGGACGCCCGTCCCGACCGGGCGGTGGCGCGCGCAGAGGAGCTGGTGGCCGCCGGCGCGGCCGGGTTGTTCACCTTCGAGGGGCCGCACGACGTGTTCCTGCCGCTGGCCGCCGTTGCCGGGCGGGTGGGCGCCGACCTGATGACCAACGTCGCGATCGCGATGCCGCGCAGCCCGGTGCACCTGGCCCACGCGGCCTGGGACCTGCAGCTGATGAGCGCGGGCCGGTTCCGGCTCGGGCTGGGCTCGCAGGTGCGCCCCCACATCGAGAAGAGGTACGGCGCGACCTGGTCGCCGCCGGCCGCGCGGATGCGCGAGATCGTGCTGGCCGTGAAAGCGGTGCTCACCTCCTGGCAGGAGGGCACCGTGCTCGACTTCCGGGGCGAGCACACGCAGCACACGCTGATGCCGCCGACGTTCGTGCCCGGGCCGAACCCGCACGGCCCGCCCCCGGTGCTGCTCGGCGCGCTCGGGCCAGTGATGACGCGTACAGCCGCCGAGGTCGCCGACGGCGTGCTCGTGATGCCGTTCCACTCCCACCGGCACTTCCGCGAGCGCACCCTGCCCGCCGTCGAGGAGGGGCTCCGGCGGGCCGGTCGGGGCCGCGTCGACATCTGCCCGCAAGCCATCCTGGCGATGGGTGCCGACGATGCGGAGGTCGCTGCCGCGACGACCCGGGCGTGCGGGCGCTGCTCGGCTTCTACGGCTCGACGCCGGCGTACCGGCCCGTCCTCGAGGTCGAGGGCTGGGCGGACCTGCAGCCCGAGCTGAACGCGCTGTCCAAGCGTGGCGACGTACGCCGGCATGGCCGCGCTCGTCAGCGAGGAGATGGTCGACACGCTGGCCGTGCGCGGGACCCCGGAGGAGTGTGCCGAGGAGCTGCAGCCGACGGTTCGGCGACGTGGCCGAGCGCGTCTGCGTCTACTTCCCGGGGAGCGACCCGGGCGCGGACCTCGTCGGTCGGCTGGTCACCGCCCTGGCGTGAGCAGGGAGTGACCGACCGACAGACGCGGTCACGGGTGCAGGTGGTGCTCCGGGAGCCACTTCTCGGGGTCGATCGGGTCGCCGCCGTGCGGGTGCACCTCGAGGTGCAGGTGCGGGCCGGTCGTGTTGCCGGTCGAGCCGACGTAGCCGATCAGCTCTCCGGCCCGGACGTGCTCGCCCGGGTGGACGACGTACGAGGTCTGGTGGCAGTACCAGAGCACGGTGCCGTCGAGCAGGCGGATCTCGGTGCGGTTGCCGTAGGCGCCGTCGTAGCCGGTGGACAGCACGACGCCCGGCGCGATGGACCTGATGTCGGTGCCCGAGGGCGCCGCGAAGTCCAGGCCGGTGTGGAAGTGCGCCCACAGGCCGCTCACCTGGCCGAACCGGCCGGTCAGGTGGTAGCCGCGGACGGGGAGCACCCAGGCCGGGGGCTTGGCCTCGAGCCGCTGGCCGTGCACGACGGGCGCGATGCGGTCGGCCGACGCGCGACACCTCGTCGGCGCGGGTCCCGTGGTGCGACGAACGGGGGTGTCGGCCACCTGGCACCGCCTGGTGCTCGACCGCACGGGTGTCGGCGAGCGCCTGGGCGGCCTGGGGGAGTCCCACCGTGGCGGTGGTGCTGACCATCAGGCCGGCGAGGAGGAGCGGGGCGACGACGTGGCGGCGGGGCGCGACGTGCCGACCGCGGTAGCGCGGGCTTCTGCTGAGGGTTCTGGTGGGCCGGGTGGCCCGGAAGGGTGATGGGGACATGGCGAGTGGGGTGCCTCGTTGCGCCGCGGCGGCGGTGCTCCGGCCACCTGTCTCGTGGACCACCAGGGGTGGCCACGACTCGCTGCTCGTCGGAGGTGCTGCGTCGGGGTCACCGGGACGACGACGAGCAGACGGCGCTGGCCGACCCGGCTTCGGGCGCATCGCGCATGCTCTCAGCAAGCGCGACGCGTCCATCTAGCCAGCACATACGCGGACAATGCAAATCACGTTGCTAGCAGTTGTTAGCGGCGTCACAGTTGTCCGGGGCGGCCCCGCGGGGCGGGTCCCCCGCGTGCGACGAAGGTCACGCCGCGCCCCGGCATGACCACACTGGTGTCAGTACCAAGGGCCCCCGGGCTAGACAGGGCTGCGCCCACCTACGACGGAACGACGGATTCCGCAGCGCATCCCCTAGTCTCGAAACATGGACAGCATGCAGGCGCTCTCGGCGCCCGCCACCGGGCTCGGGACGACCGCGCTCGGACGACTGCAGATGCGGGTGCCCGAGGAGGACGGCTTCGAAGAGGTCGTCATCGAGCGGCGCTGGCCCGACATGGCCGCGGCCCGGGCCTGGTGCGAGCGCGTCGTCAACCGTGCCGTCTCCGGGAGCACCGTGCTGGAGATCCAGGTCTTCGGCGAGAGCTGGTCGCACTCGAAGTCGTGGGAGACCACCCAGCACCACCCGGTCGCCGACACCCTCCAGCTGGGCATGGTCGGCGCCGACGGCCAGCGTGCGCTGGTCCACGCCGCGGTCGATGAGCCCGCACGGCGGGGCCCGCCACCTGCTCTGAGCCGGCGTCCCGGACCCCTCGATGCACTATGGGGGGATGGAGCCCGCTGACGCCCAGGAGTACGACCCGGCGAGCGAGGTCGTCGACATCTGCCGCGACCTGATCCGCATCGACACGACCAACTTCGGCGACCAGCCGGGCCCGGGCGAGCGCAAGGCCGCCGAGCTCGTGGCCACGCTGCTCGACGAGGTCGGCATCGAGCCCGAGCTGTGGGAGGCCGAGCCCGGGCGGACCAACGTGCTCGCCCGCTGGGGCGGCACCGAGGTCCGGCAGGAGCCGACCCGGTGCTCGTGCACGGACACCTCGACGTCGTGCCCGCGGACGCCGACGACTGGCAGGTGCACCCGTTCAGCGGCGAGATCCAGGACGGCCAGCTGTGGGGCCGGGGCGCGGTCGACATGAAGGACTTCGACGCGATGCTGCTCTCCGTCGTGCGGGCTCGTGCGCGCGCCGGAGCCGTCCCCGAGCGCCCACTCGTGCTCTGCTTCACCGCCGACGAGGAGGCGGGTGGCCACCAAGGGCGCCGGGCCGCTGGTCGAGGCCAAGCGCGAGTGGTTCGAGGACTGCCGGTTCGCGGTCGGCGAGGTCGGCGGCTTCTCCACCACCGTCCGCGGGCGCCGCCTCTACCTCGTCGAGGCCGCCGAGAAGGGGATGGCCTGGATGCGGCTGACCGCCACCGGGCACGCCGGCCACGGCTCCATGCGCCACCCGGACAACGCGGTCACCACCCTGGCCGAGGCCGTCGCCCGGATCGGACGGCACCCGTGGCCGGTCGAGCTGACGCCCACGATGAAGGTGCTGCTCGCGACGGTCGGCGAGCTCGCCGGCGTCGAGGCGACGCCCGAGAACGCCGAGGACCTGGTGACGGAGTTCGGCCCGGCCGCGCGGATGATCGGCGCGGTGCTGCGCCACACCACCAACCCGACGATGCTCGACGCCGGCTACAAGGTGAACGTCGTGCCGGGTCGCGCCACCGCCCAGATCGACGGACGGTTCCTGCCGGGCAAGGAGGAGGAGTTCGTCGCGACACTCCGCGAGCTCGCCGGCCCCGACGTGGACATCGAGTGGATCACCAAGATGAACGGTCTCGAGACGCCCTTCGACGGCGAGATGGCCGACGCGATGACGGCCTCGATCCTCGAGGAGGATCCCGAGGCGCTCGTCGCGCCGTACCTGATGAGCGGCGGTACGGACGCGAAGTACTTCGTCGACCTCGGCATGAGGGCCTTCGGCTTCGCGCCGCTGCGGCTGCCCGAGGAGCTGGACTTCACCGCCCTGTTCCACGGGGTCGACGAGAGGGTGCCGGTCGACGCGCTGGAGTTCGGCGCGCGGGTCTTCGACCGCTTCCTCGGCAAGCTCACACCAGGAACGCCACACGCTGCCGGATGATCTTGCGGCGCAGCAGCACCCGGCGGGTGCCGTCGGCGGTGATCCGCACGCGGTCGAGCTCCCAGCCACCCTGCTCGGCGCGCTCGACCAGCATCCGGGTCACGGCGCCGCGGGAGTGCTCGCGCGAGATCAGCAGCTTGTCGAACTCGTACTCGACCCCCGGTCGCAGGGCCCGGTGCTGCGCGCCTGCGCGCCTTCGCCGAGGTCACCGCTCACGCTCCCAGGGCGCGGAGACGTCGTCGAGCGCGTCGACGATCTCGGCCGGCAGCTCGCAGACCTCCGCGGCCAGCGCGTAGCGCAGCTGGGCCGCGGTGCGCGCGCCGACGATCGGGGCGGCCACGCCCGGGCGGTCGCGCACCCAGGCCAGGGCCACCTCGGTGGGGGAGAGGCCCAGCCCGTCGGCGGCCTTGACCACGGACTCCACGATGCGCTGGGAGTCGTCGTCGAGGTAGCGGCCCACGAACGTCGCGAAGTGCGGTGAGGCGGCCCGCGAGTCGGCCGGCGTGCCACCGCGGTACTTGCCCGTCAGCACGCCGCGCCCGAGGGGCGACCAGGGGAGCAGGCCGAGTCCGAGCGCCTGCGCGGCCGGGACCACCTCGGCCTCCACCGCGCGGTTCAGCAGCGAGTACTCGACCTGGTTCGAGGCCAGCACGGCCCGACCCGGCTGGGCGCGCTGCCAGGTCGCGGCCTGGGCCGTCTGCCAGCCGGTGTAGTTGCTCACCCCGACGTACGCCGCCCGCCCGGTGCTGACCGCGAGGTCGAGGGCGGTCAGGGTCTCCTCGAGCGGGACGTCGTCGGCCCACGTGTGCACCTGCCACAGGTCGACGTGGTCGACGCCGAGCCGGCGCAGCGAGGCGTCCAGCGCGGTGAGCAGGTGGCCGCGCGAGGCGTCGGTGAACCGATCACCACCCCGCCGGCCGATGCCCGCCTTCGTCGCCAGCACGACGTCGTCGCGGGCGCAGACGTCACCGAGCAGCCGGCCGATGAGCCGCTCGGAGTCGCCGTCGGTGTAGCCGGCAGCGGTGTCGATCAGGGTGCCGCCGGCCTCGGTGAACGAGGCGAGCTGCTCGCGGGCCTCGTGCTCGTCGGTGTCGCGGCCCCACGTCATCGTGCCCAGCCCCAGGCGCGAGACGCGAAGGCCCGTGGCGCCCAGGTGCCGCTGCTGCATGCGGACAAAATAGCCACTGCAGCCCAGCGCTGGGGCTCCGGCTCGCCCACGGGCGTGGCGGTCAGCGTGCGGTCATCGAGCGCCCCCTACGCTTTCAGGCGCCATGAACTACCTCGACGCCGTCATCCTCGGGATCGTGGAGGGGCTCACCGAGTTCCTGCCCGTCTCCAGCACCGGACACCTCACGATCGCCGAGAAGCTGCTCGGCCTGCCCATCGACGACAAGGGCGTGACGGCCTTCACCGCCGTCATCCAGATGGGCGCCATCGTCGCGGTGATCCTGTACTTCCGCCGCGACATCCTGCGGATCGCGGTGGCCTGGGTGCGCGGCCTGGTCAAGCCGGAGTACCGCGGCCACCTCGACCACCGGTTCGGCTGGTACGTCATCGTCGGCACGATCCCGGTCGGGATCATCGGCTTCCTGGGCAAGGACGTCATCTCGGGACCGCTGCGCTCGCTCTGGGTGGTGGCCTTCGCGCTGATCCTGTGGAGCTTCGTGATGATCGCCGCCGAGCGGGTCGCGACGCAGGCGCGCAGCGAGCGCGACGTGAGCCTGCTCGACAGCATCGTCATCGGCCTGGTCCAGTGCTTCGCGCTGATCCCCGGCGTGAGCCGCTCCGGAGCGACGATCTCGGCCGGTCTCTTCCGTGGGCTGGACCGGGTGAGCCGCGACCCGGATGAGCTTCTTCCTCGTCCATCCCCGCGCTGCTGGCGGCGGGCCTCTTCGAGCTCAAGGACGCGCTGCACAGCAGCATCGGCTTCGGGCCCACCGCCGTCGGCACGCTGGTCAGCTTCGTCGTCGCCTACGCGACGATCGCCTGGCTGCTCCGGTTCGTCGCGGGCCACCCGATCACCTGGTTCGTGCCCTACCGCATCGTCCTCGGGCTGATCGTGCTCGGCGCTGCTCGTCACGGGGACGGTCGCCGCCACCTGAGCGAGCGTCGTGACGCCGCTGCTACAGCCAGCCCGACCGCTTGCTGATCACGAAGACCACCAGCGAGCTCAGCGCCATCAGGCCGATGGCCTACGGGTAGCCGTAGTGCCAGCTCAGCTCGGGCATGTTCGTGAAGTTCATGCCGTAGATGCAGCCGACGACCGTCGGCGCGACGATGATGCCGGCGCCCGCGGAGATGCGGCGCATGTCGTCGTTCTGCTGCACCGAGATCTGCGCGATGTGCGCCTCGAAGGCGGTCGAGAGCAGGGAGTCGAGACCGTCGATCGTCTCCGCCACGCGGGCGAGGTGGTCGGCGACGTCGCGGAAGTACGGCCCCGCGTCGCCGTGGATGCCGGTCACCGAGCCCGGTGGTGAAGCGGTTCATCGGCTCGCGCAGAGGCATCACGGCGCGGCGCATCTCGGCCAGCTCGCGCTTGAGCACGTAGATGCGCGCCGAGTCGTTGGTCCGCTGCGGTGGAGAACACCGAGGCCTCGACCTCGTCGACGTCCTCCTGGAGCGAATCGGCCACCTCCTCGTAGCGGTCGACCACCTGGTCGCAGACGGCGTAGACGACCGCCGAGGGGCCGTGCGCGAGCACGTTGGTCATGCCCTCGAGTCGCTGGCGGGCCTCGTGAAGACCGCCGCCGCGGCCGTGCCGCACGGTGACCACGAACTTGTGGCCGACGAACAGGCTGATCTCCCCGGTCTCGACGGCGTCGTTCTCGTCGACGTACCAGAGCGTCTTGAGCACGATGAACAGCGAGTCGGCGTAGCGCTCGACCTTGGGCCGCTGGTGGGCGGAGATGGCGTCCTCGACCGCGAGCTCGTGCAGGTCGTAGAGGTCGGCCACCGCCTCCAGCTCGTCGCTGGTCGGGTCGTGCAGCCCCACCCAGGCGAAGTCGTGCGGACCGGTGGCCTGCGCCCGCACGCCGGCCAGGTCGTGGGTGTCGACGCCGAGGTCGACCCGTTCCCCGTTGCGGTAGAGCGCGTTGTCGACGATCACCAGTGCAGGCTATGACCTCATCGACCGGGGACGGCCCGTACGCTCACGCCATGGCCACGCTGATCCTCGCGCGTCACGGGCGCACTGCCGCCAACAGCAGTGGCACCCTCGCCGGGCGCAGCAAGGGCGTGCACCTCGACGACCGGGGTCGGGAGCAGGCGAGCGCCGCCGCCGAGCGGCTGGCCGGGCTCGACCTCGCGGCCGTCGTGACCAGCCCGCTCGAGCGCTGCCGCGAGACCGCCAAGCTGATGGTGCCCGGGACAGCGGGCGAGCGTGGAGCGGCGGCTCCTCGAGTGCGACTACGGCGAGTGGACCGGACGCGAGCTCAAGCAGCTCGCCAAGGAGAAGCTGTGGGGCGTGGTCCAGGCGCAGCCGTCGGCCGCGCGGTTCCCCGGCGGTGAGTCGCTCCAGGAGATGTCGTCCCGTGTCGTGGCGGCCGTGCGCGAGCGCGACGCAGCCCTGACCGCGGACGTCGGCGACCACGCCGTGTGGCTGGCGGTCTCGCACGGCGACCCGATCAAGGCCGTGCTGGCCGACGCCCTCGGCCTGCACCTCGACGCCTTCCAGCGCATCGTCGTCGACCCGGGCAGCCTGTCGGTGGTCCGCTACACCCCGCACCGGGCCTTCGTGGTGACCATGAACTCCAGCTCGGGGTCGCTGGCCCACCTCGCCGGGAAGCCGCCCCGCGGCCGCGGCGGCCGACGGCCACGCACCTCCGACGCCGCGGTGGGCGGTGGGGCCGGGCCGACTGGTCCGAGCGCATAGGCTCCGGACATGCCTGTGGTGCACCGTTTCGACCCTCCCGAGCGCTTCGTGCCCGGCACCGTCGGCGAGCCCGGGCAGCGCACGTTCTTCCTGCAGGCCCGCGCCGGCGCCCAGGTCACCTCGGTGGCGCTGGAGAAGCAGCAGGTGCAGATCCTCGGCGAGCGGGTCGCCGAGCTCCTCGACGAGCTGATCGCCACCGACGGCCCGCGCACGACGATCCCGGCGATGACGCCCGTGGGCCTGATCGACACCGAGCCGCTCGAGCAGCCGATCCAGGAGGAGTTCCGGGCGGGCACGATCACGCTGTCCTGGGACGCCGACGACGAGCGCGTGGTCATCGAGGTGTTCCCGGTCGCCGAGATCGAGGTCGAGATCCCGGCGGAGGCCGACGAGCAGGAGCTGATCGACCTGCCCATCGAGGAGCCGGAGCCCGAGGAGGTGCTGCTCGTCCGGCTCCCGGCGGCGATGGCACGCTCCTTCGCCGCCCGGGCCGAGTCGGTGGTGGCGGCCGGCCGCGCGCCGTGCCCGTTCTGCGGCGGGCCGATGGACACCGACGGCCACCTCTGCCCGCGCGCCAACGGCTTCCGACGCACGCGCGAATGAGGAGGCGACGACGATGACCGCGGTCGACCTCCTCGAGGAGCCACTCGTCGTGCTCGGCCGGATCATGCCGGCGTCGAACCACACCTTCTTCGCCCGGCTCGGCGACGACGGCGTCGAGTGCGTCTACAAGCCGTGCTCCGGCGAGCGGCCGCTGTGGGACTTCACCGACGGCACCCTCGCCGCCCGCGAGTACGCCGCCTGGGTGGTCTCGCGCGACCTCGGCTGGGACGTCGTACCTCCCACGGTGCTGCGCGACGGCCCGTCCGGCCCCGGCATGGTGCAGCTCTGGATGGAGCCGGCCGAGGCGCGCGCCCGGCCGACCCGACCCGGTCGACATCGTCCCGGAGGGGCCGCGTGCCGGACGGCTTCCTGCACGTGCTCGACGCCACGGGTGGCGACGACGAGCCGGTGCAGCTGGTGCACGAGGACTCCGCGCCGCTGCGGCGGATGGCGGTCTTCGACCTGATCACCAACAACACCGACCGCAAGGGCGGGCACGTGCTGCCGATGGCGGACGGGCACCGCTACGGCGTCGACCACGGGGTCTGCTTCCACACCGAGGACAAGCTGCGCACGGTGCTGTGGGGCTGGGCCGGGCGGTCGCTTCAGCGACGCCGAGCTCGAGCGGCGTCGAGGCCGATCGCCGACGGCCTGCGTGGTGAGCTGCGCGACGAGCTCGAGGAGCTGCTGACGGTCCGCGAGGTCGACGCGCTCGCCCGGCGCTGCGCCCGGCTGGCGCGCACGGGCGCCTTCCCCGTGCCGCAGCGGTGGCTGGCCCGCCATCCCGTGGCCACCCTTCTGAGCCCCGACGACGCAGGCCACATAGGGTCGCCCTATGCGTGCGTGGACCTCAGCCGAGCCCGGGCGGCCTGCCCGACGGCGACCCGCGGGCCCGCCGTCCGCGTCTTCGACAGCTCGACGCCGGGGCTCGCTGGTCGAGTCGGTGCCGGAGGACGGCACGGCCCGGATGTACGTCTGCGGGATCACGCCGTACGACGCGACCCACATGGGCCACGCCGCGACCTACGTCGCCTTCGACCTGCTCAACCGCGCCTGGCGCAGCGCCGGGCCACGACGTGCGCTACGTGCAGAACGTCACCGACGTCGACGACCCGCTGCTCGAGCGCGCCGAGGCCACCGGCGAGGACTGGGTGCAGCTCGCCGAGCGCGAGACCGAGCTGTTCCGCACCGACATGGAGGCGCTGCGCGTCCTGCCGCCCGACGCCTACATCGGCGCCGTCGAGGCGATCCCGCTGATCCTGCCGATGATCGAGGACCTGCGCGCCGCGGGCAGCGTGTACGACGTCCCGGCGACCGATGCCGAGCACGGCGACGACCTCTACTTCTCGGTGACCCGCGACCCCGCCTTCGGCGAGGTCAGCGGCTGGACGCGCGAGCAGATGCTCGAGGTCTTCGCCGACCGCGGGGGAGACCCCGAGCGCGCCCGGCAAGAAGGACCCGCTCGACTGCCTGCTCTGGCGCGCGCAGCGGCCCGGCGAACCCGGCTGGGACTCGCCCTTCGGCGACCGGCCGCCCGGGGTGGCACGTCGAGTGCTCGGCCATCGCCCGGCACCACCTCGACGCGCCCCGCGCTCGGCGCCATCGACGTCCAGGGCGGCGGCAGCGACCTGGTCTTCCCGCACCACGAGATGAGCGCCTCCGAGGCCCAGGTCGTCGACCCCGAGCACCGCTTCGCCCGCGCCTACGTGCACGCCGGGATGGTCGGGCCTCGACGGCGAGAAGATGTCGAAGTCCAAGGGCAACCTGGTGCTGGTCTCCACCCTGCGCGAGAGCGGCGTCGACCCGATGGCGATCCGGCTGCTGCTCCTCGGCCACCACTACCGCAGCGACTGGATGTGGGACGACGCCGACCTCGCCGCCGCCGCGGAGCGGCTCGACGCCTGGCGCACGCGCCGTCGCGCACGAGGCCGGCGCTCCGACCGACGGACGTCGTGGCCGAGCGTGCTGGCCGCGCTGGCCGACGACCTCGACGCCCCGCCGCCCTGCGGCTGCGTGGACGACTGGGCCGCGCACGGGTCCGGCGACCGCGCCGAGGAGCGTGCCGGTGAGCGCGTCAGCGCGCTCGTCGACGCCGCCCTCGGCGTCGCTCTCTGAGCGCCCGCGAGCTCTGTCCGCTAGTCGTCGGTGTCGCGGCGCTTGAGGTAGCGCTCGAACTCGCGGGCGATCGCCTCGCCGCTGGCCTCCGGGAGCTCGGCGGTGTCCTGGCTCTCCTCGAGGCTGCGGACGTACTCCGCGACGTCCTCGTCCTCCTCGGCCAGCTCGGCGACGCCGCGCTCCCAGGCGCGGCTCTCCTCGGGCAGGTCGCCGAGCGGGATGCTCGATCTCGAGGAGGTCCTCGACCTGGCCGAGCAGCGCCAGCGTGGCCTTGGGGCACGGCGGCTGCGGCAGGTAGTGCGGGACCGCGGCCCAGAACGAGACCGACGGGGATGTCGAGCCGGATGCAGGCGTCGTTGAGCACGCCGACGATCCCGGTCGGGCCCTCGTACGTCGCCGGCTCGAGCCGGAGCCGGTCCTCGAGGTCGAGCTCGGTGGCGGTGCCGCTGACCTGGATCGGCCGGCTGTGCACCGTCTCGGCGAGCAGCGCGCCGAGCGTCACGACGAGGCGCACGCCGAGCTCGTCGGCGCAGGCGAGCAGCTCGGCGCAGAACTGGCGCCACTTCATGTTCGGCTCGATGCCGCGCAGGAGGACGACGTCGCGCAGCGAGCCGGGCGGCCGGGCGACGTAGACCTGGCGTCGAGGGCCAGGTGATCCGCCGCATGCCGTCGTCGCCGGTGCCGACCAGCGGGCGGTTGACCTGGAAGTCGTAGAACTCCTCGGGGTCGACCACCGCGACGACCTGGGCGTCCCAGACCTCGATCAGGTGGTCCACGACGCCGGTCGCCGCGCCGGCGGCGTCGTTCCAGCCCTCGAACGCCGCCACCATCACCGGGTCGTTGAGGTGCGGGACCTCCTCGATCTCGATCACCCGCACCAGCCTAGTACCGGGCCACGTCGACCGCGACCGGCGTGACCTCGGGAACACCGTCCGCAGTCCTTAGGCTGTGGGTGCGGCGTCAGCCCGGTCGCAGCACAGTCCCTACGCTGGTGAGCGTGACCGAGACGTCCACCAGCCCGACGCTGGCCGTGCGCCCCGACGCCACCGAGCAGCTGACGCAGGCATCCTCGCCGAGAGGGTGCTGGTGATCGACGGCGCCATGGGCACGCTGATCCAGGGCCACGGCCTGGGCGAGGACGACTACCGCGGCGCGCCGTACGCCGGGCACGGGCACGACCTCAAGGGCGACTCCGACATCTTCTCGGTCACCCAGCCCGAGATCATCCGCGACATCCACCGCCGCTACCTCGAGGCCGGCGCCGACATCGTCTGCACCAACACCTTCACCGCCACGAGCATCTCCCAGGCCGACTACGGGCTGGAGGACGACTGCTACGAGATCAACCGCCAGGCCGCCGCCCTCGCCCGCGCGGCCGCCGACGAGGCGTCCACCGACGAGCGACCCGCGGTTCGTGGCCGGCTCGCTCGGCCCGACCAACCGGACCGCCTCGATCTCGCCGGACGTCAACGACCCCGGCGCGCGCAACGTCGTCTTCGACGAGCTCGTCGAGTCCTACCTCGAGGAGGCGCGCGGCCTGGTCGACGGGGGAGCCGACCTGCTCCTGGTCGAGACGATCTTCGACACCCTCAACGCCAAGGCGGCGATCTTCGCGCTCGAGACGCTCTTCGAGGAGCGCGGAGCGCCGCTGGCCGGTGATCATCTCGGGCACCATCACCGACGCGAGCGGCCGCACGCTCTCGGGCCAGACGACCGAGGCCTTCTGGAACTCCGTGCGCCACGTCCGCCCGCTGGCCGTCGGCCTCAACTGCGCGCTCGGCGCCGAGGAGATGCGCCCCTACGTCGCCGAGCTCTCGCGCCTCGCCGACTGCTTCGTCTCCACCCACCCCAACGCCGGGCTGCCCAACGAGTTCGGCGAGTACGACCAGACGCCCGAGCAGATGGCCGACGTGCTCGGCCAGTTCGTCGCCGACGGCCTGGTCAACCTCGTCGGCGGCTGCTGCGGCACCACCCCCGAGCACATCTCGCTGATCGCCGAGGCGGCCAAGGGCGTCGAGCCGCGCGCCGTGCCCGAACGACCGCAGGCGATGCGCCTCTCCGGGCTCGAGCCCTTCGACATCACCGAGGACTCGCTGTTCGTCAACGTCGGCGAGCGCACCAACATCACCGGCTCGGCGCGCTTCCGCAACCTGATCAAGGACGGCGACTACGACACCGCCCTGACCGTGGCCGCCCAGCAGGTCGAGAACGGCGCGCAGGTCATCGACGTCAACATGGACGAGGGGATGATCGACGGCGTCGCCGCGATGGACCGCTTCCTCAAGCTGGTCGCCGGCGAGCCCGACATCAGCCGGGTCCCGGTGATGGTCGACTCCTCGAAGTGGGAGGTCATCGAGGCCGGCCTGAAGTGCGTGCAGGGCAAGGCGATCGTCAACTCCATCTCGATGAAGGAGGGCGAGGAGCCCTTCCGCGAGCACGCCCGCCTGTGCCGCAAGTACGGCGCCGCCGTGGTCGTGATGGCCTTCGACGAGGAGGGCCAGGCCGACAACCTTCGAGCGCAAGACGCAGATCTGCCAAGCGTGCCTACGACATCCTCGTCGACGAGCTCGGCTTCCCGCCCGAGGACATCATCTTCGACCCCAACGTCTTCGCCCTCGCCACCGGCATCGAGGAGCACGCGACCTACGGCATCGACTTCATCGAGGCCACCCGCTGGATCAAGCAGAACCTGCCCGGCGCCAAGGTCTCCGGCGGCATCTCCAACGTCTCGTTCTCCTTCCGGGGCAACAACCCGGTGCGCGAGGCGATCCACGCGGTCTTCCTCTTCCACGCCATCGAGGCCGGCCTCGACATGGGCATCGTCAACGCCGGCGCGCTCGTCGTCTACGACCAGGTCGAGCCCGAGCTGCGCGAGCGGATCGAGGACGTCGTCCTCAACCGTCGTCCCGACGCGGCCGAGCGGCTGCTCGAGATCGCCGAGGAGCACAACCGCCAGGGTGAGCAGAAGGAGAGTCGCCGAGCTCGAGTGGCGCTCGCTGCCGCTGGGCGAGCGGATCACCCACGCGCTGGTCAAGGGTCTCGACGCGCACATCGAGGACGACACCGAGCTGCTCCGCGCCGAGATCTCCGAGCGCGGCGGCCGCCCGATCGAGGTCATCGAGGGCCCGCTGATGGACGGCATGAACGTCGTCGGCGACCTCTTCGGCTCCGGCAAGATGTTCCTGCCCCAGGTGGTGAAGTCGGCGCGCGTGATGAAGAAGGCGGTCGCCTACCTGATCCCGTTCATCGAGGCCGAGAAGAAGCCCGGTGACGCGGAGACCAAGAAGGGCACCATCGTGATGGCCACGGTGAAGGGCGACGTCCACGACATCGGCAAGAACATCGTCGGCGTGGTGCTGCAGTGCAACAACTACGACGTCATCGACCTCGGCGTGATGGTGCCCGCGCAGAAGATCCTCGACAAGGCCAAGGAGGTCGACGCCGACCTGATCGGCCTCTCCGGGCTGATCACGCCGTCGCTCGACGAGATGGTCAACTTCGCCGTCGAGATGGAGCGCCAGGGCTTCGAGATCCCGCTGCTCATCGGCGGCGCGACCACCTCGCGCGCGCACACGGCGGTCAAGGTCAGCCCGCGCTACAAGAACCCCGTGCTCTGGGTGAAGGACGCCTCCCGCTCGGTGCCGGTCGCCGCCGCGCTGCTCTCCACGCGGCGAGCGCCGCGAGAAGCTGCTCGCCGACACCACCGCCGACTACGAGTCGCTGCGGCAGCGCCACGCCGCCAAGCACGACCGGCCGCTGCGTGCCGCTCGAGGACGCCCGCGCCAACCGGACGCCGGTCGACTGGTCGTCGTACGACCCCGCCGGTGCCCTGCCGAGCGGCGGCCCGGCCACGCGCGTCTTCGAGGACTACGACCTCGCCGAGCTGCGCGAGTACATCGACTGGCAGCCGTTCTTCAACGCCTGGGAGATGAAGGGGAAGTTCCCCGACATCCTCAACAGCCCGACGACCGGCGAGGCCGCCCGCAAGCTGTACGACGACGCGCAGGAGATGCTCGACCAGGTCGATCAAGGAGAAGTGGCTCACCGCCAACGGCGTGATCGGCTTCTTCCCGGCCAACGCGGTCGGCGACGACATCGAGGTCTACCGCGACGCCTCCCGCGACGAGGTGCTGACCGTGCTGCACAACCTGCGGCAGCAGGGGGAGCACCGCGAGGGCGTGCCCAACCGCTCGCTGGGTGACTTCGTCGCCCCGAAGGAGACCGGTCTGGCCGACCACGTCGGCGCGTTCGCGGTCACGGCCGGCCTCGGCTCGCAGGAGAAGATCAAGGAGTTCAAGGAGGCGCTCGACGACTACAGCGCCATCCTGCTGGAGTCCCTGGCCGACCGGCTGGCCGAGGCCTTCGCCGAGCGGATGCACCAGCGCGTGCGCATGGAGCTCTGGGGCCACGACGCCCGACGAGACCCTCGACAACGAGGCCCTGATCGCCGAGAAGTACACCGGCATCCGCCCCGCGCCCGGCTACCCCGCCTGCCCCGAGCACACCGAGAAGGTCACCCTCTGGGAGCTGCTCGACGTGCAGGAGACCACCGGGATCGAGCTCACCGAGTCGATGGCGATGTGGCCCGGCGCGTCGGTCAGCGGCTGGTACTTCTCCCACCCGCAGTCGCAGTACTTCGTCGTCGGCCGGCTCGGCCGCGACCAGGTCGCGTCCTACGCCGAGCGCAAGGGCTGGACCATCGCGCGAGGCCGAGAAGTGGCTCTCGGCCAACCTCGGCTACGACCCGGAGGACTGAGTGCGACGACGACCGGAGCCCAAGGCCGTGCTCTGGGACATGGACGGCACGCTCGTCGACACCGAGCCGTACTGGATCGAGCGGGAGTACGACCTCGCCGCGCAGTACGGCGGCAGCTGGACCCACGAGAACGCGATGGCCGTCGTGGGCGGCGACCTGATGGACTCCGCGTCCTACATGCGCGAGCACATGGGCATCGACCGGACGCCGCGCCAGATCGTCGAGGAGCTGCTCGACGGCGTGGTCGAGAAGGTGCGAGCAGGAGGTGCCGTGGCGCCCCGGCGCGCGCGAGCTGCTCGCCGACCTGCGGCGCAGGGCGTGCCCTGCGTGCTGGTGACGATGTCGTGGCGCCGCTTCGTCGACCCGGTGCTCGACCAGCTGCCCCGCGGACTCGTTCGACGGCGGTCATCTGCGGCGACGAGGTCTCCCGCGGCAAGCCGCACCCCGAGCCCTACCTCGCCGCCGCCAGCCTGGTCGGTGCGCGTCCCGAGGACACCCTGGCCATCGAGGACTCGCCCACCGGCGCGGCCTCGGCGGGGGCGGCCGGGTGCCGGGTCCTGGTCGTGCCCAACCACGTCGACGGTGCCGTCCGGCGCCCTACCAGGTCGAGCGCGACTCGCTCGCTGGCCGGGCATGGCGAGCCTCGCCGAGCCTGGCCGAGCCGCTACGAGCGCCGCGGAGGTACTAGTACCACCGTCCAATGGCCGGCCCGCGTCCGCGCGGCGGACACTGGTACCCATGAGCGAGATCTCGACCGGGAACCGGCTGCCGCTCTCACACGCCATCCTGTGCCGCGCCCCTGAGCAACGCGACCCGGCCGCCATACTGCTCCCGGAGGTGTCCGGATGACGGTGCGGGTCTGGTGACCGACGACCACGCGATGGTGCGGCGCGGGCTCGTGGAGCTGCTCTCCGCCGCCGAGGGCATCGAGGTGGTCGGCGAGGCCGCCAACGGCCGCGAGGCCGTGGAGCCGCGTCGGCGAGCTCGGCCCCGACGTCGTGCTGATGGACCTCCAGATGCCCGAGATGGACGGCGTCACCGCCACCCGACGAGGTCGTCTCGCGCAGTGCGGGCGCGCAGGTGCTGGTGCTCACCTCGTTCTCCGACGCCGACCGGATCGTCGACGCCCTCGACGCCGGCGCCGTCGGCTACATGCTCAAGGACGCCGAGCCCGAGGACCTGATCGAGGCGGTGCGCGCCGTCGCCCGAGGTGACTCACCGCTGCACCCGCGGGTGGCCCGGCAGCTGCTCACCGCCCGGTCCGGCCGCGCAGCTCGCTCGACCAGGAGCTCACCGCGCGCGAGCGCGAGGTGCTCGCTGCTGGTGCGCGACGGGCTGGCCAACAAGCAGATCGCCCGCCGGCTCGGGATCAGCGAGCGCACCGTGAAGGCGCACCTCACCTCGGTCTTCGCCACCATCGGCGTCGCCGACCGGACGGCGGCCGCGCTCTGGGCCGAGCGGCACCAGATCACCGCTGCCGGCGGGCCGAGCGGCTCCTGCACCGGCGAGCGGCGGGAGGGGTGCCGCCGCACTCGGGGCACCACGCCTTGAAGCTGCACCAGGAGCAGGCGAACCCAGCTCTTGTGCGGGCAGCCACTCGCCGGACTCGCGGGCGGCCCGATCGCGCCGCCACAGCGCCTCGACCAGCCGCTCGGTGGCCAGCAGGTCCTGCTCGTCGGGCTCGTAGCTGAGCATCTGCCCGTCGCCGAGGTAGATCAGCTGCAGCAGGCGCGGGATCACGCCGCGCGTGCGCCAGAGGACCAGCGCGTAGAAGCGCATCTGGAACAGCGCCTTGCCCTCGAACCCGACGGCGGCCGATCGTCCGCTCTTGTAGTCGACCACCCTCAGCGCGCCGTCGGCGGCGACGTCGATGCGGTCGACGAAGCCGCGCAGCAGCAGCCGCGAGTCGAGCAGGGTCTCGACGTACACCTCGCGCTCGGCGGGCTCGAGCCGGCGCGGGTCCTCCAGGCCGAAGTAGGCGCGCAGGCTGTCGCGGCACGACGAGAGCCACTCGACGATGCCCCCGGCGCTGGCAGTGTCACCGGCGGCGTCGGTGAACATCTCGGCCACGCCGGGCTCGGACTCCAGGACCTGCTCCCAGGCGTGGTGCAGCATCGCCTGCGCCCGGTCGGGCGTGCGCTCGGCCGCCGGCAGGTCGAAGAGGTCCTCCAGCACCTTGTGCACGACGGTGCCGCGCAGCGCCTCGGGCGAGGGCGCCTCGGGCAGGTGGTCGATGGTGCGCAGCCGGAACATCAGCGGGCAGGTGCGGAAGTCGGCCGCCCGGCTGGGCGAGAGCGAGCCGAGCACCTCGACCCCGTCGACGCGGGTGTGCCCAGCCACGCCCGCGGCGCGCAGCCTCCACCGCAGGCGTCCGCGCGACGCGGGCTCTCGCTCATGCGCCGAGCCGTAGGGCTCGCGGCCGACAACGGCCCTGCTCGCGCTAGCGTGGCGGCATGAGTCGACCGCGCGCCGTACCCACCGGGCACCTGGCGCCTGGGCACCTTCCGCGGCGTCGACGTCCTCGTGCGCTCGTCCTGGCTGCTGGTCGCCCTGCTGATCGCCATCCTGCTGGCGCCGCGCGTCGAGGAGGTGCAGCCGGGCCTCGGCGCGCTGAAGTACGTCGCGGGCGTCGCCTTCGCGGTGCTGCTCTACCTCTCGGTGCTGCTCCACGAGATGTCGCACGCGGTGATGGCCCAGCGCTACGGACTCGGCGTGCGCTCGATCAGCCTGCACTTCCTCGGCGGCGCCACCGAGATCGACTCCGAGGCCCGCACCCCGGGCCAGGAGTTCAAGGTCGCGGTCGTCGGCCCGCTGACCTCGATCGCGGTCGGGCTGGTGGCGCTGGGGCTGTTCTTCGTCACGCCCGACGGCCTGCTCCGGCTCGCGGTCGGCGGCCTGGCCGGCGCCAACCTCGTGGTGGGCGTGCTCAACCTCGTGCCCGGGCTGCCGCTCGACGGCGGCCGGCTGCTGCGCGCGGTCGTGTGGCGGGTCACCGGCAGCATGCACAGCGGCACCATCGTGGCTGCCTGGGGCGGCCGGGTCGTGGCCGTCGGCGTCCTGCTCTACCCGGCGTGCTCCTGCGCCCTGTGGGGCGTGCGGCCCGACGTCTACGACTACCTGATGGCCGTCGTCCTGGCCTCCTTCATGTGGACCGGCGCGACCGCGTCGATGGTCAACGCGCGCATCCGCCGTCGGCTGCCCGCGCTCAAGGCGCGCCCCCTGGCCCGCCGGGTGATCGCGGTGCCCGACCAGCTGCCCGTCGCCGAGGCCGTACGCCGTGCCCAGGAGGTCGGCGCCGGGGCGATCGTCGTGCACGCGGGCGACGACCGGCTCAGCGGCATCGTCAGCGAGGCCGCGCTGGTCGCGACCCCCGAGGACCGTCGCGCCTGGGTCCCGGTGAGCTCGGTGGCCGCACCCTCGAGGACGGCCTCGTCCTCGACGCCGACATCTCGGGGGAGGACCTGCTGCGGGCGATGTCCGGGCACGCCGGCCGAGGAGTACGTCCTCGTCGAGGAGGACGGCAGCATCTTCGGCGTGCTCTCCACCGCCGACGTCGACCGTGCCTTCGCCGAGGGTGCGGGCCGGTGAGCCAGCCGGTGGAGCCCAGTGGCGACGACTGGTCCGGCGTCAGCCGCGGGCCGCTGCGTGCGGGGGAGTGGGTGCGCCTCGTCGACGGCAAGGGGCCGCAAGCACAACATCTGCCTGACGCCCGGGACGACCTTCCACACCAACAAGGGCGGGCTCTCCCACGACGACATCATCGGCCGCGACGAGGGCTTCACGCTCACCTCGACCTCGGGCGGCGAGTACCTCGTCTTCCGCCCGCTGCTCAGCGAGTTCGTCGTCTCGATGCCGCGAGGAGCCGCCGTCGTCTACCCCAAGGACGCCGCCCAGATCGTCGCCATGGCCGACATCTTACCCGGGGCCCGGGTCGTCGAGGCCGGGGCCGGCTCCGGCGCGCTGACCTGCTCGCTGCTGCGCGCCGTCGGCCCCACCGGGTGCCTGTCCTCCTACGAGCGGCGCGAGGAGTTCGCCGAGGTGGCCCAGCGCAACGTCGCCCAGTTCTTCGGCCAGGGCGGCGAGGGCGGCCACCCCGCCTGGCGGCTGACCGTCGGCGACCTCGTGGAGGAGCTGCCGGCCCAGGAGGAGCCCGGCAGCGTCGACCGCGTCGTGCTCGACATGCTCGCGCCCTGGGAGTGCGTCGACGTGGTCGCCGACGCCCTGCGCCCCGGCGGCATCGTCGTCGCGTACGTCGCGACCACCACCCAGCTCGGCCGGACGTGGAGACGCTGCGGGCCCACGGCGAGTTCACCGAGCCCCAGCCCTGGGAGACGCTCGTGCGCGAGTGGCACGTCGAAGGGCTCGCCGTCCGACCGAAGCACTCGATGAACGGGCACACCGGATTCCTGGTGACCTCGCGCCGGATGTCGCCCGGGGAGCGGGCCCCGATGCCCAAGCGACGGCCGGCCCCGGGCGCCTACGGACCCGACTACGACGGTCCGCGTCCGGCAGGGGTCTGCAGCCCCGTCGTGTCACGAGCAGCGTCGAACGTGACGAGACACGTGCCACATCGGCAGATCGAACGCCGGTCCGACGAGTAGGTTGGAGACGACCCAGCCCCAGGAGGTGGTTCGGCGTGAGTGAATCCGGTGAGGACCGCGGGCCCAGCCAGGCCCAGCTGCTCAACCAGGTGTCCTTCCTCGAGTCCGAGGTCGCCGAGCTCCGCCACCGTCTGGCCGAGGCGCCGGGCAGCGCCCGGGCGCTCGACCAGCGGCTGCTCGACACCCAGCGCTCCCTGGCCGCCGTCACCTCGCAGAACGAGCGCCTCGCCCAGACGCTGCGCGAGGCCCGCGAGCAGATCATCACGCTGAAGGAGGAGGTCGACCGGCTCGCCCAGCCGCCGACCGGCTTCGGCACCTTCCTGCGCCGCAACGAGGACGACTCCGTCGACGTGTTCACCGGCGGTCGCAAGCTGCGCGTCAACGTCAGCCCCTCGGTCGACCTCGACACCGTGACCAAGGGCCAGGAGGTCATGCTCAACGAGGCCCTCAACGTCGTCGCCGCCCTCGAGTTCGAGGAGGTCGGCGAGGTGGTGATGTTCAAGGAGATGCTCGCCGACGGCGACCGCGTCCTGGTCATCGCCAACGCCGACGAGGAGCGCGTCGTACGCCTCGCCGCGCCGCTGCGCGAGCAGACGCTGCGCGCCGGCGACTCGCTGCTGCTGGACTCCAAGTCCGGCTACGTCTACGAGAAGGTGCCCAAGTCCGAGGTCGAGGAGCTCGTCCTCGAGGAGGTCCCCGACATCGACTACGAGTCCATCGGCGGCCTCGGCGACCAGATCGAGCAGATCCGCGACGCCGTGGAGCTGCCCTACCTCCACCCCGACCTGTTCAAGGAGCACCAGCTCAAGCCACCCAAGGGCGTGCTGCTCTACGGCCCGCCCGGCTGCGGCAAGACGCTGATCGCCAAGGCGGTGGCCAACTCGCTGGCCAAGAAGGTCGCGTCCCGCTCGCACAGAACGGCGAGGGCCAGGAGGGGAAGTCCTACTTCCTGAACATCAAGGGCCCCGAGCTGCTCAACAAGTACGTCGGCGAGACCGAGCGGCACATCCGGCTGGTCTTCCAGCGCGCCCGTGAGAAGGCGAGCGGCGGCACGCCCGGTCATCGTGTTCTTCGACGAGATGGACTCCCTGTTCCGCACCCGCGGCTCCGGGGTCTCCTCCGACGTCGAGAACACCATCGTCCCCCAGCTGCTGAGCGAGATCGACGGCGTCGAGCTGCTGGAGAACGTGCTGGTCATCGGCGCCTCCAACCGCGAGGACATGATCGACCCGGCGATCCTGCGGCCCGGACGGCTCGACGTGAAGATCAAGATCGAGCGCCCCGACGCCGAGGCGGCCCGCGACATCTTCTCCAAGTACCTCACCAGCGACCTGCCGCTCCACGCCGACGACCTCGCCGAGTTCCACGGCGACCGGGAGGCCTGCGTCGGCGGGATGATCCAGGCCACGGTCGAGCGCATGTACACCGAGACCGAGGAGAACCGCTTCCTCGAGGTCACCTACGCCAACGGCGACAAGGAGGTCCTGTACTTCAAGGACTTCAACTCCGGCGCGATGATCCAGAACATCGTCGACCGCGCGAAGAAGATGGCCATCAAGGACTTCCTCGAGCAGGACCAGAAGGGGCTGCGGGTCTCGCACCTGCTCCAGGCCTGCGTCGACGAGTTCAAGGAGAACGAGGACCTCCCCAACACCACCAACCCCGACGACTGGGCGCGGATCTCGGGCAAGAAGGGCGAGCGGATCGTGTTCATCCGCACGCTCATCACCGGCAAGCAGGGCACCGAGCCCGGCCGGTCGATCGACACCGTGTCCAACACGGGCCAGTACCTCTAGGCCAGTACCGCTAGCAGACGACGAGAAGGGCCCCGACCGTGAGGTCGGGGCCCTTCGTCGTTGCCTGTGCCTGCAGTCGTGCTCAGTCGTCCTGCATGTGCTTGTAGATGCCCGTGCCCCACGGGATGTCGTTCTCGGGGAGGGGGAGCACCCGGCCGTCGGAGATGAAGGCCAGGGTCGGCGGGCCGGAGGTGCGCTGGGCCCAGGTGACCGCGAAGTTGCCGAGGTACAGGCGCGCCGTCGGGTAGCCGTCGATGATCTGCATCTGCTCGTCGGAGGTGAGCGCCAGGTTGGCCCAGTTGGCCGAGCCGGAGATCGTCTCCCACTGGCTCGGGCTTGTTGTTGTAGTTGCCGGCGATGACCATCCACTTGCTGTGGTTGTACTTGGCGATCGTGCCGTCCTTGCCCCGGATGATCGACTGCTTCATCGGGATGGCGCCGCGACCGGAGTGGTTGCGCAGGATGCTGAGCACCGGGCGGGTGGTCACCGCGTAGATGATCTGGATGTCACAGCCCTGGTTCCACAGCTGGCGCAGCCGCTTGGCGATCAGCTCGCCGCGCGACTGGTAGATGGCGTACTGCGATGATCCGGATGTGGGTCCGGCCGTTGTAGACCCCGGCGTTCGTGCAGCGCGTCTTGTTGAGCATGCGCAGCACCGGGTCGGTGACCGAGGTCCAGTGGCCGATCGGGAAGAAGATGTTCTCGATCGGGCCCTTGTTGTAGTAGTAGTCGCGGTACGGCGAGGCGTTGTACGTCGCCGGACGCATCTCGCGGTAGACGGCCATGAAGGCGTTGTAGACCGTGGGTCGAGTTGCTGACCTGGGCCGCGTTCCACTGGCCGTGCCAGGCGAACGAGGTCAGGTTCATCGAGCTCGAGATCGTGATGTCCTTGGCGTGGCTCGCGGCCCACGTTGTTGAACAGGAAGTACTTGGCGTGCGGCGTGCCGCCCCGGCCGCGGCAGGAGCCGTTGCAGGCGCGCGCGAAGCTGGTCCGCTCGGCCGAGCCCGAGATCCCGGACTTGAAGTAGCCGGTGCCGAGCCGCTTCTTCAGCCAGCGCCACTCCGGGTGGGTCTTGTTGATGTCGGAGGCGGACATGACCTGGACGCTGACGCCCCGGTTCTTCGCCGCCACCAGCGCCTTGGCGATGCCCATGTCGCCGAAGGACCAGGTGGCGATCCTGATCGTGCCGTTGCCCGGCATGGTCAGGCCGTAGCGGTCGCGCGGACCGCCCCAGGTGCTTTGGATCGTGGCCAGGACGGTGTTGCGGATGCGCGGCCTCCGCCGCCTTGCCACGCTTGAGGTAGCCGAAACGGGCCCCGTTGTAGGGCACGTAGTTGCGCGGTGGGGACCACCGGGCGCTGCTCGCCGCCCGGGCGGTGCTCGCCGGCGCCGTGTGCGGTGCCGCGGCCCGAGGAGCGGCCGTGGGCGACGCCGTGGCGGAGGTGGTGCTCATCGTGAGACCGGCGACGAGCACCAGGCCACCGATGACGGCTGATCCGCGGAAGACCGGGCGGAGAGCGGACATGGAAGGAGTCCCCCAAAAACAAGAAGAATCACCGAGAAAGTGCTGCGCGCAAGAGTTTCGGAAATCTAACACGCGAACCCTGGCACGAGTCCCATTCCCGGAGACCCCAGGCGGCACTGCGGTCTAGACGACGACCCCCTGACTACCCTGCAGACATGACAGTCCGCCGGGTCATGGGCACCGAGACCGAGTTCGGGATATCGGTGCAAGGACACCCGCACGCCAACCCGATGGTGGCGAGCACGCGGTTGGTCAACGCCTACGCCAGCGCCACCCTCAAGGCCCGCCGCGCTCGGTGGGACTTCGAGGAGGAGTCGCCGCTGCGCGACGCGCGCGGATTCGACATGTCGCGCGAGGTGGCCGACCCCAGCCAGCTCACCGACGAGGACCTCGGCCTGGCGAACGTGATCCTCACCAACGGCGCCCGGCTCTACGTCGACCACGCCCACCCGGAGTACTCCACGCCCGAGTGCACGAGCCCGCTGGCGGTGGTGACCTGGGACAAGGCGGGGGAGCAGGTCGCGCTCGACGCCTGCCGGTTCGCCGCGGGCACCGGCGAGGGCGACCTCCTGCTCTACAAGAACAACACCGACAACAAGGGAGCCTCCTACGGCGCCCACGAGAACTACCTGGTGCGCCGGTCCACGCCGTTCGGCGACATCGTGCGGTACCTGACCCCGTTCTTCGTCAGCCGCCAGGTCGTCTGCGGGGCGGGTCGCGTCGGCGTGGGGCAGGACGGGCACGGCGACGGGTTCCAGATCAGCCAGCGAGCCGACTTCTTCGAGGTCGAGGTGGGCCTCGAGACGACCCTGAAGCGGCCGATCATCAACACCCGCGACGAGCCGCACGCCGACCCCGAGAAGTACCGCCGGCTGCACGTGATCCTCGGCGACGCCAACCTCGCCGAGACCTCGACCTATCTCAAGGTCGGCACCACCTCGCTCGTGCTCGCGATGATCGAGGACCGGTTCATCACCAGCGACCTGAGCGTGACGCGACCGGTGGCCTCGCTCAAGGAGGTCTCGCACGACCCGACGCTGACCCACCTCCTCGAGGTCGGCGACGGCCGCATGATGACCGCCGTCCAGCTGCAGTGGGAGTACCTCACGCTCGCGCGCAAGTACGTCGAGGAGAAGCACGGCTCCGACGTCGACACGCAGACCCGCGACGTGCTGGAACGCTGGGAGTCGGTGCTCAACCGGCTCGAGCGCGACCCCTTCGAGCTCGCCGACGAGCTGGACTGGGTGGCCAAGCTGAAGCTGCTGAACTCCTACCGCGAGCGCGACGGCCTCGCGTGGTCCGACGCCAAGCTGCACCTGATCGACCTGCAGTACGCCGACCTGCGACCCGAGAAGGGGCTCTACCACCGCCTGGTCCGGCTCGGCCGGATGAAGCGGCTGGTCGAGCCGACCGTGGTCGACGAGGCGATGCACGAGCCTCCCCAGGACACCCGTGCCTACTTCCGCGGCAAGTGCCTGAGCAAGTACCCCGACAACATCGCGGCCGCCTCGTGGGACTCGGTCATCTTCGACCTGCCCGGCCACGAGTCGCTCCAGCGCGTCCCGACGATCGACCCCCTGCGCGGGAGCAGGCGCCACGTGGGGGCGCTGCTCGACCAGCACGACACGGCGCTGGGGCTGTTCGAGGCGCTGACCCGGAGGTAGCGGGCGAGTGGTCGACCGGGCCTCTCAGTCCGGCGTCATGTACTTGAACACGCCCTTGCCCCAGGTGGGCTCGTCGGCGGGGACGTCGCGGGCGAAGGAGGGGATCACCCGGCCGGTGATGCTCGGGAGCACGCCGTACCCGGGCATGTGCGAGCTGCCCTGGCGCCAGGTCTGCGCGAAGTTCACGAGGTGCGCCGCGGCCTCGGAGCGACCCAGGATCCGCTGCATCTGCTCGTCGGAGCCGAGGGCGAGCGGACCCCAGTTGGCCGACCCGGTGAACGTCAGGTACGCGTCGGGGTGCCCCGCCCAGTTGCCCACGATGGTCATCCACTTGCTGTGGTTGTACTTCATGATCACGCCGTAGCCGTTGGTGATCACCGACTGGCGCATCGGGACCGCGCCCCGGCCCTGGCCTGAACGCAGGATGGAGAGGACCGGACGGCTCGCCACCGAGTAGATGATCGCGAGGTTGCAGCCGTGCTCCCACAGGTAGCGCATGCGCCTGGCCAGCCACTCGCCGCGGGCGCCGTAGATCGCGTACTGGTCCACGTTGATCTGGGTGCGCCCGGTACCGCCGGCGGTGGCGCCGGTGCACCGGACCCCGTTGAGGATCTGGTAGACGGGGTCGAGTGCCGGGGTGACCGAGTAGCGCGGGAAGAAGAAGTCGACGTAGGGGCCCATCGAGCGCACGTGGTAGGGCTGTCGCTGCGGGCGGGCGAGGCGGGCCTGCCGGAAGATGGAGTAGAAGTCCTCGTAGATCGACGGTGCGTGCGAGACGTCGGCCTGGTTCCACTGCCCGGAGAACGCGAACGTGGTCAGGTTCATCGAGGTCTGGACGCTGATCGTCCGCGCGTGCGCGGCGCCGACGTTGTCGAAGAGGAAGTACTTCGCGTGGGCGGTGCCGAACAGGCCCCGGCACGACCCGCGGCACTGGCGCGCGAAGCTCCAGGTGTAGTTGGTGTTCGGGTAGCCGGGCCGGAACATGTGGGAGCCCAGCTGGTGGAGCAGCCAGTGCCACGGGGCGTTGTGGAGGTTGGCCTTCTTGGCCGCGACGATCTGGACGCTGACGCCACGGTTCTTGGCCGCCACGAGCGCGCGGGCCATCCGCCAGTCGTCGAAGGACCACGTCGCCATCCGGATGCGGCCGTTGGTGGCCAGCGGCGCGTGGTAGCGGTCGAGGTGGCCGCCCCAGACGCTCTGCACCGTGTAGAGGACGCGGTTGCGGATCGCGAGCTGGGCCTTCGCGTTCTTGTTCGGGAAGGAGAACAGGGGACCCTGCGGGATCACGTAGCTGCGCTGCGGCTGGCCCGGGACGCGCGGCGGACGGGCCGCCTGGTGGGCCTTGCGTGCCGCCTTCTTCGCGGCTGATTGGCGTGCTTCTTGCCGCGTGCTTCTGGACGTGGTGGCGCGTGGTGAGCGTGGTGCTGGGTGGCGTCGGCGCTCCCGGCGAGGGGGAGGGCGACGAGCACGACGGAGGCCACCAGCGAGATCGCGGTGGCGAGGGCCACCGAGGGCACGAGGGCACGCACCGGGGTGCTCCGGTGGGCGTGCGGACGGGGCCTGCCGTGGGGGAAGGCCTTGAGCAGGAGGGACATCGTTCCTCTTCCCAAGCGCAATGGCTGACTCCGCACCATCCCAGCACGATTCGGGCACCGACTGCGGGAGGCAGGCCGCGCGGAATCAGCGGGAAAAGGCTCGGGGGAGTGGATAGGGTCAAGGCGACGGAACACCCGTCTCGGTTTCAGGAGGTCGCGATGGCGCAGGAGCAGAAGCAACCGCGCAAGTCCCACGACGAGGAGTCGGCCGAGTCGGCTGCTGCGCCCGCCGAGGCGGTGACCGAGCGCAAGGAGCAGCTCGACGAGGACATCGACGCGATCCTCGAGGACATCGACGACGTGCTCGAGACCAACGCCGAGGACTTCGTGAAGTCGTTCATCCAGAAGGGTGGCCAGTGACCGACGCCCGACTTCCGAACGCCTACCTGACCCCGGGCACCTCCTCCTTCGCGGAGTTCGTGGGCGCGGTGGCACCCGACCTCCTGCCGGCCCGGCGGGCGCTGCCTCCGGGCTCGGCGGCCGAGCTCGCGCCGCACGCCACCACGATCGTGGCCGCGACCTTCACCGGCGGCGTCGTGATGGCCGGCGACCGTCGCGCGACGATGGGCAACGTCATCGCCCAGCGCGACATCGAGAAGGTGTTCCCGGCCGACGAGTACTCCTGCGTCGGCATCGCGGGCAGCGCCGGCCTCGCGGTCGAGATGGTGCGCCTGTTCCAGACCGAGCTCGAGCACTACGAGAAGATCGAGGGCACCACGCTCTCGACCGACGGCAAGGCCAACCGCCTCTCGGCGCTGATCCGCGGCAACCTCGGGATGGCCATGCAGGGCCTGGCCGTCGTACCCCTGTTCGCGGGCTTCGACCTCGAGACCGAGCACGGCCGGATCTTCTCCTACGACGTCACCGGCGGCCGCTACGAGGAGCACGCGTTCCACTCCGTGGGGTCCGGCTCGGTCTTCGCGCGCGGCTCGCTGAAGAAGCTCTACCGCGACGACTTCGACGAGCGGCAGGCGGTGACCGCGACCGTGCAGGCGCTCTACGACGCCGCCGACGACGACTCCGCCACCGGCGGTCCGGACATGACACGACGCATCTTCCCCGTGGTCAGCGTCATCACCGCCGACGGTCACCGCCGGTGGTCCCAGGACGACGTGGCCGCCATCGCCGACGAGGTGATCGCCGGCCGGCTCCAGCGCCCCGACGGTCCCGCGGCGGCCTGCTGTGAGAGGTGAGCACCGACCTGTGAGCGAGCGAAGCGAGCCGACAATCCGACACAGCCATGCCACGGCATGCTCAGGTGAGAGCGGAGCCCACGCATGAGCATGCCGTTCTACGTCTCGCCCGAGCAGCTGATGAAGGACCGCGCCGACTTCGCGCGCAAGGGCATCGCCCGGGGTCGCTCGGTCGCCGTGGTCCGCTACGCCGACGGGGTCCTGTTCGTCTCGGAGAACCCCTCGGCCGCGCTGCACAAGGTGAGCGAGATCTACGACCGGATCGCCTTCGCGGCGGTCGGGCGCTACAACGAGTTCGAGAACCTCCGGATCGCGGGCGTGCGCCTCGCCGACATGCGGGGCTACTCCTACGACCGGCGCGACGTCACCGGTCGCGGCCTGGCCAACGCCTACGCGCAGACACTCGGCACGATCTTCTCCAGCGGCGGCGAGAAGCCCTACGAGATCGAGATCTTCGTGGCCGAGGTCGGCGACACCGCCGACGACGACCAGATCTTCCGGCTCACCTTCGACGGCCAGGTCGTCGAGGAGCACGACTACGCGGTGATGGGCGGTGCGGCCGAGGCCGTGACCGGCTACCTCGCCGAGCGCTACGAGCCCGGCCTGGCCCGCAACGAGGCGCTGCGACTGGCGGCCTCGGCGCTCGGCGCGGGGGAGAGCGGCCACCGCGAGATCCCCGCCCGCGATCTCGAGGTCGCCTTCCTCGACCGCACCCGCACCCAGGCGCGCAAGTTCAAGCGGGTCGACGTCCAGGTGCTCTCCTCGCTGCTGGACGACGGCTCCGAGACTGCCGAGGTGCCCGAGGACGCGCCCGTGCCACCGAGGGCTCCTGACGAGGAGCCACCGGTGGCACCGCCGGGCAGCTAGGCGGCGAGCTCGACGCCCTCGGGCTCCGGCTCGGGGGTCGCCTCCGCACTCGGGCGCTGCGGCCGCGCCGGGCGCACGACCGTGATCGCGACCACGAAGGCGATCGCCAGCAGGCCTGCCGCGACGGCGAAGGTCTGCGAGAGCCCGGCGACGACGTCACCCGGCGTGGTGTGCGAGGCGTAGACCGTCACGAGCACGGCCAGCCCGAGCGAGCCGCCCACCTGCTGCGACATCTGGACCATGCCCGAGGCCGAGCCCGCGTGCACCGGTGCCACGTCGCTGAGCACGGTCACCGTGACGGGCATGAAGGTCAGCCCGGCACCGAGGCCGACGAGGAGCAGCGGCCCGAGCAGGTCCGCGACGTAGGTGCTGTCGTGCCCGATGCCCACCAGCCACAGGTTGGCGGCGCCGACCAGCAGCGTGCCCGTCGCCATCAGGGCGCGGGTGCCGAAGCGCTGCACGAGCCGCGGGGCCAGCCGCGACGTGGCGAAGATCAGCAGGGTCAGCGGCAGGAACGCGAACCCCGAGCGCAGTGCGCCGTACCCGAGCACGGCCTGCATGAACTGGACCAGGAAGAAGAAGAACGCGAACTGCGCGCCCACGAACAGCGCCATCACGGACACGGCCCCCAGCCGGGTGCGGCTGCGGAGCACCTCGGCCGGCAGCAGCGGGGAGGCCGTACGGCGCTCGTGCAGCACCAGGGTGGTGAGCAGGACGGCGGCGACCGCGAAGGCCGTCAGGGTCCCGGCCGAGGTCCAGCCGTGGCCGGGAGCATGGATGAACCCGAAGACCAGCGCGGCGGACCCCACGGTCGCGCTGACCGCGCCGAGGACGTCGAAGTGGCCGCGCTGCCGCTCGGTCTCCCCGACGAAGCGGGGGACCAGGGCCAGCACCAGGAGGCCCAACGGGACGTTGATGAACAGCGACCAGCGCCACGAGGCGTAGCCGGTGAGCACACCCCCGAGCAGCAGCCCCAGGGAGCCGCCGGCCGAGGACACGGCGCTGAACAGGGCCAGCACCCGCGTGCGGGCGGCGGCGTCGGGGGCCGAGGTGCTCAGCAGGGCCAGCACGCTCGGGGCGGCGATGGCGGCACCGACGCCCTGGAGGGCCCGGGCGCCGACGAGGACGTCGGCCGTAGGGGCCAGGCCGCCGGCGAGGGAGGCCAGCGTGAAGAGCGCGAGGCCGGACATGAAGGTGCGGCGGCGTCCGAAGACGTCGCCGAGGCGGCCGCCGAGGAGCAGGAGGCCGCCGAAGGTCAGGGTGTAGGCGTTGAGCACCCAGGAGAGGGCGGAGGGGGTGAAGCCGAGCCCGGTGCGGATGTCCGGGAGCGCGACGTTCACCACCGTCATGTCGAGGATGAGCATCAGCTGGACGGTCAGGATCAGCGCGGTCCCGATGGCACGCGAGGTGGGCCGTGACACGAGCGAGGTCATGGTGTTCCTAGTCTGGAGAATGATGACGTAGACTTGCGGAGAGTTCCTCCGGTTAGCCCGTTACTATACGGAGACTGTCTCCACTTAGCAAGGAGCCGTGCGACAGATGTCCGCCGTGTCGACCTCCCAGGGCGTCGAGGAGCATGTGGAGCCGGCGCGCAAGCCGCTCCGGGCGGACGCGCAGCGCAACTACGACAAGATCGTCGAGGTCGCCCGGGTGCTGTTCCGGGAGAAGGGCGCCGACGCGTCGCTGGACGAGATCGCCAAGCGGGCGGAAGTCGGACCCGGCACGCTCTACCGGCACTTCCCCACGCGCGACGCCCTGGTCGACGCGGTGATGAAGGACTGGGTCGACCGGGTGCAGGCCGACGCGCAGCAGGTCCTCGACGAGGGACTCCCGCCGCGCGAGGCCCTGACCACGTGGCTGGACCAGCCTGGTCGAGCACATGAGCCGCTACCAGGGGGCCCCCGCCAAGTTCGCCTCCGCCCTCGACGACCCGGGCACGCCGATGCACCACAAGTGCACGGCCCTGGTGGCGGCCAACGCGACCGTCTTCGACGCGCTGGACGTCCAGGGTGCCTTGCGCGCCGGGGTCGACCCGCGCGACGTCGTCCGCATGGTGACCGGGATCGCGGCCGCAGCGGAACGCTCAGGTCTCGGGCAGGAGACCGCCACGCCGATGCTGGCCATCGTCGCCGACGGCGTGCTTCGCCCCTGACGCCCGCGGGCAACATAGGCTGTCGGCGTGGACCGGCGGATCTTCGGCATCGAGAACGAGTACGGCGTCACGTGCACGTTCAAGGGGCAACGCCGGCTCTCGCCCGACGAGGTGGCCCGCTACCTGTTCCGCAAGGTGGTCAGCTGGGGTCGCAGCAGCAACGTCTTCCTGGCCAACGGCGCGCGGCTCTACCTCGACGTCGGCAGCCACCCGGAGTACGCCACCCCCGAGTGTGACGACGTCATCGACCTGGTCACCCACGACAAGGCGGGGGAGCGAGTCCTCGAGGGGCTGCTCGTCGACGCCGAGCGCCGCCTGCGCGACGAGGGCATCTCCGGCGACGTCTACCTGTTCAAGAACAACACCGACTCGGCCGGCAACTCCTACGGCTGCCACGAGAACTACCTGGTCAGCCGGCACGGCGAGTTCAGCAAGCTGGCCGACGTGCTGATCCCGTTCCTGGTGACCCGGCAGATCATCGTCGGGGCCGGCAAGGTCACCCAGACCCCGCGCGGGGCGTCGTACTCCGTCAGCCAGCGCGCCGAGCACATCTGGGAGGGCGTCTCCAGCGCGACCACGCGATCACGCCCGATCATCAACACCCGCGACGAGCCGCACGCCGACGCCGAGCGCTTCCGCCGCCTGCACGTCATCGTCGGCGACTCCAACATGAGCGAGACCACCACGATGCTCAAGGTGGCCAGCTGCGACCTCGTGCTCCGGATGATCGAGGAGGGCGTGGTGATGCGCGACCTCACGATGGAGAACCCCATCCGCGCCATCCGCGAGATCAGCCACGACATGACCGGCCGCCGCAAGGTCCGGCTGGCCAACGGCCGCGAGGCCAGCGTGCTGGACATCCAGGCCGAGTACCTCAACCGGGTCCGCGACTTCGTCGACCGGCGCGAGCTGCACACGCCCGTGATCGCGCAGGCACTCGACCTCTGGGAGCGCGGCCTCAAGGCGGTCGAGTCCGGCGACCTGTCGATCGTCGAGCGCGAGATCGACTGGGTGATCAAGTGGAAGCTGATCGACCGCTACCGCGCCAAGCACGGCCTGCCGCTCGGGCACCCTCGCGTCGCCCAGCTCGACCTGGCCTACCACGACATCCACCGCGACCGCGGGCTGTACTACCTGCTGGAGAAGCGCGGCGCGGTCAAGCGGGTGACCGACGACCTGAGCATCTTCCGGGCCAAGTCGGTGCCGCCGCAGACGACGCGCGCCCGCCTGCGCGGCAACTTCATCAAGCGCGCGCAGGAGCGTCGGCGTGACTTCACCGTCGACTGGGTGCACCTCAAGCTCAACGACCAGGCCCAGCGCACGGTGCTGTGCAAGGACCCCTTCCGCTCCCACGACGAGCGGGTGGAACGACTGATCGAGGGCATGTGAACTCGGCTCACCCCGCCTCATGACCGCCCGCAAGTCCGAACGCCTGCTGAACCTGGTGATCCTGCTGCTGGTGGCGCGCAACTACACCACCAAGGAGCAGATCCGCCAGCTCATGGAGCCCTACCGGGAGGGCACCGACGAGGCCTTCGACCGGATGTTCGAGCGCGACAAGGACGACCTGCGTGCCCTCGGCATCCCGCTCGAGACGGGCTACGTCGACAAGTTCTTCGAGGACGAGGTCGGCTACCGGATCAAGCGAGACGCCTTCGAGCTGCCCGCCATCGACTTCGCCCCCGACGAGGTGGCCGTGCTCGGCCTGGCGGCGCGGGTCTGGCGGCACGCCGGGCTCGCGGCAGCCACCTCCGACGCGCTGGTCAAGCTCAAGGCGGCGGGACTGTCCTTCGACCGCGACCAGCTCGACCACGTCCAGCCCACGCTGGCGGCCGAGGAGCCGGCCTTCGAGGCGGTCTTCCAGGCGACGGTCCACCGCACGCCCGTGGAGTTCTCCTACAGCCGGGTCGGCCAGACCGACTCCACCGCGCGCCACGTGCAGCCGTGGGGCGTCGTGACCGCCCAGGGCCGCTGGTACGTCGCCGGGCTGGACACCGACCGGGGCGAGCCGCGGATGTTCCGGCTGAGCCGGATCACCTCCGAGGTGGTGGCGACGGGTCCGCCCGGCTCGTTCACGGTCCCCGAGGGCACCGACCTCCGCGAGCTCTCGCGCACGCTGCTGCCGCGGCCGCCCGACCGTCGCGCGGTCGTGCTCGCCCGGACCGGCGCCGCCAACGGCCTGCGCCGTCGCGCCGCGCTCGTGCAGGCCGGCGCACCCGGGCCCGACGGGACGACGGGGTGGGACCGGCTCGAGGTGCCCTACGTCTCGCACGACGAGTTCGCCGAGGAGCTGCTCGGCTACGCCGACGCAGTCGTCGCGGAGTCGCCCGACGAGCTGCGCACCGCCGTCCGGGACCGACTGGCCCGGGTGGTGGGCAGGTGACCGCGGTCAGCGGGGCCGCCCGGCCGGGAGGCGGGGCGCGCGAGCAGGTCAGCCGGCTGCTCGCGCTGGTGCCCTACCTCCAGGCCCAGTCCGACGTCTCGCCTGGCCCAGGCGGCTGCCGACTTCGGGGTGAGCGCCGACCAGCTGCGCAAGGACCTCAAGGTGCTGTGGATGTGCGGCCTGCCGGGCCTGACCCCCGACAAGATGATCGACGTCGACTTCGGTGCCATCGACGACGACCCCGAAGGGGTGGTCCGCATCGAGAACGCGGAGTACCTCACCCGGCCCGTGCGGCTCGGCAGCTCGGAGGCCTCCGCCCTGATCGTGGCCCTGCGTGCGCTTCGCGAGGGCAGCCCGGACGCCTCCCACGAGACGATCGACCGGGCCCTGGCCAAGCTCGAGGAGGCCGCGTCGACCGGCGTCAGAGCCGCCCCAGGTCGAGCTCAGCCTGCCCGCCAACCGGGCGAGCTCCCGCCACCGGGGGCTGCTCCAGCGCGCCATCGACCAGGACCGACAGGCGCGGATCGACTACTACGTGCCGACGCGCGACGAGACGACGGTACGCACCGTCGACCCGCTGGCCCTGCTCGCCGCCGACGGCCACGAGTACCTCGACGCCTGGTGCCACGTCGCCCAGGCTCGGCGCCTCTTCCGGCTCGACCGGATGCACGCGGTCGAGGTGGTCGACCAGCCCCGCGACCACGACGACCTGCAGCCGCGCGACCTCTCCGAGGGCCTGTTCGAGCCCGGCCCCGGTGACATCGAGGCGGTCATCGAGCTCGAGCCCTGGGCCCGGTGGGTCGCCGACTACTACCCGGTGGTGGGCACCGAGGAGCTCGCCGAGGGCCGCCTGCGCGTCACCCTCCGGGTCGGGGATCCGCTGTGGCTGGTCCGCCTCGCCCTGCGCGTGGCACCGGCCCTGACGATCGTCTCGCCGGCGCAGATGCAGGTCGAGGTGGTCCGAACCGCGAGCGCCACGCTGGAGTTGTACGACCCCGGTCAGGCCGGCGGCGTACCATGACTCCATGACCTCATGCGCTCGTCACCCCGCTGGCCTTCGACCTCGGTGCTCCCGAGCTGTTGATCATCCTGGCGGTCATCGTGCTGCTGTTCGGGGCCTCCAAGCTCCCAGAGCTGGCGCGCGGCAGCGGGCGTGCCCTGCGCATCTTCAAGGCCGAGACCAAGGGTCTCAACGACGACGACACCGACAAGACCCCCGAGCAGCGCCAGATCGACGCCCAGGGCCCCGCGATCACCGACACCACGCCGCGCCCGCAGGCCAACCCGGAGGAAACCAGGCCTCCGGGCACCGTCTGACCCCACACGCCTGTGAGCATCGGCGGGGTCGTCGACCTGTTCCGGGGCGCCCCCCGGACACGAGGTGGGCGAGGGCGGACGGATGTCGCTGGGCGACCACTTCCGGGAATTGCGCGCCCGGTTGATGCGCTCGGTGCTCTACCTCGTCGTCGGCACCATCGTCGCCTTCTTCTTCTGGCACCAGCTCTTCGAGCTGATCTACCGGCCCTACAACGACGCGCAGAGCATGCTCGGCAAGGGCGTCAAGTCCGAAGCCGTGATCACCGGGGTCGGCAGCCCGCTGATGCTGCAGCTCAAGCTGTGCTCGATCGCAGCCATCGTAGGCACCTCGCCGCTGTGGCTGATGGAGCTCTGGGGCTTCATCGTGCCCGGGCTGCACCCCCGGGAACGCCGCTGGACGCGCGTCTTCGTGTGCGTGGCCGGGCCCCTGTTCATCGCCGGTGTCGCCCTGGGCTACTACATCCTGCCGAAGGGGATCGCCACGCTGATCGGCTTCACGCCCCTGGGACTGACCCAGCTGACGGAGTTCAGCGACTTCTTCACCTTCATCACCCGGATGCTGCTCATCTTCGGCGTCTCCTTCGAGATCCCGCTGTTCATCGTCCTGCTCAACATGGCCGGAGTGATCCCGGGGCGAGACGCTGGCCAAGTACCGCCCGTTCATCATCGTCGGCGTGTTCGTCTTCGCCGCCGTGGCCACGCCCTCGACCGACCCCTACTCGATGACGTTCCTGGCCATCCCGATGCTCGTGCTGGTGCTGGCCTCCGAGGTCATCTCGCGCATCCTGGACCGCCGCCGTGGTCGTGGCGGCACCAACCAGTGGGACGACGACGCCGCCTCGCCCCTCTAGGTGCGCGAGGTGGCGCGCCCGGTCGTTATCCTGCTCCGGTGACCCGGGAGATGGCCCTGCTCACCAACCCCACCTCGGGCAAGGGGAAGGGTGGCCGGGTCAACGCAGACGTGCTGCCCCGGTTGCGCGACGCCGGCTACGACGTCCGCAACCTCGTGGGGCGTGACGCCGACGAGGCGCTCGACCTCGCCCGCGGCTGCGTGGCCGACGGCATCGAGACCCTCGTCGTGGTCGGCGGCGACGGCATGGTCCACCTGGCCGTCCAGGCGGTGGCCCAGTCGCGGCACCCGGCTCGGCATCGTGCCCGCGGGCACCGGCAACGACGTGGCGCGCTACTTCGACCTCCCGCGCAAGGACACCGCCGCGGCGACCGACGTCGTGATCGCCGGGCGCGAGCGGACCATCGACCTCGCCCGGATCGGGGCGACGTACTACGTCACGGTGCTGGCCGCCGGCTTCGACGCGATCGTCAACGAGCGAGCCAACCAGATGTCCTGGCCCAAGGGCCAGATGCGCTACAACCTCGCGACCGTGGCCGAGCTGCGCACCCTGCGGCCGATCCCGTACGTCGTCGACATCGACGGACGCGAGGAGCGGTTCGAGGCGACCCTCGTCGCCGTGGGCAACGGCCCGTCGTTCGGCGGCGGTCTGCGGATCACCGAGGGCGCGATCCTCGACGACGGGCTCCTCGACGTCGTCTGGTTCAAGCCCCTCTCGCGCCGCGAGCTGCTGAAGTCCTACCCGAAGCTGTTCAAGGGCACCCACGTGAGCCACCCCGACTACCGGCACAGCCACGGCCGCCGGATCACCATCGCCGCACCCGGCATCACCGCCTACGCCGACGGGGAGCGGATCGGGCCGCTCCCGCTCACCGTCGAGGTCGCGCCGCTCGCGCTGCGCGTCCTCGTGCCATGAGCGAGCTCTCGCACGCCGAGCGCTTCGCCCGCGCCCGCCGCCAGCGCGAGCACCCGCGGCTGGCCGAGTTCGGCTCGCTGCTGAGCTTCCGCCTCGACGACTTCCAGGTGCGTGCCTGCCGCGAGCTGGAGGACGGGACGCTCGGTCCTCGTCGCTGCTCCCACGGGATCCGGCAAGACGATCGTCGGCGAGTTCGCCGTGCACCTCGCCCTCGAGACCGGCCGCAAGGCGTTCTACACGACGCCGATCAAGGCGCTGTCCAACCAGAAGTACAACGACCTCGTCCGGCGCTACGGCGCCGAGCAGGTCGGCCTGCTGACCGGGGACAACTCGATCAACGGCGAGGCGCCGGTCGTCGTGATGACCACCGAGGTGCTGCGCAACATGCTCTACGCCGGGTCGCGCACCCTCGAGGGCCTCGGGTTCGTGGTGATGGACGAGGTGCACTACCTCGCCGACCGGATGCGCGGCGCGGTCTGGGAGGAGGTGATCATCCACCTCCCCGAGTCGGTGGCGCTGGTGTCCCTGTCGGCCACGGTCAGCAACGCCGAGGAGTTCGGCGAGTGGCTCGGCACGGTGCGTGGCGAGACCACCACCATCGTCGAGGAGCGCCGGCCGGTCCCGCTGTACCAGCACGTCGTCGTCGGGCGACGGATGTACGACCTGTTCGCCGACGAGGGCGAGGGCGGACCACGACCAGAAGGTCAACCCCGAGCTCCTGCGGGTGGCCCGCGACGACTGGGCCTCGAACCGGATCCGCGACCGCCGACCGGCGCGCGGGGGCAAGCGTCCCTACCGCGGGCCCGGAGGCTCGCGCGGCGTCTGGACGCCTCGGCGCACCGAGGTCGTCGACCAGCTCGACCGGGCCGGACTGCTGCCGGCCATCGTCTTCATCTTCAGCCGGGTCGGCTGCGACGCGGCGGTGCAGCAGTGCCTCGAGTCCAACCTGCGGCTGACCACGCCGGAGGAGCGCGACGAGATCTTCTCCTTCGTCGAGGAGCACTGCTCGAACCTGCCGGAGGAGGACCTCCGCGTCCTCGGCTACCACGAGTTCCTCGACGGCCTGACCCGCGGCGTCGCCGCCCACCACGCCGGCATGCTGCCGACCTTCAAGGAGTGCGTCGAGGAGCTGTTCGTGCGCGGCCTGTGCCGCGTCGTGTTCGCGACCGAGACGCTCGCCCTCGGCATCAACATGCCCGCGCGCTCGGTGGTGATCGAGAAGCTCTCGAAGTGGAACGGCGAGACCCACGCCGACATCACGCCGGGGGAGTACACCCAGCTCACCGGGCGTGCCGGACGCCGCGGCATCGACGTCGAGGGCCACGGCGTGGTGCTCTGGCAGCAGGGGTTCGACCCCATCGGCCGTCGCCGGGCTGGCGTCCACCCGGACCTATCCGCTCAAGTCGAGCTTCCGGCCGTCGTACAACATGGCGGTCAACCTCGTGCACCGCTACGGGCGCGAGCGCGCGCGCGAGCTGCTCGAGTCCTCCTTCGCCCAGTTCCAGGCCGACAAGGCGGTCGTGGGCCTCGCCCGGCAGCTCCGCAAGGCCGACGACGCGCTGACGGGGTACGCCGAGGCCGCGAGCTGCGACCGCGGCGACTTCATGGAGTACGCCGGACTGCGGCACCGGCTCGGGGAGACCGAGAAGGACATCGCCAAGGCGCGCCGCTCCGACCGTCGCCAGGAGGTGATCGACTCCCTGGAGTCGCTGCGTCCCGGCGACGTGATCGAGGTGCCCGGAGGACGGTTCGCCGGGATGGCCGTGGTGATCGACCTGGGAGTCCGACCCGCCTCTCGCGGCGCCGAGCGCGAGGGACCGCGTCCCTACGTCCTCACCGCCGACCGTCATGCGCGACGGCTCAGCCTCGTCGACTTCCCGACCCCGGTCGGATCGATCACCCGGCTGAAGGTCCCGCGCAACTTCAACGGCCGCAACGCCCAGTCGCGCCGCGACCTCGCCTCGACCCTGCGCAACCGCACGCACAACCTGACGCCGCCACCGGACCTCGGGTCCACGAGACGGGCCGGCAAGGGCCGGGTCGACCCCGACGACACGCGCATCGACGACCTGCGCCAACGGCTTCGCGCCCACCCGTGCCACTCCTGTCCCGACCGCGAGGACCACGCCCGCTGGGCCGAGCGGTGGTTCAAGCTCGACCGCGACGCCCGCACCCTGCGGCGACGGATCGAGCAGCGCACGAACACCATCGCGCGCCAGTTCGACCGGGTCTGCGACGTCCTCACCGCGCTGGGCTACCTCGAGGGCGAGGCCGATGCCTCGCAGGTCACCGAGCGCGGCCGCACGCTGATGCGGATCTACAACGAGATGGACCTGCTCACCGCCGAGTCGCTGCGCTCCGGGCTGTGGGACGGCCTCGACCCCTCGGAGCTGGCGGCGGTGCTGTCCACGCTGGTCTACGAGGCGCGGCGACCCGACGACGCCGCGGCGCCGCGGGTCCCTGCCGGCCCGGTGCGCCAGGCGCTGGCCGACATGGTCTCGGTGTGGTCCGACCTGGACGCGCTCGAGCGCGACCACCACCTCGACCAGCTCCACGAGCCGGACCTCGGCTTCGTCTGGGCCGCCTACCGGTGGGCCGAGGGCGACGAGCTCGACGACGTGCTCGACGCCGGCGACCTCGCGGCCGGTGACTTCGTGCGCTGGGTCAAGCAGCTGCTGGACCTCGCGGACCAGGTCGCCGACGCGGCCGGAGCCGGCGACGTGCGGGACGCCGCGCGCGAGGCTTCCGCCCGCCTGCGACGCGGCGTGGTCGCCTACTCCCGCGTCGCGGAGTAGCCGGAAACGGCCGCGGAGGGCACGCGTCCGCCCCTACCCTCGTCCCATGATGCGGATGTCCGGACGCGCCCGGTCTGGCCACCGGCCTCGTCGCCCTCGCGGCGACCTCGCCGCTGTGGCTGCTGCTGCCCGGACCGGCCTTCGCCGACGGATGCGCCGTCGACGACCCGAGCTGCGTCCCCACGATGGGCGACGACAGTGGGTTTCCGCTCGGGTCCGTGCTGCCCTTCGTGCTCGTCGATCGCTCGTGGCGATCGGGATCACCGTCTACCGGGTCAGCACCGCGCGTGACATGGCCCGCAAGTCCGGGATGGACACCGGGGACGCGACCCGGGTGGCGCTGCTGGAGAACGACGGCCTGTCCGCGACGTACCTCGCCTCGGAGCTGAAGGGGACCCGCACGGCTCCCTCAGCTCCCGCGCAGCAGACAGCCGCGGACGGCGGCGGAGCGCCTCCAGGAGCTCGACCGGCTGCGCCAGCAGGGGCTGGTCACCGAGACCGAGTACGCCCAGCACCGCGCCGAGATCCTCGACGAGGTCTGAAGCCCTTCGCTCAGCCCTCGCGCACGGCCCGCAGGACGGTGTCGTGCACGGTGACCTCGCGGTCCTCGGCGTCGCGAGCCGTCTTGGCGCGCACGCGGGCGCTGGCGACGCTCCACCCGTCACCGAGATCGGCGGCGACCTCCTCGGGGGTGAAGAACAGGTCGTGCTCGGGCGGGCGTCCCACGGTCGTCTCGAGGTCGCTGGGGTGGTGGGCCACGACCAGGAACGAGCCTCCGGGTCGGACCGCCGACGCGAGCGCCCGGTGCACCTCGGGCCGGATGTCCGGGAGTGAGGTGGAGGAACGTCACCGAGACCAGGTCGTACGCCGGCGCCGCGGGTCGCCACGTCAGCACGTCGCGCTGGCGCCACGAGATCCGGTCGGCCAACCCTCGAGCCTCCGCCTGGGCTGCGGCCCGGTCGAGGGCCACCGATGAGACGTCGGCACCTTCCACCGCCCAGCCGTGCTCGGCCAGCCAGAGGGCGTCACCGCCCTCGCCGCAGGGGAGGTCCAGCGCCGTCCCGGGTGCCAGGCCGGTCGCCTCCTCCTCGAGGGCCGCGTTGACGTGGCCGCTCCACAGCGCGGGATGCTGGCGGTACCGCTCGTCCCAGTTCTCCGCGGTCCACCGGTCCCGGAGCTCCTCGGCGGTGTGGTGGTGGTGGTGCTCGTGCTGGCTCACCCACGAGATCCTGCCCCAACCGCGTGGTGTCGCGATGTCCGGGGCTCGGTCACCTAGCCTTCCTCGCTGATCCGTTCCCTACCGAGGAGACGTGGTGGCCGACCTTCCCCCGCGCCCGACGTGTCCTGATCACCGCCATCGCCACCCTGGGGCTGCTGATACCCCTGGCAGGCGTCGCCGGAGCCCGGGCGAGCACTCCCGGCCGCGCCCCTGGCCGCACGGCCGTGCTGGCCGACTGCGAGCACCGCCGCGTCGAGCCGCACCGGGTGTTCATCGCGTGCGGCGACGGCGCGCTCTTCCTGCAGCTGCGCAGCTACCGGTCGTGGGGCCCACGCCAGGCCGTGGCGCGCGGCGCGATCTGGGCCAACGACTGCGACCCGAACTGTGCCGAGGGCACCTTCCACCGCACCCCGGCCCGGATCCGGCTCTTCCGCCCCGTGCAGAGCGCCCACCACGGCGTCCTCTTCTCGCGCGCGGCCGTCCGCTGGCACCACGCCGACGGCAAGCACGGTCGCGACGTCTACTGGCTCGCGACCCGCACCTACTGAGTGCCGCAGCGGGCCAGCGCCTCGGTCAGCCGCTTGACGGGACTGGTCGAGGCCCCACTGCTCGGCGATGGCCGCCACCATGTCCGGGTCGACCGGCGACCCGGGGAGGGTCAGGTCGGGCTTGCCGAGGTCGATCTCACGGGCCACCGCGACCACCTTCGGCGCCACCGCGAGGTAGTCGAGGGCCGCCTTGATCTTGCCGCGTGGCCCGGGACCCATGTCGCCGTCGGGGTCCACGGCCGCGGCGATGACCGCGTCGAGGCCGCCGAACCGGTTCAGCAGGGTGGCCGCCGTCTTGTCACCGACACCGGCGACGCCGGGCAGGCCGTCGGAGGAGTCGCCGCGCAACGTCGCGAGCGCGGCGTACTGGTCGGCGTCGACGCCGTACTTCTCGCGCACGACGGCGTTGGTGACCCGTTCGTGCCTGCCGACGCCGCGCGCGATGTAGAGCACCCGGACCTCGGCCTCGTCGTCGACGAGCTGGAACAGGTCGCGGTCGCCGGTGACGATGTCGACCGGCATCCCGGCATCCGGTCGCGAGCGTGCCGATCACGTCGTCGGCCTCGTAGTGGTCGGCGCCCACGATCGCGATGCCGAACGCCTCCAGCGTGGCCACGATCAGCGGGATCTGCTGCTCGAGGGGGTCAGGCACCTCTTCGATGTCCGGTGCGTCGCCGGGGCGCGGAGCCTCGACGCGGTGCGCCTTGTACGACGGGATCAGGTCCACCCGCCACTGCGGCCGCCAGTCGTTGTCCCAGCAGCAGGCGAGGTGCGTCGGCTCGTACTCGTCGACCAGCCGGCTGATGAAGTCGAGCAGCCCCCGCACCGCGTTCACCGGGGTGCCGTCGGGCGCCGTCACCGAGTCGGGCACCCCGAAGAACGCGCGGAAGTACATCGACGCGGTGTCCAGGAGCATCAGCCGGCGGTCGGTCACGCCGGGGAGTCTAGGCTCCTGCGCGTGGAGAAGATCGATCGCCAGATCCTGGGTCTGCTGGCCGAGGACGGGCGCATGTCCTACACCGACCTGGGCAAGGCGACCGGGCTCTCGACCAGCGCCGTGCACCAGCGGGTGAAGCGCTTGGAGGAGCGCGGCGTGATCCTCGGCTACGGCGCCACGATCGACCACGCGACCGCGGGCAAGCCGCTGACGGCGTTCGTCAGCATCACCCCCTTCGACGTCTCCGAGCCCGACGACTACCCCGAGCGACTGCGGGGGATCCGCGAGATCGAGTCGTGCTGGTCGGTGGCGGGGGAGGAGTCCTACATCCTCAAGGTGCGCGTCGCCACTCCCGCCGACCTCGAGGAGCTGCTGGCTCGCGTCCGCGGTGCGGCCAACGTCTCCACGCGGACCACGATCGTGCTCTCCACGCCGTACGAGAACCGCCCGCTGCACTGACCCCTCACTCGAGGAGCTTGAGCACCGCGGCCTCCAGCGTGCGCTGCTTGGCCGCGGGGGAGCGGTACCTCTTGCTGACCAGGGCGGGATCGATCGTGGTGCCGTTCTCGTAGAGCTCGAGCACCCGCGGGTCGATGTAGGAGTTCTTGGCGATGGTGGGGGTGTTGCCGAGGTACTCGGCGACCTCGGACACGGCGGCCTTGACCGCGCGCTGTCGTGACCGCTTGGTGTCGCCGGGCTCGTCGGAGGCGGCCAGGGCGGCGGCCGCGATCACGGTCGCGTGCCACGTCCGGAAGTCCTTCGCGGTCAGGTCGTCGAACATGCCGCTGAGGTACTCGTTGACCGCCGAGGAGTCGAGGTCGGTCCAGCGCCGCTCCTTGAGGTAGGCGAGCAGCCGCTCGGTCCCGCCGCGGCGCCTGCGCAGGTCGTCCAGGGCCGGGATGACATCGGGATCGTCGATCTCGATGGAGTGCTCGATCCCCGACTTGCCCTCGAAGACGAACACGACCGCGGTCCCCTTCCGGCTGACGTGCCGCTTCTCCAGCGTGGTCAGGCCGAAGGAGCCGTTGGTGTCGGCGTACACGTCGCTGCCGATGCGGAAGTAGCCGAGGTCCAGGAGGCGCACGGCGACGGCGTCGGCCCGCTCGAGCGGCATTCCCTCGAGCCCGAGGTCGCGCTTGATGGCCCGGCGCGCTGCAGGCAGCTTGTGCGCGGCGGCGAGCACGCGGTCGAACTTCAGCTTGTCGCGGCGGACCCGCCAGTCCGGGTGGTAGAGGTACTGCCGTCTCCCGGCGTCGTCGGTGCCCACGGCCTGGATGTGCCCGTTGGCGTACGGCGAGATCCACACCTCGCGCCATGCAGGTGGGATGGCCAGGGTCTTGATCCGCTCGACGACGTCGGGATCGGTGATCCGCTCGCCGCCGGTGTCGTGGAAGATCCAGCCCGACCCGGCCCGTCGGCGACCGAAACCCTTGCTGCTCGGCGACACGGTCCGGAGGCGCGGCATGGGTGAGTTGTTCCCCGAGGTGCCGGGACACATGCCGTGAGCGGGGTCACCTGGAGCGATGCCGTCCGTCACCGACGGCGCGACGTCGGTCGGCTAGCGAGGGATCGCTCGCCCCGCCGCCGAGAGCAGCTGCTCGGTGTCGGTGGCATCGCCCGGCAGCTCGGTGGGCGCCTGGATCAAGCCGATCTCGCGCGTAGCGTCGGTGCAGGTCGCGGCGACGACCTCGGCGAGCACCGAGATGTGGGCCGCGTCGAACTCGAGTCGCCGCCCGAGGCTGGCCGACAGGTCCCACGCGTGGACCGCCGCATCGATGATGGCGAAGTCGATGACGACCTGACCGGGAAGCTCCCCGAAGGGCGTCGCGTGCACCGCCTCGAGGACGCCGTCGGAGCGCCACAGCTCCATGGCGCTGGCGGCCACGTCGGTGGCAACCGGCCCCAGCTCGCCCTGGATCGGCACGGCTCCCATGGCGTCGGCCACTGCGACGAGCTCCTGACCGGTCACGAGGCCGGCCCAGACGAGCTGGTTGTTCAACGCGTGGCTGGCCAGCCGGCGCACGGTCCAGGGCTCGCAGTTCGTCGGGCCGTCCATGACGGATTCGTCCAACGAGCCGACTACGCGCCGGAGCTCCTCCAGCGCGTAGTCGAGCGTCTGCAAGCGGTCCACGGCGGCTCCCTGATCAGAGCTCGACGCTACCGACTCAGGACGGCGTGACCGTCAGCCGGTCTTGACCAGGGCCTCCTTGGGTTCGACGTGGCCCAGGTCCTCGACGACCTCGAAGACGCCGTTGCGAGCCTGCGCGATGTACATGTTGAGCCGCAGGTGGTGCTGGCCGGGAACCATCTCCGCCGGCCCGCCCGGACCCTCGGCGAGACTCGCGGTGTCGAGCGCCTTCGCGACGGCCTCGGTGTCGAGCGAGCCGGCCTCGGCCACGGCTGCGGCCCACAGCATGAGGCCGCGGTACATCCCTGTGCACGCGCTTCCGGCCGTGAACTGGGCGCTGCCGGGGTAGCGAGTCTCGTACTCCCTCAGCAGTCTGATGCTGGCCGGGTCGGAGACCTCGCGGTAGTAGTCCAGGCAGCCGTAGAGCCCCTCGACATGCTCGGCGGGCACGAGGTTCAGGAAGTTCTCGTCGAAGTAGGTGCACACCAGGTGCCCACCTCGCCGGGAGAATCCCGCGTCGTGCAGCCCCTCGAGGAACGGCGTGAGGCCGGGCGGGACGATCGTGTTGAAGACCACGTCGGCCTCGCTCGCCATGATGCGCTCCACCGTCGCGCCGTACTCCAGGTGGTCGAGCGGCAGGTACTCCTCGCCCACGATGCTGCCCCCGAGGCCGGTGACGACCTCGCGGACCTTCTCGTTCAGGACGCGCGGCCAGATGTAGTCGGCGGAGGGGAGGTAGAACGTCTTCGCCCCGGTGTGCTCCATCAGCCACGGGATCAGCGGCTCGACCTGCTGTGCCGGCACCGGGCCCGTGCAGAAGATCAACGGGTCGCACTCCTGACCCTCGTACTGCTCGGGGTAGATGTAGAGCTTCCGGGCACGCTCGACGACCGGGCCCTTGATGGCCAGTCGGGTCGAGCTGTAGATGCCTCCGAGCACGACGTCGACGTCGTGCTCGTCGACCATCTTCGAGGCGGCCACCTCGGCGGCGTGGTCATCGGTCGCGCTGTCCTCGACGACCAGGCGGAGCGGGCGGCCGAGGAGGCCGCCTCGCTCGTTGAGGTCGTGGACGACCATGTCGGCCACGTTCGCGTTGGCGACACCCATGAACGACAGGGGGCCGGTGAGGTCGGTGATGACCCCGACCTGGATCGGATCGGTGTTCGTCGACATGGCGATCCTCAGGCCTCGATCGCGCCCTGGAAGGCGAGCGTGTACGGCTTGACCAGGTGCCCTGCGTCCTTCATGACGGCGGGGACCGAGGGATCGCTCACGAAGCTCTGCCAGCCCTCGTCGTCCCAGTCGAACGCGACCCAGACGCTCTCGGGGGCGGCCTCGTCGCGGAAGACGCGGGCGCCCTTGCATCCGTGCTCGGCGCGCTTCTCGGCGCCGGTGGTGCTGAAGACGGACCAGAACTGGTCCCAGTCGGCGAACTTGGTGGTGGCGAGGATCATCGGACTTCTCCTTCGTGGTGGGGTGGACGCCAGCGATACTTCGCCGCGCGGCGTCCCTCCCGCATCCGGAGTTCTCCCCATTCCTTCGCCGTCAATCGACGAGGCCGTGCTCCACCGCCCATCGCGTCGCCGCGGCCCGGTTGGAAGCGCCGATCTTCGTGTAGATGTTCTGGATGTGGCGATCCGCGGTCTTCGCCGAGATGAAGAGCTGCTCTGCGATCTCGCGCGTGGTGTGCCCCTGGGCGGCGCGCCGCAGCACGTCGACCTCGCGCGGGCTGAGGCCGCCGGGACGAGAGTCGCGATTCGCTGCCTTCCTACGGAGCTCGAGAAGCGCCCGTTGGATCTCGCGCCGGGCGAACTGCGCGGTGTCCCCGAGGTCCATCCCCACCCCCGCGGCGCTGCGCGTCTCGAAGACCTCCTCACCCAGTCGCTCCACCAGGCGGTCGGCCAGCTCGGGGAGATCGGGAACGTGCTGCTCGCTGCCCGGCTGGCGGACGATGGCCGCGTGAAGGGTGGCCGCTGTGTCGAGCATGTCGATCCGCTCGAACATCGCGGTCGCGCTGGCCAGGGTGATCGTGAGCTGGGCGAGGTTGCCTGCCTGCTGGAAGGCATCGATGGCCGCGTCGAACATGGTGAGTGCGTCGTCCGGGTCGGCGTCGATGAGTCGCAGACGCGCCGCGTCCCGAGCGATGAAGCCGACGAAGAAGTCGACGCGATGCTGGTGCACGTAGGTCAGGCCCTCACGCCACAGGGCGAGGGCCTCACCGGGATGCGTGTGCTGGTGGGCGCTCCCGGCCGTCCAGTACGCGTAGGCGATGAAGTACGGGTTGCCGAGTGCGCGTGCGGCGAGCATCGCATCGTCGCTCAGGGCGAGAGCCTGGTCGACCCGGCCGGAGGCCTGGAGTCCGTCGAGCAGCAGTGAGAGCCCCCAGGCGCGCGGGTGCCCGGGAAGAGCCGCGACGCGCTGGGCGACCTCGAGGTAGCGCTCCAGGTGGCCGTCGTAGACGTGGGCGAGGGCCTCGATGAGGCCCGACAACCCCGGCTCACACGCCTCGTACCGCGGGTCGGTCTCGAGTGCGGCCGCGGCCTGCGCGGCGGCGACCGCCTCGCCGGGACGACCGGTGAAGCACCCCCAGGCGGCTCCGGTGTAGAGCCGCGGCAAGTGGCGGACATCGGCACGCTTCGCGTCGACCAGCAGCTCCTGTGCCCAGGCGACGGTCTCGAACACCTGGATCGAGGCACCCATGAGGGCGGCGTGCGCCGCGATGTCGGCTGCGCGCTCGACGTCCCCCCGAGCCCGGCTCCACTGGAACGCGGCGCGGAGGTTCGCGAGCTCGACCTCGAGCCAGTCGACGCAGTCACGCCACCCCGGACCGTTCCAGTGCGACCAACGCGCGACGGCCTCGAAGGCAAACCGGGCCGCATGCCGGTCGCGGGTCGCTGCGAGCGCACCCGACGCGGTCAGCTCGTCCTCGACGAACTGCCGGATGGTCTCGAGCACCAGGTAGCGCCCCGTCCCCGAGGCGTTGTCGGCGACCAGCAGGGACTTGCGCACCAGCGAGTCGATCAGGTCGAGGACGACGAGCTCGTCGTCGTGCCCGAGAACCGCGGTGACCGCGGCGAGCTCGAAGCCGCCCGCGAACACGGCGGTGGCGCGGAGCAGCGCGCGCTCGTCGTCGTGGAGCAGCTCGTAGGACCAGGCGACCACGTCGCGCAGGGTCTGCTGACGGCGCGGGGCGCGTGGCGAGGACGTGAGGATGCGGAACCGGTCGCCCAACCGGTCGCGTATGTCGATAGGGCTCATCGAGATCGTCCGGGCGGCCGCCAGCTCGATGCCGAGCGGGAGCCCGTCCAGGCTGCGACAGATCTCGACGACCGCCGATGCCGTGTCCGGCTCCGCGAAGTCGATGCGGGTCTGCAGGGCACGGGCGCGCTCGACGAACAACGTCACCGCGGGTGAGGTCACTCCGCCGTCGAGCGTGAGCGGCAGCACGAGGCGGCGTTGCTCTCCGGGAACATCGATGGCCTCGCGGGAGGTCGCGAGCACCCGCACCGTCGTGGTGCGCGCGAGCAACGAGCGCACGGTCTCTGCGACGACGTCGACCACGTGCTCGCAGTTGTCCAGCACGACGAGCGCCCGACGCCCGGAGAGCGCCTCGACCAAGGTCTGTGTCAACGGGGTGCCCGCCCGGGACGTGATGCCCAGAGCGGTCGCGATCGCATCGGGAACGACGGCGGGGTTGGTGAGTGGCGCGAGCTCGACCATCCACACGCCGTCGGGGAATTCGTCCGCCAGCGCGGTGCCCACCTCGATCGACAGCCGCGTCTTGCCGACGCCACCCACGCCGGTGAGGGTCACCAGTCGCTGATGACGCACCAGCTCGATCAGATCGGCGAGGATCCGCTCGCGGCCGATGAGGCTGGTGCTCGGCATGGGCAGGTTCCCCCGGTGCGCCTCTCGGGTGCGCGGCACCGGGAACTGCGCGGGGGCGTCGGTGACGACGACCTGGAACAGCCGCTCGGCCCGGGGCAGGTCGGGCAGCCGGTGCTCGCCGAGGTCGACGAGGTCCACGTCGTCAAGGAGTGCTGCGGTCCGCGCGCCGACGAGCACCTGTCCACCGTGTGCGGCCGCCATGATGCGTGCCGCCCGGTTCGGGACCGGGCCGAGGTAGGTCCCGTCGCGTTCACGCGCGGTGCCTGTCTCGAGGCCCATCCTGGCCCGCACCTGCAGGTCGCCTGGCCAGCTCTCGACGGCCATGGCCCGCTGCGCCGCCACGGCGGCGCCGACCGCGTCGTCCGGGTGGTCGAACACCGCGCCGAAGCCGTCACCACTGGCGGTGAACACGCGTCCCCCACGGTCGTCGAAGGCCGCGCGCAGGAGCGCGCCGTGACGAGCCAGCAGCGCCTCGACGTCGGTCGGGTGCTCCTCCCACAGCGTCGTCGCGTCTTCGACCTCGGTGAACAGGAACGTCGCCCGGTCGTTCGGTGCGAGCGTCACCACGCGCTCAGGATGCCACCGACACCCCGTCCGGACCGAGGCCGTCTAGCCCTCCGGCTGGGAACCGGCATCCACCATCGCGCTGTCGGGATGCCTGTGCTGCTCGACCCTTGTCGCCTGTCGGGCATCGCGTCTAGCGTGCCCAGAGATCCGGTGCACGGCCGCGTGACCCGCGTGCGGGCGGGTGCCCTCGGAGGGAAGTGCACCCATGATCCAGAGCCTTGCCGTCATCCCCGCCTCGCTCCTGCTCGCGTCCTCGCTCGCCACAGGGGCGCCCGCGCCGGATCGGGTCCAGCCCGCGGCCAGGCATGCCCACCGGTGCGTCCCCGGGGCGCGCACGCTGTCCCACCACGGCGACCACGTCTACCCCGACATGGGCAACGGCGGCTACCGGAGCCTGCACACCGCCGTGCACATGGTCTACGACGCGCCGTCGAACCGCTTCCTGCGCGGCAACCACGTGGTGCTGACCGACCGGGCCACCCGGTGCCTGACGAGCTTCAGCCTCGACCTCGAGCGCACCTCCGTGCTCGGCAAGGACGGCCCCCACCTCACGGTGCAGTCGGTGACCGTCAACGGGCGACGCGCGAGGTTCCGCTTCGAGCGGCCGACCTACCCGGGCGACCCGAAGGGTCCGAACGATCCCGACCCGCGAGCACACCAGGCCTCCCAGGTCACCCCTGTCGGTGGCCCGCGCCACAACCCGCTGCCGCCGGCCTGCTCCCCGCAGGTGACCGGCAACGACGTCAACGCCCAGGACGGCGAGCTGTGCCCGGCCAACAAGCTGGTCATCACGCCACGGCACCACCTGCACCGGGGCGCGGTCTTCACCGTGAGCATCGCCTACACCGGGCGTCCCGGCGTCCACCTCGACGGGGACGGGTCGACCGAGGGATGGTTCCGCTCCGACAAGCCGGCCGGTGACGGGGGCTTCGTCACGACCGAGCCGGTCGGCACCGAGGACTGGATGCCGCTCAACAACCACCCGAGCGCCAAGCCGACCTACGACTTCTACGACACCGTCAACACCGGCCGCACCGCGATCGCGAACGGCCGCCTGCTGTCGACCAGGAGGAACAAGCCGAACCGGAGCTTCCCCCATGGCTCGAGGAGCTTCCACTGGCGCTCCGGCGCGCCCGTGGCCAGCTACCTCGTCGAGAACAGCGTCGGCGCGTTCGACCTGACCTCGCACGTCGGCTCCGACGGCATCCGCTACTACGAGGGGCAGGGCAGCTCGTTGAGTCCCGCCCAGAAGGCGGACAACCTCGCGGTGATGGCCCAGCAGCAGGACATCACGCACTTCCAGAGCCAGTTCAACGGCCGGTTCCCGTTCGCCACCAACGGCGTCCTGGTCGGCGTCCCCTCCGCGAGCTTCGAGGAGGAGATGCAGACGATGATCACCTTCGCTGGCGGGGAGATCGACCTCGACACCTTCAACCACGAGAACATGCACCAGTGGTGGGGTGACAACGTGTCCGAGGCGAGCTTCAACCTCACCTTCTTCAAGGAGGGCATGGCAACCCTCGGCGAGTACCTCTTCGCCGCCCGCAACGCACAGACGGACGCCGGCGGTCCGGGCACCGCGGCCGGGCGCGCGGCGTTCCAGCAGAGCCTCGTCGACCAGTTCGACGCCAGCTACGCCAGCACGGGCAGCCTGTGGACGCACGCCCCGTCCGATCCGACGCCGGCACGACTGTTCAGCGACAGCACGACGTACACGCGTCCGGGCACGGCCTACATCGCGCTGCGTCAGGTCCTCGGGTCGAGCCGGTTCGACCTGGCCCTGCGCTCGATCCAGCGCCAGTACGGCGGGTCCAGCATCACCGAGCCGCAGCTCGAGGCAGGCTTCGCCCGCTACCTGCCGCACCCGACGACCGCGTGTCGCACCCGACTGCGCTCCTTCTTCGGGCAGTGGTTCGACCGGGCCTACCCGAGCGGCGGCGGACGCAACCGCCCGCAGCTGACCGGCCCGGGACTGGACGGCCCCGGCTTCTACGACGCGCACGGTGGCTGCTCCGGACCTCCGGCGTCAGCCGGCGCGAGGACGGCCCACGCGACTCCCAGCGCCCTGACGTCGTTGCGGCGGCACGGCTCAACGGGTCGGCACGAACGCGGCGTCGGCTGACCCGACCGGCACGATGTCCTTGCCGAGGGGGAACAGCGAGATCGGGACCAGCTTGAAGTTGGCCAGCCCCAGAGGGATCCCGATGATCGTGATGCAGAGCAGCACGCCCGTGACGACGTGGCCGAGGGCGAGCCAGATGCCGGAGAGGATGAACCACAGGACGTTGCCGATGCCCGAGCCGACGCCGGCACCCGGCTTGGTCACGACGGTGCGGCCGAAGGGCCACAGGGCGAACGCACCGATGCGGAACGAGGCGATCCCGAACGGGATGCCGATGATCGTGATGCACCACAGGGCGCCGACCAGCATGTAGGCCAGGAACATCCACAGGCCGCACAGCACGAGCCACAGCACGTTGAGCACGAGTCGCACGCTGGTCTCCCTCCGGGGGTGTGCCGTCCAGTGTGGCGCTAGGTCAAGAAACCGGCGTGCACGTGGTCGTGGTGGGTGTCGTCGCTGAAGTACTGCGGGGCACTGCCCAGCAGGTAGGGGCCGCCGACGTTGTAGGAGCCCGCAGCCGCCGCGGCGTGCATGTACTCGGTGACCAGCTGCTTGGAGGTGCGCGGGTCGACGACCTCGTGGCCGTCGATCCGGTGGGTGTCGAAGGCACGCCCCTGAGGGTGGTCGCTGAGCCGGTTGGTGCCGAAGACGTAGATCGGGTGTCCCGAGCGGATCACGCTGATCTCGATGCGGTACGTCGACGACAGCTGCAGCAGCGCCCCCAGCGGGGTGTCGTGCACCTGCCCCGACTCGACGTCGCGGCGAGCCGCCGGTGGCAGCGTGATGCGGTCGCTGGCCAGCACGCGTCGTGCCGTCGACGAGAGCGACCCGGCGGGCGGACCGGGGACCGAGGGGTGCACGGCCGTGACGAGCCAGGTGCTGCCGCGCCGGACCAGCCGCACGTCGAAGGTGCGGCCACCGGCCACGACGCGGGACCCGCGCCTGGTCCACGACCGGGTCACGACCAGCACGCTCGCGGAGTCGCTGAGGATGCCGCCGTACTGCGCGTCGAGCACCTGGAGCTCGCGGTCGGCCGAGGTGCCGGCTCGCTCGACGTGGTCCACGGCCGCCACCTTGCACGCGGGCTCGATGTCGTTGCTCGACGGGTGCCACGACGTGACGTCGGGGAGGGCCGGCGGCGAGGGCGACGGTGACGCCGTGGGCGACGCGGACGGGCTCGCCGAGGGTGAACCGAGGTGACACCGAGGTCGGTGCGGGCGTGGGCGGCGCCGAACCCGACGTGCCGCCCGACGCGCAGCCCGCGGTCAGCGTGCCGACGCCGAGCAGCAGCAGGCCACGACGGGGCAGGTCCATGCCCCCGAGCGTAGGTCGCGGGTCAGGCGGGCACGGGCTGTCGCGCCCACCATGCCTGGCCCTCGGCGGGCAGCGTGTGGATCGGGTCGTAGTACTCGTAGGTGCGGGTCAGCGCCTCGGGGTCCGCCGCCTCGATCGAGGTGCGGTAGTTCTTCGTCCAGTAGGAGATGCCGCGCTCCTCGTCGTACGACGAGATCTGGTGCACCCAGCGCTTGCCGACGAACGGCACGTCGCACACGATCCGGGGCGTCGCGAAACCCGGCAGGTAGCCCATGATGTGGTGCTGCAGCTTCTGGGCGTCGGCGACCGAGATCCGCCAGTGCTCGGCGTTCGGGATCATGTCGCACATGTAGAAGTAGTAGGGCAGGATCTGCGCGCCGTCGAGCAGCCGGAAGCAGAGGTCGAGCATCGCGTGCGGGTCGGCGTTGACGCCGTTGAGGATGACGCCCTGGTTGCGGACGTCGCGCACGCCGGCGTCGAACATCGCCTTGGACGCCTTGGCCACCAGCGGGGTCACCGAGTTGGCGTGGTTGACGTGGGTGTGGATCGCGAGGCCGACACCGCGCTCGCGGGCGGTCCCGGCAACGCGGCTCATCCCCTCGACGACCTCGTCCTGCAGCCAGTGCTGGGGGAGACCCATCAGCGCCTTGGTGGCCAGCCGGATGTCGCGGATGTTCTCGATCTCGAGGACCTTGGTGAGGAACTCCTCGAGACGGGCCCACGGCATGTTGGCCACGTCGCCGCCGGAGACGACGACGTCGCGCACCTCGGGGTGGGTGCGCAGGTAGGTGAGCATCTCGGCGTGCCGGTCGACCGGCTTGCCCAGGAACTTCAGCTTGTCGACGGTCGGCGTGGAGTTGCCGACGAGGTCCATCCGGGTGCAGTGGCCGCAGTACTGCGGGCAGGTCGGCAGCAGCTCGGCGAGCACCTTGGTGGGGTAGCGGTGGGTCAGCCCCTCGGCGGCCCACATGTCGTGCTCGTGCAGCGAGTCGCGGCTGGAGTAGGGGTGCGAGGCCCAGTCGGTGCGGCGGTCGGAGAACACCGGGATCATGTAGTGGCGGATCGGGTCGGCGTAGAAGGCGTCGGTCAGCGAGCCCGGGCCGGTGGGCTGCTCGTGCGGCGCGATCGTGTTCATCATCTGCGGCGGCACCAGCATCGACATGGTCGCCCGCTCGGTCTGGTCGCGCTCGAGGTCGGCGTAGAAGCGCTCGTCGACCAGGTCGCCGAGCAGCTCGCGCAGCTGGCGGAGGTTCTTCACGCAGTGCGCGCGTTGCCACTGGGCGCTCTCCCACTGCTCGGTGGTGACGTCCTTCCAGCCCGGGAAGCGTGTCCAGTCGGGCTCCACGAGCTCGACACGGCGGTACGGATAGGGCTGACCCGTCTGGCTCCCCACCAGGGAAGCGGTTCCTGAGGAGCCGAGGGACGAGGCATCTCGAAGGGCGACACTCATGGTCCAATGGGAACACGAACTTTCCGGTGGTTCAAACATTTCACCGCAAGATTTACGATGATGTCCCCGAATTGACGGGACAGATGGAGGAGATGACGTGGGACGCATGGCAGGTGATCCGGTGGGACTGCACCGGGTGCTGGAGCCCCTGGGTGTGCTGCCCCAGGCGGCGTTGCGGCTGGACACCTCGAAGGAGATCCGCGACGACGAGGTGCGCATCCGGGTCCAGCGGCTCAACCTCGACGCGGCGTCGTTCCGCCAGCTCTCGGAGAAGCACCACCACGACGGGGAGGCGGTGCGCGCGGAGGTGCTCGAGATCGTGGGCAGCCGCGGCAAGATGCACAACCCGGTCACCGGCTCCGGCGGCATGCTGGTCGGCACCGTGGAGGAGGTGGGGGAGGGCTCCTCCCTCGGCCTCGCGGTGGGCGACCGTGTCGCGACGCTGGTCTCGCTCACGCTCACGCCGCTGGTGATCGAGGACGGCCTGCGCGGCTGGGACGGACGCAGCGAGCAGGTGCCCTGCGACGGCTACGCCGTGCTGTTCGGGCGCAGCATCGCCGCCCGGCTGCCCGACGACCTGGTCCCCGAGCTCGCGCTCTCGGTGATGGACGTCTGCGGTGCCCCCGCCCTGACCGAGCGCCACGTGCGGAGGTACGCCGCACCGGTCGTCGCCGTGATCGGTGCCGCCGGCAAGTCCGGGTCGCTGTGCGCGGCGGCTGCGCGCCGCGCCGGAGCCAGCAGCGTGATCGGGGTCGTACCCCACGAGGAGGAGGCCGCGCTGCTGCGCGGAGCCGGGATCGTCGACCACGTCCTGGTCTGCGACGCGCGCGACCCGGTGGCCGTGCGCGACGCCGTCTCCGCCGCGGGCGGACCCGCCGACGTGACCGTCGTCTGCGTCGACGTGCCCGGCTGCGAGGGCGGCGCGATCCTGGCCACCGCGGAGGGCGGCACGCTGGTGTTCTTCTCGATGGCGACCTCGTTCAGCGGGGCCGCCCTCGGCGCCGAGGGACTGGCCGCCGACGTGACGATGATCGTCGGCAACGGGTACACCCCGGGCCACGCCGACCTCGCGCTCGACCTGCTGCGCGCCGAACCCGGCGTCCGGGCCCTGTTCGAGCGGAGACTGGCAGAGTGAGCGTGCAGAAGAAGCTCGACCTCGACCCGTCGACCGTCCGGCAGGCCCGGAGCCTGGCCCGCAAGGTGGGCCGGCCCATCGTGCGGATGGCCAAGCAGCACACGACCGTCTCGGTCGAGCGGGCCACGCTGCGACTGGCAGGTCTCTCGGGGGCCGACCCGGACGGGACCCCGTGGGTGAACCGGCTCGCGGACGCCGTGCGCGCCGACGTCGGGCTCGAGCACGGCCTGGCGCTGCCCGTCTGGGATGCCCTGCTGCGCGGCGAGGCCGAGGACCTCGAGACGCTGGCCCAGAAGGCGTCGGCCGGCTCGGTGCGGTTCCGGCTGCCCGAGGGTCGCGACGCCCAGAAGGCCCGCACCGCGTCACGCAAGCAGGTCGGCGCCGGCGTACGCCGGATCGACGCGCGCCGCCGCGAGCGGGAGCGGCTCGTCGCGAGGATCGGGGACGCTCCCCGTCAGCCGTGGATCTACCTGATCGTGGCCACCGGCGACATCTACGAGGACATCCCGCAGGCCCAGCAGGCCGCCCGCGAGGGCGCCGACGTGATCGCGGTGATCCGGTCCACCGGCCAGTCGCTGCTCGACTACGTGCCCGAGGGCGCGACCCGCGAGGGCTTCGCCGGCACGTACGCCACCCAGGAGAACTTCCGGCTGATGCGCGCTGCCCTCGACGACTCCAGCCGCGAGCTGGGTCGCTACGTGCGGCTGACCAACTACGCCAGCGGCCTGTGCATGCCGGAGATCGCCGCGCTGGCCGGCCTCGAGCGCCTCGACATGATGCTCAACGACTCGATGTACGGGATCCTCTTCCGCGACATCAACCCCGTGCGCACCTTCGTCGACCAGCGCTTCAGCCGTCAGGTCCACGCCCGCGCCGGCATCATCATCAACACCGGCGAGGACAACTACCTGACCACCGACGACGCGGTCGACGCGGCGCACACGGTCACCACCAGCCAGCTCCTCAACGAGTACTTCGCCAAGGAGGCCGGCCTCGAGGACTGGCAGCTCGGGCTCGGGCACGCCTTCGAGATCAACCCCGACCTGCCCGACTCCTTCCGGCTGGAGCTGGCGCATGCCCTGCTGGCGCGCGAGCTGTTCCCCAACGCGCCGCTGAAGTGGATGCCGCCGACGCGGCACATGACCGGCGACGTCTTCCGCGGCTACCTGCTCGACGGGTTCTTCAACCTCGTCGGGTCGCTGACCGGTCAGGGGATCCTGCTCGTCGGGATGATGACCGAGGCCGTGGTCACGCCGTGGCTCTCCGACCGCGACCTGGCGCTCCAGAACGTGCGCTACGTCCTCGACGCCACCGGTGCCCTGCACGAGGACTTCCGGCCCGCGCCCGGCGGCTTCATCGCCGAGCGTGCCCGCACGGTGCTCGGGGAGTCCATCGACCTGCTCGAGAGGATCGTCGACGAGCCGAACGGCCTGCTCGACGCCATCGCCGACGGCACCTTCGGCCTGATGAAGCGTCCCGCCGACGCGGGGCGCGGCCTCGACGGCGTCGCCACGAAGTCCTCGGCCTACTACAACCCCGCCAGCGAGATCCTGGAACAGAGGTGACCATGACAGCGAAACCCGACACCGGCGCCCCCTCTGCCGGTGCGGTCGGAGAAGCCGCGACGCGACTGATCCGACCGTACGGCGACACGACCGGCGACGGCATGGTGCAGGTGTCCTTCACGCTGCCGCTGGCGCACGACAAGGTCGCCGAGGGCGCCGCGGCCCAGCTGGCCAACAAGATGGGCCTGGACCCGGCTCTCGTCGTCCACGCCAAGGCGATGGGGCCCGGACACACCTTCTTCGTCGTCTACGGCCGGGTGCACCACCTCGTCGACCCCTCCAAGGTCGAGATCGTCGAGCGCGACTACGAGCTGCTGACGCCCAAGGAGGTCAACGCCGCGATCAAGCGGGCCCTGCGCCGGCGCCTCGTGGTGGTCGGCGGCTGCATCGGCACCGACGCCCACACCGTCGGCATCGACGCGATCCTGAACATCAAGGGATTCGCGGGGGAGAAGGGGCTGGAGTACTACCGCGAGCTCAAGGTGGTGAACCTCGGCGCCCAGGTCTCGGTGCCCCAGCTGGTCGACCGGGCGGTGACCGAGAAGGCCGATGCCGTGCTGGTCTCCCAGGTGGTCACCCAGCGCGACGCCCACCTGCTCAACACGCGCGAGATGTCCGCAGCGTTCCGCGAGGCGTTCCCGCCGGCGCGTCGGCCGCTGCTGGTGGTCGGCGGGCCGCGCTTCGACGAGACCATGGCCGGCGACCTCGGCGTCGACCGGGTCTTCACCCGCGGCACCACGCCCGGCGAGGTGGCCAGCTTCCTGGTGCACCGGCTCGCCGACGCGGACCGGAGGGCGTCGTGAGCGCCGAGGTGGGCACGACGGTGCGCCACCGCCGCTACGTCTCCTACGCCGAGGCCCACTACGCCGGCAACCTCGTCGACGGCGCCTGGGGCCTCGGGCTGTTCGGCGACGTGGCCACCGAGATGTGCATCCGCACCGACGGTGACGAAGGGCTGTTCGCGTCCTACAGCGACGTGCAGTTCCTGGCGCCGGTGCGCGCGGGCGACGTCGTCGAGGCCACCGCGAGGCTGACCCGGGTGGGCACGCGGTCCCGCGAGATGGCCTTCACCCTGCACGTCGTCGCGCGGGGCGACGCCACGTCGGGTTCGGCGTCCGCGGCTGCGATGCTGGCCGACCCGATCCTGGCCACCAGCGCCACCGGGACGGTCGTCGTACCACCCGGTAGTTGAGGTCTGGACCGGAGTCCGGCGTGTCAAGCGCGACACGCCGACAGGCTTGAGTTTGCGTCACTTGTTGTTCACGTGGCCGTCGCGTGCCTGACCTGCAGATTCGCGACAACGTGACTGGTCAGCCGCGTGTTGACACACCGCCCGGTACGCGACAGGGTCCATGGCGTTACTCCGGGCAGAACGTCAGTCACGATGTCCGACAGATGCGGCCGAGGGCCATCCCGCCAAGATGGCATTCGTCGGCCGCGCTTGGCGGGACGGGCCTCGCGGACTCGACGGGAGGACACGGGGGGAGCAGAGGAGACCAGTAGACAACGCTGGCGACCTGGTAGCCGACCAGAGCGTCAACGGTCCGAAGGTCACCCAGCTCCCCCCGCCCTGCCCCCTCTCGACCGCAGCACCCAGCGACGGTCGCCCAGGCTCCGTCGGAGGGCGCCCAGGCTCCGTCGGAGGACGCCCAGGCTCCGTCGGAGGGCGCCCAGGCTCCGTCTGATGCAGATCGTGCAACGCTCCGGGTCACCCGGCTCCTCCGCCCGGCCCCCTCTCCCGACCCAGGTCAGGGACGGCTAGTTTCGACTCATGTCGCGGGTACTGATGGTCGTGCCGACCTACGACGAGGCGGCCAACCTGCGCCCCCTGCTCCAGCGCCTGCACGACGTCCAGCCCGAGGTCGACGTCCTCGTCGTCGACGACGCATCACCGGACGGCACCGGCGAGGTGGCCGACGAGATCGCCGCCGCCGACCCCCGCGTGCACGTGCTGCACCGGGAGGGCAAGGAGGGGCTCGGCAAGGCCTATCTCGCGGGCTTCGCGTGGGCGCTGGAGCGCGACTACGACGTCGTCGGGGAGATGGACGCCGACGGCTCCCACCAGCCCGAGCAGCTCGCCGTCCTCCTCGCCGCGATCGCGGACGCGGATCTCGTGATCGGCTCCCGATGGATCCTCGGCGGCAGCATCGTGAACTGGCCGGTGCGCCGCGAGCTGCTCTCTCGCGGGGGCAACCTGTACACCCGCGTCCTGCTCGGGATCCGGGTGCGTGACGCGACCTCCGGCTTCCGCCTGTTCCGGCGTACGACGCTGGAGCGGCTGGACCTGCCCACGATCGCCTCCTACGGCTACGTGTTCCAGGTGGACCTCGCCTACCGCGCGCTCCGGGCGGGCCTGAGGGTCGTCGAGGTGCCGATCGAGTTCGTGGAGCGCGAGCGGGGGGAGTCGAAGATGAACGGCGCCGTGGCCACCGAGTCGCTGCGTCGCATCACCAGGTGGGGACTCGTGCACCGCCGCGACCAGGTGCGCCGTCTCGTGCGCCGCGGGGGAGTGGAACGCTCAGGGGCCCGTGGGCGTTGAGGCAGTCATGAAGAGGTTCCCGGTCTGGCTGCTCGTGCTCGCCTTCGTGGTGGTGCCGCTGGTCGAGATCTACGTGATCATCCGGGTCGGTCAGCTGATCGGTCCCTGGTGGACGATCCTGCTGCTCATCGCCGACAGCGTGTTCGGCTCCTGGCTGGTCAAGCGGGAGGGGCGCCGCGCCTGGGAGGCCCTCCGGGTGGCGCTCGACGAGCGCCGGATGCCGCACAGGGAGCTGGCCGACGGCATGCTGATCCTCATCGGCGGCCTGCTCATGGTCACGCCGGGATTCGTCCTCGACATCGTCGGCCTGGTCTGCATCCTGCCCTTCACCCGACCGGTCGGGCGGCGGGCGCTCAGCCGGTTCATCAGCCGGCGCCTCATCGGCGCGAGCTACCTCCCGGGGACCGGGTACGCCGGACCGGAGCGTGCCCAGACGAGGCGGACGCGGGGCGACGACGTCGTCGAGGGTGAGGTCGTCGACTGACCTCGGGTCAGACCGACGCCTTCTTCTTGCGCGCGTTGGCGCGGTGCAGGTGGGCCGGGCCGATCTCCCCGCCGCGCAGCAGCTCGAGGCGCTCGCTGAGGATGTCCTCGAGCTCCTTGATCGAGCGCCGCTCGAGCAGCATGTCCCAGTGGGTGCGGGCCGGCTTCTCGACCTTGACCTCGGGCTCGATGCCCGACGTCGCGCGTGCCTCGGCGCCGCAGCGCGGGCACTCCCAGAGCGCGGGCACGTCGGCCTCGACCGACATCGTGATCTCGAACTCGTGGCCGTGGCTGCACCGGTAGCCGACCTGCTGACGTGCCGCGAACTCGATGCCCCGCTCGTCCTCGAAGCTCTGGCCCCCCAGTCGGGCCCCTCGTAGCGTCCGCTCTCCCATCGAGCACCTCCATGTCCGCGTTCTGGCTGCCGGCGACCCCGGCACGTGTGTGCCTGGCGATGGTCCGCCCCTGCGCGTCCCGAACGACCCGAGCCGGTCGGCACACTCCTAGCATGCCCGCACCTCATGGGTACCGTCCTTGGGACGTCGAGGCAAGTCGGTCCTGACGCTGGTCGGGACCGCCGCCTCACGATCCGGACGGCGCCATGCTCTGAGCAGGCGATTCCCGGATCTCGAGACCTCCAACGAGCGAGGGGCCGTGAGGATTCCCACGGCCCTCGAGGACTCGGGATCAGGGATCCGCTCAGTCCATCGACGCGGGGGTCCGGTTCCCCGCCTCCGCGATCCCGCGCTCGGGGTCGAGCCGGAGCAGGAAGACCGCGCCGAGGACGAAGAACAGGATCAGCGCCAGGATCGCCGGGCGGTAGGAGCCGGTGACCTGGAAGACCACGCCGAACAGCAGCGTGCCGAACCACGAGGTGCCGCGCTCGGCGGCGTTGTAGAGGCTGAAGTACTCACCCTCGCGTCCGCGCGGGATGAGCAGGCTGAAGAAGGACCGCGACAGCGCCTGGGTGCCGCCCATCACGACGCCGATCGCGACGGCCACGGTCATGAAGAGTGCTGCGTTCTTCGCCGGGAGGAACAGGGCGGCCACCACGATCACCATCCAGGCGAAGGTGCCCCAGAGGATCGAGCGGTAGGCGCCGTAGCGGCCCGCCAGCCGACCGAAGAACAGCGCGCCGCCCCAGGCGACGAACTGGATCAGCAGGATCGTGGCGATCAGGATGGTCTTGGAGAAGCCGAGCGTCTTCTCGCCGTACGTCGAGGCGGCGTAGATCACGGTCTGGATGCCGTCGTTGTAGAACAGGTAGGCGATCAGGAAGGTGAGCGTCATCGGGTAGCCGCGCATCTCGCCGAGCGTGGTGAAGAGCTGGCCGAAGGAGCGCTGCATCAGGTTGCCGGACTCCTTGACGACGTTGACCGGCGCGTAGTTGTGCAGCCGGACGAGTGGGATGACGGTGAACGCCGCCCACCAGAGACCTGCGCTGAACAGCGAGAGCCGGACCGAGAGCTCCTCGCCGAGGCCGATGCTGCTGTGCCCGAGGTACATCGCGAGGTTGATGGCGAGCAGCAGACCGCCGCCGAGGTAGCCGAAGGCCCACCCGCGCGAGGACGCCTGGTCGCGCTCGTCCTCGGTCGAGATGTCGACCAGGATCGCGTAGTAGGCCGTCAGCGAGCAGCCGCCCAGGATGCTGCTGGCCACCACGCAGAACGCCGCCAGCTGCCACTGGTCGCCCTGCATGAAGAACAGCAGCATGCAGAAGAACGAGCCGGCGAAGGCGAAGCCGGCCATGTTCCACTTCTTGCGGCTGGACCGGTCGACGAACGCACCCACGATGGGCAGCACGAACGCACTGGCGATGGTGGCGAAGCTGGTCAGGTAGAACGCCAGCGACCCGGCTGCGAGGTGGAGACCGAGCAGGTTCACCGTCTTGTCGCAGGACTCGGAGTCGTGGGTGCAGCCGGCGGCACGCCCTGCGACGGTGCTCATGTACGGCGCGAACAGCACGCTCAGGACGGTCGTGTAGTAGGCCGAGTTGGCCCAGTCGTACCAGTTCCACGCCCTCTGCTGCTGGAGTCGGTCGACGGGGGAGAGGTCCGCGATGCTGATGGGGGTGCTGGTGCTCATCGTTGCCTCCACTGTCCGCGCTCGGTCAGCACGTCTTTGAGTACGTCGGTCCGGTCAGTGATCAGGCCGTCGACGCCCATCTCGAGGAGCTCGCCCATCTCGGCGCGCTCGTCGACGGTCCACACGTGCACGTGCACGCCGGCCGCGTGGGCCCGGCGTACCAGCGAACGGGTGACGACCGGCAGGGGACCACGACGGTGCGGCACCTGCAGGGCACAGACCCGGTCGCGGGTGAGCCGGCGCGCGACCCGACCACTCGGGCTGGCCAGGAAGAGGCCGACCTCGGGAGGAGCGGCGGAGGTCGCCACCCGGCCCCGGGAGGCCGCCCGGAAGGAGTTGAGCCGGCGCTGGGAGAACGAGCCGACGCAGATCCGGTCGTGGGTCCGGGTGCGCGCCACCAGGTCGGCGAGCGCGGGCGCCGAGCCGTCGGACTTCAGGTCGACGTTGAACCGGCAGTCCGGGAACGCCTCGAGGAGCTCGGCCATGGTCGGCACCGGATGCTCCTCGCGGATGCGCGCGGCCGAGACCTGCTCGGCGTCGAGCTCGGCCAGCAGGCCGGTGCTGTCGGTGACCCGGTCGAGGGCGGCGTCGTGGAAGGCGAGCAGGACACCGTCGAGGGTCGTGTGCACGTCGGTCTCGAGGTACTCGTAGCCGAGCCCCACGGCGTGCTGGAAGGCATGCAGCGTGTTCTCCGCGCCCGGCAGGTCGGGGTGCCTCGCCCCGCCGCGGTGGGCCATCGCGATCACCGAGCCGGGCTGGTCGAGCACGGCGTCGAGGAACGGCTGGCCGGTCACCGGGCGCGCAGGCCGACCTCCCTGGACCTCCCCTGTCACGCGAGCAGTATTCACCGGCACGCGTCGATGGTGCTCGAAGAATCGCCGCCGCCACATCCGTCGTCGTACTCAGGTCGGCGGAGTAGCGTGCGCGACATGGGCGCAAGCACGTGTCCCCGGTGCGGGGGAGAGATGCAGGAGCAGCCTGTGGGTCAGGTCCAGGTGCTCCGGTGTGCCTCGTGCAGCGGGGTCTTCCTCGACCGCGCCGACCTCGGCAAGCTCGTCGAGGACGAGAACGACTGGCACGCCCACAGCAGCACCGACACCGCCCAGCTGCCGCGCATCACCGCGGACATGAGCGCGCCGCCACCACGGTCGCGCGCCCGGTCCTACGTCGAGTCGCTCTTCCGCGGCTGAGACCCTCAGAGGTCGCTGAAGGTCTCGATCTGTGCACCGAGCTCGTTGAGCCGGGCGGCCAGGTCCTCGTACCCGCGGTGGATGACGTAGGTCGAGCGGAGCACCGAGGTGCCCTTGGAGGCCAGCATCGCGAGCAGCACGACGACGGCCGGGCGCAGCGCCGGCGGGCAGACGACCTCGGCCCCCGACCAGTGGGTCGGGCCCTCGATCATCACCCGGTGGGGGTCCATCAGGGTCACCCGGCCACCGAGCTTGTTGAGCTCGGTGAGGTAGAGCGCCCGGTTCTCGTAGACCCAGTCGTGCAGCAGGGTCTGGCCCTGCGCCGTCGCCGCGATGGCCGCGAAGAACGGCAGGTTGTCGATGTTCAGGCCCGGGAACGGCATCGGGTGGATCTTGTCGAGCGGCGCCCGCAGGATCGAGTGGTGGGTGGTGATGTCGACCAGCCGGGTGCGGGCGTTGGCGGCGAGGTACTCCTGGGACAGGCTGTAGCGGAAGCCCATCTCCTCGAGCACCGCGAGCTCGATCTCGAGGAACTCGATCGGCACCCGCTGCACCGTGATCTCGGAGTCGGTGACGATCGCGGCAGCCAGCAGCGACATCGCCTCGATGGGGTCCTCGCTCGGCGCGTAGTCGACGTCCATGTCGATCTCGGTGCAGCCGGTGACGGTGAGCGTCGTGGTCCCGACGCCCTCGACGCGCACGCCCAGCTTCTGGAGGAAGAAGCAGAGGTCCTGGACCATGTAGTTGGAGCTGGCGTTGCGGATCACCGTCGTGGAGTCGCACATCGCCGCCGCCATCAGGGCGTTCTCGGTGACGGTGTCGCCGCGCTCGGTGAGCACGATGCTGCGTCGCGGCACGATGCCGGGGGTGACGCTGGCGTGGTAGCTGCCGTCGGTGGCCTTCACCTGCAGGCCGAAGGGGCGCAGCGCGCTCATGTGCGGCTCGACCGTGCGGGTGCCGAGGTCGCAGCCGCCGGCGTACGGAAGCCGGAACTCGCTGGTCCGGTGCATGAGGGGGCCGAGGAACATGATGATCGAACGCGTACGTCGGGCCGCGGCCTCGTTGATGCTCTCGAGGTCGAGCGTGGGTGAGGGGATGATCTCGAGGTCGTTGTCGGAGTTGAGCCAGCGCGAGCGCACCCCGATGCTCTCGAGGACCTCGAGCAGGCGGTTGACCTCCTCGATGCGGGCCACCCGGCGCAGCGTCGTGCGGCCCCGGTTGAGCAGCGTCGCGCACAGCAAGGCGACGCCGGCGTTCTTGGACGTCTTCACCTCGATCGAGCCGCTCAGGGTCGTGGGGCCGGTCACGCGCAGGTGCGTCGGGCCCTGGCCGATGCTGACCAGCGGGCGGTCCAGCGCCTCGCCGATGCGGGCCAACATCTCCAGGGACAGGTTCTGGTGGCCCCGCTCGATCCGGTTCACAGCGCTCTGGCTCGTGCCGAGCACTTCCGCCAGCTGTTGCTGCGTCCAGCCGCGGTGCTTGCGCGCGTCACGGATCAGGTTGCCGATGCGGCCGAGATAGTCCTGGGTCACGATCGGGAACCTATCTCACATATGAGATAGAGCCGGCCGCGGCTCGCGGGCGGTGTCGCGCACCTCACGCAGGTTCGGTCGGCGGCACCGCAGACTCCGCGAGCGGGCGCTGCATCCAGTGGACGTCGTGCCACGCGCCGTGCTTCCACCCGATGCGTCGCCAGGTGCCGACGTCCTCGAAGCCCATCGACCGGTGCAGGCCCTCACTGGCCGGGTTGGGCAGCGTCATGCCGGCGACCGCCATCAGGTAGCCGCGCTCGACCAGGCGCTGGAAGAGGGCGAGGTAGAGCCGGCGGCCCGCGCCCGTGCGGCGCCGGCCAGGTGCGACGTACACACTCACCTCGCAGGCCCACCGATAGGCCGGTCTGGCCTTGTAGGGGCCGGCGTAGGCATAGCCGCACACACGCGGCCCCTCGGGAGTCGGCTCCTCGAGGACGACCCAGGCGTGCGTCCGGGACGCCGCCTCGATCCGCGCGGCCAGCTGCTCCACCGAGGGCACCCGCTCCTCGAAGGAGATGGCCGAGCGCTCCACGTACGGCGCGTAGATCGACCGGCACGCGGCGGCGTCGACCGGCGTCGCAGCGCGGATGCTCGGCCCCGAGGAGGTCATCGGGGCACGGTATCGGCCGGGCCGGACGAGGGGATAACCCCAGGTGAGGCGCCCTGCCGTGACCTCGTGTACGGTCGCGGGCTAGACCGGTGCAGGAAGAACCAGACCGTTGTCGATGTCTACCTGTCGGTTTTGTCCGTTGTGTCCCTCTAACGATCCGACAACCCGGGTTGAGGGAACGAAAAGAACCACCGCCCGAGACGCAGGAGCCTAGGCTCCCACGCAACCCACACGAACTCCGAGGAGGACGCGGCGTCCATGGTTGCCACCGGTGCCGAGAGCGCGGCGAGCGAGCTGCTCGCGCTGGCACAGACGTGCGCACGGCTCGAGGACGCCGACGAGATCATGGTGGCGGCGCTTCCGGTGCTCGCCTCGCTCAGCGGAGCGGACGCGACGCTGGCCCTGGGCTCGAGCGTCGATGGCGCCAGGACCGGCCTCCATGTGACACATCGCGTCGGGCTCGAGCTCGACGTCGACGCCAGCGTGGTGGCCGAGGAGCCGCCGCACCCGGGCGACGTCGTCGAGGCGGCGGTCCCGGCGAGCTGGCAGGAGGCCGGGATCCAGCGCGTCGCCGTGCGCCGTCTCGCCGGTCGGTCCCTGCTCCTCGTGCTCGCCTGGCGCGAACCCGAGCGCCAGATCGACGACGCGCTGCGTCTGGGCCTCTCCGTCCTCGACGCCGAGCTGCGGCGCACCACCTCGACTGCCGCTCCAGTGGATCCGCCGGCCGGCATGGAGGAGTTCGAGCGCCGCCACGCCCTCGAGATCAACGACAACGTGGTCCAGGGGCTGGTCGCCGCGGCGTACGCCCTCGACCAGGGACAGGTGGCCGAGTGCGCGGCCTTCCTGAACCGCACGCTCGCCTCCGCCCGCGCGATGATGGACGGGATGCTCGAGCCGCACAGCGGCCGCGACAATTCGAGCCCGGTGACCTCGTCCGCTCCGCGCCGGCTCACTTCGGGGCCCAGGACGGCGCCTCGGCGCGGGAGGTGGTCCCGACCCACGACACCCACACCGTGCTGGTCGTCGACGACGCCGACGACCTGCGGATGCTGCTGCGCTCACGGATGGACGGGCGCCGTGGGCTGACCGTGGTGGGGGAGGCCGCCGACGGTCTCGCCGCCGTCGAGCTGGCCTCCGAGCTCCAGCCCGACCTGGTGATGCTCGACCTCGCGATGCCGCGGATGGACGGCCTCGAGGCGCTGCCACTGATCCGCGCTGCCGTCCCCGGCGTCCGGGTCATCGTGCTGTCCGGCTTCAACCAGAACACACTGGCGGAAAAGGCGATGCAGGCAGGGGCCGACCGCTACGTCATCAAGGGCGGCTCGATGCGCCAGCTCCTCGACCTCGTCGACACCGTCCTCGAGAACGCCTCCTGAGCCGAGTCCGCAGGGCAGTCTCCGGCTCCAACCAGGCTCCGCCCTCGGGCGAGAACGCGATGCAGGCAGGGGCCGACTGCTACGTCATCAAGGGCGGCTCGATGCGCCAGCTCCTCGACCTCGTCGACACCGTCCTCAAGAACGCCTCCTGAACCCTGCAGCTGAGCCAGGGGTCGGCGCGGCGCCCCTGGGTACGGTCGAGTCATGAGCGGAGACCAGCTGCAGCCGGAGGACACCCTCGACGACCGCGGCGTCGAGGACGTCCTCGACGAGGGCTACTCGCCTCCTGACCGCGAGCCGGACCACCTGCGTCACCCCGAGGGCGGCGAGTCCCTCGACGAGCGCCTGGCCGAGGAGGACCCGGAGACCTGGGCCGAGGCCGAGGCCGAGCTCGACGCGGACATCCTCGACGGCGACGTCGGGGGAGAGGTCGGTGGGGCACGGTCGGGGCGCCTGGTGGCCCCCGACGAGGGAGTACGCGAGGACTCCGAGCCCTCCCTGGTCGCCGAGGACGAGGGCATCGACGGAGCAGGGGCCAGCGCCGAGGAGGCCGCCATGCACACCATCGACGACGGGGACGCCTGAGCCTCGGTCGTGGACCCGCGGGTCTTTGCGCCCATGAGGGCCTAGAGTCGGCCTCAGAAGGCTGAGGGACCAGGAGCCACGCATGGCTGAGAGCGGCCAGGTGCACCACCTTCTCGGGCTCAGTGGCGTCGCCGCCACGCGAGACGACCCTGCCCGGATGCTCGAGGAGTCGCTGCCCGTCCTGCTCGAGCTCGGGGGAGCGGACGCGGCCCTCGTCGTCCAGCAGACCGGTGAGGGGCTGACGCTCACCCACGCGACCGGGATGTCGCTGGGCGCGGCCACGGTCGAGTCCGACGACCTCGCCCGCGGCGCGCTCCTCCCCGTGCGCGTGCCCGCGGCGTGGCAGGAGCAGGGCATCACGGCCGTCTCGGCACAACCGCTGCCCGGCCACCTCGGGGTGCTCGCGCTGGCGTGGTCCGGCGAGCCCGGGGAGGGAACGGCCCTGGACGTCGCCGCGTCCGTGCTCGAGACAGGACTGGCGCGCGTGGACGCCGCATCAGACCTGAGCGACCTCGTCGCCCGGGTCGACAACGCCCAGCACCTCGCCCACATGGGCGACTACGACTGGCACATCCCCTCCGACACCAACCAGTGGTCCGACGAGCTGTTCCGCATCTACGGGCACGAGCCGCAGTCGTTCAACGCAACGTACGAGCGTTTCCTCTCGCTGATCCATCCCGACGACCGCGAGCGCATCACCGCGGTGCACCAGCGGGCGTACGCGACGGGCGAGCCCTACCAGATGATGGAGCGCATCGTCCGGCCCGACGGGGAGGTCCGCTACCTCGCCTCCAACGGTCAGGTCGTGATGGACGAGCAGGGCGTGCCCGTCCGGATGCGCGGCACCTGCATCGACGTCACCGACCGCATCCTCGCCGAGCGGGAGAGCGAGCACCTCGACGCCCGCTACGCCGCCCTCGTGGCGGCGGCGCCGTTCGCGATCCTGGTGCTCGACGGCACCGGGCACATCATCGATGCGAACCCCCAGGCACGTGCCCTGCTGGAGGGCGACCCGACCCGCCGATGGGCCGGTGACCTGGGATACCTCGAGGGCGAAGGACTGGGCGTGGAGCTGACCACCCTCGCCGGCTCGCGTGTGCTGGTCGACGTGACCCGCGCGGCGATGAGCCCCGGCGAGCCCGGACGGTGGGGCTCGTGGCCGTGTTCCTGCGCGACGCGACCGACCGACTGGCCGGCGAGGAGCTCGCGGCCCACCGCAGCCAGGCCCAGCTGCGACGCCGGCAGGCCCTCGAGATCAACGACAACGTCGTCCAGGGGCTGGTCGCCGCGGCCTACGCGCTCGACGCCGAGCAGTACCCGGTCGTCGGCTCGTACGTCGACCGCACCCTCTCCGCCGCCCGATCGATGATGGACGACCTGCTGGAGCCGCTGGACGGGCACGACCTCGCGCCTGGCGACCTCGTGCGCGCGAGTCCCGCGACGATCGGGCGGCCCGGCGACGCGCCGATCAGCCTCGTCGCCGCGTCCGCGCCCACCAGCGGTCACCGGGTGCTGGTCGTCGACGACTCCGACGACCTCCGCTCCGTGCTGTGCCGTCGCCTGGACCGCACCCAGGGGTACACCGTCGTCGGCGAGGCCGCCGACGGCCACACCGCCGTCGACCTCGCGCGCGAGCTGCGGCCCGACCTGGTGCTGCTCGACCTCGCGATGCCGCACACCGACGGGCTGCAGGCGCTGCCGCAGATCCGGGAGGCCCTCCCCGACGCGCGCATCATCGTGTTCAGCGGGTTCAACCAGAAGGCGCTGACCAAGCAGGCACTGGCGACGGGCGCCGATCGCTACGTCGTCAAGGGCGGGTCGATGCGCGAGCTGATGGCCGTGCTCGACGCCGCACTGCAGCCCAGCTGAGCCTGGCCCGCGTCCCGCCGGCCTACCCTTCGTCGACGGTCGAGCCCAGCGACGCAGCCCAAGACATGGCACGATCTTCTGCGTGGGAGGACCATCCGGCGACGAGGGGGCTCGGCTGCGAGACCTGGCCCGGCTGCGGCGTGTGCGCGACCGGATCGACCGCGAGTACGCCCAGCCGCTCGACGTGGAGGCGCTCGCCCGCGGTGTGCACATGTCCTCGGGGCACCTGAGCCGCCAGTTCCGCGAGGCGTACGGCGAGTCGCCGTACTCCTACCTGATGACGCGGCGCATCGAGCGCGCGATGGCCCTGCTACGACGGGGCGACCTGTCGGTCACCGACGTCTGCTTCACGGTGGGCTGTCAGTCGCTCGGCACATTCAGCACCCGGTTCGCCGAGCTGGTCGGCGTGCCGCCCAGCGTCTACCGCGAGCAGGTGGGCGACCAGGCCGCCGAGATGCCGTCGTGCGAGACCAAGAAGGTCACCAGACCGGTCAGGAATCGAGAAGCCAGGGCCGTGCGAGCACCCCTAACGTGAGCGCCATGAACATCAGCATCCACTCCAGCTTCCTCCCACAGGACGACCCGGAGGCGGCCCTCGGGTTCTACCGCGACCTGCTCGGCTTCGAGGTCCGCCTCGACGTCGGCCAGGGCGGCATGCGGTGGCTCACCGTCGGCCCAGCCGGCCAGCCCGACACCGCGATCGTGCTGCACCCACCCGGCGTCGACCCCGGCATCACCGACGACGAGCGTCGCACCATCAACGAGATGATGGCCAAGGGCACCTACGGCAGCATCCTGCTGGCCACCGAGGACCTCGACGGCACCTTCGACAAGCTCCAGGCCAGCGACGCCGACATCGTGCAGGAGCCCACCGAACAGCCCTACGGCGTGCGTGACTGCGCCGTGCGCGACCCCGCGGGCAACATGGTGCGGATCCAGGAGGTCCGATGAAGACGATGACCTGCCGACAGCTCGGCGGCGCCTGCGACCTGCAGCTGCGCGGCGAGGACGCCGACGAGGTGATCAAGGCCCAGGACAAGCACCTCCGCGAGGCCGTGGAGGCCGGCGACTCGGCGCACGAGCCGGCGCTGAGCGACATGAAGGGCCGCTGGAAGCACCCCATCAAGGGCATGGGCTGGTACAAGGACACCAAGCGCGCATTCGCCGACCTGCCGGAGGACTGACCACTTGTCGCACACCGCTGACAGCCACGGCCTGATCCGCGTTCAGGGTGCGCGCGTCAACAACCTCAAGGACGTCAGCCTCGAGATCCCGAAGCGCCGGCTGACCGCGTTCACCGGCGTCTCGGGATCGGGCAAGAGCTCGCTCGTGTTCAGCACCATCGCCGCGGAGTCGCAGCGGCTGATCAACGAGACCTACAGCGCGTTCGTGCAGGGGTTCATGCCCTCGTTGCAGCGCCCCGAGGTCGACGTGCTCGAGGGGCTGACCACGGCGATCATCGTCGACCAGGAGCGCATGGGCGCCAACCCGCGGTCGACGGTGGGCACGGCGACCGACGCCAACGCGATGCTCCGCATCCTGTTCAGCCGGATCGGCGAGCCGCACATCGGACCGCCCACCGCGTTCGCGTTCAACGTGCCCACCCGCACGGCGAGCGGGGTGATGAAGACCGAGAAGGGCGGTCGCGAGGAGAAGACCGTGGTCCGCGACGCGGTCTACCAGGGCGGCATGTGCCCCCGCTGCGAGGGCATGGGCTCGGTCAGCGACGTCGACCTCACTGCGCTGTACGACGAGTCCAAGTCGCTGTCCGGCGGGGCGCTGAACGTGCCGGGCTACAGCATGGACGGCTGGTACGGCCGCATCTTCAAGGGCGCCGGCCTGCCGATGGACAAGCCCATCGCGTCGTACACCAAGAGGGAGCTGCAACAGCTCCTCTACGCGGGACCGACCAAGATCAAGGTCGAGGGGATCAACCTCACCTACGAGGGACTGATCCCCAAGATCCAGAAGTCGATGCTGTCCAAGGACATCGACTCGCTGCAGCCGCACGTGCGCCGCTTCGTCGAGCGAGCCATCACGTTCATGGTCTGCCCCGACTGCGAGGGCACCCGGCTGAGCCAGGAGGCGCTGTCGTCGAGGGTCCGGGGCAAGAACATCGCCGAGCTGTGCCAGATGCAGATCAGCGACCTGGCCGAGTGGATGCGCGGGCTCGACGAGCCCGGCGTCGCGCCGCTGGTCGGCGGCATCCAGCACCTGCTCGACTCGTTCCAGGACATCGGGCTGGGCTACCTGAGCCTCGACCGGCCGGCGGGCACGCTGTCCGGGGGAGAGGCCCAGCGCACCAAGATGATCCGCCACCTGGGGTCCTCGCTCACCGACGTCACCTACGTCTTCGACGAGCCGACGATCGGGCTGCACCCGCACGACATCGAGCGGATGAACAACCTGCTGCTCCAGCTGCGCGACAAGGGCAACACCGTGCTCGTGGTGGAGCACAAGCCGGAGACGATCGCGATCGCCGACCACGTCGTCGACCTCGGACCGGGGGCCGGCTCCGCCGGTGGCACGATCTGCTTCGAGGGCAGTCTCGACGGTCTGCGCGCGAGCGACACGACGACCGGCCACCACCTCGACGACCGGGCCAGCCTGAAGGACTCGGTGCGTGAGGCGAGCGACCGGTTGGAGGTCCGCGGGGCCTCCACGCACAACCTCCAGGACGTCGACGTCGACGTGCCGCTCGGCCTGCTGTGCGTGATCACCGGTGTCGCGGGTTCGGGCAAGAGCTCGCTGATCCATGGCTCCGTCGCCGACCTCGAGGGTGTCGTCGTGGTCGACCAGGGGGCGATCCGGGGATCGCGCCGCAGCAACCCGGCGACGTACACCGGCCTGCTGGAGCCGATCCGCAAGGCCTTCGCCAAGGCCAACGGCGTCAAGCCGGCGCTCTTCAGCTCCAACTCCGAGGGCGCCTGCCCGGCCTGCAAGGGCGCCGGGGTGATCTTCACCGAGCTCGGCGTGATGGCCACCGTCGAGTCGACCTGCGAGGAGTGCGACGGCCGGCGCTTCCAGGCCACGGTGCTCGAGTACACCTTGGGCGGCCAGAACATCGCGGACGTGCTGGCGATGTCGGTCGCCGACGCGGAGAAGTTCTTCGGTGACGGCGAGGCGAAGACCCCGGCGGCCCACAAGGTGCTGACCCGGCTGGCCGACGTGGGTCTCGGCTACCTGACCCTGGGCCAACCGCTGACGACGCTGTCCGGTGGCGAGCGCCAGCGGCTCAAGCTGGCCACCCAGATGGCCGAGAAGGGCGAGGTCTACGTGCTCGACGAGCCGACCACCGGGCTGCACCTCGCCGACGTCCAGCAGCTGCTCGGTCTCCTGGACCGGCTCGTCGACGAGTCCGGCAAGTCGGTCATCGTCATCGAGCACCACCAGGCGGTGATGGCCCACGCCGACTGGATCATCGACCTCGGGCCGGGCGCCGGCCACGACGGCGGCCGCGTCGTCTTCGAGGGGACGCCGGCCGCGCTCGTCGCCGACGGCTCGACGCTGACCGGCCAGCACCTGGGGGAGTACGTCGCCCGCTGAGCCGCCGGCTTCCGGGCTGTCTAGACGTCTGCTTCCGTCATATCGGCACGTACCGGACAGAGCGCTGTTACTCGAGACGAGGCGGCCCATGCTTCGACCCAGCGCCCCAGGTCCCGGGGACGCGGACGGGTGGCGCCAGCATGCAACGACGACGAGCTTCACTCGTGCTGGTCGCCGTCCTCGCCGGGCTCGTGGTGCAGCTGCACCCGACCGGCGCGGCCCTCGCGGGCACCACGACCGTCCCGAGGCCGGACCACGTCGTCGTCGTCGTCGAGGAGAACCACTCGGAGACGAACATCCTGGGCAACCCGGCCGCGCCGTACATCAACTCGCTGGCCAACCAGAACGCCGAACTTCACCCAGTCCTTCGCCGATGACCCACCCCAGCCAGCCGAACTACCTGGCGCTGTTCTCGGGCTCGACCCAGGGCGTCACCGACGACAGCTGCCCGCACACCTTCACCACCGCCAGCCTCGGCGACCAGCTGATCGCCGCCGGCCGGACGTTCGTCGGCTACTGCGAGACCTGCCGAACGCCGGCTCCACCGGCTGCGGGAGCGGCAAGTACGCCGCGCAAGCACAACCCGTGGGTCAACTTCGCGACCCTGCCGGGCGCCGCCACCAACCAGCCCTTGACCGCCTTCCCGACCGACTTCGACCAGCTGCCCGACGTCTCCTTCGTGATCCCGAACCTGACCGACGACATGCACGACGGCACGGTCGCGCAGGGCGACACGTGGCTGCAGGCGCACCTCGGCGACTACGTCACCTGGGCCAAGACCCACAACAGCCTGCTTCGTCGTGACCTTCGACGAGGACGACAACGGCAGCCAGCAACCAGATCCCGACGATCATGGCGGGCCAGCGCGTGACGCCGGGGAACTACGCGGAGACGCATCAACCACTACAGCGTGCTGCGCACGATCGAGGACGGCTTCGGGCTGGCGCCGCTGGCCAACAGCGCCACGGCCGCGCCCATCCTCGACGTGTGGAACGCCGGGGACGGCAACCAGTCGCCGTCGGCGGTGTTCGCTCCGTCGTGCACGGATCTGGGCTGTTCCTTCGACAGCACCGGGACGGCCGATCCGGACGGGCACATCACGACATATGCCTGGACCTTCGGCGACGGCGGCACCTCCAGCGCGGCCTCACCGACGCACACCTACACCACGCCGGCACCTACCCGGTCACGCTCACGGTCACCGACGACGGGGGAGCCACCGACGCGGCCACCCACAACGTCACCGTGACCTCACCGAACCCGCCACCGAACCAGCCCTTCGCCGCAGACACCTTCGCCCGCACCGTGGCCAGCGGCTGGGGCCGCGCCGAGACCGGCGGAGCCTGGACCACCACCGCGGGCACCGCCTTCTCCGTCACCCCCGGAGCCGGCGTGATCCGCCACGCCACCAAGGGCTCCCAGGTCTCGGCCAGCCTGAACGGCGTCTCCAGCACCGACACCGACCTGACCCTGGGCTTCAACGTCGACAAGGCCAACGCCGGCTGGTACCTGACCGCCACCGGACGCCGCGCCTCCTCCGGCAACGAGTACCAGGCCCGGGTCGCGCTGAACACCAACAACACCGTCAACGCCTGGCTGACCAAGACCCTCGGCGGCACCCAGACCAGCATGGTCGCCGAACGCACCGTCCCCGGCCTGACCTACACCGCCGGCACCACCCTGCGCCTGCGCCTGCAGGTCACCGGCACCACACCCACCACCATCCGGCTCAAGATCTGGCCCGCCACCGGCACCGAACCCGCCACCTGGTTCGCCACCACCACCGACACCACCCCAGCCCTGCAGAACCCCGGCAGCCTCGCCCTGATCAGCTACCTCTCCAGCGCCTCCACCACCGCACCGGTCACCGCCCACATCACCGACCTCACCGCGAGCCACACGGCTGATCCAGGTCGCCTATAAGGTGCACCAGGCTTCGGCAGATCCGCACTGAACGCGGCATTGCGGACGCTGCGGTACCCGAGGTGCCGGACGTCATACGAAGTGGCTGTCATAGCGACCGACCAGTGACGTTGTCGGGACGTCATGCGAAGTGGCCGTCATAGCGACCAGAACGTATGACGTCCCGCCGCGAGCAGGCCGCTCATCGGCCCTGCTGCGGCTGACTCCGGTTCGCCGATAAGGTGCATTATGTCAACTTCCGTGGATCCGGGTCCGGGAAGGGACTGGCCATGCCCTCCCCTCAGCCGTGCAGCCGCGCCGCCTGTCTCGTCAGGTGGTCGCGCTCGGCGAGGTTGGTCGCCTCGGTGGCCGCCCGGGCGTAGAGGTCGTGCGCGAGCACCGTCTCGCCGGCGCGTTCGCGCAGCCAGGCCTCGACGGCCGTGCGTCGAGGTACGCCGTCCGGTACGTCGGCCAACACCTTGAGCCCGGCCAGCGGCCCGTCGGCAGCACCGACGGCCACCGCCCGGTTGAGCGCGACGACCGGCGAGCCGGTCAGCAGCACGAGCTCGTCGTACCACTCGAGGACCTGCGTCCAGTCGGTCTCCTCGGCGGTGGCGGCGTCGCAGTGCAGCGCGGCGATGGCCGCCTGCACCTGGTACTCCCCGAGCCGGTCCACCGCCAGGGCCGACTGGAGGATGCGGACACCCTCTCCGATCATCGCGGTGTCCCACGACGACCGGTCCTGCTCCTCCAACGGCACCAGGACGCCGTCGCGCCAGCGGGCCGCGCGGCGCGCGTGGTGCAGCAGCATCAGCGCCAGCAGCCCGGCGACCTCGGGCTCGGCGCTGGCCCGGGCCAGCATCCGGGTCAGCCGGATCGCCTCGACCGCCAGGTCGACCTCGTCGCTGGTGAAGCCCTCGTTGAACATCAGGTAGAGCACGGTCAGCACGTTGCGCAGGTCCCCCGGCTCCCCCACCTGCTGCTCGCCGATTGTCCGTTTTGCCCGACTGATCCGTTGGGCCATGGTGGCCTCGGGCACCAGGTGCGCCTCCGCGATCTGCCGGGTGGTCAGTCCCCCGACTGCTCGCAGCGTCAGCGCCACCGCTGCTGACGGGGTCAGCGCCGGGTGGCAGCACCAGAAGAGCAGCAGGAGGGTGTCGTCGTGCTGCTCGGCCGGGCCCGGTGCCGGCTCCTCCTCGACGCGCTCCTCGCGCACCCGGCGCGCGGCCTCGGAGCGCTGCACGTCGACGAGCTTGCGCCGGGCCACCGCGACCAGCCAGCCGCGCGGGTGGCGCGGCTGGTCGTCGGGCCAGTGCGCCAGGGCCTCCAGCAACGCCTCCTGCACGGCGTCCTCGGCCGTCGCGATGTCGACACCGCGACGGACGAGGACGCCGAGGACCTGCGGGACCAGCTCGCGGACCTGCTCCTCGCGCAGTCCTGCCTGCTCCGCCACGGGTCAGTCCGTCGTACCGGGCCGCTCGTCGAGGAAGGGGCGCACCTCGATCCACTCGTACAGCGGCTCGCCACCCTTGCCGGGTGCCGAGGACAGGAACGCGGCCGCCTCGTGGGCCCGCTCGACGCTGTCGACGTCGATCACCATCCAGCCGGCGATCAGGTCCTTGGTCTCCGCGAACGGTCCGTCGGTGACCGGCGGCTTGCCCTCGCCGTCGAAGCGCACGAAGGCGCCCTCGGGCGCCAGCGCCTGGGCGCCGACGAACTCGCCGCGCTCGCGCAGGGTGTCGGCGACGTGGTCCATGAACGCGACGTGGTCGTTGATCTCCTGGGGCGTCCACTCGTTCATCGGCGGGCACGGGGTGATCCACTCGGGGCCGCCGCGGTAGTGCTTGAGCAACAGGTACTTCGCCATCACTGTCTCCTTCGGTCCGTGGCGCCGCTCTCGACGCCTTCACCCCATGGACGGAGCCGATCGCCGGTTCTCGACATCAGGCGCGCGGAACCTCCACCCGGTGCGTGAGCACCCGGCCGTTGCTCGCGCCCTGGCGACCGTAGTCGTTGGCCACGACGTAGAGCGTGCGGCCGTCCTCGCCACCGAGCGTGCATGCGAAGCAGCCCTGCCCGACCGCGACGGTCTCCAGCACCTCACCACCCTCGGCGACGCGCCGGCAGTGCTGGTTGGGTACGTCGGCGTACCAGATCGCACCCTCGGCGTCGACGCAGATGCCGTCGGGCGCCGCGCCCTCACCGAGGTCGGCCCAGACCCGGCGATCGGTCAGCGTCCCGTCCTCGGCGATCGTCCAGGCCGTCAGCCGGGAGGCGTGCGACTCCCCCACGACCAGCGTGCGGCCCTCGTCGGTGACGACCATCCCGTTGGGGAACCACACGTCGCCGGCCACGTCGGTGCTGCTGCCGTCGGGCCGCACCAGCCCGACGAGGCCCGGGCTTGCGCTCCTCCCACGGCATCGAGCCGGGCATGTCGACGTAGACCCGGCCGGCGGGGTCGACCACGATCTCGTTCCACGGCCGGCCCTGCGCGCCGTACGCCGCCAGGTCGGGCCCGACCCGCACGCCGTCGGCGGTCGAGACGACGAGCCGACCGTCGGGCAGCCAGTCGATCGAGAAGGGCAGGCCCTCGACACGGGTGACCACCTCGCGCGAGCCGTCGTCGGCGAAGCGCAGCACCTCCCCCGCCAGCCAGTCGCACATCCAGAAGGCGCCCTCGTGCCAGCGGGGCGACTCCCCCATCTCGATCCCGGTGGCGAAGACCTCGACCATGTCAGGGCAGACCAGGCTGGCGCAGGGAACTCATCGGTGGCCCACCGCGGTGCCGAGCTCCTCGAGCGAGGCCCGCATCAGCGTCGGGAGGTCGTGCGACTCGCCCTCCTCCCCCACCCATCGCTCGAAGGCCACCCGGAACACGGCGACACCGGCCTCCCCCATCAGGCGGGCACTGCCCTCGCTGGCCCCCCGCCGGCGCAACGCGTCGGCGAACGCGACGGCCAGGTCGGCCATCTTGATCAGCTCACGCTCACGCAGGTCGGCGTGCGCCTCGATGAGCAGCTGTCGCGCTGCGGGAGAACTCGCGGTCGAAGCCGAGGAGCTCGGCCGCCTTGTCGAGCGCCGCGGCCACGGCCCTCATGGGCGGTGCGTCGGCGGGCGTCTCCTCGAGCGCCTCGACGAGCAGCCGCTGCAGCTCCCCCGAGCCGGAGAACAGCACCTCCCTCTTGTCGGCGAAGTGCCGGAAGAAGGTGCGCGCGGTGACCCCCGCCCGCTCCGCGATCTCGGCGACGGTGGCCTGCTCGTAGCCGCGCTCGGCGTAGAGCTCCATCGCCGCCACGCGCAGCCGGGCGTCAGCACCGGGCTCCCATCGACCCATGACCGCAGCATAGGCGATGTCACGGTGTGACATCAGGGTGCTAGAGTCATGTCACCAACTGACATCACTCTGAGGAGGAACCTCCATGCGCATCTTCGTCACCGGCGCCTCCGGCTGGATCGGATCCGCGGTCGTCGCCGAGCTCCTCGGGTCGGGCCACGAGGTCCGCGGCCTCGCCCGCAGCGACGCATCGGCAGCCAGGGTCGCCGCGCTCGGTGCCGAGGTCCAGCCCGGCTCGTTGGAGGACCTCGACGTGCTGCGCTCGGCGGCCGAGCGCAGCGACGGCGTCGTGCACCTCGGCTACGACCACGACTTCAGCCAGATGGAGGCGGCGGCCGAGCTGAACGCGCGCGCCCTCGAGACGATGGGCGAGGCGCTCGGGACCGACGCGCCGTTCGTCTTCGCCTCCGGGGTGGCCGGGCTGTCCCAGGGCCGTCCGGCGACCGAACGTGATGCCGCCGACCCGTCCCGGCATCCGCGCATCGCGGCCAGCCAGGCCGCCCTGGCCCTCGCGGACCGCGGCGTCCGGACCGCGGAGGCCCGGTTCGCTCCCACCGTGCACGGCACGGGTGACCACGGCTTCGTCGCGACCCTGGTGCAGGTGGCGCGCGAGCGCGGCGTCTCGGCGTACGTCGGCGACGGCAGCAACCGCTGGGCGGCGGTGCACCGCGGTGACGCCGCCCGACTCGTCGCGACCGCCGTGCAGTCGGCGCCGGCCGGCTCGGTGCTGCACGCGGTCGCCGAGGAGGGGGTGCCCACCCGCGAGATCGCCGAGGCGATCGGACGCGGTCTCGGGCTACCGGTCGAGTCGGTGCCGGCGGAGCGGGCGGGCGAGCACTTCGGCTGGATCGGGATGTTCTTCGGCATGGACGCAGCCGCCTCGAACGACCTCACACGCGAGCTGCTCGGCTGGGACCCGACCGGACCGACGCTGCTCGAGGACCTGGCCGCAGGCAGCTACGTCGCCTGACCCGGTGCCGTTCAGCCGTCGAAGCTGAGCTCGTCGGCCTTGACGACGCCCGTCGCGCGCCCCGGCGCCGAGGTGAAGCCCCAGTAGAGGTTGGTGAAGGTGATGACGTCGGCGGGCGGGATGTTCCCCCACTGCGTCATGTCCTGCGTCGTGTGGGCGTCCGAGACGAGCGTCACGTCGTAGCCACGCGCCAGCCCGCCGTGGAGGGTGGAGCGGATGCAGGCGTCGGACTGGGCGCCGGCCACCACCAGGCGGCCGACACCGGCAGCGGCGAGCACGTCCTCGAGGTCGGTGTCCTCGAAGGAGTCGCCGTAGGTCTTGTGCACCAACGGCTCGTCGTCGGCTCGCACGAGCTCGTCGACGTACTGCCACTGGTCGCTGTTCAGCGGCATGCCCTCGTCGTTGTGCGCGACCCAGACCACCGGGACGTCCTCGGAGCGCGCCTTGTCGACCAGCGAGGCGATGTTGGCGATGACGGCGTCTCTGTCCTGGGCGCCGTCCATGACGTCCTTCTGGACGTCGATGACGAGCAGGGCGGTCTTCGGTCGGTCGTCGAGCGTGGTCATGACCTCACCGTAGGTCGGGGCACCGACAACGGCACTAGCCCGCGGTGCTCGTCCGTCCGCCGACGTGCCCGGCAGGGATGCGGCAGGCGCCGTCGACGTCGAAGACCCGGTTGATCCGGCCCAGGGCCAGCCACGAGCCCACGCAGAGCGCGAGCTCGACCAGCTCGTCGTCGCTGAACACGGCGTGCAGCCGCATCCAGAGGTCGTCGTCCATGCCCAGGTGGTCGGTCGCGAACCGCTCGGCGAATTCGGCGGCCAACGCCTCCCGCTCGCCCAGCCCGGCCTCGCCCGGCGCGCCGCGCAGCAACGCCTCGTAGAACTCCTCCCGGGGCGCGTCCACGCCGTCCGGGGCACGCAGGGTGCGGCACACCTGGCAGTCGTTGATCCGCGCGATCGTCGCCCGCGCGGCCTCCATCTCGCGGGTGCCCAGGCTGGTGCGGTTGTAGACCGCGTCGCTGTAGCCCGCGGCCGCCGCGGCGACCGGGGTCGAGGTGCCTGCCCAGAGGTGCATCAGCGGGTCCTGGCCGTCGGGTACGGCGATGCGTGGCATGTCCGTACGGTACCGACGACGCAGACGCCGTGGCAGAGTCGGCCGAGTCGGCCAGTCAGCGGGTCGGTGGAGACGGGAGGAGCCTCATGGCTGAGCTGTCCGGGCGGCACGCGCTGGTCACCGGCGCCTCCCGCGGGATCGGTCGCGGCATCGCCCTCCTCCTCGCGGAGCACGGCGCCTCGGTCACCCTGCACGGACGCGACACCGATGCCCTGGCCGCGGTCCAGGACGAGATCGCGACCCCCGGAGGAACCGCACGCTGGGTGGCGGGCGACCTGACCGACGCCGGCGACGTGACCCGTGTGGTGCAGGAGGCCGAAGCGGGCCTGGGACCCATCGACGTCCTCGTCGCCAACGCGGGCGGGTCCCCCAGCCGGCCGCAGCCCGTCGACGAGATGAGCGACGAGGACTTCCTCGCCGCGATCGACCTGAACCTCGTCGCCACGTTCCGCCTCGTCAAGGCGGTGCTGCCGGGCATGCGCGCGCGCCGTCGCGGCAGCATCGTCACCATCTCCTCCGCCGCCGCGCGCCGGCCCAGCGCCCACTCCCCCATCGCCTACGCGGCTGCGAAGGCAGGGGTCGAGGTGTTCACCCAGGACGTCGCCCTGCAGGCCGGGCCCGACGGCGTGCGCGCCAACTGCGTCGCGCCGGAGACGATCCTCACCGAGCGCACCACCCAGCAGATCCCGCAGGACGTGAAGGAGCAGCTGGTCGGTCAGCACCCGCTACGCCGCCTCGGGACGCCTCTCGACGTCGCCGAGGCCGTGCTCTACCTCGCCGGTGACCGTTCGGCCTGGGTCACCGGCGTCGTGCTCGACGTAGCGGGCGGCTCCGTCATCGCCTGAGCTGGCTCAGAGGTCATAGCGGTCGAGGTCCATCACCTTGGCGAACGCCGTGGCGAAGTCGCGCACGAACTTCTCCGCGGCATCGTTGCTCGCGTAGACCTCGGCCAGCGCCCGGAGCTCGGAGTTGGAGCCGAAGACCAGGTCGACCCGGCTGCCGGTCCACTTCTTCTCACCGGTGGCCCGGTCGGTGGCCACGAAGCCGTCGTCGTCGCCGTCGACCGCGTGCCACTCGATGCCCATGTCGAGCAGGTTGGTGAAGAAGTCGTTGGACAGCGTGCCGACACGGTCGGTGAACACGCCCTTGTCGTTGCCGCCCGTGTTGGCACCGAGCACCCGCAGACCGCCCACGAGGACGGTCATCTCCGGCGCCGTCAGCCCGAGCAGGTTGGCCCGGTCCACGAGGCGGTACTCGCCCGGAAGGCGGCCCTCCTTGCCGAGCACGTTGCGGAACCCGTCGGAGGTCGGCTCGAGGTGGCTGAACGACTCGACGTCGGTCTGCTCCTGCGAGGCGTCGGTGCGTCCCGGGGAGAACGGGACCCGGACGTCGTACCCGCCGTCCTTGGCAGCCTTCTCGACCGCCGCGACGCCACCGAGCACGACGAGGTCCGCGAAGGAGACGCCGGTGTCGGAGGAGGACGCGATGCCCTCCAGCACCCGGATCACCTGGGCGAGGTCGTCGGGGTCGTTGACCGCCCAGCCGCGCTGCGGCTCCAGGCGGATCCGGCCGCCGTTGGCGCCACCGCGCTTGTCGCTGACCCGGTGCGACGACGCCGCTGCCCACGCCGCCTTGACCAGCTGGGGGACGGTCAGGTCGGACTCGAGGATCTGGGCCTTCAGCGAGGCGACGGCCTCGTCGCCCAGGGCCACTCCGCCGTCCGGCACGGGGTCCTGCCAGAGCAGCTCCTCCTGAGGCACCAGCGCGCCGAGGTAGCGCTCCTTGGGACCCATGTCGCGGTGGGTGAGCTTGTACCAGGCGCGAGCGAACGCGTCGGCGAACTCGGCCGGGTTCTCGTGGAAGCGACGCGAGATCTGCTCGTAGACCGGGTCCTCACGCAGAGCGATGTCGGTGGTGAGCATCGTCGGGCGGCGGTTCTTCTCGCCGCTCTCGGGGTCGGGGAAGGTGTTCGCGACGTCATCCCCGACCGCCTGCCACTGCCAGGCACCGGCCGGGCTCTTGGTGACCTCCCACTCGTTGCCGAACAGGCTGTCGAAGAAGCCGTTGTCCCACTGCGCCGGCTCCGCGGTCCAGGTGACCTCGAGACCGGAGGTGATCGTGTCGCGCCCCTTGCCGGTGTTGAACGACTGCTTCCAGCCGAAGCCCTGCTGCTCGAGCGGGGCGCCCTCAGGCTCGGCGCCGACGTACTCGTCGGGGTCGGCGGCACCGTGGGTCTTGCCGAAGGTGTGGCCGCCGGCGATCAGCGCGACGGTCTCCTCGTCGTTCATCGCCATCCGGGCGAAGGTCTCACGGATGTCGCGCGCCGCCGCCAGCGGGTCGGGGTTCGCGTTGGGACCCTCGGGGTTGACGTAGATCAGGCCCATCTGGACGGCGCCAAGCGGCTTCTCGAGGTCACGGTCACCGGTGTAGCGCTCGTCGCCGAGCCAGGTGCGCTCCGGGCCCCAGTAGACGTCCTCGTCGGGCTCCCACACGTCGGTGCGGCCCCCGGCGAAGCCGAAGGTCTGGAAGCCCATGGTCTCCAGCGCGCGGTTGCCGGCGAAGACCATCAGGTCGGCCCAGGAGACCTTGGCGCCCCACTTCTGCTTGACCGGCCAGAGCAGCCGGCGGGCCTTGTCGAGGTTGCCGTTGTCGGGCCAGCTGTTCAGTGGCGCGAAGCGCTGCATGCCGGCGCCTGCTCCCCCGCGGCCGTCGTCGACCCGGTAGGTGCCGGCGCTGTGCCACGCCATCCGGATCATGAAGCCGCCGTAGTGGCCGAAGTCGGCCGGCCACCAGTCCTGCGAGTCGGTCATCACGGCGTCGACGTCGCGGGCCAGCTCGTCGAGGTCGACGCTCTCGAAGGCGGTCCGGTAGTCGAAGTCGGCGTCCATCGGGTTCGCCGACGCCGGGTGCTTGCGCAGGATCCGGAGGTTGAGCTGGTTGGGCCACCAGTCGGTGTTGCTCGCGCTCTCCGTGGGGTGGCCCATCTTCCCCGACTGCACCGGGCAGCCGGCGGCGCCCTCGGTGTTCATGTCGGCTTCGACGGTCTCGTGGTCCTCTGACACGGGTACTCCTCCTGGGTTCGATCCCACTGGTTTCAGGAAATCTGGGCGTTGCAGTCGGGGCAGGTGCCCCAGTAGACGACCTCGGCCTCGTCGATGACGAAGCCCGAGTCGTCGGCGGCGGTCAGGCACGGCGTGAACCCGACCGCGCAGTCGACGTCGGCGATGGTGCCGCACGAGCGGCACACGACGTGGTGGTGGTTGTCCCCGACCCGCGCCTCGTAGCGCGCGAGCGAGCCGGAGGGCTGGATGCGGCGCACGAGTCCGGCCGTGGTGAGCACCCTCAGCACGTCGTAGACCCCTTGGTGGGAGACCTCCCCCAGGTCGCGGCGCACGGCGTCGATCAGCGTCTCGGTGTCGGCATGGGGAAGACGGTGCACGGCCTCGAGCACAGCGAGTCGTGGACGGGTCACTCGCACGTTCGCCGAGCGCAGCGTGCGCTCGAAGTCGGCGGCGGTGTCCACACGTCCCACCCAACACCAATCACTTGAATCATTCAAGATTGGAATCAGTGGTGTCGCTGTGCCGTTGTGGCGACCATGACCACCATCGGATTCATCGGCAGCGGACACATCGGCAGCACCCTCGCGAGGCTGGCGGTCCGTGCCGGCGACGACGTCGTGATGAGCAACAGCCGCGGCCCGGAGACGCTCACGGACCTCGTCTCGGAGCTCGGTGACCGCGCCCGCGCCGGCACCCCCACGGAGGCCGCGCAGTCGGGCGACGTCGTCGTGGTCACCATCCCCCTCAAGGCCTACGCCGACGTCCCGGTCGAGCCCCTGCGCGGCAAGGTCGTCATCGACACCTGCAACTACTACCCGCAGCGCGACGGCCAGATCGCCGAGCTCGACGACGCGTCGACCACTTCCAGCGAGCTCCTCCAGGCGCACCTGCCGGGGTCGCACGTGGTCAAGGCGTTCAACAACATCTATGTCGGCCACCTCGCCACGCTCGGTCGGCCCGCGGGTGACCCGGAGCGCTCGGTGATCACGATCGCCGGCGACGACCCCTCCGCCAAGCACCAGGTGACCGAGCTGCTCGACCGGATCGGGTACGACGCCTACGACGTCGGGCCGCTCGCGGAGGGCTGGCGCTACCAGCCCGACACCCCGGCGTACGGCGGCCCCTACGTGGTCCCGGGTGAGGACTTCCCGAGCGAGGGACGTCAGGGCACGCCTGAGCTGTTCGAGGAGGCGCTCGCGCAGGCCAAGCGGCGATAACGTTCGCCCATGAGCACGACCCCGCGCACCGCCCTCGTCACCGGCGCCACCTCGGGGATCGGGTGGGCGACGGCCAGCCTCCTCGTCGAGCGTGGCTACTCCGTGGTCGGCACGTCACGGCAGCCGTCGCGCATCCCGGCCGAGGACAGGATCGAGGGGGTGCGCTACCACGACCTCGACCTGGGCGACCTGCACTCGGTCGACGGTCTCGTCGGCGCCCTGCACGCCGAGGGCATCCGCGTCGACGTGCTGGTGAACAACGCCGGTGAGTCCCAGAGCGGCCCGCTCGAGGAGATCCCGCTCACGGCCCTGCAGCGGCTGATGAACGTCAACGTGATCGCTCCGGTCCACCTCACCCAGAGGCTGCTGCCCGGGATGCGTCAGCGCGGGTACGGCCGCGTGGTGATGGTCGGCTCGATGCTGGCCAGCTTCCCGTTCGGGTACCGCTCGTCGTACGCCGCCAGCAAGGCCGCGCTGAAGGACGTTCGCGACGTCGGCGCGCTACGAGATGGCGCCCTACGGCGTCTGGTTGACCACCGTCGAGCCGGGCTCGATCCGGACCGGCATCAGCCAGCGACGCACCAAGTACATCTCCGAGACCTCCCCGCACGCCGGGCCGTTCGCCACGATGCTCAAGACGCTCGACACCAACGAGCGCGAGGGCATCGCGCCCGAGCGGGTGGCGCGCACGATCCTGCACGCCATCGAGGCCGAGGAGCCTGAGCCGATGTACGCCGTCGGCAGCAACGCGCCCGTCGTGTTCGCACTGCGTCGCGCCCTGCCCCGCACGACGGTCGAGCGGATCGTCAATCGCGCCTACGGCATCTCGAAGAAGGCGCGCCGCTAGAAGCCCTCAGTGCCCGGCCGGGGGCTCGACGTTGACGGTCGGCACTCCCCCGCCCGCTCGCGCGATCACCGCCACCGACGGCTCGTCGGTGGGGTTGGACTCGCGGTGCACGGTGTGCGCCGGGACGTGCACGAAGTCGCCGGCCTCCGCGTCGACGTGCCCGTCGTGGCCCTCGAACTCCAGCCGCAGCACGCCGGAGACGACGTACAGGCTGGTGTCGTTGATGTCGTGGTGGTGCCACCCGGACACCGCGCCCGGCTCGGTGACCACCCGCCCGGACCACAGCAGCTCGCCCTCGAACGCCCGGGCGCGCGCCATGCCGGGAGTCGGGTCGGCGGCCTCGAGGTCGCTGGGCTTGATGACGGAAACCGGATCGGGCATGTGTGGAGTCTGCCACCACAATGAAGGGGTGCCCCTCGACCTGCCGCCGCTGCACGACGAGCTGACCTTCCTCTCGCCGATGTCGGAGGAGCGTGCCTCGGGTCTGGTGTCGTGGCTCGCGGAAGCGCTCTCCGAGCGGAGGCACCGTCCTCGACATCGGCTGCGGCTGGGGCGAGCTGCTCCTGCGCGTCGCTGCGGCGGCTCCGCGAGTCGCGAGGCCATCGGCGTCGACACGCGACGAGCCGTCCCTGGCGGAGGCGCGGGACGTGCGGCGGCGCGCGGACTGGCCGCCCGCGCCACCTTCCTCTCCGGTGACGGCGCGTCAGTCGGCCCGGCGGCGGTGGACGCCCTCATCTGCATCGGCTCCACCCAGGTCTGGGGACCGCCGGTCGAGGCCGACCAGCCCCTCGACTACGGCTCGGCCTTCGACGCCATCCGCGGCCGGGTCCGCGACGGCGGCCGGGTCGTCTACGCGGACGGCATCTGGTCGAGGCCACCCGACCTCGGCCGCCACCGCTCCGTTGTCCGGCCGCGACGACGAGTTCGTCACGCTCGACGAGCTCGTCGTGCTGGCCCGAGGAGGCCGGCCTTTCCGTCGAGGCCGCTGACGAGGCGACCCTGGACGAGTGGGACGCCTTCGAGGCCGGCTTCGTGAGCCGCTACGACGCCTGGCTGGCCGGCCACTCCTCCGACGATCCGGCGGCGGCCGCGGTCCGGGACCGGGCCCGGCAGCAGCGGGCGGCGTACGTCGAGGGCTACCGCGGCGTGCTGGGCATGGCCTACCTGCACCTGGTCGCCACGTGAGGAAGAGGTGCGGTCTGCTGCTGGGCGTGCTGGCCCTCCTGCTGACCGGGTGCGGAAGCGGGGGCCGGGCACGCGCACCGGAGTCGAGCCAGCGAGCGCCGATCGTGGCGCTCGGCGACTCCGTTCCCGCAGGCACGGCCTGCGAGTGCACGCCATACCCCCAGCTGAGCGCCACCAAGCTCTCGCCCTCAGCGGGCCCGTCCGCGACGGCCCGGAACGACGCGGTCGGTGGGTACACCACCCTCGACGTGCTGCACCAGCTGAGCAGCTCCACGCGGCGGTGGACGACGTCAAGGCGGCCGACCTGGTCGAGCTGGAGGTGGGCGCGAACGACGTCGGGCACACCGAGGCCTGCGGTACGGACGTGTCCTGCTACCTCCCCGCGGTGCCCGAGGTCAGGACCAACCTGGACGCCATCGTCGCTCGGCTGCACGCTCTCGCAGCGGGGCGTCCGGTGCACGTGGTGCTGCTGGACTACTGGAGCGTGTGGCTGGGCGGCCAGTACGCACGCGAGCAGGGCCAGGCATACGTCGACGCGGCGGACACCGTCACCGACGACGTCAACACGGTGATCAGGGAGGTCGCGGCGCAGACCGGCTCGTCGTACGTCGACCTGCGCGCGGCGTTCAAGGGCCCCGACTACACCTACGACGAGACCCACTACCTGGCTCCCGACGGCGATCACCCCAACGCCGCGGGGCACGAGAAGATCGCCTCCGCCCTCGTCGACGTGGTGCAGCAGCAGCGGCCCGGCGCCTGAGGACGGGCCCATCAGGAAGTCTTCAGGCCGAGTCGCTAATCTCCCGCGGGTGATCACCCCGCGTCGCCTGGTCCCACTGGTCGCCGTGCTGCTGATGGCCGGCTCGCTCGCCGCCTGCGGCAGCAGCACGCAGACTCCCAAGACGGTGAAGTCGCAGTGCACCTACGCGCAGGACCCCAACGGCGCGGCCAAGAAGGTCGCCCTGCCACCGGGCAACCCGCCCTCGGACCTGCCGCCCTCGGTGACCATCTCGACCAACCACGGCGACTTCCAGGTCAGCCTCGACAAGCAGCACGCGCCGTGCACCGTCAACGCGTTCGTCTCGCTCGCCAAGCAGGGGTACTTCGACAACACCCACTGCCACCGGCTCACCACCCAGGGCCTCTACGTCCTGCAGTGCGGTGCCCCCAAGGCCACGGGCACTCCCGGCGAACCAGCGGCGGACCTGCAGGGCGGCCCCGGCTACTTCATCAAGGACGAGCTGGTCGACAACGACCCGCGTCTGCAGCCCTGCCAGGGCTCGCTGGCCAGTGGTCAGCAGACCTGCACCTACACGACGGGCACCGTGGCGCTGGCGAACGCGGGGCCCGACACCGGCGGGTCGCAGTTCTTCCTCGTCTACCGGGACTCTCCGCTGCAGAACGCCTACACGGCGTTCGGCACGATGAACGCCGCCGGCGTCCAGGTCGTTCGCAGCATCGCCAAGGGCGGTGCCTACCCGGCCGACGCCAACGGCAACACCGCGCCCAAGCTGGAGACCGTGATCACCTCGGTGAAGTAGCGGTCTAGGGTCGGGGGATGGACTTCCGCTACCTCGGCAACTCAGGCCTGAAGATCTCCGAGATCACCTACGGCAACTGGCTCACCCACGGCTCCCAGGTCGAGAACGAGGTAGCCACGCAGTGCGTGCGCACGGCCCTCGACGAGGGGATCAGCACCTTCGACACCGCTGACGTCTACGCCAACACCGCGGCCGAGACCGTGCTCGGCGAGGCGCTCAAGGGCGAGCGGCGCGAGTCGCTGGAGATCTTCACGAAGGTCTACTGGCCCACCGGCCCGCGCGGCAAGAACGACACCGGGCTCTCGCGCAAGCACATCCTGGAGTCGATCAACGGCTCGCTCACACGGCTGCAGACCGACTACGTGGACCTCTACCAGGCGCACCGGTACGACGTGGAGACGCCGCTCGAGGAGACGATGCAGGCCTTCGCCGACGTCGTGCGCCAGGGCAAGGCGCTCTACATCGGGGTCAGCGAGTGGACCGCCGACCAGATCCGGGCCGCCCACGCGCTGGCCGTCGACCTCGGCGTCCAGCTCATCTCCTCGCAGCCGCAGTACTCCATGCTGTGGCGGGTCATCGAGGACGAGGTCGTGCCGGCGTGCGAGGAGCTCGGCATCTCCCAGATCGTGTGGTCGCCGATCGGGCAGGGCGTGCTCAGCGGCAAGTACCAGCCCGGGCAGGCTCCGCCGGAGGGTTCGCGGGCCACCGACGAGAAGGGCGGCGCCGACATGATCAAACGGTTCATGGACGACGACGTGCTCACCCGCGTCCAGGCGCTCCGGCCGGTCGCCGACGAGCTCGACCTGACGATGGCCCAGCTCGCCGTCGCGTGGGTGCTGGCGAACGACAACGTCGCGGCGGCACTCGTGGGCGCCTCGCGCCCCGAGCAGGTGACCGAGAACGTCAAGGCCGCCGGGGTCAAGATCCCCACCGAGCTGATGACCAGGATCGACGACGTGCTCGGCGACGTCGTCGTGCGTGACGCCGGTGAGACGGCGAAGCAGACGCCGAGGACCAGGGTCGTCTAGCCGGTGCTGGAGCTCGTGCTGGCCCAGCTGCGGGCACAGCGCCGACACGTCGAGACGAGCATCGCGGGCCTCTCCTCCGCCGACCTGGCCAGCACGCACCGACCCGTCACGTGGACGCCTGCCGCCGTGCTGCACCACCTCGCGCTCGACGTGGAGCGCTGGTGGTTCAGCGCCGTCGTGGCGGGCGACGATGCGGCGAGGCGCTACTTCGACGAGCATCCCGGCGGCGCCTGGACCGTGCCGGAGGGGACCGAACGTCCTCGCCGAGTACCGCGACGAGCAGGCAGCCTCCGACCAGGTGCTGGCCTCGGTCGACCCGCTGGGCTCACCCGCCTGGTGGCCGTCGTTCCTCGGGCCCGAGTGGAACGTCGCCCAGATCGCCCTCCACGTCGTCACCGAGACGGCCGCGCACGCGGGTCACCTGGACGTCGTGCGCGAGTCGATCGACGGCACGCAGTGGCTCGTCCTGGACTGGTGAGTGCGATCACGGATGCCCGTGTCGAGGGCGCGGCAGCTCGGGAAGACGGCGGCACCGACCGGCATCTGAGCGTGTCGGCCTGAGCAGGGGTGAGCCCGCCGGCCTCGGCCTCGGTGCCGGTCCTGGTGGCCGCGGTCCCGTTCACGGCGTACGTCGTGCGCTCGATGGCCCAGCGGCCACCGGGCTTCGCGACGGCCTGCTTCACGACGATCGAGCCTCCGTGGCAGTCCACCGTGGAGGAGATCGGGCGGGTGTCGGTGGCCACGAACGGGACGAGCGGCTGGCCGCCGTCCTTGAGCTCGACCAGCCCGCCAGGACCGACGGCGTAGACGCGTAGCTGGTAGCCGCCTCGAGGATGGTCCTGCCGGGTGACGAGCAGGGCGCCGTGGTGGCCGCCCAGCGTGATGCCGGAGACGGTGACCGGGCCGGGCTGGATCTCGGTCCCGACGTAGCCGCCGGCGACCTTCGCGACCAGCCTCGCGGCGCACTCCGGGGTCGACGCGGGGGTCACCCGACCGCGTCGGCACGGCCGTCACCGTCGAGGTCGACGGCGCCGACGGTACGAGCGCTCGGGAAGGTCACTCGGTCGCCGGCACAGCCGCGGCCTGCGAGTGCGGTCGCGAGGCGGGGCCCGTTGTCGTCGACGGTCGCGGCCGAGCCGCAACCGGCCAGCGCGAGCGCGCACCCGAGCGTGAGGATCGCCGCCCTCAGTCGCCTGCCCATGACGCTGGGACGCGCGACGGGCGTCCGCCGGTTCCATGGCGTCACGGTATCGGTCGCCCGCCACCGCAGGACGCGTACGACGGCCTCGAGGACGATGCGTCCCGACATCTTGGAGCTGCCCGCCGCGCGGTCGGTGAAGGTGATCGGCACCTCGACGACCACGAGGCCCAGGCGCACGGCACGCCAGGTGTTCTCGACCTGGAAGCAGTAGCCGTTGGAGAGCGAGTCGACCACTCCGATCGTGCGCAGCGCATCGGCTCGGAAGGCCTTGAAGCCGGCGGTCGCGTCACGCACGGGCAGGCCGAGGACCAGCCGCACGTACCAGTTGCCGAGCCACGAGATGAGCCGTCGCGACCAGGACCAGTTCGAGATCGCGCCGCCTGCCACGTACCGCGAGCCCACCGCCACGTCTGCTTCGGCGAGCGCGTCGACGAGGGCGGGCACCCGCTCGGGCGGGTGCGACAGGTCGGCATCCATCTGCACCAGGTGCGTCGTAGCCGTGGTCGAGCCCCCAGCGGAAGCCCGCGCGGTAGGCCTCGCCCAGCCCGGCCTTGCCCGGCCTGCGCAGGAGGTGCACGCGCCGGCCGAAGTCCGGGTGCCGGGCGACCAGGTCGCCGGTGCCGTCGGGGCTGTTGTCGTCGACGACGAGCAGGTGCGCGTCCGGCGCGGCGGCCGCGACGCGGTCGAGGAGGACGCCGATGTTCTCGGCCTCGTCGTAGGTGGGGACGACGATCAGCGTGCGTGCGGGTGGGTGAGCCACTTCAGGGCTCCTTCCGTGACGGTCCAGTGGTGCGTGGCGCGGCCGCTGTTCCAGCTGACCAGGGGCAGCCAGCACGTCGGCGGTGATTGCGGGACGGACCGGGTGAGGTCGTCGCGCAGGAAGACCTGACGGCCGCACATCGTCGGCGACCAGCTGGTAGTGGGCGTGGACGGCGCCGGCGATGCCGAGCCGGCTCAGCGCACCGCTTGAGTGCCCTCCCCGCACGACCACCCACGACGGCCGGGTCGGCGAGTCGAGCAGGGCGTTGAGCCGGTCGAAATGGTGGTCGAGCACGTGGGCGGGCAGGCTCCAGAGGTAGCGGTACGGCGAGCTGAGACCCGTCGTGCGCACCAGCGCCCCGTCGCCGAGCACGCTGACGACCGAGTCGCCCGGCGACGACGCGTCCTTGATGGCCGCGCCGATCGCCGCGCCAGCCGCGGGGACTCGCGCCGTGAAGCCGGCCACCCATCCGACCGACGAGCAGAGCAGCACGAGCGCGGCGACGAGCCGGCCGATCTTCGGCACCGTACCAGCAGCATGCCGGCCATCAACGCCGTCGGGACGACCAGCTGCAGGACGTAGTGGCTCCAGAAGCTGCCGCCGGCATAGATCGAGACCACGTCGTACGACCGTGAGCGACGATGGTCGCCAGGGCGAGCGGCAACGCGAATCGTCCCTTGCCGGGGCCACGGAGCAGAAGCAGGACCAGGAAGGTCACGATGACGAGGGGGCACCGGTCACGGCCCATTGCTGCACCATGTGCGACAGGTGCTCGGAGCGGGCCGCGGATCGGGGCGTTCGCCATCACCCGCGACGGCACGCAGCCGGAACGGGTACATCGCGAAGTAGAGGGCCCCCGGCGACGTGCCGCGGGTGGCGGCACCGGCCAGGATCAGCGCGAAGGTCACCGCGCCTCCGGCGACCGCGAGCCCGGCGCGGCGGGCGAGGGTCGCGACCGGCACCACGCGGCGCAGGACCGACTCCGAGCTCGAGCACGGCGGCGAAGACGACGACGTCGATCATGTTCTGCTTCACCATCGCGGCGGCGACCGCGCAGACGCCGGCCAGGACGGCGGAGACGCGTGGCCCGATCCAGCCCTGGTGGCCGCGCACCGCCCGGATGGTGAAGGCGATGCCGAAGGCGATGAAGGGCGTGGCCAGCAGCTCGCCGTTGACCATCACGGCGCCGCCGGTGGGGGTGACGAGCAACGCCGCAGCCACGATCGATGCCCACACCGAGGCCCGGCGGGCGACCCGCACGTCGGGGGCCCCGGCGGCGGCGGCCAGGCCCACGCCCACGACCGCCACGGCGACCGCGACGCAGCCGATCACGCGCAGCGCGGTGAAGCCGCCCAGAAGGTCCGCGAGCCGGAACAGGGCGATCAGCAGCGGCGGGCGGTCGACCCAGTAGGGCCCGTAGAGGGAGCCGCCGCCGGAGTGCCAGTGCTGTGCCACGACGAGGAAGCCACCCTCGTCGGGCGACATCGGGGCGTGCATGTAGGGGACGCGCAGGAGGGAAGCAAGCACAGCGACCAGCCACACGGGACGCCCCAGGCGGTGCCGGCCCGGCACCCGCCCCGCGTCCGTGCGGGCGTCTGCGAGGCGACCCCGCCACGGAGGGCAGCGTCGGCACAGGGGCCTGCATGGTCACACGACCAGATTCCCCCCTCCGGCCTGAACGAAACCTGACTCCCAGGGTGACAGGAGACGTCAGGAGGAGGTCTGGCTCATTTCTCCGCAGCGGCCGGCAGGGTGACCACGAACCGCGCTCCACCCGCACGCTGTCCTGGACGCGGATGTCTCCGCCCAGGAGGTGGACCACCTTGTCCACGATCGCGAGGCCGAGACCGGAGCCGCCCGCGTCCCGGCCACGGGCCTCGTCGAGACGCACGAAACGCTCGAAGACCCGCTCGTCGGTCCTCGGGCGGGATGCCGGCACCGTCGTCGTCGACGGTCAGCACGACCCGGTCGCCGTACTCCTGCAGCGACAGGGAGACCTCGGAGCGGGCATGCCGTCGGGCGTTGCTGAGCAGGTTGCCCACGACCTGGCCCAGCAGCACGGGGTCGCCCGCCACCTGGCCGGCGCTCACGCCGGAGACGTCCACGTGGGGTCCGCCGTCGTCGCGCACCCGCCGGGCCTCGCCGAGCACGAGGTCGTCGAGGTCGACCGCCGCGGCCGCCGCGGGCGCCGCGTCGTCCATCCGGGCGAGCAGCAGCAGCGCCGCGACCAGCTCCTCCATGCGCCGCTCCTCGGCCAGCACGTCGTTCGCGAGAGTCGCGCTGGTCGGTGCGGTCGGGGTAGTCGCGCGCGACCTCGGCGAGCTGGCGCAGGGTCGTCAGGGGCGAGCGCAGCTCGTGGGAGGCATCGGAGACGAACTGGCGCTGGAGGCTGCTGGCCGCGTCGACCCGGTCCAGCATCTCGTTGAGCGTGGTCGCCAGACGTGGGATCTCGTCGTCGCCGTCAGGTACGGCGAGCCGTCGGCTCAGGTGCTCGATGGTGATCGTCTCGGCCTCCGCGCGCATCGCGTCGACCGGCCGCAGCGCCCGGCCCACGGCCAGCCACACCGCCGAGGCGACCAGGGCGAGTCCGATGGGGACGCCGACGCCGAGCAGGGTGCCGGCCGCTCCGGCCGCCCGGTTGACCTGCTCGGTCGACAGCCCGACCACGATCAGGCCGGGCCCGGGCTGCGCCGCACGAGCGACGACCAGGTAGTGGTCGGTGAGCTGGTGCACCTTGACGTCCCGGTCGATCCCCGGCGTCGTGCGCAGGACGCTCTCCACGTGCGGATGGTCGGTCGCGATGATGCCGCCGGTTCCGTCCAGGAGCTGGATGATCACGTCGCCCTTGCCGGTGATCACCGCGTCCTTGGGTGCCTGCCCGCTGTGCAGCTGGGCCTGGACCGTCGCGATCTGCTGCTTCGCGGCGGTGACGAGCTGGCTCTCCATCGAGCGCCGCAGCTGCAGGAGGAACAGGCCCGAGCCGATGAGCGCGGCCACGAGGGCGGCCGCCGTCGCCGCCAGCGTGACCCGCACGCGGACGGAGCTCAGTCTCGTCGTACGCGTCATCCAGCGCGACGCAGTCGGTATCCCGATCCCCGCAGGGTCTCGATGTCCTCGCGGCCGAACGGCCGGTCGACCTTGCCCCGCAGGCGGGCGATGTAGACCTCGACGATGTTGGGGTCGCCCTCGAAGTCGTTGTCCCAGACGTTGGCGAGGATCTGCTGCTTGGTGACCACGTCACCGGCCCGTCGCATCAGGAACTCCAGGAGCGAGAGCTCACGCGCGGTGAGCCGGACCGACGTGCCGTCGCGGGCGACGTCCTTGGTCGCCGGGTCGAGCACCAGGTCGCCGACGACGAGCTGCACCGGCCGCTCGACCACCCCGCGGCGCAGGAGCGAGCGCATCCGGGCCAGCAGCACGTCGAAGCTGAACGGCTTGGTGACGTAGTCGTCCGCGCCCGTGTCCAGCGCCTCCACCTGGTCCCACTCGCCGTCCTTGGCGGTGAGCATCAGGATCGGCGTCCAGTTCTCCTCCTCGCGCAGGGTCTGGCACACCTTGTAGCCGTTGAGCACCGGGATCATGATGTCGAGCAGGATCACGTCGTAGGGGTTCTCGCGGGCGTACCAGAGCGCCTCGCCACCGTCCGGTGCGATGTCCACGGCGAAGCCCTCGGCCTCGAGCCCGGCGCGGAGCGACCCGGCCAGGCGGGGTTCGTCCTCGACCACGAGCACTCTCATCAGCGCGCCCTCCTTCGCGCCCCATGATGACCGCTGCGGGCCTCCCGCACGAGTCGGAACGGCGTCGTGACGTTCAGGTTCTGGTCAGCCCGGCGCGTCATCGTGGTCCCATGCCTTCCCGCGCGCTCGATGCGTCGACCCGTCACGAGGTCAGCAGCTTCCTCGTGGTCGGTGGCCTGGGGTACGTCGTCGACGTGGTGGCCTTCAACCTGCTGCTGTCGGTCCCGCCCCTGTCCCACTGGGATCCCTCCGTGGCTCGCACGTGCGCCATGGCGCTGGCGATGGTGGTCACCTACGTCGGCAACCGCCGCTGGACGTGGCAGGGTCCGCAGCGCCACGACCGCCGCCGTGAGGTCGCGCTCTTCGTGCTCTTCAACCTCATCGGGCTGGCGATCTCGGTGGCCACGCTGGTGCTCACCCACGACGTGATGGGACTCACGAGTCGCCTGGCGGACAACATCTCCGCCAACGTCATCGGGCTCGGGCTGGCCACCCTCTTCCGGTTCTGGGCCTACCGCACGTTCGTCTTCGGCGACGCCCCGACCGAGGAACCCGACGAGACGACCGGACACACCGAGGAGCAGGGCGACCTAGCATCGGTGGGGTGACCTCCGCCCGCGCTCGACGTCCCGGGCCCTCGGTACGCACGCGCGTGACCGAGCACCACGACGGTCGCCGCCTCGAGCGCGAGGACCGGCTGGCCACCGAGGAGCCGCTCGAGATCCGCGTGGAGGCGCCCGGGACTGGGCGCCCAGCGGGTGGCGGTGACGATGCGCACACCGGGTCACGACTTCGAGCTCGCCGCCGGCTGGCTGGTGCACGAGCGGGTCGTGCGCGCGGCCGACATCGTGACGGTCACGTACTGCACCGACGAGCGCCTCAGCGACCTCGAGGAGTTCAACGTCGTCACCGTCGAGCTCAGCGCTCCCCCGCTGGCACTGCCGACGGCGCGGCTGGTCGGCTCGGCCTGCGGGGTGTGCGGCACCGACACGGTCCAGGACGTGCTGGCCGATGCCGCCCCTCGGCACGCCGACGTGCAGATCGCCCTCGACACCCTGCTCGGCCTGCCCGACCGGCTGCGCGACCGGCAGCCGGGGTTCGAGCGCACCGGTGGGCTGCATGCCGCCGGTCTCGCCGAGACCGACGGCACGCGTGGCGGTCGTGCGCGAGGACGTCGGGCGCCACAACGCCGTCGACAAGGTCGTCGGCGCGCGGCTCCTCGCCGGTGAGCCCGTGCCGCCGGTGCTCGTGCTCAGCGGCCGGATCGGCTTCGAGCTCGTGCAGAAGGCCGTCGTCTCCGGCATCGGCGTGATGGCGGCCGTCGGGGCGCCGAGCTCGCTGGCGCGCACCCTCGCCGACCAGGCCGGGATCGTCCTGGTCGGGTTCGTCCGCGGCGACCGCTGCGTCGTCTACACCGGCGCGGACCGGGTCGTCTGACGCCCGGCGCGACGTGACGTTTGACCCGTTCGGTCCGGCTTCGGCGTGGGGCGGGGGTTCTGTCGGCTCCGGCTCCTAGCGTGGGTTGCATGCGCCTGCTGCACACCTCCGACTGGCATCTCGGCCGGTCGTTCCACGGCGAGGACCTCCTCGCCGCGCAGGCGTCGTACGTCGACCACCTGATCGAGACCGTCGAGGCGCGAGCAGGTCGACCTGGTCGTCGTCTCCGGCGACGTCTACGACCGCGCCCTGCCGCCGGTCGACGCCGTCGCGCTCGCCGACGAGGCGTTCCACCGGCTCGCGTCCTCGCGGGCCCGCGCGGTCGTCACCAGCGGCAACCACGACTCGTGGCGCCGGCTCGGGCTTCAACAGCCGGCTCGTCGACCTCGCGGGGGTGCACCTGCGCACCGACCCCGAGCGGGTGGACACCCCGATCCTGGTCGACGACGAGCACGGCACCGTCGCGGTCTACGCGCTGCCCTACCTCGAGCCCGACGTCCTCGCGCGCCGCTGGAGCCTCCCGGCGCGGTCGCACCACGCCGCCCTGGCCGCGCGCGATGGAGCGCGTCCGCGCCGACCTCGACGACCAGGCCCGGCGTGCGGTCCGTGGTGATGGCGCACGCGTTCGTGGTCGGCGGCGTGGCCAGCGACAGCGAGCGCGACATCGCCGTCGGTGGCGTCTCGGCGGTGCCTCGCGAGCTGTTCGACGGCATCGACTACACGGCGCTCGGCCACCTGCACGGTCGGGCGGTGCTCAGCGACACCGTGCGCTACAGCGGCTCGCCGATCGCCTACTCCTTCTCCGAGGCCCACCACGTCAAGGGCTCGTGGCTGGTCGACCTCGACGCCTCCGGCGTCGCCACCGCCGAGTTCGTCGAGGCGCCCGTCCCGCGACGCCTGGCCACGCTCGAGGGCACCCTCGACGACCTGCTCGCCGCGCCGGCGCACGCCGCAGCCGAGTCCGCCTGGGTCCAGGCCACGCTCACCGACCCGAGCCGGCCGACCGCTGCCATGGACCGACTGCGCGCCCGGTTCCCGCACGTCGTCGCCCTGCGGTTCGCCCCCGTCGGGTCGCGAGCCGGCGCCGGAGCGGGTGCCGACCTCGGGCAGGAGCGCCCACGACGTCACCCTCGACTTCGTCCGCCACGTGCGCGGTGGCCCGGCGTCCGAGGCCGAGTCCGCGCTGCTCCGCGAGGCCCTGGAGTGCTGCCCCGACGACCGCGACCTGGTCCGCGACGGCCGCCGATGAGGCTGCACCAGCTGCAGCGCGACCGCGTTCGGCCCGTTCGCCGAGACGGTCAGCGTCGACTTCGACGAGCTGTCGGCCGGCGGCCTGTTCCTGCTCACCGGCGACACCGGCGCGGGCAAGACCAGCGTCCTCGACGCGGTCTGCTTCGCCCTGTACGGCGAGGTGCCCGGCGACCGGCACACCGCCCGCCACCTGCACAGCGACCACGCCGACCCCCAGGCCGAGCCGCGGGTCACCCTCGAGGTCAGCATCGGCGCGCGCACCTTCCGCTTCCTCCGGTCGCCCTCGTGGGAGCGGCCCAAGAAGCGCGGCACCGGCACCACGCGGGTGCAGGCGCGCGTCGTCGTGGAGGAGCTCCGCGACGGCGCCTGGACTCACGCACACGACGCGGCTCGACGAGGCCGGCCAGCTGGTCACCCGGCTCCTCGGCATGACCTGCGTGCAGTTCACCCAGGTGGCGATGCTCCCGCAGAACCGGTTCCAGACCTTCCTGCGCGCCAGCTCGGCGGAGCGCCAGGCCGTCCTGCAGCGGCTGTTCCGCACCGAGCGCTTCGAGGACGTCGAGCGGTGGCTCGCGCAACGGCGGTTGACCCTGGGGCGGGAGAGCCGGGCCCGCCACGACGACGTCGCCGCCGTGCTGCACCGCTTCGTCGAGGCCGGTCGCACGTCGGTCCCCGGCGAGTGGGACGTGCGCGACCTCACGCCCGCAGGCCGACGACGGCTCACTGGTGCCGTGGGCGACGCGGGTGCAGGCGACCACCTCCGACGCCGCCGCCGAGACCCAGCGGGCCCTCGGCCCGGCCGACGAGGCGCTCGACCGCGGCGCGAGCGTGCGCTGGCCGACGGGCGCGCGAGACGATCGATCGGCGCCAGCGCGGCGGTCGCGCCCGCGCAGACGCCTGCACGACCTCGCCGAGTCGGCCGACGAGGCGCGGACCGCCGACCAGCGTCTCGCCGAGCACCGACGAGCAGCCACCGTCGTACCCCTCGTGCGCCGTGCCGGTCGGGCCACCAGCACCCTCGACGACGCGGAGCAGGCAGCCGCGACCCACGTCGCCGACATGGTCGACCTGCTGGGGCTGCACGAGGAGCGGGTCGACTCGCCGCACGCTCGACGAGGCCGCCACCCGGGCCGCCGAGGAGCGCGCGGTCGCGCGAGTCCTGGCTGCCGCGCGAAAGCGAGCTCGCGGCGGCCCGCGCACGCGCCAGCGAGCTCGCCGCCGAGGCCGAGCAGCTGAGCACCCACCTGGCCACGGCGCGCGCCGAGCTGGCCGCGCTGGTCCCCCGCCGTCGCGCGCTGACCCGCGCGGTCCACGAGCACGCCGAGGTCGCGGCCACCGAGGCCCAGCGCCGCTCGCGCGTCGAGCGGGTCGAGCGGGCGGCCGTCGCCGCCGAGGCCGCCGCTGGAGCTCACCAGCCAGATGGGCGAGCTGCGGGCGACCCTGACGGCGGCCACGCTGCACACCCAGGACCTCCGCGAGGAGCACCTCGACCTGCGTGAGGCGCGCATCCACGGGATGGCCGCCGAGCTGGCCACCGGGCTGGCCGTCGGGTGCTCCTGCCCGGTCTGCGGCAGCGCGGAGCACCCCGCGCCGGCCACGGCCGACCGCCGGCGTCACCCGCGACGACGAGGAGCAGGCCCGCGCCCGCTACGAGACCGCCGCCTTCGAGCAGCAGGCGCTGCAGGAGTCGGTCAGCGCCCTGGAGTCCCGGCTGCACGACGCCCTCGTGCACAGCGAGGGTCACCGGCCGGGGTACTGGCGACGACGGCTGGCCGAGGTCACGGCCGCGCTGCGCGGCCGCGACGGACGCCGGCGAGCACGAGGCGCAGGCGCGCGCCGACCTGGCCGGGCTCGACGAGAGCGAGAAGGGCGCCACCGAGGCCCTGGCCGCCGGGAAGCTCTCCCTCGCCACCAGGTCGGCGGCCCTCAAGCACGCCATGCTCCGCCGTGACGGGCTCGAGGCCGAGCTCCGTGACCTGCTCGCCGGGCGCGAGGAGACCTCGGTCGCCGACCTGGTCGAGACCCTGTCGGCACGCGTCGCCGCCCTCGGCGCGGCCCGCACCTCGCTGGCGCGGGTGGAGCGGCTTCGCGCCGAGCACGAGACCGCTGTCGCCGAGGCGCTGGCCGCCTCGCGCGAAGCAGGCTTCCCCGGGCCGCGCCAGGCGCTGGCGGCCCGGCTCGGCGACGACGAGGCGCGCACGGCTCGAGGCCGACCTCGACGAGCGGCGGGCGACCGAGGCAGCGGCTCGGGCGACGCTGGCCGACGCCGCCGTACGGGCCGCCCTGGACGCCCCCGCTCCCGACCTGGACCAGCTGGGCGCCGCGCGTAGACGGGGCCGCCGAGGACCGCGACCTCGTCCACGCGGCGCACCAGCAGGTCGCGGCGCGCGCGCGAGCGGCTCGAGGCGCTGCTCGGCGAGCTGGTCGCGTCGCTCCGCGCCTGGGAGCCGGTACGCCGCTCGCACGCGGTGGCCGCCGGGCTGGCGGCGCTCGTCGAGGGCAGCAGCAGCGACAACGCCCTGCGCATGGGCCTGGCCGCCTACGTGCTCTCCGAGCGGCTCCGTCAGGTGGTCGCCGCCGCCAACGAGCGGCTCGGCGCGATGACCGACGAGCGGTTCACCCTCGAGCAGGTCGACGAGCGCGGTGCCGGCGAGCAGCGCGGCGGGCTCAGCCTGCGGGTCCGCGACCTGTGGAGCGGCACCCAGCGCGACCCGGCCACGCTGTCGGGCGGCGAGACGTTCCTGGTCTCCCTCGCCCTGGCCCTCGGCCTGGCCGACACGGTCAGCCACGAGGCCGGCGGCACCCAGCTCGACACGCTGTTCGTCGACGAGGGCTTCGGCGCTCTCGACGCCGACACCCTCGACAGCGTGATGGACACCCTCGACTCGCTGCGCGACGGGGGCCGGGTCGTCGGCGTCGTCAGCCACGTGCCCGAGCTGCGCACCCGCATCACCACCCAGCTCGAGGTGCGCAAGAGCCGCCGTGGGTCGACCGCCGCGCTCGTCTAGGGTCGGGGCCATGGCGGAGATCGACGAGTCCTTCCTGGCGCTGCCCTACCGGCGGCTCGGCGAGGTCGCGCTGGCGCGGGCCCAGGACTTCGGGGTCACCCATGCCGACTTCCGCTTCGAGCGCAACCGCTACCAGCACCTCTCGGTGCGCGACGGTGCGCTCGAGGGCGCCCAGGACGCCGAGGACCTCGGCTTCGCGGTCCGCGTGGTGCTCGACGGCGCCTGGGGCTTCGCCTCCGGCGTCGCCCTCACCGAGTCCGAGGCGGTCACCGTCGCCGAGACCGCGGTCACCGTGGCGCGGGTCGCGGCCAAGATGACCAGCCGCCCCGTGGAGCTCGCGCCCGAGCCGGTCCACGAGGACGTCAGCTGGGTCTCGGCCTACGACATCGACCCGTTCGACGTACCCCTCTCCGAGAAGACCGCGCTGTTCACCGGCTGGACCCGCGAGCTGATGGCCGCCGACGGCGTCGAGCACGCGGCCGGGTCCTTGCAGCAGGTGCACGAGAACAAGTACTACGCCGACCTCGGCGGCTCCTCGATCACCCAGCAGCGGGTCCGGCTCGAGCCCTACCTCGAGGCGTTCGGCACCGACCCCTCGAGCGGCGCGATCGACTCGATGCGCTCGCTGGCGCAGCCGTTCGGCCACGGCTACGAGGTGTTCAGCGACGGCACCTACGACTTCGACGGCGAGCGCGCCCAGATGCCGGGCTGGCTGCGCGAGAAGCTCGCCGCCCCCAGCGTCGAGTCCGGCCACTACGACCTGGTGATCGACCCCACCAACCTGTTCCTGACCATCCACGAGTCGGTCGCGCACGCCACCGAGCTCGACCGTGCGCTGGGCTACGAGGCCAGCTACGCCGGCACGTCCTTCGCGACCTTCGACCAGCTGAACACCCTGCAGTACGGCTCGCCGGTGATGAACGTGACCGGCGACCGGGTCGTCCCCCACGGCCTGTCCACGGTCGGGTACGACGACGAGGGGGTGGCGGCGCAGTCGTGGGACATCATCCGCGACGGCCTGCTGGTCGGCTACCAGCTCGACCGCAGCATGGCCCACACCTACGGCGCCGAGCTGAACGGCGGCCGGTCCAACGGGTGCGCCTTCGCCGACTCCCCCGGCCACATCCCGGTGCAGCGGATGCCCAACGTGTCCCTCCAGCCCGATCCCGACGGCCCCGACACCGCAGGGCTGATCAGCCGGGTCGAGCGCGGCATCTACGTCGTCGGCGACAAGTCGTGGTCGATCGACATGCAGCGCTACAACTTCCAGTTCACCGGCCAGCGGTTCTACCGGATCGAGGACGGCGAGCTGCGCGGCCAGCTCCGCGACGTCGCCTACCAGGGCACCACGACCGAGTTCTGGGGATCGATGGAGGCGGTCGGCGGGCCGCAGACCTGGGTCCTCGGCGGCGCCATGAACTGCGGCAAGGCGCAGCCGGGGCAGGTCGCGCCGGTCAGCCACGGCTGCCCCTCCGCGCTGTTCCGCGGCATCCGGATCCTCAACACGACCGAGGAGGGCACGGCCGCATGATCACCACACCTCAGGAGCTGGTCGAGCGCGCACTGGCCTCGTCGACCTCGGAGCACTGCGTCGCCATCGCGCACGACTCGACCGGCGCCAACCTCCGCTGGGCCAACAACACCTTGACCACCAACGGGGTCATGCACGCCGTCGACGTCACCGTGATCGCCTTCCAGGGCGGCGGGAACGCCTCGGTCAGCGGCACCGCCGCCTCGCCCGAGCAGGTCGACGCCCTCGTGCAGGCCGCCGACCGCGCCGCCGCGAGCGCGGAGGCCGCCGAGGACCGCGCCGAGCTCGTGACCGGTGGTGCGGCCGACGACTGGGACGACGGACCGGCCGACACCTCGATCACGGTGTTCGACGACTTCGCCGCGTCGCTCGGCGATGCGTTCGGCGAGGCCGACGCCGAGGGCCGCATCCTCTACGGCTTCGTCAGCCACGAGGTGACCACGACCTACCTCGGCTCCTCGACAGGGCTGCGCCTGCGGCACGTGCAGCCGACCGGCCACTACGGCTGCACCGGCAAGAACGCCGCACTCACGAACAGCGCGTGGGTCGGCGGCGCCACCCGCGACTTCGCCGACGTCGACGCGTCCCGGCTCGCCGCCGACCTGAAGACCCGCCTCTCCTGGGGCGAACGGCGCACCGACCTGCCGGCCGGGCGCTACGACACGGTGCTTCCTCCGAGCGCGGTGGCCGACCTGATGATCGACGCCTACTGGGGTGCCGGCGCCCGCACCGCCCACGACGGCCAGAGCGTCTACTCGCGCCCCGGCGGCGGCACCCGCATCGGCGACGACCTCGTCTCCCGCGGCGTCCACCTCTTCTCCGATCCGGCGTACGCCGGCCTGGAGTGCGCGCCCTTCGAGGTGGCGAGCGGGTCCTCGGACCGCAGCAGCGTCTACGACAACGGCCTCCCGCTCGCCCACACCGAGTGGATCGACGACGGTCGGCTCTCCGCTCTGCTGCAGACCCGCCACACCGCCTCGATCACGGGCCAGCCGACCACCCCCGGGATCGACAACCTGGTGCTCTCCGTCGACGGCGCCTCCGGCAGCGACCTCGACCTGGTCGCCGACGTCGAGGACGGGCTGCTGCTGACGTGCATGTGGTACATCCGCGAGGTCGACCCGCAGACGATGCTGCTCACCGGCCTCACCCGCGACGGCGTCTACCGGGTGCAGGGCGGCGAGATCACCGGCGCGGTGAACAACTTCCGCTACAACGAGAGCCCGATCGACGTGCTCCGCCGGTTCACCCACGCCGGCGCGACGGTGCCGAGCTTCTCGCGCGAGTGGGGCGAGGACTACTTCTCCCGCACGGCCACGCCCGCCCTGCGCGTGCCCGACTTCAACATGAGCTCGGTGAGCCAAGCCCTCTGACTCCGCCGTACGAATGTCACGGCCCAGTCGGCACACAACTCCCTGCCGTCTCGGGCCCGCGGATTCCTAGCGTTGACGACGTCGGAGCAACGCGAGCTAGGGAGAAGACGATGACGCAGCAAATACACCTGGAGAGCACGGAGGAGTCCACCTGCACCGGGCGGTCGAGCGACCGCGTCCTGGCGCTCGTCGCCACCGGGTCGGCCGGTCTGGCCTGGGCGATGTGGCACGCCTCGGGCGTCGACCTCGCGGTGCATGCCGGTGCGGGCACACAGAGCGTGGGTCTGGTCAGCGTGCTGGTCACGGCGGCGGTCGCCTCCGTGGCCGGGCTCGGGCTGCTCCGCTTCCTCGAGGGGCGCGTCGACCACGCGCTGCGGGCCTGGACTGCGGTGGCCTGCCTGGTCTGGCTGCTCTCGCTGTTCGGCCCGCTCGGCGCGGTCAGCCTGTCGGCCGGCCTGGCACTGCTGAGCCTGCACCTGGTCGTCGGGAGCATCGTCGTCCTCGGAGCCCGTCGTCGCGCCGTCACCGCGTAGCGTGAGCGCCGTGTGGAGAGCGGCCGACGCGTTGTGGCAGCGCAACATCTCGGTGCTGGTGTGGTCGCCCGTCCTGCTCCTCGGTCCGGTGCTCTCGCTGGGCGAGGGCTGGCGCGCCGTCTTCCACCTCGCGCTGGTCGTGGTGATCCTCGGCTGCGCCGTGGTGATCGGTTTCCGTGCGTCGCCGCGCGGCCAGGGACCCGCTCCCCTACCTCGCCCTGACCACGATGGTCGCCGCGTGCTTCGCCGGCGCTGCTCACGGCGACAACCTGTGGCTGCCCACCTGGGTGCTGCTGGCCAACGCGGCCCCGGTCGTGCTGCGCGGACGTTGGCTGGTCTGGGCCGCGGTGGTGGTCGTCGGCGGCGCCTCGTGGGCCGCCTGGTACGTCACCCCGCACGAGTCGTCGCGCGTGTGGAGCCAGGCGTTCGTGGTCGCCCTGGCCCTCCTCGCCAGCACGGCGTTCACCCGCCTGCTCGAGACCGTCGCGGAGCTGCGCCGTACCCGCAGCGAGCTCGCCCGGGTGGCGGTGGCCGAGGAGCGCGAGCGCTTCTCCCGCGACCTGCACGACCTGCTCGGCCACACGCTCTCGGTCATGGTGGTCAAGGCCCAGGCGGTACGCCGACTGGCGGCCACCGATCCCGAGGCCGCGGCGGCCTCACGCCGCCGACATCGAACGGGTGGGCCGGACCGCCCTGCTCGACGTACGCCAGGCGGTGGATGCCATGCGCGCGCCCACGCTGCCCGAGGAGCTCGCCGGAGCCCGCGAGGCGCTCGCGTCGGCGGGCATCCGGGCCAGCATCGACGTCGGCTCGGCCGAGGTGCCCGGCGAAGCCGGCACGGCGCTGGCCTGGGCGCTGCGCGAGGCCGTCACCAACGTGCTGCGCCACTCCGGGGCGGACGTCTGCTCCATCACGGTGACCGAGCGTGACGGCCACGTCGAGCTCGTCGTCGTGGACGACGGCGTCGGCGCACCGGCGCCCGCGCGCTCGAGGACCGGCGGTCTCGACGGTCTCCGCGACCGGATGCAGACGGCCGGAGGGGCGCTGGAGACCGGCGCCACCGGCGAGGGGTACCGGCTCGTCGCGAGCGTGCCCGCCGCGGCCACGGTGGCTCAGTGATCCGCGTCCTCCTGGCCGAGGACCAGGCCATGATGCGCGGCGCGCTGTCGGTCCTGCTCAGCCTCGAGGACGACCTCGAGGTGGTGGCGGAGGTCGCCGACGGGGCCGACATCGTCCCGACGGCACTGCGCGAGCGACCCGACGTGGCGCTCCTCGACATCGAGATGCCGCACGTCTCCGGACTCGAGGCGGCCGAGGACCTGGCCACGACGCTGCCGTCGTGCCGCGTCGTGATCGTCACGACCTTCGGGCGGCCCGGCTACCTCCAGCGTGCGATGGCCGCTGGTGTCGCGGGCTTCCTCGTCAAGGACCAGCCGGCGGAGGACCTGGCCGGGTCGATCCGCCGGGTCGCCTCCGGCAGCACCGTCGTCGACCCCGAGCTGGCCGGTACGGCGCTGCGGTCGGTCGCCAACCCGCTCACCACGCGGGAGCGCGACGTGCTGGCCGCCGCCGCCGACGGGTCCACCGTCGCCGACATCGCCGGGCGGCTGTTCCTCGGCGAGAGCACCGTGCGCAACTACCTGTCCTCGGCCATCGGCAAGACCGGCACCCGCAACAAGACCGAGGCCGCGCTGCTCGCCCGCGACCGGGGCTGGCTCTGAGCGCTCAGGGACCGTCGGGGTACGGCTCGCGCGTGTAGACGAAGGTCGCGCACTCGAGGTGGTCGATGGTGCCGTCGCCGCGGCGACGCACGCGCAGGGTCTCGCCGTGGTGGTAGCCCGCCGTCCCCACGATCCGGTCGCCCACCCGCTCGAAGGTCTCGGCGATCGCGTTGTCCGCGAGCTCGCGCCACTCGAGGTGGCGGTGGGTCCATCGCACCTCGAAGGCCGAGTTCCCCCAGTGCCAGTAGCCGAGCAGCTCGCGCGCCCAGTCGGGCACGTCGCTCGAGGGCAGCCACGGCTCGACGCGCGCCGGAGTGCGGTCGCCGAGCAGCGCGAGCGCCAGGTCGGTGCCGCTGAACCCCGTGGTGGCGTTGGTGAGCGCGACCACCCCGACGTGGCTCAGCGGGTCGGCGAACAGGGTCGCCTGGAAGCCCGGCATCGACCCGGTGTGACCCGACGAGCATGCCGCTCGGCCAGGGCAGCAGCCGCAGGCCGAGGCCGTAGTCGGGCGCCGGGTCGACCGCGACCCGCATCTCGGCCAGGGTCGCGTCGGCCAGCACCTCGGGATGGCCCAACGCCAGGAACGCGGCGTACGACGCGAGGTCCTCGATCGTGCTCCACAGCTGACCGGCCGGCGCCATCGCGACGTGTCGTGGGCAGGCTCGGGCGTCAGCGTGCCGGCGAGGTGGTGCACGCTGAACCCCTGCGCGTACGGCTCCTGCGCCAGGTACGACGTGCGGCTCATCGCCAACGGGTCCAGGATCCGCGACTGGACGAGGTCCATCCAGGGCTCGCCGCGCGAGCCGCGAGACCGCCTCGCCGAGCAGGGCGAAGCCGAGATTGCTGTAGTGGTAGTGCTCCAGCGGCCCGAACACCGCGCCCGACCCGTCGTTGGCGGCCAGCAGGTCCGGCACGGAGACTCCGGGCGAGCGCTCCCACCACGACCGGCCGGCTCGCTCTGCATCCCGGACACGTGCGCGAGCAAGGACCGCACCGTGGCCGAGGCGTACCCCGTCTCCGGCACGTGCTCGCCGATCGGGTCGTCGAGCGAGAGCAGCCCGTCGTCACGGCACTGCATCACCAGGAGCGCCGTCAGGGTCTTGGTGATCGAGCCGATCCGGTACTGCGTGTCCGTCGTCGTCTCGGCGCCGGCGAAGCCCGACCACGCCAGCTCACCGCCGCCGAGGACACCGGCGATGATCGAGGGCAGCCGGCGGTCGGCCTGGTAGCGGTCGATGACCGCCTGGTGGTGCCGTCGACCTCACTCGAAGGCTTCCACCGGCGGGCAGGCGCAGAACAGGTTGCGGTCGCCGTAGGCCTGGTCGATGCGACCGACCGGGGGCCAGTACTTGTCGGGGTCGTACCCGGTCGGGAAGAGCGCCGTCGCGAGGTCGTAGCCGAGGTCGCCCGCTGCTGAGGAGGAGAGCGCCAGCGCGGTGTGCGGCGCACCGCGCAGCGGGTTGGCCGAGGCGTCCCACTCCCCCGACGCGACCTTCTCGATCTCGCCGCGGATCGCGACCATCGCGTCGCAGAACCGGTCGAGCTCGGTGAGGTCCTCGCTCTCCGTCGGCTCGACCATGAAGCGTGCCCGCCACCGGGAAGGACATCGTCGGGGCGTGGAAGCCGTAGTCGATGAGCCGCTTCGCGACGTCCTCGATGCTGACGCCGGTCTCCTTGGCCAGCGCCCGCAGGTCGAGGATGCACTCGTGGGCCACCCGGTCGTGGTGCCCGCGGTAGAGCACCGGGTAGTGCTCGCCCAAGCCGCTGGGCCACGTAGTTGGCCGCGAGCACGGCGGTCGCGGTCGCCCGGGTCAGCCCCTCGGCGCCCATCATCCGCACGTAGGCCCACGAGATCGGCAGGATCCCGGCCGAGCCGTACGGCGCCGCGCTGATCGGCCCGATGCCGTCGCGGCGGGCGAGGTCGGGGTGGCCGGGGTGGCTGGGCAGGTACGGCGCGAGGTGCTCGCGCACGCCCACCGGGCCGACGCCCGGACCGCCGCCGCCGTGCGGGATGCAGAAGGTCTTGTGCAGGTTGAGGTGCGAGACGTCGCCGCCGAACTCGCCCGGCTTGGCGTAGCCGAGGAGGGCGTTGAGGTTGGCCCCGTCGACGTAGACCTGGCCGCCGTGGTCGTGCACGATCGCGCACAGCTCGGTGATGGTGTCCTCGTAGGCGCCGTGGGTCGAGGGGTAGGTGACCATGATCGCGGCCAGGTCGTCGCTGTGCTCCTCGCACCGCAGCCGAAGGTCGTCGAGGTCGACCGACCCGTCGTCGGCCGACTTCACCACGACCACCTTCATGCCGGCCATCACGGCGGAAGCGGCGTTGGTGCCGTGCGCGGACGCCGGGATCAGGCACACGTTGCGGGCCTCGTCACCTCGGGCGCGGTGGTAGCCACGGATCGCGAGCAGGCCGGCGAGCTCGCCCTGCGACCCGGCGTTGGGCTGCACCGAGACGCTGTCGTAGCCGGTGACCGTGGCCAGCCACGACTCGAGCTGCTCGATGAGCACGCGGTAGCCCTCGGCGTCCTCGGCCGGGACGAACGGGTGCAGGTCGGCGAAGCCGGGCAGGCTGACCGGCTCCATCTCGGTGGTGGCGTTGAGCTTCATCGTGCACGAGCCGAGCGGGATCATCCCGCGGTCGAGCGCGTAGTCACGGGCGGAGAGTCGGCGCAGGTAGCGCAGCATCGCGGTCTCGGAGCGGTGGGTGTTGAAGACCTCGTGGGTCATGAACGTGGTCTCGCGGGCGAGCTCGGCCGGGATCACGGGGGCGGGGTCCGAGCGTCCGCGAGTCGCGTCGAGGCCCCGAAGGCCCCGAGCACGGCGTCGAGCACGGGGAACGGTGCTGACCTCGTTGGTGCTGATGCCGACGTGGTCGTCGTCGACCTGGCGCAGGTGCACGCCCGCCGACCGGGCCGCGCCGACGACCTCGGCGGCCCGCCCGGGCACCCGGGCGAGGACGGTGTCGAAGAACTCCTCGTGCACGACCTCGACGCCGGCCGCGCGCAGGGCATCGGCGAGCGCCACGGCCTGCAGGTGCAGGGACATCGCGATGTCGCTCAGCCCCTGCGGCCCGTGGTAGACGGCGTACATCGAGGCCACCACCGCCAGCAGTACCTGCGCCGTGCAGATGTTGGAGGTGGCCCGGTCGCGACGGATGTGCTGCTCGCGGGTCTGCAGCGCCAGGCGGTACGCCGGCCGACCGGTCGAGTCGACCGAGACCCCGACCAGGCGGCCGGGGAGGTGCCGCTCCAGGCCCTCGCGCACGGCCATGAACCCGGCGTGCGGGCCGCCGTAGAAGAGCGGGACGCCGAAGCGCTGGCTGGAGCCGACGACGACGTCGGCGCCGAGCTCGCCGGGCGACTCCAGCAGCGTCAGCGCGAGCAGGTCGGCGGCGACGACCGCCAGCGCGCCGCGCTCGTGGACGGCCTCGATCACCTCTCGCGGGTCGAGGATCCGGCCCGAGGTGCCGGGGTACTGCACGAGGACGCCGGAGACCTCGCCCTCGGGCAGGCCGTCGGCCAGGTCGGCGACGACGATCTCGATGCCCATGGCCTCGGCGCGGGTGCGCACCACCGCGATCGTCTGCGGGAGGGCGTCGGCGTCGACCACGAACGGGTCCGCTGGCCGCCCGGTTGGCGCGTCGTACCAGGGTCATCGCCTCGGCCGCGGCCGTGCCCTCGTCGAGCAGCGAGGCGTTGGCCGTGCTGAGGCCGCTGAGGTCGGCGACCATGGTCTGGAAGTTGAGCAGGGCCTCGAGCCGGCCCTGGCTGATCTCGGGCTGGTACGGCGTGTAGGCGGTGTACCACGAGGGGTCCTCGAGGACGTTGCGCCGGATCACCGGTGGCGTGACCGTCGCGTGATAGCCGAGACCGATCATCGGCACCAGCGGGCGGTTCCTCGCCGCGAGCTCGCGCAGCTCGGTGGCGGTCGCCCACTCGGTGGCGGCGCTCGGCAGCTCGAGCTGCGGAGCTGCGGATGCGGTCGGGCACCGCGTCGTCCATCAGCGCCTCGAGGCTGCTGAGGTCGAGCGCCTTGAGCATCTCCGCGACCTGGGCGTCGTCAGGGACCGACGTGGCGCTCGACGAACGGGCGCCCGGAGATGAGGTCCGCCAACCTCATGTCGGGTCGGCTGCGGGACTCGGACATGTCACTCCTGGTCGTGAGGCGTACCGGTGGACGCCTCCCCTCAGTCGGGACGACTCGTCCCTCCTGAGTGCCAGCCTGCGCGGTCCGGAAGCCTGAGAGGTTGGTGGGAGGAGTTGCCCCTTCGGCGGCCCGGCTGGCGGCCGGGCACTCTCCCACGCAGGGTTGGTCAGCCCGGCCAGGCTACCAACCCCGACCACCGACCTCAGCCGACCTCAGCCGGTGGCGCGCGCCTTGCGGCGCTGGGCGAGCTCGTCGTGCGAGTCCGCGCTCGGGTGCTCCTCGGCGGTGCGCTCGGAGGGGAGCTCCGCGAGCGAGCCCTCGATCTCGCGCCAGACCCCGCCGATGGCGATGCCGAAGACGCCCTGCCCGCCCTGGAGCAGGTCGATGACCTCGTCGTTGCTCGTGCACTCATAGACCGTGGCGCCGTCGCTCATCAGGGTGACGCGGGTCAGGTCGTCGGTGCCACGCGCCCGGAGGTGGGCGACCGCCTGGCGGATCTGCTGCAGCGAGATGCCGGCGTCGAGGAGCCGCTTGATCACCTTGAGCAGCAGGATGTCGCGGAAGCCGTAGAGACGCTGGGTGCCCGAGCCGCCGGCGGGGCGCACGGTCGGCTCGACCAGTCCGGTGCGCGCCCAGTAGTCGAGCTGGCGGTAGGTGATGCCCGCGGCACGGCACGCGGTCGGACCGCGGTAGCCGAGGTCGTCGGGCAGCGGCGAGACGTCGTCGTCGAAGAGCAGGCCCTGCTCGTCAGCGTTCAGCGCCGCCTCGAGGGCGGCCTGCTCGGCCTCGGCGTCGTGGCCGGCCGTGCTCGCGTGCGTGGGGCTCTTCGAGCCACCGTCTCCTGCGTTGCCGCTCACTGCCTTACCTCCGGGTCTCCCTCCGCTGAGCGTAACCCTGGGGAAGGGCGACCGGGGCGGACAACGGATGAAAATCCCAGTCGTGGAGTTACAGCGAAGACAGAGCCGAAACTAGACCTCGGCTTGAGGGTTGGTCAAAGACTCACGCGGCGTGTCGCTTAACGTTCAAGTCGAGGTTGAGGGTTGCCCCTCCTCAGCCCTGGTCGGCCTGACCCTGCTCGAAGTCGTCAGGGGAGACGTGGTCGAGGAACTCGCGGAACTTCTCCACCTCGTCCTCCTGCTCGTCGGGGACGACGATCCCGGCGTTCTCGAGCAGCTCCTCGGCGCAGACGATGCGCGAGCCGGTACGCAGCGCCAGCGCGATCGAGTCCGAGGGCCGCGCGCTCACCTCGACACCGGAGGCGAGCACGAGCATCGCGTAGAAGATGTCGTCCTTCATCTCGGTGATCCGGATCTCGGCGACCTCGTTGCCGGTCGCCTCCAGGACGTCGCGCAGCAGGTCGTGGGTCAACGGCCGCGGCGGCACCACGCCCTGCTGGGCGAAGGCGATCGCGGTGGCCTCGACGGCACCGATCCAGATCGGCAGGTAGCGCTCCCCCATGGCCTCGCGCAGCAAGACGATCGGTTGGTTGGAGGGCATCTCGACCCGGACTCCGACGACCTCGACCTCACGCATGCCGCCAGCGTACTCGTGGCGTTCGTGCCGGCCACGGGGTCAGAATCCTCAGCCCGCCCAGCGGCGGGCGACCGCATCCGCGAGGTCGGCCACCGAGGCGCCGACGCGCTCCTCGGACTCGATCGTCTCGTCGAGCTGCAGGCCCATGAAGGTGGCCTCGACCAGCCGCGCCGCACGCGCAGCGCTGGCCCGCGCCATCCCGGAGGAGACGAGGTGGTCGGCGAGCGCGGAGAGCCAGACGTCGTTGGCCTCGGTCATCAGGGAGGCGTACGGCTCGGTGCCGAGCACCCCGAGGGCGCACGCCTCGACGTAGAGCCGCTGGCAGCGCGAGAGCTCCGCGTGAGCTGCAGGCCTGCCACAGGTCGACGACGGCCGCACGGAGGCCGGCGCTCGGCGGCAGGGCGCGGATCGCCCCCACGGAGCGGTCGTTGGAGATCCGCAGCACGGTGGCGACGAGGTCGTCCTTGTCGGTGAAGTGGTAGAGCAGCATCCGGTCGCTGGTGCCGAGCTCCGCCGCGAGCGGGCGCAGGCTGAGCCCGATCAGGCCGTGCTCGAGCACGTAGTCGGTGGCTCCCTCGGCGAGCTGGTCGCGTCGCTCCCCCATGGCGCCTCCTGTCCTCAGGGCCGGCTGTAGCGAGTGCTACAGTTGAGCGTAGCACTTGCTACAGGATCGCATCAGGAGGGATCGCGATGGGCTTCGCGCTCGGTCTGCTGGCGGTCGCGATCACCACCGAGGTGGCCGCCACCGCCGCGCTGCCGCGCACGGCCGGCTTCACGCACCCGGGCTGGACTGCTCTGGTCATCGGCGGGTACGCGATCTCGATCTGGCTGCTGTCGATCATCGTGCGCACGATCCCGGTCGCGGTGACCTACGCGATCTGGGCCGGTCTCGGCACCGCCGCGATCGCGATCGTCGGCGTCGTCGCCCTGGGCGACTCGATGGACTGGGTCAAGGCCGGAGCGATCGTGCTGATCGTCGTCGGGGTCGTCGTGCTCAACCTGCACGGCGCCCACTGACGGGCGCCCACTGACGGGCGCCCACTGGACGGGCGCACTGAGGGGCCGCTCAGCGCAGCGAGCGCAGGCCTGACTTCACCAGGGCGGCGTGCATGCGCACCGAGAGCACCGCGAGCTCGTCCATGGTCTGGGCCGCGCGGCCCTCGGCGCCGTCCTCACGACTGCGCCGGATCGGGGTGAGCACCTGCTCGACCAGTCCGACCTCGCGGTCGGCGGAGGTCTTGAACGCACGCAGGTGCCGCGGCTCGAGCCCGAAGGCCGAGAGCTCGCCGGCGACCTTGGCGATCACGAGCGCGTCGGCGTCGTAGTGCTTGGAGCCGGTGCGGGTCGAGACGAGACCGAAGTTCTCGAGCTGGGCGAGCAGCTCCTCGGTGATGCCGGCGGTCTTGATCAGCTCACGCCGCGAGATGCGTACGTCGGAGGACCCCGCCAGGATCGACTCCACGCCGGGGGCGGGGTTGGCGAGCAGCCCGGAGGGGATGCTGGGCGAGCTGCTCAGCGCCGGCGGCTCGAGCCCGCGGTCGAGGGCCTCGAGGTGCTCCTTGATGACGCGCAGCGGCAGGTAGTGCTCGCGCTGGGCCCGGATGATGTAGCGCAGCTTCTCCATGTCCCCCACGGAGTACTTGCGGTAGCCCGACGGAGTCCGCTCCGGCTCGACCAGTCCCTCGTTCTCGAGGTGGCGGATCTTCGACTCCTTGATGTCGGCGTCGGGGAACTCCGCCTTCAGGTCGGCGACGGCCTGTCCGATCGTGATCCGTCCGACCTTCGCCGTGGCCTGGGTCACCTCAGCTGGCCTTCTCGTCGCTGGCGAAGAAGATCAGCCGGAACTTGCCGATGCGCACCTCGTCGCCGTTCTGCAGCTCGGCGTCGTCGACCCGGTCGCCGTTGACGTAGGTGCCGTTGAGGCTGCCGACGTCGTGCACCCGGAAGCCGCCGTCCTGCCGGCGGAACTCGACGTGCCGGCGGGAGACGGTGATGTCGTCGAGGAAGATGTCGCTCTCGGGGTGGCGACCGACGGTCGACAGGTCGCTGTCGAGGAGGTACCGGCTGCCGGCCCCGGGCCCGCGCTGCACCACCAGCAGCGCGCTGCCCGACGGCAGGGCGTCGACGGCGGCGGCGTCGGCCGGGTTGAGCGAGGCCCGGTCGTCGGCCTCCTGGGCTGCCTGGGCTCCGAAGGTGATCGTGGCGGTCGCGTCAGTGAGCGCGGCCGCGGGCTCGGTCGGCGCGGTGAGCGGGGATCCGCACTGCGAGCAGAACCTGGCGTTCTCGGCGTTCTGGCTCCCGCAATGCGAGCAGTAGGGCATCTCGTCGTTCCCGTCCGTCGTCGTAGCCAACCCGTCCCCGCCGTGACGACAAACTCTGAAGCACTGGTGGAGGTTCAGGGTTCCGGGCGCCCAACCTACCAGCGCACCGGGAACGGTCCGCGGACTCCGGAGTGTCGCCCGGAGTGTCGCCCAAGGTGTGGCTCAGGTCTCGACGGTCGCCTCGTACGCGGCCGCGTCGAGCAGGTCGGCAGAGCCGGTGTTGTCGGCCACGATCTCGAAGAGCCAGCCCTCGCCGTAGGGATCGCTGTTGACCAGCTCGGGGGTCGCGTCGAGTGCCGGGTTGCGCGCCACGATCTCGCCGCCGAGGGGCGCGTAGACCTCGCTGACCGACTTGGTGGACTCCAGCTCGCCCACCACCGCACCGGCGGTCACGGTCTCGCCGACGTCGGGCAGCTGGACGAAGACGATGTCGCCGAGAGCGTCCTGCGCGTAGTCGGTGATGCCCACCCGCACGGAGCCCTCGCTCTGGCCGGGCTCGCGCAGCCACTCGTGCTCGGCGGTGTACTTCAGGTCGTCGGGAAACACGCTGCTCCTCGTGATCGCTGGGTGTGATCGCTGGGTCCCGGGAACACTACTGCGCGGGTACCGGCACGGCCCACTGGGGCGCTTGCGGCTTGCGCGTCTCGGTGACGTCGACCTTGTCCTGCTTCTTGATCTGCACCGAGCCGCCGTCGAGCTTGACGTCGTCGACGAAGCCGCCCTGGAAGTCGAGCGCCCCGGTGAGGGTGTCGGGGTCGCCGATGGCGTCGATGACGTACGGCGGCTTGAGCAGCATGCCGTCGACCCGGATGCCGGCGGGGTCGTCCTCGAAGGAGGTCTGGGCGACCACCCGCACCTGGTCGTTGATCTCCATGGCCTCGACGCCGGCGTTGCGCAGCTCCTCGACCCCGTCGAGCAGGTGGGTGAGGGTGAAGCCGCCCTTGGGGTCGGCGACGGTGACTCGGATGCCAGGTCCGGTCGCCGGCACCGTGCCGGCCAGCACGCTCAGCGTCGCGAGCTCGATGCCGGCCTGCTGGAGCGCGACCTGCCGTCGTCGCGAGCTGTTCGTCAGCCGGTCGCGGGTCGTCTGGAGCTCGGCGATGTCGCGCTCGGACTTGCGGCTGGCGGCCTGGAGGCCGTCGAGGGCCTGCACCAGCTGGTCCTGGCGGAGCCCGGCGTAGGTGTCGTCCTGGCCCGAGGCCCGCACCTGGGTGACGGCCGCGAAGGCCAGGAGGCCGACCAGCACCGCCACCACGGCCTGGCCACGCGAGGGCCGGAGGAGGGAGCGCCGCAGCCGTTCGCGTCCGGTCGGCTGGTCCGCCTGGTCCGGCTGGTCCGGTGGTCGGTGGTCCGGCTGGTCAGGCATGGAAGATGTGCCGGCGGATCGCCGCGGCGTTGGAGAAGATCCGGATGCCGAGCACCACGACCACGCCGGTCGAGAGCTGCGCACCCACACCGAGCTTGTCGCCGAGGTAGACGATCAGTGCCGCGATCAGCACGTTGCTGACGAAGGAGATCACGAAGACCCGGTCGTCGAAGATGCCGTCGAGGAAGGCCCGGAAGGCGCCGAAGACCGCGTCGAGGGCGGCGACCACGGCGATCGGGAGGTAGGCCTCGAGACCGAGGGGCACGGCGGGCTTGAGCACGATGCCGAGCACGATGCCGACGATGAGGCCGATGACGGCGATCATCTCGGGGTCCCCCCGCAGTCGTGGTCCGCACGAGCGCAGTGAACCCCTCGCACGATGTCGTGGGGTGTGATCATTGCGCTCCTCCCCCGGTGGTCGAGGTCCTGGGACCCGTGGCGTACCGCAGCGAGAGCGCCGTGGCGGGGAGCCGGAGCGAGCTCTTCGGTGTGATCGTCAGCCGGAGGCCGACGTCGCGCTGCAGGTCCAACCATGCCTGACCGCTGGAGGTTTCTGCGAAACGTGCGGGCAGCGTGTTCTTGTCGCCGATCACCGTCACGACGTACGGCGGGCGCAGCGAGTGGGCGTTCACGGTGATCGCGCCCCCGGCCGTGCGGATCGTGCTGAGGTTGCTCAGCCGCTGGCCGTTGATGGCGATCGCCTCCGCGCCGGCCTCCCAGAAGCCGTTGACGAGCCGTTGCAGGTCGGTGTCCAGCACCTCGTTGCGCGCGCTCGTGGCATGGAGGGCGTCGTCGGCCACCACGCGCACCCCCGGACCGGTCACCGCGCTCGCGCCGGTGAGAGCGCCGAGGCGGCTCATCTGGAGCAGCACGCCCTGGGCCGCCTTGTCGTTGGCGAGCTGGCTGGCCTGGAGTCGTGCGGTGTCGCGACGCAGGGCGAGCACCTCGGTGCGGTCGCGGTCGGCATCCTGCTGGGCATCCCGCACCTCACCGGCGAGGTTGGCCCGCTCGCGCGCGTCGCTGACGGCGTTGCGCGAGGTCTGGGCCGCCGCCGTCACCACGAGCACGGCGAAGATCGCGACCACCACCGCGCCGAGCGGCCCGATCCGGCTCCTGTCGGCACCGACCTTCTCGGTCCCCGCGGCGGCGCGCTCGCGCTTGCGCGCGGAGACGAAGGCATAGTCCTCGTCGACGGCATTGGCGCCGAGGTACTCCAGGAGCCCCATCGAGGCCGACGACGGCCGCTCCGCCAGCGCGTCCGCCGACGCCGGGGGCTCGCTCATCGCAGTCCGCCGACCGGCCCGCCGGCGGTCGGTCGCGGCGCGTGCCGCTCGGTGTCGGAGAGCAGCTTGCGCACCTGCCAGGCGTAGAGGAGCCCGGCCCACCAGTAGAGGCAGATCCCCCAGATCGCGAAGGCCCAGCCGCACACCCTGGCCATCGTGGCGAGCGTGCCCTCGTTGTCGCCGAGGAAGAGGAACGGGAAGGCGTAGAGCAGGGCCGCGGTGGCGGTCTTCCCGAGGTAATGGACGGGCAGGGCGGAGTAGCCGCGGGTGCGCAGGAACGGCACCAGGCACCAGAGGAAGAGGTCTCGCGACACCAGGACCACGGCGACCCACCACGGGATGATGTCGCGGTAGAGCAGCCCGATCACCGCGGCGAGGATGTAGAGCCGGTCGGCCACCGGGTCGAGGATCTCGCCGAGCTTCGACATCTGGTCGAGCCGGCGCGCGAGGTACCCGTCGAGCCAGTCGCTGAAGCCGGAGATCATCAGCACGACGAGCGCCCAGACGTCGGCCTCGGGCCCGATCACGAGCCAGAGGAAGAGCGGGACGCCGGCCAGCCGCACCAGGCTGATCACGTTCGGGATCGTCCACACGGCCGAGGCGCGAGCACCGCGGTCGTGGAGCTTGTCTGATCCGGGCTGCCGGGCCACCGGTGCTGCCTCCTGACGAGTCGTCGGAGGTCACCCTAACGGCGCCACCAGGGCCAGGCGGGTCAGCCCACGCCCTGGTCGAGGCAGCAGCCGCAGCGCGGGCAGTGCCGGCGCTCGGTGGTGCCGATCTCCTGTCCGCAGCCGCACGCGAGCAGGGTGGTCACCCCGGACCCACTCGTGGTGGTTCGCCCGTACAGGCTGGCCTCGGTCGCGATCATCGAACTTCTCCTTTGAACTCCTGCCTCCATGAGACGCCTCGTCCCATTTGTTCCGACGCGGGAAACGCCGAAATAGTCCGAACGGGCCATGGTTTTTGACCCATAGGCGTCATCCGGGCTCGTGGGTGGTTTAGCCCAGTTCGCCCGAAACTGGTCGCGGGCTGAGACGTGCTTGACCGGGAGCTGAGCGGGAACGGCTCAGGAGCGGGCGCCGGCGTGGCCCGCGAGGCACACCCAGGCGCCGTCGCGCCGGATCCAGACCTGGGTCATCGGCATCCGGAACTCGCGGGGACCGTGGCCCCGGTCCACCGACTCCACCGCGGTGCAGCGCAGCACGGCGGTGTGCTCGTGCGCGACCACGTCGACGTCGATGAGCTTCTGCTCCGACCAGTCGCCGCCGCCGGCCGTCGCGGCCGCGATGTAGGAGTCGCGGTCGAACCGCTCCCCCGCGTGCGAGACCCACCGGAACTCCGCGTGCAGCAGGTCGCTCAGCCTCGTGGCGTCACCCGACGCCAGCGCAGCAGCACGCTCCTCGGCAGCGCGGATCACCTCGCTGGTGGCATCCATGCGTCAGCACCGTCCCCTGGGTCTGTGGGTCACAGATGGCAGACGCCTACTGCCCGAGACTGGCAGGCGCTGGAGACAGGATGCCCGATCCGACGGCGTTGGTCACCCGGAAACGCCCCTCGGCCAGCCGGTGTATCCCTCGGCGAGGTAGGTCGAGCCGGCCCGCGACGCAGTCAGCGTGGACAGCTCACCGATCTGGCGGCGTACGTCGAACGGGGTGGCGTCGGGGAGCCGGTGCAGCATCGTGGTCATCCAGAACGAGAAGTGCTGGGCCTTCCAGACCCGACCCAGCGCGCGCGCCGTGTAGTCCTCGAGCGGGCCGTCGTCGTTGCGGGTGATGGCGCGCTCGAGCTCCTCGGCCAGCACTCTCACGTCCGCGAGCGCGAGGTTGAGGCCCTTGGCGCCGGTCGGCGGCACCGTGTGCGCGGCGTCGCCCGCGAGCAGGAGCCGGCCGTGGCGCATCGGCTCCTGGACGAAGCTGCGGAAGGGCAGCACCGTCTTCGAGGTGATCGGCCCCTCCACGAGGGTGTGGCCGTTGGCGCCGACACGTGCTTGGAGCTCGTCCCAGATGCGGTCGTCGGACCACAGGTCGACGTCCTCGTCGGGGTCGCACTGGAAGTACATGCGCTGCAGCGACGGCGTCCGCTGGCTGATCAGCGCGAAGCCGCGCTCGGAGTGGTTGTAGATCAGCTCCTCGGCGCTCATCGGCGCCTCGCAGAGGATGCCGAACCAGGCGAAGGGGTACTCGCGCGAGAACTGGCGGCGCATCGACTCCGGGAACGCGTGTCGGCACATGCTGCGCGAACCGTCCGTGCCGACGAGGTGTCGACACCGCACCTCCTGGGGCCGCCCCTCGGCGTCGGTGAAGGTGATCCCGGGCCGGTCGGACTCGGCATCGTGCACGGCGACGTCGCTGACCCCGAAGCGCACGTCGCCGCCGTCGCGCTCGCGGGCATCGGCCAGGTCGACGAAGACGTCGGTCTGCGGGTAGAGCTGCACCGCCGCACCCACGAGGTCCGCGAAGTCGATCCGGTGGAGCTCGCCGCCGAAGCCGAGCTCGATGCCCTCGTGCCGGTAGCCGTCGCGCAGCACCCGGTCGGAGACGTCGCTCTCGACCAGCAGCCGCACGCTGTCCTGCTCGAGGATGCCGGCACGGTGGGTCTGCTCGATCTCGTCGCGGGTGCGGTTGTCGACCACGACCGACTCGATCCCGGCCTTGGACAACAGGTGCGCGAGCATCAGGCCGGCCGGCCCGCCTCCCACGATCCCGACCGTCGTCGTCTCAGGCGTCGTCTCAGGCGTCGTCTCAGGCATGCTCGGTCTCCCGTCCGCCGGCCAGCTCGAGCGCCCGCCCGACACTGCGCGCGGTCACCTGCATGGCGGTCACCAGCCGGTCGCGGTCGCGCCGCAGGCTGGGCACGACCATGCCGACGCTGGCCACGACCGCGCCGCACTCCCGGACCGGCACGGCCACCGAGCACGCACCCAGGCTCATCTCCTCGACCGTGGTGGCGTAGTCGTCGCGCAGCACCCGCGCGAGCTGGCGCCGCAGGGCGCCGGGCTGCACGATCGTGTACCGCGTGACCCGGGTCAGGTGCCCCAGGACCTCGGCCTGCACCTCGGGCGGCGCGTGGGCGAGCAGCACCTTGCCGACCCCCGTCGCGTGCATCGGCAGCCGCGAGCCGACGGTGCTGACCACCGGCACCGAGGCGTTGCCGGCCAGTCGGTCGAGGTAGAGCACCTCGCTGCCGTCTCGGACCGCGAGGTGCACCGTGGCCAGGGTCGCGCCGTACAGGTCGTGCAGGTACGGCGAGGCGACCTGCCGCAGCCCGGTCTGCGCCGGGGCCAGCAGGCCGACGTCCCAGAGACGCCGGCCGACGACGTACTCACCGGACCCGGTGCGGGTCAGGGCACCCCACTGGACCAGCTCCGCAACGAGCCGATGGGCGGTCGGAACCGGCAGCTCGGCCCGGAGCGCGAGCTCGGTCAGGCTGAGCCGACGGTGGTCCTCGTCGAAGGCGCCGACCAGGGCGAGCGCCCGCCCGGTGACGGTCGCTCCGGGACGTGAGAGGTTGCCGGCCACGCACTCATCGTTCCACCGACCGGAACGCCGGGCATCTCGGGTCTTCCACTCAGCAGAAGGAGCGGGCGTTCCCGCGGCCGCCTGCGCCGTACCGTGGTCGGGTGACCGACAGCACCCCCACCCACGGCCTGGACAGCCAGGCCGAGATCAGCGCGGAGATCGACTCGATCGCCCACGACGCCGAGCAGTCCGGCGGCGACGTCCCGCAGCCCCTGCTCGACTACGCGCCCTACCGCAGCAGCCGGCTGCGCCACCCGACGCAGGCGCTGCAGCAGGCCGATCCCGAGGAGATCGAGCTGTTCGCGCCGGTCTTCGGGCACCGCGACGTGGGCTGGGCCGAGTCCGACCTGACCATCCAGCACGCGGGCGAACCGGTCGGCGAGCGGATCGTGGTCGCCGGCCGGGTGCTCGACGGCGAGGGCCGCCCGGTGCGCCGGCAGCTGGTCGAGGTCTGGCAGGCCAACGCCGCGGGGCGCTACATCCACAAGCGCGACCAGCACCCCGCGCCCGTGGACAAGAACTTCACCGGGGTCGGCCGGACGATCACCGACGACGACGGCAGGTACCGGTTCACCACGATCAAGCCCGGCCCCTACCCGTGGAAGAACCACCACAACGCGTGGCGGCCCGCGCACATCCACTTCTCACTGTTCGGCCGCGAGTTCACCCAGCGGCTGATCACGCAGATGTACTTCCCCGGCGACCCGCTGTTCGCCCTCGACCCGATCTACCAGTCGATCACCGACCCGAAGGCCCGCGCATCGCTCGTCGCGACGTACGACCACGACCTGACGCAGCACGAGTGGGCGACCGGGTACTCCTGGGACATCGTGCTCACCGGGTCGCACCGCACCCCGCTCGAGGAGGACCACGCATGAGCACCACCCCTGGTCAGACCGTGGGCCCGTTCTTCGGCTACGCCCTGCCGTGGGAGGGCGGCGAGGACCTCGTGCCGCCCGCGCACCCCGACGCCGTGCGTCTGCACGGGACCGTGTTCGACGGCGCGGGCGACCCGGTGCCCGACGCGCTCCTCGAGATCTGGCAGCGCGACTCCCAGGGGAGCGTCCCGGCGGCCGAGGGCTCCCTGGACCGGGACGGGTGGACCTTCACCGGCTTCGGGCGCGCGGCCACCGACGGCGCCGGGCGCTACACCTTCACCACGGTCGTGCCGACCGACGGGTTCATCGCGATGACCGTCTTCGCCCGCGGCCTGCTCGACCGGCTGTTCACCCGCGTCTACCTGCCCGACCAGGCAGATGCACCGTTCCTGAGGTCGGTCGCGGCAGACCGCCGCTCGACGCTGCTCGCCGTGGCCGAGGACAATGGGTACGTGTTCGACGTGCACCTCCAGGGCGAGCACGAGACCGTCTTCCTCGACTTCGCAGGAGCCTGATGGCAGACCTCTTCTGGCCCGGCGACGAGCGGGCGCTGCTGGCATTCGACCAGGCGTCGTTCCTCGAGACGATGCAGGACGTCGAGCTCGTGTGGCTGCAGGTGCTGCAGCTCGAGGCGGGACAGCCCTACCTCGAGGACGGCGAGGACCACAAGCTGGTCTCCGCGGCCGATGTCGAGCTGGTCGCCGGCGCCGCCGAGGCGGGTGGCAACCCGGTGATCCCGCTCGTGGAGCTGATGCGCCGGCGCCTGGTCGAGCGCGCCGCGCCTGAGGCCGCCGACCTGCTGCATCGCGGACTCACCAGCCAAGACGTGCTGGACACCGCCCTCGTGCTGTGCGCGCGGGCGACGGCCGGGCTGCTGCTGGAGCACCTCGACCGGTCGGCCCTCTCTCTCAGCCAGCTCGCCGACCGGCACCGGGCCGACCCGATGACGGGCCGCACGCTGACCCAGCACGCACGCCCCATCACCTTCGGCCTCAAGGCCGCGCACTGGCTCCAGGGCGTGCTCGACGCGCGCGAGCAGGTCCGGTCGCTGCGGTGGCCGGGACAGTTCGGCGGCCCGGTCGGGATCGGCCTCCCGCAGTCCGCTGCTGCGTGCGCGGCCCTCGGGCTGGACGACGTACCTCCGTGGCACACCGTGCGCACCCCGTTCACGCGGTACGCCGACGCGCTCGTCACCGTGACCGACGCCCTGGGGCACCTCGCCGAGGACGTCCTGGTCGGTGCGCGCTCGGAGGTGGCCGAGCTCGCCGAGCCCCGGGCCGAGGGCCGCGGCGGCTCGTCGTCCATGCCGCACAAGCAGAACCCCGTGCTCTCCGTGCTCGTGCGTCGCGCGGCCCTGACCGCACCCGGCCTGGCCGCACAGATGCACCTCGCGGCGGCGAGCGCCGGCGACGAGCGGCCCGACGGGGCCTGGCACACGGAGTGGTCCACCCTGGCCGTGATCTCGCGCCGGACCCTGGTGGCGGCGTCCCAGGCGGCCGAGCTCGTGGCCGGCCTGCGCGTCGACACCGCTGCCATGGCGGCTCGAGTGGAGGAGTCCGTCGACCAGCAGCAGGTCGACGCGACGATCAACCGTGTCCTCACCCGACTGGAGGAGACCCCGTGACCCCGGCGCTGACCCTGGTGCGGCTCACCGGCGCCGCCCACCGCACCGAGCTCCCGCTGCTGGTGCTCGGGCCCTCCCTCGGGACCTCGGCCACGACGCTGTGGACCGCGTGCGCCCAGGCGGGTCTGACCGAGCGCTTCGACGTCGTGGCCTGGGACCTCCCCGGCCACGGGCACAACCACAGCGTCCCGGACGAGCCGATCACGATGGCCGACCTCGCCCGGGGGGTGCTGCGGGTGGTGGACGACGTGCAGGAGCACCGCGGCGACCTCGGCCGTCCGTTCTACTACGCGGGCGACTCCGTCGGCGG
>CAVWML010000004.1:0-8499 GCA_963756045.1 uncultured Actinomycetota bacterium
GAGCGCGTTCATGGTGCTGCCCCTGCACGGGATCGGCGGCGCCAAGGACCTCCCGATCCCGCTCGGCCTCGCCGTCGGCGCTGCCGTGGCCGCGCTGATCGTGTCGTTCTGCGTGCTCGCGCTGGCCTGGCGTACGCCGCGCCACCAGGAGCTCTCCGCAGGCCGCCCCGCGCCGCGCTGGATCGCGGCGATGGTCGACTCGGCCCGTCTTCGCGTGGACGATCCGCATCCTGGGGCTGTTGTTCTTCGGCTACGTGCTCTGGGCGCTGATCGCCGGCCCCGACCTGGTCACCAACCCCGTGCTCGGCACCTTCTACGTGCTGGTGTGGGTCGGGATCGTGCCGTTCTCGCTGCTCTTCGGGCCCGTCGTACGCGCGGTCAGCCCGGTGCGCACGCTCAACCTGCTGCTGGCGAAGGCGACCGGAGGTGACCCCTCGGGCGGGCTCGCGACGTACCCCGCGCGGCTGGGGTACTGGCCCGCCGCGATCGGCCTGTTCGCCTTCGTCTGGCAGGAGCTGGTCAACCCGCAGAGCGCCTACCTGGGCTCGGTGCGGCTGTGGTTGGCGGCGTACCTCGCGGTGATGCTGGTCGGTGCCGCCGTCTTCGGCGACGTGTGGCTCGCTCGCGCCGACCCGTTCGAGGTGTACTCGAGCCTGGTCGCCAAGCTCTCCTTCTGGGGCCGCGACGGCGACCGGCTGGTGGTGCGGAGCCCGCTCGCGCACATCGCGACGGTCCGTCCGCGACCGGGGCTGCTGCCCGTGGTGGCGGTGCTCTTCGGGTCGACGGCGTTCGACACCTACAAGGACCAGCTCGCGTGGGTGAACTTCACCGGCAGGGTCCCGCTGCCGTCGATCCTGACCAACACCCTCGGTCTGCTCGTCTTCTGCCTGGTCGTCGCGATCACGTTCACGATCGCCGCGATGTCGACGGGCGTGGAGACCGACGGCCCCCACGGCGTACGACGTCGCGCCCTGCCGGGCCTGATGGCGCACTCGGTGATCCCGATCGTCGTCGGGCTACATCACCGCGCACTACCTCAGCTACTTCGTCGAGCAGGGGCAGACGACGCTGATCCAGCTCAGCGACCCGATGGTGCGGGGCGACAACTACCTGCTGACGGCCAACTGGTCGGTGGACTACTGGCTGTCCTTCCACCCGACCCTGCTCGCCGTGCTCAAGGTGCTGGCGATCGTGCTCGGCCACGTCGTCGGTGTGGTCGTCGCTCACGACCGCGCGATCAAGCTGCTGCCCGCGCGCCACCACGTGACCGGCCAGCTCGGGATGCTGCTCGTGATGGTCGCCTACACCATCACGGGTCTCTACCTGCTGCTCGGCGGGTTCTGAACCTCGCGGCGCGAACACGGCGTCGTGGATCTCCGCGATCCCGCGCCGCAGCGGTCGAGTCGCCGAGCTCGACCACCGAGCGGCCCGGCCACCAGCGCCTTGTCGGTGGTCGCGCGGTCCTCGGGCAGGAAGTGCACCGACTCCGGGCGGATGTAGCCCTCGACCATGCCGAGGATGTCGCGGCGGCGCCAGCCGAGCGAGTCGCGCATCCGGTTGACCACGACGACCACGGGAGCGCCGCTGAGGTCGCGGACCTCGACGAGCGTGCGGGCCAGGCGGGCCAACCCGGTGGGCTCGGCGGAGCCCACCACCACGACCGTGTCGGCGGCCGCGACGGCGTCGAGGGTGAGCTGGTTGCGCGAGTGCATCCGGCCGAGGTCGGCGTCGTCCTCGAGGCTGAAGCCGGTGTCGACGACGACGTCGCCCACCTCCGCCGAGCGGTCGAGGACGGCGTCGAGGACTCCGGGCCGCGCCTCCACCCAGCGGTCGGGGCGCGGCAGTCCCGGTGAGCACGTCGAAGCCCTCGGCCACCACGCGTCGGCAGCGGGCGAACCCGGCAGCGTCGAGCGTGCCCGCGTTGACCAGCCGCGCCGCGGCGAGCAGTCCGCTGACCTCGTCGAGCACGCCGAGGTGCTGGGCGACGGCGCCGCCGTGCGGGTCGGCGTCGACCAGCACGGCGGGCCGCGAGCGCGTGGGCGTGCTCGGCAGCGAGGCCGATCGCGAGCGTCGTACGGCCGGGAGCGCCTGCAGGACCGTGCACGGCGACCACGCGTCCCGGCGTACCTCCGGCGACGAGGGTGGACTGCTCGAGCGGCTCCGGGTCGAGGACGAGGTCCTGCGTGCCGGCGGCGCGTACGGCGTCGGGCAGGGCGTCCAGCTCGGCGGCGGCGACGACGCTGACCACGCCGAGCCGAGAGAGCAAGTCGGCCTCCCCGTCGACCGCCACGCAGCGGACGTCGTCGCGCAGCAGCTGCATCACGGCGTCGGCGTCCAGCCCGTCGAGTTCGCCGGAGACCACCGCCACGCCCGGCCTGGCCGGTGGCCGCGCTGGCGAGGAGGTCGTGCAGGTCGACGCAGCGCTTGACCACGACGAGACCCTCGGCGCCGAGCAGGCGCAGGGCGGTGGCCTCCCAGGCGGCACCGCCCGCGGCCAGCAGGACCGGCACCGGGCGGTCATCCTCGCGCGCGCGATCACGACGCGGCCGTCGGAGATGCCACCGAGGGCGGTGCTGAGGCTGGACGCCCGCTCCTCGGGTACGCCGACGATCACCTGCCGAGTGGCCTGCGGCGCCAGCGAGTCGGCCGAGCGGGGTACCGCGACCACGACGACGTCGTCGAGCACCTCCACCGCGCGCGGCCGCTGGCCGGACACGGTGCTCACCTTCGGCGTCACCCAGACGTCGACGTGGGACCCCTGCCGAACGGTGGCGGGCAGGTCGTCGGAGGCGACGCTGATCGGCACCTCGACGACCGCCGGTCCGGAGCCCGAGGCCAGTGCCGAGCGCGGCAGGAGCTCTCCGGCCGCCACCTCGCGGCCGAGCGTGGCACCCGCGGGCATGGCGTGGTCGGCCGCGAGGTAGCCGTCGGCGGTGGCCGCGTCGGGGAACCGGACCCGTCGTGCCTCGAGGTCGCCGTCGGCCACGCGTGCGCCGGCGGGCAGGTCGCGGGACAGCGCCCAGACCGGGACGGTGTCGTCGGCGGCGCTCATCAGGCGAGCGCCGAGCACGACGGAGGCGGCGACGAGGACCAGCCCGAGCAGGAGCCGGGGGTTGCGCCAGCCCGGCGGGCGGCTGCGGGTCGCCGGCGGCGCCACCGGGTCGCGGCGCGCGGGGTGCGGTCATGGTCATCGCGTCGGAACTTCCGTGGCTCGTCGTCCACAGACGACGCGTGTCAACGCTTCGCGACCGGACGCAACCGGTGGCAGAGTGGTGCACATGCAGGCATCGCCGCGGTTCCTCCAGCTGGCCGACGTCGCCGAGGTGCTCAACATCTCCGGCGCGCAGGTCTACGCGCTCGTGCGCCGGGGCGAGCTGAAGGCGATGAAGATCGGCGGGCGCGGCCAGTGGCGCGTCCAGGCCAGCGACCTCGAGGACTACATCCAGCGGGCGTTCGCCGACGCCGAGCAGTTCGTGACGCGAGCACCCGTTCGTCGAGGGCTCCGCCGCGCGCGACTGAGCCGCACGACCGCGCTCACGACCTCCCCCTGGAGGGCCGCCAACGACGCGGTCGGCACCAGCTGCGACCGAGCGGTCCGGCCCCCTCGCCGAGCACCAGCTCGACGAAGTCCTGGCCCACCCGGCCGATGCGGCCGCGCAGCTGCTGGTCGTCGACGAAGTGCAGGACGCACGGTCGCGGGTCCGCGGCGAGGCGGCGCAGGATCGCGCGCAGGCTCAGGTTGTCGACGACCGACCAGGTCTCCTCGCTGTCGGCCCGCGCGGAGTGGCCGGCGACCGACGCGATCGTCGCGTCGCGCACGATCCACTCACGGGTCCGGTCGACCAGCAGCAGCCAGCCGTCACCGACGCGGGCCAGCCGGCCCGACACCTGGCGCCCGCCGACCAGGCGTCAGCCGCAGGTCGTGGCCGAGCGAGGCGTGCAGGCGGGCGCCGAGGCTGATCCGGGAGTACTCCGCCAACGTCAGCTCGGCCACCTCGGCGTCGCGCTCGGCGAGCCGGAGACCGGCCGCCTGCTGCTCGAGGTCCTCGAACAGCGCGACCATCGACGCTTCCCAGCTCATCTGCGACTCCTCATGGCGGCGACCCGAACGCCTGACCTGTGACATGCCCGGCCGCGGAGCCGACCAAACCGCTGTGGACAAACGTTTGACACACGATGATTCTGAGCGTTGTCTGACGCAAACACAAGCAAACGAAGGCATTGAGCATGATCATCCCCTCCCGTACGACGCTGCGCCCGCTGGCGCTTCTGGCCCTGTCCGGCGCTGCTGCCGCGGCGGTCGAGCAGGTCACCCGCACGGCGCGGCAGCCACTCACCCCGACGTACGACGCCCTCCTGGTCGCGCTCGCCGCGTGGGTGCTCCTCGGCTGCGCGGTCTGGGGCGCTGCTGATCTGCGCCGCGCTCGTCGTCGAGACGTGGAGCGCCGGCCGGGTCCGGGCGCTCTCGTGGGTCGCCACTCCCCCGGCCGTACGCCGCGCCCTGCTCGCCGGGGTCGGGGTGGTGCTCGTCGGCGCCACCCCCGGGCCGGTCGGCGCGACCGTGCTCGCGACCACCACCCACGAGCCGCAGGCGCTGCCGCTGCCGAACCGGCCGCTCGGTGAGCCGACCGCACCGGCGAGCCGGGTGCTCGTCGTACGCCCCGGGGACACGCTGTGGGCGCTCGCGTCGCGTCAGCTGCCGCCGCACGCCAGCGACGCCCGGGTCGCCTCCGCCGTACGCCGCTGGCACGCCGTCAACCGCGCGGTCATCGGCCCTGATCCCGACCTGATCCGACCCGGGCAGCGACTCCGCGCTCCCGGTCTCGACCACGCCCGCGAGGAGCACCGATGACCGTCGACGCTGCAGCCCCTGGCCACCGTGCCGATGGCCAGCATCCAGGGCACGCTCGCGCTCGACTTCGGACCACCGGTGCGCACGGCGCGGGCTCCCGAGCTACGCCTCGTGCCGGGCGACCGGGCCGAGCTCGAGGCCTTCGTCCAGCGCTTCGCCAGCGCCGTCGTCGAGGTGATGGGCGGCGACCGCGGTCCGCAGCAGCTGCTGCGCTGGACCAGCGACCAGGTCTACGCCGACCTGCAGCGCCGGGCCGCGCTGCTCCAGCGCACGACCCCCGGCGACCGGCGCGTGCGACGGCTGCGCAGCCAGGTGCGCAGCGTGCACCTGTTCTGCCCCTCGCCGCGGGCGGCCGAGGTCAGCATCCACGTGCGCCACGGGCACCGCTCGCGCGCGATCGCCGCGCGCCTCGACGTGGTCGAGGGGCGCTGGTGCTGCACCGCCCTGCAGTTCGGCTGAGCCGCAGCCTGGCTCAGCCGGCGGGCCGGGCCTTGAGGTCGGTGGGACCACCCGGGGCGCCGTGGCACTTCTTGTACTTCTTGCCCGAGCCGCAGGGGCACAGCGCGTTGCGGCCGGCCCCGGCGTACGGGTCCTCGGACGCGGGCCCGGCAGCCCTTGACCTCGGCCTCGCCGTCCTCGCTGGGCGCGGAGTAGGTGAGGTTCTGCGGCGCGCTTCGGCGCGTCCAGCCCCTTGGCCCGGATCAGCGGCGCGTGCCGTGGTCGTGGTGGTCGTGGTCGTGGTCGTGTCGTGCGGCTCGTCGGCGGCTGCTCGGCCGCGCGCATGCCCTCGATCAGGGCGGCGGCCTCGGCGTCGAGGTCCTGCTCCTGGTCCTCGTCGTCCTCGACCTGCACCTCGAGGTTGAACAGGAAGCCGACGGTCTCCTCGCGGATGCCTTCCTTCATGGCGTTGAACATGTCGAAGCCCTCGCGCTGGTACTCCACGAGCGGGTCGCGCTGGGAGTAGGCCCGCAGGCCGATGCCCTCGCGGAGGTAGTCCATCTCGTAGAGGTGCTCGCGCCACTTGCGGTCGAGCACCGAGAGCAGCACCTGCCGCTCGAGCTCGCGGAGCACCTCGGCGCCGACCTCGGCCTCGCGGGCGTCGTACGCCTTGTGCGCGTCGGCCTTGAGGTCGTCGATCAGGGTCTCGCGGTCGAGCCCGTCACGGCCGCCGGCCTCGCGCTCGAGGTCCTGGTAGCGGATGCCGACCGGGTAGACCGTCTTCATCGCGGTCCACAGCGCCTCGAGGTCCCACTCCTCGGGGAAGTCCTCGGTGGCGGCGGTGACGTAGCCGGTCACGAACTCGTCGATCATCGTGCGGACCTGGTCCTCGAGGTCGGCTCCCTCGAGCACCTGGCGGCGCTCGCCGTAGATGACCTCGCGCTGGCGGCTCATCACGTCGTCGTACTTCAGGACGTTCTTGCGGGACTCGAAGTTGAGGCCCTCGACCTGGCCCTGGGCCGAGGCGATCGACTTGGTCACCGACTTGTTCTCGATCGGCTGGTCGTCGGGCACGCGCAGCGCGAGCAGGATCCGCTCGACCCAGTCGCTCTTGAACAGCCGCATCAGGTCGTCGCCGAGCGAGAGGTAGAAGCGGGACTCGCCCGGGTCGCCCTGACGGCCGGAACGACCGCGGAGCTGGTTGTCGATGCGGCGCGACTCGTGGCGCTCGGTGCCGAGGACGTAGAGACCGCCGGCGTCCTTGACCTCGTCGTGCTCGGCCTTGACCTGCTCGGTGATCCGGTCGAGGGTCGCCTGCCAGGCGGCCTCGTACTCCTCGGCGTTGTCGACCGGGTCGATGCCGCTGCTTGCGCAGCTCCTGGTCGGCGAGGAACTCCGTGGAGCCGCCGAGCATGATGTCGGTGCCGCGACCGGCCATGTTGGTGGCGACGGTGACCGCGCCCTTGTGGCCGGCCATCGCGACGACCTTGGCCTCGTCGGCGTGCTGCTTGGCGTTCAGCACGGAGTGCGGGACGCCCTTCTTGCGCAGCAGGCCCGAGAGCAGCTCGGACTTCTCGACCGAGGTGGTGCCGACCAGCACCGGCTGACCGTTCTGGTGGCGCTCGGCGATGTCCTCGACGACGGCCGCGAACTTCGCCTCCTCGGTGCGGTAGACGAGGTCGGGCTGGTCGATGCGCAGCATCGGCTTGTTGGTCGGGATCGGGACGACGCCGAGCTTGTAGATCTTGTCGAACTCGGAGGCCTCGGTCATCGCCGTGCCGGTCATCCCGGAGAGCTTGTCGTAGAGGCGGAAGAAGTTCTGGAGGGTGATCGTGGCGAGGGTCTGGTACTCCTCGCGGACGGTCACGCCCTCCTTGGCCTCGATCGCCTGGTGCAGGCCGTCGTTGTAGCGGCGACCGGAGAGCACGCGGCCGGTGTGCTCGTCGACGATCAGCACCTCGTCGTCGAGGACGACGTACTCCTTGTCCTTGCGGAACAGCTCCTTGGCCTTGATGGAGTTGTTGAGGAAGGAGATCAGCGGGGTGTTGGCCGACTCGTAGAGGTTCTCGATGCCGAGGTAGTCCTCGACCTTGGTGATGCCGGGCTCGAGGATCGAGATCGTGCGCTTCTTCTCGTCGACCTCGTAGTCCTCGTCCTTGACGAGCCGGCGCGCGACCTTGGCGAACTCGGCGTACCACTCGACCTCGTCCTGCGTGGGACCGGAGATGATCAGCGGCGTCCGGGCCTCGTCGATGAGGATCGAGTCGACCTCGTCGACGACGGCGAAGTTGGGGGCGCGCTGGACGAGGTCGTCGAGCGAGGTCGCCATGTTGTCGCGCAGGTAGTCGAAGCCGAGCTCGTTGTTGGTGGCGTAGGTGATGTCGCAGGCGTAGGCCTCGCGGCGCTCGGCCGGGCGTCATCTCGGGCAGGATCACGCCGATGCGACAGGCCGAGGAAGTGGTGGACGCGGCCCATCCACTCCGCCTGGTACTTGGCGAGGTAGTCGTTGACGGTGACGACGTGGACGCCGCGGCCGGTCAGCGCGTTGAGGTACGCCGGGAGGGTCGCCACCAGCGTCTTGCCCTCACCGGTCTTCATCTCGGCGATGTTGCCGAGGTGGAGCGCCGCGCCGCCCATGATCTGGACGTCGAAGTGACGCTGGCCGAGCACCCGCTTGGCGGCCTCGCGCACGGTGGCGAACGCCTCCGGCATCAGCGAGTCGAGGTCCTCGCCGTCGGCGAGCCGCTGCTTGAACTCCTCGGTCTGCGCGCGCAGCTCCTCGTCGGACATCGCGACGAAGTCGTCCTCGATGGCGTTGACGGCCTTGGCGATGGCCTCGAGCTGGCGGAGGATCTTGCCCTCGCCGATGCGCAGGACCTTGTCGATGATCGACACGCGAGCTACTCCCTGGGTGGCTTCATGGGGTGACGGGCGCAACGCCGGACGCTGCGAGCCCGTCGTTCATCGTAACGGTCCCCGGTCGTCCCGGTTCCGCACGGGCGAGCCCGGCGCACGGTTAGGCGATGGCGCGGCCGAGGATCGAGGCCGCCTCCGGCGTGCGCGAGCCCTCCGGGAAGGTGAACCGCTCGATCTCGATGATCGTGAAGCCGGCGTCGGCGATGGCCGCCGCGGTGTCGCGGCCGCAGTGGCAGCCGCCGAACAGGCGGGGCCAGACGGTGGCGTCGAGGGCCTTCTGGAAGGTCCGCATC
>CAVWML010000005.1:0-13057 GCA_963756045.1 uncultured Actinomycetota bacterium
CCGGCCCCGCAGCTCCGGCTCGTCCTTGCTCTCGTCGAGGCGGCCCTTGACGGTGACGATCTGGTCCTCGGCGACCAGCGTGCTGGCCAGCTGGTAGGCGCTGGGGAAGAGCAGCACGTCGATCGCGCCCTCGAGGTCCTCGAGCGTGACGATCGCCCAGGGGTCGCCGCGCTTGGTCATCTTGCGCTGCACCTGGTGATGAGCCCGCAGATGACCACGTGCGTGCCGTCGGCGCGCTCCTCGTCGGTGAGCAGCTGGCCGATCGTGCAGTCGGCTGCGTCTGCGAGCACGTGCTCGAGGCCGGGCAGCGGGTGGTCGGAGACGTAGAGGCCGAGCATCTCGCGCTCGTGGCCGAGCAGCGTCGTCTTGTCCCACTCGTCGACGTCGGGGATCGCGACCGGCAGGTCGAAGATCGGCTCGGCGCCGCCCGTCGCGTCGTCGAGCGGTGTCGAAGAGCGAGTCCTGGCCGTCGCCGGAGTCGCGCTTGATCGAGGCGTAGCGGTCGACGCGCCTCCTCGACGACCGCGTCAGCGCGCGGCGCCGGTGCTTCATGTCGTCGAACGCGCCGGCCTTGACCAGCGACTCGATGACGCGCTTGTTGCAGACCTGGGCGTCGACCTTGTCGAGGAAGTCGTTGAAGTCCTCGAAGCGGCCCTTCGCCGCCGCGCCTCGACGATCCCGTCCACGACGTTGTCGCCGACGTTGCGGATCGCGGTGAGCCCGAAGCGGATGTCGGTGCCGACCGGGGTGAAGTTCGTGCGCCGACTCGTTGACGTCGGGCGGCAGCACCTTGATGCCCATCCGGCGGCACTCGTTGAGGTAGATCGCCAACTTGTCCTTGTCGCCCTTGACCGAGGTGAGCAGCGCCGCCATGTACTCGGCCGGGTAGTTGGCCTTGAGGTAGGCGGTCCAGTACGAGATGACGCCGTACGCCGCGGAGTGCGCCTTGTTGAAGGCGTAGTCGGAGAACGGCAGCAGGATGTCCCACAGCGTGGTGATGGCCGTCTGCGAGAAGCCGCGCTCGAGCATGCCGGCCTGGAAGCCGGCGTACTGCTTGTCGAGCTCCTCCTTCTTCTTCTTGCCCATGGCGCGGCGCAGGTTGTCGGCCTGTCCGAGCGTGAAGCCCGCCAGGACCTGGGCGATCGCCATGACCTGCTCCTGGTAGACGATCAGGCCGTAGGTCTCCCCCAGCACCGGCTCGAGCGCCTCGGCCAGCTCGGGGTGGATCGGGTCGATCGGCTCGCGGCCGTTCTTGCGGCGGGCGTACTTGTTGTGCGAGTCGGCGCCCATCGGGCCCGGGCGGTAGAGCGCGCCGACGGCGGAGATGTCCTCGAACTTGTCGGGCTGCATGCTGCGCAGCAGCGCGCGCATCGGGCCGCCGTCGAGCTGGAAGACGCCGAGCGTGTCGCCGCGGGAGAGCAGCTCGTAGGTCGCCGGGTCGTCGAAGGTGAGGTCCTCGAGCACGACGTCCTCGCCGCGGTTGAGCTTGATGTTCTCGAGCGCGTCGTCGAGCACCGTGAGGTTGCGCAGGCCCGAGGAAGTCCATCTTGACCAGCCCGAGCGCCTCGCACATCGGGTAGTCGAACTGGGTGATGATCGCGCCGTCCTGCTCGCGCTTCATGATCGGCACGATGTCGATCAGCGGCGTGCTCGACATGATCACGCCGGCCGCGTGCACGCCCCACTGGCGGATCTGGCCCTCCAGGCCGACCGCGGTCTCGTAGATGCTGCGGACGTCGGCGTCGGCCTCGTGCAGCGCGCGGAACTCCGCGCCGTCGCCGTAGCGCTTGTGCTCGGGTCGAAGAGGTCCTTGAGCGGGACGCCCTTGCCCATCACGTCGGCCGGCAGCGCCTTGGTGATCCGCTCGCTCATCGCGAAGCCGTAGTCGAGGACCCGGGCGGCGTCCTTGATCGCCGCCTTGGACTTGAGCCGGCCGAACGTCGCGATCATGGCGACCCGGTCGGAGCCGTACTTGTCGCTGACGTAGCGGATGACCTCGCCGCGCCGGCGCTCGTCGAAGTCGATGTCGAAGTCGGGCATCGAGGGGCGCTCGGGGTTGAGGAAGCGCTCGAAGATCAGGCCGTGCTCCAGCGGGCACAGGTCGGTGATCCGCAGGGCGTACGCCGCGATCGAGCCCGGCGCCCGAGCCGCGGCCCGGGCCGACCCGGATGCCGTTGTCCTTGGCCCAGTTGATGAAGTCGGCGACCACGAGGTAGTAGCCGCAGTAGCCCTTGTCGGCGATGACCTCGAGCTCCATCTCGACGCGGTCCCGGACCTCCTGGGTGAGCGGCTCGCCGGGGTAGCGGGCCTCGATGCCGCGCCAGACCTCCTTGCGGAACCAGGACTCCTCGGTCTGCCCGGCGGGCACGTCGGCGCGCGCCATGTAGCCGCCGGTCGACTCGGTGAACTCGACGTCGCAGCGCTCGGCGATCAGCAGCGTGTTGTCGCACGCCTCGGGCATGCCGTGCTTGTCGCCCACAGCTCGCGCATCTCGGCGGCGGACTTGATGTAGTAGCCGCCGCCGTCGAACTTGAGCCGGTTGGGGTCGGAGAGCCGCTTGCCGGAGGCGACGCAGATCAGGGCGTCCTGGGCCTCGGCGTCCTCGGGGTTGTTGTAGTGCGAGTCGTTGGTGGCCAGCGGCGGGATGCCGAGCTCCTTGCCGAGCCGGAGCAGGTCGTCGCGGACGCGCTTCTCGATCTCGATGTCGTGGTCCATCAGCTCGAGGAAGAAGTTCTCCTTGCCGAAGATCTCCTGGAACTCCGCGGCCGCGGTGCGCGCCTCGTCGTACTGCCCGAGGCGGAGCCGGGTCTGCACCTCGCCCGACGGGCAGCCGGTCGTGGCGATGAGGCCCTTGGCGTACTGGTGGAGCAGCTCGCGGTCGGCGCGGGGCTTGTAGTAGTAGCCCTCGAGGCTCGAGCGGGAGGCGAGCCGGAACAGGTTGTGCATGCCCTCGGTCGAGGCGGCCCACATCGTCATGTGGGTGTAGGCGCCGCCGCCCGCGACGTCGTCGCCGCCCTCCTCGGCCAGGTCGCCGCGGCCCCACCGCACCCGGCGCCGCTCGTCGCGTCGCGTGCCGGGGGTGAGGTAGGCCTCCAGGCCGATGATCGGCTTGACGCCGTGGGCGCGCGCCTTGGACCAGAAGTCGTAGGCACCGTGCAGGTTGCCGTGGTCGGTCATCGCGATCGCCGGCATCTCGAGCCGAGCGGTCCGCTCGAACAGACCATCGAGCAACGACGCGCCGTCGAGCATGGAGTACTCGGTGTGCACGTGCAGGTGGACGAACCCGTCCCGGCTGGTCGTCATCTGGAGCGGTGCAGCCCTTCCTGCTCGATCTGGGTCAATCAGGACTTACCGGCGAACTCAGCAGCCCGGTGGGGGGAAGAAGTTCACCCTAGATCAGGATCCCATCGCCCCCCGACAGGGACACGGGCTCTCCCGCGCCCCGAGGTTCGCGCCGGTCCTCACCCCGCCGGTGGAGCCCGTCGAAACCTCGCCGTCATGACGTCGGCACCTGGCTCTGGCCATACTTGCCGGTGTGAACGATCCCACCGACGGCACCCCCGACGCCGACCTGAGGCGCGACGTACGCCTGGTGACCTCGCTGCTCGGCGAGACGCTGAAGCGGGCCGAGGGCGAGGACCTGCTCGCCCTCGTGGAACGGGTCCGGACGCTGGCCAAGGACGACACGCTGGCCGAGCTGCCCGAGCTCGACCTCGCGACGACCACGAAGCTGGCGCGGGCGTTCACGGCGTACTTCCACCTGGCCAACGTCGCCGAGCAGGTGCACCGCGGGCGCACGCTGCTGCGCGCGCGCCGCGACGAGGGCGGTCCCACGGGCTGGGTGCACGACGCGCTGGCCCGGGTCCAGGAGGCCGGCATCGACTCCGAGACGATCGCGAAGGAGATCCCGCAGGTGGCGGTGCGCCCGGTGTTCACCGCGCACCCCACCGAGGTCGCCCGCCGCTCCACGATCGAGAAGATGCGTCAGGTGGCAGCGCTCCTGGAGCAGCCGGACACCCCGCGTCGCACCCGCCGGCTGGAGGAGGCCGTCGAGACGCTGTGGCGCACCGACGAGATCCGGGTGGAGCCGCCGCAGCCGATCGACGAGGCCCGCAACGGCGTCTACTACCTCGAGGGACTCGCCGCCGCGGCCCTGCCCGACGTGCTCGAGGAGCTGCGCGACCAGCTCGCCGCGATCGACGTGCGGCTCCCGGCGGAGGTCCGTCCGCTGCGCTTCGGCACCTGGATCGGCGGGGACCGCGACGGCAACCCCAACGTCACACCCGCGACCACGCGCGCCGTCCTCGAGCTGCAGGCCGTGCACGGCATCCGGCTGCTCTCCGGCGAGGTGAACAGGCTGCGCCGCGACCTCTCGGTCAGCGAGCGGCTCTCCACCGTCTCCGAGGAGCTCCGGGAGCGGCTGGAGCAGATGGTCCCGGAGCTGCCCGAGGTGGAGCCGCGCTACCGCCGGCTCAACGCGGAGGAGCCCTACCGGCTCTACCTCACCTGCGTGCACGTGCGGCTCCAGCTCACCGAGGAGCGGATCTCCAGCGGCCGCCAGCACCGCGACGGACGCGACTACCGCGACGACACCGAGCTGCTCGAAGACCTGCTCGTGCTGCACCGCTCGGTGCTCGAGCACCAGGGCGAGCTGGTCGCAGGGGGCGAGCTGGAGCGGCTCGTGCGCACGGTCGCCGCCACCGGCCTCACCCTGGCCACCCTGGACGTGCGCGAGCACGCGAAGAAGCACCACGCCGCCATCGGTCAGCTGCTCGACCGGCTGCCCGCGGGCGAGGGCGGTGCCACCACGCCGTACGCCGAGCTCGACCGGGAGACCCGCACCAAGGTCCTGAGCGAGGAGCTGGCTGGCGGGCGACCGCTGTCGACCCAGCCGCTCCCCCTCGACGAAGAAGCCACGATCACCGCGGAGACCTTCACCACGATCCGCTGGGCGCTGGACACGCTGGGGCCACGCACGGTGGAGAGCTACATCATCTCGATGACCCGGCACTCCGACGACGTGCTCGCCGCTGTCGTGCTGGCCCGGGAGGCCGGCCTGGTCGACCTGGTCGGCGGCAGCGCGCGCATCGGCTTCGTACCGCTGCTGGAGACGGTCGAGGAGCTGGAGAAGACCGACGAGATCCTCGAGGCGCTCTTCTCCGACGCGTCGTACCGGCGGCTGCTCTCGCTGCTCGGCGACGTGCAGGAGGTCATGCTCGGCTACTCCGACTCCAACAAGGCCGGCGGCATCGCCCCGTCGCAGTGGCAGATCCAGCGCTCCCAGCGAGCCGCCCGCGACGTCGCGCGACGCCACGGCGTCCGGCTGCGGTTCTTCCACGGCCGCGGGGGCTCGGTCGGGCGGGGCGGCGGTCCGACGTACGACGCGATCATGGCGCTGCCCTACGGCACCGTCGAGGGCGAGGTGAAGATCACCGAGCAGGGAGAGGTGATCAGCGACAAGTACGCCCTGCCGGTGCTGGCGCGGCAGAACCTCGAGCTCACGCTCGCCGCGACGCTCGAGGCGAGCCTGCTGCACAAGAAGGACCGCCGCAGCCCGGAGGACGCCGAGCGCTGGGACGGCCTGATGGACCGGCTCTCCGACGCCGCGCACGGGCGCTACCGCGGCCTGATCGAGACCGACGGGCTGCCGGAGTACTTCCTCGCCTCGACCCCGGTGGACCTGCTCGGGGCGCTGCACATCGGGTCGCGACCCGCGCGCCGACCCGGCGCCGACGCCGGCATCGACGACCTGCGCGCGATCCCCTGGGTGTTCGGGTGGACCCAGTCGCGACAGATCGTGCCGGGCTGGTTCGGCGTGGGCAGCGGTCTCGCGGCGGTCGCCGACGAGCGCGAGGTGCTGCGCGAGATGTACGACGGCTGGCCGTTCTTCCGCACCTTCCTCGACAACGTCTCGATGACGCTGGTCAAGACCGACCTCGACATCGCCGCGCGCTACGTCGAGGCGCTGGTGCCCGAGGAGCTGCGCGGCCTGCTCGACGACATCCGCGAGGAGTTCGAGCTCACCGTCTCGGGCGTGCTGGCCGTCACCGGCGAGGACCACCTGCTCGACCGCGACCCGATCCTGCGCACGACCCTGGAGATCCGCGAGAACTACCTCGAGCCGCTCCACCACCTCCAGGTGCAGCTCCTCACCCGGATGCGCGCCGGCGAGGAGGGCGACCAGCTCGAACGCGCCCTCCTGCTCACCATCAACGGCATCGCCGCCGGGATGCGCAACACGGGGTAGGTGGTCTGCGAAGGGTCGGCGGTTTCCCAGGGTAGGAGAGGAAATTGCCCCATCGCACAGGAAGTTTCCTATGAGATGAGGCAGAAAAGGTTCCTCCCATGGGAAACCGTCAGCCCCCCGCGGCCCGGCGCTCCCAGGCGGCGAGGCTCTCGGCGATCACGGTGTGCATGACGCGGGTGAGCTGGTCGTGGTCGAGGCTGGGGACGTGGGCGGCCATGCGGTCGACGATCTCGGCCTCGCGGTCGGGGTCGCGGCCGGCGTGACCGCCGACCTCCTTGTGGTCCTGGACGGCGGCGGTCAGGGCCGCGCGGCGGGCGAGGAGCACGGCGAGCTCGTCGTCCACCTCGTCGATCCGGCTGCGGAGGTAGCTCAGGGGGTCGTCGCCGAGCCAGGCCATCTTCACGTCGGCCGTCTGGTCGGGGAAGCTGCTCCCGTCGGTGGTCTCCAGCTCGATGAAGCCGTTCCGGCGGTAGAAGGAGCGGGCGCGCTCGTTCGCGACGTGCACCCGCAGCCCGAAGCCGTGCGGCTGCAGTGCCTTGACCAGCTCCATCAGCGCGACGCCCACGCCCCGGGCCGGGCGGCCCGGGTGGACGAAGAGCAGGAACAGCCAGGCACCGCGCACCACCGCGAAGCCGAGCAGCTCCCCGTCGCGCTCGGCGACCCAGAGGCTCTTGCCATCCTCGAGCGACCCGTCGATCCAGGCGCGCACCTCGGCCTCCGGCCGCGGCTCGGGTACGACGCCGTCGGCGATCGCCGCCGCGTAGACGTCGTAGACCCCGGGGAGGTCTGCCGGCGTGCCGGGGCGCACCAGGAACTCCTCCTCGGCGGCGGTGTGCTCAGTGGGCTCCACGGATGACCTCGAGGGCGCGCGCCAGGTCGGCCGGGTAGGCCGACTCGTACTCCACCTGCTCCCCGGTTCCGGGGTGCTCGAAACCGAGGCGGACGGCGTGCAGCCACTGCCGCTCCAGGCCGAGGCGGACGGCCAGCGTGGGATCGGCACCGTAGGTGAGGTCGCCGACGCACGGGTGCTTCAGGGCGGCCATGTGCACCCGGATCTGGTGCGTGCGTCCGGTCTCGAGGTGCACCTCCAGCAGGCTGGCGAACCGGTGGGCCTCGAGCGTCTCGTAGTGGGTCACGCTGTGCTTGCCGTCGTCGCGCACGGCGAACTTCCAGTCCGAGCTGGTGTGCCGCCCGATGGGCGCGTCGATGGTGCCCTCCAGCGGGTCCGGGTGACCCTGCACCAGCGCGTGGTAGACCTTGTCGACCTCGCGGTAGCGGAAGGCGTTCTTGAGCTTCGAGTAGGCGTGCTCGCTCTTCGCGATCACCATCACGCCCGACGTACCGACGTCGAGTCGCTGCACGATCCCCTGTCGCTCCGGTGCCCCGCCCGTGGCGATGACGATGCCCGCCGCGCGCAGGTGCCCGACGACCGTGGGACCGGTCCACCCCATCGACGGGTGCACGGCGACCCCCACCGGCTTGTCCACGACGATGATGTCGCGGTCGTCGTGGATCACGCTGAGTCCCTCGACGAGCTCGGGGGTCACCTCGAGCGGGTCGCCGACGTGCGGGAAGACCACGTCGAGGACGGCCCCGGGGACGAGTCTCTCGGACTTCGCGGGTCGGCGGCCGTCGAGCTGGACGCGGTCGTCGGAGAGGAGCTCGGCGGCGCGGGTGCGGGAGATCCCGAACATCCGCGAGAGGCCCACGTCGACGCGCTCGCCGGCCAGGCTGTCGGGGATCTCCTGGACCCTCGCGTCCTCGTCGGGCTCGCTCACGCGCTGTCCTCGTGCTGGTGGCGCGGGCTTCCGTCGAGATGATCGCCTCGCAGCAGGAGGATCACGAACAGGACGCCCGCGACGTCGATGCACATGTCGGCGACGTTGAAGACCGGCCAGTGCGGCAGCGCCACGAAGTCCACCACGTGCCCGCGGAAGGGCCCGGGCTCGCGCAGGATCCGGTCGGTCAGGTTGCCGACGATCCCGGCGAGCAGCAGTCCGAGAGCGACCGCCCAGACCCGGTGCCGCACCCGGAACGCGAACACGACGACCACGACGGCGGCGGCCACCGCGATCACCGAGATCAGCGGCGTCAGGGACTCCCCCGCACTGAATGCCGCGCCGGGGTTGCGCAGCAACTGGAGCCGGAGCCACGACCCCACGACGTCGACCGGCGCCCTGCCCGCGAGGTGCTGCACGGCCAGGTGCTTGGCGACCTGGTCGACGGCGTACGCCGCCAGGGCCACGAGCCACACGAGCCAGGTGCGCCGTGGGCCGGCGCCCACGGAGCCGCCGGCGGGTGAAGACCTCTCGGCCGTGATCAGCGACGCTCCTCGCGCTGCTTGCAGCTCAGGCACAGGGTCGCGCGCGGGAAGGCCATCAGCCGGTTCTTGCCGATCGGGTTGCCGCAGATCTCGCACTGGCCGTAGGTGCCGTCGGCGATCCGCTCCAACGCGTGCTGGCTCTGCTCCAGCATGTCGCGGGCGTTGTTGACGATGACCATCTCCTGGTCGCGCTCGAACGACGCGGAGCCGACATCGGCCTGGTCGTTGCCCGCACCCTCACCGGAGTTCTCGATCATGCCGGCGAGGTCCTCCTCGACCTCGACGAGCTCGCCGGTGAGTCGGGCGACGTCGGACTTCAGGGTCGCCCGCACCTCGTCGAGCTCGGCCTTGGTCCAGGGATCCTCCTGCTCGAGCACGACGAGCTTGGAGGCCGGGGTGGCCCGACCTGAGGAGGTCTTCCGAGCCGTCTTCGTGGCCGGGGTGGTCTTCTTCGCGGCAGCCTTCTCGGGCGGCGCTGCGTTCTTCACGGGTGCCTTCTTCGCAACTGTCTTCTTCGCCGGTGCTGCCGTGGTGGCAGGGGCCTTCTTCGCAGCAGCCTTCTGAGCGGTCTTGCGGGCTGGAGCCTTGGTAGCAGGAGCCACCTTCTTCGCGACCGTCTTCTTGGCTGGAGTCTTCGTGGCCGCCGCCTTCTTGGCGGCGGACTTCTTCGCGGGTGCTGCCTTCTTGGTGGGTGCTGCCTTCTTCGCCGCTGCCTTCTTCGCCGGGGTCTTCTTGGCCGTAGCCTTCTTCGCCGGGGCCTTCTTCGCGACCGTCTTCTTGGCGGCTGTCTTCTTCGCCGGTGCCGACTTCTTCGCTGACTTCTTCGCCGGTGTCGGGGCCGACGTCTTCTTCGCTGGCGTCGCTTTCTTGGTGGTGGCCGAGGATCTGGCCACGACCTTGCGGGCCGCTGCACCTGCGCGGCTCACCAGGGACTTCTTGGTCGCGGTTGCCATGACGTCGAACCCCTTACGGGAGAGATGTGGCCCGGGCACCACACATGGTGGCGCGAGGATATGTGGCGGGCCGATCCCCTTCAACTCGCCGTGCCGGGGCACTCTTTCACACCGGGCCGACAAATCCACTGGAGGCGGCGGATAGACTCGCTCGCACCGCACGGCGTGGATGGGGCCATCACCTCGGAGCCGCCGGAAGAAAGGTGACCGCTCGTCGGTCGCCGACTAGACCCGGCAGCGGTGCACCAGTGAGTGGGTCGGCGAGCACGCAGCCGGCCAAGGAGGGTGGTACCGCGGGGTGCGCGAGCACCTCGTCCCTTCGGAGGTTTGTCGCCCTACCGAAGAAGGACCCACCCGTGACCGGTTACCGCCCCGTGCCCCCGCAGGTCGACCTGCCCACTCTCGAGCGCGGCGTGCTCGAGCTCTGGCACGAGCGCCGAATCTTCGAGAAGTCGGTCGAGCGCAACGAGGGCGAGAAGAGCTGGACCTTCTACGAGGGCCCGCCCACGGCCAACGGACGCCCCGGCACCCACCACGTCGAGGCCCGCACGTTCAAGGACGTCTTCCCGCGCTTCCGCACGATGCAGGGCTACCAGGTGAACCGCAAGGGCGGCTGGGACTGCCACGGCCTGCCCGTCGAGCTCGCCGTCGAGAAGGAGCTCGGCTTCTCCGGGAAGGCCGACATCGAGGCCTTCGGGATCGCGGAGTTCAACGAGCGGTGCCGTGAGTCGGTGCAACGCCACGTGGACCTCTGGGAGGAGATGACCGACCGGATGGGCTGCTGGATCGACATGCGGCAGCCCTACCGCACGATGGATCCCGAGTACGTCGAGTCGGTCTGGTGGGCCCTCCAGCAGATCCACCGCAAGGGCCTGCTCGTCGAGGACTACCGGGTCACGCCGTACTGCCCGCGCGACGGGACGGGACTCTCCGACCACGAGGTGGCGCAGGGCTACGAGACCGTCACCGACCCCAGCGTCTACGTCCGCTTCCCGCTCACCTCGGGCCCGTGGGCGCAGGAGGGAGCCGCACTGCTGGTGTGGACGACGACGCCGTGGACGCTGGTGTCCAACACGGCGGTCGCGGTGCGGTCCGACGTGACCTACGTGCTCGCGACCGACGGCCAGGAGAAGCTGGTCGTGGCCGAGGCGCTGGTCGGCGCGGCACTCGGGGAGGGATGGACGGTCGAGGGATCGGTGCTCGGCTCGGAGATGGAGCGCTGGACCTACCAGCGGCCCTTCGAGCTGGTGGAGTTCCCGCCGGTCGAGGAGGGTGCCACGGCACCCCACCTGGTGCTGCTCGCCGACTACGTCACCACCGAGGACGGCACCGGACTGGTGCACCAGTCGCCCGCCTTCGGCCAGGAGGACATGACGGCCTGCCGCGCGTACGGCCTGCCGGTCGTCGTCCCCGTCCAGCCCGACGGCCACTTCGCCGCGGACATCGCGCTGGTCGGCGGCCAGTTCTTCAAGCACGCCGACGCCGACCTGGTCCGCGACCTCGACGCACGCGGCCTGCTGTTCCGCCACGTCGCCTACGAGCACAGCTACCCGCACTGCTGGCGTTGCCACACCGCGCTCATGTACTACGCCCTGCCGTCCTGGTACATCCGGACGACCGCGATCAAGGACGCCATGGTCCGGGAGAACGAGAACACCAACTGGTTCCCCGACACGATCAAGCACGGCCGCTACGGCGACTGGCTGGAGAACAACATCGACTGGGCGCTCTCGCGCAGCCGCTACTGGGGCACCCCGCTCCCGATCTGGCGCTGCGAGGAGGGCCACCAGACCTGTGTGGGCTCGCTCAAGGAGCTCAGCGAGCTCACCGGCACCGACCAGTCCGGGCTGGACCCGCACCGGCCCTACGTCGACGAGGTGACCTTCGCCTGCCCCACCTGCGGGCAGACCGCCACCCGGGTGCCGGAGGTGATCGACGCGTGGTTCGACTCCGGCTCGATGCCGTTCGCCCAGTGGGGCTACCCCCACCGTGAAGGCTCGGTGGAGATGCTCGAGCGGGCCTACCCGGCCGACTTCATCTGCGAGGCGATCGACCAGACCCGCGGCTGGTTCTACACCCTGATGGCCGTCGGGACGCTGGTCTTCGACGAGTCGTCGTACCGCAACGTTCTCTGCCTCGGGCACATCATGGCCGAGGACGGCCGCAAGATGTCCAAGCACCTCGGCAACATCCTCGAGCCGATCCCGCTGATGGACGAGCACGGCGCCGACGCGGTGCGCTGGTTCATGGCCGCAGGCGGCTCGCCGTGGGCTGCCCGGCGCGTGGGGCACACCACGATCCAGGAGACGGTGCGCAAGGTCCTGCTGACGTACTGGAACACCGTCGCGTTCCAGGTGCTCTACGCCGGCACGTCGCAGTGGAGTCCCGGAGACCCGGCACCCGACCTCGCGGACCGACCTGTCCTCGACCGCTGGGCGCTCTCCGAGGCGCACCGCCTGGCGCTGTCGGTGACCGAGGCGTTCGAGAACTTCGACACCCAGCGCGCGGGGGCGTTGCTCTCGGCGTACGTCGACGATCTGTCGAACTGGTACGTCCGGCGTTCCCGCCGACGGTTCTGGAGCGGTGACCCCGCGGCCCTCGCGACGCTGCACGAGTGCCTCTACGTCGTCACGCTGTGCCTCGCCCCGCTGACGCCGTTCATCACCGAGCGGGTCTGGCAGGACGTGTTCGCGAGCACCTCGACCGAGCTGCCCGAGTCGGTGCACCTGGCCAGCTGGCCGCAGGTGGACCGAAGCCTGGTCGACGACTCGCTGAGGGCACAGGTGCGGCTCGCCCGCCGCCTGGTGGAGCTCGGGCGCGCTGCCCGCGCCGAGGCGAAGGTGAAGATCCGCCAGCCACTACGTCGGGCGCTGGTGGCCTCGGGTGCCCACGACCTGCTGTCCGAGGAGCTGCGGCGCGAGGTGGCCGACGAGCTCAACGTCGGCGTGGTCGAGCCGCTGTCCGCCGCGGGCGCCGACCTGGTGGACCACAGCGCGAAGGGCAACTTCCGGGCACTCGGCAAGCGGTTCGCCAAGGACACCCCGCGGGTGGCCGCGGCGATCGCGGCGGCCGATGCCTCCGCGTTGGCGGCCGCCCTCGCGGCCGAGGGGCGCGCCTCTGTCACGGTGCTGGACGAGGCTGGCGACGGGTCGCAGGTGGAGGTGCTCGCCGAGGAGGTGTTGCTCTCCGAGCGGCCGCGAGAGGGCTGGTCGGTGGTCAACGAGCAGGGCGAGACGATCGCGCTCGACCTCGAGCTGACCGACGAGCTGCGACGCGCCGGACTGGCTCGTGAGGTGATCCGGCTGGTCCAGGAGGCCCGCAAGAACGCCGGCTTCGAGGTCTCCGACCGGATCACCCTGACCTGGCACGCCGACGGGGAGCTCGGCGCACCCGTGGCGCTCGCGCTGGCGGAGCACCACGACCTGGTCGCGGGCGAGGTGCTGGCCACGACGATGACCGAGGCCGGCTCGGCCGACGGGCTCGAGGAGTCCGACGAGGGGCTCGGCCTCGCGTTCAGCGTGGTGCGGGTCTAGC
>CAVWML010000006.1:0-12581 GCA_963756045.1 uncultured Actinomycetota bacterium
GAGACAGGGACAGACTGTGCGCGTGAACGGGTTCACACCAGCCCTTGGCACCGCGCGATGACCGCGGTGGACGAGCAGTCGACGGCGCTCGTCAAGGCCCCCACCGGCATCGCCGGCTTCGACGAGCTCACCTACGGCGGACTGCCGCGCGGTCGTCCCACCCTCGTGACGGGCTCTGCCGGCTCCGGCAAGACGCTGTTCGGGATGGAGTTCCTGGTACGCGGTGCGGTCGAGTTCGGCGAGCCTGGAGTGTTCCTGGCCTTCGAGGAGCTGGCCGAGGACCTCGCGGTCAACGTTGCCTCGCTGGGCTTCGACCTGCCCGGGCTCGAGCGGGACGGCCTCCTGGTCGTCGACGCCTTCCGGCTCGATCCCACGGAGTACGTCGAGACCGGCGCCTACGACCTCGAGGGTCTCTTCATCCGGCTTGCCGGCGCCGTGGAGTCGATCGGGGCCAAGCGGGTGGTCATCGACACCATCGAGGTGCTGTTCACCGCCCTGCCCAACGCCGGCATCGTGCGCGGAGAGCTCGGCCGGCTCTTCCGCTGGCTCAAGGAGCGTGACCTCACGGTGGTGATCACCGGTGAGCGTGGTGACGGCGACTCGCTGACCCGCTTCGGGATCGAGGAGTACGTCTCCGACTGCGTGGTCACGCTCGACCACCGGATCAGCGACGAGATCTCCACCCGCCGCCTGCGCGTGGTCAAGTACCGCGGCTCGCTGCACGGCACCAACGAGTACCCCTTCCTGATCACCGACCGTGGCATCGACGTCGTGCCGATCACCTCGCTCGGACTCGCGCACTCGGCTCCGACCGAGCGCGTGTCCACCGGGATCGAGCAGCTCGACCACATGCTCGCGGGCGGCATCTACCGCGGGTCCTCGACGATGATCAGCGGCTCGGCAGGCACGGGGAAGACCAGCATCGGGGCGGCCGTGGTCGACGCCGCGTGCGCCCGGGGCGAACGCGCCCTGTTCGTCTCGATGGAGGAGTCACCGGCCCAGCTGGTGCGCAACATGCGCTCGATCGGCTACGACCTGCAACGCTGGGTCGACGCCGGCCTCCTGCGGATCCAGTCGGTGCCGCCGACCGCCTTCGGCTTCGAGGAGCACCTGGCCAGTCTGCGCCGATGGGTCGACGACCACGACCCGATGATCGTCGTCCTCGACGCGATCGCGAGCCTGGTCCGGGCCGGGACGAACGCCGCGTCCGTCGTCTCCCGCGACCTCGACCTGCTCAAGAGCCGGGGCATCACCACCGTGCTGACCACCCTGTCCCGCGGGACCTACTCGGAGACCAGCGAGATCGACATCTCCTCGCTCGCCGACACCTGGCTGCTGCTGCGCAACGTGGAGAGCAACGGCGAGCGCAACCGCCTGCTGTTCGTGAACAAGAGCCGCGGATCCGCCCACTCCAACCAGGTCCGCGAGTTCTTGCTCACGAACGACGGACCGGAGCTGGTCGACGTCTACGTCGGGGAGCAGGGAGTCCTGACCGGGTCGGCCCGTCTCGAGCACATGTCGCGCCACCAGCTCACCGAGGAGGACCGCGCCGAGGAGAGCCGTCGCGCCTCACTGGCTCACGAGCGGACCATCCTCGGCGACACCCCGGAGGAGGCACGGTGAGCACCGGTGAAGGCACCCCCGAGGGCGAGCACTACGCGCTGCGCCTCTACGTGGCCGGGCAGTCGCCGCGCTCCGTGCGCGCGCTCGACAACCTCAAGAAGGTCTGTGAGGAGCACCTGGCGGGCCGCTACGACGTCGAGGTGATCGACCTGCTCCAGCACCCCGCCCTCGCCCGGGGCGACGAGATCATCGCGGTGCCCACCCTGGTGCGCAAGCTCCCCGAGCCGATCCGCAAGATCATCGGCGACCTCTCCGACACCGAGAAGGTCCTGGTCGGCCTGCAGCTGCTGCCGTCAGGCGACACGAGCCGGTGACCACGGACGCCGGGGAGGCACCGTACTGGGCCCTCTCGCTCTATGTGAGCGGCGCCGGGCCGCGGTCCGCCGCTGCGATCAAGCTCGTCCGCACGCTGTGCGACACCGAGCTCGAGGGTCGCTTCGAGCTCGCGGTCTACGACGCCGCCGACCACCCCGAGAAGGTCGTGCGTGACCGGGTGCTCGCGCTGCCCACCCTGGTCCGGGAGTCCCCCGGTCCGCGCCGCTACATCGTCGGGGACCTCAGCGACCTCGACCGGCTGCGTCACGCCCTCGATCTCACGCCACCGCAGCCGGGCCCGACCCCGGGAGGAGCCACCTCATGACCGAGAACCTCGACCACGCGGCCGGCGACCCCGAGGCCGAGCGCGAGCTGGACGAGATGAACGCGCTGCGCGGACACATCGCCTACCTCGAAGAGGTCCTCACCACGATCAGCAGCGGCGGCGTCGACGCGGTGGTGATGGGCACCGGCGACGAGGAGCGGATCTACACCCTCGCCAGCGCCGACCTCCCCTACCGCGTCCTCGTCGAGAGCATGGGCGAAGGTGCGGTCACGGTGTCCGAGGGAGGCGTCGTGCTCTACGCCAACGCTCAGCTCGCCACCTTCCTCGGGGTCGCCCGTGACTCGATGATCGGACGCGACCTGGTCGACTACCTCGAGGCGTCCCAGCACCAGGCCCTCGATGCCCTGCTCGTCAGCCCCGCCGAGGGCGGTACCCGCCGCGGAGAGCTGTCCCTGGTCGCCTCGAAGGGCTCGACCGTCCCGTTCCTCGTGGCGGCCACCGACCTCGACATCGAGGACGTCCGGGTGCGGTGCCTGGTGCTCACCGACCTCACCATGCAGAAGGAGATGGAGCAGCAGCTGGCGCAGCGTGCCGCGGACAACGAGCGCGACCACCTCGTCCGCGAGGTGAACGACACGATCGTCCAGGGCCTGGTCACCGCCGAGATGGCGCTCGACCTCGACGACGCCGACTACGCTCGCTCGGTGATCGCCCGTACCTCCCTCGAAGCGCGCAAGTGGATCGGTGAGCTGGCGCAGGGCCACCAGCTCCTGCCCGGCATGGCGGTCCGCCAACGGCCGGCCAGCGCGTCGGAGACACCCACGTGAGCGCCGCCGCACCGACGACGGGCATGAGCGTGATGGTGGTCGACGACTCCGCCGACCTGCGGATGCTGATCAGCCGGGTCATCGACCGGCGCTCGGACGGTTGGCACGTCGTCGCCCAGGCGGCGGACGGACGACAGGCGATCGACGCTGCGATCGCCCACGACGTGGACCTCGTGCTGCTCGACATCGCGATGCCCGTCATGGACGGCATGGAGGCACTCCCGCAGATCCGCGAGGCCGCCCCGGACGCGGTCGTGGTGATGCTCTCGGGCTTCCCGTTCGCCGTGGCCGGTCAGGGAGCGATCGACGCCGGCGCCGACGGCTACCTGGAGAAGACCGACCTGGTCAAGCAGCTGATCCCCCGGCTCCAGGCGATCATCAGCGACGTCCGCACCAGCTAGACGCCGCGGAACTCCGGAGACCGCTTCTCGCGGGCCGCGCGGATGCCCTCCTGCAGGTCGGCGGTCGCCAGGGTCACCGGCTGGGCGAGAGCCTCCCACTGCACCGCCGCCTCCAGGTCGCGATGCCCCTCGCGCAGGGCGAGGGTGGTGTAACGGCTCGGGATCGGCGCCGTGGCTGCGATGCCGGCCGCGATCTCCTCGACCGACCCGGCGAGGTCGTCGTCCGCGAAGACGCGGGTGACCAGACCCAGGCGGAGCGCCTCCTCCGCGTCGACCGTCCGGCCGGTCAGCAGCAGCTCGCGCGCGTGGGCCTCGCCCACCACGTCGGGCAGCAGGTGCGTGGCCGCCATCCCCGGGTTCATCCCGAGCCTGACGAACGGTGCACCGAGCCGGGCTCCTGCGGCGGCGTACCGGATGTCGCAGGCCAGCGCCAGGCAGAGGCCCGCGCCGATGGCCGGGCCGTTGACGGCGGCGATCGTGGGCACCTCGAGGCTGCGGATGGACAGCCAGGCGCGGTAGAAGGCCAGCATCCGGGTGCGCAGGTAGTCGACCTCCGCGTCGGGCTCGCTGGCGATCCACCCGGTGTTGCCGCCCGAGCAGAACGAGCTGCCCTCTCCCGTGACCACCACGACGCGCACCGAGCGGTCGGCGCCCAGCTGCTCGATCGCGCGCACCCACGAGTCGGTCATCGCCTCCGACATGGCGTTGCGCTGGTCCGGGTTGTCCAGGACCAGACGGACCACGCCGTCGGAGGGACGCTCGAGGCGCAGGTCGCTGAGTGCCGCCGATTCTTGGATCGAGCCGAGTCGAGATTCGGACATGCGCGGAGGATACCGGCGCGGAACACGCCTGAGACGTACCGGGGACCCTGCCGCGATCGAGCCTGGTCGTGGTCTAGGGTCGAAAGCGCCCGACAGCGGGCCCGGCGGGTTTCCCCGACGTGTACAGCTCCGACGTGCTGCGCACTGATCCGCCGAGACGACCAGAGATGAAGGAGGCCGTCATGGCGGAGACCTGGAGCGGCGAGTTCTACTGCGTGAAGTGCAAGGAGAAGCGCGAGGCAAGCGGCGAGGTACGTGTGAACGACAAGGGCACCCGGATGGCCAAGGCCGTCTGCCCTGTCTGCGGCACCAACCTCAACCGCATCCTCGGCAAGGCCTGACGCCGAACACGCCACCGAGACGCCACGACGGCGGGGCTCCCCACACGGGAGCCCCGCCGTCGTTCGTCTGTGGATGGCGAGTCGCGCGCTCCTGACACGCGGCCTAGCCTCCCGGGCATGCACCTCCAGCTCGCTCCCGGGCTCCGGGTGGTCCGGCGCGGTCCGCACCACCTCCAGGTCGGCCTGTACGCCGACCGGCGCGTGGTCCTGCCCCGCACCGAGCTCACCGAGCGCGTCCTGGCCGCCCTCCAGGAGGGCCTGCCCGTCGAGCTGGGCGATGCCGCCGTGGCGGCGGTCGTGGAGCGGCTCGTGGCCGCCGGCTGCCTCACCACGCGACGCGACGTGCTCGATCGCGCCCGGCGCCGGCGCACCGCCCGGGTCTGCCTGCTCGGGGACGACGTCGCCGCTGCCTCGCTCGAGCGGGCCGGTCTCACCTCGCTCGTGGCCGAGCCGGCCGCCGCGGACGTCGCACTGGTGGGGTCGTTCGGCGAGGTCTCCCGTGAGCTGACCGACCCTCTCGCTCCGCGACGGCATCGCCCATCTCGTCGTACGCCTCGTCGACGGCGGCGCCGTGGTCGGTCCGTTCGTGCTGCCGGGTGAGAGCGCGTGCCTGCGCTGCATCGACGCCCACGTCGCTCGCGACGACCCCGACCACGTGCCGGTGCTCGCCCGCTACGTGGCGGCGTCACGCCCGCGCCGGCCGCGCGCCGAGACCCCTCCCACGGAGCCCGCGCTGGTCGCGCTGGCAGTGGCCTGGGCCGTGCGCGACGTGCTCGCGCACGTCGACGGGAAGCGCCCCACGACGTGCGACGCGACCGTGCAGCTGGGGCCGGAACCGTCGCGTCAGGTCCATACCGCCTGGTCCCGCGACCCGGAGTGTGGGTGCAGTTGGCCGGGATCCCTCACCTACTCGGGCAAGATGGTGGGGTGAACACTCCGCGAGGCCGCCAGTGAGCGAGCTCCCGCGCAAGGCGGTGGCCCGCACGGCGAAGCTGGCGGCGCTGCCGCTGGGGTATGCCGGTCGCACGGCACTGGGCCTGGGCAAGCGGATCGGCGGCGCCTCCGCCGAGACGGTGCTGACCGAGGTGCAGCAGCGCACCGCGGAGCAGCTCTTCCGGACCCTGGGTGACCTCAAGGGCGGAGCGATGAAGTTCGGCCAGGCGATGTCGATCTTCGAGGCGGCCCTGCCCGACGAGCTGGCCGGCCCGTACCGCGACCAGCTCACCCGGCTGCAGGACTCCGCCCCGCCCATGCCGACGATGACGGTGCGCAGCATCCTCGACCGCGAGCTCGGACCCGACTGGCGCGAGCAGCTGGTCGAGCTCGATCCGGTCCCGGCCGCCGCGGCCTCGATCGGCCAGGTGCACCGCGGTCGCTGGGCCGACGGCCGCGAGGTGGCCGTCAAGGTGCAGTACCCCGGCGCCGCCGAGGCCCTCACCTCCGACCTGCGCCAGCTCGCCCGCGTGGCGCGCAGCATCGGCCCACTCATCCCCGGCCTCGACGTCAAGCCGCTGGTCGCCGAGCTGCAGGACCGCGCCGTCGAGGAGCTCGACTACGCGCTCGAGGCCGGCGCCCAGCGGGAGTTCGCCGCGGAGTTCGCCGACGACCCCGACATCACGATCCCCGACGTGGTGGCCTCGTCCGGGACCGTGCTGGTGACCGAGTGGATGGAGAGCTCGGCATCCTTGGCCCAGGTGATCCGCGAGGGCACCCAGGCCGAGCGCGACCACTACGGCCACCACTTCCTGCGCTTCATGTTCGGGGCACCGGGGCGCACCGGGATGCTCCACGCGGACCCGCACCCCGGGAACTTCCGGCTGATCCCCCGGCCGGACGGCAGTCCCGGACAGCTGGGTGTGCTGGACTTCGGCGCCGTCGCCCGGTTGCCCGAGCGCCAGCTGCCCCGCTCGATCGGCGCGCTGATCCGGATCGCGATGACCGAGGACTACGACCAGCTCGTCACCCTGCTGCGCGACGAGGGCTTCATCCGCGAGAAGGTCCGGATCGACGCCGACCAGCTGCGCGCCTACCTCGCCCCGTTCCTCGAGCCGGCGGGCGTCGAGGAGTTCCACTTCTCCCGGTCCTGGATGCAGCAGCAGTTCCGGCGCGTCAACGACCCCCGCGGCGACGCCTACACGGCGATGCTGCGGCTGAACCTGCCGCCGGCGTACATGCTGATCCACCGCACCTTCGCCGGCGGGGTCGGCGTGCTCAGCCAGCTCGAGGCGACGGTGCCGTTCCGGCAGGTGCTGATCGACTCGCTGCCCGGCTTCGCCGAGTGAGCGCCGAGCCGGAGATGCCTCAACGCCCGCCCGCGACCCGCAAGGTGGCACCGGTCGCGTAGGGGCAGGCGTCGGAGAGCAGCCACGCGATCGCCTCCGCCACCTCCTCGGGCTCACCCGCCCGACCGATCGGCACCTGCGACGCCATCCGCTCGAGGCGCCCCGGATCCCCCGCTCCGGCGTGGATGTCGGTGCGGATGAGCCCCGGGGCGACACCGTTGACCCTGATCCCGCGGCCGGCGACCTCCTGCGCGAGACCGAGGGTGAGCGCGTCCACGCCGGCCTTGGCCGCCGCGTAGTGCACGTACTCGTGGGGCGAGCCGAGCGTGGCGGCCCCGGACGAGACGTTGACCAGGGCACCGCCGTCACCCAGGTGGCGAACGGCCTGCCTGGCCACGAAGATCGCCGCGGTCAGGTTCACCTCCACCACCTCGCGGATGACCTCGACGGGTGTGTCCGCGAGGTCCCCGAGGTGCAGGGTCGCGCCGGCGTTGTTCACCACGCCGGTCAGCCGGCCGAGCGAGACCGCCTCCGCGAACAGCCGCTCGACCTCGTCCGGATCGGTGACGTCGGCGGCCACGGTACGCACGACGGCGCCTGCCTCACCGGCTTCCTCGGCCACCCGCTTCGCGGCCTCCGTGTCCGACCGGAAGCCGAGGACCAGGTCGTGACCCGCGCCGGCGAGCCGCCGTACGACGGCTGCGCCGATGCCGCGCGAGCCTCCGGTGACCAGCGTCAGCGGGCGCGGTCCGTCGCTCACCACCACTCCGAGTCCAGCTTGCTCTCCATGGCGCGCAGGTGCTCACGCGAGCAGCGGTCGCAGTACATGCGTGCCTTGCCGTTCTCCACCGCCGTGGTCCACGTCAGCGGGGGCGCGTCGCCCTCGGCCGTCGTACCGCAGAACGAGCAGGTGACCACGTGGCCCACCCTAGACACGACACGAGCCCCGGCGCCTCCTGCTGGAGGTCGTCCGGGGCTCGTGCCGGTGGTGGTCGAGGGTCGGCGGGCGGTCAGATCACCCTGGCGACGGCGAGTCGCGCCCGAGAGGCAGCGCGCTCGGCCCGGCGGGAGACCCGCTCGGCCTTGTGCGCCAACCGCTCGGCCCGGCGCTGCAACCGCGACACGGCGGCAGCCCTGCGGGCGTGGCGACTCTGCTCGACCTCGACGTAGCGCACGGCATGCAGCTCGCGGGCCAGGTCGGCGTCGATGAAGCTCATCGTCTTGCTCCGTTCTGGTGTGGTCGGTCATGTGGTCATCTGTCGCGACTAGGCGGCCGTGGTGACGGCCGACTGGTCCTTGCGCGGGCGACCTCGAGGGCGCTTGCGGGGGATCACCACTCCCTGGAGGAACAGCTCACCGCCCCAGACACCCCACGGCTCGCGCCGCTCGAGTGCCGCGGCCAGGCACTCGGCCCGGACCGGGCAGTCCTGGCACAGCGCCTTGGCGAGCTCCACGTCGCTGGGCGACTCGGCGAAGTACAGGTCGGGGTCGTTGACCCGGCACGGCAGCTCCGACTCGTCGATCCCAGCCCTGTCGACAGCGCTGATGCTCATCTGTTCACCTCCTCGTGAGTTCGTGTGCGGATGGCGTCTCGTTGACCTGGAAGGCCTTGGAAAAGCTTCGGGAAACACGAAGGCCGCGGATCCCTTGTCGGGTTCCGCGGCCTGGAGAGTGCCGGTGCGTGAGTGGTCTCACGTGATCGGCGGTCTCCAGGACAGGGGACCCATGAACGTGGCGTCGACGGCGGCCTGCGGGCGCACTCCACCCTTGACAGCGAAGAGAGTGGGCGCGACAAAGCGGGACCGCACTGCAGTCCAGTCGTTCGGGTTGTAGATCTCCATGTCGCACCTCCTTCGCTGGTCGTGGCGCCTCAAGGGCAGTGAGAGGCACGGTACGCCCGCCTCGATCAGGGGCGCAATCTATTTAACGCGTGGATCGAGCAGAGTCGAGATTGGCTCGTGACCTGACGTCGCTCAGGCGATGATCTTGAGCAGCTCGTCGGCGTACTTGTCGAGCTTGGTCTGCCCGATGCCGTTGATCGAGCGCAGCCCGGCGTGGTCGGTCGGCCGCACCTCGGCCAGTGCCTCGAGGGTGGCGTCGGAGAAGACCACGAACGCCGGCACGCTCTGCGCGTCGGCCTGCTCCTTGCGCCAGCTGCGCAGGAGCTCGAAGAGCTCCTCGTCGTAGGGCACCGGGCACTCGGCGCAGTAGCCACGGTTGCGCTCCCGCGAGCTGGCCAGTGGTCGCTGGCACTGCTTGCAGGCGGCTGCCTTCTTGCCACGGCGTCGCTTGGTGCGGCCGTCGGCGGCCGCGACGCGATCGGTGGCTGACTCGGGGCGCAGGCCGGTCAGGAAGCGGGACGGCTTGCGCCGGGCCTGGCCGCCGGGGTTGCGGGCCAGCGACCACGAGACCCAGAGGTGGACGCGGGCGCGGGTGAGGCCGACGTACAGCAGCCGCCGCTCCTCCTCGACCGCCTCGGGCCCCTCGGCGTAGGTGATCGGCATCGTGCCGTCCTGCATGCCGCACAGGAACACGGCGTCCCACTCCAGGCCCTTGGCGGCGTGGAGCGTCGCCAGGGTGACGCCCTCGGCGACCGGGGCGTGCTGCTCGTGGGCCCGGCGGTCGAGCTCCGCGACGAACCCGACGAGGGTGGGCGCCTCGCCGCCGTCACCGCCGCGCGCGAAGTCGGTGGCCTGCGAGACGAGCGCCTGGAGGGACTCCCAGCGGTCGCGTGCCTTGCCGCGCGCCGTCGGCGCCTGGGCCGACCAGCCCATCCCGGAGAGCACCCCGGTGACGCGCGCCACGAGGTCGTCGGCGCCGGGTGCATCCGTCGCGCCGTCGCCCGCACGCACCTCGCCGCGCATCAGGGCCAGCGCCTGCCGGACCTCCTGCCGCTCGAAGAACCGCGCGGCGCCGCGGACGACGTAGGGGATGCCGCGCGCCGTCAGGGCCTCCTCGAACGACTCGGACTGGGCGTTGATGCGGAACAGCACCGCCATCTCGCGCAAGGGCGTGCCGGCCTCGCGGAGCCGGGCGACCGCCTCGGCGACCGCCTCCGCCTCGGCCACCTCGTCGGGCGCCTCGTGCCACGTCGGCGCCGGTCCGGCGTCGCGCTGCGCCTGCAGCCGCACGTGCGGCGTGCTGGCTGCGTGGAGCAGGGTGTTGGCCGTCTCGACGACCTGCGGCGTCGAGCGGTAGTTGCGAACGAGCTCGACGCTGGTCGTGCCGGGGAACTTGGTCACGAAGTCGGTCAGGTGGCTGGCCTGGGCACCGGCGAAGGAGTAGATCGTCTGGGCGGGGTCGCCCACGACGCAGATCTCGTCGCGACCGCCGAGCCAGAGGTCGAGCAACGCGGACTGGATCGGGCTGACGTCCTGGAACTCGTCGACGACGAACCACTTGTACTGGCGGCGCACCTCGGCCGCGACCCGCTCGTCCTCGCTGAGCAGCGCCGCCGCGCAGAGGAGGACGTCCTCCATGTCCATCCGGCCCTGGTCGCGCTTGAGCTCCTCGTAGCCGGCGAAGACCCGGGCCACGGTGGCGGCGTCGAGCCCGCTGACCTCGCGCTGCCGGCGGGGCGCGATGCGCTCGTAGTCGTCGGGCCGGACGTTGCTGACCTTGGACCACTCGATCTCGCTGGCGAGGTCGCGCAGCAGCGCCTGGTTGACCTCGAGGCGGTTGCGCCGGGCCGCGCCCGCGACGATCGGGATCTTGGACTCGGTGAGCTCGGGCGGTGCTCCGCCGTACACCTTGGGCCAGAAGTAGCGCACCTGCCGCAGCGCCGCGGAGTGGAAGGTGCGGGCCTGGACGGCGCCGGAGCCCATGGTGCGCAGGCGGGTGCGCATCTCGCCGGCCGCCCGCGTGGTGAACGTGACGGCGAGCACCTCGAGCGGGTTGTAGACGCCCGTGGACACGCCGTAGGCGATCCGGTGGGTGATCGCGCGGGTCTTGCCGGTGCCGGCGCCCGCGAGCACCCGGACCGGGCCACGGAGTGCCGTCGCGACCTCGCGCTGCTCGGGGTCGAGCGCGTCGAGCAGCTCGTCGGCCCCGTCATGTCCAAGCATGCGTGAAATGTTCTCCGCCCCGGATGTGTTGTGCCTTCGACGCACACCCTAGGACCGAGGAACGACAACAGTGAGCCTGACGATGTACACGACGCCGTGGTGTGGCTACTGCCACCGACTGCAGGGACAGCTCGACCGCGAGGGCATCGCCTACGACCTGGTCGACATCGAGCAGGTCCCGAGCGCCGCCGAGGTGGTCAGGGCCGTCAACCGGGGCAACCAGACCGTCCCGACGCTGGTGTACGCCGACGGCAGCGCCCACACCAACCCCTCGCTGAGCATGGTCAAGGAAAAGCTGGCGACGATCGCCTGAGCGGACCGGCATGATGCCTGCGTGCGCTCGCTCGACGACATCTCCTGGCCGTTCCACACCGAGCGGCTGACCCTGCGCCGTCCGGGCCCGGGCGACGCCGACGCCACCTTCGAGTACCGCCGGATCCCGGAGGTCTCCGAGTGGCTGACCAACCTCCCCACCGACCGGGCGGCGTTCGCCGAGCGCTTCGCCGGCCCCGAGGTGCACCCCACGATGGTGATCATCGAGCACGACGGAGAGGTCGTCGGCGAGCTCAGCGTGCGGCTGAAGAACGGGTGGTCCCAGATCGAGGTCGAGGAGCAGGCGATCGGCGTCGAGGCAGAGATCGGCTGGGTCATCGCTCCCGCGCACCAGGGGCAGGGTTACGCCACCGAGGCGGCCCGCGCCGCCCTCCGGATCTGCTTCGAACGGCTCGGCGTACGCCGGGTGACGGCCGGGTGCTTCGTCGAGAACGTGGCCAGCTGGCACCTCATGGAGAAGGTGGGCATGCGCCGCGAGTACCACTCCCGCCGCGACGGCCTGCACCGCACCCGCGGCTGGCTCGACGGCTTCGAGTACGCGATCCTCGCCGACGAGTGGCGCGCTCTCTAGCCGCCGACCGGGGGATTCTGGTGCGCTCAGATGCGCCGACCGGGGGATTCTGGTGCGCTCAGATGCGCCGACCGGGGGATTCTGGCTCACCATGCGGCCGCGCGACATCGATCCCCCGCTCGGCACAGGCGAACAAAACCCCCGCTCGGCGCTCTCAGGCGAACCACAAACCCCCGCTCGGCGCTCTCAGGCGAACCACAAACCCCCGCTCGGCGGTGTCAGGGCCAGGTGAGGGCGGGTGGGCGGAGGCGGGCGCAGCGGGGCATCCCCTGCTCGTCGGTGAGGTGGACGCGGGCCACGACCTCGCCGGCCGCTGGATCGGGTACGTCGGCGAGCATCAGCTTCGCGCGCCGGAACATCTCGAAGTGCTCGCCGTCGTACTCGCCCCAGGTCAGGTAGACGAACCGCTCGCCGGGGCGGCCCTGCACGGCGGGACCACGGAAGTCGGGTCGACCGTCGCGGTCCACCACCTCGACCTCGACGACCCAGCGGGCGCTCGGTGCGTCCCCCGGCACCAACCCGACCGGGTCGCGGCGCTCCTGGACCCCGACGTGCACGTCGCGGCGGCTCCCGCACTCGCGTCCCGGCAGGTCGTGGCCCTCGATCACCAACCGCAACGGATCACCAGCTGCCCGGGAGCGGACCGCCGTACCAGCTCTCGATCAGGGAGCGCGAGATGGAGACACCGCCGGGAAGGACGAGCGTCCCTGCCTCCGA
>CAVWML010000007.1:0-9378 GCA_963756045.1 uncultured Actinomycetota bacterium
CCGGGATGGAGACAGTCAGCACGAGCCAGCGGCCCTCCCACGCGTGCGGCTCGCGCATGAAGCCGTAGATCCGCGCCGTGCCTTCGGTGAGGAGGTCGCGCCCGCGCTCGGTCAGGGCCCAGGCGGTACGCCGCCCGTGACGCTCGGAGAGCAGGAGCCCCTCAGCGCTGGTGCGCGCCAGTGCCTGACGGGAGGCCCGGTTCTTGACGTTGAGCCGGGCGAGGGCGTCGAGGACGGTCGAGGTCCACACCGGCTCACCACGGGGGAGGGCGAACTCCCCGAGGACCGTCAGCAACAGCGCCCGGGCGCTCGCCGAGCCGATCTCGCGACGTCGGCTCAACCGCGTGGCAGGGCCCTCGGTCACCGCGGTCTCCCTTCGCCACCGGGTCTCGTGCGGACAACGTAGCCGTCGCGCCCGGTCGACCTGTGACAGCTCGGCTGCGTGGCGCGACAGCGCCGTCGACCAATCATTCCACGAACCCTTGACGTACGACGACAGTTCCGTAGAGTGTTTTCCAGATCGTCTGGACCTGCTCACCCAGTGGGAAGGTCCGTGTCCGAGGGAAGAGGTACCTGAGATGACCGCGGTCCACCACGACGAGCAGGCTGCCCCGTCCGAGGTGGATCAGGCCACCAGCCCGCAGGCCGTGCCGGTCGTCGACTTCGACACCCATCCGGACCGGTACCGCCACTGGCGCATGGACGTGGACGGCCCGGTCGCGACGATGACGCTCCACCGTCGACGAGAACGCCGGCCTCTTGCCCGGCTACGAGCTGAAGATGAACTCCTACGACCTCGGCGTCGACATCGAGCTCTACGACGCCGTGCAGCGGCTGCGGTTCGAGCACCCCGAGGTCAAGGCGGTCGTGATGACCGGCGGCCTGGACCGGATGTTCTGCGCGGGGGCGAACATCCGGATGCTCGCCCAGTCCAGCCACGCGTGGAAGGTGAACTTCTGCAAGTTCACCAACGAGACCCGCAACGGCATCGAGGACGCCACCGAGAACAGCGGCCAGACCTGGATCGCCGCGCTGAACGGCACCGCCGCCGGGGGCGGGTACGAGCTGGCGCTGGCCTGCGACGACATCGTCCTGATCGACGACGGCTCCTCGACCGTCTCCCTCCCCGAGGTGCCGCTGCTCGGCGTGCTTCCCGGCACCGGCGGGTTGACCCGTGTCGTGGACAAGCGCTTCGTCCGCAAGGACCGGGCCGACCGCTTCGCCACCAAGTCGGAGGGCTTCCGCGGGGACACGGCCGTCCAGTGGGGGCTCATCGACGCGACCTTCCCCAAGCGCGAGTGGGACGAGCAGATCGGCCAGCGGGCCGCGGCAGCGGCCGAGCGCTCCACGCGGTCCGGGACCCGGGGCGTCGAGCTGACACCGCTGGAGCGCACGATCGACGGCGACACGATCACCTACCCGTACGTCTCGGCCCACATCCATCGCGATGCTCGACGGGTCGACATCACGGTGGAGGGGCCGAGCGAGGCACCGCCGGCGGATGCCGCGGCAGTGCTGGAGCAGGGCGCGGGCTACTGGCCACTGGTCGTGACGCGGGCGCTGGACGACCTGGTGCTGCGGCTGCGCACCAACGAGCAGGAGCTCGGCTCGTGGGTCTTTCGCACCCGCGGCGAGACCGATCTGGTGCTGGCCTACGACGCACAGCTCAGGGAGCTGGCCGATCACTGGTTCGTCAACGAGGTCGACCACTTCCTCAAGCGACTCCTCAAGCGGCTCGACGTGACCAGCCGCAGCCTGATCAGCGTCATCGAGCCCGGCAGCTGCTTCGCCGGGATGCTGCTCGAGATCGCGCTGGCCTCCGACCGCCAGTACATGCTCGAGGGCGTCTACGAGGACGTGGACCCCGACGCGACTCCCGCCGCGATCGTGGTCACCGAGTCCAACGACGGAGCGTTCCCCATGGGCAACGGGCTCACCCGGCTCGCCAGCCGGTTCTGGGGCCACGACGACGAGCTCGGGCAGGCGCGGGCGGAAGATCGGTGAGCGGCTCGATGCGGCAGCAGCCGACGAGGCCGGCCTGGTCACGATGGCCCTCGACGACATCGACTTCGAGGAGGAGCTGCGCATCGTGCTCGAGGAGCGCGCCTCCCTCTCCCCGGACGCCCTCACCGGGATGGAGGCGAACCACCGGTTCGTCGGACCCGAGACGCTGGAGACGAAGGTGTTCGGCCGGCTCACGGCCTGGCAGAACTGGATCTTCAACCGCCCCAACGCGTCCGGGCCCGAGGGAGCGCTGCGGCGCTACGGCTCGGGGCAGCGGGGCAGCTACGACTACAAGCGGGTCTGAGCATGGCCGGGCAGCTCAACGCCGCGCAGTACCTCGTCCACCGCCACCTGGACGAGGGCCGCGGCGACCACGTCGCGGTCAAGGGCAGCGCGAGCGAGCTGACCTACGCCGAGCTGTCCACGCTGGTCCGGCAGGTGAGCGCGGCCTACCGGAGCCTGGGTCTGCGTCGCGACGACCGGGTGCTGCTGGTCGCCTCGGACGACATCGCGATGCTGGCCGCCATCGTGGCGGCGTTCCACCGCGGCCTCGTGGCCGTGCCGGTCTCCACGATGTTCAACGGCGCCGAGCTCGGCAAGCTCATGGCCGACTCCCAGGCGCGGGTCGTGGTGTGCACCGAGGAGTTCACCGACGCGGTCGCCGAAGGACTCCAGCAGGCGCCCGACGTCGAGTTCGTCGTGAGCGTCGGCGACCCGGGTGCCCTGGCAGGCGCGCATCCCTACGTGGTGCACGACTGGGACTCCTTCGTCGGTGTCGGCGTAGCGGCGTACGCCGCCGACGCGGCGCAGGGTGCGATGGCCGAGACCGACGAGGACAGCTGGGCGCTCTGGCTCTACACCTCCGGCACCACCGGGCTGCCCAAGGCGGCGATGCACCGGCACGCCAACATCCGCCACGTCTGCGAGACCTACGGGCGACAGGTGCTGGGCATCGTGCCGGACGACTCGACCTTCTCCGTGGCCAAGCTGTTCTTCGCCTACGGCATCGGGAACTCGATGTTCTTCCCGTTCTCGGTCGGCGCCACCACCGTCCTCGAGCCCCGACGGCCGAGCCCCGAGGTGGTGCGCGAGCGGATGGAGCGCGACCGCCCGACGCTGTTCTTCGCGGTGCCGACGTTCTACGCCGCGCTCACGGCGAGCGACCTCCCCGACGACACCTTCTCGTCGGTGCGCTGGTGCGCCAGTGCCGGCGAGGCGCTCCCGGCGCCGTTGCAGCGGCGGTTCACCGACCGGTTCGGCGTCGAGATCCTCGACGGGATCGGGTCGACCGAGGCCCTGCACATCTTCTTGTCGAACCGGCCCGGCGACATCAAGCCGGGCACCACCGGGCGGCCGGTGCCCGGGTACGACGTCGAGGTGCGCGACGAGACGGGGGCCGTGGCCGAACCGGGCAGACCCGGGGCGCTGTTCGTACGCGGCGAGTCGATCGCGCTCGGCTACTGGCGTCGTACGGAGGCGAGCCGCCAGGTCTTCCAGGGCTCGTGGCTCAGCACGGGGGACACCTACCTGCGCGACCAGGACGGTTACTTCCAGTGCCTGGGCCGCAACAGCGACATGCTCAAGGCGGGCGGGATCTGGGTCTCCCCGGCCGAGGTGGAGAGTCGTCTCCTCGAGCACCCGGCCGTGCGGGAGGCGGCCGTCGTCGGGCTCGCCGACGCCGACGGTCTCGACAAGCCGGTGGCCGTGGTGGTCGCAGAGGGTGCGACGGGGGAGGAGCTGGTCGCCTGGTGCCGTGAGGGCCTTGCACACTTCAAGGCGCCGCGACAGGTCGTCTTCGTGGACACCCTGCCGAAGACCGCGACGGGGAAGCTGCAGCGGTTCAAGGTCCGGGCGTTCCTGGTCGAGGAGCCGCGGGCGGCGGCCACGGCCACCGGCACGGTCGGGCTCGCGGAGACGAGCCCGTGAGCCGGCGCTGCGAGGTCGACATCCTGATCACCGGCGCCGGTGTCGGTGCCGGTGCCGGCGTGACCGGTGAGTGCACCTCGCACCAGAGACAAGGAGCAGCAACGTGCCGTACGTGATCGCCAGCCCCTGCATCGACGTCAACGACAAGGCGTGTGTCGAGGAGTGCCCGGTCGACTGCATCTACGAGGGCAACCGGAAGAGCTACATCAACCCCAAGGAGTGCATCGACTGCGGTGCGTGCGAGCCGGTCTGCCCGGTGGAGGCCATCAGCCAGGACCGCCGGGTGCCGGAGGAGGACGAGCAGTTCATCCAGGACAACCTCGTCTTCTTCACCGAGCCGCTCCCAGGTCGCGACGACCCGCTCGGCGCCCCTGGGGGAGCCTCGAAGGTGGGCGACCTGGACACCGACACCCAGCTCGTCCTCGACTGGTAGGCAGGTCTCATGCTTGACGGACAGCTGCTCGTCGACGCCCACGTGCACGTGCCGGTGCTGGGCTCGTTGCAACCCGCCTGGATCGACTGGGCGCGTGACTTCGGTCCGCCGGGGATCCTCGACCAGATCTGGGACGGCGACGGGCGACCGAAGCCGGCCGCGCTCGACGAGCTCTTCGCCGGGCAGGGTGTCGACGCGGCACTGCTCTTCTGCGAGTACAGCCCGAAGGCGACCGGCTACCAGCGCTTCGACGACCTCCTTCCGATCGTCGAGCACAACCCGGAGCGCTTCCGCCCCGTCGCCAACGTCAACCCGCACCTGCACTTCCCGATCGCCGACGAGGTGCGGCGCCAGCTCGACCTCGGTGCCGCGGCGCTCAAGCTGCACCCCGTGCACGGGGGCTTCCGCTGCGACGACGCCGCGCTCTTCCCGGCCTACCAGGTACTGGTCGAGCGACAGGTCCCGCTGGTGGTGCACTGCGGGACCAGCAGCTTCCCGGGCTCGATGAACGAGCTGGCCGACCCGGCGTACCTGCTCCCGGTGGCACGCACCTTCCCCGACCTCGACATCGTGCTCGCCCACGGCGGCCGCGGCTGGTGGTACGACGCAGCAGGGTTCATGGCGCTGAGCCACGAGCACGTGTGGATCGAGCTCTCCGGGCTGCCGCCCAAGCGCCTGCCGGAGTACTACCACCGCTACGACCTCGCCCGGCTGGCCCGCAAGTGGATCTTCGCCACGGACTGGCCAGGGGTGCCGGGCACCGCGGTCAACGCACGGGCGGTGGTCGACCTCGGCCTCGACGAGGAGCTCGCGGCGCTCGTCCTCGGCCGCAACGCCATCAACGTCTACGCCGGGCTGTGCCATCTCGACCAGCACCGTCAAGGAGGATCCCGATGACCTCGCCGTCGTCCCGTGCCGAGTACCTCGGCCGCCCCGCACGCGAGCTCTCCGACGACGAGCTGGAGCAGCAGGGCAAGAACGCGCACGACACCCGCAACTGGGTCTTCCTGCACGGCACCGCCGAGCAGTTCGCGACGCACACGGCTCGGATGCTCGAGCTGGAGGCGGAGTACGTACGCCGGTACCCCAAGCGCACCTGGCAGGGCTCGGGTGGGGCCCCGACCGAGGAGTCCGAGGCGGCTGTCCTGCGCAAGGCGTTGCGCGGCGTCCTCGTGCAGCTCGAGGCCCTGCTCGAACCACCACCCCTCGATGTCGAGAGCCTCGATGGAGCCGACGACCCGGCGACGGCACTGCTGCGCCGGATCGCGAGCACGGAGGGTGGCCGCATGAACAAGCTCGAGGTCCACCAGCTCGCCCGCGAGGTGGGTCTGGACCGGGCCGCCTTGGCACGCCTCTACAACGACGACCCTCCGCTGCTGAGCACCGAGAAGCAGGACCGCGTGATCACCGACGCCGGGCGCGCAGCCCTGGGCTGAGCGCTAGTCGTCCGGTGGCTGAGGTCGAGGTCGGCCGAGAGCAGGATGCAGCCGGCGGTGCAGAAACGGCTGGTCACGATCCACGCCTCGAGCTCGTCGGGGCGCTCGGAGTGCCGAGCGGCGATCTCGCGCACCTTGACCGGGGCGCCGCAGCGCGGGCAGGGCATCCCGGCGTCGCGGTTCCGGGAGGCGAGGTGCGGCACGCGCAGAGTGTCCGAGCCGTGGTGCCAGTCGGGCAATGAGTCATCTCAGCGGGTGGCGTGGTTCACCCGGGTCAGGTGAGGCGTCGGCCACCGACCCCGGTTCGACTGGTGCTCGACCTGAGGAAGGGAGGGCCGATGTCAGGAATCTCGGCTGCGCTCGGTGACCTGCTCCCCGCTGCGCTCGGGGTGGCGATCAGCCCTGTCCCGATCATCGCCACCGTGCTGATGCTGCTCTCGACGCGCTCGCACCGGACCGCTCCGGCGTTCGCCGCGGGCTGGATGGTCGGCATCACCGCGGTCATGGTGATCGTGCTGCTGGTCGCGGGCCCCGACGGCGTCGACACCACGTCGTCGTCGGACACGACGTTCTGGATCCAGACCGCGCTCGGGCTGCTCTTCCTCCTGCTGGCGGCGAACGCCCTCCGCAAGCGTCCCCGGAACGGCCAAGCCTCGGCGCCCGCCTGGATGAACACCCTCACCTCCGTCTCGCCCGTGGTGGCGCTCGGACTGGGGACCCTCCTGTCAGCCGTGAACCCGAAGAACCTCGCGCTCGCCGTGACCGGCGCGGTCGCGATCGCCTCCAACGACCTCAGCACCCCGCAGACCGTGACGTGCGTCGTGGTGTTCGTGCTCGTGGGCAGCCTGCTCGTCACGGGGCCGGTCGTCGCCCATCTCCTGGCGCCCGAGCGGATGTCGGGCCCTCTCGACGCGCTGCGCGGGTTCATGCAGTCCCACAACACCGCGATCATGGTCGTGCTGCTCGGTGTCCTCGGGTTCTCCAGCCTCGGCAAGGGGATCGGCGGTCTCCTGGTCTGAGCGGGCGTCCCCGACCAGCCCCTTCAGCGGTACTCGGGGTTGGCGAAGTCGAAGCGCGATCCGGCGTCCCACTGCGAACGCTGGTTCCCGTACGCCGGGACGCCGCCGGACTCCTTGAGCAACCGGGCCAGGTGCATCAGGTTCCAGGTCATGAACGTGGTGTTGCGGTTGGTGAAGTCGTTCTCCGGGCCACCGCTTCCGGGATCGAGGTACGACGGACCGGGACCCGCCTCGCCGATCCAGCCGGCGTCGGCCTGGGGCGGGATCGTGTAGCCCAGGTGCTGCAGCGAGTAGAGGATGTTCATCGCGCAGTGCTTGATGCCGTCCTCGTTGCCGGTGATCAGGCACCCGCCGACCCGGCCGTAGTAGGCGTACTGCCCTGCGTCGTTGAGGTTCCCTGACCCGCCGTACAGCCGCTCGATGACCTTCTTCATCTCGCTGGAGTTGTCGCCCAGCCAGATCGGGCCTGCCAGCACGAGGATGTCGGCCGCCATCACGTCGCGATGGATCTCCGGCCATGCATCGGTCTCCCAGCCGTGCTCGGTCATGTCGAGGTACACCCCGGTGGCGATGTCGTGGTCGACCGCCCTGACGACCTCGACCGTGACGCCGTGCTTGCGCATGATCGAGGCGCTGGCCTCGACGAGACCCTCGGTGTGGCTCGGCTCCGGCGACCGCTTGAGGGTGCAGTTGACGTAGAGCGCCCGCAGGTCGCTGAAGTCGTAGGGGGGCTCGTCCATGGTCGCTGCCTTCCGGTGGTGGGTGTCCCGAGCACTCGGTCCAGGACCGCACTCGGCCGCGCCGCCCTGGGAGCAGGATCCCCCGAGGGACCTCGCTGGCGGAAGGTCACGACGTCTCTCTCCCCGGTCCAGCTCCCCGGTCGAGACATGAGTGCGCCGCCCGACTGCCATGCGGGGGCTGACGTGTCGGGCGGCGCACACCCGGGGGCCGTCGCCGCCCTCCCTCCGGCGACGACGGCCCTGGGCGGCCGGGTCGTGGGGCGACGCGGCCTGTCTAGGGGGCGGGGTCGACCGGGTGCGTGGGCTTCGCCGGGTGGGTCGGGTGAGGGGGCTTGACGGGGTGGGCGGGGTGGGCGGGGTGGGCGGGGTGGCTCGGGCCAGCGGCCTGGGTGGGCTTGGCGGGGTGGGTCGGGTGCGCGGGGTGGGTCGGGTGCGCGGGGTGGGTCGGGTGCGCGGGGTGGGTCGGCTCGGCGGGGTGGGTCGGGTGCGCCGGCTTGGCCGGGGTCGTGGGGGTCACCGGGTGCACCGGGTGTGTCGGGTGCGTCGGGGTGACCGAGGCGGGTGTGCCCACGACGAGCTGGCAGTAGCTCGTCGTGGGCACACCGGCCCCGGCGGCGGCACGGGTGAGCGCGCCGAAGGCGGGTGACGATGACCAGGACCCGTGCGCGGCGTGGTGGGCGACCCAGGCGCGGCAGAGCCCCACGAGCGAGGGGTCAGGGGTGCCACGTGGCGTCGGGACGGCGCTGCTGCTCGGACGCGCCCGGTGGGTCGCGGCTGGGTGGGTCGCGGCTGGGTGGCGGGCGGCTGGGTGGCGGGTGGCTGCGGAGTGGGTGGCCGGGAGCACGTGCGGGAGCGCTCCCGTGCTCGCGGCGACCGCGATCCCGCCACCGGCGACGGCCGCACCGACAGCAGCGGCGGTGACGAGCGGGGCGGCGATGGCCTTGCGGAGGAGCCTGGTCACGAGGGGTACCTCGGTGGCGGCCATCGGGGTCGCGGCGCGGAAGGCAACGAGCGCCTCGGGGGCTCCGTCGAGCTCATCGGGGCGAGCCGGTGCCGAGGCGGCCGCGAGCAGTCTGCTCACACGGTCGACGCCGGTCGGGTCAGCGAGGAGCTGCTCGGCCGAGGTACGCGTGATGCGAGGTGATCTCTTCATTCCGTGCCCTCAGCGTCCGAGCCCCCGGAAATGTCACTGACGCGCGACCGCAGCGTGTTGAGACCGCGGTGGGCGGCGGTGCGGACGGCGCCGGGCCGCTTGCCGAGGACGCGCGCGGCGCTCTTCGCGTCCAGCGCCATCACGACGCGCAGCAGCACCGCCTCCGCCTGCTCAGGTGGCAGCGAGCCGATCAGCGCCAGCGCCTGCTCGGTGGAGATCGAGTCGAGGGCCTCGTCCTCCGCCGGCGGCACGGTCTCGACGTGTCCGGTCGCGTCGGGATCCACGCTGAACGGCTGCCGGGCCTGGCGGCGCAGGAGGTCGAGGGCCCGGTTGCGCGCGATCCGGGTGAGCCAGCCGCGGAAGTCGTCGAGCGAGCCGGTGAACTGTCCGAGGTCACGGATGGCGTGCACCCACGCCTCGCCCGCGACGTCGGCGGCGTCGTCCACGCCCACCATGGTCGCCAGGTAGCGCAGGAGCCGCGGTTGGACCTCGGTGAAGACCTCCATGAAGACGACCTCGTCCCCGGCACGCAGCGCGCGCAGGGTGTCGTCGTCCATCTCGTTCCGCACCTCTCAGGGCTCGTTGGCGCCGCATCGTGCCAGATGCCCGGGTCCGGACCCGGCGGCACTCGTTGCCCGGCCGTGGAATCCGGATCGTTGGGTGCTCC
>CAVWML010000008.1:0-21094 GCA_963756045.1 uncultured Actinomycetota bacterium
TGGATCCCGACACGGCCGACCGGGTCACTCCGGAGCGCTGGAGATGTTCAACGCTGCCGGAATGGCAACGGGACGAGCATGAGCGAATCGCCCACCTCGAGCGTCCCTCCGACCCGGGAACCTGACCCGCCGCTCGGCGCCATCGTCCACGACCTCTCCACCCAGGTCCCCGAGCTGATCCGCTCCGAGCTGCGGCTGGCCCAGGCCGAGATGGCCGAGAAGGGCAAGCGGGCCGGGCTCGGCATCGGCATGTTCGGAGGCGCCGGGATCGTCGCGCTGTACGGCGTGGGCACGCTGATCGCGACCGTGATCCTGGTGCTCGCCCTCGCCATGGACGCCTGGATCGCCGCGCTGATCGTGACCGTCGTGCTGTTCGTCGTCGCGGGCGTGCTCGCCCTCCTGGGCAAGAAGCAGGTGGAGCAGGCGACGCCGCCCCTCCCCGAGCGGGCGGTCGAGGGCGTCAAGGAAGACATCGCGACGGTGAAGGGACAGAGCGCATGAGCCAGACCCCCGAGGAGATCCAGCTCGACATCGAGCAGCAGCGCGAGCAGCTGGCCGAGACCGTCGACCAGCTGGCCCACAAGCTCGACGTCAAGGCCCAGGCGAGCGCCAAGGTCGACGTGCTCAAGGACCGCGCCACCACCGACGAGGGCAAGCCCCGCCCCGAGCTGATCGGAGCGGCCGCCGGGGCCGTCGTCCTCATCGGTCTGCTCGTCTGGTGGCGACACCGGTCATGACCAGCAGCTCGCAGACGGCGAAGGACGAGGAGCGGACGTCGCCCTCGATGCCCGAGCCCGACGACGCACGCAAGCCCGACGGGCCGACCGACCTGACCAAGCGCTCGTGGTTCTACGTGCTCCGCAAGACGATGCACGAGTTCAGCCAGGACCAGTGCACCGACCTCGCGGCCGCCCTCACCTACTACGCCGTGCTGGCGATGTTCCCCGCCATGATCGCCCTCGTCTCGCTGCTCGGCGTGGTCGGCCAGGGGCAGAAGGCGGTCAACACCGCGCTCGAGACGCTCAAGCCGCTGGTGTCGGCGACCCGTCGACAACCTGCTGCAGCAGGCGCTCGACCTCGATCGCCGGCTCTCAGAAGGCCGGGCTGGCGCTGGTCGTCGGCATCCTCCTCGCCCTGTGGTCGGCCTCGGGGTACGTCGGGGCGTTCGGCCGGGCGACGAACCGGATCTACGAGATCGACGAGGGGCGCCCGTTCTGGAAGCTGCGGCCGGTGATGCTGCTGCTGACCCTCGTGGCCGTCGTGCTGGCGGCGGTGGCGCTGCTGATCCTGGTCCTTACCGGGCCGGTGCTCACCGCCGTCGCCAACGCCGTCGGCCTCGGGTCGACGGCCGAGACCGTCTGGCGGATCGCCAAGTGGCCGGTGCTGGCGCTGGTGGTCATCGTCATCGTGGCGCTGCTGTACTACGTCACCCCCAACGTGAAGCAGCCGAAGTTCCGCTGGCTCTCGGTGGGCGCCGGTGGTCGCCATCGTGATCTGGGCGGTCGCCTCGGTCGCGTTCGGGTTCTACGTCGCCACGTTCTCGTCGTACAACAAGACCTACGGCGCGATGGCGGGCGTGATCGTCGCCCTGCTGTGGCTGTGGATCACCAACCTGGCGCTGCTGTTCGGCGCCGAGCTCGACGCCGAGCTCGAGCGTGGACGTCAGCTGCAGGCCGGCATCGCCGCCGAGGAGGAGCTCCAGCTCCCGGCGCGCGACACCCGCAACATCAAGAAGCTGCACAAGAAGCAGGAGAAGGACGCCGCGCTCGGCCGGTCGATCCGGCGGCAGGCGGCGAGGTCCCGAGACACCAGTGACGTGCGTCCCGAGCAGGGACGGCACAAGGAGGATTGACATGAAGAAGCTGATGCTGCTGGCCGCGCTCGCGGTCGGCTACGTGCTGGGCACGAAGGCCGGGCGTGAGCGCTACAACGAGCTGAAGAGGATGTTCGTCAAGGTCAAGGACGACCCCCGAGTGCAGGAGAAGGCGCACCAGGCGGTCGAGTTCGCCGTCGACAAGGCGCCCGTGGTCAAGGACAAGGTGACCGAGGTAGCCGGCGCGGCAGCCGCCAAGGTGGGCGGCTCGTCCGGAGGCAACGGCGTCGACCTCAACCCCGACCGCATCAAGCTGGGCACGAACTCGGGCCCCCAGGGCGACCTGCCCTGAGCCGCATGCGGGGGCTCAGTAGTCCCCGGTGATCACGTTCGCGAGCGGCTCGCCGCCTGAGTAGCGGGCGAGCTGGTCGCGGACGAGTCGCCGACCGCGCACGAACATGGCGTCGCTGTTGCCCCCGACGTGGGGCAGGAGCAGAGGTTCGGCGCCCTCCAGAGCGGGTGGGCCTCCGGGAGCGGCTCGGGGTCGACGACGTCCAGCGCCGCGCTGATCCGGCCGCTCTCCAGCTCGGCCACGAGCGCGTCGGTGTCGACGACCGGGCCGCGGGCGACGTTGACGAGCAGGGCGCCGTCCTTGATCCGCTCAGCATCGCGGCGTCGAAGAGCCCGCGCGTGGAGGAGGTGCCGGGGACGATCACCACCACCACGTCGGCGTCCGGCACCAGGTCGGACAGCTCGTCGATGGCGTGCACGCGGTCCCGCGCGTGGCGGGCGACGCGCGTGACGGAGCACTCGAAGGGCAGCAGCCGCTCCTCGATGGCGGCACCGATCTGGCCGTAGCCGACGATCAGCACCTCCTTCTCGGCCAGGGACCTGCCGACGGTCGGGTCCCAGGTCGCACGCTCCTGGTTGCGCACGAACTCGGGGACCTGACGCAGGCTGGCGAGGGTGAGGTCACGGCCAGCTCGGCAGTCGCGGTGTCGTGGATGCCGCGGCCGTTACACAGCGTCACGTGGTCGGGCACCCACTTCTGGATGTGCTCGATGCCGGCCGAGAGCGTCTGCAGCACCTTGAGGTTCGGCAGCTTCGCGACGAGCTCGCCGTCGGCGGCCGAGAAGCGGTACGGCGTGACCCAGAGCTCGACCTCCTCCTGGCCCGGCGGCAGGTCACCGTCTCCGTCGTACACCTCGTAGCGCAGGTCGTCGGGCACCTCCCCCAGCTCGCCGACGGGGAAGGGCAGCCACACCAGGGGATCGCTCACGGCTCTATCTTGCGACGAGCCGTTCGGCGGCTCAGAAGCGGTACGTCGTCTGCCCGTGCTCGTCGCCGAAGACCAGCACCTTGCTCGGCCGCACGCGGAAGAGCACCGCGCCATCCGTGCCGCCGCCTTCGAGCGTGACCTCGACGAAGCGGTGGTCGCGGACCGCGAATTCCCAGTCGCCGGCGTACTTGGTGTGCCAGGCCTCGGCCAGTCCCTGCAGCACCTCGTCGTCGGAGACCGGCTCGGCCATGCCCTCGACGGCGATGTCCTTGCCGACGCTCCAGCCGTCGGCGCCGAGCGGGCCGGCCATGACGACGACATGGGCGTCGTGCTCGAGGTTGCGCATCTTCTGCTCGGCGTCGCCGGTGCAGAACCAGAACGCGCCCTCCTGCCAGACCCCACAGAGCGGCACGGCGTGCGGCCGGCCGTCAGCTCGGACGGTGACGAGCCAGTAGAGCGCCGCGCCGGTCAGCCTCCGGTCGATGTCCTCCCACGGCGGCGGGGGCGCCGCGGCGTTGCCGTACTGCGGTGAGACGGTGCCTGTGCTCATGACGGTGCCGACCTCCTGAGTCGCCCGGACTCATCGCTCGCCGACGAGACGGCCGTGCCAGGTCACCGCGGAGGCATCGGTGAGGCTGGCGACCTGGTCGAGCAGCACCCGCGTGCGGGCGGCCTCGTCGGCCGCGTCCTCGAGGTCCTCACGGAAGGCCTGGTCGAGTCGGCGCGGGTCGTCGTCCAGGGCCGCGAACAGCTCCGCCAGGAGCTCGCGCTGGCGGGACATCAGCGCCACCCGGTCCTCGGCGCGCATCACGTAGTGGGCGGCGATCCCCTTGAGAACGGCGATCTCGGTGGTCGTGCCGTCGGGGACCACGAGGTCGGCGTGATGCCTGACCAGCGGCTCGTCGCCGTACGCCGCACGGGTGGCGGAGCGCACCTGGCCGCAGAAGATGCCGATCAGGTCGCTGGTGAGGTTCTTCAACGCTCCCAGCGCGCGCCTGCTGCCGTCGTACGACGCGACGGGCCATGACCCCACGGAGCGCAGCCGCGACAGGGCGTCGTCGAGAGCGGCGTCGTCGGTCGAAGGGAGGTACCACTCGCGCACGGTCTGCCAGACCGCAGCCCGCTGCTCGGCCTCCTGGAGCCGGTCGAGGTCGATGCGACCACCCACGATCCCGTCCTCGAGGTCGTGCACGGAGTAGGCGACGTCGTCGGCGAGGTCCATCACCTGCGCCTCGACGCACCGGCGCGACCCCTCGACCCCCGTGCGCATCCAGGTGAAGACGGGGAGGTCGTCGGCGTACACGCCGAACTTGGGGGACTCCTGCCGCTGCCGCGGGTACTTGGTGCACGCGTCGAGGGAGGCCCGGGTCAGGTTCAGTCCGACCGAACGCCCTGCGGCGTCGACCGACTTGGCCTCGAGGCGGGTCAGGATGCGCAGCGTCTGCGCGTTGCCCTCGAACCCGCCGCAGTCGCGACCGAGCTCGTCGAGGGCGAGCTCGCCGTTGTGCCCGAACGGCGGGTGCCCGAGGTCGTGCGCGAGCGCGGCGGTCTCGGCCAGGTCGGGGTGGCAGCCCAGGGGTCGCGCGAGGTCACGCGCGATCTGCGCCACCTCGAGGCTGTGGGTGAGCCGGTTGCGCACGAAGTCGTCGGCCTGCGGTCCGAGCACCTGCGTCTTGGCCGCCAGCCGTCGCAGAGAGGCGCTGTGCACCACCCGCGCCCGGTCGCGCTCGAACGGCGTGCGCTCCGGCGCGTCGACCCGCTTGGCCGGCTCGGAGACGAGGCGCTCGCGATCGGCGTCGTCGTAGAGCTCCTCCCAGCGCACGAGAAGACGCTAGCGCCCGGGGGTGTCGCGGGTCGGGTCCCACTCCTAGAGCCAGCCGTTGCCGTCGGCGATGCGCACGGCCTCGGCACGGTTGCCCGCGCCCGTCTTGCCGATCGCGGCCGAGAGGTGGTTGCGCACGGTGCCCTCGGAGAGGAAGAGCACCTTGGCGATCGCGGCGACCGACGACCCGCCCTGCGCGGCACGGAGCACCTCGGTCTCGCGCGGTGTGAGCGGCGACTCCCCCGCGACCAGGCTGTCGGTGGCGAGCGATGGATCGACGACGCGCAGGCCCGCGTGCACGCGGCGTACAGCGTCGGCGAGCTGGGCCGCCGGGGTGTCCTTGACGACGAAGCCGCTCGCCCCCGACTTCATCGCGCGGTGCAGGAAGCCCGGCCTGCCGAACGTCGTGACGATGAGGACGCGGGTCTGCGGGCACTCGTCGCGCACGGCGGCCGCGGCGCTGATCCCGTCGAGCCCCGGCATCTCCACGTCGAGCAGCGCGACGTCGGGCTGGTGCTGCTTCACCGCGGCGAGCACCAGGTCGCCGGAGCCGACCTCGGCGACCACCTCCAGGTCGGGCTCGAGGCTGAGCAGTGCGGAGAGCGCTCCGCGCACGAGCGCCTGGTCGTCGGCGAGGAGCAGTCGGATGGGCTGGGTCATGGAGCGACCACGGCCAGGGAGAAGCCGGGCTCGAGCGTGTGCGTGACGACGGTGCCGCCGTGGGCGCCGGCCCGCTCCCGCAGGCCGACCAGCCCGTGGCCGCCGACGGAGCCGCTGGCGAGGGGTCCGGACCCGTTGTCGCGGATCTCGACCCGGTCGGGGTGCAGCACGACGGTGCAGCGGGTGGCGTTGCTGTGCCGGATCACGTTGGTGACGCCCTCGCGGATCGTCCAGGCGAACAGCTCGCGCTTGTCGGAGGGCACCTCGTCGGTGGAGTTGGGCAGGTCGGCCTCGATCTCGGCGGCCGCGAGCGCGGTGCGGGCGCGCGCCAGCTCGCCGGCCAGGCTGAGCTCGCGGTACCCCTCCACCGCGCGGCGTACGTCGGCCAGGGCGTCGCGGGAGAGACGTTCGAGGTCGGTGAGCTCGCTGCGGGCGCGCTGGGGGTCGACGTCCAGCAGCTTGTTGGCCAGCTCGGCCTTCACCGTGATCACGGTCAGCGAGTGGCCGAGGATGTCGTGCAGGTCGCGGGCGAAGCGGTTGCGCTCCTCGGAGACGGCGAGGCGCTGGTTCTCCTTCTCGGCGGCCACCAGCTCGGTGTTGCGCACGAGCAGCTGCTGCACGCCCCACACGGCGATGGTCGCCGCCAGCGAGCTCAGCAGCAGACCGGGGTCGTGGTGCCAGCCCGTGACGACGAAGCCCAGCAGGTAGAACACGAACGCCGTCGCCACGGCCAGCGGCAGCGCCCAGAACCGTGGCAGCGTCATCGCGCACAGGACGCAGAGGTAGACGCTCGTCGCCGTCCCGGTCTGCCCGATCGCGACGCACACGACCACGGCGATCAGTGCGGCCAGACCGATCGCGAGGAGGCCTGGGACGAGGTCGGCGTGCGGAGCGCCGACCATGCGCAGCTCGATGCGTCGACGCGCGAAGATCGTCAGGTAGACCGTGGCGAAGAGCAGCGTGCCGATGATCCCGACCCAGCCGGCCACCGTGTCGCGCCGGTCCCAGCCCGTCGACAGGGGCTGCAGCAGGAACAGCGTCCAGATGGCGATGAAGAACAGGCCGAAGCGACCGGGGCGCTGACCTTCTCCGCCCCAGCCGCTCTCCTTGTTCGACCTGTCGTTCGACAGAGCGCCGGCCATGATGCTCACGCTAGTGCCGTCACACCCGCGCGGTGTCCTTGCTCATCCGCCAGGCGGCGCCCACCACGAACAGCGTGAACCAGCCGACGGCGTTGACCACGGCGTACCACGGCAGCTCGTGGGTGAGCGGCGCGCGGGCCACCTCGGCCACGCCGTACATCGGCGTCCAGTAGGCGATCTGGCGGACCCACTCGGAGTACTGGTCCAGCGGGATGAACAGGCCGCCGAGGAAGGACAGCAGGGCCAGGCCTGGCCCGAGCAGCTGCATGGCGTTCTCGCCGGGCACGATGTAGCCGACGAAGACGCCCAGCGCCGCGAAGCTCATCGTGCAGACCAGTGTGAGGATGCCGCACTCGATCCACGTGTGGGCGGGCATCTCGGGCTTGCCCTGGATCAGTCCGATCACGTTGACCACCACGATCGCGAAGGCCGCGAGCACCAGCGCCACGAAGGCCTTGATCAGGATGTAGACAGTCGGGTGCAGCGGGGTCAGGCGCAGCTGGCGCGACCAGCCCAGGGCCCGCTCCAGCGCGACACCGGAGCCGGTGGAGGCGGCGATCAGCGCACCGCCGTACAGCGCCATCGAGACCATGACGTACGCCGAGACGTTGCTCCCCGGCTCGGCACTGCCGCCGAGCTCCTGGGCACCCTGGCTGCCCGAGCCGAAGATGAGGTACATCGCGGAGGGGAAGACGAGCGCGAAGAAGATGCTGCGGCGGTTGCGCAGCATGCGCTTCATCTCGATGCCGACCAGCGTCACGTTGAAACCGCCCATCGGCGGCACCCGGCGGGTGGTGGGGTCGATCCCTTGGACGGCGCTCATGCCATCGCTCCTTCGTTCTTGTTCTCGACCTCGTCGTCGGTCTGGCCGGTGAGGCTGAGGAACGCGTCCTCGAGCCCGTGGGCCGTGATCTCGAGGTCACGCGCGTCGGTGTCGTTGAGGAGGTAGCGCGCCACGGCGTCGCTGTCCTTGGCCCGGATGTAGATCTGCTCGCCTCGGACGTCGACGTCGTCGACCCCGCCGATGGCCGCGATCGCGTCGGTGTCGGGGTTGCTCATCGTGGCCCTGAGCGTGCGTCCGACGGCGAGTGCCTTGATCTCCGAGCCGGTACCGTCGGCGACGACCCGGCCGTTGCTGATCAGGATGATGCGGTCGGCGTACAGGTCGGCCTCTTCGAGGTAGTGCGTGGCGAAGAGCACCGACCGGCCGAGCTGGGCGTCGCGCCGGATCGCGGCCCAGAAGGAACGACGTCCCTCGACGTCCATGCCGGTGGTCGGCTCGTCGAGGAGCAACAGTGCCGGGTCGGACAGCAACGCCATCGCGAAGCGCAGTCGCTGCTGCTCACCGCCGGAGCACTTGGCCACCTTGCGGTCGGCGATGGCGGAGATGCCGGCGCTCTCGAGGACCTCGTCCACAGGCTTGGTGTCGGCGAAGAGGCTCGCGGTGTACTGCACGGTCTCGCGGACGCTGATGTCCTTGAGGAGTCCACCGGTCTGCATCACCGCGGAGACGAGTCCCCGCGCGATCGCCTGACGGGGAGCCAGTCCCAGGACCTCGACGGACCCCGTCGTGGGTCGCGACAGCCCGAGGATCATGTCGAGGGTCGTGGTCTTGCCGGCGCCGTTGGGTCCGAGGAAGGCCACCATCTCGCCCGGCTCGATCTCCAGGTCGATCCCGCGGACGGCGTGCACCTGCCCGAAGTCCTTGGTGACACCCTGCAGCCGGACGGCGGGGGTGGTGATCGTTGTCATGCACCCAGCATGCTGGAGCGCGGCGCCCGCACCACGGATCACGCGTCACGAACCAGTCATGACATTTGTCAGGCAGTCTCGGAGCAAGCCGACAGAAAATCTCTCGCCCGGACCGTGGCCGAGTGGTTGCGTGGACGTCATGGACCCAGAGGTACGACGGACCGATCGGCTGGGCGTGTTGCTCGACCAGCTCGACAAGGCGCGCGAGCTGGCCGAGGTGCGGCTGGCGATGCTGGGTGACGAGGAGTACCTCTGGGAGCCGGTCCCCGGCTGCTGGTCGATCCGGCCGAGGGAGCAGGCGACCACCGCTCGCGCCTTCGGGCCCGGAGGGTGGGTGATCGACAGCGGTGCCCCGGACATCCCGAACAGTGAGTACGGTCAGGTGGCCCGCGAGATCGCCTCCGGCCAGTCCCTCACGCAGGTCGCCGGCAACTGGGGCGTGAGCGTTGCGAGGGTCGAAGAGGTGCTCGCTCACACCGGCCCGCTCGAACCGGACTCGTCACCGTTCACCACGATCGCCTGGCGCCTCGGCCACCTGCACGGCAATGTCGCCGGCTGCTGGGACTGGACCTTCGGCGAGCACCGCGAACCGAAGCTGCTGGTCGACTTCACACCCTCGGCCTCACTCGCCGTCGAGCGGTTCTGGGCCGAGCTCGGGCGCTGGCGCGACAGCATCTCTGACCTGACCGACCAACAGCTCGACACGGTCGGCCTCTCGCAGTACCCCTACGGCTCCGACCCGGAGGAGCCGTTCATCACCGTCATCTGGGCCAACAACCTCGAGCTGATCCACCACCTGGCCGAGATCGGGCTGCTGCGCGACCTCTGGCGCGCACGGTCCTGAGACCGGCGACCTCAGAAGCCCAGCCGACGCAGCTGCTTGGGGTCGCGCTGCCAGTCCTTGGCGATCTTCACGTGCAGGTCGAGGTAGACCGGCGTGCCGAGCATGGCCTGGATCTGCTGGCGCGCCGCGGTGCCGACCTCACGCAGACGCGCACCCTGGTGGCCGATCACGATGCCCTTCTGGCTGGACCGCTCCACGAAGAGGTTGGCGTGCACGTCGAGCAAGGGCTTGCCCTCGGGCCGCCCCTCGCGCAGGCCCATCTCCTCGACGACGACGGCGATGGAGTGCGGCAGCTCGTCACGAACGCCCTCGAGCGCTGCCTCGCGGATGAGCTCGGCGACGATCGTCTCCTCCGGCGCGTCGGTGAGCTCGCCGTCGGGGTAGAGCTGCGGTCCCTCCGGCAGGTGCTGCACGAGCAGGTCCGCCAGCAGGTCGACCTGGTGGCCGTCCTTGGCCGAGACCGGCACGATCTCGGCCCACTCGACGCCGATCTCCTTGCCCAGCGCGTCGATGGCGAGCAGGTGCTCCCCCAGCTGCTCGGGCCGGACGAGGTCGGTCTTGGTGGCGATCGCGAACTTCGTCGTACGCCGCACCTTGGCCAGCTCGCTGACCAGGAACCGGTCGCCCGGACCGGGCTTCTGGTCGGCCGGGAAGCACGCGGCGACGACGTCGACCTCCGACCAGGTCGCGTGCACGAGGTCGTTGAGCCGCTCCCCCAGCAACGTGCGCGGGCGGTGCAGCCCCGGGGTGTCGACGAGGATCAGCTGCGCGTCGGGCCGGTGCACGATGCCGCGCACGACGGTCCGCGTGGTCTGCGGGCGCGAGGACGTGATCGCGACCTTGGTGCCGACGATGGCGTTGGTCAGCGTCGACTTGCCGGCGTTGGGGCGGCCGACGAAGCAGGCGAAGCCCGACCTGTGTGGAGCGTCCTGCTCGGTCATCCCAGCCCCCTGGCGCGATCGTAGTCGTCCCAGATCTCCTCGTCGGACTTGCCCATCGCCCGACCGCGCGCGTAGATCGGCCCGGGGTCGACCTTCTTCGCCGCGCGCCCGCGGCTGACCGACCAGTAGCCCATCGCCTCGTGGTGCCGGTTGTCCCAGCCGAGATCGTGGCGGACGTGCCGGCGTACGTCGCGCATCTGGGCGGACTCGCCGGCCATCCAGAAGTACCCGGTGCCCTCGGGCCAGCTCATGCCGCGCACGAGGTGGGCGAGACGGCTCTCCCCCTCGGCGGCGTCGTGCCAGTGGACCTCGCCGTGTGTGAGGTGGTCGGGCATCGGGCCGTCGGGCACCTCGGCATGGGTGACCAGCGGCAGCTCGACCGCCTCGCCGATCCGCGCCATCGCCGGCAGCGCGGTGAGGTCACCCGCGAGCACGACCCACTCGGCATCGTCGGGGAGGTGGAAGGACCCCTTGGGGTCCCCCAGCCCGAGGACGTCCCCGACGCAGTCGGTCTGCGCCCACGAGGTCACCAGTCCCTCGTCGTGGATCACCACGTCCAGCGTCAGGCTCTGCCCCACGAGCGAACGCACCGTGTAGTAGCGCGTCTGGAACTGTCCCGGCACGGTGATCGCGACCCACTCGTCGGGCACGCCGGTGCTCGCGAACCCCGGCGGCGCCTCCAGCACGAGCCGCACGAGGTGCTCGCTGAGCCGCTCCGAGGACACCACCGTCGCTGCATGCGGGGTCCGGGAGGTCACCGGGTCAGGCTACGGCTCGTGCGGTTTCCCTAGTTAACGTGGGATCCCGCCGCCGACAACGAGAAACTTCTCGTGGTCAGCGACAGGTTCCCGTGTTAACTAGGGAAACCGCCAACCCCCTCACCACCACCGATAGACCCCGAGCCGGCCCTTCTTGTGGCGGATCAGGGTGGCGACGTACATGCGGCGCTGGGCGCAGCCCTGCGAGGAGGTGAGGCAGGCATCGGTGGCCGGGTAGCCGACGTTGCCGGTCGTCCAGGCGTGGTAGGCGAGCCGCAGGTGCCCGGCGAGGTCGATGAACGGCGTGGCGCCGCCGGGGCCGGAGAGGTAGGGGCCGCTCATCAGCAGCCGGCCCACCTTCGTGCACGGACCGGTGACCAACGTGCAGATGGCGTAGCCGGTCGTGTACCTGGGCGAGCCGAACCCGTTGGCCGAGTAGAAGAGGTAGAGCCGCTTGTGGAAGCGGATCATGGCGGGGTTCTCCACGACGATGCCCTCCCACGGCAGGGTCGGCGCCGCCAGCGGGTAGAAGCGGCTGCCGGGGTAGAACGCGTTGGCGTAGCCGTTGAGCCGGCGCACCCAGATCCGGTCGGGGTGCCCCTCGACCTTGAGCAGCAGCCAGTAGCTCCCGCGGTCGACGAAGACCTGCGGGTCGATGGCGCCGTAGGTCCCGCACGTCATCGGTCGCGTGCTCGTGTCGCGGAACGGCCCCATCGGCGATCGGCTGAAGGCCAGCGAGATGCAGCGCTTGCCGGTGGCGTACGGGACCGAGTACGCCGCGACCCAGTAGACGTTGTTCTTCCGCGGGGCCACGTGCGCGACCGACGGCGCCCAGGTCGCGGCCCAGTGCCGCCCGGTCTTCGTCGTCCGGATCTGGGCCCACCGAGCCGGAGTCGGCATCCCGTCGTACGGCGTGGTCGTCGCGGGGTTGCTCGACGGGGCGGCGGTCCACGTCTTGAGGTCGGTCGAGGTGGTGATCGGCAGGTTCAGGGCCGCGACCGTGGTCGACGCGGCGTAGTAGCGCGCGCCGACCCGCCACACCGTCGGGTCGGGGAAGTCGCCGTGGTAGGGCTGGCCGGCCCGGAACGGGTCGCTGCCGACCGGGTCCGGCCGCTGCGGGGCTGCCGTCGCCGGCACGGCGGCCACGATCGCCATCAGCACCAGCGCGAGCAGACCCATCACCACGGACCGCGAGCGTGGACGTGACATGACCATCGCGAGAACTCCCAAGACGTCGGCAGGCGCCGCCGGGAGGCACTATCCCCCAGCGGGCGCCTGCGTCGAAGCAGAACGCGCGAGCGGACTAGACGGAGCCGGGTCCCCCGTCCGCATCCTGAGCCGCCGCAGCTCGATCACCCCGACGGCGAAGAGGCCCACGAAGAGCAGGTAGTCGGGCAGCAGCGAGACGGCACCCTGGAGGCCGGCCGCACCGAGGAACGGCACCACGATGAACAGCCCCCCGATCCACCGCGGCAGCACCCGCGCGCGCAGTACCGCGATGCCGAGACAGACCATCCCGACGAGCAGCATCAACAGCGAGGGAGCCTCGTAGACGGCGAGTCCCGGGAGGTCGGTCGACGGGACGCCCCCGTGGTGGGCGAGGTAGGGCTTCACGAAGCCTTCGACCGTCCCCTCGCCGATGTTGAGGATCGCGAGTGGCACGAACACGCCCACGTAGCCGATCCTGGTCAGCCTCGGCGAGCCGCCGCGTTGGGCGTTGACCAGCGCGGGCAGGCCGAGCAGCACGATCACGCACCCGAGCAGCGCGACCGTGTAGAGACCGACCCACGACGAGCCGGCGAAGCGCGCGTCCCCGCCGCCGTTGGCGACGAAGGCGGCGGCGTACCCGAGCGTGGCGACAGCACTGCCGACGACGAGGGCGAGAGCGGTGAGACGAGCGTTGATGGTGTCCATGTCCTCAGCGTCCGTCGGAGCCAGGGGTCGGGTCGTCGTGCACGAGGCTCGAGCAGGTACGTCGGACGTCGGCCTCGCTCGTCATACGTTCGGACGATGTCAGCACCCGCACAGAACTCGTACCCTCGTCGGGTGGCGACACTGACAGCCCACCCGCGAGCGGCCGGGGTCGCGGAGTCGCCCCGGGTGCAGGACGCGCTGCTGGCCCTGGTGCTGACGGTCGCCGCCCAGCTCGACCTGCGCTTCGACCTCGACAACTCCACGCCCTACGGGCCGTCGTTCGCCACGGCGGTCATCGTCGCGACGGCCACGATCGTGCTCGCCTGGCGGCGCCAGTGGCCGTTCGGGACGTTGTGCGTGGTGTGTGCGGTCATCGCGATCCCGCAGGTGCTCGTCGGGCCGTTGACCTTCACGTTGTGGGGCCACTTCGCGCCGCTGCTGGTCGCGTCCTACTCGGTGGCGCGGTGGTGCGACGACCGGCTGACCTTGATCGGCGCGCTGATGGTCGCGGTGACGATCGCCGTCGTGATGATCCTGGTGCCCGCGGCCGGCTCGGGCGGGAACATCCCGTTCGCGATCGTTCCGACCGTCGTGGTGATGGCCACCGGACGCGTGCTCAGCCGCAGGTCCCAGCGTGCGGTCGAGCTCGCCGCCCGAGCAGAGCGCCTCGAGGCGGAGCGCGAGGCCGACCTCGCGGCGGCCCTGGCGGACGAGCGCGCCCGGATCGCCCGTGAGCTGCACGACGTCGTCGCGCACTGCGTCAGCGTCATGGTCGTGCAGGCCGGGGCGTCGGAGGCTCAGCTGACCTCGTCGCCGGCCTCCCCCGATGCAGCGGTCGAGTCGCTGCGCGAGGTGCAACGGACCGGCCAGGACGCGATCACCGAGCTGACACGGGTGCTCGGCCTGCTCCGCGGCGAGGGCGACGACCCGTCGGACGACCGGCTCCCCCAGCCAGGCGCCGCGCAGCTGCCCGACCTCGTCGACCGGCTCGCGGCCTCCGGGCTCGACGTCAGGTTCAGCTCGGTCGGCACGGCACGGCCGCTGCCGCCCGGCGTCGACCTGACCGTCTTCCGGATCGCCCAGGAGGCGCTGACCAACACGCTCAAGCACGCGGGCGCCGGCGCGATGGGCTGCGTCGAGCTGCGCTACCTGCCGACCAGCATCGAGCTCGAGGTCACCGACGCCGGGACCCACCCCCCGAGCCCCGGTCGTCGTGGGCACGGCCTGATCGGGATGGCCGAGCGGGTCTCGCTGTTCGGTGGGTCCCTCCAGACCGGGCCGCGACCGGACGGCGGCTTCCGGGTGCTCGCCGCGTTGCCGGTGGAGTACCGGTGATCCGCGTCCTCCTCGCCGACGACCAGGCGCTCGTCCGCGGCGGCTTCCGCTCCATCCTCGAGACGCAGCCCGACATCGAGGTCGTCGGCGAGGCCGAGGACGGGCACGACGCCGTACGCCAGACGACAGCGACCGACCCGGACGTCGTGCTCATGGACATCCGGATGCCGCGGCTCGACGGCATCGGCGCGACCTCGGAGATCCTGAAGGCGCCGTCGCCACCCACGGTGCTGATCCTGACCACGTTCGACCTCGACGACTACGTCTACGAGGCGCTGCGGGCAGGCGCCAGCGGCTTCCTCCTCAAGAGCGCTCCCCCGCGGGAGCTCGCCGACGCCATCCGCACGGTGCACTCCGGCGACGCCCTGCTGGCACCGCAGGTCACCCGTCGGCTGATCCAGGACTACGTGACCCGCCCGCGCGCTGCCACCGCCAGGGGCACGTGTTTCGAGCGGCTGACTCCGCGCGAGCACGAGGTCCTGATGCTCATCGCCCGCGGCTGCTCCAACGCGGAGATCGGCGCCGAGCTGTTCCTCTCCGAGCCGACCGTGAAGACCCACGTCACGCGGATCCTCTCCAAGCTCGGCGTCCGCGACCGGGTGCACGCGGTGGTGCTTGCGTACGAGTCCGGGCTGGTGCTCCCGGGAGCCACCACCTAGCCCGAGGGCGGGCAGCTCAGAGCGTGTCGACCAGCCCGCCGTCGATGCGCAGGTCGCTGCCGGTGATGTTCCCCGCCCGGTCGCTGGCCAGGAAGAGGGCCAGGTCGGCCACCTCGCTCGGGTGGGTGAACCGGCCGCTGGGAGCCTGCGCCTCCTGGCGGCGGACGACCTCGTCGGGGTCGGTGGCGCTGGCCCCACCGACGCTGGCCGCGACGCCGTTCGCCCCGAGCCAGAGGTCGGTCCGCACCGGCCCGGGACTGATCGTGTTCACCCGGATGCCGGGCCCGAGCTCCTTGGCCAGCGACTTGCACAGGTTGCTCAGCGCGCCCTTGGCCGCGCTGTAGTCGACCACCCCGGGATCGGGCAGGTAGGCGTTGACCGAGCTGATCGTGACGATGTTGGCTCCCGGCCGCCCGGTCATGTGCGGGACGGCGGCCCGCATGGTGCGCGCGGCGGCGAGGAGGTTGATCGTCAACGTCTGGTCCCAGTCGTCGTCGCTCACCGCGCCGAAGCCCTCGAGCCGCGGACGCACGGCACCGACGTTGTTGACCAGGACGTCGATCCCACCGAGCTCGGTGACCGCCGCCGCCACCAGCTCGGCCGGCCCGCCAGGTGTCGTCAGGTCGACCGAGACGGGGCGTACGTCGCTGCTGGACGCGAGGTCGTCGAGCTCGGTGCTGCCGTGCAGTGCGCCGGCCACGACTGAGGCTCCCTCGCCGGCGAAGGCCCCCGCGATGGCCAGCCCGATCCCCTTGCTGGCTCCGGTGACCACCACGGTCCTGCCTGACAGGTGGAGGTCCATCGTCAGAGACCCTGCTTGCCCAGCCAGGTCAGGCAGGCGTCGGCGACCTCGTGCCAGCCGTGGTCGATGGTCAGGGAGTGCGCCCGGTCGGAGAACTCGAGGATGTCGGTGGTCGCCCCGCTGTGCCGGTACTGCTTCAGCGTCGCCCTCGTCACGGCCTCGGGCACGGTGTGGTCCTTGCCGCCCATGACCAGCAGGAGCGGGCCGCGGCCGGAGTTCTCGGTCGCGACCTTGGCCGGCGAGTGCGGGTTGAAGTTCGCGGCCGCCGCCTCGAACAACGGCTTGCCGGGAGCCGGGATGGCCCAGCGCTCGAAGAGCTCGTCGGACTCCTCGGCCGGGATCGCGTTGCCGAAGGCGAAGCGGAACTGCTCGGCGGTCAGCGACACGGACCGGTGCTTGTTGGCCGGGTTCTTGAAGACCGGCAGCGTCGCCTTGAGGGCCGAGAGCGGAAGCGGCAGGACGCCCTTGATCTGCGCGGCGTCGATGGCCACCGCCGCGCTCGCGAGGTCCTCCCCCAGCAGGCGCTGGGCGATCATCCCGCCGAAGGAGTGTCCGACCAGGACGGGCCTGGTCGGCATCGTCTCGATGTACCCCGCGTAGTGCGCGACCACGTCGTCGATGCCGTGGTCGGCGATGGCGTCGGGGTGCTCGCGCGCCTCGGCCACGGTCTCGGGATCGCCGGGCCAGCCGGGCGCCGAGCAGTCGTAGCCCGCCCGGGTGAAGTGCTCGATCCAGCCGTCCCAGGACCGCGCGTGCAGCCAGAGACCGTGGATGAACAGGACGGGTGCGCTCGCGGTCATGGATTCCTCTCGGGATTGGGTATACCGATCGATCTACCCACTTCCGGATAACCTAGGACCAGCACGCGCCACTGGCAAGAGCCTGATCCGGCCCACCTCGAGGAGCAGACCCGCGATGTCCGACCCCACTCCCCCGACGGCGTCCACGAACCCTCGCCCGTCGGCTGCCCGGGAGCGGATCCTCCGGACCGCGGACCGGCTGTTCTACGACGAGGGCATCCACGCGGTCGGGATCCAGCGCATCGTGGCGGAGGCCGCGGTCACGCGGGTCACCCTCTACCGGCACTTCCCGTCCAAGGACGACCTCATCGACCGCCTACCTGGCTCGCCGCCAGGAGTACGACCGGGCGCAGGTCGGTGGCGTCATCGAGACGTTCCGCGACGACCCCCGCCAGGCGCTGACCGAGCTGGCCACCTCGCTGACCCGCGACGACTTCGCCGCGATGCGACGAGGCTGCCCGTTCATCAACGCCTCCGCGGAGTTCACCGGGTCCCACCCGGCCCGACTCCACGCCTACGACATCCGCCACTGGGTCACCGAGCAGGTCGAGGCCCTGCTGCGTCGCCTCGACCACCGCGATCCTCGCGGGACCGCCGAGCAGCTGATGATGGTGCGCACCGGAGCGGTCGTCTCCGGGGCGCTCGACCGCAACCAGCGCCTCAACGAGGACTTCCTCGCCTGCTGGGACAAGCTCATCGACGACGGGCTGCCCGCCCGTCGTCGAGCCTGGCGGCGCGATGCCCCCATGACCGACGACGACGTGACCGCGGTGGCGAGACGCTGACAGGCACGACCAACCACCTGAGCTCAGCTGGACTTGCGCCAGCTCACCTTGACGACGCGGTCGTTCTCCTTGGTCGGCTCCGACAGGGTCGCGCCGCCGCCCCCGGTCATGGTGATCATGGATGCGTTCGCCAGGTTGTCGACGTGGAGGCCACCGCCGGCGATGCACTCGTCGAAGTAGCAGGCGGCGTAGTCGGTCAGGCTCGCGACCGATCCGTTGACGGTCGGTCGTTCGACGATCCACTCGGCCACGTTGCCGGTCAGCGTCGTGCCGGGCGGCGCACTGATGTCGAAGCGGGTGCCGACGCCCTGCGACTGGTTGCTGAAGGACACCGTCGCGTGCGTCGTGTCGGCGCAGATCAGGCAGTACATGACGTCGCCCGGTGACACCGGGAGGTTGCTGATGCGCACCTCCCCGGCGGGGAACCACTCCCACCACGTGTAGACCTGGGTCGAGGTGAAGATCCAGAACTTCGTCACCTCGGTCTCGGTGCCGGCCTGGAGCACGTCCCTGGAGTTCCAGCCGTCGATGCCGACCCACTCCGAGGCGTAGTAGGTGCCGTCGGCGGTGGTGTTCGGGCTCGGCACCGTCCACTGCCCACCGACGAAGCGGTAGGGCTTGTCGGCCGGGGCGAACGCCGCAGCGCCGGACCAGTTGGTGGAGGTCGCGTTGGCGACGCCCGGCGTGCCGAGATCGGCGCGCTCGAGCATCTCGCCGCTGGGCTGCTGGGCCGGCCCGTGCGTGATGTTCTCGCGGTGCTCGAACTCGGGCATCAGCCACAGCTTGGTCCGCGACATGGCGCGGTCCCACAGGGCGCGCAGCTCGGGCTCCTTCGCGGCGTCCGGTCGGCGCGGAAGCCGGTTCGCCCGCAGCTGCCGGGCGGTCGCGGTCACCGGGTCGAAGTCGTCCGGCAACGCTCCCAGGCCACGGATCGTGAAGCCCTTGGCGGTGAGCGACTCCGGGACGACGGCCTGAGGCTCCCGCCGCTTGGTGGACCGCTTGCTCTCGCGCGTGCTGTTCTTCGGCATGGTCGCCCTCCTCAGGACTGGCTTCTGTTCCGTTCACTCATGAGCGCTGCTGCTCCCGGGAGATACCGCGCAGCCTGCTGCGCCCACGCGACCATGTGTCCTCCTTGACGTCCTGCTCCGGGCCGACGAGCCTGCCGGTATGGCCGGGGTCCGGTACGACAAGCTGCTGGTCGTCCACGGCGGCGCCCTCCGCCGCAAGTACGGCGCCGCCGGGCTGACCAAGGTCCGGACGGCACTCGCCGCTCTCGTGGCCGCCGACCAGGAGCGCGGGCTGCTCAGCCAAGTCGTCGACCTCGACAACACCAGCTCGATGGGGGCGGTGAAGTCGGCGCGAGTGCCGGACGGCGACTGGGCCAAGGCACTGAAGGCGGTCGACTGGGCGGCGACCCGGTACAGCCCGGCGTACGTCGCGCTGGTCGGCGCCACCGACGTGGTGCCGCAGGCGCAGGTGACCAACCCGCTCGCGGGGACAACGACCCCTACGTGCCCAGCGACCTGCCGTTCGCCTGCGACCTGCCCGACACCTGGACCGGGCGAGCGGCCGGCGGCTCCAGGCGGCGGACCTGGTGGCCGTGACCCGGGTGGTCGGCCGGATCCCGGACGTGCCGGGCGAGAGCGATCCCGCGATGCTGCTCGCGGCGCTCGACACCGCGGCGACCTACACGCAACGCGCCGCAGGGAAGTACCAGAAGGTGTTCTCGCTCTCGGCGGCCGTGTGGAAGGGGTCGACGACCACGAGCGTCGACCTGCTGCCCGGCCCGGCCCCGACCACGCACCTGACCCCGCCCGAGGACGCCGGGTGGACCAAGCGCGGAGCTGGGCGGGCTGACCCACTTCGTCAACTGCCACGGCGGCGACACCACGCCGGACTGGTACGGCCAGGCGCCGCGGTGGCGCGGTCGACACCGTCGCGCTGAGACCCGAGGACGTCGACGGCCGGATCGCCGAGGGCACCGTCGTGGCCGCGGAGTGCTGCTACGGCGCGATGCACATGGCCCCGGCGGACCCACGGGCGGGGTGCCGATGATGTGGGCCTACCTGTCCGCAGCGGTGGGTACGCCGGCTTCGGGTCGTCGACGACCGCCTACGGGCCGGCGAGCGGCAACGGACAGGCCGACCTGGTCTGCCGCTTCGCGCTGGAGGGCGTCATGTCCGGCGCGTCGACGGGACGAGCGCTCCTCGACGCGCGGCAGCGCTACGTGCGCGAGACCGGTGCGCTGAACCCGGTCGACCTCAAGACGCTCGCGCAGTTCGACCTGCTCGGCGACCCGAGCCTCGTGCCTGTCGCCCTGCCCGACCGCACGGCTCCGAAGGGCGCCGCCGCCAAGGCTCTCCCCTCGCCCACGCTGGGCCAGCGCCGCGTGGTGCTCGCAGCCACCGGTCGGGCTCTGGACGCCACGGTGCCACGAGCGGGCGGCGTCCGCGCGGCTCCGACGTCGACGCCAACGACCTGGCCCGGGACGCGGGTCTGCGGGAGTCGCAGGTGGCCGGCGAGGTCACGTCGTACGGCGAGCACGCGACCGCCCCGCGGGGCGGCTTCACCTACCACGTGCTGCCGGTCCGCTCCGGCGGCCGGGAGGGCCTGGTGCTGGCCGAGGAGTCCGACGGGGCGCGTCGGACGAGCACGGTCTGGCGCAAAGTGACCGAGCTCGTCGGTCGCCTCGAGGCGCGCACCGTGGGCACCGGCTCGAAGTCGGAGATGACCGCGGTGGTGCTGGTGCCCGACGACGCCGCGGCCGACGCCGTCCAGCTCCGTCGCCGGGAGGCGACGGCGCTCGACGCCGAGCCCGAGCTCGCCGAGCTACGCCGGGCGACGCGTGCAGGTGACCGGTACGCGCGGGTGGAGCAGCTTCCAGGTCGACCGGATCGAGGTCATACCGGACGTGCCGCGACCTGCACGAGTCGCAGCGCGGCGTACGGCCAGCCGAGGGCGAGGTCGACGACGGTCGGGGTCGCCGGGGCCGGTGGGAGGTTGGGCACCATCGTGAACAGGTCGAGGTCCGACCACGCCACGGCCAGGAAGAGCACGTAGTCGTTGGCGTTGACGTCGGGCGGCGTGAGGTCGACGTCGAAGGACAGGGCTCGCGGGATGCGGGCGTCCAGCGGCAGGGTCAGCGAGGCGAGAGCGGCACCGACGGCGGGCCCGGCCACCTTCCAGCCCGCCGGGGCCGCCTGCACCTTCCCGGCGGTCGCGCACAGCCCGAGGAAGGCCACCACGTCGGCCGGCCCGAGGGCGAGCAGGTTCGCCGGGGACGGGGTCGGCCCGCCACAACAGCACGGCGTGCGACGTGCCGGGCGCCAGCGGACGCGTGTCGCGGTGGTGGAGCAGCACCTCGACGGTGGACGGCTCGCTGAACACGCCCAGACGCCGGCCAGGTCGGTCGGCGGTCGCACGCACTCCATCAGGTCGATCTCGGTCGCCCCGGCCGACATGGAGCTGGGCATCGCCACGGTGGTTGGTAGACGGCGAGAGGGTGCCCGGGGTCGACCGACGGCGCGCCGGTGGCGGGGTCGATCCGGGTGCTCATGACCGCATCCCACAGCGCCTTGTCGATGAAGGGAAGCCGGGGGTGGCGGGCGTCGAGACGCCTCGTTCGACCCGCACCAGCTGCTCGAACTCCGGCGTCCAGATGCCGGTGGCCAGCACCGACGGGTACTTCCACCGGAACGCGGTCTGGAAGCTCCAGAGCTGGTACGTCGGCGCGTTGCGCGCCGTCATCGTGCCCGTCCCCAGCTGCCAGACTGGGGCGAGTACACCTC
>CAVWML010000009.1:0-9533 GCA_963756045.1 uncultured Actinomycetota bacterium
GTGTCGCCGCCACCGGGGCCGCCGAAGCCGCCTCCGGCCAGCGGCCCGAGGGCCTGGTTGGCGAGCTCGTCGACCTTGGCCTTGGCGTCGCGGTAGGCCGCCACGACCAGGTCGCCCAGGTCGGTCAGCGAGTCGGCGTCGGAGCCGTCGAAGGAGCCGGCCGCGACAGTCACGTCGGTCAGCTCACCGGTGCCGGTGAGCGTCACGATCACACCGCCGGCGCTGCCCTCGACCTTGGCCGCGGCGAGCTCCTCCTGCGCCGCGACGAGCTGGGACTGCATCTGCTGGGCCTGCTCGAGCATGGCGTTGAGGTCGAAGCCGCCCTCGCCCCCGAGGCCTGCGAAGGGGTTGCTGTCGCTCATCTTGTCGCTCCTGGTCGTGAGTTGCGTCGTCGGTTCATGGGCTGCATCGGTCAGTCGTGGGGGATCTCTTCGATCACGGTGGCACCGAGCTCGCGCTGGAGGAGCTCGGTGCTGTCGAGGCCGTTGTCGTCGGCGGCAGGGTCGTCGCGATGGGCATCGGCGTCGGGGTCGGGCCCGCTGGGCGCCGGCGGTGGCTCGTCACCGTTGCGGGTGGGCGCGATGTTGGAGCGCGCCGCGGCGATCGTCTCGGGCCTGGCCGGCTCGCGCTCGGACGGGCCCTCGTCGCTCGCCCAGGCCGGGGGTTCGCTGGGAGGTGGCGTGCTCGGCGGTGGCTCGGAGCGGGTGGCGGACTGCTTCACCCGCGGCGCCGTCTCGGAACCCGGTTGGGCGGAGGGGTCGACGGCGGTCTCGACCTTCCAGTCGGCACCGATCATGTCGATCGCCGCCTGCCGCAGGATCTCCTCGCTGCCCCCGCCGATGAACGAGTCGCGGGCACCGGCCGTCTTGAACCCGACGGTCAGGCTGGTCGCGTCGACCCCGATCACTTGAGCGTTCTGGCTGAGCAGGATCCAGGTGAACCGGCGCATCTTCTTGACCGCTTCGAGCAGGTCGGGCCAGATCCGGCGTACGTCGGCCAGGGACAGCTGTGCGCCCGAGGTCGCGCCCCCGGCAGCCGGTGCTGGCTCTGGCTCAGGGGTCGGCGCGGGCGGCTCGGCAGCAGGGGTGGCCTCCACCACGGGAGCCGGCTCGGCGACGGCGGGAGCGGGGGTGGCCACGGGTGCGGGCTCGGGTGGGTGGTCTCGACTGACCACTCGCTCCGCTCGCTGCTCGACCACCTTCTCGGGTGCGGGCGCGACCGACAGTCGGCGCTCCAGACGGTCCATCCGGGCGCTCAGGCCGAGGGAGTCGTGGTCGACCGCGGGCAGCAGCACGCGGGCGCAGATCAGCTCGAGCAGCAGGCGCGGGGTGGTCGCACCCCGCATCTCGGTCAGGCCCTCGGCGACGAGGTCAGCGGCGCGCACCAGCTCGGCCTTGCCGAACCTGGCCGCCTGGGCGACCAGCCGCTCGGCCTGGTCCTCGGGGGCGTCGATCAGCCCGGAGGCCGGGGCATCGGGCACGGCCGCGACGATGACGAGGTCGCGCAGGCGGCGGAGCACGTCCTCGGTGAAGCGTCGGGGGTCCTGGCCGGTCTCGATCACCTTGTCGACCACGCCGAAGACACCGGCGCCGTCGCCGGCCGCGAAGGCGTCGACCACCTCGTCGAGCAGGTTGTCGGGGGTGTAGCCGAGCAGGTTGGTGGCGACGTCGTACGTCACTCCGTCGGGCCCCGCCCCACCCAGCAGCTGGTCGAGCACGGAGAGCGAGTCACGGGCCGAGCCCGCACCGGCGCGTACGACGAGCGGCAGCGCGGCCGGGTCGATCTTGACGCCCTCCTGCTCGCAGATCTGCGCGAGGTAGTCGGACAGCGTGCGCGGAGGGATCAGCCGGAACGGGTAGTGGTGGGTGCGCGAGCGGATGGTCGCGATGACCTTCTCGGGCTCGGTGGTGGCGAAGATGAAGCGCAGGTGCTCCGGGGGCTCCTCGACCAGCTTGAGCAGGGCGTTGAAGCCCTGGGTGCTGACCATGTGGGCCTCGTCGATGATGTAGACCTTGTAGCGGCTGGCCACCGGGGCGAAGAACGCCCGCTCCCGCAGGTCACGGGCGTCGTCCACACCGCCGTGGCTGGCCGCGTCGATCTCGATCACGTCGATGGAGCCCGGACCACCGCGAGCCAGGTCGCGGCACGACTGGCACTCGCCGCAGGGATCGGCGATCGGGGCCTTCTCGCAGTTCAGCGCCCGCGCCAGGATGCGCGCGCTCGTCGTCTTGCCGCACCCGCGCGGGCCGGAGAACAGATAGGCGTGGTTGACCCGGTTGTTCGCCAGCGCAGCCCGCAGCGGCTCGGTGACGTGGTCCTGACCGATCACCTCGGCGAACGTCTCCGGCCGGTAGCGGCGGTACAGAGCGAGGGAGGGTTCCACACAGGCACCCTAACCAGCGCACCCGACAAGGCGGCGTTCGGCTCGGGGAAGCAAGAGGCCCCCCGTGCACCCGGAAGAGCCCACCTGCCCTTGCTGCCTTCCGGCCCTGGGGGATTCAGTGAGATACCGCCGCACGGGGGGTTGGCGCAGAGTCTAGGAGAGACGCGCCGACTGCCCCAAACCGGTGCCGGGATGCGTCATCCGAATCGTGGCTTCAAGGCCACGGAACGTATGACGCATCGGACGGCCGACCGCGGGGCACCTGCGATTTCTCGGCCGGAGAGGGAACCGGTAGCCTCTCCGGCGGAGGATTCGCCTAGTGGCCTATGGCGCTCGCTTGGAAAGCGGGTTGGGTTAATAGCCCTCAGGGGTTCGAATCCCCTATCCTCCGCCACGCTCACCAGCGCGAACAGCGAGTGGGCCGTCACCGGCCGGCTCGGTGTTCGGCGCCCGTCCCTGCCGACGGCGGTCATCGACGCCGTCGGCCAGCCCCTTCGTCGGGCGAGCCGCTTCGCACAGCACCCGGCCACCAGCACTCGTTGCTCGCGAACCATTTGCCGGGTGTTCGTCTCGCGGACCCCCCAATGCAGGACAAATCCTCCTAGCCTCGACCCGGTCCAGCGGAAGGAATTCGCATGCAACGGACCCCGGCCGCTCGGGCGCGCGGGATCAGCAAGTACTACGGCGACGTCGTCGCCCTCGACGGTGTCGACCTCGATGTCGAACCGGGGCAGGTCCACGGGCTGGTCGGTCCCAACGGCGCCGGGAAGACGACGCTCCTGAGCCTCCTTCTCGGTGTGGCGACCGCTGACGCGGGCACGCTGGAGATCCTCGGCCGGCCGGTGGGGCGGTCGCTCGCGGTCGCCGACGGTGTCGCCGGATTCGTCGAGGGCCCCGGCCTCTACCCGTCGCTCACCGCTCGACAGAACCTGGCCGCACTCGCCGCGCTCCGCGGCACCGGACACGGGCGCGACGCCGAGGTCGAACGTGCTCTCGAGCAGGCCGGACTCGAGCGAGGTGGCCGACGTCCGCGCTCGCGGCTTCTCGCTCGGGATGCGGCAGCGGCTCGGCCTGGCGGCAGCGCTGCTCACCCGACCGCGTCTCCTGGTGCTCGACGAGCCGGCCAACGGGCTCGACCCTGCGGGCAAGCGCCATGTCCTTCGCGTCATCAGGGCGCTCGCCGACGACGGCGTCGCGATCGTCCTCTCCAGCCACCAGATGGACGACCTGACCTCCCTGTGCGCCGAGGTGACGATCCTCGCCACCGGGCGCGTCGTGTTCTGCGGCACCGTGGACAAGCTCGCTACGGAGTGCGGCGAGCTCGACTACCGCGTGCGCACGTCTGACCCGGCGGCTGCGCGAGCGATCGCCTCCGGTACGCCGGGCCTGCGCGTGCACGGTTCCGCAAGCGACGTGCCGCGGCCCGACCCTCTCGTCGTCAGCGGCGCGGAGGATGCACTCGACACCTTGATCGTGCGACTCGTCGCCGGCGGGGTCGCGGTGCGCGAGCTGGCACCGGTCGTCACGCCCCTGGAGGCGGCCTTCCTCGCCCTCACTGGTGGCGACTCCGACGTGGAGAGTGCTGGATGACGACTGTCCTGGCTCCTCGTGAGGAGGCGCTCCAGCCGGCGCCGATGCTGCCCGTCTACCGGTTCGAGCTGGTCAAGGTGCTCACGCAGTGGCGCATCCGCGTGGTGCTCCTGGCGTGCCTGATCGCACCGGGCTGCTTCGTGGCGGTCGTCAGCTCGCAGTCCTCACTGCCGACGGACACGGTCTTCGGCCGCTGGATGCACACGACCGGCTGGGCCGGTTCGCTGGTCGTCCTCGCCTTCGCGTGCAGCTGGGGGCTGCCGCTGCTGACGTCGCTGGTCGCCGGGGACGCCTTCGCCGCCGAGGACCGGCTCGGCACCTGGCGACACCTCCTCGTCGCGGTCAGGTCGCCCCGCAGGATCTTCGCGGCCAAGGCCCTCGCGAGCCTGACGGTCATCGTGCTCATGGTCACCGCCCTGGGTGCCTCCAGCGTCGCCGGCGGACTGATCGGCGTCGGGAACCGCCCTCTCGTCGGCCTCGACGGCCACACCCTCGCGTCCGGCGATGCGGCTCTGGCTGTGCTGGCCGCCTGGCTGTGCGTGCTGGCCCCCACGCTCGCGTTCGCCGCCGTCGGCCTGCTCGGCTCGGTCGTGCTCGGCCGTTCTCCGATGGGGCTGCTGGTGCCGGCCCTGCTCGCGCTCGCGATGAACCTGGTGCTGATGCTGCCCGTGCCGGTCGCCGTACGGCTCTCGCTGCCGAGCAACGCCTTCCTCGCCTGGCGCGGACTGTTCACCCGTCCCGCAGAGACCGGGCCACTGCTGGTCGGCATCGCCGTCAGCCTCGTCTGGACACTCGTGGCCACCGGTCTGGCCTACCTGCTCTTCCTCCGCCGCGACTTCACCGACTTCACCTACGACGGCGCCGGTCGACGAGCTCTCGCCACCGCCGTGCTCCCACTCGCCGTCCTCGTCGCGGTCGTCACCCTCGTCGTCGCCGCCACGACGGCGGCCAGCGGCTCGGGCATCGACCGGCACAAGCTCGAGGCCTCCTTGTCGAGCGCCTACGCGCACCTCTACCGACTGCAGACCGAGCAGCTGCACCGCCCCGAGGTGACCGAGGCGCAGCTGCGGACCCACGCCGTCTGCGACAAGGGAGGGGACCGGGTCGCCGACAGGGGTCCCGGCAACGACTGGCGCTGCGTCGTGACCTGGCGGCTGCCCGGCGCGACCGCCCAGGGCTCCGCGATCTACCAGCTCGACGTGACCGCTGAGGGGCGGTACGTCGCGGACGGAGACGGACCCAAGGAGGTGAACGGATTCTTCTCGGTGCACACGCCGTCCGGTGACGCACCCAACCCCCTGTGGCAGCTCGACGGCTACGTCGACCTGCTCTGACCTCGACCGGCTTCTGTGAAGGGAAACACCCACCATGCACGTCGTGCGACAGCGCCGACGCGATACCGGCGTCCGCTCCGGGCTCCTCGCACACCCCAGGCTCAGGCTCGTCCTCGCCGGCACCGCCGTCCTTGCCGTCGTCGGCAGCGGGGCCGCCTACGGCACCACCACGATCTTCGGGCAGAACAAGGTCGGTCAGGAGTACGCCGACGGTCTGCAGATCTCCTCCGACCAGATCCTCAAGCCCCTCGGCGACCGCGCTGACGACGCCGTACGGCAAGTTCATGGGCACCACCGTCAGCCCGGACGGCCGCTTCCTGGCGGCCACCTCCAACGACCGCTCGGTGTCGCTGCAGGTCTTCGACCTGTCGACGTACCAGCTCGTCTGGCGCGCCGGCACCGCGGCGGGCGTCGACCTCCGCCTCACCGACAACACGGTCGGACAGGAGGGCCCGGCGTACTCGCCGGACGGCAAGTTCCTCTTCATGCCGAACGCCACGGGCATCAGCCGGTTCCCGGTGAATCCCGACGGCACGCTCGCGGCCCCCACCAAGATCGCCATCCCGACCGTCGGCACCACGAACGCACTGACCGGCGGCATGACGTTCTCCGCCGACGGCAAGACCCTGTACGCCGCCGTCAACGGCCAGAACACGGTGGTCGCGATCGACCCGACCACGGGCCTGGTCACGCGCACCTGGAACGTCGGCATCGCCCCGCGCCAGGTGGAGCTCGTCGGGGGCAAGCTCTACGTCTCCAACGAGGGCGGCCGGCCGGCGACCGCCGGCGACGCCACCCAGGACTCCTACGGCACCGCTGTGCCCGCCGACCCCACCCTGGGCACGTCCACCAACGGCACGCTCAGCGTCATCGACCCCGCCGCCGCGGGCACGGACGTCGGCACGATCAAGGTCGGGTTGCACCCGACCGCGATGTACGCCAAGGGCACGGTGCTGTACGTCGCCAACACCAACGCCGACACCGTCTCGGTGGTGGACACGACCAGCAACCACGTCGTCCAGACCATCGCGACCCAGCCGTGGCGCGGCTCGGCGATCGGTTACGACCCGACCGGCATGACCGTGCACGACGGCCACCTGCTCGTCAGCCTCGGTCGCGCGAACGCCGTCGCGGTCTACAAGCTCGGGAAGAGGCCGCTCGACCCGGTCAGCTACGTCGGGCTGGTCCCGACCGACTACTACCCCGAGGACGTGTTCGACGTCGGCGGGAAGACCGTGGTCGCGAACCGTCGGGGCATCGACGCCCGTGGGCAGCAGATCACCTCGAACCAGGGCTACGGCACCACGCCGGCGACGTCGTACGGCACGCACGGCACCACCGCCTCGCTGACCCGGTTCACGCTCCCCAGCGACCGGTCCATCCGCGAGCACCTACACGCCGCGGGTGTTCGCCCAGAACGGCTGGGGCGACGCCGACACCGACGTGAAGCGCGCCGACGGTCACCGGAACGTGCCGGCGGTGCCGGTCCCCCGCCGGATCGGCGACCCGTCGACCATCAAGCACGTCTTCCTGCTGGTCAAGGAGAACCGCACCTACGACCAGGTGTACGGCGACATGCCCGAGGGCAACGGCGACGCCTCCCTCGCGCAGTTCGGCCAGCAGGTGACGCCGAACCAGCACGCGCTGGCCCGTCAGTTCGGCCTCTACGACAACACCTACGACGTGGGCACGAACTCGGCGGAGGGCCACAACTGGCTGATGCAGGGCGACGACCCGGAGTACACCGAGTCCAGCGCCGGCGAGTACACCCGCTCCTACGACACCGAGGAGGACGTCCTGGGTCACCAGCGCTCCGGCTTCCTCTGGACGGCGATCCAGGCGGCGCACCAGAAGGCCCGCAACTACGGCGAGTTCGAGTACACCGAGGGCAAGCCGGCGGGCACCTGGCAGCAGTACTACTGCGCGTCGAAGAGCGTGGAGGCCGGCGGCGACCCCGCCCAGCTCACGACTCCGGACCTGAAGGGCAACTACGGCTCGGTCATCCCCTCGCTGAACGCGATCACCGACCCGCTGTCGCCGCCGTTCGACCTGTCGATCCCCGACGTCTACCGCTACCAGATCTGGAAGCAGGACTTCGAGCAGAACGGTCCGTCCGACTTCCAGATGCTGTGGCTCTCCAGCGACCACACCGGCGGCCCGTCGACCCCGCGCGCCGCGGTGGCCGACGGTGACCTCGCGGTCGGGCAAGGTCGTCGACGAGATCTCGCACAGCAAGTACTGGAAGGACTCGGCGATCTTCGTGGTCGAGGACGACAGCCAGGCCGGCGTCGACCACGTCGACGGCCACCGCGCGCCGATCCAGGTGATCAGCCCGTGGGCGGCGCACGGCAAGACGATCTCGACGTACTACTCGCAGATCTCGATGGTCCGCACGATCGAGCAGATCCTCGGCGCGGAGCCGCTGAACGAGAAGGTCGCCGCGGCGACCCCGATGTTCGACGCGTTCCGGACCAAGGCCGACACCACCCCGTTCACCGCAGTGCCGAACCAGATCCCGCTGACCGAGAACGTCAACCCCGCTGCCCGTCTGCGGTGCCGGACACGCCGGCCGGTGCGCCGGCGGCTCCCACGGTGGCGGCCGCGGACGTCCCGACCGCCAAGGCGTGGGGCACCTGGGCCCAGAAGCAGCACTTCACCGGTCGTCAGGCCAGGGCCGACTACGCCCACCCGGAGCAGATGAACCGCTACACCTGGTACCAGGCCCACAACTGGAAGACGCCCTACCCGGGCGACTCGAAGGTCTACCTCCCGAACCAGGTGCCGGGGGCCTTCATCCCGTCGCCGGAGATCGGACTGAGGGACTCGACCCCGAGGAGGGGTTGAGGTGCACCGGCCCGGACTGCGGCGTTGTTCACGGCTCGTTCACGCCGCAGTCGCGGCCGGTCCACCGGTCGCTGCCAGCGTTCGGAGGTCCCCGATCATGCTCAGACTCGAGGTAGCCATGTCCGCACGTCCCACCCGCGGCGCCCTGGTCGCCGCGGTCCTCGCGCTCGGCGTTGCCGTCGCGTTGCCGCGCCAGCTGCCGCGTCTGCCACACGATCGGGTCGCGACGCGACCACGACTCCGGCTCGTTCAGCTACGCGGTGTACGGCGACGCGCCGTACGGCACGACTCCGACAGACACCAGCGAGACCGACGCGACCCCGGCGTTCATCCACGCGGTGAACGCCGACAAGGCCGTCTCCACCGTGGTGCACGTCGGCGACATCCACTCCGGCAGCCAGTACTGCACCCAGGCCTACGACCAGCAGATCGCGCGACCTGTGGGCCGGGTTCGCCGACCCGATGGTCTACACGCCCGGCGACAACGAGTGGACCGACTGCCACAAGAAGAAGGAAGGCGGCGGCGCCTACAACCCAGCCACCGGGCAGATCGACTACGTCACGGACGCCGACGGCAACCTGGTCGACTACGCCGGCGGCAACCCGGTCGACAACCTCGCCCTGGTGCGCTCGATCTTCTTCCCGAAGCCCGGCGGCACGCTGGGCAGCGGACGGCTGCACGTGCTCTCCCAGGCGCAGGTCGACAACCACGCACACCCCACCGACGGGCAGTACGTCGAGAACGTGATCTGGCAGCGCGACGGCGTCGTGTTCGCCACCGTCAACGTGCCCGGCGGCTCGAACAACGACGCCGACCCCTGGTACGGCGCCCCCACCGCCTCGCCGCAGCAGACCACGGAGGCAGCCAACCGCACCGCCGCCGCCCTGCGCTGGCTCGACCGTGCGTTCAGCACCGCCGAGCCGGGCGCACGCACGCGCAGTGGTGGTCATGACCCAGGCCGACATGTGGGACCTCGACGGCAAGGACGCCAGCCACCTGACCAACTACGAGCCGATCGTCAGCAGCCTCGCCAGCCACACGACGGCCTTCGGCAAGCCGGTGCTGCTGCTCAACGGTGACTCGCACGTCTACCGCTCGGACAACCCGCTGCAGAAGGCGTCGACGTGCACCGGCGACGAGGGCGTCTGCTCCTACGACGCCTGGAACAGCCACCCGCGCTACGACGTGCCGAACTTCCACCGCATCGTCGTCCACGGGAGCACCGTGCCGCTGGAGTACCTGCGGCTGACGGTGAACGCGCAAGAACCAGCCGACGACGGCCACCTCGTTCGGGCCGTTCTCCTGGCAGCGAGTCACCGAGTGACGTCACGGCCGGCGACCTGAACGGCAGTCGAAAGGTCGGGTTCAGGCTGCTCTCGTC
>CAVWML010000010.1:0-563292 GCA_963756045.1 uncultured Actinomycetota bacterium
AGGTGGTCGAGCAAGGCAACCACGTCGGTAGCGAAATCAGGGAAGGTCGGGGGACGGTCGACGTCGGCGGTACGACCGTGACCCTGAAGCTCGACGGCGATCACCCGACGGTGCTCGGCAAGCGCCGGCAAGGCGACGCCGAAGTTCAGCTCGATGGTCATCAGACCGCCGTGGAGGAGCACCAGCGGCGGCCCCTCGCCCCGCTCCTCGTAGTAGAGGTGCAACCCGTTGACGTCTGCGTACGGCATAGAACTACTGACGCCATGGACGCCGCGAACTAATCGCGACCTTGGTGGCCTGCCTAGATGTCATCGAGCCGCCGAGGCAAAGCTCGTGCCGACGAGGCCGCAGTAGCACGTTCCGCAAGCCCGTTCGCGCTCGATCGCTGAATGACGCGTAGTCCGACATAGGGGTTTCATAGCAAGCCGATTCGAGCCGAACAGAATGACGCAACCCAATCCCGGCCACCCAGCGCCCGTTTTCGGCGACCCGCGCCATTCGCTGATTGGCAGCGTCGCCCAGAAATCCCGGTATGCGCGCGCCGCGCGTCGATGCCAGAACCGACCTCGTCTGCCGGGACCCGAATACACCCCGCCCGGGCCCGGGCTTGTCCCAAGGTGTACAGGTTCGCTCGACCTGCGGCGTTTCCAGATGCCCTGACGGGCCGCCGAACTCCTCATCTGCGCGGCTCCACCAGACGCCACGCGCAGCCGACATGCGTGCAGATCGCCGGCACCGCGCGCGGTTATCAAGAGCTCTTCGTGCCACTGGCTGCATGGCAGCCCGGTCGTCCCGGTTCGGCGGCCAGCCAGCCAGGCTGTATATTTATGCGTCGCCGCGCTTGGGACGAATATCCGCTATTGCCGCTCTGGGGAAGAGGTGACGCTGCGGTAGTGGGCTGGGGCGTGGCGCTTCACGATGTCAAGTGGCGCAGGTAGCGGACTTCGAGGACAGGCTCTCCCAGATCGAGCAGCTGGCGTTTGCCCTCCGGGAAGAACTGGCAGGACTCGTAGAACCGGCGCGCCCGGACGTTTCCTTCCAGCACCCACAGGCTCAGATCCACCCGGCCGCCTTCCTCCAATGCGCTGGCGGTGTGGTCCAGCAGCCGCCGGCCGATCCCGTTGCCCCACCACCCGGGCAGCACGTAACAGCCGTAGATCTCCCCCTGCCACGGGTACGTGCGGTCGGCATCACGGCCGGGTCCCGCCACAATCCACCCCACGACATCCGCAGCGCTGACGGCGACGGTCTCCGTGACCTGGACGCCCCGGCTGGCCATGAGCTGGCGCCGGCGCCCGGCATCGGCGGGCATGCCGTCCAGGAAGGAATCAGGCACCAGCCCGCAGTATGCCGCCTTCCACCCGGATACTCGCAGCCGTTCGACCGCCTCAGCGTCGGCCACCGTGCACGGCCGCAACACCACCTCGCTCACCTGACACTCCCCGCGGTGGCCACCGTTCCGGCCCAGCCAATTTCCGCCAGCGCCGGATCCCCCAACACCCGCTCAGGGTCTATCTCGGGAACGGCTCTGTCTCATTGGCTGCACAGTCCCCTGAGCGCCGGTGGCCACGCTACAGGCGTGGGCGCTGGGTGCGCATATGAGAGTAATCTGCGCGTCTGTGTTCCAGTGACAGGCAGTCCTCAAGGTGCACAATCGCGGCGGTGCGCGGAGATCTCAGTTCTGATTACCGGGATACAGCCTGGGGGTGCGCGGTCGGCGCGTAAGCCCGCAGGAACGCGGCGACCACTTTGCCGACGTGCTCGTCGAGGTCGGCGCGGGCCAGCGGGCGGCTGGGCTGCAGTAGCGCCTGGTCCTGGTACAAGCCCAGGACTGCGTAGGCAAAAAGCGCTGCCGCCGCCGCGGGATCGTCGGTGTCCAGCTCGCCCTGGGCGGTCATCTGCGTGAACGATTCGGTGAGAAGGGCCAGGGTTCGCGCCGGAGCGCGGTCCCAGTATGCGGTGACGATGTCGGGGAACCGCAGGGCTTCGGAAATGGCTAGCCGCCGCAGCTGTACGACGGCCGGGTTGAGCACGCCGTAGGCCAGGGCGCGGGCGACCGCAGTCAGCCGTCCGGCTACCGGCTCGTTCTCGCTGAGGGTGGCGCCCAGTTCCGAGATGATCTGCTCCGCGCGCTCGGTGACCGAGAGCACGACCGCGCTGAACAGGCCCTCCTTGTCCTGGAAGTTGTTGTAGACGGTGGTCTTCGAGACGCCGCTCGCAGCGGCGACATCATCCAGGCTCGTCGCGTCGTAGCCCCTCTCCAGGAACATCTGCCGCGCGGTGTCGAGGATCAGTGCGCCCTTCCGGCCAGCCACGAGAACCTCCTTGACGCTGAACTGTACCGTACAGTAGCGTTTCATGCATGTACTGGTCAGTGCAGTTCAGTTAGACGGGAGTGCTCCCATGCCTACCGCAGCTATCCAGAACGGCCGCCCGGCCGCCGACTGCCCGCCCGCACCCGTGCGGGTCACCAAGTCACTGCTCGGCTACGGCGTGATCGCCGGGCCGTTCTATGTCGCCGCCTCACTGGCCGAGGCGCTCACCCGCTCCGGTTTCAGCCTGGCCCACGACGACTGGAGCCTGCTCGCCAACGGCGCCCTCGGGTGGATCCACGTGCTGGTGCTCGTGCTCACCGGGCTGATGGTCGGCGCCGCCGCCGCCGGCGTAGTGCGCCAGCGGCGCGCCGAGCGGCTGAACGCCGCCAGCGGCTGGTTCCTCGGCGTCTACGCCGCCGGCCTGGTCGGCGCCGGATTCTTCATTGCCGACCCCGCCGACGGCTTCCCGGCCGGCACCCCGCCCGGCCCCACGGTCACCCCGAGCTGGCACGGGACGCTGCATATCGTCTTCGGCGGCGTCGGCTTCCTCGGCCTGATCACCGCCTGCCTCGTGCTGGCCTGGCAGTTCCGCGGACTGCGCCAGCTCAGCTGGGCGATCTTCTCGCTGACCACAGGAGTGCTGTTCTTCGCGGCGTTCGCGGGGATCGCGACCGGCGGCGCAGCCAGCAGCGCCGGTGTCCTGGCCTTCACCGGCGCCGTCATCCTCGCCTGGACCTGGCTCGCGCTGGTCAGCGCACACCTGTACCACCGCGCGGGGACCTCGGCGGCCTGACCGGCCGCCTCAGCATCCATCCTCCGCAGAGACGGGACAATGACCATGGAATTCACCACCACCCTGCTGCTCGACGGCAGGACCGCTACCGGCATCCGGGTCCCTGACGAGGTCGTGACGGCGCTGGGCGGCGGCAAGCGCATCCCGGTCAGCGTCACCATCAACGGCACGCGCTACGCCAGCACCATCGCCACCATGCGAGGCGAGCCCAAGATCCCCGTAAGCGCCGACATACGGTCCGCCGCCGGCATCGCCGCAGGCGACAAGCATCACCGTGGAACTTGAACGCGATGACACGCCCCGCACAGTCGACCTCCCGGCCGACCTCGCCGATGCCCTGCGCGCCGACCCCTCATGTCCGACCTGTTCGCCGCCCTGTCCTACAGCAACCAGCGGCGGCACGTCCTCTCCATCACCGGAGCACGCACCGCCGAGACGCGCACCCGGCGCATCCAGCGCGTGCTCGACGAACTGCGCACCAGCTGACAGCCCGGACCCGAGAGGATGAGCCTTGGCACGGGAGGTTGCCTGGCAAGTGCGGCTTCCCGGCGCGGACGCACGGATCTGACGTGCGGTTCTGCGGCAGAACGGGCAACCGGGACCGACCCGGCGAGGCCGGCTCGAAGGTGCATCACATAACCCCAGTCACGGCCATGAACTGCAGATTCCGGTGACATGGCGAGGATCTGGCACCGGCAGCGTCAAAGCCCCGGGCAGGCGACCTAGTGGCCCGCGCCCGGCCAAGTCCCGTGCGCCGCGCGCGCCTGGTTCCTCACGTGGCGCACCAGCGCGCCGACAGCGCGCGGGGCTGCGCCACGGCGCAACCCTGCGCCTGAGCGGCGCAGCGCACCAGCGGGCCCAGCGCCGGACTGACACCCTCGGCACGACGTGCCGAGCCCGCGCGCCGAGCCTGCCGTCAGCGAACGCGCGGCCCTGCCCAGCGGGGCCCGGTTCCTGGGAGTGGACCGGATCGCCAGGCGCGCGACTGGACTACTTGCAAATGCGGCAACAGTCACTGGCGGGAAGGGCTCTCCAGGAGGGCCGGGTGGTGATCAGGCAGCAAGAGTCACGGGACAGACTAGACTGGGATTTGCCCAGGTGACAGGCTGGCCAACGCCGATTCAACGCCTGGACCCGGCGTCCTGCCAGCAGCCCCAGGCGGCGGAGGTGCCCGATCCGAACACACGTACGGCGGCCCACCCGGCCGCCGTTGCTGTACTTTGCTGCTGTACTCGCTGTTCGATTCGTTCGAATTTCGCTTCTGACCAGTGGAGCTAAGCGGGCTCGAACCGCTGACCTCTTGCATGCCATCTCACGGCAGCACGACCGCCCGCGTGTCCCTGTGCAGGTCACCGTCCTCCCGCGTCCGTGCCAGGCCACCTAAGTCCGTACCAGTTGCTGTACTTTCCTGCTGTAATCCTGCCGTACCGACGGACCGACCCTGCCACGCACCCCGGCAGGCACGCGACCAGCCACAATCTGGCTCGATGTTACCGCCGCGCCGCCTGACCACCGGGTGCCAGGCAGTACTTTAATCCGCTTGACCTGACGGGAGGACCTGGCGTGATGGATGCGGAGGAGTGGAAGGTGAGCCTGCCCTCCTGGCGGGACGGCTCCGCGAGGCGCTCGGTGATCGCCTTTCTGCAGGAGATCACCCAGGGACCGGACGCTCTCCCCGTGGCTGAACGGGTGGCTGCCTTCGACAATGACGGCACGCTGGCCTGCGAGAAGCCTCATACCGCGCTGGCGGGATTCCTCCTGGACCGGGTCGCCGCGGCCGGCTCAGCTCCACCGGAGGTGGCGAGCGGCCACGACGTGCTGCGCGAGCTAGGTGTGCTGTTCACCGGCCAGACAACGGCGCAGTACGAGGAACAGGCGCGCCGTTACCTCACCGGAGCACTGCATCCGCGCTTCCACCGCCCCTACCCGATGCTGACGTACCAGCCGATGCTCGAACTCATGGCCCTGTTGCAGGCCCTGGACTTCAGCGTGTTCATGTGCACCGACAGCTCCCGCGACTTCATGCGGGTCATCGCCGGCCCGGCCTACGGGTTGCGGCGTGAGCGGGTGATCGGGTCGGAGGTCCAGATCCAGGCCGTGGACGGCCGGCTGGTCCGTACGGCCATACCGGTCCTCATGGATGACGGGCCGGGCAAGACGGTGCACCTGTGGGATCGGACCGGAACCCAGCCGGTGCTGGCGGCGGGCAACGCAGCCGGAGACATCGACATGCTCCGGGCTGCCCGCTTCGCCCTGGTGGTTCACCACGACGACGATGTGCGCGAATACGCCTACGACGACCGTCAGATACTCGACGCGGCCGCCGGAGGCGGCTGGACGGTGCTCAGCATGCGTGACGATTTCGCCCGCGTGTGGCCGGCAGACCTCGCCGATGCGCGCGGTGACCGACGGGCCTGCCCCGCTGGTCCTCAGATCCTGTTCAGCACGCGGGCATGGTCAGTGCTTCGCAGCATTCTTGGCTTTCTTGCCCTTGTGCTTAACCTTGCCGGCATCCTTCTTAGTCTTGCCCTTGGCTGCCTTCGCCTCGTGCTTTGCCTTCTTAGCCACACCCATGACCGACTCCTCGTCCTCGCATGACACACCACGATCCGGTGGCTGCCAACTTCCACGCTGGATGCAGCTCAAACCCGGGGGCGGGCGGGATCGGTGCCGCCGCGAGAGGACCGGGGACCTGACCACCAAGATCACGCGACGAGAAGGGCGATCAGCCCGGAGGCTTCGAGCAGGAGACCCCGGGGGCACGCGCCTGCCCACGGAGCAGCCTGCCTCCCGGAATCCCCTTCCGGTCGGCCGTGGCCGGTGGCCACTATCCGTGATGAACGCTCAGCCTGAGGGCGCCAGCGGCATGGTGCTCCGCGTCGGCCCGATCCGTGCTCAGCACCTGGGCCTGTGTACTTCGCAGGTCACTGTCCTCCCGCGTCCCCGCACGTCCGCCCGCGTCCGGGTGAGTTGCTGTACTTCAGTGCTGTACCGCTGCCATCCCCGCCAGGAGCACCAGTCGTGCCTCAGATGAAGCCCTGACCAGCGCCAACCCCGTGCACCAAGTTACAGGTGCGCCGTCCGGCGTGCATCCGGTCAAGCAGGCCCCAGAAGTCGGGCCCTCGCCACTCTCCCGCGGCCTCTCCCCACTCCCGGCTCAGGCAGTAGCCCGACTCGCCGACAAACGCCCAGCCGGGCACACCGAGGGTTGGACAGCAACTTCCGCTTCAACAAGTAGCCGAAATGAGTACGTAGTTCTGCCGGATGACCGCGCTCAGCCGCGCATATCCATGCACGCTACCGCGGTCAAAGCAGTACATCTTCTTGGTGCCGCATCCTTAGCGATCGAGTGCACGCTATCTGGTGACTTCGCACTGAGGTGCCGGTCACGAGATAGGCCATTGTTCGATCAGTTTGGCGCTGGCGTTACTTAGCCCTGGTTTTGAGGGGATGGCCTGAGGGCTTTTGTCTAGCACTGCGAGGACGTTGAGACTTCGTCCCGTCGCTCGGCTCGTGGGAGCTGACTGCCCAGCCAGCGTTGAAAGAGTACCTGCCGATCCGGTCGGCCCAAAATCGGAACGGGGCCAGGCCTTTAGCCGTCGCCGGTGTTTCGATCTCGTCGAGAATCTGGCACAGACGATGCCATTTAGCGGCGTCAGCTTTTGACAGTTGTCCAGCGGCGTGGCTGCGATGGTCGGTTGCGCTGGGATCATCCCAAGGTTGCGGCCGCAGTTCGTCTACGACTGTCGCCCAGTTGGTAGGGCGATGACGCCGCCGAGGGGAAGAACCTGAAGATGCAGGTCGAGGATGTGAGCGCGGTCTCCCTGGCTTCTCAGCGGCTAGCCCCGCGGGAGCTGCGCCGGGATACCGCGCTCACTGCCGAGTCCGCCTGGTGAAGCGCTCTCGCTGTCCGGGTTGATGGATCATGACGTTCAACCGCGCCTGCGAGGCGATGGACGAGCAATCGGGCAAGCGGCAACGCGACGGCCAGCAGCACCCAGCGCCGCAGCCGGCCAGAGAGAAATGCCCACATGGTGAGGTCCCTTCTTCCGATCCGTGAAGTCGGCTCTGCCGCGGCCAGCATCCCAGTCCACCCCGCCGGTGGATGGATCGGTCCGCGTTACGGTCAGGCAGTTGCCTGCCCGATACGTTCCGCTGTTCTCGGCCGCGCTACCCGCAGTGCGGCGTTGTAATCACCACGCCGATGAGCCGATGGCACCCGCAGGACATCCGCCGCATTCGGTGCGTCAGGCCAGACAAGACGTGGCGCCCGGCGGACCGAGGCGCAAGCGCGACAACCGTGTCGGCCTGCAGGTGGCCAGCAGATCGCTCACCCCCTACTGCTCCCCGAGGGTGGCGTCGGCTACATGTGCCGAGAGCGTCACGCTCAGTGAGAGCGAACGGCAGGGAGAACGCACTCGTAGCCGCCGTTCTGGCGCAGGTCTTTGCCGCTCGACGTGGCTGACCGCGCCGCGCAGACCTGGGTGATCTGCGCGCTCCTACCCGCGTGGCGACATGCTGCACCGATGCTCGGTCGCGCCGGTGAGCGGGCATTGTCATCAGGGTTATGCCGGTGACCTGGATCTTCAGGTGCTGTCCGGGCCACGAGGCGGCGCGGCGGCCGCGGGTCGGGGTCAGTCCCTGGAACACTCGGTCCTGACGGGGGACCCACACGCAAGGACCACATCAGATGATTGCACGCAGACGGATCAATGACGTCACCGAACAGATAGCCGGCGGGCTGGCCGGTGCCTTGTCGGCCGTGCGCGCGGGGGCGGGCAAGGCAGCTAGCCGCTTCCCGCGGCCTGCCGCCCAGTTGGCCGCGGCCGCTCTGCTCGCCGCCGTCCTCGTGCCCGCGGTCGCCGCGGCCGCGGCGCCTGGATCGGCCACGCCACCGGTTCCGGTGCTGCACTGGCGCTCTTGCGACGGCGGGTTCCAGTGCGCCACCGCCCGGGTGCCATTGAGCTACCGGAACCCGCGCGGCGCGACGATCAGCATCGCCGTGCTCAGGCACCTGGCGACCGATCCGGCTCGCCGTATCGGGACGCTGTTCTTCAACGTCGGCGGCCCGAGGAGCAGATCGGGGCCGTCGTGGCCAGCTTCGGGGGGTTCCCCGCGGCGATCGCGGCTCGGTACGACATCATCACGTTCGACCCTCGCGGCTTTGGCTACAGCACCGCGGTGCGCTGCTTCCCGACCATGGCGGCGGAGAGCAGGTTCCTCGGGGGCCTGTCCTTCCAGGGACTGCCCGTCTTCCCGGTCGGCGCCCGGCAGGAAGCGGCCGCGGTACGGACCTGGGCCCGGTTCGACGCGCGGTGCGCCCGGCGCAACGGCAGCCTGCTGGACCATGACACCACCGCCGATGTGGCCAGGGACATGAACCTGCTGCGCCAGGCCGTCGGCTCCCCGGTGCTGAATTACATCGGCCTGTCCTACGGCACCGGGCTCGGCGCCACCTACGCGAACCTGTTCCCCGCCACGACGGGGCGCATGGTCCTGGACGGGAACCTCAACCCGGTCGCCTGGACCCGCCGGGACGGCGTGCTGCCGACCTTTCTTCGCCAGGGCTCGGGCCAAGCGTCCGCGGCGGTGATGCGGGCCTTCCTGGACCTGTGCGGCAAGACAACGACCTCGGCGTGCGCGTTCTCCGCCGGAACCCCGGCCGCGACCCGCGCCAAGTGGGCCACGCTGCTGCGCCGGCTCCGCCGGCATCCGGTCACTATCGGCACTCCGCCGCAGACCTACACCTACGCCACCGCGGTCACGGTGCAATCCGTGCAGCTGGCCACGGTGAGCCAGTGGCCGTCCGCCGCCAGCCTGCTGCAGCAGCTCTGGGTGGCCTCGGCCGCCGGCCGCCCGTCCACGCCGGCCAGCCCGGCGACGCGGGCCCAGGCCAGCCCGCCCGCCACCGCCGCGACCGCGCCCCCGGCCGTCTACACCGGCTTTGAGCAGACGCTCGCCGTGCTCTGCTCAGACAGCCCGAACCCGCGCGACCCGGCCGCCTACCCAGCCGCCGCCCGCAGGGCCTACACCCGGTCGGGCGCGTTCGGCCCGCAGCAGACGTGGTTCACGGTGGCGTGCGCGGACTGGCCGGCCGCCGCGGCCCAGGACCGTTACTCAGGCCCGTGGAACCGGCCCACGGCCAGCACCATCCTGCTCCTCGGCAACACCGGCGACCCGGACCCGCCCCACCAAGACTCGGTCGCGATGTCCCGGGACCTGGCCCGTGCCCGGCTGCTGACTGTTGACGAGTACGGGCACACCGAGGGCTCCAATCCGGACACCTGCGCCACGGGCTACGAGAACCGCTACCTGCTGACCGGCGCCCTTCCCCCGCCACGAACTGTCTGCAAGCAGCACGCCGCCCCCTTCGCGGGATGACGACCAGCCGAAGGCAGATCGCCCGCCCCGGTACGACACCACGGCCCGTGGTTGCGGTGCAGCGGTCCGGGGTTGCGACCAAGCAGGGCGGTGCCGGCGACGAGCTATTCGCTGAGGAGTTGCATTGTTCGGCAGCGTCGGTGGTGTCGAGGCTGATGGTAGGCATGATCGGTAGCCTCTGCGCGTCCAAGCCACGCTAGGTGACCGGGCTGGTCGGCGGCCTGCGCAAGAGATCCGCCGATCTGGCGTGGCTGGTCGCGTGAGATGGCGGTTGATCTATGTGCGCCGATTTGGGCGATCTGTGTCGCTGGATGCCCAGTCGCGTCCGATCTCGAAATAGGAAGCGCGGTTGACCGAAGGTCATCCATCTCCGGTCTGCTGGTTCGTCTCAGCGCCGTGCGGTCCGAGGGGTTCCTTCGAAATTCCGGCAGGCTGGTCCGTGACCCCGTTCCGGCCAGGACTGGCTTGGCGGGGCGCCGGCAGCCAGCTCGGAGATGCCGCGGATTGTGACAGCGGCGCGGCTGGAGGATGCTTGCTGTAGCACCTGTCCGCTCGTGAATGGATACTCCTTGCGAAAGTGATTCCTGGGGAAGCGGGTCCGGTATCAGGCCACGGCCAGCCTTCTGACCGGGCGGCGTTACATCGGTGGGCACGCGAGCACTTGCGTGAGGTTCGGCGGGAAGTCCCGCGGTGGCGGCGAATGGAACGCCATTACCGCAGGGCAGTGATGAAGGCTCGCGGGCCGCAGCAGGAAGAGCATGTGCGGCAGCGTCTGGGCGCGACGCAGGTGGACCAGATTGCCAGGGGGCTTCGGGTGAACACCGCCGCCCTGCGTCGCGCCGGTGTCGTGACCGCTGCCGATGCGCGCCGCGAACGGTCGCGGATCTTGAGAACATACGAGGTATCGGTCCGAAGTCAGCGCGAAAGCTCAAGGATCTGGCGGAGGAGATCGCGCGCGCCCCGTCGGAGAGGATCTCCGCCCGCCTGGCAATCCGGACACGTGGAAGGCCGGAGATTTCGCCCTTGTCCGCGCACTGACGATGCTGACGACCGGGGTTGGTGGGCGACTCGAGCCACACCAGGGACGCGTCGTGGCACGCGGCCCTGACCGCGTCGGTGTCGGTGACGTCGACGAGGTGCGCCTTGATCCGCTCGCGCAGCTCGAGGTCCGCGAGCTGCATCACCGAGCCGTTGTAGGCGTGCCGCGGGGCCACCACCTTCTGGCCGGTGCCGACGAGGTCGAGGATCGTGGCGACAGCGGCCAGGCCGCTGGAGAAGGCCAGGCAGCGACCGCCCTCCAGCCCGCCGAGGGCCTCCTCGAAGGCCGACCAGGTGGGGTTGCCGTAGCGGCCGTACTCCAGGTCCCCGCCCGCGACGTACGTCGAGGCCATCGTGATCGGGGTGTTGAACGGCTGGTCGGGCTCGCGCGGAGGCCGGCCGAGGTGCACGGCCTTGGTGGCGGGTCGCAGCTCAGGCATGCCTCGCAGACTACGGAGTGTCCGCAGGGGGACCGGTCGGCGCCCCTTAGGGTCGGGGAGTGACCAACTCCGAGCGCAAGCCTCGGGTGGCCGTGGTCTTCGGTGGCCGCTCGGGAGAGCACTCCATCTCCTGCATCTCCGCGGGCAGCGTGATCGCCGCCCTCGACCCCGAGAGGTACGACGTGGTGCCGGTCGGCATCGCCACGGACGGTCGCTGGGTGCTCGAGTCGGCCGAGCCCGGGCACCTCGCGCTGGGGGCCGGCGGCGAGCTGCCCACGGTGACCAGCGACACCGAGATCGCGCTGACCCCGGGCCAAGGGCTGGTCGTCACCGACGCCGGAGACGTGCCGCGGGTGCTCGGCGAGGTCGACGTGGTGTTCCCGGTGATGCACGGGCCGTGGGGCCAGGACGGCACCCTGCAGGGGCTCCTCGAGATGGCCGGCGTGCGCTACGTCGGTGCCGGGGTGCTCTCCAGCGCAGTCGGCACCGACAAGCACTTCATGAAGCAGCTGTTCATGGCCGCCGGGCTCCCCGTGCTGCCCTACGTGCTGGTGCGGCCGGGCGCCTGGGAGCGTGATCCGGCCGCGATCCGGGAGGCGGTCGCGTCGCTGGAGTACCCCGTGTTCGTCAAGCCCGCGCGCGCCGGCTCCAGCATGGGGATCAGCCGCGTCGAGGCGGTCGAGGACCTCGACGCCGCGATCGAGGAGGCGATCCGGCACGACCCGAAGGTGCTCGTGGAGGCGGCGGCCACAGGCGCCCGCGAGGTCGAGATCGGCGTGCTGCAGGGCTTCGACGGCGCTGCCCGCCGAGACCAGCGAGCTGGCCGAGATCACGCCGGGGGAGACGCACGCGTTCTACGACTTCGAGGCGAAGTACCTCGAGGAGAGCTACCGGATCCCGGCCGACCTCGAGGAGGAGACCGCGGCCCGCGTGCGCGAGCTCGCCGTGCTCGCCTTCGAGGCCCTCGACGTGGAGGGGCTGGCCCGGGTCGACTTCTTCGTGCTGCCCGACGACCGGGTCGTCCTCAACGAGGTCGAGACGATGCCCGGCTTCACGTCCACCTCGATGTTCCCGCTGCTCTGGCAGGCCACCGGCCTGAGCTACCCCGAGCTGGTCGAGCGCCTCGTGCGGCTGGCCCTCGAGCGTGACACCGGGCTGCGCTGACCCCCTCACGAGCACGGCGTCGTACGCCGCGTGTGGGCCTTGATCGACGGGGCGAGGTCGACCATGGCGCCGACGGGCGGGCGGTACTTCGCCGGGAGGGTGACCTCGACCCGGGGGTCGCGGCCGATCGTCGTCATGACCACGTCGGCGGACTGGTCGTTCATCCCCTTCGCGGGGACGTACCAGTCCAGGCCGTCGGCGGTCTGGCAGCCGGTCGTCGGGTCGTAGTCCTTCGGCGTGCCGACGCCACAGCGCAGCACGATGGACGGGTCGCCCCAGGTCGCGCCCGGCACCTCGGGCAGCCGCTCGGCCAGCTTCTGGCCCGAGACATGTGTGGGGAGGGCGGAGACGAGCGCCCGGCACGCCGTCCGGTCCGCCCCCTGCACGTGCGTGTCCTCGACGCCGCCGCAGCCGCTCACGAGCAGGAGCGCGGCGACGCCCGCCACCGCGGACGGTGACGGGCGCCGGCCTCTCGCGATCGGGGTCGCCTCAGATGTGGACGACGGGGCAGGTCAGGGTGCGGGTGATGCCCTCGAGCGTCTGCACCTTCGCGACGACGAGCTTGCCGAGCTCGTCGACGTTGCGCGCCTCGGCGCGCACGATGACGTCGTAGGGGCCGGTGACGTCCTCGGCGAGGATGACGCCCTTGATGTCGGTGATGCTGGCGGCGACCTCCGCTGCCTTGCCGACGTCGGTCTGGATCAGGATGTAGGCCTGGACGACCATCTGCGACTCCTTCACGACTGTGGTCACGGTGCTGAAGCGATCGCCAAGAACCTACCGGAGACAATGCGCCCATGACGATGCCCCAGTCGCCGACACAGCCGTTCCCGCCCACTGCGACGCTGGCCGAGGTCGGCGAATTCGGCCTGATCGCCGCGCTGACGGGCCGTTTCGACCAGGGTGAGCACGTGTACGTCGGACCCGGCGACGACGCCGCGGTGGTGCGCACACCGCGTGGACACGTGGTGGTGTCCACCGACCTTCTCGTCGAGGGACGGCACTTCCGGCGCGACTGGGCCGGGGCGGGCGACATCGGCCGCCGAGCCGCCGCGGCCAACCTCTCCGACATCAACGCCATGGGCGGCACGGCCCACTCGCTCACCGTCGGGCTCGGGGCGCCGGCCGACCTCCCGGCGCAGTGGGTGCTCGACCTCGCCGACGGGATCGCGGCGGAGGCGGCGCTGGTCGGGGCCACGATCGTGGGCGGCGACCTCACCACGGCGAGCGAGGTGGTCGTGGCGATCACCGTGCTCGGCACCTGCGACGTCGCGCCCGTGCTGCGCGACGGGGCCCGGCCAGGAGACGTCGTCGCACTCGCCGGGAGGCAGGGCTGGTCAGCGGCCGGGCTCGCGGTCCTCGCGCGCGGCTTCCGGTCGCCGCGGGTCCTGGTCGAGGCCTACCAGCGTCCCCAGCCGCCGTACGCCGCCGGCGCCGCGGCCGCGCACGGCGGGGCGACCGCGATGATCGACGTCTCGGACGGCCTGGTGGCCGACCTGCGGCACGTCGCGGTCGACTCGGGCGTGGCGATCGACGTGCGCACCGAGGCGTTCGAGCTGCCCGAGCCGCTGCGTGCGGTCGGGGCGGCCACCGGCGCCGACCCGATGCAGTTCGTCCTCGGCGGCGGCGAGGACCACGCGATCGCCGCCACCTTCCCCGCCGGCACCGATCTCCCCGAGGGGTTCACGGTGATCGGCGCCGTGGCCGAGCCGGGGGAGTCCGGTCCCGGGGTCACGGTCGACGGGGCGGCGTACGACGGTCCGGGCGGGTGGTCGCACTTCTGAGGGGACCGCCCGGGAAAGCGAGAACGCCCCCGACCGAGGTCAGGGGCGTCGTCGGATCGGGCAGGGTCAGCGGGTGACCTTGCCGGCCTTCAGGCAGCCGGTGCACACGTTCAGGCGCTTCGGAGTGCCGTTCACCGTCGCCCGGACACGCTGGATGTTCGGGTCGAAGCGGCGCTTGGTGATCTTGCGCGACCACGGCCGGTTGTGGCCGAAGCCGGGCTTCTTGTGGCAGATGTCGCAGACGGCAGCCACCGGCACTCCTCGGATCGATGTGGCAAGACTGGTGAAGCAGGAAAATCAGGGTCCCGGATGGCTCCGGGCAACCGCACGAGGATAACGCAGCGCCACCGCGAACCGCGAATCGTGCGTCGTCGTCCTATCCTCCACCCCATGCCCGACCCCACGCCCGGACCCGCGTCCGGTGTGGCCACCTTCGACCTCGGTGCGGTGATCCGGTTCGCCGACCTCGCCGTCGAGTGGCTCGGAGCGGCGCGTGAGGAGATCGACGCGCTCAACGTCTACCCGGTGCCCGACGGCGACACCGGCACGAACATGTACCTCACCGTCGAGGCCGCTCGCGACGCCATGCTCGTCGTGCTGGCCGACCGTCCCGACGACCTCCGGGCGGCCATGGGCGCCTACGGGCGCGGGGCGCTGCTGGGTGCGCGGGGCAACTCCGGGGTGATCCTGAGCCAGCTCGTCGGGGCCCTGCTCCGCCGGATCGGGCAGGCGGGGCCCGCGGACCGGTCCGCGGCCGTCTTCGCCGAGGGCATGGGGCTGGCCGCCGATGCGGCGTACGCCGCCGTCGGGAGGCCGGTGGAGGGCACCATCCTGAGCGTCGCCCGGGCGGCCGCGGGGGCCGCCGACGCGGCCGCGCAGCGACCAGGAGGTGCGCCTCGGCGCCGTGGTGCACGCGGCGGCGGAGGCGGCGCGCATCGCCTTGGCCCGTACGCCGGAGCAGCTGCCCCTGCTCGCCCAGGCGGGCGTCGTGGACGCCGGCGGACGCGGGCTCTGCGTGGTCCTCGACGCGGCCGAGTCGGCGATCACCGGCCACCGCGGGCTCACGCCGTCGCCGCACGTCGGCGGCGCCCACATCCCGGTAGCGCGGGTGCCCTCCGACGACCTGACCGAGGACGGCCCGGCGTACGAGGTGATGTACCTCCTCGATGCCGACGACGACCGGATCCCGCAGCTGCGCCAGACGCTGGCCACGCTGGGCGACTCGCTGGTCGTGGTCGGCGGCGACGGGCTGTGGAACGTGCACGTGCACGTCGAGGACGTCGGCGCCGCGATCGAGGCGGGCATCCAGGCCGGGGGACCGCGACGGATCGCGGTGACCCACTTCGCCGAGCAGGTCGCGCGGGCCCGCCAGAAGCGGCAGGAGCGCATCGGCCGCCGGGTGGTCGTGCTGGCAGCCGGCTCCGGTCTCGCGTCGTTGTTCGCCGAGGCCGGCGCGGAGGTGCTCCACGGAGGAGCCGGACGCCGGCCGAGCACCGGCGAGATCCTTGTCCGCGATCGAGGCCACCGGGGCCGGCGAGGTCGTCGTGCTGCCCAACGACCCCGACAGCATCGGCGCCGCCCAGGCCGCGGCGCGCGAGGCCGAGGAGCGCGGCATCCACGTCGTCGTGCTGCCGACGCGGGCCCAGGTGCAGGGCATCGCCGCGCTGGCCGTCCACGAGCCCGGCCGCCCGCTCGACCACGACGTCGTCTCGATGACCGCGGCCGCCCGCGGCACCCGCCACGGCGCGGTGACGGTGGCGGCGCGCGACGCGATGACCACCGCCGGACCGTGCCGCACCGGTGACGCGCTCGGCGTCGTGCAGGGTGACTTCGCGGTCGTCGGCAGCGACCTGCGCGCAGGTCGCGGTCGACGTGCTCGGGCGCCTGCTGGGCGGCGGCGGTGAGCTCGTGACGCTGGTCTCCGGCGCCGGGGACGACGGGCTGGCCGCGCACTGCGAGCAGTGGGTCGCCGCCGAGCGGCCCGACGTCGACGTCGTGGTCTACGAGGGCGGCCAGGATCGCTACCCGCTGCTGATGGCGGTGGAGTGAGTGGCCAGCAACGTCAGCTGGGAGTCGCCGGCCTCTGCGGTGATGAGCAGCAAGACCAAGAACAAGATGGACGCCAAGGCGCTCGCGGAGGTCGGCGTCGAGACCGTCGGCGACCTGCTCGGCCTGTTCCCCCGGCGCTACGTCCGCAAGGGGTCGTTGAGCGAGCTCGACGAGCTGACCGAGGGCGACCTGCTCACGCTCGTGGGCGAGGTGGTCAGCTCGACGCCGTACACCTACCAGGACAAGCGCACCCGCCGGACGGCGTACCGGCTCGAGGTGCGGGTGCGGGCCGAGGGCGACGAGACCCTGCTGCTCACCTACTTCGACCGCAAGCAGAGCACGGCGACCTGGCGGGCGACGAAGGCGATGGCCCGTGGTCGCGTCGGGCTGTTCGTGGGCCGGCTGAAGTGGTTCCGCAACGAGTGGCAGCTGACCAACCCCGAGTCGCGGATGTACGACGTCGACGAGACCACCGACACGATGCCCGAGCTGATCCCGATCTACCCGGCGATCGCCGGCGTGAACCCGTGGCACCTCGAGGCGGCGATCGGCCTCGCGCTCGAGGTCGTCGAGGACCCGCCCGACGTGCTGCCCGCGAGGTGCGCGAGGCCGAGGACCTGCTGCCCGCCGACGAGGCGCTGCGCTGGATCCACCGACCCGACTCGTGGGCGCAGAAGGTGAGCGCCGAGCAGCGGCTCAAGTACGACGAGGCGTTCGTCGCCCAGACCGTGCTCGCCCGCCGACGGGCCGCGATCGAGCGCACCGTGGCCAACCCGCGGCCGGGCCGCCGCGGCGGGCTGCTCGACCGCTTCGACGAGCGGCTGCCCGTTCGCCCTCACCGCCGGGCAGCAGGTCGTCGGCGAGGAGATCGCCGCCGAGCTCGGCCGGGGCCATCCGATGCACCGGCTGCTCCAGGGCGAGGTCGGCTCCGGCAAGACCGTGGTCGCGCTGCGGGCGATGCTGCAGGTCGTCGACTCCGGTGGGCAGGCCGCGCTGCTGGCCCCGACCGAGGTGCTCGCCCAGCAGCACCACCGCTCGATCGTCGCGATGCTCGGCGACCTCGCGGAGGGCGGCTTCCTCGGCGGCGCCGACGACGGCACCCGCGTCGCCCTGCTCACCGGCTCGATGAACGCGGCCGGCCGTCGGGAGGCGCTCGCCGCGGCTGCCGGGGGAGAGGCGGGCATCGTGGTCGGCACGCACGCCCTGCTGGAGGAGAACGTGCAGTTCGCCGACCTCGGCCTGGTCGTGGTCGACGAGCAGCACCGGTTCGGCGTCGAGCAGCGCGCTGCGCTTGAGCGGCAAGGCTGGCGCCCCGCCGCACGTGCTGGTGATGACCGCGACCCCGATCCCGCGCACGGTGGCGATGACCGTCTTCGGCGACCTCGACACCTCGACGCTCAGCGAGCTGCCCGCCGGACGCGGCGACGTGCAGACCACCGTCGTGCCGACCGCAGCACAGCCGTCGTGGCTCGACCGTGCCTGGCAGCGGGTGCGCGAGGAGGTGGCTGGAGGGCGGCAGGCCTACGTCGTCGCCTCGCGCATCGACCCCGGCGACGGCGACGAGGAGCGGCCCCTGCACGCGGTCGAGGAGCTCGCGCCCGAGCTGGCGGAGGGGGCCCTGGCGGGGCTGCGCGTCGAGATGCTGCACGGCCGGATGGCCCCCGACGCCAAGGACGGCGTGATGCGCGCCTTCGCGTCCGGAGACGATCGACGTGCTCGTCTCCACGACCGTCATCGAGGTCGGCGTCGACGTGCCCAACGCGACCGTGATGGTGATCCTCGACGCCGACCGCTTCGGGGTCTCCCAGCTGCACCAGCTGCGCGGTCGGATCGGCCGTGGGGGCCACGCCGGGCTCTGCCTGCTGGTCAGCGCCGCCGACCCGGCGAGCACGAGCATGGAGCGGCTGCTGGCGGTGGCCTCCACGCGCGACGGGTTCGAGCTCTCGCGCATCGACCTCGAGCAGCGGCGCGAGGGCAACGTCCTCGGCACCCAGCAGAGCGGCGGCCGCGGCGGAGGCCTCAAGCTGCTGTCGGTGCTCCGCGACGAGGACGTCATCGAGCGCGCCCGTGCCTCGGCGACCGATCACCTGCGCTCTGACCCCGAGCTCGCCGGGAGCGTCGACCTCGCCCGTGCGGTCGCCGCGCTCGAGGAGTCCGAGCAGGCCGAGTTCCTGGAGCTCTCGTGACGTCGCGACGTCATACGACGTGGCTGCTATCGCGACCCGCCCGTATGACGTCCCGCGGGACGTCATACGGACTGGCGGCGATGACGACCAGTTCGTATGACATCCGGGGGGCGACGTGACCCGCATCATCGGGGGCGCGGCGGGCGGTCAGGAGGCTCCGGACCCCTCCCGGAGAGGCCACCCGGCCCACCTCCGACCGGGTGCGTGAAGCACTGTTCTCCGCGCTCGAGTCGCTCCTCGGCTCGTTGAGCGGGCTCCGCTTCCTCGACCTGTACGCCGGGTCGGGGGCCGTGGGCCTCGAGGCGCGCTCACGCGGTGCGGAGTCGGTGACCGCCGTCGAGTCCGATCGGCGCACCGCCCGTCTGGTGGCCCAGAACGCCGAGTCGGTCGGGCTCGACGGCGTCGACGTGGTGGCCCAGCCCGTGCTCCGTGCACTGGCGGCCACGACCGCGCGTTCGCTACGACGTGGTGTTCGCCGACCCGCCGTACCCCACCGGCAACGACGAGGTCGAGGCCCTGCTCACCTCGTTGCGCGAGCACGGATGGGTGGCCGAGGGCGCCCTCGCCGTCATCGAGCGCTCGGCGCGAACGCCGGAACCGGCCTGGCCGGAGGGCTGGCAGCGCCTCCGTGAGCGGGGCTACGGCGAGACGGTGCTCTGGTACGTTCGCGCCGACTCCCCGGGCGCCGACTGAGAGGTGGAGCCGATGCGGAAGGCCGTCTGTCCCGGCTCCTTCGACCCGGTCACCAACGGTCACCTCGACATCATCTCGCGCGCCTCGCGGCTCTTCGACGAGGTCGTGGTCGCGGTGGGGATCAACAAGTCCAAGTCGCGGGCCAGGCTGTTCACCGCCGAGGAGCGGATCTCCATGCTGGAGACCGTCTGCGCCGAGTTCCCCAACGTCCGGGTCGCCGGTTTCGAGGGGCTGCTCACCGATTTCTGCGCCGAGCACGGCATCCAGGCGATCGTGAAGGGCCTGCGGGCGGTCAGCGACTTCGACTACGAGCTCCAGATGGCGCAGATGAACTCCTCGCTGACCGACGTCGAGACGGTGTTCATCCCGTGCAGCCCCGAGTACTCCTTCCTGGCGTCGTCGCTGGTCAAGGAGGTCGCCACGTTCGGTGGTGACGTCTCCGGGCTGGTGCCGCCGGAGGTGCTGACGCTGCTGACCCAGCGCCTCGCGGAGCGCGGCGAGGGCTGAGCGGAGCGGGGGCCGGCCCGTCCGGCTCGATTAGGACGTCGTACCGCCCGCCGGATAGACTCCCGGAGGTTCTGTTTGCTCCACCACGGAAGTGACCTCTTGCGTACCCCCGACCCGAGAGCGCCGCTCGTGCTCGACACTCGCGAGCTCGGACGCCGCCCGGGGTCGCAGCGTGAGGTGTCGTTCTCCGCGGAGGCGCCGGCAGGGCTTGGCATCGACATCCTGGGCGTTCCCGAGGGCAGCAAGGTCGACCTGGACCTGCGGCTCGAGGCCGTCATGGAAGGGGTGCTCGTCACCGGGACCGCCACGGCGGACCTCGAGGGCGAGTGCGCACGGTGCCTGGAGCCGATCACCGACAGCGTCGAGGTCGACCTCCAGGAGCTGTTCGTCTACGACGACCCCGGCCACGACGACCGCGGGGCCCGCGAGGACGACGAGGAGGCCGATGTCAGCCGGCTCGTGGACGACCTGGTCGACCTCGAGCCGCTGTTGCGGGACGCGGTGGTGCTTGCGCTGCCGTACCAGCCGTTGTGCTCCGACGACTGTCCGGGACTGTGCACCGAGTGTGGTGCGCGCCTGGCGGACGACCCGGGGCACGGGCACGACGCCCCGGTCGACCCCCGCTGGGCCGCCCTGGGCAACGTCGTGGTGACGGACCCCGAGCAGCCGACCAGCGGAGCCTGACCAGCACCACCCGGCACCACCACACACCAAGGAGCAACCGTGGCCGTCCCGAAGCGGAAGATGTCGCGCAGCAACACCCGGCACCGCCGTTCAGCCTGGAAGGCTGTCGCGCCTTCGCTGGTGACCTGCGCCAACCCGGCGTGCGGCGCCAAGCACCTGCCCCACCGCGCCTGCCCGGAGTGCGGTCAGTACGGCGCTCGCGCCGAGCGTCGTCAGGTCCTCTGAGCCGGCGCACCCGTTGTCGGAATCCTCACGCCCCGCGGGGGCGGCGACCGACGAGCTGCGCGATGCGCTCGGTGATCCGGAGCTCGAGCCCGAGCTGCTCGAGCTGGCACTGACGCACCGCTCCTACGCCTACGAGAACGGCAACCTGCCGACCAACGAGCGCCTGGAGTTCCTCGGCGACTCGGTGCTCGGCGTGGTCATCACCGAGACGCTCTACCTGACCCACCCCGACCTCTCCGAGGGCCGGCTGGCCAAGCTCCGCGCGGCCGTGGTCAACGCCCGCGCCCTCGCCGAGGTCGCGCGCACCATCGGCCTCGGGGCGCACGTGCACCTGGGCAAGGGCGAGGAGACGACGGGCGGTCGCGAGAAGTCCTCGATCCTCTCCGACACCGTCGAGGCGCTGATCGGCGCCGTCTACCTCTCGGGTGGCTTCGAGCACGCCGCCCGGGTGGTGCACCTGCTCTTCGACCCGCTCCTCGAGGCGGCCGCCGCCATGGGCGCCGGCCTCGACTGGAAGACCAGCCTCCAGGAGCTCAGCGCGCTCAACGACCTCGGCGTCCCGGAGTACGTCATCGAGGACGAGGGTCCCGACCACATGAAGACCTTCATGGCCCGCGTGCGCGTGCGCGAGGAGCTCTACGGCCGTGGGGTCGGCCGGTCCAAGAAGGAGGCCGAGCAGCAGGCCGCCGAGGCCGCCTACCGCGCGCTGGTCTCCGAGCTGCCCGACCCCGAGCGCGACGACGCCTCCCCGCAGACCGCCGAGGCCACCAGCCTGGCCCAGCACACCAACGGCTCGGTCCCCGCCTCGGATGCCTGAGCTCCCCGAGGTCGAGGTCGTCCGCCTCGGTCTCGAGCGGCACGTCCTCGACCGCACCATCCGCAGCGTCGAGGTGCTGCACCCCCGGCCGGTACGCCGCCACGCCGGCGGCCCGGTCGACTTCGCCGACCGGCTGACCGGTCGCCGGTTCACCGCGGCTCGTCGCCGCGGCAAGTACCTCTGGCTCGCCCTCGACGACGGCAACGCCCTCCTCGGCCACCTCGGCATGAGCGGCCAGATGCTCATCCAGCCCCCCGGCGTACCCGACGAGAAGCACCTGCGCGTGCGCTTCGTGCTCGTCGCCGCGGCCGCCCCACCGGCCCCCGAACCGGTAGTCCGAGGTGGAATGCAGGTCGACACGCCGACGAACCCCTGCATTGCACCTCGGACTACCCGTCTGCGGGGTCGTCCTCGGACGACCTCGAGCTCCGCTTCGTCGACCAGCGGATGTTCGGGGGGCTGGCGGTCTCCGAGGGCGGGGCCGAGCTGCCGCCGGAGATCGCGCACATCGCGCGCGACCCGCTCGACGCGGAGTTCGACGACGACGCGTTCGTACGGCGGGTCCGGCGCAGCGCCTCGGGCATCAAGCGGCTGCTGCTCAACCAGGAGGTCGTCTCCGGCGTCGGCAACATCTACGCCGACGAGGGGCTCTGGCTCGCCCGGGTGCACGGGGAGCGCCCGGGAAACCGGCTGCGCGCGGGCGACGTGCACCGGGTGCTGGCCGCGTGCCGCGAGGTGATGCTGGCCGCGCTCGGCCAGGGCGGCACCTCCTTCGACGCCCTCTACGTCAACGTCAACGGGCAGAGCGGCTACTTCGACCGCTCGCTGGAGGCCTACGGCCGCGAGGGCGAGCCCTGCTCGCGCTGCGGTACGCCGATCCGGCGGATCACGTTCATGAACCGCTCGTCGTTCTTCTGCCCGGTCTGCCAGCCCCCTCCGCGCCGACGCCGTACGCCGATCGTCGGATGAGCGACGAACCGGGCACAGCCGGACATAGGACTGCTCGGTGGGGCCGTCGGCAGACCCGGCCACCTTGCTGCCTCCGGATCTGCATGAGACGCTTGGAGGCGGTCCGAGGGACCACTTCCCCTTGATCGTCCGGAAGGCAACATCTATGGCCAAGGCCCTTCTCGGCTTCGCGACTGGCACCGATCCGCGAATGGTCCACCGCATGGCCTTGGAGAATCGCACTCTCCGCCAGCGTGTGACCGATCTGCAGGTGCTCGTCGAGCAGCTCCAGCTCGAGAACGACGCGCTCGCTGCCGTCGCCGCCGAGGCCGTGGACACGGCCGTCGCGCGCGACGGTTCCCTGGCCCACACCTGATCCCGAGGCCGGGACCCCGCAAATCGGTTGCGGGTGGGTCGTCGCGCTGCGACGATTCCCCGCCGTGACTCGTCTCCTCGAGACCGCCCTGCCGGCACGGCTGGGGCGCCCCTTCCGGTGGCTCGTGCTGTCCACCTGGGTCACCTGCATCGGCGACGGCATCGCGCTGGCCGCCGCGCCGCTGCTCGTCGCCTCGGAGACCCACGACCCGTTCCTGGTCGCGCTCTCGGCGATGCTCAAGTACCTCCCGGCGCTGCTGTTCGGGCTCTTCGCCGGCGTGGTCGCCGACCGGGTCGACCGCAAGCTGATGGTCGCCGTCTCCGACGGCAGCCGGGCCGTCGTCGTGGCCTTCCTGATCGGCTCGGTCTTCTCCGGCCACGTCGACATCGTGCTGGTGCTGGTCGCCGTCTTCCTGCTCGGGACGGGGGAGACCTTCGCCGACACCGCCTACGCCACCCTGCCGCCGATGCTCGTCGCCAAGCGCGACCTCGGCCCCGCGAACGCGCGCCTCCAGGGCGGCTTCCTCGTGGGCAGCCAGCTCGCCGGGCCGCCCATCGGCGCACTGCTGTTCGGCTTCGGCCGCACCTGGCCGTTCGTCGCGCAGCTGGTGTGCGTGGTGCTCGGCGTCCTGCTGATCCTCCAGATGCGCCTGCCCGCGCGCACGGTCGCGCCCGACGTCGCGCGGGATGCGCACGGTCCGCCACGAGATCGTCGAGGGGCTGCGCTGGACCTGGCACCACGCCGCCGTCCGCACGCTGGTCGTGACGATCCTGATCTTCAACATCACCTTCGGCGCCGCCTGGTCGGTGCTGGTGCTCTACTCCCACGAGCGGCTCGGCATGGGCGCGCTCGGGTTCGGGCTGCTCACCGCTGCGCTCGCGGCCGGCGGCATCGGCGGCATGCTCGCCTACAGCTGGCTGGAGGCGCACCTCAGCCTGGGCATGATCATGCGCGGCGGGCTCGTCATCGAGACGCTCACGCACCTCGTCCTGGCGCTCACCCGCCAGCCCTGGGTGGCGATGGTGGTGATGGTGGTCTTCGGCGCGCACGCCTTCGTCTGGGGTACGACGTCGCAGGCGGTGCGCCAGCGGGCCGTGCCCGAGGAGATGCAGGGCCGGGTCAACAGCGTGAACCGGATCGGCACCATGGGCGGCATCGTCGTCGGCTCGCTGATCGGCGGCCTGATCGCGCAGCGGTGGGGCGTGACCGCACCGTTCTGGTTCGGCTTCGCCGGGTCCGCGGTCTTCCTCGTGCTGATGTGGCGACAGCTGCTGCACATCGCCCACGCCGACGACGCCGCGGCGACCGCCTGAGCCGACGGGAGCTCAGCCGGCCGACTCGGCGCGCGCCCGGTGCGGCAGCAGGAACGCCACCGCGAAGCTGACCGCGAGGCACCCGATGCAGGCGAAGGAGACCCAGCGGGTCGCGGCGAACCACCCCTCGGCGGTCGCGTGCGAGAGCAGCACGGTACCGAGGACAGCCACTCCCAGCGCACCGCCGAACTGCTGCAGCGCGTTGAGCACGCCGGAGCCGGTGCCGACCTCGTCGTCGTTGAGGTCGGCCAGCACGATGTCGAACAGCGGCGCGAAGATCACGCCCATGCCCACGCCGCAGACCGTGAGGGCGGGGGCGAGGTCCCAGCCGGTCAGGGTCTGGTCCGCGTGCCCGGCGATGACCCCGAACCAGGCGAGCCCGGCGGCGAGCACCACCAGCCCGGCGTGGAGGACGTGACGGCCGAAGCGCGGACCGAGCCAGGCGCCGGAGAGGACCGCACCCACGGCCGTGCCGATCGCCCAGGGTGCCAGCGAGAGCCCCGTGCGCAGCGGGTGGAAGCCCAGCCCGAGCTGCAGGAACAGGTTGGTGGTCAGCATCAGTCCGGACATCGCCACGAAGAAGGTCATGATGAACAGCACCCCGGCCGCGAACCCGCGGTGCCGGAACAGCGTCGGCTCGACGACCGGGTGGTCGCTACGCCGCTCGTTGGCGACGAAGACGGCGAAGACCACGGCAGCGGCGGCCATCATCGCGAAGCACCAGCCCGGCCAGCCGTGCTGGCGTCCCTGCACGAGCGGGTAGATCGAGGAGGGCCGAGGCGAGCGTGAGCAGGCCGGCGCCGTACCAGTCGAGACGCGCATCGGGGTTGCGCGGGACCTCGGGCAGGTAGCGCCAGGCCAGCACCCCGGCGACGATGCCGATCGGGACGTTGATCAGGAAGATCGCCCGCCATCCGGTGCCGCCGAGGTCGGCGTCGAGCAGCACACCGGCCAGGATCGGGCCGAGGACGGCGGAGAGACCCATCACCGGGCCGAACGGGATGAACGCCTTCTGCAGGTCCTCGGGGGCGAAGGACTGCTTGATCATGGCCAGGCCCTGCGGGATCATCACCGCCCCGAACAGGCCCTGGAGCACCCGCGCGGCGATGAGCAGTCCCGCCGTCGGCGCCAGCCCGCACAGCAGCGAGGCTGATCGTGAACCCGGCCATGCCCAGCAGGAACATCTCCCGGCGGCCCACCCGGTCGCCGATCCGCGCGGAGGTGACCAGGCCGACGGCGAAGGCCATCGTGTAGCCGGCCAGCACCCACTGCAGCGTGCTGGCGGAGCCACCGAGGTCGGCGTGGATCGAGGGGCCCGCCAGGTTGGCGACGGTGGAGTCCAGCAGGTCCATCACGTCGGCGGCGATGACGACCGCCATCACCATCCAGCGGTAGCGGTAGCCGCGGTCGGTGACGACGGCCGTGACGGTCGGGTCGGGTCGGGTGGTGGTGCTCACGGGTCCTCCTGGACGAACACTGTTCGTAACAACGAACAGTGTTCTACTCTCGAACAGTGTTCGTGTCAACTACGATGGCCGGCATGACGGAGCCCCTGCACCCACCCCTGGGCAGACCCCTGGGCTCCGGCCTGCGTGAGGCCCGGCTCGCGCCGAAGGAGCGCCTGACCGTCGAGCGCATCGTCGATGCCGCCATGGACCTGATGGCCGAGAAGGGGTACGAGGCGGTGAGCATGCGCTCGCTCGCCCAGGTCCTGCGGACCGGGCCGGCCTCGCTCTACGCCCACGTCGCCAACCGCGAGCACCTCGACCAGCTGGTGCTGGCCCGCATCGCCGAGGGGCTCGACGTCCCCGAGCCCGACCCCGAACGCTGGCAGGAGCAGGTCAAGGACCTCGCCCGCGCGATCCTGGGCCTCTACCGCGCGCACCCGGGCTCGGCGCGTGCCGCCGTCGCGCTGATCCCCACCGAGGCGGGCGCCGTGCACGCCTTCGACGGACTGCTGGGCCTCTGCCTGGCCGGCGGCATCACGCCGCAGGCGGCGGCGTGGTTCGGCGACCTGCTGACCGAGTACGTCGCCGCGGTCGCGGTCGAGGAGCTGGTCTGGAGGGAGCGCGAGAACTCGACGCCGGCGGGCGAGGATCCCGACCACCAGGCGCTCGACGAGCAGCTCACGGCGTACTTCGAGTCCCTGCCCGCCGACCAGTTCCCGCACCTGACCTCGATGGCTCGGGTGATCACCGCGGGCGCGGGCGACGACCGGTTCGAGTTCGGCCTCGACGTGCTCGTCGCCGGGCTGGTGGCGGTCTCGCCACGCTACGCCTGAGCCCGTCACCGGCCGGTCGCCGTCGCGTCACAGTCGCGTTTCTTTCTGTCGAGGGGCCCCGATGTCCTTGACTGCGCGAGCCTGTCGGGCGAGCCTGCAATCCAGACACGGACTCTCCGTGCCCTCGTGCCCAGCAGGAAGAGGCTTCCCCATGCATCTCAAGCGGTCCCTCGCACTCGTCGGCGCGGTGGCGCTGACGCTCACAGCAGCCGGGTGCGGGTCCGGCTCCTCGTCGTCCTCCTCGGGCGGCTCCTCCAGCGGCAGCTACGGCGACTGCAAGGTCACGAGCAAGGCGGGCAGCATCAAGATCAAGCCGGCCAAGTCGGGCACGCTGACCGTCGAGACGACGCTGCCGGCCCAGGGCTGGTGGAACGGCACGACGCCGCAGTCGATCAAGAGCGGCTACGAGTACTGCTTCGCGGCCAACCTCGCCCACGCGGCCAACCTGAAGTCGGTCACGGTCAAGAACGTCTCGTTCGACCAGCTCGTCGCGGGCCACACCAACAACTTCGACCTGGCCCTCGCGGAGATCTCGATCACCCCCGAGCGAGCGAAGGTCGTCGACTTCTCGGTCCCGTACTTCGACTCCAACATCGGCGTGCTGACCAAGAAGGCCTCCGGGGTCTCGGAGAGCAACATCAAGTCCAAGAAGTGCGCGGCGTACTCCGGCACGACGTCGGTGCCCTTCCTGCAGGACAAGCTGAAGTGCGACACGATCAAGATCTACCCGGACTCCCAGACGCTCTACCAGGGTGTGCTGTCGGGCCAGGTGGACGCCGACTTCCTCGACACCGCGATCGTGCTGGCCGAGGCCAAGGCGACGGGCACGCTCAAGGTGGTCGGCCAGTACAAGACCGGTGAGAAGTACGGCGCGATCTACCCGAAGGGCTCCGCCAACGAGGCCGCGCTCAACAAGGGCATCTCGACCATGCTGAGCGACGGCACGACCGACCAGCTCTCCAAGGACTACCTCGGCCCCGCCTTCGGTGGCGACCCGTCCTCCGTGCCGATCTGGTCGATCCAGTAGCGGCAGGGATGACCGCCTCAGGGCTCGTCAGCGACGACCTGCAGCCCACCCCGACACCCAGCAAGCCACGCCCCGTCGTGGGCGTGGCCGTGGTGGGGCTGGGGCTGGTCGGTCGTCGGCGTGGCCATCATGGTCCTCGCTGCGATCCGGCTCCGTGACTACAACAACGGCGGCGCGATCGCGACGGTCATCGGCGTCGTGCTGGTCGTCGCCTCGTTGTACCCCTGTGGCCCAGCCTGCGGTCCTTCGCGGCTGATCGGCGGCGCGGCGGCGCTGCTGGCCGACGACGAGCTGGTCGCGGCGCGGCGTGCTTCGGCAGCGGGCCGTGAGGAGGCCCAGATCGCCATGGGCTACGCCGCCGCGGCCATCATCGTGGCGGGACTCCTGCTCGTCGCATTCGCCAACAACGGCGGCATCGCGCACACCTTCTTCACCGCCAGCGCCTGGCGGAAGTCGTTCCCTCAGACGATCCGGGCCTTCTGGACCAACATCTGGGTCGCGGTGGTCGGCGCAGATCTTGGTGCTGCTGTTCGGGCTGCTGCTGGCGATCATGCGGATGCTGCCCGGTCGCGCGGGGGCGCCGCTGCGGCTGATCGCCCTGGTCTACTGCGACGTCTTCCGGGCCATCCCGGCGATCGTCACCATCCTGCTCGTCGCGTTCGGCATCCCCTTGGCCTTCCCGGCCACGGCCAACTGGCCGTTGACCTGGCTGGGGATCCTGTGCGCTGACGATGACCTACTCGGCGTACGTCGCCGAGGTCTACCGCGCGGGGCTGGCCTCGATCCATCCGAGCCAGAGCGCGGCTGCACGCTCGCTGGGGCTGAGCTACTCCCAGACGCTGCGGACCGTGCTGGTGCCGCAGGCGGTACGCCGCGTCATCCCGCCACTGCTCAACGACTTCATCAGCCTCCAGAAGGACACCGCCTTGCTGTCGGTCGCGGGCATCAGCGAGGCACTGCTCGTCGCCGAAGCTCTGGGAGAGCAACCTGTTCAACCTCTCTCCCATCACGCTCGTGGCGCTGTTCTTCATCATCATCACCATCCCGCAGGCCAGGTTCGTGGACCGCCTCATCGATCGTGACGCCGCACGACGGGCTGGTGCCTGATGGCCTTCCTCGAGATCGACGACGTCCACAAGTCCTACGGTCAGCAACGAGGTGCTCAAGGGCGTCTCGTTGAACGTGGAGCGGCACGAGGTGGTCTGCCTGATCGGCGCCTCCGGGTCGGGCAAGTCGACGCTGCTGCGCTGCGTCAACGCGCTCGAGGAGATCAGCTCCGGCGCCATCCGCATCGAGGGCGACACCGTCAGCGGAGCCGGGGTCGACCTGAACGTCCTTCGCCGCGACGTGGGCATCGTCTTCCAGAGCTACAACCTGTTCCCGCACATGTCGGTGCTCGAGAACATCACGCTGGCGCCCACGGCGCATCGACGGCCTCCCCGCCAAGGAGGCCCGCGAGCGGGCGATGGCCCTCCTGGACTCGGTCGGCATGGGCGAGAAGGCGGACGCCTACCCCGACATGCCTCTCCGGTGGCCAGCAGCAGCGGGTAGCGATCGTGCGCGCACTGGCCATGCAACCGCGGGTGATGCTGCTCGACGAGATCACCGCAGCGCTCGACCCGGAGCTGGTCGGCGACGTGCTGCAGATCGTCCGTGAGCTCGCCAAGGCGGGGCTGACCATGCTGCTGGCCACCCACGAGATGGGTTTCGCCAAGGAGGTGGCCAGCCAGGTCTGCTTCCTCGACAACGGCTCCATCCTCGAGCGGGGCTCGGCGCAGGACATCTTCGAGAACCCGCAGGAGCCGCGGACCCAGCAGTTCCTCAGCCGCGTCGTGCAGTCGGGCCGCCTGTAGCCGAGCCGCCCGCGGCACCCGTCCCGACATGGAGCTGCCCGACCTGACCCCCGCGGATCCCGCCGAGGTCGTGGAGCGTCTGCGTCCTGGACGCGCGCACCGGAGCCGAGCTGGCCTCGGTGCACCCCGAGCGCACCGTGGGTACGGCGAGCGTCGCCAAGCTCTTCGCCCTGGTCGAGCTGGCCCGGCGCCTCGAGGACGGCTCCCTCGACCCCTCGACCCTGCTCGACCGGCGTGACGTCGCGCGTGTCGGCGACTCCGGCCTGTGGCAGCACCTCCGGGTTGACCGGCTGCCGCTCGTCGACGTGGCCACCCTGGTCGGCGCCACCAGCGACAACCTGGCGACCAACGTGCTCGTGGACCTCCTGGGGCTCGACCAGGTGCAGCGCACGGCCGCCCTGGTGGCCCCGGGAGGCTCGACGCTGCACGACGTCGTGCGCGACCAGCGCGGTCCGAGCCGATCCGCCGATGCTCAGCTCCGGCTGCGCTCGCGACTGGGCCCTGCTGTTCGCCGGCCTCCACCAGGAGGGCGGTCGTCTCACCGGCGGTCTCCGTCCGGGTCCTCGACTGGACGGCGGCCAACACCGACCTGTCCATGGTGGCCGCGGCCTTCGCCCTGGACCCGTTGGCCCACACCGAGCCGGACCTGGGCCTGCGGCTGTGGAACAAGACCGGCTCCGATGCCGGCGTACGCGCGGACGTCGGACTGGTCAGCCGAGGCGACACGGCCGTGGCCTACGCCGTGCTGTGCCGGCTGGGACGAGGCGCGTGGACCCACGGCGCGCCGGCACGTCCTGGACCGGATGCGTGCGACAGGCGACGCGATCCTGGCCCACCTCGAGCAGGTCACAGCGGACTGATCGGGCGAAACGGCCACCCGTCGTGCCTCCGTCGATCCCGGCGAGGCCCCGGTTAGGGTCGGAGCGCTGGGCTTCCCCGCCGCGGCCCCTGTGCCATCGGGTCCGCGACCAGCGAGCACGAACCACGCCCAGCGCACCGCAGGAGACAGATGTACCTCAAGAGCCTCACGCTCAAGGGTTTCAAGTCGTTCGCCTCCTCGACGACCCTGCAGCTCGAGCCCGGGATCACCTGCATCGTCGGGCCCAACGGCTCGGGCAAGTCCAACGTCGTCGACGCCCTCGCGTGGGTCATGGGGGAGCAGGGCGCCAAGTCGCTGCGCGGCGGCAAGATGGAGGACGTCATCTTCGCCGGCACCTCCGGTCGGCCGCCGCTGGGTCGCGCCGAGGTCGCGCTGACGATCGACAACTCCGACGGCGCGCTGCCCATCGAGTACGCCGAGGTGACGATCAGCCGCACGATGTTCCGCAACGGCGGGTCGGAGTACGCCATCAACTCCCAGGCCTGCCGACTGCTCGACGTCCAGGAGCTGCTCAGCGACTCCGGGATCGGCCGCGAGATGCACGTCATCGTCGGCCAGGGCCAGCTCGACTCGATCCTGCACGCGACGCCGGAGGACCGCCGCGGCTTCATCGAGGAGGCCGCCGGCGTCCTCAAGCACCGCAAGCGCAAGGAGAAGGCGCTGCGCAAGCTGGAGTCGACCGAGGGCAACCTGACCCGCCTGGCCGACCTCCTCTCCGAGATCCGCCGCCAGCTCAAGCCGCTCGGGCGCCAGGCCGAGGTGGCCCGCCGCGCCGCGGTCGTGCAGGCCGACGTCCGCGACGCCCGCGCCCGGCTGATGGCCGATGACCTGGCCACCGCCCGCACCTCCCTCGAGCAGGAGCTCGCGGACGAGTCCGCCCTGGTCGAGCGCCGCGCGGAGGTCGAGCGCGCCCTCGCCGCGACCCGCGAGACCGAGGCCGCGCTCGAGGAGGCCCTGCGCGAGGACCTCCCCGCGCTGGCCCGTGCCCAGGAGACCTGGTTCGGCCTCTCCGGTCTCCGCGAGCGCCTGCGCGGCACCGCGAGCCTGGCCGCCGAGCGCGTCCGCAACGCCGCTTCCCAGCCGCAGGTGCCGGAGGGCCGCGACCCGGACGAGCTCGAGGCCGAGGCCGCGCGCGTCCAGGCCCACGAGGAGGAGATCCTCACCGAGGTGGCCGCGAACCGGTCGGCGCTCGACGCCGCACTCGAGGCCCGGCAGGCCGCCGAGCAGGCCAGCGCGCTCGAGGAGCGCCGGGTCGCCGAGCTCCAGCGTGCCGCCGCCGACCGCCGCGAGGGGATGGCCCGCCTGCACGGCCAGGTCAACGGACTGCGCAGCCGCGCGGCCGCGGCCGAGGACGAGCTCGAGCGGCTCACGGTCGCCCGCGCCGAGGCTGTGACGCGGGCCGACCGCGCCCAGCACGACTTCACCGCCCTGGAGTCCCGCATCGCCGGGCTCGACGCCGGCGAGGAGGGGCTCGACGCCGAGCACGAGGGGGCCAGCGCCCAGCTCGGCGACGTCGAGGACCGACTGGCCAAGGTGCGCGAGGAGCTCACCGCCGCCGAGCGCGAGCGCACGGCGCTGACCGCACGACGTGAGGCGCTCGAGATCGGGCTGAGCCGCAAGGACGGCGCCGGCGCGCTGCTGGCCGCGACCGAGCAGGTCAGCGGCCTGCTCGGGTCGGTCGCGGCGCTGCTCGACGTGCGGGCCGGGTTCGAGGTGGCCGTCGCCGCCGCGCTCGGCAGCGCCGCCGACGCGGTGGCCGTGACCGACGTCGACGCCGCCGTCGGGGCCATCGACCACCTCAAGGGCGACGACCTCGGGCGGGCGGGGATCCTGCTCGCCGGCGCGACCGGCGGGGAGTCGACCCGCCCGGTGGCCGTCGGCGACCTGTTCAGCGGCGCGACGTACGCCGCCGACGTGGTGGAGTGCCGGGCCGACCTGCGTCCGTCGGTCGAGCGGCTGCTGGCGGCCGTCTACGTCGTCGACGACCTGCCCGCGGCCCGCGCGCTGGTCCGCCAGCACCCCGACGCCACCGCGGTCACCCGCGAGGGCGACGTGCTCGGGGCGCACTTCGCGGCCGGCGGCTCCTCGAGCCAGCCCAGCCTGCTCGAGGTGCAGGCGGCCGTCGACGAGGCCGAGCAGCAGCTGAGCGTCGCCGCCCACACCATCGAGCGGCTCACCTTCGACACCGCCACCCTCGAGCGTGAGCGCGCACGAGGCGCGCCAGCGTGTCGACGTGGCCCTGGCTCGGCTGCACGAGTCCGACGCGACGCTGGCGGCGGTGGCCGAGGAGCTCGGCCAGTACGCCACCCAGGCACGCAACGCCCGGGCCGAGGCGGGCCGCGTCGACAGCGCCATCGAGGCCGCAGCGGCCGCGCGTGACGAGGCCGCTGCGGGGCTCGCCGAGCTCGAGTCCAGGCTGCTCGCCGCCGAGGAGGCACCCGAGGAGGAGCCCGACACCGCGACCCTCGATCGACTCGCGGAGGCGTCGCGGGCGGCCCGTGGCTTCGAGATGGAGGCACGGCTGGCCCTGCGCACCACCGAGGAGCGCGCCCGCGCACTGCACGGCCGGGCCGATGCGCTGCGGCGCTCCGCCCAGGGCGAGCGCGACGCACGGGCGGCGGCCATCGCCCGTCGTGAGCAGCTGGCCCACGAAGGCCGCGTCGGTGAGGCGGTGGGCAAGGCCACGGCCATCGTGCTGGCCCGGCTCGAGGAGTCCGTCGCGACCGCAGCGACCGAGCGCGCCCGCGTCGAGCAGGGCCGCGCCGGGCGCGAGGGCGAGCTGCGCGAGACGCGCGACCAGCTGCGTGAGCTCGGCCGCGAGCTCGACCAGCTCGTCGACGCGACCCACCGCGACGAGATGGCGCGGACCCAGCAGCTGATGCGGATCGAGCAGCTCGAGGAGAAGGCCCTCGAGGAGCTCGGCCTCGACGCCGAGGCCCTCGTCACGGAGTACGGCCCCGACCAGCTCGTCCCGTTCGTCGGTGAGCTGGCCGAGGGCGAGGAGGAGCCGGCGCCGGTCCCGTTCGACCGCGACGAGCAGAGCAAGCGGCTGCGCATCGCCGAGCGAGCGCTGGCCCAGCTCGGCCGGATCAACCCGCTCGCCCTGGAGGAGTTCTCGGCGCTGGAGGAGCGGCACAAGTTCCTCACCGAGCAGCTCGAGGACCTCAAGAACACCCGCCGCGACCTGCTCGACATCGTCAAGGAGGTCGACGACCGGGTCGAGCAGGTCTTCACCGAGGCCTACCGCGACGTGAGCGCGGCCTTCGACCAGACCTTCGCGCGACTGTTCCCCGGAGGCGAGGGGCGGCTCGTGCTCACCGACCCCGACGACATGCTGGCCACCGGGGTCGAGGTGGAGGCCCGCCCGCCCGGCAAGAAGGTCAAGCGACTCTCGCTGCTCTCCGGCGGCGAGCGCTCGTTGGTCGCGGTGGCGTTCCTGGTCGCGCTCTTCAAGGCCCGTCCCTCGCCGTTCTACATCCTCGACGAGGTCGAGGCCGCGCTCGACGACACCAACCTCGGCCGGCTGCTGGCGATCTACGAAGAGCTGCGCGAGGCCTCCCAGCTGCTCGTGATCACCCACCAGAAGCGGACCATGGAGGTCGGCGACGCGCTGTACGGCGTGACGATGCGCGGCGACGGCGTCTCGGCGGTGATCAGCCAGCGGCTGCGCGAGGACCAGCCGGCCTGATGCCCACGGACACGCCGGGCCGCTCGGACTTCGTCGTGTGGAGGCAGGCCACCACGCGCTGGGCCGACGACGACGTCTACGGCCACATGAACAACGCGCGGTACTTCGAGCTCATCGACACCGCGGTGAACGCCCACCTCGCCGAGGCGACCGGGGTCGACATCCGCGCGCTCGCGGCCGTGGGCGTGGTCGCCGAGGTCGGCTGCCGCTACTTCCGCGAGATCGGCTACCCCCGCCCCGTCGACCTCGGGCTCGCGGCGGAGAAGGTCGGCACCTCCTCGGTCGTCTACCGCATCGGCCTGTTCCAGGGCGACCCGGACGGCGAGGGGGCCCAGGCGGCCGCCGTCGGACGCTTCGTGCACGTGTACGTCGACAACACCGACGGGCGCGAGGGGCGTGGCGTGCAGCCGATCCCGGAGGAGATCCGCAGGGTCGTCGTACCCCTTCTCCGGGGGTGACCACCCGGTCCGTAGGGTGGAAGAGCACTGAACTTCCCCGACGAAGGAGCCCTGATGGGAACCATCGTGATCGTGCTGCTGCTCGCGCTGGTGCTGGCCGGCGTGGTGATCGTCTACGCGGCCTACCCCTACCGCGGGCACGAGACGCCGGTCTCGCCGCGCGTCGGCAGGGCGCTCCAGCGCGGCGTCGACTCGATGCCGACGATCGAGCACAGCCGGCGCTGACGCCGCCCCCAGGCGATTTCGGGAGCCCGCCTCCCTGATGGTTGTATCGGTCCCATGTCCGCCCTGCTGATCGTCATCGTCGTCCTGATCGTCATCGGGCTGGGGATCGGCGCGATCGCCCTCGTCAACGGGCGTCGCCAGCCGCCGGCACCGCCGCGCGAGGCGCCCGGCGACACGATCCTCGAGACGCCGCCCGCACCGGCGGAGGCGCCCCCGGCTCCTGCTCCGGCACCTGAGCCGACCCTCGAGCGGCCGGAGGGCACGGCGAGCCGGCTCGTCCGGCTGCGCCAGCGGCTCGCCCGTTCGCAGGGCACCCTGGGCCGCAACCTGCTGGCGCTGCTCTCGCGCGACCGCCTCGACGAGTCGACGTGGGAGGACATCGAGGACACCCTGATCACCGCCGACGTCGGTGTCGGGCCCACCCAGGAGCTCGTCGGCAGGCTGCGCACCCGGCTCCGGGTCGAGGGCGCCGACGCGGGCGAGGCGAGCGCGGTGCTGCGCGAGGAGCTGCTCAGCCTGGTCGACCCGACGATGGACCGGCGCATCGGCATCACCGGCGCCGACGGGAAGCCGGGCGTCGTCCTGGTCGTCGGCGTCAACGGCTCGGGCAAGACCACGTCGGTGGGCAAGCTGGCCCGGGTGCTCGTCGCCGAGGACAAGACGGTGGTGCTCGGCGCCGCCGACACCTTCCGCGCCGCGGCCACCGAGCAGCTGAGCACCTGGGGCGAGCGGGTCGGCGTCGACGTGGTCACCGGCCCCGAGGGCAGCGACCCAGCGAGCGTGGCCTTCGAGTCGGTGCGCACCGGCGTCGAGCGCGGGGTCGACGTCGTCGTCGTGGACACCGCCGGCCGGCTGCAGAACAAGGCCGGCCTGATGGACGAGCTCGGCAAGGTCAAGCGGGTGGTGGAGAAGCAGGCTCCGGTGACCGAGGTGCTGCTGGTGCTCGACGCCACCACCGGTCAGAACGGGCTGGTGCAGGCCCGCGTCTTCAGCGAGGTCGTCGACGTCAGCGGGATCGTGCTGACCAAGCTCGACGGCTCGGCCAAGGGCGGCATCGTGGTCGCCGTCCAGCGCGAGCTCGGCGTCCCCGTCAAGCTGGTGGGTGTCGGGGAGGGCCCGGACGACCTCGCCCCCTTCGACCCCGAGGCGTTCGTCGACGCTTTGCTGGACGTGGGAACGGGCTGAGGTTTCCCTAGTTAACTAGGGAAACCTGCACTTCCAACGAGAAACTTCTCGTGGTCAGCGAGAACATCCCTAGTTAACTAGGGAAACCACCACCGCACCGCTCAGGCTTGGATGCCGCTCAGCACGAAGTCGACGAGCTGGTCGAGCTCGTCGAGGGAGGGCATGTCGTGGCCGTTGACGGCGCGGGTGACCACGAGGCTGCCGATGAACTGCAGGGCGGCCTCGAGGTGGACGTCGGGGCGCACCTCGCCGCGCTCGATGGCGCGCTCGAAGACCGTGCGGGCCCCTCGCTCGGCGCGGTCGTTGGCCTCGCGGTAGAGGGTGGCGATCCGCTCGTCGCGCATCGACTCCTTGACCGTCGTGCGGACGTAGTCGGTGCCGGCGGGTGAGTTCACGAAGGTGAGCACCGAGGCGTACATCGCGGTCAGGTCACCGCGGATCGAGCCGGTGTCGGGGGGCGGCATCTCGTCGCGGTAGAGCTGCTCCATCGCCGCGACGGCGAGGTCCTCCTTGCGCGACCAGCGGCGGTAGACGGTGGCCTTGCCGACGCCGGCCGAGCTGGCCACCTCGTCGACGGTCATGCTCTCGTAGCCGCGCAGCAGGATCAGTGACGAGGCGGCGGCCAGGATGCGGGAGTCGGCCTCCGGGTCGCGGGGGCGGCCGCGCTTGCGGCGTACCTCCCCGGTCGGAGCGGCAGCGGTCAGGGCAGGGCCCAGCGCGGCAGCCGTCTCGGGGCTGGGTCCTGCGCTCATCTCGGGCCTCGTCTGCGCCTGCACGGTGCTGGCTTCCACGCCCCCAACGATAGGGAGCGCACCCGCTCGCCGGGGGCGATTTGCGGAATCTGTGGACTTCGTCGGCCGTCTCGGTGCCGGAAGTAGGGGCAGATGTCACGTGGCCGTAACACGACCGGGTCAACCGTGACGCCATCGAAACATGTCTCGCCGACCGCTGAAACCTCCTGCCCCCAGAGTTTCGCCCACAAGGGGACTCACTCACTCACCGATGGAGGTCCGATGGACGGCTACTACGCCTGGATGATCGTCGCCACGGCGCTCGTCCTGATGATGACGACGCCCGCCCTGGCGTTGTTCTACGGCGGCATGACACGGGCGAAGTCCGTGCTGAACATGATGATGATGTCGTACGTCGCCCTGGCGGTCGTCGGCATCGTCTTCGTGCTCTGGGGCTGGTCGATGGGCTGGGGCGGTGACGGGGTCGGCAACGCCAACGGCGACCTGATCGCGAACCCGTTCAGCATGTTCGGCCTGTCCGGCGTCGCGCACGGCAACTACATCTACGTGCTCTTCCAGCTCACCTTCGCCGCCATCACGGCGGCCCTGATCTCCGGCGCCATCGCCGACCGCGTCAAGCTGTCGGCCTGGATCGTCTTCATCGTCGGCTGGGTCACGTTCGCCTACTTCCCGATCGCCCACAACGTCTGGGCCGGCGGCTGGCTGTACTCGCACTTCCCCAACCTCGACTACGCCGGCGGCACGGTGGTGCACATCAACGCCGGTGTCGCGGGGCTGGTGCTCGCGCTCGTCATCGGCCGGCGGGTGGGGTTCATGAAGGACCCGATGCGTCCGCACAACCTGACCCTGACGATGATCGGCGCGGGGCTGCTCTGGTTCGGCTGGTACGGGTTCAACGTCGGCTCGATCGTCTTCACCTCGGCCTCGCTGAAGGATCCCGCCAAGTTCTCGCCAGCAGTTCTACTCCGAGACCGGCGTCACCTTCATGAACACCACGCTGGCCACGATGGCAGCGATGCTGGCCTGGCTCCTGGTGGAGCGCCTCACCCACGGCAAGGCGACCTCGCTGGGCGCCGCGTCGGGTGTGGTGGCCGGCCTGGTCGCCATCACGCCGTCCTGCGGCGCGGTCGACACCCTCGGCGCCCTGGTCATCGGTGTGCTCGCCGGCGGCGTCTGTGCCGTCGCCGTGGGCCTGAAGTTCAAGCTGAGGATGGACGACTCGCTCGACGTCGTCGGCGTCCACCTCGTCGGCGGCATCATCGGGGCGCTGATGATCGGCCTGGTCGGCACGGCCAAGTCGCCGCAGGGCGTGGACGGGCTGTTCGGCAGCATGAACGGCCTGTTCTTCGGCGGGGACCTGACCCTTCTCGGCCACCAGGCCATGGGCGTGCTGTTCACGATCGTGGTGTCCGGTGCGGTCGCCCTCGTCTTCGGGCTGGCCATCAAGTACACGATCGGTTGGCGGATCACGGAGGAGGACGAGGTCGACGGCATCGACTTCGCCCAGCATGGTGAGACGGCGTACGACTTCGTCTCCATCGGCGGTGGCGGCCGAGGCCCGGCCTCAGCGACTCAGCCAGTCGACGGTCGAGGCGAGAGGAGTCAACGCATGAAGCTCGTCACCGCGGTGATCAAGCCGCACAAGTGGGAAGAGGTCCGGGCCGCGCTGGAGGCCTTCGGCGTGACCGGCATGACGGTCAGCGAGGTCAGCGGCTACGGCCGGCAGAAGGGGCACACCGAGGTCTACCGGGGTGCGGAGTACGACATCGCCCTGGTGCCCAAGATCCGCGTGGAGATCGTCGTCGACGACGGCGATGTCGAGGACGTCGCGGGGATCGTGGTCAAGGCGGCCCAGACCGGTCGCATCGGCGACGGGAAGGTATGGATCTCGCCGGTCGAGAGGGTGATCCGGGTCCGCACGGGCGACACGGACGAGGCGGCGATCTGAGCGCGTAACACGAGGGCGAAACACATGTCGCGGCATGTCGGGACAGCGCCAGCGCGCGCCGGCGGGGCGCCATGGCGGCCGCCCATGACCGCCCCCCACCCTGGCTGCCGCTCGACCAGCTCGCGTCCCGGGACGCGGATGGACTCCGGCGACACCGCGTGGCTGCTCGCCGCCTCGGCGCTGGTGCTCCTGATGGCGCCGGGACTGGCGCTGTTCTACGGCGGGATGGTGCGCTCCAAGAGCGTGCTGAACATGATGATGATGACCTTCGGGGCGCTGGCGGTCATCCTCGTCGTCTGGGTCGTCGTGGGCTACTCGCTGGCCTTCGGCGACGACCTCGGAGCCGGGCTGCTGGGCGACCCCCTGCAGTACCTCGGCCTCCAGTCCTTGCTCTCGCCCGACGCCGACACCTGGCTGCACGTCCCGGTGATCCTGTTCGCCGCGTTCGAGGGGCTCTTCTGCGTGATCACCGGAGCCCTGGTCTCGGGCGCCATCGCCGACCGGGCGAGGTTCGGCGCCTGGCTCGTCTTCGTCGGCATCTGGACCCTGGTCGTCTACGCACCGGTCGCGCACTGGGTCTTCGACGTCGACCGGCCCGGCCACACGGGCGGTTGGCTGGTCAACCGCATCGGCACGGTGGACCTCGCCGGCGGCATGCCGGTCGAGATCACCTCGGGGGCGTCCGCCCTCGCACTGGCGGTGGTCGTCGGGTCCCGGGTCGGCTTCGGCCAGGACGCGATGCGGCCGCACAACCTGACGCTGGTCATGCTCGGCGCTGGCCTGCTGTGGTTCGGCTGGTACGGGTTCAACGCCGGGTCGGCGCTCCGGGCGGACCATGCGGCCGCCGTCGTCTTCGTCACGACCACCTGCGCGGCTGCCGCCGGCTCGCTGGGCTGGCTGCTCCTCGAGCGGCTGCGCGACGGGCACGCCACCTCGCTGGGGGCCGCCTCCGGGCTGGTGGCGGGCCTGGTGTCGATCACCCCGAGCGCCGGGTCGCTCTCACCGCTCGGTGCCCTGGTGATGGGCCTGGCGGCGGGAGTGGTCTGCGCGCTGGCCGTGGGCCTGAAGTACCGCTGGGGGTACGACGACTCGCTCGACGTGGTGGGCGTCCACCTCGTCGGTGGTCTCGTCGGCACCCTCGGGATCGGCGTGCTGGCGACGGCTGCCGCGCCGACCGGCGTGGACGGGCTGCTGTACGGCGGAGGGGTCGACCAGCTCGGCCGGCAGACCCTCGGGGCGGGTGTGGTCCTCGTCTACGCGTTCGTCGTCTCCGCGATCCTCGCGCTGGCGGTCGACCGGGCGATGGGCTTCCGGATCGACGAGGAGCACGAGGTCAACGGGATCGACCTCGTCATCCACGCCGAGACGGCCTACGACCTGCACGCGACTGCCGGTGCCCGCAACACGAGCGTGCTCGGCGCCCCGAAGGCGACGAGCGGCCCGTTCGCCGTACCACCCGGACCCGGACCAACGAGAGGATGAAGCCATGAAGCTCGTCACCGCGGTCATCAAGCCGCACAAGTGGGAAGAGGTCCGCGCCGCCCTGGAGGGCGTCGGGATCACCGGCATGACGGTCAGCGAGGTCAGCGGCTACGGCCGCCAGAAGGGGCACACCGAGGTCTACCGAGGGGCGGAGTACGACGTCTCGCTGGTGCCGAAGGTGCGGCTCGAGATCGTGCTGGCCGAGGAGGACGTCGAGGCGGTGACCGAGGCCATCGTCAACGCGGCGGTGACCGGGCGCATCGGTGACGGCAAGGTCTGGGTGCAGCCCGTCGAGGGCGTGGTCCGCGTCCGCACCGGCGAGCGCGACGACTCCGCCCTGTAGGGGGAGCGGGTCCAGGTGAGCGTCGCCCAGCGAGCGGAGCGCACGCGGGCCGCGGACCAGCTGTGCGCGGAGGCGTTCGCGAAGGCAGGCTGCCCCGAGACCGCGGTGGCGCTCGTCGCCGTCGGCGGCTACGGCCGACAGGAGCTGGCCCCGTTCAGCGACCTCGACCTCGTGCTCGTGCACGACCCCGAGGTCATGGTCGGGGAGTGGGCGGGCCGGATCTGGTACCCCCTCTGGGACTCCGGCACCGAGATCGACCACTCGGTACGCACCGTGGCCGAGGTGCTCGAGCAGGCAGGGAACGACCTCCGCGTGGCGACCGGCATGCTCGACGTACGCCACCTCGCCGGCGACCCCAACCTCACGCTGCGCCTGCGCACGGCGGTGCTGACCCAGTGGCGCCGCGACGCCCGCGCCCGGCTGGGCGAGCTGCGCGAGATGACCGCGGCCCGCGGACGACGCGCCGGGGAGCTCGCGCACGCGTCGGTGCCGGACCTCAAGGAGTCCGAGGGCGGCCTGCGTGACGCGGGTGTGCTCAAGGCGTTGGTCGCGTCGTGGCTGGTCGACGTCCCCCACCAGGACCTCGAGCGCTGCCGCGTCGCGCTGCTCGACGTGCGCGACGCCCTGCACACGGTCGCGGGCCGGGCGACCGATCGGGTGGCCCCGGAGTTCTGGGAGGAGATCGCCGAGCGGCTCGGCCTCGCCGACGGCACCGCCGCGCAACGGCACACGCGCAGCCTCGCCCGCCGGATCACCCACCTCTCCCGCCTGACCTGGCGTCGCGCCGAGGCGGTCCTGCGCGAGCCCAGCCCGACCGGTCCGCGCCGGCCGCGACTGGAGACGATCGCGCCGGGGGTGGCGGTCTCCTTCGAGGAGGTCGTCCTCGACCGCAACGCCCCGATCGCGACCGACCCGCTGCTCCTGCTGCGGGTCTCGGCCGAGGCGGCCGAGCGGGACCTGGTGCTCGCCCCCACGACGGCCGCCCGGCTCGCACGTGAGGGGGCGCCGCTGGGCGACCCGTGGCCGAGCGGGGGCCGCGACCTGCTCGTGCGCCTGCTCGCCGCCGGGCCCGGCCTGCTCGGCGTGTGGGAGACGCTGGATGAGACGGGGGCGCTGGCCCGGCTGCTTCCCGAGTGGGAGCGGGTGCGGCTGCTGCCGCACGCCTCGGTCGTGCACCGGTTCACCGTCGACCGCCACCTCGTGGAGACCTGCATCGAGGCGTCGTCCCTGATCCGTCGGGTCGCCCGGCCCGACGTCCTCATGGTGGCCGCGCTGCTGCACGACATCGGCAAGGGCCAGCTCACCGAGCACAGCGTCGCCGGCGAGCCGATCGCGAGGACCATCGCCGAGCGGATCGGCTTCGACGAGCGCGAGGTCGAGCTGCTCGGCGACCTGGTCCGCTGGCACCTCCTGCTGCCCGAGACCGCCACCACGCGCGACCCCGACGACCCCGGCACCGTCGAGACGGTCACCTCGCGGATCCACGACCGCGAGGAGCTCGAGCTGCTGGCCGCGCTGACGGAGGCCGATGCCCGGGCCACCTCGGAGAAGGCGTGGACGACCTGGCGCGCCTCGCTGGTGCGCACGTTGGTACGCCGCGCTGCAGCCGTCCTCGACGACGAACCCGTCCCGGCCGACGAGGTGACCGAGATCGAGATCCCGCGCGAGGGTGCTCGAGGACCCGGCCGCGGTGTCGGTCAGGGTGACCGAGACACCCGAGGGGTCGCGGGTCACCGTCGTCGCCGCTGACCGGCTCGGGCTGCTCGCCGACGCCGCCGCGATGCTGGCGCTGCAGCGGCTCTCGGTGCGGGCAGCCCGCGCGTGGACCCAGCAGGGATTCGGCTGCTCGGTGTGGGAGCTGGCCGAGACCGGCCTCGACGACGTGCTGCTGCGCCAGCGCCTGGACGCGATCGTCGAGGGCCGCATCGACGCCGCCGAGCGGTTGAGCCGCTCCGCGCCAGCGCCGCTCGAGCCGACGGTCGCCGTACGCCCCGAGGCGTCGCCGACCGCCACCGTGATCGAGGTCCGCTCGGCCGACCGGCCGGGCCTGATCCACACCGTCTGCGCCGCCCTCGCCGCCCTCGACGTCTCGGTGCGCTCGGCCCACGTCTCGACCCTCGGCCCGCAGGCCGTGGACGTGTTCTACGTGCAGGAGAGCTCGGCCGGTGCCCTCTCCGAGGAGCGCGCCGCCTCCGCCGCCCACGTCGTCCGCCACGCCCTCGTGCGGGTGTACGGCCGTCCGAAGACGGGTAGTCCGAGGCGGATGCAGGGGTGAGCGGCTCCAGGTCCTGCATCCCGCCTCGGACTATCGGGATCGGGCGGCGGCTAACCTTGACCGTCGGTACCGACCCACGACCCCTGAGGAACCAGCTTCGTGTTCGCCACGCTGTCCGATCGCCTGTCCGAGACCTTCAAGAACCTCCGCGGCAAGGGGCGGCTCTCCGAGGCCGACATCGACGCGACCGCGCGCGAGATCCGGCTCGCGCTGCTCGAGGCCGACGTCGCCCTGCCCGTCGTCAAGGAGTTCGTCGAGTCGGTCAAGGAGCGCGCCCGCGGGGCCGAGGTCAGCCAGGCGCTGAACCCCGCCCAGCAGGTCATCAAGATCGTCGACGAGGAGCTCGTCACGATCCTCGGCGGCGAGACCCGGCGGCTGCGCTTCGCCAAGACGCCGCCGACCGTGATCATGCTGGCCGGCCTCCAGGGTGCCGGCAAGACGACGCTGGCCGCCAAGCTCGCGCTCTGGCTCAAGGACCAGGACAAGAGCCCGATGCTGGTCGCGGCCGACCTCCAGCGCCCCAACGCGGTGCAGCAGCTGCAGGTCAACGGCGAGCGGGCCGGGGTCACCGTCTTCGCCCCCGAGCCGGGCAACGGCGTCGGCGACCCGGTGGCCGTCGCGCGGGCGGCCGTCGAGGAAGCCCGCCGCACGCTCCACGACGTCGTCATCGTCGACACGGCCGGCCGCCTCGGCATCGACGCCGAGCTGATGCAGCAGGCCTCCGACATCCGCGACGCCGTCAACCCCGACGAGGTCCTGTTCGTCGTCGACGCGATGATCGGCCAGGACGCCGTCAGGACCGCGCAGGCCTTCCTCGACGGCGTCGGGTACGACGGCGTGGTCCTGACCAAGCTCGACGGCGACGCCCGCGGTGGCGCCGCGCTGTCGATCGCGAAGATGACCGGCAAGCCGGTGATGTTCGCCTCGGCGGGGGAGAAGCTCACCGACTTCGACCTCTTCCACCCGGACCGGATGGCCTCGCGCATCCTCGACATGGGCGACCTGCTCACCCTGATCGAGCAGGCCGAGAAGACCTTCGACGCCGAGCAGGCGGCCAAGGCCGCGGCCAAGCTCCAGGGCGACGGCGAGTTCACCCTCGACGACTTCCTCGAGCAGATGCAGCAGGTCCGCAAGATGGGCTCGCTGACCAAGATGCTCGGGATGCTGCCCGGGATGGGTCAGTTCCGCGACCAGCTCGACAACTTCGACGAGCGCGAGATCGACCGGATCCAGGCGATCATCCAGTCGATGACGCCGGGGGAGCGGGCCAACCCCAAGATGATCGACGGCTCCCGGCGGGCCCGCATCGCCAAGGGCGCCGGCCGCGCGGTCAGCGACGTCAACCAGCTCGTCGACCGCTTCTTCGAGGCCCGCAAGATGATGCAGCAGATGGCCCGCGGCGGTGGCATGGGCCTGCCCGGCAGCCCCGGTGTCGGCCTCGGCAAGAAGGCCAAGGGCCGGCAGGCGCCGCAGAGGAAGCAGGCCAAGGGCAAGCGTCAGTCCGGCAACCCGGCCAAGCGCGCCCAGCAGGTCTCCGGCGAGAAGCCGGCCGCCGCGGCCGGAAGCGCATTCGGCATCGACGAGTCGGCCGTCCCTGCCGACTTCGACCCGACGCAGCTGCCGGACCTCTCGAAGTACCTCAAGTAGCCCGGCCGCCCCGCGGCGGCCGGGCTCATCGGGCTACCGCAGCGAGAAGCGCACCACCTGTCCGCCGCCCTTGCAGACCGAGCACGTGGTCACGTACGCGTTGCCCCGGCGGATGGCCACGCCGTACGGCGCGGGCAGGTTGTTCATCACCGTGGTCGGTGCCGAGCCGTGGTGCACCTGGACGAGCGACCCGCTCGGCAGGCCGGTCTCGTGGAGCAGGCCGACGTCGCTGATCTGCACGGCGTAGAGCTTGCCGCCGGCCCAGGCGAGGTCGGTGACGTTGGTCAGACCGGTGGCCCAGACCGTGGTGTGGCCGCGGGCGATCCGGAAGATCCTGGCTGCGCCCGGTGGGAAGGGGAAGCCGGTGAGCTCGCTGACGTACAGCGCGCCGTCCGGCCCGATCGCGGTCGCGGTCGGCACCGGCTGCATCGGCACCGTGCCCGGGCCGAACGGGTTGGGCGCGGTCCGGTTGCCGAAGACGTGGACCACCTGGATCTTGCCGTTGCTGCGCTTGGCGGAGACCACGTCATTGGCCCCGGAGTCGGCGATCACGAAGCTGCGCCCGCGCTTGACGTAGCCGGTGGGGTCGCTGTCCTTGCCCAAGTGGTCGGGGTCGTGCAGACGCTCGAACTTGGCGAGGTTGGCCAGCACCCGGAGGTGGTTCCAGCTGCCGTGGCGCTTCGAGGCCACCGAGAGCGTCCCGATGAACCGGCCGCGGCTGGGCAGGTTGGCCTTGACCGCGGGGGCGGCGTCGAGGCCGAAGGAGATGAACAGCTTGTTGCCCCGACGCATCGGCATGTTGGCGCCGATCGCCTCGGAGCCGTCGGCACCGGCGAAGGACGGCAGCCCGGTCAGGATGCGGGCGTGGTGGCCGCCGGCGATCCGGGTGACCGACCCGCTGGTGCCGAAGCAGACCCGGGACCCGTCGCCCCCGGTGTGGCACGGTCCGGAGCCGCCGAAACCGGCCTCGCCGACGTAGATGCCCGAGGAGGAGATCGTGAGCAGGCGTGGGTTGTTCAGGCCGCTGGCCAGGACGGTCCAGGGTGGAGCGTCAGCCCCGCCAGGTGGCGTCGGCACCAAGGCTCCTGCGACGGCGAGGGTCGCGACCGCAGCGAGGGTGAGGGTCCGCGGCTTGGTGGCACGGGTCATGGGTGGCCTCCGGGGTTGGGATCACCTCCCAGCCAACGTCGCGCTCGGGGTCCGTGCGCATGACGCGTTGGGGCCATACAAAACTCAGGTTCCACGACGTTCCCGGCATCTCGACCCCGGGTTCGGCCCGCGCTCGACGCGCGATAGCGTCGCGGCCATGACGGTCCAGCGCTTCCGGGGCCCGGTGCTGCCCGACGGCGAGCCGCGTGACCTCTACGTCGTCGACGGCCTCGTCAGCCACGAGCCTCACGACGGGTGCCGAGACGGTCGCCGAGGGGTGGATCGTGCCCGGGCTCGTCGACGCACACTGCCACCTCGGCCTCGACGAGCACGGCGCCGTGGACGAGGCGACCACCGAGGAGCAGGCGGTCACCGATCGCGACGCCGGGGCCCTGCTGCTGCGCGACTGCGGCTCGGCCGCCGACACGCGATGGGTGCACGAGCGGGACGACCTGCCGCGACTGATCCGGGCCGGTCGGCACCTCGCGCGGACCAAGCGCTACATCCGCAACTACGCCCACGAGGTCGAGCCCGCCGAGCTCACGACGTACGCCGCGCAGGAGGCGCAGCGCGGCGACGGATGGGTCAAGCTCGTCGGGGACTGGATCGACCGGGAGACCGGCGACCTCGAGCCGTCGTTCCCGGCCGAGGCCTTCGCGTCCGCCATCTCCGCCGCCCACGAGCACGGGGCCAAGGTCACGGCCCACTGCTTCGGCGAGGCCGTGCTGCCCGGGCTGATCGCCGCCGGGATCGACTGCATCGAGCACGGGACCGGCCTCTCGACCGACCTCGTCGACGAGATGGTCGCGCGCGGCACGGCGCTGGTGCCGACGGTGATGCAGCTCGACAGCTTCCCGGAGTACGCCGAGCAGGCCGGTGCGAAGTTCCCGGCGTACGCCCGGCACATGCTCGACCTGCACGCCCGCCGGCGGGAGACGATCATGGCCGCTCACGAGGCCGGCGTGCCGATCTACGCCGGGACCGACGCCGGCGGCGTGCTGCCCCACGGCCAGGTCGCCGGCGAGGTGCGCGGGCTCGCCGCCTACGGCTTCACGCCCGAGGCCGCGCTCGGCGCCGCCTCGTGGCGGGCGCGCGAGTGGCTCGGGCTCGACGGCCACCTCTCGGAGGGCACGACCGCGGACTTCGTGGTCTACGACCGCAACCCGCTCGAGGACCTCGGCGTGCTCGCCTCGCCGGCCCGCGTGGTGCTGCGGGGCAACGTCGTCGGATGAGCCCGGTGCCGGACGACCTCGTCGGCGCCCTGCGCGCGGCCGGGTGCGTCTTCGCCGAGGAGGAGGCCGCGGTGCTGCGCCGGGCCGAGGCCGAGGGCGGCGACCTGGACCTGATGCTCGCCAGGAGGGTCGCGGGTGAGCCGCTGGAGCAGGTGGTCGGCTGGGCGGAGTTCTGCGGTCTGCGCATCCGGACCGCGCCCGGCGTCTTCGTGCCCCGGCAGCGGACCCGCCTGGTCGTCGAGGCCGTCTCGGCGGCCGTGCGGCGGCAGGCGGCGCCCTTGGTGGTCGACCTCTGCTGCGGCACCGGCGCGATCGGGGTGGCCATCGCCGCCGGGGTGCCCGGCGTCGAGCTGCACGCCGCGGACGTCGACCCGGACGCCGTGGCGTGCGCGCGGCTCAACCTGGCCGAGCACGTCCCGGGAGGCCAGACCCACGAGGGCGACCTGTACGACGCCCTCCCGCCCGTGCTCGCGGGCCGCGTCGACGCCGTCGCCGTGAACGCGCCGTACGTGCCCTCCGACGAGATCCGGCTGATGCCGCCGGAGGCCCGGCTGCACGAGCACCACGTCGCCCTCGACGGCGGCCGCGACGGCCTGGAGATCCACCGGCGGGTGGCCCGGGAGGCCGCCGACTGGCTCGTCCCCGGCGGGACTGCTGGTCATCGAGACGAGCGCGGCCCAGGCGGAGGGGACGGCCGAGGCGTGCCGCGTGGGAGGGCTGGTCGCGTCGATCATCGAGGAGGACGGGGCCCACGTCGTACGCGCGGTTTCGAGAAGGGGCCCTGCGTCTGGCAGAATGACGCGCTGAGTCGTACGACGTCTGGACCCTCTCATCCGGACGGCGCACGCCCACCGGGACGCAGCGCCCCGACCCCACTCGGCTGGTGCGCGACCCACCAACACACACATCGCAAGGAGACACCACACACGTGGCCGTCAAGATTCGCCTGAAGCGCATGGGCAAGATCCGTCAGCCGTACTACCGCGTCGTCGTCGTCGACGGCCGCAAGAAGCGCGACGGGAGGGTCATCGAGGAGATCGGCAAGTACCACCCGAAGGAGGACCCGTCCTTCATCGAGGTCGTCTCGGACCGTGCGCAGTACTGGCTCGGTGTCGGCGCCCAGCCGTCCGAAGCCGTCGAGGCCATCCTCAAGGTGACCGGTGACTGGCAGAAGTTCAAGGGCCTGCCGGGCACGGAGGGCACGCTGCGGACCCGCGAGCCCCGGCGCGACAAGACCGAGCTGTTCAACGAGGCCCTCAAGGACGCCGCCAACGAGCCCAAGGGCGAGGCGGTCACCCGCAAGCGTGCGGCCAAGAAGGCTGCCGACACTCCGGCCGAGACTCCGGCCAAGACTCCGGCCGAGCCTGCTGTTGCTGAGGCGCCCGCCGAGGCTGCTGCCGAGACCCCGGCCGAGACTCCTGCCGAGACCCCGGCCGAGACCCCCGCCGAGACTCCGGCCGAGTCGAGCGACGAGTCCTCGGTGACCACCGAGGCGGCCGCCGAGGCCGACGAGAAGTCGGACAGCGAGGCCTGAGCCGATGCTGGCCCAAGCGCTGGAGCACCTCGTCCGCGGCATCGTGGAGCACCCCGACGACGTCGCGGTGCGTGACCGGCAGCTGCGCCGCGGCTCGATCCTCGAGGTGCGCGTCAACCCCGACGACCTCGGCAAGGTGATCGGCCGCGGCGGCCGCACGGCCACCGCGTTCCGCACCGTGATCAGCTCGCTGGCCGGTCACGGTGGTGCGCGGATCGACTTCGTGGACGTCGACCGCCGGAGCTAGCCGGACGGTCGTGTTGGCCCGCCGACCGGACGAAGGAGCACCGTGAGCCCCTCGGACGACGACTTCGTCGTGGTGGGCCGCATCGGGCGCGCCCACGGCCTCCGCGGCGACGTCATGGTCGAGCCGCGCACCGACGAGCCGGAACGCCGGTTCGTCATCGGTGCCGTCCTCGGCACCCAGGCCGGCCGCGGCTCGTGGCCGACGCTCACGGTGGCGGGCACGCGCACCCACCAGGGGCGGCTGATCGTGCGGTTCGAGGAGATCGCCGACCGCACGACGGCCGAGTCCGCGCGCGGCACCGAGCTGACCGCCGAGGTCGCCGTGGGAGAGCAGCCCGAGGACCCCGAGGAGTTCTACGACCACCAGCTGGTCGGGCTCCGGGTCGAGACCGTCGACGGTTCGGTGGTCGGCGAGCTGCTCCGTGTGGAGCACAACGCGGCGCAGGACCTGCTCGTGATCGGTACCACGCACGGCGAGGTGCTGTTCCCGTTCGTGCGGCCGCTGGTGCCCGAGGTCGACCCGGCGGGGGGCCGCATCGTCGTCGACGACCTGCCCGGCCTGCTCGAGGACGGCCTGGCATGAGGGTCGACATCGTCACGATCTTCCCCGGGTACCTCGCGCCGCTCGGGCTCTCGCTCCCCGGGAAGGCCCAGGACAGCGGGCTGCTCGACGTGCACGTCCACGACCTGCGGCAGTGGACCCACGACCGGCACCGGACGGTCGACGACACGCCGTACGGCGGCGGCGCCGGCATGGTGATGAAGCCGGAGCCCTGGGGCGAGGCGCTCGACGCGGTCGCTCCCGGCACGGCCACCCTCGTGGTTCCGAGCCCGGCGGGGGAGCCGTTCACCCAGCGGCTCGCGGCCGAGCTCGCCACCCGCGAGCACCTGGTCTTCGCCTGCGGCCGCTACGAGGGCATCGACCAGCGCGTGCTCGACGACGCCGCGACGCGCCTGGAGGTGCGCGAGGTCTCGGTCGGCGACTACGTCCTCAACGGCGGCGAGGCGGCAGCGCTCGTGGTCGTCGAGGCGGTCGTCCGGCTGCTGCCCGGCTTCATGGGCAACGAGGCGTCGCTGCTCGAGGAGTCGCACGCCGACGGCCTGCTGGAGTACCCCGTCTACACCAAGCCGGCAGCCTGGCGAGGTCTCGAGGTGCCGGAGGTGCTGCTGTCCGGCGACCATGCGCGGATCGCCGCCTGGCGCCGGGAGCAGTCCGTACGGCGCACCGCCGAGCGCCGCCCGGACCTGGCCCACGCCGCTCGCGCGGTCGAGGTGGACGCCGCGGCGGGCGAGGTCCGACTCGCCCAGCCGGCCGACGCGGGTGAGCTGCTCGTCCTGCAGCGCGCATGCTGGGTGCAGGAGCAACAGGACAACCCCGGCGTGCACATCGCAGCGCTCCACGAAGGCCTCGACGACGTGCAGGTGTGGCTGGAGGAGTGGACGACGCTCGTGCTGCGGCGTCGGAGGCCGGTTGGTGGCCGCCGCGCGCGGTCGTCGCGAGGGTGACGAGTGGGGCGTGGGCCGGTTCATGGTCGCGCCCGACCTCCAGGGCCGCGGGCTCGGGCTGCTGATGCTCCGCGCGATCGAGGCCGCCGCACCGGCCGACGTGACGGGCTACGTGCTGTTCACCGGCGCCGGGAGCCGCGCCAACATCGCGCGGTACAAGAAGGCCGGCTACCGGCTGCGCGGGCCGGACCCCGACGTCCCGGGCGCCGTACGCCTGACCAAGCGGGCCGCCGGACGTCGGTTCGCGTGAATTTCGGACTCGATGGCCGAACATGGCAGAATCCCTCCTTGGCCCAGCCGCCGCGGTCTCCTGCCACAGGGGGATGACCGGACCGGCACCCGGACGTCCGGGAGGGGCCTTCGAGACACACCACCACCATCCGTGGGTGACCTGTGGCAGCCGCGAGGAGATCCCATGTCGAACGTGATCGACGACCTGTCCGCCCAGACCAAGCGCGACGACGTCCCCGCCTTCCGTGCCGGTGACACCGTCAAGGTCCACGTCAAGGTGATCGAGGGCAGCCGCTCGCGCGTCCAGGTCTTCCAGGGCGTGGTGATCAAGGTGCAGGGCTCCGGAGTGGGCCGCACCTTCACCGTCCGCAAGGTCTCCTTCGGTGTCGGCGTCGAGCGCACCTTCCCGATCCACTCCCCGATCTTCGAGACGATCGAGGTGGTCACCCGCGGTGACGTGCGTCGCGCGAAGCTGTACTACCTGCGCAACCTGCGCGGCAAGGCGGCCAAGATCAAGGAGCGCCGGGAAGCCTGAGGCGTCGGCGCCTTGTGTCGCCAGCGCCCCGTTAGGCTCGGCCCGTGACGCGCGTCGACGAGACCCAGCCACCGGCCGATGGTTCGGGGGCGAGCGGTAGCGACGTCGCCGAGAGGCCCTCGCGCGACCGTCACTCGCGCCGGCGGCAGATGCCGCTCTGGCAGGAGACGATCCTGCTGCTCGCGCTGGCCCTCGTGCTGGCGATCGTCATCAAGAGCCTGTTCGTGCAGGCCTTCTACATCCCGTCGCCGTCGATGGAGCCGCAGTTCATCAAGAACGACCGGATCCTGGTGCAGAAGGTCTCCTACTGGGGCGGCGGGTCGCCCCAGCGTGGCGACATCGTGGTCTTCGCCGACCCGGGCCACTGGCTCAGCGAGGCCGACTCGGCGCCGCCGACCTCCCCGGTGACCCGCGTGCTGGAGAAGGTCGGTCTCTACCCGACCGGCGGCCACCTCGTGAAGCGCGTCATCGGCATCGGTGGCGACCGCGTGGTCTGCTGCGACACCCAGGGCCGCATCACCGTCAACGGTCACGCGCTGAACGAGGGCTCCTACCTGCCCAAGGGCACCGCGCCCTCGACGATCAAGTTCGACGTCACCGTGCCCCAGGGGCACCTGTGGGTGATGGGCGACAACCGCGGTGAGTCCTACGACTCGCGCGGCCACATGGGCAGTCCCGGTGGCGGCTTCGTCGACGAGGACCTCGTGGTCGGCAAGGTCTTCGCACTGATCTGGCCGCTGCACCGCGCCGAGATCATCCACCGCCCGAGCACCTTCGACGGCATCCCGGACAACAAGTGAGGGTCGGGGTGGGCGAGCGTGACCGACCTCCCGCGCGGAGCCACGATCCGGCGTGACGCCGGTCTCTACGGCTACGAGCGTGCGCTGCGGCGTGCCGGCCTGGCGCCGATCGCCGGCGTGGACGAGGCGGGGCGTGGGGCCTGCGCGGGCCCGCTCGTCGCGGCGGCCGCGATCCTGCCCGAGGGGAAGGCCGGCATCGTGCCCGGGTCTGGCCGACTCCAAGCTGCTCACCGCGAAGGCCCGCGAGCGCTGCTACGTGCAGGTGCTGCGGCGGGCGCTGGCCTGGTCGGTGGTCGTGGTCCCTCCCGGCGACTGCGACCGCCTCGGCATGCACGTCGCCAACGTCGAGGCGCTGCGTCGCTCGCTGGCCCGGCTCGACCTGCGGCCGGCGTACGTCCTGACCGACGGGTTCCCGGTCGACGGTCTCGACGTGCCCGGGCTGGCGATGTGGAAGGGCGACCGGGTGGCCGCCTGCATCTCGGCCGCGTCGGTGATCGCCAAGGTCACCCGCGACCGGATCATGTGCGAGCTGCACGAGCACCACCCGGTCTACGACTTCGCGACGCACAAGGGCTACATCACCGACGAGCACGCAGCCGCGCTCGACGAGCACGGCCCGAGCCCGGTGCACCGCATGCGCTTCGTCAACGTCCGGCGCGCCGCCGGGATCGAGGAGCGCGAACCGATCAGTCTGGAGCCCCAGCTGGAGCTGTGGGACCCCGCCGAGCCCGACCTGGAGGTGGCGACGAGATGAGCACCGAGGATCTCGAGAAGTACGAGACCGAGATGGAGCTCAACCTCTACCGGGAGTACCGCGACGTCGTCGGCATCTTCAAGTACGTCGTGGAGACCGACCGTCGCTTCTACCTGTGCAACCAGGTCGACGTGAAGGCCCGGACCGAGGCCGGCGAGGTGTTCTTCGAGGTGACGCTGACCGACGCGTGGGTCTGGGACATGTACCGCCCGGCGCGCCGGCTGGCCAAGAACGTCAAGGTGCTGACGTTCAAGGACGTCAACGTCGAGGAGCTGAGCCCGTCCGAGATCGAGCCGCCTCCGGGCAGCTGAGCGCTCCCCGGCCGGTCCGGTGCTACTTGATCACGCCGGACCGGGTCGCCGTCGATGCTGGCGCTCCAGGTCGTGGTGTCGCTCGTGCGTGCCGGCGCTGTCGAGACTTGAGCTGGACCCGCACCCAGCAGCCGCCCGACTGGGTCGAGTTGCAGTTGTAGGTGCTCGGGATCGGCACCGCGATCGTCTGGATCTTGCCGTTGTAGTTGGTCGTCGTGGCGCCCGAGACGCCGCACGTGCTGCCCAGGGACCCGCTGACGACGCCGGCGCCCGTGCACCCCGTGAAGGCGGTGAGTGGCGACCCACCCACCGTCGCGTCGGTCGGCGGCAGCACCGTCACCGACGTCGGGGCGGTGGCGTCGCCGATGTCGAAGAAGTGGATGTTCAGCGTCTTGGTCTGCGCCGCCGGGATGACGCGGACGAGGTTGAAGATCTGGGGCGAGCCGGAGTAGTTGGCGTAGATCGACATGTTCTGCCAGCCCGACACCGAGACGGCGCCGGTGACGGCGGTGTTGCCGGTCTGCGACTTGACCCGGATCGAGAACCGGTTGTTGCCGTCGCCGCCGACGCTGGTGTCGTCCCCGGTCTGGCTGAACACCTTGGCGTTCCCGCCGTACCCACCGTTGCCGTCGGGGCTGGCGGTGCGAGGGCGACGTTCGTGCGCGCCTGGAGGTAGTAGTCGCCGGCAGCGGCTCGGGGTGAAGGTGCAGAAGTCGACCCACTGGTGGAAGACCTGGGAGAGGCCGTCGTTGTAGTTGGTGTTGTTGGTGGTGCTCGGCTGGGTGTTGTCGCTGCTCTTGGCCGTCTTCTTCGCGAGCGTCCCGGACGAGATCTTGTCGGGCTTGCCGCTCTGGGTCCCCTGGATGTAGCCCGGGTACTGCTTCTCGCAGGTGGTGATCGGGGCGCCCTGGTCCGGCTGGTAGGTGTCGGTCGGGGAGCGCAGGCCGAACGACGTGGTGATCGGAGTGGTCCCGCCGTTGAGCACGTCGCCGGTGCAGAAGCTGTTCGGGCTCTCGCTGCTGCCGGTCATGTGGTAGCGGGTGAGGCCGTCCGTGGTGGCGTACGGGTTCATGTTGTTGCGCAGCGGGATGCTGCTGTACGTCGTCGGCGAGTTCGTGCAGAGGTCGCTCGTCTCGACCCACGCCGGGTCGTAGATCTGCAGCGTCACGGGCTGTCCGACCGCACCTGCCGCTACGCGGACGATGTAGAAGTAGCCCTCGGGGTTGAAGTCGTCGTTCTTGCCATTCGGTGCAGCCGTCGTTGCCGCTGCTGCACGTGCGCGTCATGTACTGGTCGCCGTTGGCCTTGGGGGTGTCGGGCCCGGCGATCGCCGCCCAGAACTGGGGCGTGCTGGTGCAGGTGGCCCCGCCGACGGGAGTCACGATGACGCTCGTGCTCGGTCCTCGCGCGTCGGTCGGGCTCGAGGTCGAGCCGGCCGGCTCGTTGCCGAAGGTGTTGCACGGGCTGCCCATCGGGGCGGGGCCGTTGTAGTCGGCGGTCGAGCTGCGGGTGACGGTGGTCCACGGGACACCGAAGGAGGACCCGAACTGGTTGGCGACCTTGGTGCTGATCGTGACCACGAGCTGGGTCGGCTTGGCGCCCACGGCGGTCTTCACGGTCGTGCCGCCCGAGTTGGGGTAGCCGTTGTCCTGGGCGACGGCGAGGGCCGTGCTGGTGGCGTTGGTGAAGTCGTCGGGCAGCCAGGTGACGCCGGCGGTGGCGGCCGCGTCGGCGGCGTTCTGCACCTTGGCCAGCTCGACGTACCACCGGCCGACGTCCACCGAGACGGCGCAGAGCGGAAGCGCGAGCGCCGCCACGATGATGGCCACGAGGACTGCGGCGTACCCGGACTCGTCCCGGCGGCGCCGGGCAGCGACCGTGCCCAGGGCCGCATGCTCAGGAGTGCTTTCCGGCCGCGCAGGTCGTCGCCGGCAACGGCTCGAACTGCATCATCAACCGCGCGGGCACGTTCGACACCGGAGCCGAACAGGCCGGTGACCCAGGTGTGCCGGGCCGACATGGCCACTCCCACCGACTGGCGGTTGGCGTCGTTGACGCACGCGTTGATCTGGGAGGTGTCCCAGGTGCCGCTGTCACGCACGAACGCGTTCGACGGCGCTGCTCCAGACGTACTTGATGCAGTTCGTCGTGCAGGTCGAGGCTGCTCTGGTTGCTGGTGGGGAGGGGATAGCCGTACTGGTTCGCCTGGTAGACGAGCACCCAGTTGACCGAGTCGAGCGGCATGCTCGAACCCGCGTTCTGGATCGCGGTCGTGGCGTCGACGGCCAGGGCCGGGTTGTTGGCGCTCGAGAGACCCGCGCCGGCCTCGGTGGCCGCGATGCGGGCGCCGGCACGCACCTGGTTGTTGACCCCGGCGGCGTCCCTCATCAGCAGCGACATCTCGATGATGCCGAAGACCAGGAGCATCAGGATGGGCGTGACGAGCGCGGCCTCGACGGCCACTGCGCCGCGATCCGAGCGCTTCCGACCTGGCACAGTCCCTCCTTGCGCGCACCATGGCCCACGCACACATGTCGTGGTGCAAGGAAGCGTATTTTGGAAATCCGCACTTTGTAGCGTTTTCGCCAGATCTGCCCGACTCTCCGACGACCACCTCCCGTCCACAGCGACCCACCTGGGGCTCCTGTCCACAGGCCTCGGTCCGGGAGCCGTCCGGTCGTCCTCGGGTGCCGCTGGGCTGTCCGCATGACGCGAGGTCAGCGCAACAGGAGCATCGGGGCGTACGGCGAGCAGCTGGCCGCCCGCCGGCTCGTCGAGGCCGGCATGGTCGTGGTCGACCGCAACTGGCGCTGCGACGCCGGTGAGATCGACCTCGTGCTGCGCGACGGCGAGGTGCTCGTCGTCTGCGAGGTCAAGACCCGCGCCACCGCGGCGTACGGGCACCCGCTCGAGGCGGTCGGGCAGGCCAAGGCCGACCGGCTGCGCGCCCTCGCGGGCCTCTGGATGCAGGACCACGGCCTTGCCTCCGCGGCCGGTGCGGATCGACCTCGTCGGCGTGCTGCTCCAGCCCCAGGGTGCGGCCGAGGTCAGCCACCTGCGGGGTGTCGGCTGATGGTCGCCTTCACCCACACGGTGTGCCTCTCCGGCGCGGTCGGCCACGTGGTCGACGTCCAGGCCGACCTCTCCGACGGCCTGGTCTTCACTGCCCTGGTCGGCCGTCCGGACGCCTCGATCAACGAGGCTCGCGACCGCTGCCGCGCCGCCGTGACCAACAGCGGCTTCACCTGGCCCAACCACCGCCGCACCACGGTGCTGCTGTCGCCGGCCGACCTGCCCAAGAGCGGGCCGCACTTCGACCTCGCCATCGCCGTGTCCGTGCTGGCCGCGGCCGACCCCAAGCTGCCACGCCGGCAGATGGAGCGCGCCGTGATGATCGGCGAGCTCACCCTCGACGGCCGGCTGCGCTGCGTGCCCGGGGTGCTGCCGATGACCATGGCGGCGGCCGCGCGCGGGCTGGACACGGTGTTCGTGCCCGAGCCGCAGGCCGACGAGGCCGCCATGGTGCCGGGCGTCAGCGTCTTCGGGGTGCGGTCGCTGGCCCAGCTGATGGCGCCTGCTCCAGGGCGAGGAGGTGCCGGCCGCGCTGCCGGTGGAGCCGCTCAGCGGCGCGCCGCTGCTGAGCTGGCGGGGCGCCGAGCGGATGGACGACCTCGACATGGCCGACATCATCGGCGATCCCCGACACCCGCTACGCCGTCGAGGTCGCGGCCGCCGGCGGACACCACCTGATGCTCACCGGTCCCAAGGGCGCCGGGAAGACCAGCATCGCCGAGCGCATCCCGACCCTGCTGCCCGACCTGACCGACGAGGAGTCGCTGGAGCTCACCGCCGTGCACTCGCTCGCCGGGGTGCTCGCGCCCGGTGCCGAGCGTCTCCGCCGGCCGCTCTTCCGCGCTCCGCACCACTCGGCCTCGCGCTCCGGGATCCTCGGCGGCGGTACCGGCCGGGTCCGGCCCGGCGAGGTCAGCCGGGCCCATCTCGGGGTGCTCTTCCTCGACGAGTTCCCGCTCTTCCCGGTCGACGTCATCGAGGCGCTGCGCGAGCCGCTGGAGTCGGGCGAGATCTCCATCTCGCGCGGCGACGACGACGCGGTGTACCCGGCCCGCGCGATGTTCGTCTTCGCCTGCAACCCGTGTCGCTGCGGCGCCTACCACCCCTTCGACCGCGACCACCGATGCACCTGCAGCGAGGTCTCGCGGCGCGACTACCGCGCCAAGATCTCCGGTCCGATCGCCGACCGGATCGACATCACCCGCTTCGTCGAGCCGACCGGCCGCGACGACCTGCTGCCCTTCGAGCGCCGCGAGTCCAGCGCCGAGATCCGCGACCGTGTCGAGGCCGCCCGGGAGCGGCAGCGTCAGCGCTACGTCGGTCTCCCGTGGCGGCTCAACGTGCACGCGCCCGGCCCGACGCTGCGCGAGCGGTGGCCGCTCACCGACTCGGCGACGCGCCGCCTCGAGGACGAGGTGTACGCCGGCAGGCTGACCCGCCGGGGAGCGGTCCGGGTGCATCGGGTCGCCTGGTCGGTCGCCGACCTGGCAGCACATCGCCCAGCCCGGCCCGCGCGAGCTCGACGTGGCGCTGCGGCTGCGGCGGGCCGATCCGTTGCCGCTCGCGAGCATCCCGTCGCGCACGGGGGTCCAGGACCGGCCCGCATGAGCGCGACCGCCGCCGATGAGGAGCGCCTGGCCCGCGTCGCGCTGTCCCGGGTCGGCGAGCCCGGCCAGTGGCGGCTCGCGCGCGATGCTGCGCGAGCACGGCGCCGTGCGGCTGCTGGAGCTGCTGCGCTCCCCGTCCGGGCCGACGCCGCTGGCCGCCGACCTCGAGGCGCGGCTGGCCGGCGTCGACCCCGAGGCCGAGCTGTCCCGAGCCGCGCACGCCGGGCTGCGGTTCGTCGTGCCCGGCGACGCCGAGTGGCCCGACCCGCTCGGCGACCTCGCGCACGCGCCGGCGCTGCACGAGCGCGGCGACGTGCCGGTGGGGCTGTGGTGCCGCGGGCCGCTGCGGCTCGACGAGGCCTGCCGGCAGGCGGTGGCCGTGGTCGGCTCCCGCTCGGCGACGTCGTACGGCGGGCAGGTCGCCGGCGACATCGCCGCCACGCTGGCGCGGGAGCAGTGGACCACCGTCTCGGGCGCCGCCTTCGGGATCGACCACGACGCCCACCGTGGTGCGCTGGCCGAGCGCGGCGCAGACGATCGGCGTGCTGGCCTGCGGCGTCGACCGGGCCTACCCGCGGGGCAACCAGGGCTCTGATCGACTACATCGCCGACGTCGGGCTGCTGGTCTCCGAGGCCGCGCCTGGCTGTGCCCCGACCCGGATCCGGTTCCTGGCCCGCAACCGACTGATCGCCGCCCTCAGCCGCGGCACCGTCGTCGTGGAGGCCGCGGTGCGCAGCGGGGCTCTGAACACCGCGAGCTGGGCGAGCGGGCTGGGGCGGGTCCTGATGGGCGTGCCCGGTCCGGTCACCAGTGCGCCGTCGGCCGGGGTGCACCAGCTGCTGCGTGCGCGCGACGCCGTGCTGGTGACCTCGGGCGAGGAGGTGCTCGAGGCGGTCGGCTCGATCGGGCAGTACACGCTCGACGTCCCGCGCGAGCCGGAGCGGGCCCGCGACCTGCTGCGCCCGCGCGAGCAGCAGGTGCTCGACGCGGTGCCCAAGCACGTGGGCGCCGACGCCGAGTCGGTCGCGCGTACCGCCGGGGTGGCGCCCGGCGCGGCCCGGACCGCGCTCGCCACGCTCGGCTCGCGCCGGACTCGTCGAGCACTCGCGAGGCCGGTGGCGGCTCGCGCCTCCCGGGTGAGAGCGTCCGGGCTTCGTACGCTGACGAGGTGGACGACCTGCCCGAGGCGATGGCCGGGGCGCTCGGCGGCCTACGAGCGCCACCTGGCCTCCGAGCGCGACCTGACGCCGCACACCGTGCGGGCCTACGTCGGCGACGTCGCCGGCCTGCTCGAGCACGCCGCGGCCCTCGGGCACACCGACGTCGGCACCCTCGACCTGCGCACGCTGCGCAGCTGGCTGGCCAAGCAGCAGACCCTGGGCAAGGCGCGCTCGACGATGGCCCGCCGGGCGACCGCGGTGCGGGTCTTCACGGCCTGGGCCCAGCGCACCGGGCGCGCAGCGGCCGACCCGGGGGCCTCGCTGGGCACCCCGAAGGCGCACAAGTCGCTGCCCCCGGCGCTGAGCGCGAACGAGGCGCGCGCCCTCCTCGACGTCGCCGCGACCCGGGCCGACGACGGCAGCCCGGTCGGGCTGCGCGACGTGGCGGTCCTCGAGCTCCTCTACGCGACCGGCATCCGGGTGGGTGAGCTGTGCGGGCTCGACGTCGACGACGTCGACCGGCACCGCCGGGTGCTGCGGGTCTTCGGCAAGGGGCGCAAGGAGCGCACCGTGCCGTACGGCGTGCCCGCCGACCGCGCGCTCGGGCAGTGGCTCGAGCGGGGCCGTCCCGCGCTGGTGGTCCCCGGCGCCGGACCGGCGGTGTTCCTGGGCGCGCGCGGCCGGCGCATCGACCAGCGGGCGGTGCGCACGCTCGTGCACGCCCGGCTCGCCGACGTGCCCGACGCCCCCGACATGGGCCCGCACGGACTCCGCCACACCGCCGCCACCCACCTGCTCGAGGGGGGAGCAGACCTGCGCACCGTGCAGGAGCTGCTCGGCCACGCCTCGCTGGCGACCACGCAGATCTACACCCACGTCTCCAACGAGCGGCTGCGCTCGGCCTACCGCCTGGCCCACCCACGCGCCTGAGCGTGCACGCCGGTCACGCCGGGGAGTCACACCGGCACCGGCAGGTGATGGCGCGCGGCGGAGTCGAGGCGCAGCCTCGGGAGCGGCGGGCCCATGAGCTCGAACGACCCTACCGCGGAGCCAGGACCGTCCCCGACCCGCGGCGCCCGATCCCGACGGCGGTCGGGCCAGGGTCAGCCGGGGTCGCCCCACCCGGGCCGTCGAGGGGGAGCAGCCGGATCGGGCCGGCGCCCACGAGCACCAGGGGATCGAGGTAGGCCGGGCCACGGAGCAGACCCCAGTGCAGGCACGCCCGTGGGAAGCAGTGGCTCGCGGCCCCCTGCAGCGTGCCGATGACCGCGCCGCGGGAGAGCACGTCGCCGACGTGGACGCCGGCGGCGACCGGCTCGTAGGTGGTGCGGATGGCGCCGTGGTCGACCACGACCACGCCCCGGCCGGCGAGGGCCCCGCGACGGTGACCGTGCCGGCGAGCGAGGTGTGCACGGCCTGACCGGAGTGACCGAGCAGGTCGACACCGCGGTGCCCGCGCCCGAACTCGGTCTGCGGTGGGTCGAACCCGCGGACCACCTCGGGCCGGGGCGAGAGCGGCCAGGCGCCTTCGCGCGAGGGCGCCGGCCGGGTCTGCGCCGGCGCGGGCGACCGGCGTGGAGACGACGGCGAGCGAGGCCGAGAGGAGCACGGAGAGGAGGAGGGCGAGCGGGCGCATGCCTCGAGACTCGGTCAGCGGAGGCCGGGTCGACCAGGCCGCCGGCGACGTGCTGTGGACGACCGACCGGGGCGAGGCCGCTGTGGACGGGGAACGGTCGCTCGGCGTGCACGGGTTTGGTCGGGGATGCCCGGCCCCTCTAGACTTGCGGGAGCAACCCGTACGGGTTGACTTCGCACGCTCGTCTCCGTGCCACACCCTCCTTCCTGGCGGGGGTGGATCCCGCGGGCGAGGGCCCTCGGTCCCTGTCGCAGCACCGGACAGGGTCGGGCCCCGCACGAGCGTCAGGGCAGGACCCCAGCACCACCACGTGGTGCGCCGGGACACCTGCAACGAACTGAAAACCCGGTTCGGGCGCTTCCACGCGCGCGGGCCCCCACCAGGAAGAAGCAGATGGCAGTCGTCACCATGCGCCAGCTCCTCGAGAGCGGCGTCCACTTCGGGCACCAGACCCGTCGTTGGAACCCCAAGATGAAGCGCTTCATCATGACCGAGCGCAACGGCATCTACATCATCGACCTCCAGCAGTCGCTGTCCTACATCGACGCGAGCTACGCGTTCATCAAGGACACCGTGGCCAAGGGCGGGACGATCATGTTCGTCGGCACCAAGAAGCAGGCCCAGGAGGCGATCGCCGAGCAGGCGACCCGCGTCGGCATGCCCTTCGTGAACCAGCGCTGGCTGGGCGGCATGCTCACCAACTTCCAGACCGTGCACCAGCGGATCAACCGCCTCAAGGAGCTCGACGACATCGACTTCGACGCCGTCGCCGGGTCGGGTCGCACCAAGAAGGAGCTCCTGCAGATGAAGCGGGAGCGCGACAAGCTCGACAAGACCCTCGGCGGCATCCGCGACATGAGCCGTACGCCGAGCGCGGTCTGGATCGTGGACACGAAGAAGGAGCACCTCGCGGTCGAGGAGGCGCGCAAGCTGCGCATCCCGATCATCGGGATCCTGGACACCAACTGCGACCCCGACGAGGTCGACTTCCCGATCCCGGGCAACGACGACGCCATCCGCGCTGTCAGCCTGCTGACCCGCGTCGTGGCTGACGCCGTGGCCGACGGCCTGATCGCGCGCTCCGGCGCCAAGGGTGGCGACGACGAGTCCGCCCAGGGCATCGGCTCCGACGAGCCGCTCGCCGACTGGGAGCGCGACCTGCTGCAGGGCCAGGAGGCCGAGAAGGTCGAGGCGGCCGCCGTGGCCGCCACCGGTGGCGACACCGCGACCGAGGAGACCCCCGCGGCCGAGGCCACCGGCGCTGCTGCCGAGGCCACCGAGGCCAAGCAGGCCGAGACGGAGGCCCAGGAGGCTCCTGCCGAGACCCCTGCTGAGACCCCTGCCGAGAGCGCGGCCGAGACCCCTGCTGAGGCCGGCCCCGGCCGAGGCCCCGGCTGAGGCACAGGCTGAGGCCGAGGCCGACCCCACTGCCGAGCCACCGAGACCCCCGCTGCCGAGGCTGCCGCGGCCGAGACCGCCGAGGCCCCCGCCGAGGCGCCTGCGGACGCCGAGCAGTAGGCAACGGCACCGAGAAACAGACGAGCACAGGACCAGAAGGAGGCTGACGTGGCGAACTTCACCGCCGCCGACGTCAAGAAGCTCCGCGACCTCACCGGCGCGGGGATGATGGACTGCAAGAAGGCCCTCGACGCGACCGACGGCGACGTCGACAAGGCTGTCGAGGAGCTGCGCGTCAAGGGTGCGGCCAAGGCCGCCAAGCGTGGGGCCGAGCGCGAGGCCACCTCGGGCCTGGTCGCGACCTCGGGCGGGGCGCTGGTCGAGCTGAAGAGCGAGACCGACTTCGTGGCGAAGAACGAGGAGTTCATCACCGCCGCCCAACGGATCGCCGACGCGGCCAACGAGGCCCAGGCCGGCGACCTCGAGTCGCTCAAGGCGGTCGAGCTCGACGGCTCGACCGTCGGCGAGGTCGTCGAGAACCTCGCCGTCACCATCGGCGAGAAGATCGAGCTCGGCGAGGTCGCCTACTTCGACGGCAGCTCGGTGGTCTACATGCACAAGCGGGCCAGCGACCTGCCGCCCGCCGTCGGCGTGCTCGTCGAGTACGACGGCGATGCCGAGGCGGCCCGCGGTGCGGCGATGCAGATCGCCGCGATGCGTGCGCAGTACCTCACCCGCGACGAGGTCCCCAGCGACGTCGTCGAGGCCGAGCGCGGCGTGCTCGAGAAGAAGACCCTCGAGGAGGGCAAGCCGGAGGCGGCCGTGGCGAAGATCGTCGAGGGCCGTCTGGGCGGGTTCTTCAAGGAGATCGTGCTGCTCGAGCAGGAGTCGGTCACCGAGTCGAAGAAGACCGTCAAGCAGGTCCTCGACGCATCCGGCACCACCGTGAAGCGGTTCGCCCGCTTCGAGGTCGGCGCCTGACTCAGCGCATGCCGGGCACGCACCTGGCGGCGCTTCGGATCGGCAGAGTGTCGGTCGACGGCACGCGTAGCGTGAAGCCCGCCTTCCCTCCTCCGCCTTGCCAGGCACGCACCCGGCTCACGCTGAGCGGGGTGCAGTAGGTTCGCTCAAGCGCTAGAAGTCGAGCGAGAGGACCCGCATGACCAGGTACCACCGCGTGCTGCTGAAGCTGTCCGGCGAGGTCTTCGGCGGCGGCAAGGTCGGTGTCGACCCCGATGTCGTGCGCGGCATCGCCCAGGAGATCGCCGACGTGCAGCGGGCGGGCGTGCAGGTGGCCATCGTCACCGGCGGCGGCAACTTCTTCCGCGGCGCCGAGCTCCAGCAGCACGGCATGGACCGCGCGCGAGCCGACTACATGGGCATGTTGGGCATCGTGATGAACTGCCTGGCTCTCCAGGACTTCCTGGAGAAGGAGGGCATCGAGACGCGCGTGCAGACGGCGATCACGATGGGCCAGGTCGCCGAGCCCTACATCCCGCGTCGCGCGATCCGCCACCTCGAGAAGGGTCGCGTGGTGATCTTCGGTGCCGGTGCCGGTCTGCCGTACTTCTCCACCGACACCGTCGCCGCCCAGCGCGCGCTCGAGACCAAGTGCGAGGTCGTGCTGATGGGCAAGAGTGGCGTGGACGGCGTCTACAGCGCCGACCCGCGCACGCATCCGGACGCCATCAAGTACGACTCGCTCACCTTCGTGGAGGCGCTGCAGCAGGGTCTCAAGGTCGCCGACGCCACCGCGTTCGCGCTGTGCATGGAGAACGGCCTGCCCATGGTCGTCTTCGGCATGCAGCCCACCGGCAACATCCTGCGCGTCGTCGAGGGTGAGAAGATCGGCACGCTGGTGAACACGGGCGCCGAGCCCGGCTGAGACAGCCCCCTGACAGCACGAACAGGAGACGCAGTGAGCATCAACCAGAGCCTCAACGACGCCGACCAGCGCATGAACAAGGCGGTCGAGGTGACGCGTGAGGAGTTCGCGGCGATCCGCGCGGGCCGCGCCAACCCGTCGATGTTCGCCAAGCTGACCGCGGAGTACTACGGGACGCAGACCCCGATCCAGCAGCTGGCGTCGTTCACCGCGCCCGAGGCCCGGATCATCCTCGTCGCGCCGTACGACATCCAGGCGCTCGGCAGCATCGAGAAGGCCATCCGCGAGTCCGACCTCGGCGTGAACCCGTCCAACGACGGCAAGCTGATCCGCTGCGTCTTCCCCGAGCTGACCGAGGAGCGGCGCAAGGAGTACATCAAGGTCGCCCGCACCAAGGCCGAGGAGGGCCGGGTCTCGGTGCGCAACATCCGGCGCAGCGCCAAGCAGGCGATGGAGAAGCTGGAGAAGGACGGCGAGGTCGGCAAGGACGACGTGACGGGCGCGGAGAAGCGGCTCGATGCGTCCACCAAGAAGCACACCGACCAGATCGACGAGCTGCTCAAGCACAAGGAAGCCGAGCTGCTCGAGGTCTGAGCGCCCGAGCACTCCGTCGATGAGCGAGACCTCGCCGCCTCCGAGCGAGCCCGCAGCGCCGAAGTCGGCCAAGGACCCCGGGCGCGCGGGCCGCAACCTGCCCGTGGCGATCGCCTCGGGGGTGGTCCTGGCCGTGGCCATCATCGTCTCGCTGGTCTTCTGGAAGACCGCGTTCATGATCATCGTCGCGGCGGCCGTCGTCGTCGCGATCTGGGAGCTGCACAAGGGCCTCCAGGCCCGCGACATCGACATCCCGCAGGAGCCGCTGATGCTCGGCGGCGTGGTGATGGTGATCCTGGCCTACTTCATCGGCACCGACTCCCTCGTCACTGCGACGGCCGTGACCGCCCTGGTCACGATGCTCTGGCTGCTGCGCCGCGGTGTCCCCGGCTACGTCCAGAACGCGACGGCCTCGGTGTTCACGCTGATCTACGTGCCCTTCCTCGGCTCCTTCGTGGCGCTGATGCTCGGCGAGGACCAGGGCGTCAAGGCGATCATCACCTTCATCGTGGTCACCACCGCCTCCGACATCGGGGGGTACGCCGCCGGAGTGCTGTTCGGCAAGCACCCGATGGCGCCGGTGATCTCGCCGAAGAAGTCGTGGGAGGGCTTCGCCGGGTCGGCCGCCTCGTGCATCGTCGCGGGCGTCCTGCTCGTCGTGCTCCTCTTCGACGGCCACTGGTGGGTCGGCGTCGCGCTCGGCGTGATCGCGGTGGTGATGGCCACCCTCGGCGACCTCTGCGAGTCGGTGATGAAGCGCGATCTCGGCATCAAGGACATGAGCCAGGTCATCCCCGGTCACGGCGGCCTGATGGACCGCTTGGACTCCCTGCTGGCGACCGCGGCCCCGATCTGGCTGCTGCTCCACTACGCGGTGCTGCCCCGCTAGGGGTTGCCGCGCCGCCCGTGGGTGCGGGGCGGGTCGTAGCCACCCTCCGGCGGGACCATCTCGGCGCGCACGCCGAGCAGGCGGATGGGGCGGTCGTCCTCGAGCTTCTCGAGGAGGTCGAGCGCCGTGGCCGCGATCACCTGTGCGTCGTACGTCGGCTCGGCGAGCTTGCGTGAACGCGTGAACGTGAAGAACGGCTTGAACCGGACCTTGAGGTGCACGCGCATGCACGCGCGGCCCTCGCCGCGGATGTCCTCGACGACCTGCTCGGCCAGGGCCAGCACGGCGGCCTCGACCTCGGCGGGCGTGGTGAGGTCCTGCTGGTAGGTGGTCTCGCGGCCGTGCGCGCGGGCCACCCACGGGGTGTCGTCGACGACGTTGGTGCTCACGCCGCGGCCGAGCCGGCCGATGTACGGGCCGGTGTTGGGCCCGAACTCGGCGACCAACGGCTCGTCGGGCGTCTCGGCGAGCTGCAGCACGGTCTCGATGCCGAGCTGGTCGAGGCGCTGGCTGATCCGGTTGCCGATGCCCCACAGCTCCTTGACCGGCTTGGCACCCATCACCTCGAACCAGTTCTCGCGCGTGAGGCGGAAGGTGCCGCGCGGCTTGCCGAACTCGGTGGCGATCTTGGCGCGGACCTTCGTGTCGCCGATGCCCACGGAACAGTGGAGCAGCGTCGTCTCGAGCACGTCGGCCTGGATGCGCCGGGCCACCGCCTCGGGGTCGTCGGCCTCGATACCGACGAACGCCTCGTCCCAGCCGAGCACCTCGACGACGGCGCCGTGCACGGCACGCAGGGTGTCCATCACCACGGCTGACGCGGCGTCGTAGGCGACGTGGTCGACCGGCAGGATCACGGCCTCGGGACACTTGCGGTGGGCCAGCCGCAGGGGCATCCCCGAGTGCACACCGTACTCGCGGGCCTCGTAGGAAGCCGTGGAGACCACCGCCCGCTCGGTGGGGTCGCCGCGGCCGCCGACGATCACCGGCAGGCCGGCCAGCTCGGGTCGGCGCAGGATCTCCACCGCCGCGATGAACTGGTCCATGTCGACGTGGAGGACCCAGGGCTGGCCGGTGGTCGGGGGAGGGGCCACCAGGACATCCTGCCGTGCGGATGAGACATCGCTCGCACTCCGTGGCGCGTAACTAGAACACGTTCTAATCTGTTGAGCAGACGTCAAGGCAGTCTGACCAGGGAGGTTCGACGTGTCCGAGGAGCGTCTCGGCGTGCGCGACGGGGAGTACGTCGCCCGGCTGATGCCGTTGCTGCGGATGGTCTGCAAGCTCTGGTACCGCTCGGAGGTGCGTGGCATCGAGCGCGTGCCCGAGGGTGGAGCGCTGCTGGTCTCCAACCACTCCGGCGGCATGATCGCGATGGACGTCCCGGTGATCGCGGTCGCCTTCGCCGAGCACTTCGGTGACCGGCCGCTGTACTGCCTGGCCCACGACCTGCTCTTCACCGGCTACGCCAAGGAGCCCATGCGCCGGGCCGGGTTCATCCCCGCCACCCGCGAGGCGGCGGCGGAAGCGCTGCGTGCGGGCGCGGCCACGATCGTCTTCCCCGGCGGCGACTACGACGCCTTCCGGCCCACCTCGGCCCGCAACACGATCGACTTCGCCGGCCGTCGGGGCTACGTGCGCACCGCGATCGAGGCGGGAGTGCCGATCGTGCCGATCGTCAGCATCGGCGGCCAGGAGAGCCAGCTGCACCTCAGCCGGGGAGAGCGGATCGCCAGCCTGTTCGGCCTCCAGGAGCGGCTGCGCTCGAAGTACGCGCCGGTCACCTTCGGGGTGCCGTTCGGCCTCAACATCGGGGTCCCGTTCAACCTCCCGCTGCCGACCAAGATCGTCACCGAGGTGCTCGAGCCGATCGACGTCGAGGCGGAGTTCGGTCCCGACCCGGACATCGACGAGGTGGACCGGGTGATCCGCGACCGGATGCAGGAGCAGCTCGACGAGCTCGCCCGCAACCGGCGCTACCCGGTGCTGGGTTGACCGATGGCTCTCTGGCACCGGATCACCCGCCTCTGGTGGATCGTCGGCACCCTGGTGCGCAGCCGGCATGCTCGCGCTGCTGCGGCCTGACAAGTACCTCCGGATGGCCGACGTCATCCGCCGGCAGGGCACCAACGCCACGACCGGTCTCAGCCTGGCCGCGGCGCGCCGCCCGCACGGCACGGCGCTGGTCGACGAGCGCGGCTCGCTGACCTGGGCCGAGCTGGAGCGACGGTGCAACGCGCTGGCCGTGGGACTCGCCGCCGAGGTGCGTGGGCCGGTACCGGAGACCATCGGGATCCTGTGCCGCAACCACCGCGGGTTCGTCGAGGCGCTCAGCGCCTCGGCGCGACTGGGGGCCGACGCGCTGCTGCTCAACACCGGCTTCTCGGCGCCGCAGCTGGCCGACGTGCTGGAGCGCGAGGGCGCGCAGGTGATCGTCTACGACGAGGAGTTCGCCGACCTGCTGGGGCCGGTCCGGGAGCGTCTCGCCGGCCTCGTCGAGGTGCTCGCCTGGACCGAGCAGGAGGGAGCCGGCCCGTCCGTCGAGGCCCTCGTCGACGAGCAACCTCGGCTCGGTCCCGCCGAAGCCGCATCGCCATGGCCGCACCGTGCTGCTGACCTCGGGCACGACCGGCACCCCCAAGGGAGCACGGCGCTCCGGCGGGGGAGTCGACCAGCTCGCGGCGATGCTCGACCGGATCCCGTGGCGCGCCGAGGAGACCGTGGTGGTCGCTGCTCCGATGTTCCACGCCTGGGGGTTCGGCCAGCTGGCGGTGGCCTCGACGATGACATGCACGATCGTGATGCGACGCCGCTTCGACCCCGAGGCGACGCTGGAGCTCGTGCAGCGTCACCGTGCGACGGGCCTGGCCGTCGTACCGGTGATGCTGGAGCGGATCGTGGACCTCCCCGACGACGTGCTCGAGGCGCTACGACACGTCCTCGCTGCGCTTCGTCACGGCCAGTGGGTCGCGGATGCGACGCGGAGGCGCTGGTGCGGTTCATGGACCACTTCGGCGACATCGTGCACAACAGCTACAACGCCACCGAGGCCGGGCAGATCACGGTGGCGGTCCCGGCCGACCTGCGGGCCGCACCGGACACCGCGGGCAAGGCCGTGCGCGGCACCGAGCTGAGGATCGTCGACGACGACTGGCGGCAGGTGCCCGCCGGCACGGTGGGACGGATCATCGTGCGCAGCGACTCGCAGTTCGAGGGCTACACCCACGGTGGGTCGAAGGACTTCCACGATGGCTTCATGGTCTCCGGCGACGTCGGCCGGCTCGACGACGCAGGTCGGCTGTTCGTGGTCGGCCGCGACGACGAGATGATCGTCTCGGGCGGGGAGAACGTCTACCCGCTGGAGGTCGAGGAGAGCCTCGCCGCGCACGACGCGGTCCTCGAGGCCGCGGTGCTCGGCGTCGAGGACGAGAGGTTCGGCCAACGGCTGGTGGCCTTCGTCGTGCTGGCCGACGGCGGCGAGGTCAGCCCGGACGACCTCAAGGCCCACGTGAAGAGCCAGCTGGCCGGGTACAAGGTGCCGCGCGAGGTGACCCTGCTCGACGAGCTGCCGCGCAACGCCTCGGGCAAGGTGGTCAAGCGTCAGCTGGTCGCGGACCACGAGGGCTGATCGCCGTGGAGCGGATGGAGGGCGTGGACGCCGGCTACCTCTACATGGAGACGCCGAGCATGCACATGCACACGCTGAAGATCGCGCTCGTGGAGCCGGCGCCAGGGATGAGGGAGCCTTCGACCCGGCGCACTTCAACGACGTGGTGCTCGAGCGGCTGCAGGACATCCCGGCCTTCCGGCGGCGCGTGCTGCCGGCGCCGTTCGCCCTCGACCACCCGCTCTGGGTCGCGGACCGACCGATCGACCCGGCGCGGCACATCTTCGTGCACCGAGTCCCCGAGCCCGGCGGCATGCGCGGGCTGGAGGACCTCATCGGCCGGATCGGCAGCACCCCGCTGCGACGCGACGTACCGCTGTGGGAGCTGCACGTCACCGAGCCGACGGCGTCGTTGGGTGGGGGCGGGAACCGGGTCGCGGTGGTGGCCAAGATGCACCACGCGCTCGCCGACGGCGGCGCGGCGAACGCGCTGCTCTCGCACGTGACCGACGCCGTCCGCAACGTCGAGGGACCGGGGCCGCGCCGTGCCCTCGAGCCGACACCGTCGTGGTCGACCCAGCTGCGGCTGGCCCTCCTCGACGTGCTGGCCAAGCTCCTCGACCTGCCCGGACTGCTGCTCACGACGGCGCGCGGCGTCGTCGGCGTGCAGCGCCTGCGGCACGCCCCTGGAGTGTCGGTGCCTCGTCCGGTGCTGGACGCTCCCCGCACCTCGCTGAACGGCCCGCTCACCGCCGCACGCAGCTTCGCCACCGCGACGCTGGCCCTGGACGACGTCCGCGCGGTCGGCAAGGCGCACGGCGTCACCGTCAACGACGTGGTGCTCGCGCTGGTCTCCGGTGCGCTGCGCCGGTGGTTCGCCGAGCGCGGCGAGCGCCCGGCCTCGGCCCTGCTGGCCGGCGTGCCGGTCGGGACCGACGCGCCCGGCCTCGACCCCCGGCTGGCCGGCAACCGGGTCTCCAACCTGTTCACGACCCTGGCCACCGACATCGAGGACCCGGTGGCACGGCTGCGCGCCATCGCGGCGACGACCGGTGCCTCCAAGCTGGTGCAGCAGACGTTGGGCCCGGACCTCCTGCGCGACTGGGTGGAGTTCACCCCGCCGCTGCCGATGTCGCTGGCCATGCGCGGCTACTCCCGCGTGCGCGGTGCGGCGCTGCACAACCCGCCGTTCAACGTCGTCGTCTCCAACGTGCGCGGGCCGGGGGAGGCGGTGACCATCGCGGACGCCCGGCTCGTCGACCTGTTCAGCGTCGGCCCGATCCTGGAGGGGATCGGGCTCAACGTGACGGCGTGGTCCTACGACGGGCGGCTCAACTTCTCGCTGCTCGGCTGCCCCGACCTCGTCGACGACCTGCGGCCGATCGCCGCCGGGCTGGCCCGCGCGCTCGCCGAGCTGCAGGAGGTCGCGCCCCGGGCCGGAGCCGGCCCGATGAGGCAGGAGCACGAGGAGGCGCTCCTGGACCGGGCCGCCGCCGTCCGCGATGCGGCCGCCCGCGGTGGCGATCACCGCCGGGCTGGCCACCTACCTGCTCGGGCGGCGTGCCGTCGTCGCGGGCGTCCGGGCGGGCGCACGTCGCGTCGTGCAGGCGCCCGAGGCCAGAGTCCTGCCGCCAGGTCGCATGGTCGAGCTCCCCGGCCGCGGCAGCACCTACGTGATCGACGTACCCGGACCGACGGCGGACGCCCCGATGATCGTGCTGCTGCACGCCCTCGCCGTCACGGCGTCCTTGTGCTGGTTCGCCACGCTCGACGAGCTGTCGCGGACGCACCGGGTCGTGCTCTTCGACCAGCGCTGGCACGGTCGGGGCATCCGCTCGCCCCGGTTCACCTTCGCCGACTGCGCCGACGACGCCGTCGCGGTGATGGACGAGCTGGGCATCGAGCACGCTGTCGTGGCGGGGTACTCGATGGGGGGCGCCGTGGCGCAGCTGGTCTGGCGGCGGCACCCGGAGCGGGTCGACGGGCTGGTGCTCTGCTCGACCGCTCGCAACTTCCGCGGCACCCGGCGCGAGCAGCTGTTCTTCCCGGTGATGACCACGATCATGCATCCGCTCTCGCGCTACGCCCTCGCGCGCGTCGACCGGCTGGCGCAGACCCTGCCCGAGGTGCCGGAGGTCGACCTCGCGGACCCGGCGTCCTGGGGGAGGGTCGAGCTGCGCAGCACGAGTGCGTGGTCGCTGCCCGAGGTGCTCGGCGAGCTGGGCCGGTTCAGCTCCGCGGAGTGGATCGGCGGGGTCGACGTACCCACGTGCGTGGTGGTCACCGCCAAGGACCACACCATCCCCGCACGCCGCCAGCGCAAGCTCGCCGCCGCGATCGACGGCGCCGCCGTGCACGAGGTCGACGGGGGCCACGCGTCGCTCTTCCTCGGCGCCCGCACCTGGGTGCCGGTCTTCCTCGAGGCCGTCGGCGACGTCACCTCCCGGGTCACCTCCCGGGTCACCTCCCGGGGTCGCGCAACGTCATACGACCCGGTCGCCATAGCCGCCAATTCGTATGACGTCCGCGCGGGTGGGACCATCGACGGGTTGTGACCGAACCCCTGAAGACCCTCCCGCTCGTCTTCGACGAGCCGCCGCGCCGGGGCAAGCCGCCGCGGCACCTCGCCGACCTCACACCCGCCGAGCGCAAGGCGCGGCTCGAGGAGCTCGGCCTGCCCGGCTTCCGAGCCCGGCAGCTCTCGTCGCACTACTTCGCGCGGCTCGTCGACGACCCCGCCGCGATGACCGACCTGCCAGCGGCGCAGCGCGCCGAGCTCGTCGACGGGCTGCTGCCGAACCTGATGACCGCGTTGCGCACGCAGGAGGCCGACCGCGGCACGACGCGCAAGACCCTGTGGCGGCTCTTCGACGGTGCGCTCGTCGAGTCGGTGCTGATGCGCTATCCCGACCGGGTCACCATGTGCGTCTCCAGCCAGGCCGGCTGCGGGATGGCCTGCCCGTTCTGCGCGACCGGCCAGGGCGGGCTGCAGCGCAACATGTCCACCGCCGAGATCGTCGAGCAGGTGGTGGCCGGCGCCCGGTCGCTCGACCGCGACGAGGTGCCCGGCGGACCGGGTCGCGTCTCCAACGTCGTGTTCATGGGCATGGGCGAGCCGATGGCCAACTACAACGCGGTGATCGGGGCGGTACGACGCCTCACCGAGCCGACCCCCGACGGGCTCGGCATGTCGGCGCGCGGCATCACCGTCAGCACGGTCGGGCTGGTTCCGCGGATCAACCAGCTGGCCACCGAAGGGATCCCGGTGACGCTGGCGCTCAGCCTGCACGCGCCCGACGACGAGCTCCGCGACGAGCTGGTGCCGGTGAACACCCGCTGGAAGGTGGGCGAGGCCGTCGACGCGGCGTGGAACTACGCGCGCACCACCAAGCGCCGTGTGTCGATCGAGTACGCCATGATGCGTGGCATCAACGACCAGGCCTGGCGGGCCGATCTGCTGGCCGACGTACTCCTCGAGCGGGGCGACTGGGGCTGGGTGCACGTCAACCTGATCCCGCTCAACCCGACGCCGGGCTCCAAGTGGACCGCGAGCGACCCGGCCGACGAGCGCGAGTTCGTGCGCCGGCTCGAGGCCAAGGGCATCCCGACGACCGTGCGCGACACCCGTGGCCGCGAGATCGACGGCGCCTGCGGTCAGCTGGCCGCCGAGTCCTGATCAGAACCGCGCTGCCTCAGGCCACGTCGGCGGGCTTCTTCACCAGCAGCTCGGTGTTGCGGTCCTGGGCGGTGCCCGGGTAGGTCGGGGTCGGCCTGCGGGTCGTTGACCGCGAGCTCGCGCGAGAGGCTCGCCAGGGCGAGGGTCGAGGACAGGTCGTGCTTGGAGTCGGCCGGCCCCGCGTGGTCGAGGATCGTGGTGAAGATCGACATCGTGCCGTCGCCGTTGTCGGTGACCTCGATCAGCCGCGCCTGCTGCGGGTAGTCGATGTGCGAGGCCGTGTTGATCTCCCAGAACCCGCCGGTGCCGTCGCCGCGGGAGTGGGCGGTGATCGAGTTGCGGTGGGTGTGCCCGTTGACCCACGCGATGACGCGCGGCTGGCTGAGCAGGTACGTGGTGAAGGTGTCGCCGAGCACGCGCGGACTGGCGTCGGCGCCGGTGCCGACGAGCGGGTTGTCCATGGTCGCGCTGGTGTGGTGGCTGAAGACCAGCACCGCCTTGCCCTTCGCGCCCGCGATCGTCGACTGCAGCCAGGTGTACTGGGCCTGGTCGAGCGAGCCGTCGTCGTACCCGTTGGGGTTGACGGTGTCCATCACGACGAACCGGAAGCGTCCCTTGTCGAAGGAGTAGTACGCCGTCCCGGCGGCGCGGTTGGCCTGGGTGAAGCCGTGCCCCTTCGGCAGGCCCGCGGTGGTGAAGTGCTCCTCCACGATCTCGGCGCGGGTCAGCTCGCGCCGGTTGGGGTCGGCGGTCACCTGCTTGGCGTACGGCGAGACGGTGATCCCGGTGAGCACGGCGGAGAGGCCGGCCCCGGTCGGGTCGAGCACGTCGGCCGGTGAGACGCCTGCTGGCGGGGAGATCACCTTGACGCCGCCGGTGGCGACGGCCGAGAGCGGGAGCGTGTGCGGGAAGTTGCCCTGGACCAGGCCGTCGTGGTTGCCGAACGCGGTGTACCACGGGATGCCCAGGCCGGCCGCCTTGAACGGTCGCCGGGCCGCGTCGAGCAGGCCGGTGAGCGTCGGGAAGCCGTGCTCGCCGCGGTAGCGGTCCACCGCTCTTGCCGGCCGGGGTGCCGCCCGGGTGGTAGTAGTGCGTGTCGTAGTAGACGGGATCGCCGTCCATCACGCCCTCGTAGCGGTGCGGGTCGCCGCTGTCGGGCACGATCTGCCGGCCGTCGAGGACGTCGATGTTCCAGCGCACCTCGTTGTACTGGCAGTTGTCGGAGTTGTCGCCGGTCTCGATCGCGAACAGCAACGGCAGTCCCGTCACGGGCGCCTTGGAGACGGCGTTGAGCGCACGCACCATCGCGTCGCCGACCTGGGCCGAGAGCATCTCGTGGGCCCGGTAGGCGGAGGAGAAGATGCCGGGGGACTTGCCGGCGGCGTTCGGGTCCTCGAAGCGGTCGGTCCACTCCACCCGCATCGGTGACTGGTGGTCGACGACATGCACGTCGCTGAGCTGGGCGAAGGCGAGCAGGCCGGTGCGCCGCTTCGAGCGGGTGCTCGCGGCACCCACGCCGATGTCGGTGCGGACGAGGCGCGCGTCCGCCGGCCTGGCGACGATCTTGCGGTAGCCCGATGCGTTCGGCGCACCGGGTCCGTAGGTGCCGACCGCCGTCGTGCGCCCAGCGGCGAGGGCCTCCTCGGCGAGCGAGCCGAAGACCATCTCGCGGCTGACGGCCGCGACGCCTCCCAGCACGACGGCCGACTTGATCAGCCCACGACGTGACATGTCCATGCCACGACAACGAGTGCGCCGAAGCAGCGGTTACTCCCTGGTAGACAGCGTTCACCGACACGACGCACGCCGCTGGGCGTTCGTTCGCACGGCGTGGGGACCCTCGGGTCGTGGATCCCCTTCGCGTCCTGGTCGTCAGCGAGTCGTTCCTCCCGCAGGTCAACGGGGTCACCAACTCTGTTCGCCGGGTCCTCGAGCACCTCGAGGCCACCGGGCACACCGCGATGCTGGTGGCGCCCTCCGGTCCTCCCGAGTACGCCGGCGCGCCCGTGCGGCTGGTCCGGAGCATCTCGTTGCCGTCGTACCGCGAGTTCCCGATCGGCACCGCCACACCGCGCACCCTGCGCAACGTGCTGTGGGCCTTCGACCCCGACGTCGTGCACCTGGCCTCACCCGCCTGGCTCGGCCTCCAGGCTGCGCTCGCCGCACGCAGCAGGTCGGTCCCGGTCGTCGCGGTCTACCAGACCGACCTGATCGGCTTCGCCGAGCGCTACCCGATCCCCGGGGGTGTCGCCGCCATGCGCCGGCTGACCCGCCGCGTGCACGGCTCGGTCGACCGGACGCTGGTGCCGAGCACGGCCAGCCACGACCAGCTGGCCGGGCTGGGCATCGGTCGTCTGCGCCGATGGGGTCGTGGCGTGGACACCGAGCTGTTCGCGCCCTCACGACGCACCGACGGGCTGCGAGCCGATCTGCGAGCCGAGCTGGGCGCCGAGCACCTCGTCGGTTACGTGGGCCGGCTGGCCGCCGAGAAGGAGCTCGACCTCCTCGCCGCCGTCCAGGACCTGCCCGGCACCCGGCTCGTCGTCGTCGGCGGTGGGCCGGAGGACGCCCGGTTGCGCGCCGTGCTGAAGCGGGCGGCCTTCCTCGGGGTCCGCCAGGGTGTCGACCTCGCCCGGATCGTCGCCTCGCTCGACGTGTTCGTGCACACGGGTCGCACCGAGACCTTCTGCCAGTCCGCGCAGGAGGCACTCGCCGCCGGCGTCCCGGTCGTCGCACCACGCGCGGGCGGGCTGGTCGACCTGGTGCGCGAGGGCGTCAACGGTCACCTCTACCGACCGGGTGCGGCCGACGAGCTGCGTGAGCACGTGGCCGCCCTGCTGGCCGATCCGGCTCGGCGCGCGCGCTTGGGTGAGGCCGCGCGGCACGGGGTGGCCGACCGCTCGTGGACCGCGGTGAACGACCAGCTCCTCGGCGCACTACCGCGAGGTTGTCGACCCTGCGCGCCTCGCGCGGAGCGCCTGAGGCGCACCTCGGCGGCCGGATGTCCGTAGCATGTGGCCGTCTCGTTCGTTGTACGGACATCAGGGGCCACCGGCCCCGTCCGTGAGCCTGCCTGCATAGGAGTACGTCGACATGGCCGATGAGCCGCAGCCGGAGAAGCTGGAGCAGCTGCACCGGCTCGAGGACCTCAGCAACAAGGACCTCAAGACCGTGATCGACAAGGGCCGCCACGTGCGCCTGCCCGCGAACTGGTCGCTGATCTGGGAGAAGACCCCGGCCGACAAGGCCTACCTGATCGTCGACGGCGAGGTGTCGGTGCGCAAGGGCGGCGACGAGGTCGCCCGCCTCGGCCCCGGCGACGTCATCGGCGAGATGGCGATCGTGGGCCACAAGCTCCGCTCCGCCAGCGTGGTCAGCCTGACCCCGCTCGAGGTCATCCACTTCACCAAGGAGTCCCTCCAGGAGCTGATCGACGAGGTCCCGGCCTTCGCCGAGGCCATCAGGGACACCGCGTCGGACCGGCTCGGGTAGGCGCGGGACCGACCAGGCACGGCTGGGGGACTGATCGGTCAGATGGCCGAGGGCACGAGCACGGCGTCCGGGGACGAGCGTCCCGACGTACGTCACCTGATGGACCTGCTCGAGGAGTTCCTGCTCGGCGAGGCGCCGTCGTTGACCGGGCGACAGCTCGCCGACGACGTCGGCATCGACTTCGAGGCCGCGCGCCGGCGATGGCGCTCGCTCGGCTTCAGCGCGGTGGACGAGGACGTGATGGCGTTCACCCATGCCGACGAGGACGCCCTGCGGCTGACCGAGGAGCTCAGCGACCTCGGCTTCGTCGACGCCACCGACGAGCAGGCGCTGATCCGCTCGCTGGGTCGCAGCTTCGCCCGGCTGGCCGAGTGGCAGATGGGCCTGCTGGCCAAGCAGATCGATCTCGACGAGATGTCGGTCGAGCAGATCTCCGAAGTGATGGCCAAGCTGGTGCCGGCGGTCGAGCAGCTGCAGAGCTACGTCTGGCGACGCCACACCCTCGCCGTGGCGTCGCGGCTGCTGCTCGCGGCCGAGCGCGAGGACAGCGACGAGCACGAGCCGGCCGAGGTCGACGACGGCACCGAGCTGGTCGGGGTCGGCTTCGCCGACATCGTGAACTACACCCGCACGAGCAGGTCGCTCTCCCGCTCCGAGCTCACCAGGCTCGTCGACGGCTTCGAGGCCCGTGCGCTCGAGATCATCACCGCGCACGGCGGACGGATCGTGAAGACGATCGGCGACGAGGTGCTCTTCGTCGCCGACGAGGCGGCCGAGCTCGCTGCCATCGGCCTCGAGCTGATCGACGAGCGCTCGCGCGACGAGGACTTCCCCGAGCTCCGTGTCGGTCTGGCCTGGGGGCCGACCGTCGCGCGGCTCGGCGACGTGCTCGGGCCGGTGGTCAACATCGCCTCCCGGCTCACCTCGACCTCGCGGCCGGGCCGGGTCCTGGTCGACAAGCGTCTCGCCGAGGAGCTCGAGGACGACGAGCGGTTCAAGCTGCGCCGGGTGCGGCGTACGTCGGTGAAGGGCTATCGCAAGCTCGAGCCGTGGTCGTTGGTCCGAGCGACCGACGAGGCGGACGAGGACCGGGACTCGGACTAGGTCCCGAGGAGCGCCGGAACGGCCTGCGCGGTGTCCGCGACCAGGTGCAGGTCCTTCTCGAGCCGGCGTCCAGCGGCCAGGGCCGAGACGAGCGGCCAGGCGGGCAGCTCCTGGGTCCAGTACTCCTCGCCCACGAACACCATCGGCGCGACCTCGTCGTCGGGGGCGTAGTAGTTGGTGCACGCCGCCTGGAAGATCTCCTGGACGGTGCCGGCCGCGCCCGGCAGGAACACGATGCCCTGACGGCAGACGTGCAGCAGGACGTCCTCGCGGATCGCGTTGCGGAAGTACTTCGCGATGGCCGAGGCGAACGGGTTCGGCGGCTCGTGGCCGTAGTGCCAGGTCGGGATGCCCAGCGAGCGGCCCGAGTCGGGCAGGTCGGCCACGGCCTCCAGCGCCGCGGCGGCCCAGCGGGTGACGTCCTCGGCGAAGTCCGGGACGGCGGCGACGGCACGCACCACGCCGGTGAGCACCTCGGCCGGCTCGTCGGCCAGCCGGGCGCCGAGGTTGGCGGCCTCCATCGCGCCCGGTCCGCCGCCGGTGGCCACGGTCAGCCCGCGCACCGCGAGGTCGTGACCCAGGACCGCCGCGTCGGCGTACGTCGTGTCGCTGCGCCGCATCGCGTGCCCGCCCATGACGCCGACGACTTCGCGGTCGTCGACGTACTCGTCGAGCGCGTCGTCGATCGAGCTGTCGTGCAGCGACGCCGCGAGCAGGCGGCGCAGGTCGGGCGGCTGGGCGAGCGACCAGGCGTAGACGAGCGCGTCGGTCGTCCGGCCGTACCCGTCGGGCAGGCCGTCGTAGAGCTCCTCCGGGGTGTAGAGGGTGTTGCGCCACGGGTCGAACGGCAGGTCGGGCAGGGCCGGGAAGACCAGGGCTCCGCGCGCCCGGAGGTGCTCGGCGAAGGCGTCGGACATCACGCAGCCGAGGACGAGGGCCCCGTGCGCGTCGAGGGGCCGGAGGCGTCGCTCGTAAGGACGCAGGTCGAGGTCCTGCACCTGCCAGTCGGCCATCGACCCCTGCCGGTCGCGCTCGACGCGATCCAGCGCCGCTTCCAGGTCGGCGGCGGTGTCGATCTCGACACCACGGAGCGCTCGGCGGGCCACCCCCCGATCATGCCGTGCGCGCCCTTCGAGACAGGACTTCGTGCGCTGTCAGGCTCAGGGAGCGGGCTGTCAGGACTTCGTCCTTCCTCGAGGGACCGGGCTGTCAGGACTTCGTCCTTCCTCTGAGGTACCGGGCGTGGCTCGTACGCCGTCCGAGTGATGCGGTCCCTGAGGTGCGAGCGGAGCGAGCCTCGAAGGGCCGCGTGGTGCGGCGCCTAGGCTCGACCGGTGACTCCCAACGTGTCGTTCGCGGTGCTGGATGCCGCGATCGTGGCCGGGCGGGGTGACGAGGCGGTGGTCGTCACCCCGGAGCGCACGTGGTCGCACGCGCGGCTGCTCGAGGAGGTGGCTGCGCTCGGTGGGGTGTTGCGCCACCTCGGTGTGGGCGTCGGGGTCCCGTGCGTGATCGACGTCGAGGACGACCTCGACGCGGTGGTCGCTGCCCTCGCCACCGCGAGAGTCGGCGGCGTGGTCACCACCCAGGACGATCCCGCGGCGCCGGTCGTGGTCGTCTCGCCTGGCTCGGACATCGGTGATGGTCGCGTGCGGCTGGTGCGCGGTGGGGGAGGGCCGGTCGAGGCGCCCGACCTCGACTGGGTGGTGATGATCCGGGCCGGCCGGACGGACCCCGCCGGTTGCGAGGTGCTCGACCCCGCCGCGCCGTACGCTCCCGGCCGTTCCGTGGCCGAGCAGATCGCCGTGCTGGCCGGCACCTCGGCGCCGTACGACGCTGCGGATCTGCGAGGCCTGCTCCGGGCCTAAGGTGAGCCCATGAGCAGCTACCTCGACTCGCACCCCGACGCGCAGGCCGTCGTCAAGGACGCCCCCGCCCAGCTCTTCATCGGCGGCCGTTGGGTCGATGCGACCGGTGGCGCCACCTTCCAGGTCGAGGATCCCGCGACGGGCGAGGCGCTGTGCGAGGTGGCCGACGCGACCCCGGCCGACGCGATGAAGGCCCTCGATGCGGCCGTCGCGGCGCAGGCGGACTGGGCGGCCACCGCTCCCAACGAGCGTTCGGAGATCCTCTACCGCGCGTTCACCGCGCTCGGCGAGCGTTCCGACGAGCTCGCCCTGCTGATGACGTTGGAGATGGGCAAGTCGCTGGCCGAGGCCAAGGGTGAGATCGCCTACGCCGCGGAGTTCTTCCGCTGGTTCTCCGGCGAGGCGCTGCGGCTCGACGGCTACTACAAGTCGGCGGCAACGGGCAGAGCCGGGTGCTGGTGATGAAGCAGCCGGTGGGCCCGTGCTTCTTCATCACGCCGTGGAACTTCCCGACCGCGATGGGCACCCGCAAGATCGGACCGGCCATCGCGGCGGGCTGCACGATGGTGGTCAAGCCGGCCCAGCAGACGCCGCTCTCGATGCTGGCACTCGCGCGGCTGCTCGCGGAGTGCGGCCTGCCCGACGGCGTGCTCAACGTGGTGACCGCCACCAAGTCCGGCGACGTCTCCGAGCCGATCATCAAGGACTCCCGACTGCGCAAGCTCAGCTTCACCGGGTCCACACCCGTCGGTCGCGCCCTGATGGTGCAGGCCGCCGACCAGGTCCTGAAGACCTCCATGGAGCTCGGTGGCAACGCGCCGTTCCTGGTCTTCGAGGACGCCGACCTCGACGCCGCGGTCGACGGCGCGATGATCGCGAAGATGCGCAACGTCGGCGAGGCCTGCACCTCGGCCAACCGGTTCCACGTGCACGAGTCGGTGGCGGCGGAGTTCGCCGAGAAGCTGGCCGCGCGCATGGGGGCGATGACGATCGGGCACGGCGCCGAGGACGGCACCGAGGTCGGACCGCTCATCGACAGCACCCAGCGCGACAAGGTCGCCGAGCTCGTCGACGACGCCGTGTCGAAGGGCGCCACGACGCTCACCGGCGGTGGCAAGCGCGACGGAGCCGGGTACTTCTTCGAGCCGACCGTGCTGACCGGGATCACGAAGGACGCCCGCGTCCTCGAGGAGGAGATCTTCGGCCCGGTCGCCCCGATCGCGACGTTCAGCGAGGAGCAGGAGGCGATCGACGCGGCCAACCGGACCGAGTACGGCCTGGTCGCCTACGTCTTCACCCGCGACCTCGACCGTGCCCTGCGCGTGAGCGAGCGGCTCGAGTCCGGGATGGTCGGCCTCAACCAGGGCCTGGTCTCGAACGCCGGTGCGCCGTTCGGCGGCGTCAAGCAGTCGGGCATCGGTCGCGAGGGCGGCAACGAGGGCATCGCGGAGTACCTCGAGACGAAGTACGTCGCGGTCAAGATCTAGCGGCGCGCTAGCCGATCGTCGCGAACAGCCCGACCGGCCCGGCGAGGTGCTGCGGGTCCTGGTTGACGAACTTCGTGGCCAGGTCGCCGAGGGCGGTGTCGAGCTCGGCGTCGTCGTCGGCACCCCAGTCGGCGAGCTCGCCGGCCAGCCAGCCACGGAACGCGGCGATCAGCTTGTCGACCTCCTCCCGCCCGGCGGGCGTGAGGTCGAGCTCGCCGTCCTGGCTGAGGATGTAGCCGCCGGCGACCGCGCGCGCGAAGGCAGGCTCGAGCACGTCGGCCGGCACCCGGTAGAGGCTCGCGATCTCGCCGAGCGACGTCGGGCGACCCAGCCGTGAGCGCAGGTAGACCTGGCCGACCGTCCACCCGTCGGAGTTGCCCAGGGCCGAGCCGGCTCCTTGCCGGACCGCGGGCAGCTCGGTGCGCCCCTTGGTGCGCACGACGCGCGCGATCGCGGCCTGCAGCTGCTGGCTGGCGTCGGTGTTGTCGGGCATCCCGAAGCCTTCGCCGACGTCCTGCGCGGCCTCGCGCGCCGTGCCGCGCAACGGCACCTGCTTGAGGAACAGCGAGACGACGAACGCGACCACGCCGACGGGGATCGCGGACAGGAACACCACGTGCATCGCGTGGGCGTACGTCGCCACGATGGGCGCGATGGTGGCGTCGGGGTAGGAGTGCAGCGCCTGCGGGCTGCTCACGTGGGCCGGGTCCACGCCGGGCGACGCGGCGATGGCGGCCGGCAGCCGGTTGTTCAGCACGTTGGAGAAGACAGCGCCGAACACCGCGGCCCCGAACGAGCTGCCCAGCGTGCGGAAGAAGGTCACCCCCGAGGTCCCGACGCCGAGGTCCTGGTAGGCGACCGTGCTCTGCACCACGATCGTCAGGATCTGCATGCTCATGCCGATCCCGGTCCCCAGCACCAGCATCGAGAGCAGCCAGCTGCCAGTACGGCGTGTCGACGCCGAGCCGGGAGAGCAGGTACATCCCGAGCGTGATGATCGCCGTCCCGATCACCGGGAAGGACTTGTAGTGCCCGGTCTTGCTGACCACGTTGCCGGAGAGGATCGACATCGCCAGCAGGCCGACGACCAGCGGCAGGGTCTGGAGGCCTGAGGCGGTGGCGGAGACGCCCTTGACGTACTGCAGGTAGGTCGGCAGGAACGTCATCGCGCCGAGCATCGCGAAGCCGACGATGAAGGCCAGGATCACGCAGACCACGAACACCGAGGACCGGAACAGCCGCAGCGGCAGGATCGGATCGGCCGCTCGCGCCTCGACGAGGACGAAGATCGCCAGCGAGACCAGCGACACGACGAACATCACGATGATGGTCGGCGAGCCCCAGTCGTACTCGGTGCCGCCCCACGACAGCGCGAGGGTGAGCCCGGCCGCGCCGATGGAGACGAACACGATGCCGACGTAGTCGATCATCGGCTTCGCGCCGGCCCGGATGCGTCGGCATCGTGAACGCGGCCAGGACGATCACCACGATGCCCACCGGGACGTTGACGTAGAACGCCCACCGCCACGACAGGTGGTCGGTGAACAGCCCGCCGAGCAGCGGCCCGAGCACGGTGGTCACGCCGAAGACGGCGCCCAGCGCGCCTTGGTACTTGCCCCGCTCCCGCAGGGGGATGACGTCGGCGATGACCGCCATCGCGGTGACCATCAGCAGTCCGGCGGCGAAGCCCTGGACCGCGCGCCAGCTGATCAGCCACGGCATCCCCTGGGCGAGGCCGCAGAGCATGGAGGCGATCACGAAGGTGGCGGCGGCGATCTGGAAGAGCCGCTTGCGGCCGAACTGGTCGCCGAACTTGCCGGCCAGCACGGTCGCGATCGTGTCGGCCAGGAGGTACGACGAGACGACCCACGACAGGTGGCCGCCACCGCCGAGGTCGCCCACGATCGAGGGCAGCGCCGTGGAGACGATGGTCTGGTCGAGCGCGGCCAGCAGCATCCCCAGCGCCACCGTCGTGAAGACCAGGATGATGGTGCGCTGGTCGACCGGACCCGACGAGGGATCCGTGTTCGGCGGCCGGCTCGGGAGCCGTCTGTGTCTGCTCGACCGTCAAGACCGTGGCTCCGCGCCGAGCCTCGAGCTCGTCACCGCTGCCATCTCGCCTCCGCTCCCAGGGGACGACGCCAGTCTGGCGCACATGCGTGGCGGTGGGAACCGGCGCCGCGTCGCCGATGCCACCGAGGACGCCGAGAACGCCGACGTCGGACGACCGATCCGCCGAGCATCGCGAGGTGACCTCACCCCCCACGGCGTCCTGGTGGTCCACCCCTCCCCGGAGGAGATCGTGCTCGGGGTCCTTCATCATGTGGCGCTGCCCCTCACCGTGGAGGCGCTGACCGCGCTGACGTGGCGGCAGGGCCTTCGTCGTAGGAGTGACCAGGGGGACTCGGCGCCGCAGCGGTCCTGGTGACCATCGTGACCTTCGTGATGTAGGCCCGCTCCGGCTGCGGGGCTTCTACACTCGTCTGCACACTCCTGGAGGTCTCGATGCCGGCGATCACGTCCGCGCTCTCGCGCTTCTGGAACCACCTGCGCGACCGCCGCTACGTCGCGCGCGAGCAGCGCCACGCGGTCGAGGACTCACGTGTGGGAGAGCTGGTGGACGAGGCCCGCGAGGGTGGCAGGATCCGACCGCCGCTGTAGCCGCTCAGGGCTGGGCGTGCGCGTGCAGGGCCCGTGAGGTGAGCTCGACGAGCGCGCGCAGGTGGCGGGGCGGGTTGGTGCGCCACCAGATGAGCCGCACGGCGATGGGCGGGGCGTCGGCGAGCCGCCGGTAGACGAGGCCGGGCCGGGGGTGCTGCGCCGCGGTCGCCTCCGAGGAGATGCCGACGGCCTGGCCGGCGGCGATCACGGTGAGCCAGTCGTCGACGCCGTGGGTGGGGCGCAGGCTCGGCCTCCCGCCCTCGGGCCACAGCTCACGGGTCGTCGTGCCGGTGTCGACGTCGACCGCGATCGTCTCGTGCGCGAAGTCGGCGAGCCTCAGGCTGGTACGCCGGTTCAGCGGGTGGTCGGCGGCGAGGGCGGCGTACCGGTGCTCCTCGCCGATCTCGGTGCCGTCGAGCTGTGGCTGCTCGAGCTGACGCCGGATGATCGCGACATCGCAGCGGCCCTCGAGCAGACCGGCGCTCGGGGTGTTGCTCTGCACCAGCTCGAGCTCGCCGTACCCGTGCTCGCGCCAGCTGCGCTGCACGGTGACGGTGTGCTCGCCGAGGGCCGACCAGGCGTAGCCGACCTGGAGCCGCTGGCCGGCCTGGGAGGCCAGGCCGTCGAGCTCGTCGATGCCGGCCAGGATCCGGCGGGCCTGCCGCAGCACCTCGGTGCCCGCGCGGGTGGGCTCGACGTGGCGGCTGTCGCGCAGGAGCAGGCGGGTGCCCAGCAGCCCCTCGAGCCGCTGCACGGATCGCGACACCGAGGCCTGGCTGATGCCCAGGGCGATCGCCGCGTCGGTGAAGGTGCCCTCGTCGACGACGGCGACCAGGCAGCGCAGGTGCCGGGTGTCCACATCCATACGCGAAGCGTATCGATGCCGGCGCGTCGCTCATTTTTCGCGAGGCCGGGCAGGCGCCGACACTGACCGCGTGATGCTGCAGCAGGCTCCCCGACGCCGCCTCGATGGCGACACGGGTCGCGGCCTCGTCCTGATGGTGACCAGCGCCGCGAGCAACCAGACCGGCGCTGCGGTGGGGGCGCACGCCTTCCCGGCGATCGGTCCCGCCGGTGTCGTGGCGGTGCGCCAGCTGGTCGCGGCTGCCGTGCTGCTGCCCACGGTGCGGCCGCCGCTGCGGCGGTTCACGCGTGCGCAGTGGTGGCCGGTGCTGCTCCTGGGCCTGGCCTTCGGCGCCATGAACCTCGGTCTGTACACCGCGATCGACCGGGTCGGGCTGGCCCTCGCGGTGACGCTGGAGTTCCTCGGGCCGCTGGCCGTCGCGCTGGCGGGCTCGCGGCGGCTGGTCGACCTCGCGTGCGCGGTCGCTGCCGGTGTGGGCGTCTACGTGCTGGTGCTGCCGAGCGGCTCCACCGACTACGTCGGCGTCGGGTGCGGCCTGCTGGCGGCGTGCTGCTGGGCGGCGTACATCCTGCTCAACCGCCTGGCCGGTCAGCGCCTGCCCGGCCTGCAGGCCACGGCCGCCGCGAGCGGCGTCTCCACGCTGATGTTCCTCCCGGTCCTGGCGGTCGTCGTGCTGCGCGGGGAGCTCTCCTGGGCCGCCCTGGCGTACGCCGTCACGGCGGGGGTGCTCAGCTCGGTCGTGCCCTACGCCCTCGACCTGACGGCGCTCCGCACGGTCCCGACGCGGTTCTTCGGCATGTTCATGAGCGTGCACCCGGTGCTCGGGGCCATCTCCGGCTTCGTGATCCTCCAGCAGGCGCTGGCCTGGCACGAGCTCGTCGGGATCGCCATCGTCGTGACGACCAACGTCGTCGCCGTCGGCACCGTGCGGAGCCGCCGGGCTCAGTCCGCGTTGGCCACCTCGAGCAGCACGTCGGAGTGGCAGGGCTCGGTGAGCGGGCACCAGCAGGCGAGGTCGTGACCGGCGAGGTCTCGGCGCACGTCCTCGACCGTGACCGCGAGGTAGCCCTCGAGCAGCGCGTCGCGGTACAGGTCGACCGCCTGGGCCCGGGTGAGGTCGGGGCCGACCACGAACGGGTTGCCCCACTCGGTCGGACGCGCCACCACGATCGCGCCCTCGGGCTTGCGCCACCCGCGCTGCCGACTCAGCCGGACGCGCTCGGGCCTCCGCTCCATTGGCCCAGCCTGACAGAATCGCGGGCGTGACTGCACCCGCCCCCCGCGCGGCCACGAAACGTCGTGACGTCGTGGTCCTCGGCTCGACCGGGTCGATCGGTACCCAGGCGCTCGAGGTCGTACGCCGCCACCCCGACCGGTTCCGGGTCGTGGGCCTGACGGCCGGCGGCTCGCAGGAGCGGCTCTTCGAGGAGCAGGTCGCCGAGCACGCGCCGGCGTACTGCGGGCTGGGGGAGGACGCCAGCGTCGAGGCGGCCGGGATGGACTGCGACGTCGTGCTCAACGGGATCACCGGCGCGGTCGGGCTGCGGCCGACGGTGGCCGCGCTCGAGGCCGGCAACACCCTCGCCCTGGCCAACAAGGAGTCGCTGATCATCGGCGGCCCGGTCGTCACCCGGCTGGCCGCCCCCGGACAGATCGTGCCGGTCGACAGCGAGCACAGCGCGCTGGCACAGTGCCTCCGCGGCGGTGCGGCAGGCGAGGTGGCCCGGCTGGTCCTCACGGCGAGCGGCGGGACCGTTCCGCGGCCGCAGCCGCAAGGACCTCGAGTCGGTCACCCCCGAGCAGGCGCTGGCCCACCCGACCTGGGACATGGGGCCGGTCGTCACCATCAACTCCGCGACCCTGGTCAACAAGGGGCTGGAGGTGATCGAGGCCCACCTGCTCTTCGGGATCCCCTTCGACCGCATCGAGGTCGTCGTGCACCCGACGAGCGTCGTGCACTCGATGGTGGAGTTCACCGACGGCTCCACGATCGCGCAGGCCAGCCCGCCCACGATGCTCATCCCGATCGCCCTCGGACTGGCCTGGCCGGACCGGCTGCCCGCGGTCGCGCCGGCCGTGGACTGGACCACTGCGCAGTCCTGGGAGTTCTCCCCGCTCGACGACGAGATCTTCCCGGCGGTGGCTCTGGCACGCTCAGCGGGGCAGCGAGGTCGGACATTTCCGGCGGTCTACAACGCCGCGAACGAGGTCTGCGTCGAGGCCTTCCGGCAGGGGCAGATGCCCTTCACCGGCATCGTCGACACGATCGCCCGTGTCCTCGACAGCCATCTCGTATCCTCTGATCCTTCGACGTCGCTGGACGTCGCTGAGGTCCTGGCAGCCGATTCGTGGGCACGGGACCAGGCCACGAACATGTTGGGGGACATGGGATGAGCGCGCTGTCGTACACCTTGGGGGTGGTGCTGTTCGCGCTCGGCGTGGCGGTCTCGATCGCCCTGCACGAGCTCGGCCACCTGATCCCGGGCAAGATCTTCAACGTCAAGGTGACGCAGTACTTCGTCGGCTTCGGCCGCACCATCTGGTCGACCCAGCGCGGCGAGACCGAGTACGGCCTCAAGGCGGTCCCGCTCGGCGGCTACTGCAAGCTCGTCGGGATGGTCCCGCCCGACGCCGAGGAGCAGCCGGCGTACGCGACGGACGCTCTCGCTGAGGGTCTCGCGGACGGCGACATCGTCCGCAGCCGCCGCACCGGGATGTTCGCCCAGCTGGTCAGCGACGCCAAGGCGGCGGAGTACGAGCACGTGGCTCCCGAGGACCACGACCGGCTGTTCTACAACAAGCCCTGGTGGCAGCGGGTGATCATCATGGGCTCCGGGGTGGCCGTCAACCTGGTGCTCGCGTTCCTGCTGTTCGCCCTCGCGTTCATGGCGATCGGCGTCGCCGGCTCGACCACGACCCTTGCGGGGGTCTCCCAGTGCGTCATCGCGGTGACCAAGAGCAACATCGACGAGCCGCCGCGCGCCTGCCGCGCCACCGACCCCGAGGCGCCGGCGAAGAAGGCGGGGTTCCTGCCGGGCGACCGGATCGTGTCGTTCAACGGGCACCGGATCACCGAGTGGACCCAGGTGCAGGACGCGATCCGGGCCAACGGCGACCGCAGGGCCGTCGTCGTCGTGGAGCGCCACGGCGCACCGGTGACGCTGCGCCCCACGACGGTCGTCTCGAGCGTCACCGCGCTCGACGACAGCAGCCAGATCACCAAGGCGGGCTTCCTGGGCGTCGTACCCACCACGGCCAAGCAGCGCCGCGACCTCGGCTACGTCGTCAGCACCATGGGCACCGGCACCTGGCAGACGGTCCAGACGATCGGCCAGCTGCCGCAGAAGCTGTACCACGTCGCCCGGGCGGCGGTCGGCCTGGAGAAGCGCGACGTCAACGGGCCGATCAGCATCATCGGCGCCGGCCGGGTCGCGGGTGAGGTCGCCTCCGAGCACCACGTGTCGCTCAGCGACCGTGCCTTCCAGATCCTGGTGCTGCTGGCCGGGCTGAACCTGTTCCTCGGCCTGGTCAACCTGGTGCCGCTGCCGCCCTTCGACGGCGGAGGCATCGCCACCACGCTGTACGAGACCGTGCGGCGCTGGTTCGCGAAGCTGCGCGGCAAGCCCGACCCGGGCGGCGTCGACAGCGCCAAGCTGCTCCCGATCACCTACGCGATGGCGGCACTGATCCTGCTGATGAGCGTCATCCTGATCTACGCCGACATCGTCGCCCCGGTCTCGCTCAGCTGACCCCGGTCCCTGAGGAGCGAGCGCCACGGCGGACCCCCGGTCCCTGAGAGCGAGCGCCACGGCGGACCCCCGGTCCCTGAGGAGCGAGCGCCACGGCGGACCCCCGGTCCCTGAGGAGCGAGCGCCACGGCGGACCCCCGGTCCCTGAGGAGCGAGCGCCGGCGAGCGTCTCGAAGGGCGCTCCGTAGACTCGGGGCATGACCGCTGTCTCTCTCGGCATGCCCGAGGCACCCCCGCCGGTGCTCGCGCCGCGTCGCCAGACCCGCCAGATCCGGGTCGGCAAGGTCGGTGTCGGCAGCGAGTCGCCGGTCTCCGTCCAGTCGATGACCACGACGCTGACCGCCGACATCAACAGCACGCTGCAGCAGATCGCCGAGCTCACCGCCTCCGGCTGCGACATCGTCCGGGTGGCCTGCCCGAGCGCGGACGACGCCGAGGCACTGCCCGCCATCGCCCAGAAGTCGCAGATCCCGGTCATCGCCGACATCCACTTCCAGCCCAAGTACGTCTTCGCCGCCATCGAGGCCGGGTGTGCCGCCGTCCGCGTGAACCCCGGCAACATCAAGAGGTTCGACGACCAGGTCAAGGAGATCGCGCAGGCGGCCAAGGACCACGGCACCTCGATCCGGATCGGCGTCAACGCCGGCTCGCTCGACAAGCGGGTGATGGAGAAGTACGGCAAGGCCACCCCCGAGGCGCTCGTCGAGTCGGCGGTCTGGGAGGCCTCGCTCTTCGAGGAGCACGACTTCCACGACTTCAAGATCTCGGTCAAGCACAACGACCCGGTCGTGATGGTGCGCGCCTACGAGCTGCTCGCCGAGGCCGGCGACTGGCCGTTGCACCTCGGCGTCACCGAGGCCGGCCCCGCCTTCCAGGGCACGATCAAGTCGGCCACCGCCTTCGGGGCGCTGCTCAGCCAGGGCATCGGCGACACGATCCGTGTCTCGCTCTCGGCGCCGCCGGTCGAGGAGGTCAAGGTCGGCATCCAGATCCTCCAGTCGCTCAACCTCCGGCCCCGCAAGCTCGAGATCGTCTCCTGCCCGTCGTGCGGCAGGGCCCAGGTCGACGTCTACAAGCTGGCCGACGAGGTGACCGCCGGGCTCGACGGGCTCGAGGTGCCGCTGCGGGTCGCGGTGATGGGCTGTGTCGTGAACGGCCCGGGCGAGGCCCGCGAGGCCGACCTCGGCGTCGCCTCCGGCAACGGCAAGGGCCAGATCTTCGTCAAGGGCGAGGTCATCAAGACCGTGCCCGAGTCGCAGATCGTGGAGACCCTCATCGAGGAGGCCATGCGCATCGCCGAGGGGATGGAGTCCGAGGAGGGCGCCAGCGCCGAGGTCAGCATCTCCTGACCTCGACCATCGGGAACGCTCAGCCGGTCTTGGCGGCGAGCGCGGCCCGGATCGTGGCGAGGTCGACCTGGGAGGCCACCCAGCCGCTGCTCTGCGTGGACAGGAACTGGAGGTCCTTGATCGCCTTCGCGACGGCGGCGGTGTCGTCGAGGTTCACCACCGAGGCCTGCACCCACGCCGGGTCCTGCTGCTGGGTCGCGACCGGCGCCTGCGCCTTCAGCGAGGTCAGCGCGGCGGCGACCAGCGCCGGCCGGGGAGGCCGCTGCGGCTTCGGCTGCTTCTTCTGGTGCTTCGTCTTCTTGCCTGGGGTGGCGGTGGGGGAGGGCGCGGGTGGCCAGGGTCCGGCGGCGTACGTCGACGCGGCGTCCTGGACGAGGGCGAGCTGGGCCTGCATGTCGAAGCCGGTCAGGCGCGCGCTGAACGCCTTGAGCTCGGCGATCGCCTTCTCCTGCGCGTCGATCCGGTCCTTGCAGTCGGTCGCACTCGCCGTCGTCCGGTAGTAGTCGACGGTCGCCGCCACCGAGTTCCACCGCTCGGGCAGGGCCGAGGGCTGCGTCAGCGCCGCCTGCGGTGCGATGTCGTGCCCGAGCTGGGCCCACTGCGCCCGGCACGCCTTGGCGGCGTTGGACGGCGCTGCCTGCTCGTGGGAGTCCTGCGCGCTGCCGCCGCACGCGGCCCCGGCGGCCAGCGCGAGGGCCACGACGACGCCGGCGACGAGGCGGCCCCTGGACATGGGCTCAAGGTAGTCCCCGACCCGGCCGATGAGCCGGTGAACGCCACGGACTGACATTCAGGAGGCTGCCGTAGGCTCCCCGCCGTGGCCGAGTCGATGGGGAGCGTCCGTGTCCTCGGCCCCGCCGACGTGCCTGCGGCCCTCGAGGTGGTCGGCCGTGACCCGGTCGTCAACGTCTTCGCCGACTACCGCACCCGGATCACCCAGCTCGACACCCGGTGGCTGGGCGGCGAGATGTGGGGCTACGTCGAGGACGACGCGCTGGTCTCCCTGTGCCACGTGGGCGCCAACATGGTGCCGGTCGGAGGCCACCTCCGCTGCCTGCGCCGCCTTCGCCCACCGGGCGAGCCGACTGGGTCAGAAGAGCTCGACCATCGTCGGGCCGCGCGAGCAGGTCGAGATGCTCTGGGACGGGCTGCGCGGCAGCTGGCGGACGCCACGCGACCAGCGTTGGGACCAGCCGCACATGGTCACCCGGCAGGTGCCGTGGATCGAGGCCGACCCGAAGGTGACCCGGACCCCCAAGGACCTCGTCGACGTGCTCTACCCGGCGTGCGTGCGCATGTACACCGAGGAGGTCGGCCTCTCGCCGGAGTCCGACGGCGGACGCGAGCTGTACCGCGCCCGGGTCAACCAGCTCGTCGGCCGCGGCTGGTCGTTCTCCCGCATCGAGGGCGACCGGGTGCTGTTCAAGGCCGAGGTCGCCTGCGCCACCCCGAGCGCCTGCCAGATCCAGGGGGTCTACGTCGACCCGGACCTGCGCGGCCAGGGGCTGGCCGCTGCCGGGATGGCCACCGTCGTCGAGATCTGCCTGCGCGAGATCGCGCCGGCGGTCTCGCTCTACGTCAACGCGCACAACCTCGCCGCCCGGGCGGCGTACGACAAGGCAGGGTTCGAGCAGGTCGGCACCTTCTCGACCCTGATGTTCTAGGAGGAACCAATGAGCGACCTGCCACGTGACGTCCGTGTGCTCGCGGGCATCCTCGGCGCCTCCGGCGTCGTGCACCTGCTCCGGCCGGAGACCTACGAGCCGATCATGCCGGACCTGGTGCCGGCCCATCGCGAGGTGATCCTCGCCAGCGGGGTGGCCGAGCTGCTCTGCGCCGGCGGCCTGCTGCACCCGCGCACGCGTCGGCTGGCCGGCCTGGCCAGCGTCGCGCTGCTGCTCGGGGTCTACCCGGCCAACATCAAGATGGCCGTCGACGCGGGCAAGACCGACAACACCGGCTTCAAGGCGGTGGCGTTCGGGCGGCTGCCGCTGCAGCTGCCGATGATCCGCTCGGCGTGGAAGGCCGCTCGCGCCTCGTGACCCGAAAGCTAACGTTGTACCCGCCCACCTCGCGACTAGCCTTGCGCGGGTGATCCTGAGGATGTCGACCCTGTTCGTCCGGACCCTGCGCGAGGACCCGGTGGACGCCGAGGTGGCCAGCCACAAGCTGCTGGTGCGCGCCGGGTACATCCGGCGAGCAGCTCCGGGGATCTACTCCTGGCTGCCGCTCGGCCTGCGGGTCTACAAGAAGGTCGAGAACATCATCCGCGAGGAGATGGACGCGATCGGCGCCCAGGAGCTGCGCTTCCCGGCGCTGCTCCCGCGCGAGCCGTACGAGCTGTCGAACCGCTGGACCGACTACGGCGACGGCATCTTCCGGCTCCAGGACCGCAAGGGAGCCGACTACCTGCTCGGGCCGACGCACGAGGAGATGTTCACCCTCGTCGTGAAGGACCTGTTCTCCTCCTACAAGGACCTGCCCGTCTGGCTCTACCAGATCCAGACCAAGTACCGCGACGAGGCGCGTCCTCGTGCGGGCCTGATCCGGGGCCGCGAGTTCGTGATGAAGGACAGCTACTCCTTCGACACCTCCGACGCGGGCCTCGACGTGTCGTACGCCGCGCACCGGGATGCCTACGTGAAGACCTTCGACCGGTTCGGCTTCGACTACGTGATCGTGAAGGCGATGAGCGGAGCCATGGGCGGCTCGAAGTCCGAGGAGTTCCTCGCCCGCAGCGACGTGGGCGAGGACACCTACGTGCGCTGCACGAACTGCGACTACGCCGCCAACGTCGAGGCGGTCGAGGCTCGACACCCCGAGCCCTCGCCGTACGACGCACTGCCCGCAGCGCACGCCGAGCAGACCCCGGACACCCCCACGATCGAGACCCTGGTCAACCACCTCAACGACGCGTTCCCGCGCCCCGACGGCCGGTCCTGGGCCGCGGCGGACACGCTGAAGAACGTCGTCTTCGGGGTCAAGCACCCCGACGGCAGCACCGAGGCGATCGCCTTCGGCGTGCCGGGGGACCGCGACGTCGACACCAAGCGGGTCGAGGCCTTCCTCGGCGAGGGCGCGGTCTTCGAGCCCTACTCCGAGGCCGAGTTCGCGGCGCAGCCGACGCTGGCCAAGGGCTACATCGGCCCTGGCGCGCTGGGCTCGGACAAGCCGGCCGCCATCCGCTACCTGCTCGACCCGCGCATCGTGGCGGGCACGGCCTGGGTGACCGGCGCCGACGTGTCCGGCAGCCACGTGCTCGACCTCGTCGCGGGTCGCGACTTCGAGGGCGACGGCTACGTCGAGGTGGCCGAGGTGCGCGACGGCGACCCCTGTCCCAACTGCGCCGATGGCGTTCTGGAGACTGCGCGCGGCATCGAGATGGGCCACATCTTCCAGCTCGGCCGCAAGTACGCCGACGCGCTCGGCCTGCGGGTGCTCGACGAGAACGGCAAGCTGGTCACCGTGACCATGGGGTCCTACGGGATCGGCGTCTCGCGTGCGGTGCCCGTGATCGCCGAGGGCAACTACGACGAGCTCGGGCTGGTCTGGCCCCGCGAGGTGGCCCCTGCCGACGTGCACCTGGTCGCGACCGGCAAGGACAGCACCGTCTTCGAGGCCGCGAGTGAGCTCGCCACGGCGCTGGGCGCCGCGGGCCTCGAGGTGCTCTACGACGACCGGCCCAAGGTCAGCCCCGGCGTGAAGTTCAAGGACGCCGAGCTGATCGGGGTCCCCACCATCGTCACGGTCGGCCGCGGCCTCGTCGACGGCAACGTCGAGGTCAAGGACCGCCGGTCCGGTGAGCGCACCGACGTACCCCTGGCCGAGGCGGTCGACCACCTCGTGGGGGTCGTCCGCGGCTGATCGGGTCCCCGAGGAAGGAGTCGGTCTGAGGAAGGACGAAGTGCTGTCTCGAAGGGCCTACACCTCGTCGAGCTCCTCGAGGTCGTCGTCGGTGGGCTCCCACTGGAGGGTGGCGGCGTTGGCGCGCACCTGGTCGCCGCGCGTCACGCCGGAGATGACGGAGGCGACGGTCGGCTGGGCGGCGAGGCCGGCGATGGCGACGTCGAGCGGGGTCAGGCCGCGCTTCTCGGCGTACGCCGCGAAGGCCTCGATGCGGTCCCAGTCGGCCTCCTGCAGCCAGCCGGCGCGGGAGGGATCGAGGGCGGCCCGCGAGCCCTCGGGGGCGGCGGAGTCGCGGGTGTACTTGCCGGTGAGCAGGCCGTACTCGAGCGGGAAGAACGGCAGCACGCCGAGGCCGAACCTCTCCGCCGCCGGCACCACCTCGTCCTCGACGGTGCGGTCCAGCAGCGAGTAGCGGTTCTGCACCGAGACGAATGCCTCGAGACCCTTCGACTCGCCGTCCACGCAGCGTCGGCGACCTGCCAGCCGTCGAAGTTGGAGCAGCCGACGTAGCGCACCTTGCCCTCGCGGACGAGCTCGGTCAGCGCGCCGAGGGTCTCGGCGATCGGCGTGACCGGGTCGGGTGCGTGCAGCTGGTAGAGGTCGATGTGGTCGGTCTGCAGGCGGCGCAGGCTCGCCTCGACGGCCCGTCGTACGTAGCGCCGCGAGCCGCGGACGCCGAAGTCCTCGCCGTTGGCGCCGCGCATGTCCATCCCGAACTTGGTCGCCACCACGAAGTCGTCGCGACGGCCCTTGAGCGAGATGCCGAGCATCTCCTCGCTGGCGCCGGGCTTGTCGCCGTAGATGTCGGCGGTGTCGAGCAGCGTGACCCCGACGTCCTGCGCGGCGTCGAGGATCTCGTCGACACTGCTCTGGTCGGCGCGCCGCCCGAAGGCGTTGGTGCCGATGCCGACAGCGCTCACCATCAGGCCCGATCGCCCGAGCGGACGGTACGTCATGTCCATGGCGTCGAGGCTACGGCGCTAGCGTGCGGGCCATGCAGCCGGATGCCGTGATCTTCGACTGGGGCGGGACGCTCACCCGCTGGCACGACGTCGACTTCCATGCCGAGTCGCTCGCCCTCGCGCACGCCGTGGTGGCCTCCGAGCACCCGGTCGAGGTGCACGCGGAGGCGCTGCACCGTGCCAACCAGGTGATCTGGGGTCGCAGTCGCGACCACCAGCAGAGCGCGACGGTGGCCGACCTGTTCACCGAGGCCGGGCTGGAGCACGACCCCGAGCTGCTCGTGGGATACCGCGAGTTCTGGGAGCCGCACACGCCGACCGACCCGCAGGTCGCTCCGCTGTGGTCGTGGCTGCACGAGCAGGGCGTCGTCGTCGGCGTGCTGTCCAACACGATCTGGCCGCGGGCCTGGCACGAGGAGTTCTTCCGCCGTGACGGCGTGCTCGACCTGATCGACGGCGCCGTCTACACGAGCGAGGTGCCCTGGACCAAGCCCGCGCCCGAGGCGTTCCTCGCGGCCATGGGTGCGGTGGGCGTCGTGGACCCGGCCCGCTGCGTGTACGTCGGCGACCGCCTCTACGACGACATCTGGGGTGCGAAGAACGCCGGCATGAGGGCGATCCACGTGCCGCACAGCGAGATCCCGGCCGAGCAGGTCGGCCACAGCGAGGGCGTCCCCGACGCGGTCGCGCACGAGCTGGCGGAGATCCCCGAGGCTGATCGCCAGATGTAGCGCCTAGCCCGACGCGCCGCCGGTGAAGTTCCACGAGGCGAGGTGGAGGGCGGGGCAGGTGTAGCGGGGGGACGTCGCGGCGTAGGTGTCGCCGGGGATCGGGGTCGCAGTTCGGCCGATGCCGAGCACGTTGCCGGGTGCGAGCGCCTGCGCGTAGGACTGGGTGAACCGGAAGTTCTTCACCGGGGAGGTGACCTCGCCGTCCTCGACGAGCCAGACGCCGTTGCGGGTCAGTCCGGTGAGGGAGAGCGTGCGCGGGTCGAGCACCCGGGTGTACCAGAAGTCCGAGACCAGGATGCCGCGTCGTACGCCGGCGACGAGCGCTGCCACCGACGAGTCAGCCATCGGCCCCTCGGCCTCGGCGGCGGAGCTGTCGCTCGACGAGGGCTCGAGGCCGAGGTGGCGTGCCATCGGGCCCATCCCGAAGCGGTCGACCACGGCGTGCCCGGTCGACTGGTGCCCGCCACGGCGGCCGTGCGACGGTCGTGGGTGATCGCCTCGGTGCGTCCCGAGGCGACCAGCGTCAGCCGACGACGCGGCGTGCCCTCGCGGTCGTAGCCGAGCCCGAGAACGGGCTGCGTCGTCGTACAACGTGACCGAGCGGTCGTGCTGGTCCGCTCCGAGCTCGGCGTAGGAGATGCCGTCGTTGACCGCCTTGCCGTTCATCGTGAGCGAGCCGACGTGGCCGATGACGTCGAGCACGGCGTCCGGCTCGAGCACCACCTCGTAGTGGCCGGGTGGCAGCTCCACCGGCTGGGACCACGCGCGGGCCTTGGCTGCGGCCCGTGCACCGAGCGCGAAGCCGTCGATGTCGAGCAGGCGTAGCGGCATCAGCCGCGCGACGCCGTCGGCCGGGCCGTCGGGCCCGTGGTCGCGGGCGATGGCCGAGACGCCGCACTCGGCGGCCTCGCCGGTCACGGCGTGGCCCGAGGAGCTGGCGAACGCCCCGTGCCAGTGGTTGGTGCGGCAGTATCCCGCCGTCTCGAGACCGCCTGCTCCCTCGACGAACCCGCGCACGATCTCGGCCCGGTCGGCCGGCGTGGCCTCCGCCGTCGCCGGGTCGAGCGCGGGAACGTCGGCGTGGCCGGGACGGGATCGGTGAGCCCGGGCCAGCCCGGGTCGACGGGGGCGATCGCGACGGAGTCGACCACGCGACCGACGAGGGCCTCGAGGCCACCGTCGTCGACTCACCGTGCCGGTTGCGGCCGCCGTCCGCCCGTCGTGGTGCACCGTGAGCCGCACCCGGGTGACGTCCTCGGCGACGTTCTGGTGGATGACGGAGGTGGCGAACCGGGTCAGGCCGAGCTGGTTCCGGTCGGCCTCCGCCGCCACCTCGGCGCCGGAGAGGCGACCGCTGACCATCTCGACCGCTCGGCCGGCGAGGTCCTGCTCGGTGCTCATGCGCGCACCCCCACTCGCACGTTGCGGAACCGGGCGGGCGCAGCGGGATGGCCGGTGTGGCCGGTCTGGCCGGGCTGGCCCTTGCCGCAGTTGGGCGTGCCCCACGGCACCAGCTCGCTCGAGAGCATGTCCATGGAGGCCCAGAAGCGCGGCCCGATGCCGGTGTAAGTCGGGTTGCGGAGCAGCCGGCCGAGCTTGCCGTTCTTGACCTCGTAGCCGACCTCGGTGCCGAACTGGAAGTTCAGCCGGCGGTCGTCGATCGACCACGACCGGTTGCTCTCCATGTAGATCCCGTCGTCGGTCTCGGCCACGATCTCCTCGAAGGTGTGCGGCCCGGCTCGAGGCCGACGTTGGTCATCCGCACCATCGGCAACCGCGCCCACCCGTCGGCACGGACGCTGCCGCCGTAGTCGAGCCCCGCCGCAGCCGCCGAGTCGCGACCGGCCAGGACGCCCACCCAGATGCCCTCGCGCACGGCGTCCCGCTTGGTCGCCGGGGTGCCCTCGTCGTCGTACCCGAAGGAGCCGAGCGCGCCGGGGATGGAGGGGTCGATGGTGATGTTCATCAGCGGCGAGCCGTACTGCAGCGAACCGAGCTGGGCGAGGTCGAGCCACGAGGTGCCGGCGTAGGCGGCCTCCCAGCCGAGGATGCGGTCGAGCTCGATGGCGTGGCCGACGGACTCGTGGATCTGGAGCGCCAGCTGCTCCGAGCCGAGGATGAGATCGGTCTCGCCGCTCGGGCACTCCGGGGCGGTGAGCAGCTCGCGCGCCTCCGAGCCGACCCGGGCGGCGTTGCCCTCGAGGTCGAGCGCCTCGACGAGCTCCCAGCCGCGGGTGCCGTACTGACCGCGCGAGGCGGGGTAGGAGCGGCGCTGGGTCTCGCGCTCGCCGATCGCGGTGGCGCCGATGCCCGCGCCGCTCTCGCGGATGTGCTGGTCGATGCGGTGGCCCTCGCTGGAGACGAACCACTTGCGGGTCTCCCAGATCTGGTAGAGCGCCTCGGCGAGGTCGGCGCCCTGCTCGCGCATCGTGGTGGTGGCCCGCACGAGCAGGTCGCCCTTGTCGGCGAGCGAGACCTCGAAGGGGTCCTTCTCGGCAGTCGCTGGCCCACGACCCCTGCGCGGGCTCGCCGGGCACGAGACCGGCGCCCTCACGGCTGACCAGGGAGCTGGCCCGAGCGATCTCGGTCGCGCGCGCACCGGCCTCGCGGACGGCGCGGTCGGTGAGGTCGGGGACCGCGAAGAACCCCCACCCCGAGCCGACCAGTGCACGCACGCCGATGCCGGAGTCGTCGTCCTGCGAGACCGACTCGACCTCGCCGTTGCGGGCCGTCATCGACTCCGCCCTGCGGTGCATCACTCGCGCGTCGGCGTACCTCGCCCCCGCGTCGAGCGCTGCCTGGACGGCCGCCCCCGCGGCGTCGTACTCGCTCATGCAGCGACAGTAGACCGGGCTGTGATCTCGCTGATCGACCGGTCGGTCAGGCCGGTCTCAGACCCGGTGGTAGCCGCTGCAGACGAGCCGCAGGGCACTGATCCGGCCGTCGGTCACCTCGTAGTAGCCCGTCTGCTCGACCACGGTCGGTCCCGCCGGCGTGTCCACCGAGAGGCGGTAGCCGAGCCTGGCGGTCTCCTCGACCGCCTCGCCCTCCAGCAGGCGTACGTCGGTGACCTGCACGTCGTCGGGGAACCAGTGGCCGAAGACGATGTCCTCCACCTCCACCGGCGTCTCGGCGTCCCAGAAGCGGCGCGGGGTGACGGCGGTGAACCGCACCGGCGTCGTGAACAGCGCGCGCAGGGCGGAGCGGTCGCGCGTGGCGATCGCCGAGGCGACCTGGTCGCCCAGGCGCGGCCCTGAGGTGGGCTCAGTAGCTGAACGTGTTGGCCGGCTCATCGCCGATCCACTCCCACATCGGGACGGTGCCGCCGAGCTGGGCCGTCGACACGAGGTCCTCGGCGCCCAGGTGACGGCTGTTGAAGCAGATCGGGCAGACCAGGTAGCGCCCGCCCGCGGCGGCGAACCGCTCGGCCAGCTCCTCGATCGACGGGCAGCCCTCGCAGGCCACGCCGCGGGCGATCGAGCCGGTGGCCAGGCGCACCGCCTCCTTGGTCAGGAACATCAGCGTCGGTCGGCCCGACTCGGCCGAGCCGACGGCGACCAGCAGCGCGACGGTCACCCTCTCGGTGTCCTCGAGGCCGGTCGTCAGGCTGATCACGGACTTCGTGGTCATGGTGGGCTCCTCTCCCTCACCACGAGAGTCGCGTGTCAGCGGGGCGGAATCATGGGGCAGGCTCCCCATCTTCGGCGCCGACCAGCCCGTGCCGGATCGCGAAGAGCGCCGCGCCGGTGCGGTTGGTGACGCCGGCCTTCGAGATAGATGTGCTCGATGTGGTTGCGGACCGTCTTCGTGCTGATGGTCAGCCGGTGCGCGATGTCCGGCACCGAGCAGTCACGCGCGACGAGGCCGAGGATCTCGACCTCGCGCCCGGTCAGCCCCGCCGGTCCCGACGTACGGCGACGGCGAGCGGTGTGGTGCCCCGCCGCGGCCAGCACGGCCTCGACCGCGGTCGTGTCGAGCCGTCCCGACGACGCCTCGTGCTCCAGGCGACGGGCCGCCTGCGACGGCTCCATGGCCGGCCGGTGGGGCCGCGACTCGATCAGCCCCTGGTAGCAGTCGGCCGCCGCCAGCACCCGCTGGGTGAGCGGCAGCTCGGCCGCCCCGACCCCGCGCGGGTAGCCGGTGCCGTCCAGCCGCTCCCGGTGGCCCTGGGCGACCGACGACTCGACCTCCAGCCCGGCGACCCGGTCGAGGATCCGGCCGGTGTAGTAGGGATAGAGACGGATCCGCTCACGGTCGCTCTCGCTGAGTCCACCGGGCTTCTCCCACACCGAGTTGGGCACACCCATCCGCCCGAGGTCGTGGACGTACGCCGCTCGGCGCACCCGGGCGACGTCGGCAGCCGCGAGCCCCGCCCGTTGTGCTGCGTCGTCGGCCAGCGCCGCGACGGCACGCGAGTGGCCGATGGTGAACGGGCACTTCAGGTCGGCGAAGTCGCCGAGCGCCGCGAGCAGGTCGTCGAGGTCCTGCCCGCGGAGGACGACCTGCGCGTCGGGGGCCAGCTCGAGGGCCTGCGACCAGGTGTCGCCGTCGGGGAGCGCGTGCAGGCGGTCGCGGCACCGGTGGAGCGCGTCGACCAGGCTCGGGTCGAACTGGCGCCCGCTCCGGCTGCGCGCCATCGTCAGTGCGGCCGCCGTGCCGTGCCGCCGGACGTGCACTTCGACGGTCTCGCTCAGCTGCACGATCCGGGTCGCCAGCGGGACCTGCTCGCCGCGGAGTCCCTCCGGAAGGCCGCCGCCGTCCCAGCGCTCGAAGGCGTGCCCGACCGCGTCCGCGACGCGCGCGTCGAGCCCCACCTGCATGGCCATCAGCCCGGCGGACAGGCAGTGCGAGTGGATCAGGGCGGCCATCCGGGCGCGCGGCATCGTCATCATCGTGAGCATCAGCTGGGCCCGTCGGCTCACGGGACGGCCGACGCCGAGGTGCTTGAAGACGTAGAGCATGTACGGCAGCCCCGACCAGTCCAGCTCGTAGCTGCCGGCCCGGAAGGCCAGGTCGTCGCCGAACCAGCCGCTGAACTCGTGCGAGTCGGCGTGACAGCCGATCCAGAGGACCAGGTTGGTGTAGTACACCGTCGTCCACTGGTCGTCGTCGAGCCCGAGCTCCTCGGCCAGCATCTTGGCGATCAGCGAGCTGCGGAGCACGTGCTCCATCGGCAGTCCCAGGCCGAGGTCGATCGAGATCGACAGCGCCGCGAGCACCTCCGCGCGGCGCACGCCGGTCTCGGCGGGTCCTGCAGCCATGCGAGCAGGATGGACCCTCAGTCGAGTCCGGGGAAGTTCCCGACTCGCGTGCCGAACGACGACTCCCTCAGGGCTGAGCGGTCCAGGGCGCCGATGGCCCACCGGCGGTCGGTGCCCGCCGTGTTGGCGACCAGCTCGCCGTAGGTGCGGGTGACGCGCTGCTCGATGGTGCGTGCGGTCGCGAGGACGTCGGCCGGGGTCGCCACGGACCCGGGCAGCCCGTAGTCCTCCAGCGAGGCCACCGGGTCGGTGCCCTTGGCGCTGATCAGCACGGTCAGGGCGTCGCGCTGCGCGCGGTGGTCGTCGAAGGCGCGCTCCAGCCGGGCGAGCAGGGCCGGCTGCTGCGAACCCGAGGTGCGGGCGCCGAGCACGCCGTACAGGAAGACCGCCGCGTGCTCGGCGGCCAGCGCCTTCTGCAGGGCCTCGACCGGCGTCATCCGCCGGCCCCCGCCAGCACCTGGCGGTGCACGGTGACGGCGGCGCCCATGCTGGCCAGGAGTCGGGCGAACTCGCCGCTCTCCGCTCTCAGCGCGAGCGCCTGGAGGGTGTCGTGCAGTCGGACCTCGGCCGCCTGGAGCCGCAGCAGGGCGGCGTCGCGGCGCGCTGGCACGGCGTACGCCGCCGGCGCCGCGGCCGAGCGGGCCTGCGCGGGCACGGCGTCCACCAGCGAGCGCTCGTGGGCGGCGTGCATCGCGTCGAGGTCGGTGAGCCGCGACCGGATCGCCGGGAAGTGCTGCGCGGTCGCCCGCACGGCGGCGTGCGTGGAGCGGATGGCGGTCAGCGCGGCGGTGGCCGTGCGCACGTCCGGCGTCACCGACGCGGCCCTCGGCTCGGCGTGGACGCCCGGTGTGGCGGGAGAGCTCGAGCAGCCGGCCAGCGCCGTCATCGACACGGCGCCCACGCCCATGAACGCGCGTCGCGACATCTGGCCGCGGGCGAGCTGGGGAAGGTCGGCCACGCCGAGATCCTAGGTGGCGGAGGGGCGCGATCGCGGTTGCCGCGGGCAGTAGTGTGTGCTCACAACAACAGCACAGCAGCGAGGAGGTCAGGCGCGTGAGCACGTCCGACACCAGGGATCGCCTTGCTGAGGAGCTGTCCGCGCCGGTCGGCGAGCTGGGACTCGACCTCGAGGCCGTCGACCTCTCCAGCGCCGGCAAGCGCCGCGTCCTGAAGGTCGCGGTCGACAAGGACGGCGGGGTCACGATGGACGACATCGCCGAGGCGACCCGCACCGTCTCCCGGACCCTCGACGACCAGGGGCTGATGGGGGAGCGGGCCTACACCCTGGAGGTGTCCTCGCCGGGCGTCGACCGCCCGCTGACCCTGCCGCGCCACTGGCGCCGCAACGCCAGCCGACTGGTCAAGGTCACCCTGCACGACGGCGATCCCGTGGTCGGCCGGATCACCACGAGTGACGACGACGGCGTCACGCTCGACGTCGAGGGCCAGCAGCGACGCCTGGCCTTCGCCGACGTGCGCCGGGCCAAGGTGCAGGTCGAGTTCCGACAGGCGGCTCCCGAGGAGCCGAGGGAGGAGCAGCCCTGATGGACATCGACATGAGCCTGCTGCGGATGCTGGAGCGCGAGAAGGAGATCCCCTTCGACGTCCTGGTCGAGGCCATCGAGCAGGCCCTGCTGACGGCGTACGCCCGGACCGACGGCGCCCAGGAGCACGCACGCGTCACGCTCGATCGCAAGAGCGGCCACGTGACCGTGCTGGCCCAGGAGGTCGACGAGGAGGGCACCGTCCTCGGCGAGTACGAGGACACGCCCGAGGGCTTCGGGCGGATCGCCGCCACGACGGCGAAGCAGATCATGCTGCAGCGGCTGCGCGACGCCGAGGACGAGCGGAAGTTCGGCGAGTTCTCCGGCAAGGAGGGCGACGTCATCTCCGGCCTCATCCAGCAGGGCCGCAACCCCGACGACGTGCTGGTCGACCTCGGCAAGCTCGAGGCGCTGCTGCCGGCCGGTGAGCGCGTGCCCGGCGAGGACTACTCGCACGGCACCCGGATCAAGTGCCTCGTCGTCAGCGTCCGCAAGGGGATGCGCGGCCCGCAGGTGATGCTGTCGCGCACGCACCCCAACCTGGTCAAGAAGCTGTTCGCCCTCGAGGTCCCCGAGATCGCCGACGGCACGGTCGAGATCGCCGGCATCGCCCGCGAGGCCGGCCACCGCACCAAGATCGCCGTCCGCTCGAACGTGTCGGGCGTCAACGCCAAGGGCGCCTGCATCGGGCCGATGGGCCAGCGGGTGCGCAACGTGATGAACGAGCTGCACGGCGAGAAGATCGACATCGTCGACTGGTCCGACAACGCCGTCCAGCTCGTGGCCAACGCGCTCAGCCCGGCCCGGGTCTCCGAGGTGATCGTGGTCGACGCCGATGCCCAGTCGGCCCGCGTGATCGTGCCCGACTACCAGCTCTCGCTCGCGATCGGCAAGGAGGGGCAGAACGCCCGCCTGGCCGCGCGCCTCACCGGGTGGCGCATCGACATCCGCTCCGACGAGGCGCCCCGCGACGACGTCGTCCCGGTCGCGCCGCCGCTCGAGGAGTCCGAGGAGCAGGCCCAGGAGCAGGCCCAGGAGCAGGCCCAGGAGCAGGCCGAGCAGTAAAGCCGTCAGCGGCGCTCGCCACGGGCGATCTCGGTCCCGAGGGCGTCGAGCCGCTGTCCCCAGAACCCGCGGAACCGTCCCAGCCAGGCGTCCACCTCCGCGAGCGGCCCCGACTCGGTGCCGTCGAGGGAGTACAGCCGCCTGGCGCCGTCAGCACGCACCCGGGCGAAGCCCGCCTCGCGCAGCACCTTGAGCTGCATCGAGACCGCCGGCTGGCCGATGCCGAACTCCTCGCCGATGCTTGCCACCACGTCGCCGGCGGAGCGCTCACCGTCGGCGAGGAGCTCCAGGATGCGGCGGCGGACCGGGTCGCCCAGGACGTCGAAGGCGCCCACTCAGTCCTCGGCCCGCTCGGCGGCGGCGTCGGTCCCCGTGTAGGCGGCCAGGCACCGGTCGGCCGCGGCCGTGGCCTGCGCCCGGTCGGTGCCGTACGCCGCGCTCGCCTCGCCCCACCCGCGGCTGCTCGCCGTCATGTACTCGCCGACGTAGGCCAGGCCCTCGGGCGCGGCGAGGAACGTCTGCACCTCGGCGGCCGAGAAGGCCGGGTCCGCTACGTGCTCGGCGACCCCCATCAGCATCATCTCCCACCCGATGCCGACGGCCCCGGGCCCGAACTCCTCCCACATCTGCGGGGGGACCGGGGCCGCGTGCTCCAGCCTGAGCAGGGTGCCGGCCTCCTGCTCGCGCAGGGTCACCTCGACCCAGCTCGTGTCGCCGGCGTACTCCCAGGTGATCTCGAGCCGGGTCGGCTCCTCGCAGGCCAGGACCTCGCCGCCGGCGTTGCCCTCGACCTGGAACCGGCCGCCGACCCGCAGGTCACCGGAGACCGGGGCGAGCCAGCGGGGGATCCGCTCGGGGGTGGTGATCGCGGACCAGACCTCGGCCGTGGTGGCCGCGAACGTGCGCTCGACGACGAGGACGCGCAGCGGGACGCCCTCGCGCTCGCCGTCGCGGAGGTCGCGGGAGACGGCGCCGAGGTGCTCGGCGGGGGTGAACCGGAAGTCGCTCATCGGGGTCTCCATCAGCAGCAGTTGATATCAAAGTGGCATGATATACCCTGGTCGTCACGGGAAACCCACCAACGCCCGCCACATGCGTTTAGTCCTCTGCGCGGGACGCCGGTACAGTGGATCCTCGGTGGTTGCAGAACCGGACAGTCCGACGGGCGCCAGCGGACCCGTCCGCACGTGCATCGGCTGCCGGCGACGGGCCACCAAGCGTGAGCTGCTGCGGATCGTCGCAGGGATGGACGCGGCGGGCCACTGGTCCGTCGAGCCCGACCCGACCGGCACCGCTCCCGGCCGCGGGGCGCACCTGCACCCCACGACCGAATGCCTCGCTCGCGCCGAGCGCAGACGTGCCTTTGCTCGGGCACTGCGGCATGATGCCGGGGTCCGGGGGCCGCTTGACCTCGGCCGACTGAGGCAGCACCTCGAGCAGCCGGCACCCCAGCACGAACCCCAGCACGAACCACACACCCAGATCGCACCCAGGAACGGGAGCCCGAGCTCATGAGCCTGCGATGAGAACCGCAATGAGCAGCACAGTGCGATGAGCACGCACACCGACTAGCGGTCCGTACCCCGTGGGGGGAGCTCGGACCAGGAGGAACCACGTGGCCAAGGTCCGAGTCTCTGAGCTCGCCAAGGAATATGGCGTCAAGAGCGCCGAAGTGATCACCCTGCTCACCGATCTCGGTGAGTACGTGAAGGCGCCGTCGTCCAGCGTCGAACCGCCCGTAGTGAAGCGGTTCCAGGACAAGTACGGCGAGGAGCTTCTCGCCAAGAAGGAAGCCGCCGCCGCGAAGAAGGTGGCCAAGAAGGCGCCGGCCAAGAAGGCCGCCGCCCCGGCACCCGCCGCGGAGACGGTGGCCGACGAGGCGACCCCCGAGGTCGTCGCGGCCGAGCCCGAGGACGCTCCGGCAGCCGCCGAGGTCCCTGCTCCCGCAGCGAGGACCGCGCCCCGACCTGGCCCGCGGCCCGCGCCGGTCGAGGAGCCCCCGGCCGAGGAGGCAGCGGCGGAGCCCGAGGCTCCCGCCGAGGCCGACGGCGACGAGGAGCCGCGCTTCAAGCCTGGCCCGCGCCCGGCGCGACCCGGCGCCCCGCGCCCCGGCAACAACCCGTTCGCCTCCTCGCAAGGCATGGGCACCCGCCCGGCACCGCGTCCGGCCGCTGCTCCGGGCGACGACCAGCGCCCACCGCGCCCGCCGGCCGGCCGTGACGGCATGCCGCGCCCCAACCCGGCGATGATGCCCAAGTCCCCGGCCGCCTTCGGTGGTGGCCCCGGCGGTGCCCGCACGGGTGCCCCTGGCCGCGGTGGTCCCGGTGGTCCCGGTGGGGCCCGAGGCGGCGCTCCCGGTCGCGGCGGCCCGGGTGGACGTCCCGGTGGCGGCGGCTTCGGCGGCCCTCCCGGTGGCGGCCTCGGTGGCCCGCCCAGCGGTGGTCGTCCTGGTGGTCGCGGTCGCCCCGGTGGCCGCGGCACCACCCAGGGTGCCTTCGGTCGCCCGGGCGGTCCGTCGCGTCGCGGTCGCAAGTCCAAGCGGGCGCGTCGTCAGGAGTTCGAGGCCATGCAGGCCCCGACGATCGGTGGCGTCCGCGTCCGCAAGGGTGACGGCGAGACCGTCCGCCTGCCGCGAGGTGCCTCCCTGACCGACTTCGCCGAGCGGATCGGCGTCGAGCCGGCCGCCCTGGTGCAGATGCTCTTCCACCTCGGCGAGATGGTCACCGCGACCGAGTCGGTCAACGACGCGACGCTCGAGCTGCTCGGTGAGGAGCTCAACTACGTCGTCGAGGTCGTCTCGCCCGAGGACGAGGACCGCGAGCTGCTGGACTCCTTCGACATCGAGTTCGGCTCCGACGAGGGCGACGAGGACGACCTCGAGGCCCGTCCGCCGGTGGTCACCGTCATGGGTCACGTCGACCACGGCAAGACCAGGCTCCTCGACGCGCTACGCCAGTCCAACGTCGTGGCCGACGAGGCCGGTGGCATCACCCAGCACATCGGTGCCTACCAGGTGCACACCAACGTCGACGGCAACGACCGGCGCATCACCTTCATCGACACCCCTGGTCACGAGGCGTTCACCGCCATGCGTGCCCGTGGCTCGCAGTCCTCGGACATCGCGGTCCTCGTGGTCGCGGCGGACGACGGCGTGATGCCGCAGACGGTCGAGGCGCTCAACCACGCCAAGGCCGCCGGGGTACCGATCGTGGTCGCGGTCAACAAGATCGACAAGCCGGAGGCCGACCCGACCAAGGTGCGCGGGCAGCTCACCGAGTACGGCCTCGTGCCCGAGGAGTACGGCGGCGACACGATGTTCGTCGACGTCTCGGCCAAGTCCGAGCTCAACCTGGACAAGCTGCTCGAGGCCATCGTCCTGACCGCCGACGCGTCGCTGGACCTGCGGGCCAACCCCGAGCAGGACGCACAGGGGCTCGTGGTCGAGGCCCACCTCGACCGTGGCCGTGGTCCGGTCGCGACGATCCTCGTCCAGCGCGGCACTTTGCGTGTGGGTGACTCGATCGTCGCCGGTCCGGCGTACGGCCGGGTGCGGGCGATGCTCGACGAGCACGGCGAGAACATCGAGGAGGCCGACCCGTCGCGTCCGGCCATGGTGCTCGGCCTCTCCGGCGTGCCCGGAGCCGGCCAGAACTTCATCGTGGTCGAGGACGACAGGATCGCCCGCCAGATCGCCGAGAAGCGCGAGTCGCGCGAGCGTGCGGCCATGCAGGCCAAGCGTCGCGTGCGTCGCAGCCTCGAGGACTTCATGGCCTCCATGGAGAAGGGCGAGAGCCAGGAGCTCAACCTCATCCTCAAGGGCGACGTGTCCGGCTCGGTCGAGGCCCTCGAGGACTCGCTGGCCAAGATCGACGTCGGCGACGAGGTGTCGCTGCGCGTCATCGACCGCGGTGTCGGTGCGATCACCGAGACCAACGTCGACCTGGCCGCCGCCTCCGACGCGATCATCATCGGCTTCAACGTCCGCCCGCAGGGCAAGGCGACCGAGATGGCCGAGCGCGAGGGCGTGGAGATCCGCTACTACACGGTGATCTACCAGGCGATCGAGGAGATCGAGGCCGCCCTCAAGGGCATGCTCAAGCCCGAGTACGAGGAGCAGACCCTGGGCCAGGCGGAGATCCGCGCGATCTTCCGCAGCTCCCGCATCGGCAACATCGCGGGCTGCATGGTCACCAGCGGGGTGATCCGGCGCAACGCCAAGGTGCGCCTGATCCGCGACGGTGCCGTGGTCCAGGACAACCTCGACCTCACCTCGCTGCGTCGCGAGAAGGACGACGTCACCGAGGTGCGGGAAGGCTTCGAGTGCGGTCTCGTGCTCCGGGGCTACAACGACATCAAGGAGGGCGACGTCGTCGAGGCGTTCGAGCTGCGGGAGATCCCGCGGGCGTAGTGCTTGTCGGGCGGCGGTCGGTTTCCCTAGTGAACTAGGGAAACCACCGCTTCCCACGAGAAAATTCGTGTTGTCAGCGCGAGTTTCCCTAGTTCACTAGGGAAACCGCGGGTACGAGGGAGCAGGCATGGCCAACCCACGGGTCCGCAAGATCGCCGACCGGATCAAGGTCGTGGTCGCGGAGATGCTGGAGCGACGGGTCAAGGATCCGCGGCTCGGCTTCGTCACCGTGACCGACGTGCGCGTGTCCGGTGACACCCAGCAGGCGACGGTCTTCTACACCGTGCTGGGCCAGCCCGGGCAGGACGACTCGGAGGACCTCCAGGGCTCGGCGGCCGCTCTCGAGTCGGCCAAGGGGCTGATCCGCTCCGAGGTCGGCAAGCAGCTCGGCATGCGCCACGTGCCCACGCTGGAGTTCGTCCACGACGCGCTGCCCGAGACCGCACGCCACATCGACGAGCTGCTCGAGCGGGTGCACCAGTCCGACGCCGAGGCCGCCCAGGCGCGGGCCGACGGGGCGTACGCCGGCGAGGCAGACCCGTACAAGAAGCCGCGCGCCGCCGACGACGAGGAATGAGCGAGGTCGAGCCCGGGCTGGTCGTCGTCGACAAGCCCGCGGGGATGACCTCGCACGACGTCGTCGCCCGCGTACGACGGCTCGCCGGCACGCGCAAGGTCGGCCACGCGGGCACTCTCGACCCGATGGCCACCGGCGTGCTGCTCGTCGGCATCGGCCGGGCCACCCGGTTGCTCGGACACCTGCAGCTCGCCGACAAGTCCTACGACGCCACCATCCGGCTCGGGGCGGCGACGAGCACCGACGACGCCGAGGGTGAGGTGCTCTCCAGGACTCCGGCGGCCGACGTCGCCGAGGACGCCGTGCGCGCGGCCCTCGCGGGCTTCGTGGGCGAGATCGACCAGGTCCCGTCGTCGGTGAGCGCGGTGAAGGTCGACGGTCGCCGGGCCTACGACCGCGTGCGCGCGGGGGAGCAGGTCGAGCTCGCGGCGCGGCGGGTCCGGATCGAGGAGATCGACGTCCGCCAGGTCATCCGCGACGAGCGCGCCGCCACGACGGACGTGGCGGTCGGCGTTCGCTGCAGCACCGGCACCTACGTGCGCAGCATCGCCCGCGACCTCGGCGAGCATCTCGGGGTGGGTGGCCACCTGACCTTCCTGCGACGTACGACGGTGGGGCCGTTCGGGCTCGACGAGGCGCGCACGCTCGAGCAGCTCGAGGAGGAGTGGCAGCCGGTGCCCCTGGCCTCCGTGGCACGGCGGTGCTTCGCGTCGTACGACCTCGACGAGCAGCAGGCCATCGACGTCCGCTTCGGCCGCAAGCTGCCCGTGCGGCTGGGCGGGCCCGGCCCGGTCGCCGTGTTCGCCCCGGACGGCAGCTTCCTCGCGCTCTACGAGCAGGACGGCAACGCGGCCCGCGCCGTCGCCGTGTTCACCGGCTGACGCGGTAGCGCAGCCAACCGGGGACCTCCTCGCCGGGGTCCATCGGCTCGAGGCGTACGTCGGTCCCGCCGGCGTGCTCGAAGAGGCGGGTGCCGTCGCCGAGGAGCACCGGCGCCACGTAGACCAGGATCTCGTCGAGCCGCCCGGCCTCGAGGCACTGCTTCGCCACGTCGGCCCCCAGCACGTTGACGTAGCGGTCTCCGGCGGCCTCCGAGGCCCACTGCACCGCGGTCATCAGGTCGGTGGCGAACCGGACGTCGGGATCCGCCTCGTCCACCGGTGGCTCGTGGGTCAGCACCACCGACCTGCCGTGCCAGCGGCCCCCGAAGGCACCCTCGGAGTCGGTGCCCCGGTTGGGGTCGTCGCCGCCGTAGGTGCGCCGGCCGATGAGCAGCGCGCCGATCGTCGCCACCAGGGCATCGATGTCCACCTCGACCGACCCCGCGTGCTCGGACAGCCACGACATGTCACCGCCGGCGCCGGCGATGAAGCCGTCCAGCGACATCGTCGCCGAGTACAGCAGCTTGGCCATGGTCCCTCCTCGACTCGTTCCGGTCCTGGCCATCCGACCGCGGGCAGGGCCAGGAGTCATCGGTGCTAGGACGATCGTTCACTACCTGGCCGTCCGCCGCGGGCAGCAGGGTGACGTCATGGCCGGCACGCACCCCCTCCGACGTCTCCGGGACGTCGACGCGCGCCGCCTCTCCCGACCGCACCGGGCCACGCTCGCGACGGCCGCGGCGCTGATCCTGGCGGAGGCGGCGCTCGAGCTGGCGCGGCCGTGGCCGCTTGCAGCTCGTGGTCGACCAGGGCCTCGGCGGTCGGCCGTTCCCCTCGTGGGCCGCGCCGCTCGACGGTCTCGGAGGCCTGGGAGCTGGCCGTCGTCGCCGGGGTCGCCGTCGTCGTGCTCAGCGTGACCGGCGCCCTGGCCGCTGCCGGGTCCGCCACCCTGGTCGGCCGCGTCGCCGAGGGCATCGGCGCCGACCTGCGCGGGCGGCTGGTCGGGCGCCTGCTGGACCAGCCGACCGCGTTCTTCCGACGCCACCGCAGCGCCGAGCTCGTCAACCGGATCACCTCCGACGTACGCCGCGTCGAGGACTCCGTCGTCGCGTGGTGGGAGGTCGTGGTCCCCGAGTCCGTGGTGCTGGTGGGCACGCTCGTGATGCTGAGCCGTGATCGACCCCTGGCTCGCGGTGACCGCCGTCGCGGTCGCCCGGTGCTGGTGGCGGTGATCGTGCTGCGTCGCCGGCTCGTGCGCGAGGCACAGGGTCGCGCTCGCGAGCAGGAGGGCCGGCTCGGCGAACGCGCCCAGGACCTCGTCCGCAACGTCCGCGTGGTGCAGGCGTTCGGCCACCAGCGCGCGATCCATGCCGACTTCGACCGGCTCAGCCAGCGTGTCCGGCGGACCAACGCGGCCGCCGTCGGCGTCGAGGCACGTCTCGGCCCCCTCGCCGACGTCGTGCTCGGACTGGGCGGCGCGGCGGTGCTGGTGCTGGGCGTCGTGCGGGTGCAGCAGGGCGCGATGACCACGGGCACGCTTCTGGTCGCGCTCACCTACGTGGCCGGGATCTACGTGCCATTGCGGTCGCTGACCTCGCTCGCCGCGACACTCGCGCGGGCCGAGGCCAGCCGGAACCGGTTGGACGAGATCCTCGCGGCGCGCACCGTCCGGCCGACCGACGGGCTGCCCGTGCGCGATCTGCGCGGCGACGTCGTGCTCGAGTCGGTGAGCTTCGGCTACGACACGACGCCCGTGCTCGTCGACGTCGACCTCGTCTTCGCCTCCGGGCGGGTGACCGCGCTGACCGGCCCCACTGGCGCCGGGAAGAGCACGGTGCTCAACCTGCTCCTGCGCTTCGAGCAGCCCACCTCAGGCCTCGTCTGCGTCGGCGGTCGCGACCTGCGGATGCTCGCCGTGGGGAGCTGCGCCGACACATCGCCTACGTCCCGCAGGAGTCCTGGTTCCTCGACGACACGATCCGGCGCAACATCGCGCTCGGCAACCCCTCCGCACCGGACGCGGAGGTCCGTTCCGCGGCCGAGAGCGCGCTCGTCAGCGCCTTCGCCGAGCGGCTGCCGGCGGGCCTCGACACCCCCGTCGGCGAGTCCGGCCTCCAGCTCTCGGGCGGGGAGCGCAAGCGGCTGGCGATCGCGCGGGCCGTCGTACGCCGGGCGGACCTGTTCCTGCTGGACGAGCCGACCGCCGGCCTCGACGACGCGGCGGCCGACCTCGTCCTCGCCGCTCTCTCGGCGTCCACGCGTGGCTGCACCGTCGTCGTCGTGACCCACGACCCCCGGGTCGTCCGCTGGGCCGACGACGTCGTGCACCTGCGGACCGCTGCAGCACGCCTCCACGACTCCGGCGCCGGCGTTCCGGCCGGCGCCGACAGCACTCATGCAGGAGGGAGGTGAACCACATGTCGACCACTCGTCACTCCGGGCTGATCTTCGGCCTCGCCGAGGCGCACCCCGGCGAGAGCACGGCGCGCCGCACGCGCAGCCGTAACCGCAGCCGTAGCCGTTCGCGCAGCCACGGGCGCCACTGAGGCGCACGCGCGGGGTGGGGGCGAACCGGTGCGCCCCCACCCCCGCGCATCTGGAGGCCCGCACCGGCAGGAGAGCTGATGACCGACACGGAGGAGTCGTGGCGCGATCTCGCGCCGGGCGAGCCGCTGCTCCCGGGGCTGCTCGCCTGGCAGCTGCTCGGCGGCGGCACCCACTGCGAGAGCTGGCTGGCGTGGTCGATCGACCTCTGGTCGCCGGTCGTGGTGAAGCTGCCCCGTCCCGACGAGGTCGACGACGCCGGGGTGTGGGAGGACCTCCTGCTGGAGGCCCACGCGCACCGGAGCGTCGCGCACCCTGGCCTCCAGCGGCTGTGGCAGCCCGAGCTGGAGGCGCCGGTCCCGCACCTGGTGCTGGAGTACGTCGAGGGCCCGTCGCTCGGCACCCTCCACGAGGAGGAGGACGCTGACCCTCCCGGACGTGGTGCTGGTGGCGCTCCAGATCGCGTCGTCGCTGCGTCACCTGCACCGCCATCGGCTGGCCCACCTCGACGTCAAGCCGGGCAACACCGTCGTCCGTCACGGTCGCGCGGTGCTCCTCGACCTCGGTGCGCTCACGCCGGTCGGCCGCGTCTACGGCGGGCAGGGAGCACCCGGCACGACGGCGTACATGCCACCCGAGCTGCTGGACGACGGCCTGGTCACCCCGGCCGCCGACGTGTTCGCGCTGGGCACGACGATGCGCGAGCTGCTGGCCACGGCGCCGCCGGCACAGGCGTTCGACGACCTCGTCGCCCGGATGACCAGCCCCACGCCCACCGACCGCCCGGACGACGACGAGCTGCTGGTCCTGCTGCACCGCCAGCTCGACGCCGTCGGCTCGTCGTTGTGGCCGGGGTGGGCGACCGGTTCGCTCCTCGCTAGCCTCGGCGAATGCGCATCTGGCGATCCGTCGACGACGTGCCGGCCGACCTCGGTCGCACCGTCGTCGTGATCGGCAACTTCGACGGGGTCCACCTCGGCCACCGGCACGTCGTACGACGCGCGCGGGAGATCGCCGACGCCGAGGGACTCCTCGTCGTCGCGGTCACCTTCGACCCGCACCCGATGGCGGTGCTGCGCCCCGAACACGCGCCGCGCTCGCTCACCGGGATCGACCAGCGCTGCGAGCTGCTGCGCGAGGCCGGCGTGGACGACGTCTTCGTGGTCCCGTTCTCGCGCGAGATCGCTGCCTGGACGCCCGAGGAGTTCATCGACCGCGTGCTCGTCGACGCCCTGCACGCCGCGCACGTCGTCGTCGGCGCCAACTTCCGCTTCGGTGCAAGGGCTGCGGGCGACGTCGCCACCCTGCGGGAGACGGGGGCGACCCGCGACTTCGCGGCCGAGGGCATCGCGCTCGACGGCGGCCCCCAGGTCTGGTCCTCGACGTACGTCCGCACGTGTCTCGCTGCCGGCGACGTCGAGGGCGCAGCCGAAGCCCTGGGCCGGCCGTTCTCCGTCGTGGGTCATGTCGCGCGCGGTGACCTGCGCGGCCGCGAGCTCGGCTACCCCACGGCCAACGTCCCGACGCGGGACGTGGCCGCGCCCGCGGACGGGGTCTACGCCGGCTGGCTGCGCCGCCTCGAGCCGCCAGGCAGCGAGCCGATGCCTGCGGCGATCAGCGTCGGCACCAACCCGACGTTCGACGGCGAGCGGGAGCGGCGCGTCGAGGCCTACGTCCTGGACCGGGAGGGCCTCGACCTCTACGACCAGCTCGTCGAGATCTCCTTCGTCGCCCGCCTCCGCGGGATGGTCGAAGTTCGACGGCGTCGAGCCCCTGGTCGCCCAGATGGCCGCAGGACGTCGAGCGCAGGGTCGGCGTGCCCGCGGACCTGCCTCAGCGCCGCTGACCGGCGGGGTCGGCGGACGGCCTGGAGCGACGTCTTTCGGCAGGGGGATCGCGATGTCCCACAATGGCCGCCGTGGATCGAGCGACCACAGCCGGATGGCGACGATGCGCAGAAGCTGCACGGCGACGGTGATCATCATGACGCGCCAGCGGGATCTCGACGAACAGGGCGAGAGGACCGAGATGGGCCGGTCGACGTCGTTGCTGGTGAGGACGTCGAACCACGCGTCGGTCAGCAGGATCACGCCCAGCGTGAAGGCCGTGAGCATGACCAGCTGCCGCCTGAGGAAGCCGAGCACCGCCGTGGCGACCAGCAGCGCGATCTCCAGGGTGTCGAAACCGACCCACACCGCGTCCCAGTTGTGGGCCAGGTAGCGCCGCGGCAACGAGAACGCCAGGTAGATCGTCCAGGGGACCATCACCACGGTGGCGAGCCCGAGGACCGCCATGCGCACCTCGCGGGTCCGCATCAACCACCGGGCTCCCGGCGTGACCTCGTCGGTCGGGGCAGCGAGGCGCATGATCAGCTCGCGGCGTGCCTCGACCGACATGCTCGCGATCTGGTCGTCGGTCAACATGGTCCCGATTGTGCCGTGGCCGACCCGGGGGTGGGCTCGGATCAGGTGAGCCAGAGGACGTCGTACGGCGCGAGCTCGAGGGAGTCGCCGCGCCAGGGGGGTGCCTGGCCGCTGATCGCGTCGACGACGTCGTCGGGGGAGAGGCCGAGGTCGTGGAGCGCCTCGACAGGTACGTGGCGTGGCGTGTCGGTGACGTTGTAGACGCCGAGCATGACACCGAGGGGGTGCCGGCGCGCGAGCAGCAGGACGCCGGGGTCGCGCGGCTCGAGCACCTCGGTCGGCACCGACGCGTGCAGGTGCGGCAGCGACCGGCGGGCGTCGATGAGTGCGCGAACCGAGGCGTAGATGCCGTGCACATCGGGAGGAGGTGGCCAGGGCATCCGCTGCCGGTGCGCCCACCGGTTGTCCTCCGCGTGCTCGGGCACGGCGTCCCAGTCGGGGTCGTTGACCAGGCCGATCTCGTCACCCATCCAGATCACCGGCAGGCCGCCGAAGCCGAGCACGACCGCGTGCGCGAGCCGGATCCGGGCCGGCGCGAGCGGATCCCCGGCCTCGAGGCCCGCGAGCGAGGCCAACGAGCCGGAGATGCGGCGGTCCTGCGTGACCGGGTTCTCCTGGAACACCAGGCCACGGGCCCACGACCCCGGGAAGGTGCCGGCGTAGAAGTCGGAGAGGAAGGCGCGGTGGCCGTAGCCGCTCACACCCGCCGCGGCAGCCGACTCGTCGTCGATGGCCCAGCCGATGTCGTCGTGGCAGCGGGCGTAGGTGATCCAGGCGGTCGTCGAGGGCACCGGCGGCAGCGCCCGCAGCGCGGTCGACGCGAGCGTGACGTCGCGGCTGGCCAGCATCGACCAGACGTGCACCATCAGCCCGTTGTGGTAGGCGAGGTCGCTGACCTTGCCCCAGTGACCTCCCTGCCCGAGGTACGCCGGCAGGTCGTGCGGTCCCACGATCGCCTCGGCCTTGAACACCGTCGCGGGGCAGGCGATCCGCGCCACCGTGCGCAGCGCCTGCGTCACCGCGTGCACCTCGGGCTGGTTCTGGCAGCTGGTGCCCATGCGCTTCCAGATGAAGGCGATCGCGTCGAGCCGGAAGACCTCGACCCCCTCGTTGGCCAGCCCCAGGATGATGTCGGCGTACTCGCACAGCACGTCGGGGTTCGACCAGTTGACGTCCCACTGGTAGTCGTTGAACGTCGTCCACACCCAGGCGTCGAGCTCCTCGTCCCAGGTGAAGCTGCCGGGTGCGAAGTCGGGGAAGACCTCCGGCAACGTCCGCTCGTAGGCATCGGGCAGCTCCCGGTCGCCGAACACGTGGAAGTAGTCGCGGTACGTCGGGTCGCCCGCACGGGCCCTCCGCGCCCACTCGTGCTCCCGCGCCACGTGGTTGACGACCAGGTCGACGCACAGGCTGATGCCGCGTCCGCGCAGCTCGGTGGTCAGCGCGCGGAGGTCCTCCAGCGTGCCGAGGTCAGGGCGCACGCTCCGGTAGTCCATCACCGCGTAGCCGCCGTCGTTCGGGGCCGGCCGCGGGGTCAGCAACGGCATCAGGTGCAGGTAGCGCACCCCCAGCTCCTCGAGGTACGGCGCCCGCTCGGCCACCCCGCGGAGCGTGCCGGCGAACCGGTCGGCGTACGCGGCGTAGCCGATCGTCTCCGGCCGCTGGAACCAGTCCGGCGCGAGTGACCGGCGCAGGTCGAGCAGGTGGAGGTCCTCGCTGCGCTCGTCGAAGGCCTTCGCGGCCAGCTCCAGCAACCGCTCGCGCACGGCAGCCGGGTCGTCGTACAGCGGAGCCAGCGCCGTGTCGAGGTCGGGGACCCACCGCTCGACCCGGGCCTCGAACACCTCGCGACCGTGGACCGTCATGGCCCCGATCCTGTCACCGGCTCAGGCCGGCTCGAGGCTCCTGTTTCCAGACGGCGTCCTGTTTGCCTGGGGGCGCCGGGCGCAGTCCTCCCCGCGCGTGCCGGGAGAGCCTCCCGACGCGTCGTCCATCGGCTCATCTCGGCGCCCGAGTGCCCACGTCACGAGGGTTCGCGGCTCCGACCGCCGGGATTAGTGTCCCGGGCGTGGCGCTGATAACCTTGTGGAGTTGTCCCACGGGGCAACCTGCCGTACGCCGGCCGCGGATCCAGAGAGCCCGGGTGGACAAGCCCCGGAGCACCGCGCAACGAAGAGATGAAAGGTAGTTCACGCGTGTCCATCGGTACCGACGCCGAGACCAAGAAGAAGATCATCGCCGAGTACGCCACCGTCGAGGGCGACACCGGTTCCCCCGAGGTGCAGATCGCGCTGCTGAGCCACCGCATCTCCCACCTCACCGACCACCTCAAGCAGCACAAGCACGACCACCACAGCCGTCGTGGCCTGCTGCTCCTCGTGGGCCAGCGCCGTCGTCTCCTGAACTACCTGGAGAAGACCGAGATCGAGCGCTACCGCTCGATCGTGTCGCGACTCGGCCTGCGCCGCTGACGTGAACGGCCCACCCCCGAGGGGTGGGCCGTTTCTGCTAGACAGCACCAAGACGCACGACTTCACAACTGAAGAATCCAAGGAAATCCAGGAGCGTCCGCGAGCCCTCAGGCCCGGTCCTCGGTAGTGATTCCCGGAGCCGCGACATCTGTGGCCGTTCCGAGGATCTCGATCGAAGACCGGCCACTCTCCGCGGGCAGCGGTGCGCTTCGCGTACGAGAGAGACAACTCTTGTCTGACAACATCACGGCTGTCGAGACCGTTCTCGACAACGGTGCCTACGGCACCCGCAAGATCACCTTCGAGACCGGGCTGCTGGCCCGGCAGGCCGCCGGTTCGGTGACCGCCTACCTCGACGACGAGACCATGCTGCTCTCGGCCACCACGGCCGGCAAGCAGCCCAAGGACCAGTTCGACTTCTTCCCCCTCACCATCGACGTCGAGGAGCGGATGTACGCCGTCGGGCAGATCCCCGGCTCCTTCTTCCGCAGCGAGGGCCGGCCCGGCGAGGACGCGATCCTCACCTGCCGCCTGATCGACCGCCCGTTGCGCCCGACCTTCAAGAAGGGTCTGCGCAACGAGGTCCAGGTCGTCATCACCGTGCTCGCGCTCGACCCCGACCAGCCCTACGACGTGCTCGCGATCAACGCGGCGTCCGCGTCCACCCAGCTCTCCGGCCTGCCGTTCTCCGGCCCGGTCGGCGGCACCCGCGTGGCGCTGATCGACGGGCAGTGGGTCGCCTTCCCGACGCACAGCCAGCTCGAGAACGCGACCTTCGACATGGTCGTCGCCGGCCGCGTCACCGAGACCGGTGACGTCGCCATCATGATGGTCGAGGCCGAGGCCACCGAGCAGACCTTCGAGCTCGTCCAGAGCGGCGCCAAGGCGCCGACCGAGGAGGTCGTCGCCTCCGGGCTCGACGCCGCCAAGCCGTTCATCAAGCAGCTGTGCGAGGCCCAGGCCGAGCTGGCCCGCCAGGCGGCCAAGCCGGTCGAGGAGTTCCCGATCTTCCTCGACTACGAGGACGACGTGTACGCCGCCGTCGAGGACGCCGCCAAGGCCGACCTCGCACCGGCGCTGACCATCGCCGGCAAGCAGGAGCGCCAGGACCGTCTCGACGAGATCAAGGCGTCCGTGCTCGACTCGCTCGGCGCGAAGTTCGAGGGTCGCGAGAAGGAGATCGGCGCTGCGTTCCGCTCGCTGAACAAGTCGCTCGTCCGCGAGCGCGTCCTCCGCGACCAGGTCCGCATGGACGGCCGTGGGCTGAGCGACATCCGCACCCTGTCCGCCGAGGTGGCCGTGATCCCGCGGGTGCACGGCTCGGCGCTGTTCGAGCGCGGCGAGACCCAGATCCTGGGCGTCACCACGCTGAACATGCTCACGATGGAGCAGAAGCTCGACACGCTCTCGCCGGAGAAGTCGCGTCGTTACATGCACAAGTACGTCTTCCCGCCGTTCTCCACGGGTGAGACCGGCCGGGTGGGCTCGCCCAAGCGCCGCGAGGTCGGCCACGGTGCGCTCGCGCGCCGCGCGCTGCTGCCGGTGCTGCCCGGTCGCGAGGAGTTCCCCTACGCGATCCGCCAGCTCTCCGAGGCCATGGGCTCCAACGGCTCCACCTCGATGGGCTCGGTCTGCGCCTCGACGCTGTCGCTGCTGCAGGCCGGTGTGCCGCTGAAGGCGCCGGTGGCCGGCATCGCGATGGGCCTCATCTCCGGCGAGGTCGACGGCGAGACGACGTACGTCGCGCTGACCGACATCCTCGGCGCCGAGGACGCCTTCGGCGACATGGACTTCAAGGTCGCCGGCACGCGGGAGTTCGTCACCGCGCTGCAGCTCGACACCAAGCTCGACGGCATCCCCGCCGAGGTGCTCGCCGCGGCGCTGACCCAGGCCCGCGACGCGCGCCTGACCATCCTCGACGTGATGGCCGAGGCCATCGACGCGCCCGAGGAGATGTCGATCCACGCACCGCGCATCATCACGGTGCGCGTGCCGGTCGACAAGATCGGCGAGGTGATCGGGCCGAAGGGCAAGGTCATCAACCAGATCCAGGACGACACGGGCGCGACCCTGTCGATCGAGGACGACGGCACCGTGTACATCGGCGCCACCAACGGCGAGGCGGCCGAGGCCGCCCGGGCCGCGGTCAACGCGATCGCGAACCCGACGATGCCCGAGGTCGGCGAGCGCTACCTCGGCACCGTCGTCAAGACGACGAACTTCGGCGCGTTCGTCTCGCTCCTGCCCGGCAAGGACGGCCTGCTGCACATCAGCAAGCTGCGTGCCCTCGCCGGCGGCAAGCGGGTCGACAACGTCGAGGACGTCGTCTCGGTGGGTCAGAAGCTCCAGGTCGAGATCGGCGAGATCGACGACCGCGGCAAGCTGTCGCTCGTGCCCGTGGTCGAGGAGTCCTCGACCGCGGACGCCGGCGACGACGAGTAAGTCCTCCTTGGCGCAGCGTCTCCCCGCGGGCGTACGCCGGAGCGTGCTCGGTGGCGGCCTCACGGTCGTCACCGAGCACATGCCCGGCGTCCGCTCCGCCGCAGTGGGAGCGTTCGTGCAGGTGGGCTCCCGTGACGAGTCGCCCCAGCTCAACGGCGCCTCGCACTTCCTCGAGCACCTGCTGTTCAAGGGCACGGCCGAGCGCTCGGCGATGGACATCTCGGTGGCCCTCGACGAGGTCGGCGGCGAGTTCAACGCCTACACGGCGCGTGAGTACACCTGCTACCACGCCCGGGTGCTCGACGAGGACCTGCCGACCGCGCTCGACGTCCTCGGCGACATGCTCACCGCGTCGCTGATCTCGCGGGAGGACGTCGAGGCCGAGCGCGAGGTCATCCTCGACGAGATCGCCATGCACGACGACGATCCCGACGACGTCGTGCACAACCTGTTCGCCGCGACCGCGTGGGCGGGCACCCCGTTGGCGCGGCCCATCGCCGGCACCGCCGAGTCGATCAAGGCGCTCACCCGCGACCAGGTCAACGGCTACTACCGCCGCCGCTACCGGCCCGAGTCGCTCACCATCGCGGTGGCCGGCAACGTCGAGCACGCCGACGTCGTACGCCGCGTGCGCAGGTCGTTCGGGCGCAACGGCTTCCTCGAGGGCTCCGCCCCAGCCGCGCGGACCCCGCCTGGCTGACCGCCCGCGACGTCTCCACCAGGGCGAGGTCCGCTCGTCGCGCCCCTTCGAGCAGGTCAACGTCGTGCTCGGCATGCAGGGCCTGACCAGGTCGGACCCGCGCCGCTACGTGCTCAGCGTCCTCAACGCCGCGCTCGGCGGCAGCTCCAGCTCGCGCCTGTTCCAGGAGGTGCGCGAGCGCCGGGGGCTGGCCTACTCGGTCTACTCCTTCGGCCTCGGCTACTCCGACGCCGGCATGGTGGGCGTCTCCGCCGGCTCGCTGCCGGGCAAGGCCGACGATCTCTTGCGGGTGGTGCGCACCGAGCTCACCCGCGTCGCGGCCCACGGCCTGACCGAGGAGGAGGTCGAGCGCGGCAAGGGCCAGGCGCGCGGTGGCCTCGTGCTCAGCCTCGAGGACAGCGGCTCACGGATGACCCGCCTGGGCGAGGCCGCGCTGTTCCAGCAGCGGCTGCTCTCGGTCGACGAGGTCCTCGACCGCCTCGACGCGGTCAACGTCTCCGACGTGCACACCCTCGCCAGCGAGCTCTACACCCGCCCGCAGACGCTGGCCCAGGTCGGCCCCGCGTAGGCCGATCGGGCACATCGGGCAGCGTGGCCGGGAGCCCGACCCGGACAGTCCGTGGACTTCCGGCCCCAGATCCTGGCGTTCGGAGGCCAGATCCCCACGGACCATCTGGCTCGCGCCGAGATCAGCGCACCCTGGCCTCGATGAAGCTCAGCGGGGTCGGGGTGGGCACGATCCGCTCGGACGCGAGACCGGCGGACTCGACGAGCGCCTGCATCTCCGCCGCTGTGCGCTCCCGGCCGTCCGGCATGCCCAGCATGGTCAGGTCGATGCGTCCGGCCATGCGCGCCGGCGAGCGCGCCGGCGCCGACGGACTCACCGAAGAGCAACGGGCGACCCTCGTCGAGCTGCTGGGTTGTGGCAGGAGCACCTCTCCGACCTGGCTGGCCAGCCCCTGGCCGCCCCACCGGTCCCCGTCGTCGGCCTCGCCGGAGCCGCTCTCGCTAGCCTGACCCCGTGACGATCAAGGTGGGTGTCCTCGGGGCGCTGGGCAAGGTCGGCCGCGAGGTCTGCATGGCTGTCGAGGGGGCCGAGGACCTCGAGCTCGTCGCCCGCATCGACGCTGATGACGACCTGAGCGAGCTCGTCGAGGCCCACGCCGACGCGGTCGTCGACTTCACCCACCCCGACGTGGTGATGGGCAACCTCGAGTTCGCCGTCCAGCACGGGATCCACGCGGTCGTCGGCACCACCGGGTTCGACGAGGAGCGCCTCGAGACGCTGCGCGGGTGGCTGGCCGACAGCCCCGCCACCGGCGTGCTGGTCGCGCCGAACTTCTCCATCGGCGCGGTGCTGATGATGCGGTTCGCGGCGCAGGCCGCGCCGCACTACGAGTCCGTGGAGATCGTCGAGCTGCACCACCCCGACAAGGCCGACGCCCCCTCCGGCACCTCGCGACGTACTGCTGAGCTCGTCGCGGCCGCGCGGCGCGAGGCCGGGTCGCCGCCGGTCCCGGACGCCACCAGCACCGGGCTCGACGGCGCCCGCGGCGCCGTCGTCGAGGGCATCCACGTGCACGGCCTGCGGGTGCGCGGGCTGGTCGCCCACCAGGAGGTCATCCTGGGCTCGCCGGGGGAGACGCTGACGATCCGGCACGACTCCCTGGACCGTGTCTCGTTCACCCCGGGAGTGCTCCTGGGCCTGCGCGAGGTCGGCTCCCACCCCGGCCTCACCGTCGGGCTGGAGCAGTTCCTGGACCTCCCCGGGGCCTGACCAGGGGGGTCCGATCGCGGGATCCTGCAGCTTGCACGTTTGTGCAGCGCACGAACCTGTAGGTGCCACTGCCCCGCAGGCAAGGCACTCTGGACGCACGGGGCTGTTTCAGTGTCCCGACAACTGCATCAACCGACTCGCGCTGGTCGCAGCATGGAGCGCGGCCAACGTGTCCTGACCTCCACGTCCCCCCACGGAGGTCAGGAGTCCCCGGATGGGGGGTTCGTGCTGGGCACACGGGCCCCCCATCCCCTCAAAGTCCCTCCCCTCACACCCATGACGCCCACGTGGATCCGGCACCGTCTCGGGTGTGCCGGAGCCAGCAGATGGCCGGACTCGGAGCGGCCGACCCGTTTCTGCCGGGTCGGTCGCTCCCGTGTTCGGCGGGGCTCAGAGCTGGCGGACGACGGCAGCGGCCACGGCCGCGACCGCGACCACCACGATGAACGGCGCCCGCAGCAGCAACGCCACTGCGGCCGCCGCGAGGCCGACTACGCGGGCGTCCAGCACCAGCGCCACCTCACCGTGCCGCCGGCCCGCGAAGACCTGCACGGCGACGAGCGCCGAGAGCAGCACGACGGGCAGGAGGTCGGCCGCCCGGCGTACGACGGGGTGCGACAGGGCGCGCTCGGGCACCGACATGCCGGCCAGCTTGAGCAGGTAGCAGCCGGCCGCACAGCCCAGCACCGCCGCCCAGATCACGCGTCCTCCGGAACCGCGATCGACGGCTCCGGGTCGCCGCCCACGAACGCCATCCCGATCGCGACGAGCGCCGAGGCGAGCACGGGCACGCCCGGGGGCGTGAACGGCACCAGCACGAGCGCGAGCCCGGCCGCGAGCAGCGCGGCCAGCCGGTTGCGGCCGGTGCTCAGGCGCGGCCAGAGCAGGCCGAGGAAGGCGCCGCCGACGGCCGCGTCGAGACCGTAGGTGCGCGGGTCGCCGAGGGCGTTGCCGGCGAGCGCGCCGACCAGGGTGGCGAGGTTCCACAGCGTGAACACCGCGAGGCCGGTCGACCAGAACCCGGCCCGGGCCTGCTCCCTGGTCGTCCGGGTCACCGTCATGGCGGTCGACTCGTCGATGACGAGGTGGGCCGCGCCGAGCCGCTTGAGGCCGCGGTAGTCGATCAGCGGCGCCACGCGCAGCCCGTAGAGCGTGTTGCGGATGCCGAGCAGCACCCCCGACAGCGCCCCGAACGCCGCGCTGCCCCCGGAGGCGATCACCCCCACGAGCGCGAACTGGGAGGCGCCGGTGAAGACGAGGAGCGAGAGCGCGCAGGTCTGCCAGACGTCGAGCCCGCGCGGCCACCCCGATCGCGCCGAAGGAGAGCCCGTAGGCGCCGGTGGCCACGCCCACGGCGATGCCGTCCCGCACGATGGTGCGGGTGCTCTCGGTGCCGCTCACCGGTCGACCAGGGCGGTGTGCAGGCGCACCTGCTTCAGGGTGGTGCTCCCGTCACCGGTGAGGTCGAGGGTGCGGTGGGCCCCGTCGGGGCCCCAGCCGGCAGAGGCCAGGAAGGCCCGCTGGGCGTCGTCGGCGGCCGGCAGCCAGGTCACCGCGTGCGTGAAGCGGTCGGCGACGAGCGTGTCGGCGGCCGCCTGGAGCAGCCGGGAGCCGTGGCCCTGCCCGCGCAGGTGCGGGTCGACGGTGAGGTCGGTCATCTCGCCGGTCGCCACCGGGTCGCAGTCGGGGTCGGTGGCGGGCCCGGTCACCACGAACCCGGTGACCAGGCTGCGCTCGAGCGCCACCAGCACCCGAAGCCGCGCGTCCGCGGGACGGTTCAGCGAGTCGGTCCAGCCGAGGGCGAGCTGGTCGGGGTCGAGGGCCTCGAGGACCTCCGCGGGCAGCAGCCCGGCGTACGACGCCCGCCAGGCGCGCACCTGCACGGCGGCGATGGCGGGGGCGTCGTCGGCCCAGGCCACGCGCGCGGAGACGTCGGCGCTGGTCATGGACGCATCACACCAGACGCTCAGACGCCGGGTTCGAGCGCCTCCACCAGGTGCTCCAGGGGCTCGGGCAGGTGGTCGACCTCGAGGTCCTCCAACCGCGCCTCGGCACCGCTGAGCTCGAGCGCGCCGAGCGTGGCCACCACGAACCCGAGGACGCCGACCGCCCACCAGCCCGACCGGAGCGAGTCGCCGAAGACCGTCACGCCCACGACGGCGGGCACGACGGTCTCGAACAGCACGAGCGGAGCCGTCGCGGCCGTCACCGACGTGCGCTCGGAGGGCGAGCGAGTAGAGCCAGAAGCCGAGCAGCCCGAAGAGCACGATGCTCAGTGCGGGCAGGATCGTGCGGGTGTCGAACGGCTCGTGGACCAGGAGCCGGGTCGCGACCGGCGAGCCCGCGAAGGCGACGCCCGCGAGCACGCCCAGGACGGCGCCGCTGCGAGGACCCTCGGCCCGGGCCGCCAGGCCGCCGGCGACGAGGACGACCAGGAGCCCGGCATAGAGGGCGATCGTGAAGCCGGCGTGGAGCTGGCGCTGCCCGATGTCGCCCGCGGCGGCCACGAGCAGGATCAGGCCCAGGACCATGCCGCCGACAGCGGTCCAGTCACGTCGTTCCAGCGGCTCGTCGACGACGCGTGCCGCGATCAACGCTGTGACCGCCAGCGACCCGGCGACACCGACCTGCGCGACGTACAGGGGCAGCCGGGTGATCGCGACCATGTGCATCACCCAGCCGCCGAGGTAGGCCAGCAGCACCAGCCCCATCAGCGGCGAGACCAGCCCGCTGCGGCGTACGGCGACGGCCTGGGCGACGGCGGCCGTGCCGAAGAGCACTGCGGCCGCGAGCGCGGCCAGCACGCCGATGGTCACGCGGCGTCCCCAGCCGCCGACGAGCGCGCGCCGTGCCGGGGTCGGGTCTGCATGTGGACAGGGTCGCACGGCGACCCGCTTCGGGGGGTGCGGACGAGTAGGTTGTCGGCATGCGGGCCTACCTCGACCTCGTGCGCAGGATCCTCGACGAGGGGGTCGAGAAGTCCGACCGCACCGGCACCGGCACCCGCAGCGTCTTCGGGCACCAGATGCGCTTCGACCTGGCCGCCGGGTTCCCGCTGGTGACCACCAAGAGGGTGCACACCCGGTCGGTCTTCGGCGAGCTGCTGTGGTTCCTGCGCGGCGACACCAACGTCAAGTGGCTGCAGGACCGCGGCATCAGCATCTGGGACGAGTGGGCCGACGACAACGGCGACCTCGGACCGATCTACGGCTACCAGTGGCGCTCCTGGCCGACGCCCGACGGCCGACACGTCGACCAGATCGCCCAGGTGGTCGACCAGATCCGGGCCAACCCCGACTCCCGGCGCCACATCGTCTCGGCGTGGAACGTCGCCGACATCCCCGACATGGCGCTGGCGCCGTGCCACACGATGTTCCAGTTCTACGTCGCCCCGGCGACCGTGGACGGCCCGGCCCGGCTGAGCTGCCAGCTCTACCAGCGCTCGGCCGACGTCTTCCTCGGCGTGCCGTTCAACATCGCGTCGTACGCCCTGCTGACCCACATGGTCGCCCAGGTCACCGGCCTCGGCGTCGGCGACTTCGTGCACACCCTCGGCGACGCCCACCTCTACCTCAACCACCTCGAGCAGGCCGAGCTCCAGCTCACCCGCGACCCGCGCCCGCTGCCGACGCTGCGGCTCGACCCGTCGGTGCAGGCGCTCGACGGCTTCGACCTCGAGCACATCGAGCTCGACGGCTACGACCCCCACCCGGGCATCAAGGCGCCCATCTCGGTCTGAGCGCGTGCCGATGACCCGGGTCGTGCTCGTGGCGGCGCGCGCGGAGAACGGCGTGATCGGTCGCGCGGGAAACATCCCCTGGCGGATCCCCGAGGACTTCGCCCACTTCAAGCGGATCACCGTCGGCCACCCGCTGGTGCTGGGTCGGACGACGTTCGAGGGGATCGGCCGCCCGCTGCCCGAGCGGCAGAGCATCGTGGTCACCCGCGACCCCGACTGGAGCCACGACGGCGTGCTGGTCGCCCGGTCCGTGCCCGAGGCGGTCGAGCTCGGTCGGTCACTGGACGACGAGGTCGTCAACGTCGGCGGGGGAGCGCAGGTCTACCGCGACGCGATGGCACTCGCCGACGAGCAGGTCCTGACCGAGGTGCACCTCGCGCCCGAGGGCGACACCTACTACCCCGAGCTTCGACGAGGCCGCGTGGCTCGAGACCCGCCGCGAGGACCACACCGACCACGCGACGCCGTACGAGGTGCGCTGGCTGGAGCGCCGCCGGCCCTGACTAGGTTGGGCTGCATGGACCTGCGCATCTTCACCGAGCCCCAGCAGGGCGCTACCTACGACCAGCTGCTGCGGATCGCCACGGCCACCGAGGAGCTCGGGCTTCAGCGCGTTCTTCCGCTCCGACCACTACCTCTCGATGGGCGGCGACGGGCTGCCCGGGCCGACCGACGCCTGGACGACGCTGGCCGGCCTGGCCCGCGAGACCAGCCGCATCCGGCTCGGCACGCTGATGACCAGCGCCACCTTCCGGCTCCCCGGGCCGCTCGCGATCCAGGTCGCTCAGGTCGACCAGATGAGCGGTGGCCGGGTGGAGCTCGGTATCGGTGCCGGGTGGTTCGACCGCGAGCACGCGGCCTACGCCATCCCGTTCCCGGAGACCGGTGAGCGCTTCGACCGGTTCGAGGAGCAGCTCGCGGTGATCACCGGGCTGTGGGACACCCCCGAGGGCGAGCTGTTCGAGCACCACGGCGAGCACTACACGCTGACGGACTCACCGGCCCTGCCCAAGCCGGTGCAGCGGCCGCATCCTCCGGTCATCGTCGGCGGCATCGGCAAGCGGCGTACGCCGGAGCTCGCGGCGCGGTTCGCCGACGAGTTCAACCTCCCGTTCGCCTCGCTCGAGGTGACCGAGGCGCAGTTCGGGCGGGTCGCGCGACGCGTGCGAGCGCCTCGGCCGTGACTGCCACGGAGATGACGTGGTCGAGCGCGCTGGCCGTGTGCGTCGGCAAGGACGACGCCGAGGTGCGCCGGCGGGCCGAGGCCATCGGCAGGGAGGTCGAGGACCTGCGGGCGAACGGCGTCGCCGGCACCCCGGCCGAGGCGGTGCAGCGCATCGGCGAGTTCGCCGAGATCGGCGCCGAGCGGATCTACCTGCAGACGCTGGACGTCGACGACCTCGACCACCTCGAGCTGATCGCCGCCGAGGTCGCCCCCCAGGTCTGAGCGGCGCCTGGAGACCCGGCTCTCAGGCCAGCGGTCGGCCCTCGGCGTCGGGCACCTTGCGCAGCAGCATCAGGATGAAGTCGACGATGTGCCAGATGCCACAGCCACCGAGCGTCAGCAGCTTCAGCACCCCGAGGCCCGTGTAGCCGAGGTAGAACCGGTCCACCCCGAAGCTGCCGAGGAAGCCGGACAGCAGCACCGTGGTCAGCCACTCGCGCTGGGAGAACAGGCCGGGGACCTGCTTGGCCTGGAACCACCCGCCGCCGGTGGTGTCGCGCAGCAGCGCGTCGCCCTTGAGCTGGGCGCCGGCCGCCATCTGCTGCAGCTGCGGGTAGCCGTAGGGGCCGTACTCCTGCCCGAGGTGGGAGAGCATGAACGGGCCGGGAGGCTGCTGGATGCCGTACTGGGCCTGGGGCTGGTCGCTCATGGGCGCGCACCCTAGCGACCCGCGCGCCCGGGTGACGCCGCAGCGGATGTCGTTAACCTGTCCTGCATGAGCCTTCCAGCGGCGCCCTACGGCCGCATGCTGACCGCGATGGCCACGGCGTTCCGCGACGACGGATCGGTCGACCTCGAGGGGACCGCCGCCATCGCCCACCACCTCGTCGAGCACGGCAACGACGGTGTCGTCGTCAGCGGCACGACGGGGGAGAGCCCGACCACGACCGTGGCCGGAGGACAGCGAGATCCTGCGGGCGGTCAAGGACGCCGTCGGCGACCGGGCCAGCGTGATCGCCGGCGTCGGCACCAACTCCACGGCTCACTCGACCGAGCTCGCGATCGCCGCCGAGAAGGTCGGCGTCGACGCGGTGCTGCTCGTCGCGCCGTACTACAACAAGCCCGGCCAGGCCGGTGTCCTGCACCACTTCACCGAGGTCGCCTCGGCGACCAGCCTCCCGGTGATGCTGTACGACGTCCCGGGGCGCACCGGCCAGCCGATCTCCCTGGCGACCTACGAGGCCGCGGCCCGCCTCGACACCGTCTCCAGCGTCAAGCACGCCACCGGCAACCCGCTCGACACGATCGCCCTGCGACAGCTCGGCTACGACGTCTACTCCGGTGACGACGCGCAGCTCCTCGGCTACCTCGCCCATGGCGGGTGCGGGCTGATCTCCGTCGTCGGGCACGCCGCCGGGCTGCAGCTGCGTCGGGTGATCGAGCTCTTCGACGCCGACGATCCCTCGGGGGCGCTGGCCGCGTTCACCGAGCTGGTGCCGCTCATCGAGGCGGTCATGGGGGTGCCGAACTACGGCGCCACGACGGCCAAGGCGGCCCTCGAGCTGCTCGGCGTGCTCGACAACCGCCACGTGCGCGGCCCTCTGGTCGCGCTCGACGACGACGAGCTCGCCGCCCTGCGCCGCGCGCTCGAGAAAGCCTCTCTGCTGTGAGCCATCCCCATCCCGAGCTCTCCCCACCACGCAAGCTGGCCAGGGGAGCGCTGCGCGTGATCCCGCTCGGCGGCCTCGGTGAGGTCGGTCGCAACATGACCGTCTTCGAGTTCGCCGGCCGGCTGCTGATCGTCGACTGCGGGGTGCTCTTCCCCGAGGAGAACCACCCGGGGGTCGACCTGATCCTCCCCGACTTCGACGCGATCCGGGGCCGCCTCGACGCCGTCGAGGCGGTCGTGCTCACCCACGGCCACGAGGACCACATCGGTGCCGTGCCCTACCTGCTGCGCGAGCGCGGCGACATCCCGCTGGTGGGCTCGCAGCTGACGCTGGCGCTGCTCGACTCCAAGCTGCGCGAGCACCGGCTCTCGGAGGCGCCGCGCACGATCGTGGCCGAGGGGGACCGCGATCTCCTTCGGGCCCTTCGAGCTCGAGTTCGTGGCGGTCAACCACTCCATCCCCGACGCGCTGGCCGTCGCCATCCGCACCGAGGCGGGCCTGGTCCTGCACACCGGCGACTTCAAGATGGACCAGCTGCCGCTCGACCGCCGGATCACCGACCTGCGCGCCTTCGCCCGGCTGGGGGAGGAGGGGGTCGACCTCTTCCTGGTCGACTCCACCAACGCCGAGGTGCCCGGCTTCACCAGCTCCGAGCAGGACATCGCGCCGGTCCTCGACCGGGTGTTCGGCCAGAGCCACCAGCGCATCATCGTGGCCTGCTTCGCCTCCCACGTGCACCGCGTGCAGCAGGTGATGGACGCCGCGGCGAACCACGGGCGCAAGGTCGCCTACGTCGGCCGCTCGATGGTGCGCAACATGGCCATCGCCCGTGACCTCGGCTACCTCGACGTACCTCCCGACCTGCTCGTCGACGCACGCGCCGTCGCCGACATGCCGCCGGAGAAGGTCGTGCTGATCTCGACCGGGTCGCAGGGCGAGCCGCTGAGCGCCCTGAGCCGCATCGCCCAGCGCAACCACAACTTCGTGCACATCGAGGAGGGCGACACGGTCGTGCTCGCCTCCTCGCTGATCCCCGGCAACGAGAACGCCGTCTACCGCGTGATCAACGGACTCGCCCGGTGGGGTGCCAACGTCGTGCACCGCGGCAACGCCCTGGTGCACGTCAGCGGGCACGCCAGCGCCGGCGAGCTGCTCTACGCCTACAACGTGGTGCGGCCGCGCAACGTGCTGCCGGTGCACGGCGAGATCCGGCACATGCAGGCCAACGCCGCGCTGGCCCGCGCGACGGGGGTCGCCGCCGACCGGGTGGTGATCGCCGAGGACGGCTTCGTGGTCGACCTCGTCGACGGCAACGCCTCGATCGCGGGCAAGGTGCCGTGCGGGTACGTCTTCGTCGACGGAAGCTCGGTCGGCGACATCACCGAGAGCTCGCTCAAGGACCGCCGGATCCTCGGTGAGGAGGGCTTCATCTCGGTGATCGTCGTGATCGACTCCCAGACCGGCAAGGTGGTCAGCGGCCCCGAGATCCACGCGCGCGGGTTCGCCGAGGAGGACGCCACCTTCGAGGGCATCCGCGAGCCGATCATCGCCGCGCTCGACAAGGCCGTGTCCGAGGGCGTGGACGACGCCTACCAGCTGCAGCAGACCATGCGGCGGGTGATCGGCCGCTGGGTCAGCAACAAGCACCGCCGCCGGCCGATGATCATCCCGGTCGTGCTCGAGGCATGACGAGCCGCCAGGCTCGCCCGCGCGCAGGCACCGGCACCGGCTCCCACGACGAGGACCAGGTCGACTACGGCCGCTGGGGCGAGGAGTTCTTCGCCGAGGCCGTCAGCGAGCCGCGCGTGCTCGGGGCGGTGAACACCATCGCCGGCCAGCCCATCGACTTCGGCCCGATCGGGGCGGGCCCGGGTCGGATCGCCAAGGTGCGGGCGCACGGGACGATCGGTGAGGCCCGGGCGACCCGACGCCCGGTGCGGGAGAGCCGTGGACTGATCTCCTACCGCGTGGAGCTCCCGGTCGAGATCTCCTTCGAGGTCGACCTGCAGGTGGAGACGCAGCGGTTCGACGCGCGCCTGCTCGTACCCCTCACGCTCACCGCCGTGGCGCCTCACGGGCGTGCGGATCTGGATCGAGGCCACGCCTCCGCGGGGCGCGAGGTGCAGGTCGACCTCCGGGCCGACGGCTTGCGCGCTTCGGTGCTGCAGCGGGTCGTCGGCATGGAGGACGAGCTGCGGCGGTTCGTGGCCAAGTACGTCGCCCGCGAGCTGGACAAGCCGCACGTGCAGAAGGCCCGGCTGATCGACGTCTCCCACGCGATCGACGCGGCGTGGGCCACGATCGGGCCTCGCCGCGAGCGCGACGACGCCACGCCCGCGGGGAGCGCGACCGCGGACCTCGACGAGGAGCTCGAGCGCGAGATCCGGGACCACGAGTCCGCGTTTGCCGGCGAGGGGGAGAATGGTCGACCAGATTCCTGGCTGATTCCGCGACACGGAGCGGGTTCAGTGGTTCGATTTGTCGGACGGAACAGGATGAATCGACCTAGACTCGACCTGCCGTCCTCCATGGGTGTCCAGGCGTGAAAGGTACGGGGGCCCTCCGTGATCCAAGCGACCGAGTCCCCTCGTGCCGAGGGGATCAGACGCCTCTATGAGCTGATGCTGCGCGTCAACTCGTCGACAGACCTCTCCGAGGTCCTCGACGAGATCGCCCGCGGCGTCGTCGAGGTGCTCGGATACGGGATCGCCGCCATCGCCCGTCTCGAGGGCGAGACGTTCGTGATGACCACCGTCGCCGGGCCCGAGGAGGTCCGCGAGCAGATCATCGGCCGCCGTACGCCGGTGGCCTCGATCTTCAACGAGTTCGCCGCCGCCGACGAGTGGGGCGTGCTGCGGTTCGTCCCGCACGGCCGCCTGCCGGACGAGCTCGAGGCTGCGGCCTGGGTGCCGGAGTTCGAGCCGGAGCAGGCCCCCGACGCCTGGCACCCCCTCGACGCGCTCTACGCGCCGCTGTACTCCGCCACCGGTCAGCTCCTCGGCAACATGTCGGTCGACCTGCCTCCGGGCAACCGCATCCCCAACAAGGAGGAGCGCGAGCTGCTGGAGATGTTCGTCGTCCAGGCGGGCCTGGCGATGTACAACGCCCAGCAGCGCGAGCGCCTCGGCGACCAGGTCCGGATGGGGGAGATGCTCCGCGCCGTCTCCTCGGCCGGCCAGCTCGCCGAGCTCGACCAGTCGCTCCACGAGTCCGCACAGGCGGTGGCCAAGGGCCTGGGCACCGAGCACATGCACATCCGCTGCTTCACCTCCGGCGACTTCGCCCAGGCGGCCGAGTCGGCGGCATACCCCGCCGACCTGCGTGACTCCAGCCCCGAGCTGATCGAGTTCAAGGGTCGCCTGGCGCGCCAGGCGTGGGAGTTCCACCGCCCCGTGCAGATCACCTACGACGACCTCGCCGACCCCTTCGGCCGGTTCACCCCGCAGGAGCGCGAGCTGGTGCGCGAGCTCCTCGACGACCGTCCCGAGCTCGGCCTGATGGCCGTGCCGATCGGGATGGGCCGCGAGCTGCTGGGCTTCGTCCTGCTCGTGCGCGACGTGCACACGAGCCCGTGGACCGACGAGGAGCAGGACGGCGTCATGGAGGTCGGCCGCACCCTGGGCCGCGTCGTCCTCAACGCCCGCCTGTACGAGCGTGAGCGCCACCTGGTGGGCGAGCTCCAGGAGCTCGACCGCTACAAGGGCGAGCTGATCGCCACCATCTCCCACGAGCTCAAGACGCCGCTGACCTCGATCATCGGCCACGTCGAGCTGCTGGAGGACATGGACACCGGGATCGGCTCGGTCGACGCGATCTCCCGCAACGCCGAGCGGCTCAACCGGCTCGTCCAGAACCTGCTGGCCTACTCGCAGGTGCAGGACAAGCGCGAGACCGTGCGGCTGCCGGTCGACCTCCGCAAGCTCGCCGAAGGGTCGATGGAGCTGCTCGCGATGCAGGCCTCCAAGGGCTCGGTCGAGATGGTGCTCACCGTGCCGGAGACCTCGGTCATGGTCACCGCCGATCCCGACGAGCTCGGCAAGGTGATCGACAACCTGGCCAGCAACGCCGTCAAGTACACCCTTCCCGGCGGCTCGGTACGCCTCGAGGTCGCCGTCGAGGGCGACCACGCCGTCGTGCTGTGCGCCGACACCGGCCTCGGCATCTCGCTGGCCGACCAGGTGCACCTGTTCTCGGCCTTCCACCGCTCCAGCAACCCCGAGGCGCTCTCGATCCCGGGTACCGGCCTCGGCCTGGCCATCTCGCGCCGGATCGCCCAGATGCACGGCGGCGAGATCCAGGTCAGCTCCGAGCTCGGCAAGGGCAGCACCTTCCGGCTCCGGCTGCCGTTGCTGGAGAACGTGCGCGCCGCCTGAGCCCGCGGGATCCCACGTGAACTCGGGAAACTGCACTCCCAGCACCCCGTCGGGTTTCGACCCGCTCGTCGCGACCTGGTTCCTCGCGATCTGTCGGCTCGCGCGTGTTCCGCGTGTGACGCAAGGGGCAGATGTGGTGTTCAGGGTAGATTCGCGAGCATGGCGACCCGTACGTCTTCCCCGCCGGCGTCGCGCAGCAAGGGCACGTCCTCCCGGAGCTCGGGCAAGGGTGGCTCGACCTCGCGCAGCCGGTCGACGGGGACCACCTCGAGGCGCAAGCCTGCTCCCAAGAAGAAGTCCGGCAGCGCCGGCCGGCCGGCTCCCCGGGCGGTCCGCAGCGGTCCGGGTCCGGTGTTCCGGCTGTTCAGTGCGCTGACCCGGGTGCTGGTCTCGGCCTGGCTGGGCGTCGCCCACGCCGTCGGCGGCGCCGTGCGCCGGATCGGGCACACCGCCGGCGACCTCGAGCCCGAGCACCGTCGTGACGGCGCCGGGCTGTTCCTCGTCGGCCTCGCGGTCGTCGTGGCCGCCTCGGTCTGGTGGCAGCTGCCCGGCCGCGTCGGCGACGCCGTGCGCGCCGTCGTGGCCGGCTCGGTCGGCCTCGTCGCGTGGTTCGTGCCGCTCCTGCTCTGCTACGTCGCCTGGCGCAACCTGCGCGACCCCGAGCGCAACGGCCCGCCCGGACGCCAGGTCGTCGGCTGGACGGCGCTGCTCTTCGGCGTCCTCGGGATCGTGCACATCGCCAACGGCTCCCCGCGCCCCCAGCTCGGCAACACCAGTGCGCTGCAGCAGGCCGGCGGCGCCATCGGGTTCGTGGTCGCCCAGCTGCTGACCGACCTGCTCGCAGTCGACGTACGTCGTGGTGCCGCTGCTGGTGCTGCTCTCCGTCTTCGGCCTGCTCGTGGTCACGGCCACGCCCGTCTACCAGGTGCCCGCGCGGCTGCGCGACCTCGGCCACCGGCTGATGGGCCGCCACGTCCCGATCGAGGACGAGGCGGCGGTGGCCGTCCCGACCCAGCGGCGCGCCGCGCCGCTCGGCCACCGCCGACATCGACCCCGAGATGGGCGACCCGGCCTACGACACCCCGGTCCTGGAGGACCGCGAGGTGCGCAAGCGCCGGCGGAAGAAGGACCCCGAGATCGACCTCGACCTCACCGACGGCGAGCCGTCGCGCGAGGACACCACGAGCCTCGAGCCGCCGCCGCACTCGCCGCTGCCCCAGCGCGTCGAGCAGCTCTCGCTCTCCGGCGACATCGCCTACACGCTGCCCGACAGCCAGGTGCTCAAGCCGGGGTCGGTGCACAAGGCGCGCTCGAAGGCCTCCGACGACGTCGTCGAGCGGCTGACCCAGGTGCTCGAGGAGTTCGACATCGACGCCCAGGTCACCGGCTACACCCGCGGGCCGACGGTGACGCGCTACATCGTCGAGCTCGGCCCGGCCGTCAAGGTCGAGAAGATCACCGGCATCCAGAAGAACATCGCCTACGCGGTGGCCTCGGCCGACCTGCGGATCCTCTCGCCCATCCCCGGCAAGTCCGCGGTCGGCATCGAGATCCCCAACTCCGACAAGGAGATCGTCTCCCTCGGCGACGTCCTCCGCTCGGCCAACGCCCGCAACGACCACCACCCGATGGTCGTCGGGCTCGGCAAGGACGTGGAGGGCGGCTTCGTGGTCGCCAACCTCGCCAAGATGCCGCACCTGCTCGTCGCCGGCGCCACCGGCTCCGGCAAGTCGAGCTTCATCAACTCGATGATCACCTCGCTGCTGATGCGCTGCCACGCCCGACGAGGTGCGGATGATCATGGTCGACCCCAAGCGGGTGGAGCTGAACGCCTACGAGGGCATCCCGCACCTGATCACGCCGATCATCACCAACCCCAAGAAGGCCGCCGAGGCGCTGCAGTGGGTCGTGCGCGAGATGGACATGCGCTACGACGACCTGGCCAACTTCGGCTTCCGGCACATCGACGACTTCAACAAGGCCGTACGCGCCGGCAAGGTGCAGGTCCCGGCCGGGAGCGAGCGCGTCATCGCGCCGTACCCGTACCTCTGCGTGGTCGTCGACGAGCTGGCCGACCTGATGATGATCGCCCCGCGCGACGTCGAGGACTCGATCGTCCGGATCACCCAGCTCGCGCGCGCGGCCGGCATCCACCTGATCCTGGCCACCCAGCGCCCCTCGGTCGACGTGGTCACCGGCCTGATCAAGGCCAACGTGCCCTCACGGCTGGCCTTCGCGACCAGCTCGCTGGCCGACAGCCGGGTCATCCTCGACCAGCCCGGAGCCGAGAAGCTGGTCGGCCAGGGCGACGGCCTGTTCCTGCCGATGGGCGCCTCCAAGCCCGTGCGCGTGCAGGGCTCCTGGGTCACCGAGGCCGAGATCCACCAGGTGGTCAAGGCGTGCAAGGACCAGCTGCAGCCGACCTACCGCGAGGACGTCACCGCTCCAGCCGCGTCCAAGCGCGAGCTCGACGACGACATCGGCGACGACATGGACCTCGTGGTGCAGGCGATCGAGCTCGTGGTCTCCACGCAGTTCGGGTCCACCTCGATGCTGCAGCGCAAGCTGCGCGTGGGCTTCGCCAAGGCGGGCCGGCTGATGGACATCCTGGAGAGCCGCGGGGTCGTCGGACCCAGCGAGGGATCCAAGGCGCGTGACGTGCTGATCAAGCCCGACGACCTCGACGACGTGATCGCGAACCTCCAAGGGGAGCAGTGATGGACAACGAGATGAGCGACCCCGGCGCCCGCGTGGACGTCGTCGACGAACCCACCGCTGAGGCCACTCCTGGGCCCACTCGCTGGGCCGGCACCGGTCGACCCAGGACCGCACTTCGGCATCGCCGTCGAGCACCGCGCGCGGCTCGGCGACCGCGGTCGCGGCGGTCGCGGCCGTGATGGCCCTGGCCTGGTTCGCGCGTGCGCTGCAGTCCGGCGGTGTGCTGGCCTGGGCGTGGTGCCTCGTGCTCGGCGCGGTGGCCGTGGTGCAGCTGCTGGTCGTGCGCGACAGCCGCGCGCCGCTCCTGCTCGCCGACGACCAGGGCGTGCGGGTGCGGCACGGCGAGACCTGGTCGGGCCTGCGCTGGCAGGACATCGACCACGTCGAGGTGGCCTCACCGAGCTCCTGGCTGCACGACGGCCGCATCGTCGTCCACCCCCGCGAGACCCGGCCGACCGGGAGCGAGGAGACGGACGCCGGCCTGACGCCCCAGATGCTGACGGTGCCGCTCGCGGCGACCACCCGCCTGCGCTACGACGGACTCACCGGCGACCTCGTCGCCGACCTCGACGCGCTGGCGAGTGGGCGCACCCCGGTCGTCGTGGTCACCGGGCTCGAGCCCGCACCGTCCGAGCCCGAGTCGGAGGCTGAGTCGGAGACTGAGCCGGAGACGAGTCGCGAGGCCGACCCGGAGACCGAGGCCGCCCCGGAGCCGTCTGCGCTGGTCTCCACCCAGGTCGAGATGGTGGTGCTCGGCGGGGCCGCGGACGCCGACGGTCTCGTCCTCCCGCGCCAGGCCACCCCCGAGGAGCGCGACGGCGCCGAGACGGAGCCCACGGACGAGTCGGCCGACGAGCTGGTCGACGCGGTCGAGGAGGTGCAGCCGCTGCGCACCCGCAAGCCCGAGCCGGAGCCGGTCGAGCCCCCCGCGGTGCCCTTCACGCCGGTGGACCCCGTGCGTCAGCCGCGGCCGGCGGCGCGGTCCGAGACGGTCCGCGACTCGGTGCGTGCGATGACGACGCCCGTGCCGGCCCAGCGAGGCACCGGCGAGACACCGGTCGTGGTCGCCCACGTGGACGACCTCGAGGTGCAGGGGCTCCGGCCGCGTCCTGCGGCCGAGCCGGTGATCGGGCCGATCGTGACGGCGGCACGCCACCGGGCGCGGTTGAGCATCGACACCCTCAGCGAGCGCACCCGCATCCGCCCGCACGTCCTGGAGTGCATCGAGGTCGACGACTTCGAGCCGTGCGGCGGCGACTTCTACGCCCGCGGGCACCTACGCACGCTGGCCCGGGTCTTCGGCCTCGACGCCGCCCGAGCTGCTCGCGCTGTACGACGAGCACTACGCGCGCCCGGAGATCGAGGCCCGTCAGGTCTTCGAGGCCGAGCTGGCGACCGGCATCGGCGGCGGGATGCGCTCGATCGCGCACCGGTCCCCGCTGGAGCGTGCTCGCGGCCGCGGTGGTGGCGCTCGGCCTGGTCTGGGGGGTCGCGCACTTCTTCACCGCCCCGCCCCAGGAGATCGTCAGCCCGGCTCCCAACATCGACTCGGCAGGCCTGACCCACGCGACCCCGGCGGCGACACCGAAGTCGACGCTCGCGGCGCTGGCGTCCAGGCGGTCGGGGACAGCCCGCAGGTCGTCGTACGCGACAGCGACGGCAGGATCCTGTGGGCCGGCAAGCTGGCCGCGGGCCAGCGCCAGCGGGTGATCGGTCTGGGGCCGTTCGACGTCACGGCGAGCAACGGCAAGGCGGTGCACGTCAGCTACCTCGGGCAGCCCAAGGGCACCGTCGGCCCGACCAGCGCCGCGGACAGCAAGCAGTTCGGCTGACGTCGCCGCGGTTTCTGGACCCTCAGGCCGGTCCGTCATACTGCGGGACGGCCCATGAACTCGCTCCCCGCACTTCCCTGACCCGGCCACGCCGACCACCGTCGCCCTGGTGACGTTGGGCTGCGCCCGCAACGAGGTCGACTCCGAGGAGCTGGCCGGGCGGCTCGAGGCGGGCGGGTTCCGGCTGGTCGCCGACCCCGCCGACGCCGAGACCGTGGTGGTCAACACCTGCGGGTTCGTCGAGGCGGCCAAGAAGGACTCCGTCGACACGCTGCTCGCCGCCGCCGACCTCAAGGCGGACGGCGCCACCCGCTCGGTCGTCGCCGTCGGCTGCCTCGCGGAGCGGTACGGCGCCGAGCTCGCCGACTCGCTGCCGGAGGCCGACGCGGTGCTCGGCTTCGACGACTATCCCGACATCGCCTCGCGGCTGCGCTCGGTCCTGGCCGGCGAGCAGCAGCACGCGCACACTCCCTCGGACCGGCGGCTGCTGCTGCCGATCAGCCCGGTCGACCGCTCGGCCGCCGACGCCTACCAGCCCGGCCACGAGCCGGCGACGCAGCGGCACCGGCTCGACACCGGCCCGATGGCGCCGCTCAAGCTGGCCTCCGGCTGCGACCGGAGGTGCACCTTCTGCGCGATCCCGGCCTTCCGCGGATCGTTCGTGTCGCGGCGTCCCCACGAGGTGCTGGCGGAGGCGCGCTGGCTGGCCGCCGACGGCGTCCGCGAGCTGTTCCTGGTCAGCGAGAACTCCACCTCCTACGGCAAGGACCTCGGCGACCTGCGCCTCCTCGAGACGCTGCTGCCCCAGCTCGCGGCCGTCGACGGCATCGAGCGCGTGCGCGTCTCCTACCTCCAGCCGGCCGAGATGCGACCCGGGCTGGTCTCCGCCATCGCGCAGACCGACGGCGTCGCGGCGTACTTCGACCTCTCCTTCCAGCACGCCTCCGGCCCGGTGCTGCGCCGGATGCGCCGCTTCGGCGACGCCGAGGCGTTCCTCGGGCTGCTCGACCAGGCGCGCTCGCTGGCTCCCGAGGCCGGCGCCCGCTCGAACTTCATCGTCGGCTTCCCGGGCGAGACCGAGCACGACCTCGAGGTGCTCTGCGGCTTCCTCGAGCAGGCGCGCCTGGACGCGGTCGGGATCTTCGGCTACTCCGACGAGGACGGCACCGAGGCGGCGGACTTCGACGGCAAGCTCGACGAGGAGGAGATCGAGGAGCGGGTGCAGCACGTCACCGCGCTCGTGGAGGAGCTCACCGCCCAGCGCGCCGAGGAGCGCCTCGGGGAGCACGTCGTGGTGCTCGTCGAGTCGTGTGGACGGACGGGCTCGTCGAGGGTCGGGCCGCCCACCAGGGACCCGAGGTCGACGGCAGCACCACGCTGACCGGCGCGACCGCCGGCGTCCGCGTGGGTGACATGATCGCGGCACGGGTCGTGGGCACCGACGGGGTCGACCTCGTGGCCGAGGTGGCCGGTCCAGGAGGGGAGGGGCGATGAGCGGAACCAGCGAGCAGGCGAGCAACTGGAACGTGCCGAACGCCCTGACCACCCTGCGGATCGTGATGGTGCCGTTCTTCGGCTGGGCGCTGCTCTACGACGGCGGCCACGACATCGGCGCCCGATGGCTGGCCTGGGCACTGTTCGCGGGGGCGATGATCACCGACAAGATCGACGGCGACATCGCGCGCAAGCACGACCTGGTCACGAACTTCGGCAAGATCGCCGACCCGATCGCCGACAAGGCGATGACCGGGATGGCGTTGATCGGCCTCTCGATCATCGGCGACTTCATGCCCACCTGGCTGTGGTGGACGATCACCGTGATCGTGCTGGCGCGCGAGCTGGCGGTCACCATCGCCCGCCTCTCGATCGCCAAGGACGTCGTGATGCCGGCCAAGCAGAGCGGCAAGGTGAAGACGACGGCCCAGGCGCTTCGCGCTCGGCGGCCTCGTCGCCCCGTTCGGCCTCTACACCGGCTCCCTCGACTGGCTCGGCGACCTGGTCTGGTGGCTCTCGGCCGTGATGCTCGCCGTCGCCGTCGTGCTGACCCTCACCTCGGGCTACGAGTTCGCCCGCGACGTCGTACGGCACCGCGCCGAGCGGCGTACCGCCCCGGCCTGAGGGACCCTGCCCTACCCGCGCTGGCGGTCCCGGTAGGCGCGGACGTTCTCGCGGTTGCCGCAGCCGCCCTCGCAGAAGCGCTTGGATCGGTTGCGCGACAGGTCGACCACGACGGCGTCGCAGTCGTCAGCGGCACAGGTCTTGAGCCGGTCGAGCTCGCCGGCGCGCACGACGTCGACGACGGCCATCGCCGCCTCGACGGCCATCCGCGTCGGCAGCGGCGCCTCCTGGGGCACCGCGTGGATGTGCCAGCCGAGGCCGTCGTGGTCGACGAGCTGGGGGAGCGCCTCGGCCTCGTCGAGGATCCGGTTCACCTCCGCCACCACGTCCTGCTCGTCGAGGTGCCAGAGCGCGCGCAGCCGCGGCCGCAGCGCCCGCACGTCGTCGAGCTCGGCACGGTCGCCGGCCCGCGACCCGAACCAGCCCTCCTCGTCGAGGAACCGGGTGAGGTCGTCGATGGTGGCCAGGGTGTCCTCCCCGGTCCCGGCTCCGGGGTCGGTGTTGACCAGCGCCGCGGCCGTGGCCAGCGCGTCTTCAGTGTCATGGGCGAAAGTCATTTTGACTCCTGACGTCTCCTGACTCTAGAGTAACTGGTGTTCTTATATTTTGCTCATGACAGGTGGTGAGACATGACCATGACGACGCCGTCGCGGACCTCGAGGACCTCGACGTCCGCCAGTGCCGGGCTGCTCGCCGCGGTGCTGTCGGCAGCCACCTTCGCCACTTCGGGCCCCTTTGCCAAGTCCCTGCTCGAGACCGGGTGGACGCCGGGCTCGGTGGTGTTCCTGCGGATCGCGGGCGCGGCGCTGCTCCTCTCGGTGCCCACCGCCCGCGCGCTGCGTGGCCGGTGGAGCGAGGTGGCGCGATCGTGGCACCGGATCGCGGTGTACGGCGCGGTGGCCGTCGCCGTGCCCCAGCTGGCCTTCTTCTACGCCGTCGAGCACCTCTCGGTCGGCGTCGCCCTGCTGCTGGAGTACCTCGGCATGGTGCTGGTCGTCATCTGGCAGTCGGTCGTCGCGCGCCGCCTGCCGAGGTGGTCCACGGTGACCGGGGTGGCCCTCGCGATCGTCGGGCTGCTGCTGGTCCTCGACGTCCTCGGCGGCGTCCGGGTCGACGGGGTCGGCGTGGTCTTCGGGCTCATCGCGGCCTGCGGGCTGGCGTCGTTCTTCCTGCTCAGCGGGCACAGCGAGCAGGACTCGCTGCCGCCGGTGGCCCTCGCCGGGGCCGGGCTGTCGGCCGCGGGCGTGATGTTCGCGGTCCTGGGTGCGGCAGGCGTGCTGCCGATGGCGTTCCCGCACTCGACGCGTGGTGCTGGCCGGCACGAGCGTGCCCTGGTGGGTGGCGGTCGTCGAGCTCGCGGCCATCGCGGCGGCCACGTCGTACGTCAGCGGCATCCTCGCCGCGCGACTGCTCGGCGCCAAGGTCGCCTCGTTCGTGGGCCTCTCCGAGGTGATGTTCGCGGTGCTGTTCGCCTGGCTGCTCCTGGGGGAGCTGCCGCGGCCGGTGCAGCTGCTCGGCGGAGTCTTCATCCTCGCCGGGGTGGTCGTGGTGCGCGGCGGAGGAACGCTCGGGCGCTGCAGGCGCCGCCGGGTCACAGACCGAGGCGGAACCACTCCTCGGCCCGTCGCCGCTCGGCGACCTCGCGGTAGTGGCGAACGATCGCGGTCGAGCTCGGCCCGGTTCACGTCACGACGGGTGAGGACGAGGTCGCGGTGGTCGAGCCGGGCCAGGGTGAGCGACCAGCCCCACTGGTGCCAGCGGGTGCGGACCTCTACGCGCTGTAGCGCGTCGGCGAGGTCGAAGCAGGCGTCCACGCCGGGCCCGCGCACCCGCAGGAGCGAGCCGTCGAGCGAGACGACCTGGGGCGGGCAGGACGCGAGGATCGACCAGAGCCCGATCGCGAAGGTGACCACGACCATCAGCTCCTGGAGCTGCTCCTCGCTCCGCAGGTGCCAGTAGCCGATCGCCTCCGGCACGGTCATCACGAGGGCGGCGAACGCGGCGATCGTCAGCAGCCGGCGGCCCAGGTGCCGGGAGTTCCACGACGCCGTCTCGGGGACGTCGTCGGGACGCAGGGACGCCTCGTCCTCCATCGGTGCGGCGTGGCGGCCCGGAGCGCGCCCGCCCCCGCGAGCTCCGTCGTGCAGTACGACCGCTTCCGCGCGGTGCTTCATGCCGTGGTGTCCTTCCCCCCGGAGACACCACTATTCTGCACGGAAATGTCCGAAATGTGAAGGTTTACGGCACGCGGCGCTGCGCGGAGCCCCGGATCACCGGCTGAAGCGGTCGATCCGGGCCACGCGGTCGCGAACGGCGTAGGTCTGGGCGTAGGCCACGACCGCGTCGAGCTGGCGTGAGTCCACCATGGTGCTGGTCAGTCGGACCACCCGCCCGTCGGGGGTGCCGAGCGCCAGGTGCCAGCCGGAGGTGCCCGGCTTGCCGCTGACGTGCAGCTCCTGGAAGGGGTTGGACAGGTCGAAGCTGTCCTCGCGGCCGTGCTGGCGCACGCTCAGGCGCGTCTGGTCCAGCTGCACCACGGTCGGGCGCAGGACGACGATGATCGAGTACAGGCCGGCAGCGCCGAGCAGGCAGGCCAGCGCGAGGCCGAGCGCGGGCGTCGTCTGCTGCTGCAGCAGGCCGGAGGCCTTGGAGCCCGCGACGGCCAGGAAGCCCACCAGCAGGAAGGTCAGGGCGATGGTGGTGCCGTGCGAGCCCTCCCACCGGGCGTGGGCCACGAGCCCCTCGGGGCGTGGTGGGACCGGAGCGGGCCGGCTCCTGAGCTCGTGCTGGACGACAGGAGGAGCATCGTGCCCTGCCGTGCCTGCGGAGGAGCCGACCCACCCCGGGGTCTGGTAGGCCTGGCGGAGCTGCGTGGGGATGTCCACGACGTTCCCCGCGGGCCTCGCGGTGGCAGTGACCGTCCGCGTCACGGTCGCCGGAGCCTGGGCCGGCGTCGTGCGTCGGGCGGGCACGCCACCGCGACCCCTGGGCGCGCGGTGCCGCGGCTCGTAGCGGTCGACACTCGCCGATCCCGGCTGCGTCGGGATCCCTGGCGTCGTTGCGCGGGATGTCGGTTCGCTCATCATTCCCCCCGGTTAGATGTACTTGCCCCATTGTGGGAGCCCGCGCCCGAAAGGGCACGAGGTGTGCCTGGTGTGGACCCGCCCGGTGTAGACCGCTGCGTGCCTGCGTCGTGCTGTCCCTGGCGGCGCCGGGTGGCTACGGTCACCCGCATGGCAGCAGTGCAGGAGGAGACGGCGGGAGACCACTCGTCGTACGCCTGCACGCGGCGCTGCGCGCAGCGGGGCACTCGGTCGGCGCCGCCGAGTCGCTCACCGGCGGCGAGCTGGCCGCGCTGCTGAGCAGCCCGCCGGGCGCTTCCGCCAGCTTCGTGGGCGCCGTGGTCTCCTACGCGACAGACGTCAAGCGGCGGGTCCTCGGCGTGACCAGCCAGCGGGTGATCTCGGCGGAGTGCGCGGAGCAGATGGCCACGGGCGTGCGCAGCCTGCTCGCCTCCGACTGGGCCGTCTCGACCACGGGAGTGGCCGGCCCGGACCTCCAGGAGGAGCAGCCTCCTGGCACGGTCTTCGTGGGCGTGGCCGGCCCGCACGGCTCCGTCAGCCGGGGCTACCACCTCGACGGTGACCGCGCCGAGATCCGTACGGCGACCTGCGTCGCCGCCGTCGAGCTCCTCCTCGGCGAGGTGGGTCGTGGCTGAGGACCCCGTGCCGGAGGAGCTGCTCGCCGTCGCCGAACGCTTGTACGCCGGACCGTCGGAGGAGTTCACCTCGGTCCGCAACGAGGCCGCCAAGCAGGTCGGCGACAAGGCTGTGGCCGCCGAGGTGAAGCGGCTCAAGAAGCCGTCGGTGGCCGCCTGGGCGGTGAACCTCCTCGTGCGCGTCGAGACCGACCAGATCGACGCCGTGCTCGCCCTCGCCGACTCGCTGCGCGCCGCTGCGGAGTCCCTCGACGGCGACGAGCTGCGGGCGCTGACCCGGCAGCGTCGTCAGCTCACCTCGGCCCTGGCCACCGCGGCGCGCTCGCACGCCCGCGAGGCCGGCGTCCGGCTGACCGGCCCGGTGGTCGACCAGGTCGAGGGCATCCTCACGGCCGCGATGCTCGACCCCGTCGCGGCGCAGGTCGTGCGCACGGGCCGGATCGTCACCGCGTTCACCGCCACCGGCGTCTCCCAGCTCGATGTCGCAGCCGTCGTCGCCCTGCCCGAGGCCCTCGACGTCCAGGCCGTCGCGCTGCCGGCCGAGGAGGAGCGACCGGCGCCCGACCTGCACGTCGTGCCCGACAGCGGCGCGAAGCTCGCGGCGGCCGAGGACGCGCTCGAGGAGGCCGCGGGCAAGGTCTCGCGCACCCGAGCCGTGCTGGACCAGGCTGAGGGGGCGGTGGCGACCCTCAACGCCCGGCGCCTGCAGCTGCAGGGGGAGGCCGACGAGCTACGCCGCCGGCTCGCCGCCATCGAGAACGAGGTCGACGGGGTCGACGACGAGCTCGAGGAGGCGGAGGAGGCGCGCGACGAGGCCGCCGACGACCTCCGCGAGGCACAGCAGGGCCAGGCTGCGGCCCAGGAGGCGCTCGACCGACTGCGCGGCTGACAACCCTAGGTGCGCGTGTCGGTGCCGGCCCCCTAGGTTCGGGCCCATGGACGACAACCCCACCGACCTCGCCGAGATCCTGCTGGTCTACATGCAGCGCGAGCGCGACCACCTCGTGGCCACCCTCGACGGCCTCGACGAGTACGCCGTGCGCCGACCGATGACACCCACCGGCACCAGCCTGCTCGGGCTGGTCAAGCACGTCGCCAGCGTCGAGCTGGGCTACTTCAACGACTGCCTGGGCCGCGAGACCGGGCTCGACCTGCCGTGGGACAACGAGGAGGCGATGAGCCAGGCGGTGGACATGTACGCCATGCACGACGAGTCGCGCGAGTGGCTGCTCGAGGTCTACCGGCAGTCCTGGGCGCTGGCCGACGCCAACGTCCGGGAGCTCGGACTGGCCGCACCGGCCGAGGTCCCCTGGTGGCCGCCCGAGCGACGCCGCACGACGCTGGGCCGCCTGCTCGTGCACATGCTCGACGAGACGGCCCACCACGCCGGCCACGCCGACGTCGTGCGGGAGTCCCTGGACGGCCGGGGCGGTCGCGACCACGACGACTTCGGCGACGAGGCGCGCTGGCAGGAGTTCGTCGGGCGGATCCAGGCCGAGGCCGACCACTTCAAGCCCGCCTGAGCCGGGCGCGTCAGTCGCTCCACTCCCGCGCGCGATCCACGGCCCGCTGCCACTGGGCGTAGGAGGCCTCCGCCTGCTCGTGGGCGCCTGCGTCAGGGGTGAACTCGCGGTCCAGCCTCCAGGTCTCGCGCAGCTCGTCGGTGGACTCCCAGACGCCGGTGCCGAGCCCGGCCATGAAGGCGGCGCCGAGCCCCGTCGTCTCGACGACCTTCGGCCGCTGCACGGGCACGCCGAGCAGGTCGGCCTGGAACTGGCACAGGAAGTCGTTGGCGGCCGCGCCGCCGTCGACCATCAGGGTGCCCGTCTCCGCCGGCATCGTCTCGGTCACGTCGCGCACCTCGTACGCGATCGCCTCCAGCGTGGCCCGCACCAGGTGGGCCCGCGTCGTACCCCTGGTCAGGCCAAGGATCGTGCCGCGCGCCTGCGGGTCCCAGTGCGGGGCGCCGAGCCCGGTGAGCGCGGGCACGAACACCACGCCGTCGGTGCTCTCGACCGATGCCGCGATCTCGGCGGTGTCCTCGGCGGAGTCGATGATCCGCAACCCGTCCCGCAGCCACTGCACGGCGGCGCCGGTGACGAAGATGCTGCCCTCGAGGGCGTACGTCGTGGCGCCGTCGGGGGAGCGCCAGCCGGCGGTCGACAGCAGGCCCGACGTCCGAGCGGACCACCTGCGTGCCGGTGTTGGCCAGGATGAACGAGCCGGTGCCGTAGGTGCACTTCGAGTCACCGTCGTCGAAGCAGGTCTGCCCGAACAGCGCCGACTGCTGGTCGCCGGCGATCCCCGCCACCGGTAGCTCGAGCCCGAGGAAGCTCCTCGGGTCGGTGGTCGCCAGCTCGCCCCAGCTCGGCACGATCTCGGGCAGTGCCTCGCGCGGCGTGCCGAACAGCTCGCACAGCTCGTCGGACCAGTCGCCGCGCTGGAGGTCGAAGAGCAGCGTCCGCGCGGCGTTGGAGACGTCGGTGAGGTGCCAGGTGCCGCGGGTCAGGCGCGCGACCAGGTAGGAGTCGACGGTGCCGATGGCGTAGCGGCCGTCCTCCACGAGCGCCCAGGTGTGCGGCTCGTTCTCGGCCAGCCAGACGAGCTTGGTGCCGGAGAAGTACGGGTCGAGGCGGAGCCCGGTGAGCTCCGCGACGCGGTCCTCGTGCCCCTCCTCGCGGAGGCGCCGGCAGATCTGCGACGTACGCCGGTCCTGCCACACGATGGCCTTGCGGGGGAGCTCAACGTCTCGCGGTCCCAGAGCAGCACGGTCTCGCGCTGGTTGGTGATCCCGATGCCCGCGAGGTCGCCGCGCTCGCCGTCCCACGCGTCGAGGCACTCCTCGGCTGCGCCCAGTGTGGCCGCCCAGATCTCGTCGGGTTCGTGCTCGACCCAGCCGGGCCGGGGGAAGTGCTGCTCGAACTCGCGGTAGCCGCGCGCCGCGATGCCTCCGTCGCGGTCGACCACCAGCACGGTGACGCCCGTGGTGCCGGCGTCGATGGCGAGGATGCACCGTCTGTCGCTCACGCACAGCATCTTGTCAGCGGGTAGACGACTCGCCCGGATGCCTGTTGGATGTGAACGTTCCAATTCCGTTCTTCCCAGGAGTCGACATGCGTGTCGGAGTGCTCACCGGCGGGGGCGACTGCCCCGGCCTCAACGCCGTCATCCGGGCGGTGGTGCGCAAGGGCGTCAAGGACTACGGCCTCGAGTTCGTCGGGTTCCGCGACGGCTGGAAGGGCCCCCTCGAGGGGACCACCAGCCAGCTCGGCGTCGCGGAGGTGCGCGGCATCCTGCCGCGCGGCGGCACCATCCTCGGCTCCTCGCGCACCAACCCGTTCAAGGAGGAGCGCGGCGTCGAGCGCATCAAGGGCAACCTGGCCGACCTCGGTGTCGACGCGCTGGTGGCGATCGGCGGCGAGGACACCCTCGGGGTCGCGACCAGGCTGCACGAGCTCGGGGTCAACGTCGTGGGCGTGCCCAAGACGATCGACAACGACCTGAACGCCACCGACTTCACCTTCGGCTTCGACACGGCCGTCAACATCGCCATGGAGGCGATCGACCGGCTGCACACCACGGCCGAGTCGCACCACCGGGTGCTCGTGGTCGAGGTGATGGGCCGGCACGCCGGCTGGATCGCCCTGCACGCGGGACTCGCCGGTGGCGCCAACGTGGTGCTGATCCCGGAGAAGCCGTTCGACATCAAGGCGGTCTGCCAGCTCGTCGAGCAGCGGTTCGAGAGCCACTACGCGCCGATCCTGGTCGTCTCCGAGGGAGCGGTGCCGGTCGAGGGCGGCGACATGACCCTCGTCTCTGGCCAGAAGGACGACTTCGGGCACGTGCGTCTCGGCGGGATCGGCGACCGCCTCGCCCAGGAGATCGAGCACCGCACCGGCAAGGAGGCCAGAGCCGTGGTGCTCGGCCACGTGCAGCGCGGTGGCACGCCCACGGCGTTCGACCGGTGGCTGGCCACCCGGTTCGGCCTGCACGCGATCGATGCGGTCCACGACGGCGACTTCGGCACCATGATGGCCCTGCGCGGCACCGACATCGTCCGAGTCCCGCTCAGCGAGGGCACCGGCGAGCTCAAGCTCGTGCAGCCCGAGCAGTACGCCGAGGCCGAGGTCTTCTTCGGCTGACGCGGACGCCCGACGCTCGCGGTGGGCTCGTGACCGAGCACGCGGTCGACCGGGCCTCGCGCACCACCTCGTAGCATGGTGCGGTGTCCCCCCAGCTCGACGGCCAGCTCTCCGGCCGCGTTCCCGACCTGGCGTCCCTCCACGCCATGGGGCCGGCCCAGCAGCCGGCGTACCCCGATCGCGACGCGGTCGAGGCCGCGGTCACGCGCCTGCGCCAGATGCCGCCGCTCGTCTTCGCCGGCGAGTGCGACGAGCTGAAGGCCAAGCTGGCCGCGGTCGCGCGCGGCGAGTCGTTCCTGCTCCAGGGCGGTGACTGTGCGGAGACCTTCGCCGGCGTGACCGCCGACAACGTCCGCAACAAGCTGCGCGTGCTGCTCCAGATGGCCGTCGTGCTCACCTACGCGGCGTCGGTCCCGGTGGTCAAGCTCGGCCGGCTGGCCGGGCAGTACGCCAAGCCACGCTCGAGCGACCTCGAGACCCGTGACGGGGTGACCCTGCCGGCGTACCGCGGCGACGCCGTCAACGGCTTCGACTTCACCGCCGAGTCGCGAGTGCCCGACCCGCAGCGCCTCGTCGAGGTCTACCACGCCTCGGCCGCGACCCTGAACCTCGTGCGCGCCTTCGTCACCGGCGGGTACGCCGACCTGCGGCAGGTGCACACCTGGAACACCGACTTCGTGCTCGGGTCCGAGGTGGGCAACCGCTACGAGGACCTCGCCGGCCAGATCGACAAGGCGATGTCGTTCATGGACGCCATCGGCGTCGACCAGGAGGAGCTGCGCCGGGTCGACTTCCACTCCAGCCACGAGGCGCTGATCCTCGAGTACGAGCACGCGCTGACCCGCATCGACAGCCGCACCCAGCTGCCCTACGACGTCTCCAGCCACTTCGTCTGGATCGGCGAGCGCACCCGCCAGCTCGACGGCGCGCACGTCGAGCTGATGAGCCGCATCCAGAACCCGATCGGCGTCAAGCTCGGCCCGACCACCTCGCCCGACGACGCCATCGCCCTGGCCGGCCGGCTCAACCCGGCCAACGAGCCGGGACGGCTCACCTTCATCACCCGGATGGGTGCAGGCCGGATCCGCGACGCGCTGCCCTCGTTGCTCGAGAAGGTCACCGCCTCCGGCGTCGAGGTCGCCTGGGTGTGCGACCCCATGCACGGCAACACCTTCGAGGCCTCGTCGGGCTACAAGACGCGACGGTTCGACGACGTCATCGAGGAGGTCCAGGGCTTCTTCGACGTGCACCGCTCGGTCGGCACCTGGCCCGGCGGCGTGCACGTCGAGCTGACCGGCGACGACGTGACGGAGTGTGTCGGCGGCGGCGAGGAGCTGCTCGAGACCGACCTGGCCGACCGCTACGAGTCGGTCTGCGACCCGCGCCTGAACCGCGTGCAGTCCCTCGAGCTCGCCTTTCTCGTCGCCGAGATGCTCCGCAAGGCCTAGGGCGTGACTCGCTGCCCGATGTCCTGCTGCGCGCCGCCCCGCGACGGGCGAGGGCAGGGAGGCACGCCCTGAGGTCCTACACCCTCGACGGCGTGCACCTCGCCTTCTGGCGCGAGCGGCACCTGTGCTCGGTGACCACCCTGCGCGCGGACGGCACGCCCCACGTCGTGCCGATGGGCATCGCGCTCTCGTCCGAGGGCGACGTCGCGTGGGGGATCACCTCGCGCGCATCCCGCAAGGTCGCGCACCTGCGGGCCGACCCACGGATCGCGGTGAACCAGGTCGACGGGCGCCGGTGGTCGACGATCGAGGGGACCGCCGAGGTGCTCGAGGACCCCGCGCTGGTGGCCGAGGCGGTGGCGACGTACGCCGGCCGCTACCGCCGGCCGCGCGAGAACCCGGCCCGTGTCGCCGTCCGGATCTCGATCTCGCGGGTCATCGGCAACGTGTGACGGGCCGATGAGTCCACGCCTCCGGAGGGGTCAGTAGCAGCGACCGGTCCCGCGCCCCTGGGAGGACGATGATGAGCACCATGTCGACGACCCGCACCACGACGGTCCGCACGCCCGAGGCCACCCTGGCCTACGACGTGCGTGGCCCGCTCCCGACGCCCGACGGTCGTCCGCCGCTGCTGATGATCGGTCAGCCGATGTGCGCCGGCGGCTTCGCCACGCTGGCCTCGCTGTTCCCCGAACGCACCGTGGTCACCTACGACGTCCGGGGACTCGGGCGCAGCACCCGCCACGACGGGCGTCACGAGCTCAGTCCCGAGAAGAACGCCGAGGACGTGCACGCCGTCATCGAGGAGCTCGGCGGAGGTCCGGTCGAGGTGTTCGGCAGCAGTGGGGGAGCCGTGACGGGGCTGGCCCTGGTCAGTGCCCACCCGCACGACGTGACCACGCTGGTGGCGCACGAGCCGCCCGTCCTCACGGTGCTCCCGGACGCCGACGCGGCGGCGCGGGCCGAGCGCGAGGTGCAGAGCGACTACCACGCCTCGGGCGCGGGCGCCGGCTTCGCGCGCTTCATCGCCCTCTCGTCGTGGCAGGGGGTGCTCGACGACGACTACTTCGCCCAGCCCGCGCCCGACCCGGCGACGTTCGGGCTGTCGACTGTGGACGATGGCTCCCGCGACGATCCGCTGCTCTCCGGCGTCTCGAGCGCCGTCACCGCCTATCGCGTGGACGCGGAAGCGCTTGCTGCGGCGCCCACCCGGGTCGTGATCGCGGTCGGCGAGGAGACCGGCCCGACCCTGACCGGCCGGACGTCGCTGGCCGCGGCGGCCCTGCTGGGGCAGGAGGCCAGCGTCTTCCCGGGCAACCACGGCGGCTTCCTGGGCGACGAGCACGGCCAGACCGGTCAGCCCGAGGCGTTCGCCGCGCGCCTGCGTGAGGTGCTGGAGGGCTGAGCCGCCCCGTCAGTCCTTGCGGCGTACGTCGAGGACCAGGCTGAGGCAGAACCCGGTCACCACGAGGACGCCGCCCAGGATCGCGACGACCTGGTCCGTCGCTCCCGTCTTGGTCAGCACCAGCGCCGTCACGAACAGCGCGAGCACCACGGAGGCCGCGATCTTCCAGTCGTCGCCGACGAGCAGCTCGTACCAGAACATGCCGAAGGCCTTGAGGAGCTTCACTCGGCGCTCCTCTCGACGGGGGTGGCAGCAGGCGTGAGCGTGGCCGGGGCGGGGCGCCCGAGCGCGGCGATGAACACCCGGGTGACGAGGAACCACACGACGATCAGGACCAGGATCGCGGCATCCGAGCCCGGCCACGCGACGCTCTGCTGACCGGGCCGGAAGACCCCGAGGCCCTCGACGGACCAGAAGGTGCCGAACGAGGCCAGCAGCAAGCCCGACGCCGTACTTCATGGCGTTCTCCGGGATCATCGCCAGCGGCTTGCGGAAGCTGACCGCGAGGATGCTCACCACGATCACCGCCGCCACGGCTCCGACCACCGCCACCGGGACGTTGTGCGCGTTGAGCCCGAAGGTGATCACGATGAAGACGACCTCCATGCCCTCGAGGAACGTGCCCTTGAGCGCGACCATGAACGAGAACATGTCGAAGCCCTCCGGCGCGCGTCACCCGCCAGCCGAGCAGCCTCCTCGTGCTCGCGGAAGATCTTGTCCTCGTCGTGGATCGACTTGCGGTGCGAGGCCCGCAGGATGGCCTTGCGCAGCCACTGCAGCCCGAAGACCAGCAGCAGGCCACCGATCACCAGCTGCAGCGCGGCCTCCGGCAGCCACGAGGTGAGCGCATAGCCGAACACGGCGGTGACCACGGCGAGAGCGACGAGCGCCGCGGCGACGCCCCACCAGGTCGAGCGCCAGCTCCGGGTGAAGCCGACCGCCATGATGATGGTGGTGGCCTCCACTGCCTCGACGAAGCAGGCGACGAACGTCGCCAGCAGGAGGGCCCATGCCGCTGCAGTCACGCCGACTCCGATCCCACCGGCCTGCAGCACCAGCTGATGCCGCTACCGGTGGACACGACCGACGCTATCTCGTGGCGGCCATCGGGATCAGGCAGTTGACAGTCTCGGCGTACCAGCTCTGCTGGACCGTGCGACGGATGACGGCCCGCTGCCGCGCCTGCACCACGATGCCGCCCAACGCGAGCACCAGCAGCAGCAGTGACCAGCCCCACGCGTTGTCGACGGTGGCGGAGAAGTCGCCCCGGCTGAAGTCCGCGGAGTTCAGCGAGCCGAACCACAGCATCAGCCCACCGACCACACCGACCGCGCCGGCGAAGGCGCTGAGGATGACGAGCACGATCATCGGCAGGTCCGCGATCACCGCGATCAGGCCGATGACGGCCCCGACGACCAGGCCCACGAGGACGGCCACCCAGTTCCAGCTGATCCCCAGCGCGACGATGAGACCGGAGCCGATCGCGAAGCCGAACCCGCCCATCGCGAGCACCACCGCGACGTAGTAGAAGAAGTAGGCCAGCAGGGCGAAGACGAGCGCGAGGACCAGACCCAGCACCCACCCCAGGGCGGTGCCCGAGGAAGCGGTCGTCCGGCGAGGTCGGCGACGAGCCCGGCACCGGCAGCGAACCCGGCGAAGAAGCCCCAGATGGGCAACATGAGGCGCAGCACGAACTGCCCCGCGAGGAGCATGGCCAGCCCGGCGATGATCGCGAGGAGGCCCAGGAGGATGTCAGCCACGTCAGCAATGTAGGGCTCACGATGCCCAGGATCTGGGACGACACGGTCCCCGCGCGGGTGTGCGAGTGCGCCGGATCGGCCGGTACGGCGTCCAGAAACGCCTCCCACACGCCCCATGGTGCACTCCCGCCCGACCACGTACCGTGACCGCAACCGCCGCCCGGACGCGGGCGCGGCTGGACCAGGCGGCGGGAGCACGCCGGGTGGACCGGCGCCGGGGAGGGTGCATGGACGCAACGAACGCGGAGGTCCGCGACGACGCGCGGCCGGGGCGAGGACTGCGGATCCTGCTGGCCGACTCGCTGCCCCGCGACGCGGTCGACCAGCTCGAGCAGCGCGGCCACGAGTGCTCGCTCGACGCCAACCTCGGCAAGGACGACCTGCCCGGGCACGTCGCCGGCTTCGACGTGCTCGTGGTGCGCAGCACGAAGGTGCGAGCCGAGGTCTTCGACCGCGCCGACCGGCTGGCGCTCGTGATCCGGGCCGGTGCCGGCACCAACACGATCGACACCGCCGCGGCAGCGGCCCAGGGCGTGCTCGTCGCCAACGTGCCCGGGCGCAACTCTGCTGCGGTCGCGGAGCTCACGATGGGACTCCTGCTGGCGATCGACCGGCGCATCGCCGACAACGTGGTCGACCTGCGCGAGGGTCGATGGAACAAGAAGCAGTACGGCAAGGCCGACGGCCTGCTCGGCTCCACGCTCGGGATCATCGGCCTCGGCTCGATCGGGCTCTGCGTCGCTGAGCGGGCCGCCGCTTTCGGGATGAAGGTGCAGGCCGTGGACAAGCCGCGGTCGCCGGAGACGACCGAGCGTGCCGCCGAGCTCGGCATCACCCTGCGCGCGACGCTGGAGGAGCTCGTCGAGACCTCCGACGTCGTCTCCCTGCACGTGCCGGCGAGCGAGGAGACGCACGGGCTCGTCGACAAGTCGTTCCTCGCCCGGATGCGCGAGGGTGCCGTACTCCTGAACACCTCCCGCGGGGACGTCGTCGACGAGGACGCCCTGCTGGAGGCGCTCGACGCCGGTGGCGTCCGTGCCGGGCTCGACGTGTACGCCGACGAGCCCGCGGGTGGGACCGGGGAGTGGGAGTCACGACTGGGCCGCCACCCGGCGGTGGTGGGCACCCACCACATCGGTGCGTCGACGGAGCAGGCGCAGCGGGCCACGGCCGGGGGCGTCGTCGACATCGTCGACGCGTTCACGGCCGGCCGCGCGCTCAACTGCGTGAACCTCGCCCCGAGCCGGCTCGGCTCGGTGACACTGACGGTGCGGCACCTCGACCGCCCAGGCGTCCTGGCGCAGCGTGCTCGACCTGCTCAGCAACGCGGGTCTCAACGTCGAGCAGATGGAGAACCGGGTCTTCCGCGGTGGGGAGGCGGCCATGGCCTCGATCGATGTCGCCGGCTCGCCGTCTCCCGAGCTGCTCGACCGGGTCCGTGCCGTGGGCCACGTCCTCGGGGTCTCCGCGACCTCCTTCGACGTCAACGACGTAGGTACCGGATGACGGGCCCTGGTCCGGAGAACGGCGCCGTGCGGCCGCTGCACGCCCGGCTGGTGACCCAGGAGCATGCCGTCACCCATGTCTTCCCCATGCTGGACGCGCTCCCGGCCTCCGAGCGCACCTCCCTGCCGCACCCGCCCAACGGCACCTCCGCGCATGGTCGCCCCCGACGGGTACGCCGAGCCGGCCACGGGCGTCTACCTCTACCGGCTGCGCCGCGGCGAGCACGACCATGTGGGCCTGGTCGCCGACGTCCTCGTCGAGTCGTTCCTCGACGGACGCGTGCGCGGGCACGAGGAGGTCCAGTCGGATCGGGTGGACGCGCTCGTCGAGCTGTTCAGCTCGGCGCCGCACCGATCCGAGCTCGTGGCGCTGCTCCACTCCTGCGGCCCGGCCGTGGACGCAGCCGTGGCAGCCAGCCTCGACACCGAGCCGCTCCTGCGCTTCCTGGGTCCCGAGGACTGGGAGCAGACCGTCTGGCGGGTGCCCGACGCCGAGGTGCGCGCGGTGCTGCGAGGAGCTCGGGACGTCGGTGCACTACGTCGCCGACGGGCACCACCGGGTGGCGGCGAGCCTGCGGGTGTGGGAGCAGACAGGGCCGACCGGCCGACGCCGCGGTCATGTGCGTCATCTACCCGCTGGACGGGCTCCGGCTGCTGGCCTTCCACCGCCGGGTCGTCGGGCCGGTCGACTCCGAGGAGCTGCTCCAGCTGCTCTCGAAGTCCTTCGACGTCACCGACCTCGCCGACGGCGGCGACGCACGCGGCTGCTTCGCCGTCTACCTCGACGGCCGCTGGTACGACGCGGCCTTCCAGGGCGTGCGCGAGGTGGGAGCGGCCGGTCTCGACGTCGCGCTGCTCGACGAGCACGTCCTGCGACCGCTGCTCGGCGAGGACACCTCGCGCCTGGAGATCTCCTCGGCGCTGACCTCGCCGGAGGAGCTGCGCCGCGCGTGCGACGAGGACGGAGGTGCCCTGTTCGCCCTGCGGCCGCCCTCCCTCACGCAGCTCACCGAGGTCGCCGACCGCGGCGAGGTCATGCCGCCCAAGACGACGTACTTCGACCCCAAGCCGTTCGCCGGGATCTTCCTGCGCTGAGGTATCCACGCCGGTGGGAGGGTCCTCGTCATTCCCAGGGGTGACGCGGGGATGACCACGATCATCCCCGGGACGGATGTGTCGCGCCCGGGTCCCGCGGTTGGCTGGGCCCACGGTGAGGAGGCGACCATGCGGTTCACGGGCGAGCGGACGGTGGCGGCGTCGAGCGACGAGGTCTGGACGGCACTGCACGACCACGAGGTGCTGCGCCGGGCGATCCCCGGTTGTCGTGACCTCGCGCCGATCGGTGGGGGCAGCTACGCAGCGACCCTCGGGGTCAGCGTCGGGCCGTTGGCCGACACCTACCGTGGCCGGTTCAGCGTGGTCGGGCGACCTGCCCACGAGCTCGATCCGGGTCCGCGTCGACGGTCGCGGGCGGGCCGGTCGGCTGGAGCTGGACCTGCACGTCGCACTGACGGAGGCCGCGAGCAGTGCCACCCACCTGCGCTACGACGCCTCCGCCCGGGTGAGCGGTCTGGTGGCCCGGCTCGGCGCACCGACCTTGACGGTCGCGGGGGCGCATCTCACCGGTTGCTTCTTCCGCGACCTCGACCGGGCTCTCGGCGTACGGACGGGGCCGATGCGTGTGGCCGTGCTCGCTCTAGCGGGAGTTCGCTGACAGCGGACAGGTCCGGGGGAACAGTGCTCCTCGAATCGAAGTTGAGCCCTTCAGACTCAACTGATCGAGGAGATCCGATGACCGACACGCTCTCGTTGCCACTGCTCTCCGTGCCCGACCTCGTCGTGCTGCCCGGGATGGTGGTCCCGATCGAGCTCGACGCGGACACCCGCCCGGTGGTCGACGCGGCCCAGGCCGGGGCCGACGGCCGGCTGCTGCTCGCGCCGCGGCTCGTCGACCGCTACCCGACGCACGGCGTGGTCGCCACCATCGAGCAGGTCGGCCGGCTGCCCGGCGGGGTGAAGGCCGTCGTGCTGCGCGCGGGCGAGCGCGTCCGCATCGGCTCCGGCGTTCCGGGGGCCGGCGCTGCCCTGTGGGTCGAGGCCGAGACCGTCGACGAGGGCGAGATCACCGACCACGTGCGCGAGCTGGCCGAGGAGTACAAGCGCCTCGTCATCGCGATCCTGCAGCGCCGCAACGCCTGGCAGGTCGTCGACACCGTGCAGCGGGTCACCGACGCCTCCGAGCTGGCCGACATGGCCGGCTACGCGCCGTACCTCAGCGACGAGCAGAAGCGCGAGCTGCTGGAGACCCCGCAGGTCGGGGCCCGGCTGGAGAAGGTGCTGGAGTGGGGGCGCGAGCACTTCGCCGAGCTCGAGGTCACCGAGAAGATCAGCAACGACGTGCGCGAGGGCATGGACAAGCGGCAGCGCGAGTTCCTGCTGCGCGAGCAGCTCGCCGCGATCCGCAAGGAGCTCGGCGAGGACGAGCCCGAGGGCGCCGACGACTACCGCACCCGGGTGGAGTCCGCCGACCTCCCCGAGAAGGTCCGCGAGGCCGCGATGCGCGAGGTCGGCAAGCTGGAGCGCGCGAGCGACCAGACGCCCGAGGCCGGCTGGATCCGCACCTGGCTCGACACCGTGCTCGAGCTGCCCTGGTCGGTGCGCACCGAGGACAACGTCGACATCGCCGGGGCCCGCGAGATCCTCGACGCCGACCACCACGGTCTCGACGACGTCAAGGACCGCATCGTGGAGTACCTCGCCGTGCGCGCACGCCGCGCCGAGCGCGGTCTCGAGGTGGTCGGCGGGCGCGGCTCGGGTGCCGTGCTGGCCCTGGTCGGTCCTCCCGGTGTCGGCAAGACGTCGCTGGGCGAGTCCGTCGCCCGCTCGCTCGGCAGGAAGTTCGTGCGCGTGGCCCTCGGCGGCGTCCGCGACGAGGCCGAGATCCGCGGGCACCGCCGCACGTACGTCGGCGCGCTGCCCGGCCGCATCGTCCGGGCGATCTCCGAGGCGGGCTCGATGAACCCGGTGGTGCTGCTCGACGAGGTCGACAAGGTCGGCTCGGACTACCGCGGCGACCCGGCGGCGGCGCTGCTCGAGGTGCTCGACCCGGCGCAGAACCACACCTTCCGCGACCACTACCTCGAGGTCGACCTCGACCTGTCCGACGTGCTGTTCCTGGCCACCGCCAACGTGGCCGACGCGATCCCGGACGCGCTGCTGGACCGGATGGAGCTGGTCGCCCTCGACGGCTACACCGAGGACGACAAGGTCGCGATCGCGCGCAGCCACCTGCTGCCGCGCCAGCTCGAGCGCGCCGCGCTGGCCGACGGCGAGGCCACCGTCTCCGACGAGGCGCTGCGCCTGGTCGCCGCCAACTACACCCGCGAGGCCGGCGTACGCCAGCTGGAGCGGGCGATCGCCAAGGTGCTGCGCAAGGTGGCCACCCGGATCGCCTCCACGGACGCGACCACGGTCGCCGTGGACGCGGACAACCTCCGCGACTTCCTGGGCCGTCCGCGGTTCCTGCCCGAGTCGGTGGAGCGTACGTCGGTGCCGGGCGTCGCGACCGGGCTGGCCGTCACCGGCGCCGGTGGGGACGTGCTCTTCATCGAGGCCACCGCCATGGACGGGGAGCGCTCGCTCAACCTCACCGGCCAGCTCGGCGAGGTGATGAAGGAGTCGGCGCAGATCGCGCTGTCCTACCTGCGCTCGCACGGCCTCGAGCACGGCATCGACCCGGCTGCGCTGGATCGCGCCGTGCACCTGCACGTGCCGGCCGGCGCCGTGCCCAAGGACGGTCCGTCCGCGGGCGTCACCATGGTGACGGCGCTGTCGTCGCTGGCCAGTGGGCGCCCGGTGCGCTCCGACGTCGGGATGACCGGCGAGGTGACCCTCAACGGCCGGGTGCTGCCGATCGGCGGGGTCAAGCAGAAGCTGCTCGCCGCGCAGCGCGCCGGCCTGAAGACGGTGTTCGTCCCGCTGCGCAACGAGCCGGACCTCGACGACGTACCCGCCGAGGTGCTGGCCGAGCTCGACGTGCGACCCGTCGGCGACGTCGCCGAGATCCTCGCCTACGCGCTCGCGCCAGAAATCGAGAAGGCAGGGTCAACTGCTGCGTGATAGGTAGAAGAGGTGACTGAAGAAGCCGGCTCGGCGGCCACCGCCACCTCTGCGTCCACTCCCTTCGCCGATCTCGACGCGTACGTCGACCTGCCCCGCGGGGCCGGGCTGACGCTCTCGCCGGACGGCAGCCGTCTGGTCACGAGCGTGGCCACGCTGGACCCGAAGCGGACCAGGTTCGTGACCGCGCTGTGGGAGGTCGACCCGAGCGGCGAGCGGCCGGCGCGCCGGCTGACGCGCAGCGCCAAGGGGGAGGGCGGTGCGGCCTTCCTGCCCGACGGCTCGCTGCTGTTCACCTCCTCGCGGCCGGACCCGCAGTCCGATGAGGACGACGCGAAGGCGGTGCTCTGGCTGCTGCCTGCCGGCGGTGGCGAGGCGCGCGTCGTGGCCACCCGACCCGGTGGCGTCGACAGCGTGGAGGTCGCTGCGCAGGCCGGCACCGTCGTGCTCGCGTCGAAGACGTTCCCCTCGTCCACCGACGAGGAGACGGAGGCCGAGAAGCGCAAGCAGCGCAAGGACAACAAGGTCGCGGCGATCCTGCACGAGGGCGTGCCCGTGCGGTTCTGGGACCACGACCTCGGGCCCGACCGACCTCGGTTGTTCGCCGGTTCGCTGACCGAGGGTGACGACGCGGACGGCACCGACCCCCGCATCCGGCTGACCGATCTGACGCCGGACGCCGGCAGCGCCACCCTGGAGGTCGGCTACGACGTGAGCCCCGACGGTTCGACGGTGGCGACGACCTGGGCGGTCCCCGAGCGCGGTGGTCTGCGGATGGCCATGGCACTCCTCGACGTCGCGACGGGAGAGCGCACCCTCCTGCTCGACGACGACAGCGACGAGTACGGGTCGCCGTGCTTCAGTCCCGACGGCACCCGCCTGGCGGTCGTCCGCGAGGTGCGCTCGACGCCGCACGACCCGGGCGACCGGCGGCTCCTCGTCGTCGAGGTGGCGAGCGGCGAGCAGCGCGACCTCACCGGCGACTGGGACCACTGGCCCACGGGCTACGAGTGGACACCCGACGGCACCGCACTGGTCGTCACCGCCGACGAGGACGGCCGCTCGCCGGTGTTCCGCGTCGAGGTCGAGAGCGGTGCGTTCACCCGGCTCACGGCCGACGACTTCACCTACACCGACGTGCAGGTCTCGCCCGACGGGGAGACGGTCTACGCCATGCGGACGTCGTACCTCGAGCCGATGCGGCCGGTCCGTCTCGACGCGCACACGGCCGACCAGGACTCGACGCCCCTGCGCGGGCCGGTCGAGGCGCCGGCGCTCCCGGGCCGTCTCGAGGAGGTCGAGACGAAGGCCGAGGACGGCGTGCGGGTGCGGGCATGGTTGGCCCTGCCCGAGGGCGCCTCCGCCGACGCTCCCGCGCCGCTGCTGCTGTGGATCCACGGCGGCCCGCTGCACTCGTGGAACGCGTGGTCGTGGCGCTGGAACCCGTGGATCGCGGTCGCCCGCGGGTACGCCGTGCTCCTGCCCGACCCGGGCCTGTCCACCGGCTACGGGCTCGACTTCGTCAAGCGGGGTTGGGGATCGTGGGGCGAGGCGCCGTACACCGACCTGCTCGCGGTCACGGACGCGACCGAGGCGCGCGACGACATCGACGAGACGCGCACCGCCGCCATGGGCGGGTCGTTCGGTGGCTACATGGCCAACTGGGTGGCCGGTCACACGGACCGGTTCAAGGCGATCGTCACCCACGCCAGCCTGTGGGCGCTCGACCAGTTCGGGCCGACCACGGACGCCGGCTGGTACTGGAGGCGTGAGATGACGCCCGAGATGACGGAGGCGAACTCGCCGCACCTGAGCGTCGAGAAGATCCGGACGCCGATGCTGGTCGTGCACGGCGACCGCGACTACCGGGTGCCGATCGGCGAGGCGCTGCGGCTGTGGACCGAGCTCGCGTGGAGCGCCCAGTCCGAGGACGGCACGATGCCGCACAAGTTCCTCTACTTCCCCGACGAGGGGCACTGGGTGCTCAGCCCGCAGCACGCCAAGGTCTGGAACGCCACCGTGATGGCCTTCGTCGACCACCACGTGCTCGGCAAGCCGTGGGAGGTTCCTGACCTCCTGCAGTGAGCTCGCACTGAGTCCGGGCCCTCCGAGACAGGACCTCGTCCTTCCTCAGGGACCGGGGTCGCATGCCTCGGCCTAGGCTCGGCTCGTGATCGACCTGCGCTCCGACACCGTCACCCGTCCCACCCCGGCCATGCGCCGCGCGATGGCCGAGGCGGAGGTGGGTGACGACGTCTACGACGAGGACCCGAGCGTGCACGCGCTGCAGGAGCGGGTGGCGGACCTGTTCGGGTTCGAGGCCGGCCTGTTCACCCCGACGGGATCGATGGCCAACGTGCTCGCCGTGGCGGCCCTGGTGGGCCCGGGCCAGGAGGTCATCTGCGAGTCGCGCGCGCACATCCTGCGGGCCGAGCTCGGCGCTCATGGAGCGTTGACCGGGATCACCTCGCGCACCTGGGTGAGCGAGGAGGGGCGCGTCGACCTCGACACGATCAGGTCGATGTACGCCCCGGACATGGGTCCGTTCTTCGTGCGCACGACCGCGGTGTCGGTCGAGAACACCCACAACTTCGCCGGGGGTGCGGTCGTGCCGCTGACCGTGATGTCAGCGCTGCGGGAGTGGGCGACCTCGGTCGGCTGCTCGGTGCACGTCGACGGCGCGCGCATCTGGAACGCGCACGTCGCGACCGGCACCCCGCTCTCGTCGTACGGCGAGCAGGCGGACGCGATGGCCGTGTGCTTCTCCAAGGGGCTCGGCGCACCGATCGGCTCGATGATGCTCGGCACCGCCGATGCCGTCGCCGAGGCGCGCGTGCGCCGCAAGCGGATGGGCGGCGGGATGCGGCAGGTCGGCGTCCTCGCGGCCGCCGCCCACCACGCCCTCGACCACCATCTCGAACGGCTGGCCGAGGACCACGAGCACGCGCGCCTGCTGGCCGCGGCCTGCGGTGCCGACCCGGCCCTGACCGAGACCAACATCGTCGTCGTCGACGTACCCGAGGCTCCCGCCGTCGTGGCCGCCGCCCGCGAGGAGGGCGTGCTCGTCGGTGCCGTCGGCCCCACCAAGGTCCGCATGCTGACCCACCTCGACGTCACCCGCGCCGACGTCGACCAGGCCGCGAAGGTGCTGGGCCGGATCCTCGGCTAGTCCGCCCGCAGCGCCCAGGCCAGGACCGCCTCGCGCACCGGGGCGGGCAGCATCAGCACCTGCGGCTCGGCCTCGACCCACCCCGGCTCCTTGGTGCGACGCGCCTGGACCTGGTGGTCCTGGTCGATCTGGTGTTCGGAGGTCTCGAGCGACTCGCCGCCCTCGCCGCGGATGCTCATCCAGAACACGTGGTCCTCGCCGTCCTCCTGCAACCGGAAGACGACCTCGACCGCCATCCGCTCGCGGTCGAGGGTGGCCACGCACTCCTCGACCCGGTCGTCGAGCATCGCCATCCACCGGTCGGCCTCCGCACCGGCGCCGGGCAGGACCTGCGCCCGCGACAGCTCGACGACGAGGCCCTCGGGGATGCTGCGCGGCCGGGTCACACGTGCCTCACGAGACGGCCAGCCCGCGCTCGTCGTGCTCGACCGACGGCCACGGCTCCCGGGCCCACGCGAGCCCGCGGCCGGCCTCGGCGACGATGTCGTCCACGGCAGGGGCGACCTCCTCGACCTGACGCAGTCGGTCGGCGAGCCAGCCCAGCGGATCGGCGCTCAGCGCGGGATCGAAGACGCGCTCGCCGGGCTCGCCCTCGGGCATGGTCGGGTGCCAGTGCATCCGGTCGGCGGCGTGCGGGCGCGACTCGAGCAGGTCGATGCGGAAGACCGCGGGCGCGAGCGTCGTGGTGGCCGAGGCGTAGATCGACCCGTCGCGGCTGCCGCTGACCGGCCTCACCTCGAGGCGGACGCCACGCTCGCGCACGTCGGGCTCGCCGGCCAGTGCCGGGTCGAGGAAGTCGATGCGGGTCAGCGTCACCGCGTGCTGGTCGAAGATCCAGGTCCTGTCCACGGCTTCATCGTGGCACCTGGTCGGATCAGCGGCGGCCGAGAACTGGCGGCAGCTGACGCACGGCCTGGGCCAGTGCCCGCAGGTCGGAGCCGAAGACCGCCTGCGGGCCGTCGCAGAGCGCGTTCTCGGGGTCGGGGTGCACGTCGACGATGATGCCGTCGGCGCCGACCGCGATGGCGGCCCGCGCGAGGGGCACGACGAGGTCGCGGCGACCGCCCGAGTGCGACGGGTCGACGACGATGGGCAGGTGGCTGGTCGCCTGCACGACCGGCACTGCGGAGATGTCGAGGGTGTTGCGCGTCGCCGGCTCGAAGGTGCGGATGCCGCGCTCGCACAGCACGATGTCGAGGTTGCCACGCTGGGCGACGTACTCCGCCGCCATCAGCCACTCCTCGATGGTCGCGGTCATGCCGCGCTTGAGCATCACCGGCTTGCTCGCCTCGCCGACGGCCTGGAGCAGCCCGAAGTTGGCCATGTTGCGGGTGCCGACCTGCAGCATGTCGGCGTGCTCCGCGACGAGCTTGACGTCGCGGGCGTCGACGACCTCGGTGACGATCGGCAACCCGGTGACCTGTCCGACGTCGGCGAGGATCTCCAGGCCCCGGATGCCCAGGCCCTGGAAGGCGTACGGCGAGGTGCGCGGCTTGAACGCCCCGCCGCGCAGCAGCCGCGCGCCCGCGGCCTTGGCCATCTCGGCCGCCTCCAGGGTCTGCTGCGGTGTCTCGACAGCGCACGGGCCGGCGATGAAGGTGAACGTGTCCGGGCCGATCGGCACCTCGTGGCCCGGCTGCCCGACCTGGACGGTCGAGCGGTCGGAGTGGTGCTGCCGGCTGACCAGCTTGTAGGGGTCGGAGATCCGGTAGACCTCCTGCACGCCGGGCATGCCGCGCAGGTTGAGGCCGTGGAAGGACTCGATGTCGCCGATCAGGCCGATGATCGTTCGGTGCACGCCACGGCTGACGAACGCCTGGCCGCCGGTCTCCTCGACGCGCTCGGTGACGTGCGCGATCTGCTCCTCCGTGGCGTCGGGAGCCATCACCACCACCATGGTCCGAGATTAGGACTGACTGTCCGCATGGCGGGAAACGATTCCAGCATGCGGAATCACGATCAGGTCACCGTCCGGCCGCTCACACCGCGATGTGGGTGACCTCCGACTCCACCTTCCGGCGCGGGACGAGCTCGACGATCAGCATGGCCACCAGCACCAGGGCCCCGCCGAGGAGCATCTGGGTGGTCACCGACTCGCCGCCGAGCAGCACCGCGAACAGGGCGGCGAACACAGGCTCCATCGTCATGATGATCGCCGCGCGCGTGGGCGGCAGGTGCGCCTGCGCCCAGGTCTGGCCGAGGAGCGCTCCGGCGCTGGCGAAGACCGCCATGTAGATGATCGAGACCCAGTCGCCGGTCCGTGTGGGCAGGTCGATGCCACCGGGCGCGGCCCCGATGCCGCAGACGACCGCGATCACGATGCACTGGATCAGGGCCATCCCCACGGCGTCCTGGGCGGTCGACCAGGCGCCGAGCCCGACGATGTGCAGCGCGTAGAGCAGGGCCGCGGCGAAGATCAGCAGCTCGGCGTACCAGCTGCCGGAGAGACCCGCGACGTCGTCGAGGGTCAGCACCGCGAGGCCGGCCACGGCCAGCACGACCGCGACCCAGGTCGCGCCCCCGATCCGGGTGTGCAGCAGGACGGCGGCGAACAGCGGCGTCGCCACGACGTAGAGGCCGGTGATGAAGCCGCCCACGCTCGCGGCCGTGTGGCCGAGGCCGGCGGTCTGGAGGATCTGCGCGACGCCGTACAGCAGACCGACGATGACGGCGTGCTTGCGCTTGGTCGGGCTGAGTCGCCCGATCGACCGCGGGGCGAGTGCGAGCACGACGAGTGAGGCCATCGCGAAGCGCACGGCCAGGAAGTCGAGCACCGAGACCCGGTCGAGCAGGTCGTGGATCAGGAAGAACGTCGAGCCCCAGCACGCGGTGACCGCCAGCAGCGCGAGCGTGGCCAGCAGGGTGACGCGTGAGCCGGCACGCGGGGTCGCTGCTGCCGGGGCCATGCGACCAGCCTAGGAACCGCCGGCCGCGCGTCAGCGGGGAGGCAGGCCGTGGGCCAGTCGGCGCTCGTGGGCCAGCACGTCGCGCACGTAGAGCTTGGTGTCGTCGAACCAGCCGCGGTGCCGCACCGAGCGCAGCCCCTGGTAGTACGCCGCGATCGCCGTGACGTCCTTCTTCGTCCACGTGCGCAGGGTGCGCAGGGTGAGCACGCCGGCCTGGATGTTGTCGCGGGTGTCGCGCAGGCGCAGCGGCCGGCCGGCGTACCAGTGCATCCAGCGGGCGGTGTCCGGCATCACCTGCATGACGCCGATCGCGCCCACGCTGGAGACCCGCTTCTGCTGCCAGCCCGACTCCTGCCACGCGATGGCCAGCGCCAGCACGGGTGGGACGCCGTAGTGCCGGGCCATCCGAGCGACCAGGTCGCGCACCTGGGCGCGGGACAGGCTCGTCTCGCGCCAGCCCGGGGGCGGGGTGGTCCGGTTGATCAACGGCGGCAGGGGCTTGCGTGCCTTCTTCTTCACCGCATGACCGCGGGTGGCCGAGACGACCACGGGGATCTGGATCGTCTGGCCCCGGTGGAGGGCGGCGTGGTCACCGAGGTGGTTCAAGGCGATCAGCTCGGCGGTCCACGCGTGGTAGCGCACCGCCAGCCCGGTCGCGGTGTCACCGGGCCGCACGACGTAGCGCACCAGTGAGCGGTCCGGGTGGTGCGGCCAGGGCGTGGCTCCGGCCGGCCCGGAGGCCACGGTGGCGGTCAGCCCCGCCGCGAGCACAACGACGCCCGCGCGCGACAGAGTCCTGCCCAGAGGGGGAAGAGGCATCGATCGACGGTACCCAAGTGACCCGTGTGACTCGTGTGACGCAGAACACGGGCGTGTCGCTCGCCGACCGGGGGATCGTGGTGCGCTCCAGGGCGGTGAGCGGGGGATCGTGGTGACCCTGGCTGCCCGGCCGATTCCAGCCGCGAGCAACAAGCCCCCGGTCGGCGGCTGTGGGCGAGCAACAAACCCCCGGTCGGCGGCTTGGGGTCAGACGATGCTGACGATGACCGTGCTGCCCTGGTGGGCCATGGTGCCGCCGGAGGGGTCGGTGCTGACGACGTACATCACGCCGACGTAGAGGCTGGCGTGGCGCACCTTGACCTGGAAGCCGGCGGCCTCGAGACGCTGGGTGGCGGCCTGGAGGCCCATCCCGCGCACCTGGGGCACGGCGACCAGCACCGGTCCCTTGGAGACCACGAGGGCGATCTCGTCGCCCTTGCTGCCGGTGCCGGAGCTCGGGTCCTGGGAGATGACGCGTCCGAGCGGGACCGAGTCGCTGTTCACCGACGAGGTGGTCACCTTGAACCCGAGGTGCTCGAGCCGCGATGTCGCCGGGTCGACGCGCTGGCCCGTCGTGTCGGGGATCGTGATCGGCTTGGGTCCCTTGCTCACCACCACGTCGACGGCCGTGTCGCGCCGCAGCGAGGTGCCCGCCGGTGGGTCGGTCGCGATCACCCGGCCCTTGGGCACGTTGTCGTCGTAGCGGCCGACCTCGTCGCCGTAGGAGAGCTTGTCGTCCTGCAGCATCTGCTGCGCCTCGTCGAGGGTGTGGCCGCGCACGTCGGGGACCTGGTGGCGCTCGGGCCCCAGCGAGATCACCGCGCCGACGGTGCCGTCCTTCAGCACGCGGTGTCCCGGAGCCGGGTCGGTGGAGACGACGTTGCCCTTGCGCACGGTCTCGGAGTACGCCGAGTCCTCGACCTTCAAGCCGAGCCCGTCGTGCGCGAGCTTGGCCTGCGCGGTGGTGCGGCTCATGTCGATCACGCCGGGCGTCAGCGTGTAGCGCGCGATGCCGAAGTACCAGCCGGCCAGGCCGGCGGCGATCGCGAGCACCAGCACGACGACGAGCCAGACCGCACCGCGTCGAGAACGCCGCGGTCGTGGCGGCGGAGCGGGCGTGCGTGGGCGGTGTCGGCGGAGGCCCGACGACAGGGGGCTCGCGCTCCTGGTCGTAGACGAGGTCGGCGGGGTCGCCGGCACCGGAGAACGCGTGCTCGAGCTCGGCGATCTCGGCGACGTCCTGGGGCTCGAGGATCTGCGCCGGCAGCTCGCCGGTGTGCTCGCGGTCGGTGATCGGTCCGGTCGGCGTCAGGTCCGCGACGAGGTCGGGGTCGTTCCTGACCCCCTGGTCGAGCGCCTGGCGCACCCGTCGCACCTGGTGGAGCAGCACCCTCGCGTCCGCCGGCCGCAGCGCGGTGTCGCGCGAGGTGGCGCGGGCCACCAGCGCGTCGACGTACGGCGGGATGCTCGGCACCCGCGCCGAGGGGGCCGGGACGTCCTCGTGCACGTGCTTGTAGGCGACCTGGATCGGGCTGTCGGCCTGGTGCGGCTTCTGGCCGGTGAGCATCTCGTAGATGATCACGCCGGCGGCGTAGACGTCGGCGCGCGCGTCGGCGCGGTTGTCCACGACCAGCTCGGGGGAGAGGTAGGAGACGGTGCCGATGAGCACGCCGCCGGTCGCGGTGTGCTGGGTCTCGGAGTTGATCGCGCGCGAGAGGCCGAAGTCGGCGACCTTGACCCGCCCGTCGTCGGCGAGCAGCACGTTCTCGGGCTTGACGTCGCGGTGCAGGATGCCGGCGTCGTGCGCGGCTGCGAGCGCGGAGAGCACGGGCTCGATCACGGCCAGCGCCTTGCCCGGCGACATCGGGGCTTCCTGGCGGATCAGGTCGCGCAGGGTCTGGCCGGGGACGTACTCCATGACCAGGAAGAGCGTGCCGTCGTCCTCGCCGGTGTCGAAGACCGCGACGACGTTGTGGTGCGCGAGCCGGGCGGCCGACCGGGCCTCCCGCTGGAAGCGGTGGACGAACTCGTCGTCGTCGGCGAGGCCCTCGTGCATCACCTTGACGGCGACGGTCCGGTCGAGCCGCAGGTCGGTGGCCTCGTACACGGTGGCCATGCCGCCGCGCGCGATCCGGGGGCCCACGCGGTACCTGCCGTCGAGGACGCGTCCGACGAGCGCGTCGGCAGTGCGTTCCACGGCGACCTCCAGCAACCGGCGGGGAAGCTCCGGTTGACGAGTGAGTCTAGATGTTCGGAGGACCCATCCCTGGGAGGAAGACGCCTGATGGCAGCATGGGAACGTGAGCGAGAACACCCCGAATTCGCTGGTCGGCCCGTCCCTCGGGGAGCTGGTGGCGAGCTGGCTCGACTGGAGCGAGGCCGCGCGGGAGCTCGGCGTGACCGTCAGCAAGGTCCGCCAGCTGATCCGTGAGCACCAGCTCGCGGCCGTGGTGCCCGAGCCGGGAGCCGGCCAGAAGGTGCCCGCCGAGCTGCTGATGGACGGCGCCGTCGTCAAGGGCGTGCCCGGCCTCCTCACCCTCCTCGGCGACGGCGGCTGGGACGACGCCGAGATGCTGACCTGGATGTTCACCCACGACGAGTCGCTCCCCGGTCGCCCGATCGACGCCCTGCGCGAGAACCGTGGCAGCGAGGTCAAGCGGCGCGCGCAGGCGTTGTCGCTGTAACGGCGAGGGGGCGCGGTTTCCCAGTGAACTAGGGATTCATGCGCTTCCCACGCGAAGTTTCGCGTGGGAAGCGGCGGTTTCCCAGTTAACTAGGGAAACCACCGCCGGCCAGCGGCCCCCTCAGACGCTGCGCTGGGTCGCCTCGCCGGCCAGCCCGGCCAGCACGTCGCGGGCACGGTCGGTGATGTCGGCGTCGTCGAGGGCCTGCAGCGAGCGGGTGGTGAGCTCGGTGATCACCGACTCGACCTGCTCGCGGGCGCCGGAGCCGTCGATCAGCGTGCGGAGCCGCTCGACCTGGTCCTCGTCGAGCGGCCGTGCCGAGCGAGGAGTCGAGCAGCCGCGACTCCGCCGGCGGCAGGGCGTCGAGCGCGAGGGCGACCAGGACCGTGCGCTTGCCCTCGACGAGGTCGTCGCCGGCGGGCTTGCCGGTCACCTCCGGGTCGCCGAAGACGCCGAGCAGGTCGTCGCGCAGCTGGAAGGCCTCGCCCAGCGGCAGGCCGAAGCGGGTCAGCTGCGCGATCATCGGCTCGGGAGCCCCGCCGAGCGCGGCGCCGATGTGGAGCGGCCGCTCGATGGAGTACTTCGCGGACTTGTAGCGCAGCACGGTCATCGCCGTGTCGACGTCGGCCGAGCCCCGCGCCTGCGCCGAGACGTCGAGGAACTGCCCGGTCACCACCTCGCTGCGGGTCAGGTCGAAGTAGGCGAGGGCGTCCAGCACGCGCTCGGCGGGCAGGCCGCAGGTGCGCAGCAGCTCGTCGGACCAGCTCAGCAGCAGGTCGCCGAGCAGGATCGCGGCCGCGGCCCCGTAGGTCTCCGAGGGGCCGCTCCACCCGCGCTCGTGGTGCAGCGCCTCGAACGCGCGGTGGGTGGTCGGCCGGCCCCGTCGTACGTCGGAGGCGTCCATGTAGTCGTCGTGCACCAGGGCGCTCGCGTGCAGCAGCTCGAGGGAGGCGCAGGCGCGCAGCAGCGAGGGCTCGTCGACGGTCGGGCTGACGGCGTGGTGGCCCCACCAGCAGAAGGCGGCGCGGAACCGCTTGCCGCCCGAGACGCTCGAGCGGGCCTGGGTGACCAGGCTCTGCGCGTCGGGGCCGAGCTCGTCGAGCCAGGTGGCCTGCTGGTTCACGAAGTCGTGGAGCACCTGCTCGACGTCGGACCGGAAGGAGGCAGCGTCCCATCCTGTGTGCTGCCCGGTCACCCGGCGAGACTAGACCTCTACCCTCGTGGCATGGCCCGGGGACCCGTACACATCGCTGACAGGCTGGCCACAGGGCGCTCGTTCGTTCTCGTTCGAGTTCTTCCCGCCCAAGGACGAGGCGGGCGAGGAGGTGCTCTGGCGCTCGATCAGCGAGCTCGAGCCGCTCCAGCCCACCTTCGTCTCGGTGACGTACGGCGCCGGCGGCACCACGCGCGACCGCACAGTGGCGATCACCGCGCGGATCGCCCGCGAGACCACGCTGCTGCCGATGGCCCACCTCACCTGCGTGGGGCACACCACCGGGGAGCTCGAGCGGATCCTGGCCTCCTTCGAGCAGGCCGGGGTCGGCAACGTGCTGGCGCTGCGCGGCGACCCGCTGGCCGGGCCGGGCACCCCCTGGGTCTCCACCGAGGGCGGCGTCGACTACGCCGCCGACCTCGTGCGGTTCGTGCGCGAGCACGGCGACTTCTCCGTCGGCGTCGCCGCCTTCCCCGAGGGCCATCGCGACGCCCTCTCCCTCGACGACGACGTCGAGGTGCTCAGGGCCAAGCGCGACGCCGGCGCGGAGTTCGCGGTCACCGAGATGTTGCTCCGTGCCTCGGACTACTTCGCCCTGGTCGAGCGTGCGCGAGCGGTCGGCGTGGACTTCCCGATCATCCCGGGCATGATGCCGATCCTGAACCACACCTCGATGAGCAAGATGGTCGAGCTCTCCGGGCGGCAGATGTCCGAGGAGGTGCTCGCGCGGATCGAGCCCCTGCGCGACGACCCCGCCGCGGTCCGGGCCGAGGGCATCGCGATCGCCACCGAGCTCTGCGACGACCTCCTCGCCGGCGGCGCCCCGGGGCTGCACTTCTACACGCTGAACCGGTCCAAGGCGACCCGCGAGATCTGGTCGGCCCTGTCGCTCAAGGCCTGATCAGGCCGGACCGATCACCTGCGCGACGAGCGCGGCGGAGAGGCCGACCGAGGGCAGCCCGGCGCCCGGGGTGGCGTGGCTGCCGGCGACGTAGACGTTCGGGACCGGGCTGCGCGGTCCGAGCCGCCTCGTGACGGTGGCGCGGCCCTGCCACAGCACGCCGTACGGCGAGCCGCCCCACGCCTTGACCAGGTCGAGGGGGGATCGGTCGACCCGCACCTCGACCTGGTCGCGGATCCGTACTCCGGCGCGCTGCAGCACGTTGACGAGGTCCTCGGCCAGCCGTCCGCGGCCCAGCACGGTCCAAGCGTGCGCGCCGGCGGGTGCGGTGCCGTCGGTGCGCACCACGAGCATCGGGTCGCCGTGCAGCACCACCTCGGCGGGGAGGTCGGGGACGTCGCCGACGATGCCGAGGTGGCTGACGACGGGCGGGATCGCGGGCATCGTGCGCTCGACGTGCGGCGCCAGCACGGGCAGCCGCCGCGGGTCGACGGCGACGACGACGTGGTCGGCGTCGACGACGCCGTCCAGGGTGCGCACCCCCACCGCCCGACCGCCGGACATCTCGAGGTCACGGACGGTGGTGCCGGTGAGCACCGTGACGCCGCGCGTCTGCAGCCGGCTGGACATCGCCTCCGCGAGGGCACCCATCCCGCCCGGGACCGTCCACGCGCCGAGCACCTGCTCGAGGTAGCTCCACAGGCCGACCCACGCCGGCACGTTGCGGAGGTCGTGCCCCTCGAGGCGTGCGTCGAAGGTCGCGAGGTCGCGGAGCCGCTCGTCCTTGAACCGCTTCTGCACCACCTTGTGCAGCGTCAGGCGGGTGCCGAGCAGGTCCTTGGCGTGCTTGGAGGCGTGGTCGGGCGACCACGGCCGCTCCATCCAGTCGCGGCGCAGCGCCTCCCAGTCGTCGGCGAACGCGTCGACGTAGTCCGCCCACTGCTCGCCGAGCCCCTCGCCCAGCGCCGCGTCGATCGCGTCCATCTGGTCGCCGCGGCTCCCGCCCGGCAGGTCGAGCACGGTGTCCACACCGTCGAGGTCCCACCGGTGCTGGCGCACCGGTGCGAGCGGCACGAGGTCGAGCTCCTTCTCCAGGGGCCGGCCGGACTTGCGGAACAGGTCGCGCAGCACGGCCGGCAGCAGGGTCTTCGTGGGGCCGGAGTCCCAGCGGAACCCCTCGGACTCCACGAACCCGAGCGCTCCACCGACCCGGTCGGCCGCCTCGAGCAGCGTGACGTCGTGGCCGAGCTTGGCCAGCCGCGCGGCGGACGCGAGCCCGCCGTACCCGCCGCCGACCACCACCACGCGCGCCATGGCGGCCACCCTAGGGGCAGGCTGCTCAGGCCATGTCGAGCTCGTCGGCCCCGGTCATCTGCTGCAGCTCCTCGAAGGTCGAGCTGAACACCGCGGCCGGGTGCCCGGCGGCCGCCCACACCACGTCGTAGCGCCGCAGCCAGGGGTCGAGGTAGGTCCGCACCGGTGCCGGGTGGGCGAACGGCGAGACGCCGCCGATCACCTGGCCGGTGTGGGTGCGCACGAAGTCCGGGGTGGCCCGCTTGAGCGCGGGTACGCCGAGCGCGGCCGCGACCTTGGCGGTGTCGACGCGGTGGGCGCCGCTGGTGAGCAGCAGGAGGGGCGTGCCGTCGCCGTCCTCGGCCGTCGCCCGGCACCGTGAAGAGCAGGCTGTTGGCGATGGCGCCGACCTCGCAGCCGAGGGCGTCGGCCGCGAGCTGGGCCGTGTGCACCGAGTCGGGCAGCACGACGATGCGGCCGGTGCCGCCACGGGCCTCGAGCTCGGCGCGGAAGCGGGCGACGGACGGGTGCTCGGCGGGCTGGTCGGAGGGCTGGTCGGGCTGCTGACGTGGGGGAGTGGACTCGCTCACGCAGCCGCACGTTAGTGGGTCGCGGTCCACCACCTGCAGATCGGCTCTTGACGCGCTGTCGTCGGGCGAGGTGTACCGTGCGAGTTGTTCGAACACATGTTCGATACACCGCCTCGGTGGGGGGTGACCTCGACCCCCATCCTCCACCGGGGCACCGACAGCGAAGGAGAGCAGCGGTGCGGCGCTACGACGACCCGGTGGAGGTGCGCAAGGGCGCAGACGAGGACCCCGACCAGTTCCTCTGGCGAGGACGGTTGTGGCAGGTGCGCGAGGTGGTCGCGCACTGGGTGGAGACGGGCGCCTGGTGGACCCGGCGCGCCACCGCCGGAGTCCCCGGAGTCCCAGGACGGCTCACCGGACGGCGACCTGCTGCGCGAGCGCGAGGTGTGGCGGGTGGCGGCCGCCCGGGGGAGGGTCGCCGCGCTCCGGCGCGGCCCCGCCGAGGTCGAGGACCCCGGCTTCGGCGTCTTCGACCTGGTGTTCAGCTGGTCCGAGGGCAGCTGGCAGCTCGCCCGGGCGCTGGACTGAGGTGACCGCGACCATGACCAGCCATCTCGCCGGCCACCTCACCGGCCATCCCCACGCCGGCCACGTCGCCGAGGCCCCGGCCTTCCTGCCGGCGGCCACCCACTCCTACCTCGAGCGGGCCGCCGACTCGCTGCGGGAGGCGATCATCTCCACGAGCCCGCCCGAGCGCTACGCCCACGCCCACGTCTCGGCGTTGCGGGCGACCGCGGCGCTGCTGGCCGCGCGGGCCCAGCCGGTGCCACCGTCGCGGCGGGCGCGCCAGAAGAACGCCTGGGTGCTGCTGGCCGAGGTGGCGCCCGAGCTGGCGGAGTGGGCCGGCTTCTTCGCCGCGGGTGCGGGCAAGCGCGCCGCCGCCGAGGCCGGCTCGCGGCGGGCGGTGACCGAGCGGGAGGCCGACGACCTGGTGCGCGACGCCGACCGGTTCCTCGCCCTGGTGGAGACCGCGCTGGGCCTGGTCGAGCACGCGCCCATCCGCGTGGCCTGAGCACGTCGGCGAGGGGGGATCGCGTTGTCCGACCCGTTCGTGCACCTGCACGTGGCGTCCGGCTACTCCTTGCAGTACGGCGCCTCGCACCCCCACGTCCTGGTGGAGCGGGCCGCCGAGCAGGAGATGGACACCCTCGCGCTGACCGACCGCGACGGCACCTACGGCGCGGTCCGCTTCGTCAAGGCGGCGATGGCGGCCGGGATCCGCCCGATCCTCGGCGTCGACCTCGCCATGGCCGACCCGACGAGCGAGCGTGGCCGCGCGCGGTGCACCCCCGGCCGGCCGACGCACCCCGGTGCGCGGCGGCGCCACCCGCGACGACTCCCGGCTGCCCCGGGTCGTCTTCCTGGCCAGCGGCCGCACCGGCTGGGCCGCGGTGTGCCGGCTGGTCTCGGCCGCCCACGCCGCCGGCCCGCGCCGCTCCGAGGGCGGGATGCCGACGTGCACCCCCGAGCTGGTCGCCGAGCACGTCACCGCCCACGACGCCGCCGACGTGCGGGTGCTGCTGGGGCCCGCCTCCGAGCTGGGCCGGGCGGCGGCACTGCGCCGCGACGACCTCGCCACCGAGGTGCTGGGCCGCTGGCTCGACCTCGTCGGGCCCGAGCGGCTGGTCGTCGAGGTGGTCTCCCACCGGCTGCCCGGCTCGGGTCCGGGCAGCTCGCCGCACGCCGCCCGGATGGCGGGGCTGGCCGCGCCGTGGCCTGAAGGGGGTCCGGGTCCCGGTGGTGCTCTCCAACGCGGTCCGCTTCGCCGACCGGCTCGACGCCCCCACCATCGACGTCCTCGACGCGGCCCGCCGACTGGTGCCGATGGACCCGCGCCACCTCGACCGCCGCAACGCCGAGGGGTTCTTGAAGTCCGGCAAGCAGATGCACGAGGTGGCCGAGGAGATCTGCCGCTACGCCGGGCTCGAGGGCCTCCGCAGCGCGACCGACCTCCTCGCCGCCACCCGCGCGGTCGCCGACCAGTGCGTCCTCGACCCCCGCGCCGACCTCGGCATCGGCGAGGTCCACTTCCCCGAGTTCGAGCTGTCCGTGGGCGGCCCCGGGCCGACCGTGGAGGAGCCGGGCCCCGCGCGCTCGGTCGGGAGGTGGCCCCGCCGGCCCAAGGCCCCCTCTCCTGGCTGCCCGGTCGTGGATCCGCCGGCGGGATGGGCGGCGGATCGACCCTCCCGCCCCACCTCCGCGCCCCCCTCGTCGTCCGCACCCGCGAGACCCCTGCCGACGCCGAGCTGCGCAGGAGGTGCGAGGGGGCGATCGGGTGGCGCTACGGCCAGGCCCCCCGCCAGGTGATCTGGAAGCGGCTCGACGACGAGCTCGCCACGATCCGGCAGCTCGGCTTCGCGTCGTACTTCCTCACCGTCGGCGAGATCACCTCGATGGTCCGCGACCTCGGCATCCGCCGCGCCGCGCGCGGCTCGGGGGCCGGCAGCCTGGTCAACTACCTGCTCGGCATCTCCGGGATCGACCCGATCCGCCACGGCCTGCTGATGGAGCGGTTCCTCTCGCCGCTGCGGGTCTCGCTGCCCGACATCGACATCGACGTGGAGTCGGCACGCCGGCTGGAGGTCTACGACGCGATCCTGGAGCGCTACGGCCACGAGCGCTGCGCGACGGTCTCGATGATGGACACCTACAAGGTGCGCCACGCGATCCGCGACGTCGGGGCGGCGCTGGGCATGCCGATGGGCGAGATCGACACCATCGCCAAGGCCTTCCCGCACATCCGGGCCCGCGACGCCCGGATGGCGCTGCGCGACCTGCCCGAGCTGCGCGCGACCGGGCTCGCCCGCGACGCGGCGGCAGGGGAGTGGGGCAGCTTCGACCTGTTCTTCCGGCTGGTGGAGAGCCTCGACGGGCTGCCGCGCCACATCGCGATGCACCCGTGCGGGGTGCTGCTCTCCGACCGCACCCTGCTCGACCGCACCCCGGTGGAGCAGAGCTTCCTCGGCTACCCGATGAGCCAGTTCGACAAGGAGGACGTCGAGGACCTCGGCCTGCTCAAGCTCGACGTGCTCGGCATCCGGATGCAGTCCTCGATGGCCCACGCGGTGGCCGAGATCGAGCGCACCGAGGGCCGCCACATCGACCTCGACGACGAGGTGCAGGTGCCCTTCGACGACCAGCGCACCTACGACATGATCTCCAGCGCCAAGACCCTCGGCGTCTTCCAGATCGAGTCACCGGGCCAGCGCGAGCTGGTCGGCAAGTCCGGCATCGAGACCTTCGAGGACATCATCGCCGACATCTCGCTGTTCCGGCCCGGGCCGGTCAAGAGCGACATGATCACGCCCTACCTCGAGGTCAAGAAGGGGTGGAAGGAGGTCAGCTACCTCCACGACGACCTCCGGCCGATCCTCGAGCGCACCCGCGGCGTGGTGGTCTACCACGAGCAGATCATCGAGATGATCGCCACCTTCGCCGGTGTCTCCAACGCCGAGGGCGACGAGTGGCGGCGCGCGCTCGGCGACACCGAGGGGATGGCCGAGACCCGCACGTGGTTCTTCCCGCGGGCGCTGGGCCGGGGCTACCCGCTGCCGCTGGTCGAGCAGGTCTGGAAGGTGATCGAGTCCTTCGCCTCGTTCGGCTTCTGCAAGGCCCACGCCGCCGCGTTCGCGCTGCCGACCTACCAGTCGGCCTGGCTCAAGGCCCACTACCCGGCGCACTTCCTGGCCGGGGTGCTCACCCACGACCCGGGGATGTACCCCAAGCGGCTGATCCTCGACGACGCCCGCCAGCTCGGCATCGAGGTGCTCGGCCTCGACGTCAACGCCAGCGAGAAGGAGTACGTCGTGGAGCGGCTGGAGGGTGCCACCGACACGACGCCCACCCTCGCGCCCGACGAGGTGGCCGCCAACCTCGGCCGCTACCGCGCGCCGGGGAGGGATCTACACCAGGCTCTCGGCGGAGGTCGAAGGACCGAACCCGCCTGGATGGGCCACGGCTGGGGCATCCGGATCGCGATGGGGGAGGTGCGCGGCATCAACGACGCCGAGGTGTCGCGGATCGTCGAGGGGCGGCAGGGGGGCGCCGTACGCCTCGCTCACCGACTTCTGGCAGCGCGCCCAGGTCTCGCGGCCGGTGGTCGAGCGGCTGGTGCAGGCGGGCGGGTTCGACAGCGTCTACGGCATCGGGGCGAGCGCGGGCTCCGGGCGGCGCCACCGGATGACCCGGCGCGACCTGCTGCTCGAGATCGGCGACCTCGACCGGCTGCGGCGTGCCTCCGAGCGCACCAGCGCCCCGCGGGCGCGCGGGCTGTCCCGGACCGCGCCCGAAGGCCGGCCACGGGGCGACGACTCCTTCCAGCTGGCCCTCGACCTCGGCCCCGATGGTGACGGAGCTGACGCGGCGGCGGTCAGCGGGCTGCCGGAGATGACCGACTCCGACCGGGTGCGCGCCGAGCTCGACATCCTCGGCCTCGACGCCAGCCGCCACGTCGTCGACTTCCACGCCCCGTTCCTCGACCGGCTCGGGATCACCCGCTCGCGCGACCTGCTCTCGGCCCGCAGCCGCAGCGAGCTGCTGGTGGCCGGGGTCAAGGTGGCCACCCAGACCCCGCCGATCAGGTCCGGGCGCCGGGTCATCTTCCTGACCCTGGACGACGCCACCGGCCCGGTCGACGCCACCTTCTTCGAGGACGTGCAGGGCCCCTACGCCGCCACCGTGTTCGGCTCCTGGCTGCTGGTCGTGCGCGGTGAGCTGCGGCGCACCGGCCGTCGCGGGGTCTCGCTGCGGGCCACCGGCGCGTGGGACCTCGGCGCGCTGCACGACCTGTGGGAGGCCGAGGGGATGGCCGCGGTCCACGACCGAGATCGCCCGCACTCCCGAGGGCTTCGGGGTCGGTCCCGCCCAGGGCACCAGCCGGGTGCTGGTGCACACCAGCGGCTTCCGGATGTCGCCGTACGCCGACATCAAGCCGGCCGGGCACAGCACCGGCACCGTCACCGGCGAGGTGGCCCGCAAGCTGTGGCACCGCAGCCCCGGGAGCGCCGGATGAGCGCACCGCCGCGCGCCTAGCCTCTAGGGTCTGTGCCTCGGCATGGAGCGCCCGCTGGAGCGCCGTACCGCCGCCCGCACCGCCGTGGTGTGGGACGCCGTGCGCGCCGTGCTCGAGCAGCCGCACCGCCGATCACGGGGGCGCGCGGGTGCTCGACATCGGCGGGGGCACCGGCGGGTTCGCGGTCCGGCTGGCCGGGCTCGGCCACCAGGTCACCGTCGTCGACCCCAGTCCCGACGCCCTGGCCGCGCTGGCCCGTCGGGCCGACGAGGAGGGCGTGGCCGACCGGGTCACCGGGCTCCAGGGCGACCTGGCCGACCTGGCCGAGCTCACCGGGCTGCCCCGTGAGCGGCGTCGACCTGGTGCTGTGCCACGGCGTGCTCGGCCTGGTCGCCGACCCCGCTGCCGCGCTGGCCACGATCGGCTCGGTGCTGCGTCCGGGCGGCTCCCTCTCGCTGCTGGTCAGCCAGCACCACGCGGCCGTCCTCGCCCGGGCCATGGCCGGCCACCTCACCCAGGCCCGGGCCCTGCTCGAGGACTCCGCGCCGAGCGCGACGCCGACTCCCGTCCCGTCGAGCGCCGGTTCACCGCCGACCAGGTCACCGGCCTGCTCGAGGCGGGCGGGTACGACGCTCACCGCCGTGCACGGCATCCGGGTCTTCAGCGACCTGGTCCCCTCCAGCCTGCTCGACCTCGAGCCCGGCGCCGCCGCCGCCCTGCTCGACCTCGAGCGCGCCGTCGCCGGCCGCCCCGAGTACCTCACCCTCGCCGCCCAGCTGCACGCCCTCGCCACCCACTGACGGCCCGGCGCCCGGCGCGCCGGAGGGGCCGCCATGATCGACCCCTCCGGCGACTGCCCGATCCTGCACGTCGACATGGACGCCTTCTTCGCCTCGGTGGCGATCCGCGACCGGCCCGAGCTGGCCGACGTCCCGGTGATCGTCGGCGGGGGCCACCGCGGGGTGGTGCTGGCGGCGAACTACCCGGCGCGCCGCTACGGCGTGCACTCCGCGCTGCCGATGACCCGGGCACGCCGGTTGTGCCCCGACGCGGTGGTGCTCTCACCCGACTACGCCGACTTCGACAGCGTCTCCTCCTCGGTGATGGAGATCTTCCGCCAGGTCACGCCGCTGGTGGAGGCGGTCTCCCTCGACGAGGCGTTCCTCGACGTCTCGGGCTCGACCCGTCGCCTGGGCACGCCCGCGCGAGATCGCCGAGCACATCCGCGCCCGGGTCGCCGACGAGCAGCGGATCACCTGCTCGGTCGGGGTGGCGGGCTCGGTGTCGGTGGCCAAGCTGGCCAGCCGGCGGGCCAAGCCCGACGGGGTGCTCGTCGTGCCTCCGCGCGAGGTGACCCGGTTCCTGCACCCGCTCGACGTGGGCGAGCTCTACGGGGTGGGGGAGAAGACCCGCGAGCAGCTGCACCGGCTGGGCCTGGTGACGGTGGGCGACGTCGCGCACACGCCGGTGGCCACGTTGCAGCGCGGCCTCGGGATGGCCCTGGGCAGCCAGCTGCACCACCTGGCCTGGGGCACCGACCGGCGGGCGATCACCCCGCGCCGCGCGACCCACGAGCCCGACAAGAGCATGGGCGCCGACGAGACCTTCGGCCGCGACACCGACGACCGCGCGGTGGTGCTGCGCGAGCTGCTGCGGCTCTCGGCCAAGGTGACGGCGCGGATGCGGGCGGCGGGGGTGGCCGGGCGCACGGTCACCCTCAAGGTGCGCTTCGCCGACTTCACCACGATCACCCGCTCCCGCACCCTGGCCGACGCCACCGACGTCACCGGCGAGGTGCACGCGACCGCCGTGCGGGCTCTTCGACGCCCTCGGGCTGCAGCGTGCGCGGATCCGGCTGGTGGGGGTGCGGGTCGAGGGGCTGCTGCCGCGCGAGCGGGTGCAGCGCCAGCTGGTCCTCGGTGCGCGCGAGCGCGGCTGGGAGGACGCCGACCGGGCGAGCGACGCGGCGGCGCTGCGCTTCGGCCGTGGCGCCGTACGCCGGGCCACGATGCTGCTCGGGGAGCGCCCGTGAGCAGGCGCTGGAGCCGCAGAACCATCACGATTTCTCCAACCCGTCTACCGCCTTGCCCGGAGCCTGCCTAGACTCGCAGGAGGACGTTCGCCATGGAGGTTGTCGTGCCGCTCTCCGAAGAGGAGCTCCGCCTGCTGGAGCAGATGGAGCAGGCGCTTGCCCAGGAGGACCCCAAGTTCGTCTCGACGCTGCGTGGCAGCTCGCTCGAGCGGGTCGCGAAGATGCGCTCGATCGCAGCCGCGGTCGTGTTCGTCGCCGGCGTCGCGATGCTCATGGGCGGCGCCGTGTCCCAGCAGATCTGGCTCGGCGTCCTCGGCTTCGTGGTGATGCTCGGCTCGGCCACCCTCGGCCTCGCCGCCTGGCGCGGTCGGCACGGTCCCGCCCAGCCGGCGCGTCCCAACGAGGACCAGCTCTTCGACTTCGACGACCACCCGCACCGCTTCGACGTGATCGAGGGCGGTCGCACCAAGCCGCGTCGTCAGCGCCGCGGCCCGAAGCTGCCGCGCCGCGCCCCGAAGATGCCGCGCGGCCAGCGCCAGGCGCGCCCGGCGCAGCCCGCCCCAGGGCACCTTCATGCAGCGCATGGAGCAGCGCTGGGAGCGCCGCCGCCACGAGGGCGGCTTCTAGCCCGCACCCGGCACCACCCAGCCCCGTCCGCCACCGGCGAACGGGGCGCTCGTGCGTCAGCGGGCGGCCGCTCGGCTCACGTCCCGGACTCGCGCCCGTCGGCCGAGCAGCGACTTCGGCCAGAGCCGGGCCCGCCAGGGGTGCCGCACGCTCGCGGTCATGGCGTGCCGCCAGGCATCGACGGTGTCGCACGGTGCGTTCGCGCGCGTCGGGCTCGACGGTGGCGACCGCACCCGCCGGGCGCGTAGCGACCCCGCTCGACGGCGGTGAGCAGCCCCTCGAGCGAGGCGACGTCGGCCGGGTCCGGCCTCGACCTGGGCACTCATGCGCCGCGCCTGCTCGCGCGGCGAGCGTTGCTCGGGCCAGTCGATCCCGAGGTCGCGGGCGGTGGCGCCGAGCTCGGCCCAGGCGCCCTCGGCGAGGGGCACGGCATCGTCGCGGTGCAGCCGGCGTCGTCGCTGCAGCGACCGGACGCTCGCCGGGGTGAGCAGCAGCAGGACCAGCACGAGCACGATCCCGATCGGCCGCCACGGCACCCTGGTCGAGGAGCCGTTCGAGCTGGTCGACGTCGCACGGGTGCGACGTCGCGCTTGGCGGCCGGCGTCTTGGTCGGGGTCGCGCTGGCGCTCGGGGTCGGCAGCGTCGTGTCCGTCTGGCTGTGGGTGTACGCCGGGGTGTCGCCCGCCCGCTGCGCCGGGGTGGGCTCGAAGCGGACCCAGCCGACGCCGGAGAAGTACATCTCCGGCCAGGCGTGCCGCTCGTCGCTGGTGTAGAGGATGCGGCCGTCGGGCAGCGGCGACCCGTCCAGGAAGCCGACCACGACCCGCGACGGGATGCCGAGCGAGCGCCCCATCGCGGCCATCGCCGAGGCGAACTGCTCGCAGTAGCCGACCCGGTCGTCGGTGACGAAGTGCGCGAGCATGTCCATCCCCGAGCCGCCGCGCTGGTCGAGGGAGTAGGTGAACCCGCCGCCGGTGCGGAACCAGTTCTGCAGGGCCACGGCCTTGTCGAAGTCGTTGGTGTCGCCCTTGGTGATCTTCTCGGCCTGCTGGCGGATCACGGCGGGGAAGTGCTGGGGCAGCGTCGGTCATCGACTCGAGGATGGAGGACGGCGCCTTCAGGGCGGTGCGCAGCTGGCTCTGGGTGAGCGTCGGGGTGAACGCGGTGAGGTTGTAGCTCAGCGGCGTGGGGGCGCCACCCGCGACGTAGGCGACGTCCAGGGTGCGGGAGTCGTAGCGCCAGCCGGTGCCGATGTGCGAGGCTCACGAGCGGGTAGGGCGTGGGCAGCCAGTCGGTGGCGAAGTTGGGGTCGAGGGAGAGCTTCCACCTGCTCGTCGCGCCGCCGACGCCCGCGGCGAGGCCGGGGGCGTCGGGGAACGGGCCGTCGGCGTCGTTGTCGCTGGGCAGGTTGCGCGGCGAGGGATCGCCACTCGTCGCTGGTGAACTGGTCGAGCACGGTGGTGCGCAGGTAGGCGGTCGACGTGCGCGTCGGTGGTGGCGTAGACGAGCGGCGTGTGGGTCTTCTGCACCAGGTCGCGGCGCAGCCGGATGAACGGGTTGACGGTCGTCAGCTGGACGCCGTTGCCGGCCCCGGTGCCGCCCGCGCCGCTGCCGGTGTGCTTGAGCAGGTCGCTGACCGGTACGAGCGGGGTGAGCAGCAGCGCGGCGACGACGGCCGCGATCGCCACCTGCCAGAACGTGGTCATGGTCGCCCAGGCCGGGCGCTGCGAGCGGCCCGGCCCAGGCGCTGTACGACGCGAGGTGGTCGCTGGCCACGAGGCGGAGGAAGAGCAGGGCGGTGATCACGAAGACGGGCAGCGCGAGGCCCTCGCGCAGGATGCTGACCGGCACGCTGAGGGCGGCCAGCAGCGGGAGGGCGGCCAGCGGCGCCCTGCGCACGCGAGAGGGCCAGCACGTCGACGGCGAGGATCACGCCGACGCCGCAGGCCGCCAGCATCGTGCCGGTGCCGAGCCGGTTGACCTGCACCGGCGAGGAGTACTGGTTGAGCGTGGCGGCGCCGTTGACGACCTCGAGCCAGGTGTGGTGCACCGACGACGGGCGTCGGCACGACGGCGAGGAGCGCGTGGGCGTGGGCGGCCAGGACGTTGAGGCCCAGCAGGGCCACGACGACCTGAGCCGTCACGGTCGCCCACACGGGCGAGCGCAGGGCGCGGGCCGCGATCCCGGTCAGCGTCACCAGCAGCCCGATCACGAAGCTGGCCACGAGGTAGCGGCGTGGGTGCGCGACCATCCCGCTCCACGCGATCAGGGCGAACCAGCCGGCGCTGAACGCGAGCAGCGCCTGCCCGACGCGCAGCTGCGACCAGGTCTCCCACGGCGCTCGGCGGCGGGCACGGTGCTGCACCGGTGCGCGACCCGCTCATCGTGGCGGTCATCGCGACAGCTCCTGCCAGGCGGCGGGCAGCGACCCGTCGCGCACGAGCGTGGTCGCCTTCCAGCCGTAGGAGCGCAGCTGCGCCGTGGCCGGGGGCTCACCGTGACCCCCGCGCTCCCACGTGGACGACGTCGAGCACGACGGCGTACGCCGCAGCACCCGCGGCCGCCAGGCCACCGAGCAGCTCGGCGTCGCCGGTCTGGAGGTGGCCGAGCACGGCCATGATCATGCTGCCCTGCTGGCTCTCGTCGGCCCAGCCGGTGGAGAGCTGCTCGTGGCGGGTCATCGCCGAGCAGGGCGAGCCGCTCGAGCTGCTCGGACATGTGCGGTGCCGCCGCGCGAACCCTCGTGCCACGACGTCCGCCGGTCTCGGCCGCGGTGACCAGCCGGACCTCGAAGTCCAGGTCGACCAGGGCCCGGCTGATCGACGCCGCGACGCTGACCCCGCGCTCCATCGAGGACGCGGTGCCGTAGCCGCGGTGCGCGACCCGGCGGTTGTCGATGAGCAGCGTGCAGCGGGTCTGCCACTGCTGCTCCTCGCGCCGCACCATCAGCTCGTCGGTGCGGGCGCTGCTCGGCCAGTGGATGCGCCGCAGGTCGTCGCCGAGCCGGTACTCGCGGATGGTCACGTCCGGGCTGCCGTTGCCGACCAGGTCGCGGGTGCGGTCGTCGCCGGCTCCGGCCAGCCGGCCGGTCAGGGAGATGCGCGGCAGCGGCTCGGTGCGGGGGGTGACCAGCAGCGAGCCGGTCGGAGGAGATGGTCTGGCGCAGGTCGACCATGCCCGTCGGCTCGGCGACCCGGACCTGCACCGGGCCCGACCGGGTAGCGGCCGCGGTGCGGGGTGCGGATCAGGTAGCGCACCGACTGCTGCTGCCCCGGCCCATCGGCTCGAGGGCGAAGCGCTGGGGCTCGCCGAGCGCCGGCGGCAGCTCCTCCTCGAGCAGGAGCAGCCCGGTGCGACGGTCGCCGGCCGAGCCGATCTCGAGGTGCACCTCCGCGGGCTCGCCGGCCTCGACCTGGGTCGTGCTCAGCGTGCGCCGCACCCACACCTCGCGCTCGGTACGGCGGACCAGCGCCCAGGCGAGCAGCGGGACGGCCGCGGCGAGCAGGCCGATCCGGACGAAGTCGTGCTCGCCGACCTGGATGCCGCAGATGACCGCGGCGACTCCGGCCGCGAGGAAGCAGCGCCCACGGATGGTCAGCTCACGCATGCCGGCTCCCGGGCTAGTCCGCTAGCGGGTGGGAGCGGGGACCGGGACGGTCGTGACCACCTGGGCCAGGACCTCGGTGGTGCGGCGACCGCTCATCGTCGCCTCCATCGTCGGGAGCAGCCGGTGCGGCAGCACCAGCGGCGCCAGGTCGCGCACGTCGTCGGGCAGGACGTACTCGCGGCCCTGCATCGCGGCGTACGCCTTGGAGGCCCGCACGAGGTGGAGGGTCGCGCGGGGCGAGGCGCCCAGCCGCAGGTCGGGTGAGCGTCGCGTCGCCGTGGCCAGGGCGACGGCGTACTGCTGCACCGGCTCGGAGACGTGCACGCGTGAGGTCACCTCGATCAGCTTGCGCACCTCGGCGGCGTCGGTGACCGGCTCGAGCTCCTCGATCGGGCTGACGCCGTCGCGGGCGGAGAGCATCGCGATCTCGGCCGTCTCGACCGGGTAGCCCATCGAGAGGCGCACCATGAACCGGTCGCGCTGGGCCTCGGGCAGCGCGTAGGTGCCCTCCATCTCGATCGGGTTCTGGGTCGCGATCACCATGAACGGCGCGTCGAGGGTGTACGTCGTGCCGTCGACGGTGACCTGCGCCTCCTCCATGCACTCCAGCATCGCCGACTGCGTCTTGGGGCTGGCGCGGTTGATCTCGTCGCCGACGACGACGTTGGCGAAGACGCCGCCGGGCCGGAACTCGAAGGTGCGGGTGTCCTGGTTGAAGACCGAGACGCCGGTGACGTCGGAGGGCAGCAGGTCCGGGGTGAACTGGATGCGCCGCACGGTGCAGTCGATGGACCGCGCGAGCGCCTTGGCCAGCATCGTCTTGCCGACCCCGGGCACGTCCTCGATGAGCAGGTGGCCGCCGGCGAGCAGCACCACGAGCGCCGAGCGGGCGATCTCGGGCTTGCCCTCGATGACGCGGGCGATGTTGGCCTGGATGCGCTCGGCCGCGGCGCGCACCTCGTCGACGTCGGCGCTCCTCGGCACCGGGCCCGCCCCCGGGCGTGGCGTCGGCGTCCCGGCGTCCTGATCGACCATGCCCTGGCCCCACTTCTCCCTGCGCCCGGGTCGGCGCCCCTGCTTGTCCGGACGGGCGAGCGGCCCGCCGCGTTCAGTCTTCCAAATGCCACCACACCGCGCAGGGGAGCGACAGGTCAGCGAGGTTGCGATCCGGTCACCGGGCCCGAGATGAGCCCGAAGCGCAGCCCGGGGTGCGCCGGCCGCGGACATGGGGGGAAAAGGGGTGGGAAAGAGCGCGAAAGTGGTTGCGGGTGGAGCATCGTGGAGTAAAGTGGGGGCAGTGGAGGAGCCAGGCGGTCAGCCGGGCGGGCAACACGGGGTGAGGGGAGCAGCAGATGTTCTCCGGCACCTACACCCCGAAGCTCGACGAGAAGGGCCGCCTGTTCCTCCCGGCGAAGTTCCGCGACGAGATGAAGGAGGGCCTGGTGATCACTCGTGGTCAGGACCGGGCCCTCGACATCCGCACCCGCGCAGTCCTTCGCCGAGTTCACCGAGAAGTTCACCCACGCCTCGCAGACCGACGCCCGGCTCCGCGGCCTACGGCCGGATGCTGTTCGCGCTGGCCTCCGAGCAGGTGCCGGACAAGCAGGGCCGGGTCTAGCTTGACCCCCGAGCTGCGCGCAGTACGCCGGCCTCGAGCGCGACGCCGTGGTGATCGGCATCTTCGACCGGATCGAGATCTGGGAGCCGAGCGCCTGGACCCGCTACACGAGCGAGCAGGAGCAGGCGTTCGCGAACCTCCAGGAAGAGATCTTCCCGGGCTTCTAGGCAGCACGCACCACCCACGAACGAGCAGCACAACTCAACAGCGGTGATCGCAGGGCGAGGCTCCTGTCCGCTCCTCCCGGCCTCCTGTGGCGGTCCCTCCACCTGGCACGTCTGGCGCACCTTCCCCGGTGCCAGAAGGCCAGTCCACCACCCGCTCGGGAGTCGAGCGGACGGAGAACCTGGCCCTGCGATCGCCGCGGCACACACGCACAGCTCAGAGCAGGCAGCAGGCGAGCAGAGAAGCAGGGGTCGAACCGATGAGCCAGAGCATCACGCCGGCGCGGCGGGTGCGCCACGACCTGCGCGACACCCTCACCGTGATGGTCTTCTCCGCCGCCGCCTCCTCGGCGGTGGCGGTGCTCCTGGCGCTGTGGTCCGGCTCGGGAACTGACGGACCGTGGACCGATGACCGATCCCACCCACGTCCCGGTGCTCCTCGACCGGGTCGTGGCCCTCGTGGCGCCCGCCCTCGACCGGCCGGGTGCCGTCTTCGTCGACGCGACCCTCGGGCCTCGGCGGCCACACCGAGGCGGTGCTGGAGCGCTGCCCCCAGGCGCGCGTCGTCGGCGTCGACCGCGACGAGCACGCCCTCGAGCTCGCCGGGCAGCGGCTGGCGGACACCGCCGCCGGCCGGCTCACCCTGGTGCACGCGGTCTACGACGAGATCCCCGACGTGCTCGCCGAGCAGGGCATCGAGGCGGTCGACGGGATCCTCTTCGACCTCGGCGTCTCCTCGATGCAGCTCGACGTGCGCGAGCGCGGCTTCGCCTACGCCGAGGACGCGCCGCTCGACATGCGGATGGACGACACCAGCGGGCTGACCGCCGCCGACGTCCTCAACAGCTACCCGGCCGCCGAGCTGGCCCGGATCCTGCGCTCCTACGGCGAGGAGAAGTTCTCCCGCCAGATCGCCCGGGCGATCGTCCGCGAGCGCGAGGTCGAGCCGTTCACCGGGTCCGCGCGGCTGGTGCAGCTGCTCCGCGACACGATCCCGGCCGCGGCCCGTCGTACCGGAGGGCACCCGGCCAAGCGCACCTTCCAGGCGCTGCGCATCGAGGTCAACGACGAGCTCGGCGTCCTGCGCCGCGCGCTGCCGCGCGCCATCGACTCGGTCCGCGTCGGCGGCCGCGTCGTGGTGATGAGCTACCACTCGCTCGAGGACCGGCTGGTCAAGCGGGCCTTCACCGCGGCCACCACCTCCGACCTCCCGCCGGACCTGCCGGTCGTCCCGGAGGGGAGCGAGCCGCCGCTGCGCTCGCTGACCCGCGGCGCCGAGAAGGCCTCGGCCGAGGAGATCGCCCAGAACCCGCGCGCGGCATCGGTCCGCCTGCGCGCCGTCGAACGTGTCAACACCAACCCGTGGAGAGAGAGCGCCGCATGAGCAGTGTCGTGAGCCAGATCGCGAGCGGAGCGCGCACCCGCGTCCCGCGCTTCGCCGAGGCCGCCGTCGAACGGGCCCGGCTGACCGTCGTGCCGCAGCGAGCGCTGGGTCGCACCCAGGCCGCGCGCACGCCGTTCGCGGTGCTGGTGATCGCGATGCTCGTGGCCGGCGTGGTCGGGCTGCTGATGTTCAACACCAACATGCAGCAGGCGTCCTTCCAGGCCACCGCCCTGCAGAACGAGGCGGCCGCGCTCAGCGCCAGCAGCAGTCGCTGACCATGGAGCTCGACCAGCTGCGCGACCCCCAGCGCCTGGCCGTGGCGGCCAAGAAGCTCGGCATGGTCGCCCCCGCGCAGCCGGCGTTCATCCGCCTCTCCGACGGGCGGGTGCTGGGCACCCCGGCCAAGGCCACGCCGGCCGACACGGTCCGCATCACCCCGCTGCCCTCGGCCAAGCCGCGCTCGATCAACCCCAAGCCGCTCGTGATCCGTGTCCCGCGCCGAAGACCACCCCGGTACTGCCGGGGTTGTTTCGGGCAACACCGGCGCTGCGTCCACGGCCGGGACGGGTCAAGACGGTAGGAAGAAGATCCACCGATGACCCTCGCCGCCGGAGCACGCCCTTGAGTCCCACCCCGAGGCCCCCGCGCCGCAACCTGCGCGGCTCCACGCACGTCCGGCTCCGCGTGGGCCTGGTGCTGGTGGCGATGCTGCTCTCGGTCTTCGGCGCCCGCCTGTTCCAGCTCCAGGGCATCGACTCGAAGTCGTACGCCGCGATGGCCAACGCCTCCGGGCTGGTCAGCATCGAGCTCCCGGCCAAGCGCGGCCAGATCCTCGACCGCAACGGCGTACCGCTGGCCGAGTCGGTGGCCGGGATGATGGTCGTGGCCGACCCGACGCGCACCAACGCCAACGCCGAGCAGATCGCGCAAGATCCTCTCCGAGCGGCTCGGCCTCGACTACTTCGACGTGCTGGGCAAGCTGACCGCGAAGAACGACCACACCCGCTTCGTCTACGTCGCCCGCCGGATCCCCTCGACCCTGGCCACGTCGGTGATCGACGAGCTCGACAAGGACAAGTACGTCGGTGTGGACATCCAGCCCGACCCGCTGCGCACCTACCCCGCCGGCGACGTCGCGGCCAACCTGCTCGGCTTCCTCGGTGACGACGGCAAGCCGCTCTCCGGGCCTCGAGCTCAGCTTCGACAAGCTGCTCAGCGGCACGGACGGCCACGCGCAGTACGAGGTCGGCGGCGGCAACCGGATCCCGCTCGGCGACAACAGCCAGGTCGACGCCGGTCAACGGCAAGGACCTCAAGCTCACCATCGACCGCGACGTGCAGTGGTACGCCCAGCGCGTCCTGCGCACCGCCGTGATGTCGGCGAAGGCCGCAGTCCGGCGCGGTCGTGGTGATGGACACCCGCACCGGCGAGCTGCTCGCGCTGGCCGACTACCCGACCTTCGACGCCAACCAGCCCGGCAAGTCCCCGAAGGCCGACCGCGGCAGCCGCGCGCTCAGCGACGTCTACGAGCCGGGCTCGGTGGAGAAGGTGCTCACCGTGTCCTCGCTGCTCGACGCCGGCAAGGTGACGCCGCGCACCCGGTTCATCGTCCCTGCCAAGCTGCACGTGCTCGACCGCACCATCGGTGACTGGTTCCCGCACGGCGAGCTCCACCTGACCATGGGCGGGGTCATCGCCCGCTCCTCCAACATCGGCACCGCCCTGGCGGCGACGCAGTTCCAGCCGCAGCAGCTGCTACGACTACCTGCGCCGCTTCGACCTCGGCACACCCACCGGCGTCGGCGTACCCGGTGAGTCGACCGGCGTGCTGCCGCCCCGCGACTCGTGGAACTCCCTCACCCGGGCCCAGGTGGCCTTCGGCCAGGGCCTCTCCGTCAACGCGCTGCAGATGGCGACCGGCATCAACACCGTCGCCAACGGGGGCGAGCTGATCACCCCGAGCCTGATCGAGGGCAGCGAGACCACGAACACCGGCGCCGACCGTCGGCACGGCGACGACGACGCGGCACCGCGCCGTCAGCGTCTCGGCCGCCACGCCAGGCCGCCGAGATGATGGAGATGGTGGTGACGCCCAACGTCGGCACCGCCCCCGGCGCCGGCATCCAGGGCTACCGGGTGGCCGGCAAGACCGGCACCGCCCAGGAGGTCGGCGGCGCGTGCAGCTGCTACAAGGACGGCGGCCTCGACGTGTCCTTCGCCGGCTTCGCCCCGGCCGACAACCCCCGCTTCACGGTCTACGCCGTGGTCAAGCACCCCGGCCCCGGCGCCAGCGGCGGCGGCACGGCCGGCCCGGTCTTCCGCAAGGTGCTGGCCTACGTGCTGCAGAAGTACGCCGTGGCGCCCACCGACACCACGCCGCCGAACATCCCCGCCCAGTGGAAGGGACGCCACTCCGACCGCACCGCGACCGGCGCGCCCACCAGCGGCTCCGGTACTGGTTAGCCTCACACGGTGCCCGAGCCGACCCTCGCCCGACCCTCGGCGCCTCCTCGTACGCCGTTGGCGCGGGTGGCGGAGTGGGCCGAGGCACGACTGGTGCCCGTGGACGCCGCCGACGTGGTGGTCACCGGGCTGACCCTGAGCAGTCGCCGGGTGCAGGCCGGTGACGTGTACGCCGCGCTGCCGGGCAGCCGGGTCCACGGGGCGACGTACGCGCCGGAGGCGGTGGCAGCCGGAGCGGTCGCCGTGCTGACCGATGCCGCCGGCGCCGACGCATCCTCGAGGGCACCTCGATCCCGCTCCTGCTGGGTGAGGACCCTCGCGCCGTGCTCGGGCCGGCTCTCCGCGCGCGTGTACGGCGACCCGGCACAGCGCCTGACCCTGATGGCGGTGACCGGCACCCAGGGCAAGACCACCACCACGCGACTGCTCGAGGGCGGCCTGACCACGGCGGGCGTGAGCGCGGCCGTCGTCGGCACCGTCGGCACCCGCATCGCCGGCCGTGACGTGGAGACCGCCCTGACCACGCCCGAGGCGCCGGACCTGCAGGCGCTCTTCGCGGTGATGGTCGAGAGCGGTGTCACGGCCTGCGCGATGGAGGTCTCCAGCCACGCGCTGGTCATGGGCCGGGTCGCGGGCGTGGTCTTCGACGCGGCGGCCTTCCTCAACCTCGGCCGCGACCACCTCGACTTCCACAGCGACGTCGAGGACTACTTCGCGGCCAAGGCGTCGCTGTTCACCCCGGAGCACGCGCGCCGCGGGCTGACCAACGTCGACGACCCCTTCGGCCGACGGCTGCTCGAGGAGGCCTCGGTGCCGATGACGACCTTCTCGAGCACCGGGGCCGACGCCGACTGGCGCGCCGAGGACGTCGTGCTGGAGCCCGAGGGCTCCACGTTCACCGTCGTGACGCCGGACGGCGACCCGGATCCCGGCGCGGGTGCCGCTGACCGGCGCGTTCAACGTGACCAACGCGCTGTGCGCCATCGCCCTGGCCGGCGAGGCCGGTCTCGACCCGGCCGTCGTGGCCGACGGCATCGCGCGCGGCGGGTGGCGTGCCGGGCCGGCTCGAGCGGGTCGAGGCCGGCCAGGAGTTCCTCGCGATCGTCGACTACGCCCACAAGCCCGACGCCATGGAGGCGGCGCTCTCCGCGCTGCGCCCGCTGACCCGGGGCCGGCTGGTGCTGGTCATCGGCGCGGGCGGCGACCGCGACCCGGCAAGCGACCGGTGATGGGCGCGATCGGCTCGCGGCTGGCCGACGTGCTCGTGGTCACCGACGACAACCCGCGCACGGAGGATCCCGCTGCGATCCGCGCCGCCGTCCTCGCCGGCGCGCGCGAGGCCGGCGGGGCCGCCGAGGTGCATCGAGGAGGGCGACCGGCGCGCGGCGATCCGCCGTGCCGTCGCGATGGCGCGGCCCGGGGACACCGTCGTGGTCGCGGGCAAGGGCCACGAGACCGGCCAGGAGGTCGCCGGCACCGTGCACCCCTTCGACGACCGCGACGAGCTGCGCGCCGCGATCGAGGAGCTCGGTCCGGGGGCGGCCCGATGATCCCGCTCAGCCTCGGCGAGGTCGCCGGCATCGTCGGCGGACAGGTGGTCGACGGCGACCCCGACCTGGTCGTGACCGGCCCGGCCTTCCTCGACAGCCGGACGCCCGAGCCGGGTGGCCTGTTCGTGGCGTTCGCGGGGGAGCGGGTCGACGGCCACGAGTTCGCGCCGGGCGCGTCGAGGCCGGGGCCGCGGCCGTGCTCGGCAGCCGGCGCGACCGGCGTGCCCACCGTGCTGGTCGGCGACACCGAGGCGGCGCTGCAGGAGCTGGCCCGCGTCGTGCTGTCCCGGCTGCGGTCCTCCGGGGAGCGGCCCACCGTCACGGCGATCACCGGGTCCTCGGGCAAGACCACGGTCAAGGACATGCTGGCCGCCGTGCTCGGCCGACGCGCGCCCACCGTGGCCACCGCCGGCTCCTTCAACAACGAGCTGGGCCTGCCGCTGACCGTGCTCCGGGCGACGGCGGAGACCCGCCACCTCGTGCTCGAGATGGGGGCCCGCGGCATCGGCCACCTCGCCGCCCTCTGCGCGATCGCCCCGCCGGACGTCTCGCTGGTGCTCAACGTCGGCAAGGCCCACATCGGCGAGTTCGGGTCGCAGGAGAACATCGCGCGTCGCCAAGGGCGAGCTCGTCGAGGCCCTCGGCGCCGGACGGCATCGCCGTCCTCAACGCCGACGACCCGCTGGTCGTCCGCGATGGCCTCGCGCACGCGCGGCCGGGTGACCACGTTCGGGCACGCCGCCGGAGCCGACGTGCGGCTGGGCGACGTGGTGCTCGACGACCTCGGCCGCCCCTCGTTCGACCTGACCCACGCCGGCGAGCGCCGCGAGCGGGTCGCCCTGCGCGCTGCTCGGGGAGCACCAGGCGCTCAACGCGGCCGCGGTGGCGGCGACGGCCGCTGGCGGCCGGCCTCGACCTGGGCGCCGTGTGCGCGAGCCTGCGCTCCATCGAGCGGCTCTCCCGCTGGCGCATGGAGATCCGGGAGCGCGCCGACGGCCTGGTGGTGCGTCAACGACGCCTACAACGCCAACCCCGACTCGATGCGCGCCGCGCTGGAGACGCTCGGGCGGATGGGCGCTGCGCGCGGGCCGCCGTACGGTCGCGGTCCTGGGCGCCATGCGCGAGCTGGGGGAGAGCCCCGACGACGGAGCACCGCGCCGTCGGGCGAGCTGGCGCGCCGAGCTCGGGCATCGACGTCGTGGTCGTCGTCGGCGACGACGCGCGGCCGACCGTACGACGCGCTCCGCGAGGCCGGCTGGCGCCCCGCGTCGACGACGGTCCACGTCGCCACCCGTGACGAGGCCATCGCCGTGGTTGCGCGAGAATGTCGCGGGCCCGGACGTCGTGCTCGTGCAAGGCCTCGCGCGTCCGAGGGCCTGCGAGCAGCTCGCGGACGCACTGATCGGAGAGGAGGACCACCAGGTGAGAGCGATCCTGCTGGCCGGTGGCCTCTCCCTGCGTCTTCACGCTGGTCGGCACCCGCTACGCCATCCGGGTGTTCTCCCGGCTCGGCTACGGGCAGCTGATCCGCGACGACGGGCCGACCACCCACCACACCAAGCGCGGCACGCCCACGATGGGCGGCGTCGTGATCGTGCTCTCCACGGTGGTCAGCTACTTCCTGGCGCGCCTGATCACCGGCCGCGCGCCGTCGGCGTCCGCCCTGCTGCTGCTCTTCCTGATGGTGGGCCTCGGCACGGTCGGCTTCCTCGACGACTACATCAAGATCTCGCGGCAGCGCAGCCTCGGCCTGCGCAGCCGGGCGAAGTTCATCGGGCAGACGTTCGTCGCGCTGGTCTTCGGCTTCCTCGCGCTCTCGCCGTGGTTCGAGGACGACCGCGGCCAGACCCCGGCCGGGCACGCGATCTCCTTCATCCGCGACCCGCGCCGACCTCACCCTGCCGGTGGTCATCCTGGTGCTGTTCATCTGGCTGATGATCGCCGGCGCCAGCAACGCGGTGAACCTCACCGACGGCCTCGACGGCCTGGTCGCCGGCGCCTCGGTGATGTCCTTCGGCGCCTACACGATCGTCAACATCTGGCAGAACAACCAGTGGTGCGGCCGCGCCGCCGGCCCGAAGTGCTACGAGGTGCGCGACCCGCTCGACCTCGCCGTCGTGGCGGCCGCGATCACCGGCGCCTGCTTCGGCTTCCTGTGGTGGAACGCCTCGCCGGCCAAGATCTTCATGGGCGACACCGGCTCGCTCGCGCTCGGCGGCGCGCTGGCCGGCATCGCCGTGCTCACCCGCACCGAGTTCCTGCTCGCGCTGCTCGGCGGCCTGTTCGTCATCATCACGCTCTCGGTGATCCTCCAGGTCGGCTTCTTCAAGCTCACCGGCGGCAAACGGCTCTTCCGGATGGCGCCGCTGCACCATCACTTCGAGCTGCTCGGCTGGGAGGAGATCACCATCGTGATCCGCTTCTGGCTGATCGCCGGCATCTTCGTGGCCGCCGGGCTCGGGGTGTTCTACGCCGAGTGGGTCGTCGGGTCATGATCCGCAGCCTCGGACATCGACCTCGGTCCGCGTCAGCAGCGACTGGGGCGACGTACGCGTCGTGGTGGCCGGCTTCGGCGTCTCCGGGTACGCCGCCGCCGACAACCTGACCTTCCTCGGCGCGCAGGTCACCGCGCTCGACGAGACCGAGACCGAGGCCCGTCGCGAGCGGGCGCAGCTGCTCGAGAGCCTGGGCGCGACGATCCGGCTCGGACCGGGGGCGACGGCCACGCTGCCCGACGACGTCGACCTGGTCGTCACCTCGCCCGGCTGGTCGCCCTCGACGCCGCTGCTCGCGCAGGCGGCCGACCGCGGCCTGCCCGTCTGGGGCGAGGTCGAGCTGGCCTGGCGGCTGCGGGCGCCCCACCCGACGACAGGGCGGCCGGCGCCCTGGCTGGCGGTGACCGGCACCAACGGCAAGACCACGACCGTGCGGATGCTCGAGGCGATGCTGCAGCGCGGCCGGGCTGCGCACGGTGGCGTGCGGCAACGTCGGGCTGCCGCTCGTCGAGGCGGTGATGGACCCCGAGCCGTACGACGTGCTGGCGGTCGAGCTGTCCAGCTTCCAGCTGCACTGGACCCACTCGATGAGCGCCGAGTCGGCCGCCGTGCTCAACGTCGCCGAGGACCACCTCGACTGGTACGCCGGCCCGCGACCCGATGGGCCGAGCGCCTACGCCGCCGACAAGGGCCGCATCTACGACCGGGTCGAGCGGGCCTGCGTCTACAACGTCGCCGACCCGGTCACCGAGCGGCTCGTCCGGGAGGCCGAGGTGCAGGAGGGGGCGCGCGCCATCGGGTTCACGCTCGGCACGCCGGCCGTCGGCATGCTCGGGATCGTCGACGACGTGCTGGCCGACCGCGCGTTCGTCGAGGACCGGCAGACCACGGCCGCCGAGCTCTGCACCCTCGACGACCTGGCCTCCACCGCCCCGCACTTCCTGGCCAACGCCCTCGCGGCGGCGGCGCTGGCCCGCTCGCACGGCGTGGCGCCGGTGCACGTGCGCGAGGCCCTGCGCGGCTTCCGCCCCGACGGTCACCGGATCGCCGAGGTGGCCGTGCGTCGACGGCGTCACCTGGATCGACGACTCCAAGGCCACCAACCCGCACGCCGCCCTGGCCTCCCTGCGCGGCTACGACCCGGTCGTGTGGATCGCCGGCGGGCTGGCCAAGGGCGCGAGGTTCGACGACCTCGTCGCTCGAGGTCCGCGACCGGCTCCGCGGCGTCGGTGCTGCTGGGGCGCGACGCGCCCGTGGTTCGTGAGGCGCTGGAGCGACACGCGCCCGATGTGCCCGTGATCGAGGTGGGGTCCGGGGAGACTGGCCCGGAGATCGATGGAGCTGGACCCATGGATCGCGTGGTCGCCGAGGCGGCGGCGCTCGCCCGCGAGGGCGACACCGTCCTCCTGGCACCAGGCTGCGCGTCGATGGACATGTTCGCCGACTACGCCGCACGGGGCGACGCGTTCGCCGAGGCCGTGGGACGTCTGAGGCGGAGGCAGTACGCCGACCAGCACCGGAGCAGGAGACAGCGGTGACCGTCACCAGCCAGACCCCGAGCAGGTCCGGCGAGTCGATCACCGGACCGCGGCCCGGCATCGTCGGCTGGCTCTCGAGCCACCGTCGGCCGCCGTACGCCGCAGCGCCGAGCGGCCGCTCACGTCGTACTACCTGCTGCTCGGCACGCACCACGATGCTGCTGGCGATCGGCCTGATGATGGTGCTCAGCGCCTCGAGCGTCTACTCCTTCCTGCTACCACGGCAGCAGCTACTACATCTTCCTCAAGCAGCTCACCTGGGTGGTGATCGGGCTGCCGGCCGCGCTGCTGGCCACCCGGATGAACCGCCGGCTGCTGCGCTTCCTCGCCTGGCCCGCCGTCGGCATCTCCGTGGCGCTGCTGGCGCTGACCCAGACCGGCCTCGGCTTCGCGGTCAACGGCAACCGCAACTGGCTGGCGCTCGGCCCGCTGACCGTGCAGCCGTCGGAGATCGCCAAGCTCTCGATCATCATCTGGGCCGCCGACGTCTACGCCAAGAAGGAGAAGCTGCTCGGCAACCCCTGGCAGGCGATCCTCCCGGTCGCTCCGGTGATCGCCGATCATCGCCGCGCTGGTGGTCGTCGAGCACGACCTCGGCACGGCGCTGGTGCTGTTCGCGATCCTGGTCGGGCTGCTGTGGGTGGTCGGCGTGCCCGCGCGCCTGTTCGGCATCGTGATCTCGCTGGTCAGCGTGGTCGCGTTCTACCTCGCGGCCAGCAACGCCGAGCGCCGCGCGCGGCTGACCAGCTTCATCGACCCGTTCAAGGACTTCCAGGGCGCCGGCTGGCAGGCCGGCCACGGGCTGCTCGGGATGAGCAGCGGCGGCATCTTCGGCAAGGGGCTCTCGGCCTCCCAGCAGAAGTGGGGCAACCTGCCCGAGGCGCACACCGACTTCATCTTCGCCGTGCTCGGCGAGGAGCTCGGCCTGGTCGGCACCCTCCTGGTGCTCGCGCTGTTCGGGCTGCTGGCCTTCGCCGCATCCGGCTGGCGATGAACACCGCCGACCCGTTCGTGCGCTACGTCACCGCCGGTGTCACGATCTGGTTGATGGCCCAGATGATCATCAACATCGGCATGGTGCTGGCGCTGCTGCCGGTGATCGGGATCCCGCTGCCGCTCGTCTCCTACGGCGGCTCGGCGCTGGTGCCCTCGCTGGTCGGGCTCGGCCTGCTGGTCGGGTTCGCGCGCTCGGAGCCGGAGGCGGCCGCCGCTCTCCAGGACCGCCGCTCCAGCCCCCGCAAGCGGCCGGTCCTGCCTGGCGCGGTCTCCGCCGGCCCTCGTTCCCGGACGCCCCGCGCCTCCCGGTCGCCGTACGCCGGGACGCGGTTGATGGGTCCACGACGGGTGCTGCTCGCCGGCGGCGGGACCGCCGGTCACACCTCGCCGCTGCTGGCCACCGCCGACGCGCTGCGGCGGCGGGACCCCGAGGTCGAGGTCGTCGCGCTCGGCACCGCGAGCGGCCTCGAGGCGCGCGTGGTCCCGGCTGCCGGGTACCCGCTCGAGGTGATCCCGCGGGTGCCGCTGCCGCGCAAGCCGGGGCTCGACCTGCTGCGCACCCCCGGCCGGCTGCGCACGCGCCCGTGCCGCGGCCCTCGAGGTGCTCGACCGGGTCCGGCCCGACGTCGTCGTCGGCTTCGGCGGCTACGTCTCCGTGCCGGCCTACCTCGCCGCCCGCAAGCGCCGGCTCCCGCTCGTCGTCCACGAGGGCAACGCCCTGCCCGGGGGTCGCCAACCGGCTCGGCGCGCGGCTCACCCACCACGTCGCGACCAGCTTCCCCGGCACCGACCTGCCGCACGCCGTCTACATCGGCCTGCCCGTGCGCCGGATGATCAGCACCCTCGACCGCGCCGCCCTGCGCGCCGAGGCGCGCGCGCACTTCGGCCTCGACGCCGACCGGCCGACCCTGCTGGTCACCGGCGGCTCGCAGGGCGCCCGCCGGCTCAACGAGTCGGTCGCCGCGGTCCGCGCCGGCGCTCGCGGCGGCCGGTGTCCAGGTGCTCCACGTCGTGGGCCCGAACCGCGATGCGCGCCCCGCCAGCCTGCCGTCGTCCGCACCGGGCGAGCCGCCGTACGTCGTCGTCGAGTTCGTCGACCGGATGGACCTCGCCTACGCCGCTGCCGACGCGGTGCTGTGCCGCGCCGGGAGCAACACCGTCACGGAGGTCTCCGGCGTCGGCCTGCCCGCCGTCTTCGTGCCGCTGCCGATCGGCAACGGCGAGCAGGCGCTCAACGCGCGCCCCGTGGTCGACGCCGGCGGGGGGCTGCTGGTCGCCGACGCGGCGCTGACGCCGGAGTGGGTGCGAGGCCAACCTCCCCGACCTGCTCACCGATCCCCGCGGCTCGCCGACGATGTCGGCGGCCGCCGCCCGGCTGATCCCGCTCGACGCCGACGAGAAGCTCGCCGACCTGATCATCGCGGCCGGCCCGGCGCACGGGGGTGGCGGCGTGAGGGTCCCGGTCCCCGACGTGCTGCTGCCCGCCGACCGGCTCGGCCAGGTGCACTTCGTCGGCATCGGCGGGGCCGGCCTCTCCGGCATCGCGCGGATCATGCTGGCCCGCGGCATCCGGGTCTCCGGCAGCGACGCGAAGGAGTCGCGCACGCTGGAGGCGCTGCGCGCGCTCGGCGCCACCTGCCACGTCGGGCACGACGCCGCCCACCTCGGCGGCGCCGACACGGTCGTGGTCTCCACCGCCGTGCGCGAGACCAACCCCGAGGTCGTCGAGGCCGAGCGGCTCGGGCTGCGGCTGCTGCCGCGCTCGGCCGCCCTCGAGTCGGTGATGCAGGGCCGCCGGGTGGTCGCCGTCGCCGGCACCCACGGCAAGACCACGACCACCTCGCTGCTGACGGTGGCGCTCCAGCACTGCGGGGCCGACCCCTCCTTCGCGATCGGCGGCGAGCTCAACGAGACCGGCTCCAACGCCCACGACGGGTCCGGCGAGCTGTTCGTCGCCGAGGCCGACGAGAGCGACGGCGCGTTCCTCGTCTACTCGCCGTACGCCGCCCTGGTGACCAACGTCGAGGCCGACCACCTCGACAACTACGGCACCGCCGAGGCCTACCGCGCCGCCTTCGACGTCTTCGCCGACAAGGTCGCCGACGACGGCTTCCTGGTCGTGTGCGCCGACGACCCCGGCGCCGATGCCCTCGGGCTCCGGGCCCGGGGGCAGGGCCGCCAGGTCGTGCGGGTGGGCGAGCGCGAGGACGCCGACCTCCGCGCCGTCGACCTGCGCTTCCTCGGCTCGGCCTCGGAGTTCTCGGTCCTCGACGGCGGCGAGGTGCTCGGCTCGGTGCGCCTGCAGATCCCTGGGCGGCACTACGTGCTGGACGCCCTGGCCGCCCTGGCCAGCGGGCTCCGGCTCGGCTTCGGGTTCGCCGAGCTGAGCCGTGGGCTGGCGGCCTTCAGCGGCACCCGCCGCCGGATGGAGCTCAAGGGCCAGGTCGAGGGCGTGCGGGTCTACGACAGCTACGCCCACCACCCGCAGGAGATCACCGGCGACCTCCAGGCCGCCCGCTCGCTGGCCGGCGACGGCCGGGTGGTGGTCGCCTTCCAGCCGCACATGGTCTCCCGCACCCGGATCTTCGGCCACGAGATGGGGGTGGCGCTCGGCGCGGCCGACGAGGTCGTCGTGATGGACGTCTACGTCGCCCGCGAGGACCCCGAGCCCGGCGTGACCGGGGCGCTGGTCGCCGACGCCGTACCCCTGCCCGCCCAGCACGTCGTCTTCGAGCCCTCCTGGTCGGCGGTCGCCGGCCACCTGGCCGCGCGGGCGCGGCCCGGCGACGTGGTGCTGACGCTCGGCGCGGGCGACGTGACCCTGCTCGGACCCGAGGTGCTCGAGCTGCTCGAGGAACGGAGTGTGCACGATGCCGATGCTTGACCGACTCCAGGAGCGTCGCGCCCGCTCGGGTGCGAAGGACCTCCCCGAGCAGCGGGTGCCGACCGCGACCGGCCCCGACGAGGAGACCGTGCGCCTGGCGACCAAGGAGTTCCGCCGCCGGCGCCGCAGGCTGGCCCGCCGCGGGCTGGCGTCGCCGGGTGCTGGTCGCGCTCGTGCTGCTCCTGCTCGCTGCGCTCGTCGCCGGCGGGGTCTGGCTGCTGTTCTTCTCCTCCTACGTCACCGCCCGGTCGGCTCAGGTGACCGGCAACACCACGATCAGCACGGCGCACATCGAGCGGGTCGCCGAGGTGCCCGTCGGCACGCCGCTGGTGCGGGTCGACCTCGATGCGATCCGGCGGCGGGTGGAGACCATCCCGGCCGTGCGCACCGCCGACGTGTCGCGCGCCTGGCCGCACCGCGTGCACATCGCGATCACCGAGCGCGTCCCGATCGCCGTGATCGACCGCGGCAACGGCCTCCAGGCCCTCGACGCCGACGGCGTGATGTTCGGCAGCTACGCCAAGCGACCCCGCGGGCTGCCGCTCGTGCGCACCGAGCCCGCCACCCCGAAGGAGGCGCTGGCCGAGGGCGGCAAGGTGATCGGCTCGCTGCCCGCCTCGGTCGCCTCGCGCGTCGCGACGATCGACGTGGCGACCGTCGACCAGATCTCGCTGGTGCTGCGCAACGGCCGCCGGGTGGAGTGGGGGAGCGCGGAGGACTCCGCGCAGAAGGCCGAGGTGCTCGCCGTCCTTCTCCGGCGGCCCGGCCAGGTCATCGACGTCACCGTCCCTGGCCGTCCCACCACCCGCTAGCAGGCGTCCAGCAGAAATTCCTCTCGCGGGCACCGCGTGTTGCCGTGGGCCGGAGGCGGGCGGCTCCTACCTTGGTCTCACCACCACAGGTTGACATAACATTAACCCTCTACTTCAGGGTTAGGGTTCTGGAGCCCAGGTGGGACTTCCCCGACAGACACCATCCGAGAGTCAGCCGGCAGCGGGCCGGGTGGCGAGCTACCTGAGAGGCACCACCGTGGCAGCACCCCAGAACTACCTGGCCGTGATCAAGGTCGTGGGTATTGGTGGAGGTGGAGTCAACGCCGTCAACCGGATGATCGAGGTCGGGCTGAAGGGCGTTGAGTTCATCGCGATCAACACCGATGCGCAGGCCCTGTTGATGAGTGACGCCGATGTCAAGCTCGACATCGGCCGCGAGCTGACCCGTGGTCTCGGCGCCGGCGCCAACCCCAACGTGGGTGCGCAGGCGGCCCAGGACCACGCCGAGGAGATCGAGGAGGTCATCAAGGGGGCCGACATGGTCTTCGTCACCGCGGGCGAGGGCGGTGGCACCGGCACCGGCGGCGCTCCGGTCGTCGCCAAGATCGCCCGCTCGCTGGGCGCCCTGACGATCGGCGTCGTGACCCGCCCGTTCATGTTCGAGGGCCGGCGTCGCGCGACCTCCGCCGAGGAGGGGATCGCCAGCCTGCGCGAAGAGGTCGACACCCTCATCGTGATCCCCAACGACAAGCTGCTCTCGATCTCCGACCGCAACGTGAGCATGCTCGACGCCTTCAAGCAGGCCGACCAGGTGCTCCTGCAGGGCGTCTCCGGCATCACCGACCTGATCACCACCCCGGGGCTGATCAACCTCGACTTCGCTGACGTCAAGTCGGTGATGAGCAACGCCGGCTCCGCCCTGATGGGCATCGGGTCGGCGCGTGGTGAGAACCGCGCGGTCGAGGCGGCCGAGCTCGCGGTCTCCAGCCCGCTGCTCGAGGAGTCCATCGACGGCGCCCAGGGCGTGCTGCTCTCCATCGCGGGCGGCTCCGACCTCGGCCTGTTCGAGATCAACGAGGCCGCGGCGATGGTCGCCGACGCGGTGCACGCCGATGCCAACATCATCTTCGGCGCCACCATCGACGACGCGCTCGGCGACGAGGTGCGCGTGACGGTGATCGCGGCGGGCTTCGAGGGTGGTCGTCCCAAGCGGCGCGACGAGGGTCACGGTCTGCGGCCTCGCCCGACCCAGAAGGCGCAGACGCAGGAGGAGACCCGTGCCGCGGCCCGGGCGATCGCCGAGCAGCGCAAGACGGGCTCGCCGAGCGAGGAGCGCGAGCCGGTGACGGTCGGTGCCTCGCAGTCCAGCCAGTCCTCGCAGTCCACGCAGTCCAGCGGCTCGCTCCCGCGTCAGGGTGCGCCCACCAGCCGGCCGACCTTCGACGACGACGAGCTCGACGTGCCGGACTTCCTGAAGTAGGCCGAGCGGACAATCTCAGGGGTGTACGCCCACCGCAGCAGCACCGGCCCCGTCGACCTGGCCTTCACCGACCGGTACGACGGGGTCAGTGCTGTCCCCTTCGACAGCCTCAACCTCGCCCTGGTCGGTGACGACGACGCAGGCCTGCGCGAGCGCAACCTGCGGCTGGTGCTGGACGACTTCGCGCCCGGTGCCGAGCTCGCCGACATGGAGCAGGTGCACGGCACCCGCGTCGTGCGCGTCGTCCGGCCCGGCAGCCCACGCGAGCAGTGCGACGCCTTGGTCACCGACCGCACCGACGTCGTGCTGATGGTCCGCGTCGCCGACTGCGTGCCGGTGCTGCTCGCCGACCCGCACGCGCGCGTCGTCGGTGCGGCCCACGCGGGCCGCAACGGCGTGCGCGACGGTGTGGTGACCGCGTGCGTCGAGGCCCTCCGCGGCCTGGGCGCCGAGGACCTCACCGCGTGGGTCGGTCCCTACGTCTGCGGCCGCTGCTACGAGGTCCCCGCCGAGCTGCAGGCCGAGGTGGCGGCCGTCGAGCCGGACACCCTCGCCCGCACCTCCTGGGACACCCCGGCGCTGGACATCGGGGCCGGGGTGCGCGCCCAGCTGGAGCGAGCCGGGGTGCAGGTCGTCGACGTCTCCCGCTGCACACGGGAGTCCGCCGACCTCTACTCCTACCGGCGCGACGGGGCGGGCGCCGGACGCTCTGCCGGCCTGGTCAGGCTGCGCGATGAATGACCCCGCCGCGCGTCGCGCCGAGCTCGAGCAGGGGCTGGCGCGCGTCCAGCGGCGCATCGACGACGCCTGTGCGCAGGCCGGCCGCAGCACCGAGGAGATCACACTGGTGGTGGTCACCAAGTTCTTCCCGGCCGACGATGTCCGGGTGCTCGCCGACCTCGGCGTGCGTCACGTCGGGGAGAACCGTCACCAGGAGGCCGCGGGCAAGGCGGCCGAGTGCGCCGACCTCGACCTGACCTGGCACTTCATCGGCGGGCTGCAGAGCAACAAGGCGGCCGCGGTCGCCTCCTACGCCGACGTCGTGCAGTCCCTCGACCGCGCCAAGCTCGTGCGCGGCCTCGCCCGCGGCGCCGAGGAGCGCGGCCGCGACCTCGACGTGCTGCTGCAGGTCAGCCTCGACCCACCGGACGCCGAGGGCCGCTCAGGGGTCGCGCCCGAGGACGTCGCGGCGCTCACCGCGCAGGTGCTCGAGGCCGACGGGCTCCTGCTGCGCGGCGTGATGGGGGTGGCGCCCCTGGGCGGCGACGCCGGTGCGGCGTTCGACCGTCTGGGCGAGATCGCCGCCGGCGTACGCCGCGACGCTCCGGAGGCCACCTGGGTCTCGGCCGGAATGAGCGGCGACCTCGAGGAAGCGATCCGGCACGGTGCGACACACCTGCGCGTTGGTTCGGCGGTCCTCGGTCCGAGGCCCACGGTCAAGTAGTGTCCGAATCGGCAGTCGGGGGGCCGCGCAGACCCCCGAACACCCCACGAGAGCAGAGGAAACCTGAGATGAGCGCGATGCGGAAGATGGGCGTCTACCTCGGTCTGCTCGAGGACGCCGAGGGCGAGTACGCCGACGTCGAGGCTCCCTACGGCGAGGCCCAGTACGACGAGCCGGTCCGCCGCGACGAGCCCGCGCCCGCCTCCCGTCCGGTGGCCAACCTGGCCGAGCGCCGGCGTCCCTCGACGGCCGCTGCCCCCGGTCAGCGCACCCCGCAGCAGGGCGCCACCTCCGTGGCACCGCTGTCGCGCATCACGACGCTGCACCCGCGCACCTACAACGAGGCCCGTGTGATCGGCGAGAACTTCCGCGACGGCGTCCCGGTGATCATGAACCTCTCCGAGATGGACGACACCGACGCCAAGCGCCTCGTCGACTTCGCCGCCGGCCTGGTGTTCTCGGTGCGCGGCTCCATCGAGCGCGTGACCAACAAGGTCTTCCTGCTCTCGCCGCCCAACGTCTCGGTGGCCGCCGAGGACAAGCAGCGCATCGCCGAGGGTGGCTTCTTCAACCAGAGCTGATCCCAGGCTCTGACCGCGCTGCACTCCCCGCTGAACACCCCCCTCTAGAGTCCTTACCGTGGCAACTGTCGGCAGCCTGATCTATCTCGTGATCAGCGTGTTCATCGTGCTGCTCTTCGTGCGCCTGATCGTGGACTGGATCCAGTTCTTCGCGCGTTCCTGGTCCCCGCGCGGCCCGGTCCTGGTGATCCTCGAGGGGATCTACTCGATCACCGATCCGCCGGTGAAGGCGCTGCGCCGCCTGATCCCGCCGCTTCGCCTGGGCGGGATGGCCATCGACCTGAGCTTCGTCGTGCTGCTGATCATCTGCTACGTCATCCTCAGCCTGGTGCAACGAGTCTTTCCCGCGGGCTGAGACCGGTCTCGTCCGGTTCCCGGTCGCCTCCCGGGCCGTCGGCGCTCGGGTTATGGTTCACCCGCACGAGCGGCGTCCGGGCCTGGGACGTCGCGACACCGTGGTCCGGGTGGACACGGTCTTTCACGACAGGGGACAGGTGAGGTCATGCCATTGACACCGGAGGACGTGAGCAACAAGCGCTTCACGCCCGTGCGGCTCCGCGAGGGCTACGACATGGGCGAGGTCGACGCGTTCCTCGACGAGGTCGAGGCCGAGCTCACGCGGATGCACAAGGAGAACGACGACCTGCGCTCCAAGCTCGAGGCCGCCACCAACGGTGCGGTGGCCGTCCCCGCGCCGCGGGAGGAGGAGCCGGACGAGCCCAGGGCCAAGGAGCCGGAGAAGGCCGAGGAGCCCGAGAAGGCGTCCGAGCCCGAGCCCGCCGTGGCCGCCGTAGCATCCGTGGCCGCGATGCCGCCTCCGAGCGAGCAGATCCGGGTGACCACCGCCGCCGAGGCCTCGAGCGCCGCGACCCGGCTGCTCGAGCTGGCCACCCGCAACGCCGACGAGCTCGTCGACGGCGCTCGTGAGGAGGCCGACCAGATCCTCCAGGTCGCCCGCACCGACGCCGAGCGTCTCCAGACCGAGAGCCAGTCCGAGGCGGAGCGTCTCCAGGCCGAGAGCAAGGCGGAGGCAGAGCGGCTGCAGGCCGAGACCAAGGCGGAGGCCGAGCGGCTCGACGCCGAGGCCCGCAACCGGGCCCAGCAGCTCGACGCCGAGACCGAGGCGCGTCGTCGCGAGGCCCTCGGCGAGATCGAGCGTGAGAAGACTCGTCTCGACGGCGAGGTCACCAACCTGCGCACCTTCGAGCGGGAGTACCGCAGCCGGCTGAAGAGCTACTTCACCGAGCAGCTCGCCACCCTCGACGGATCGCTCGAGCCGGAGCAGGCCGAGGGCCAGGCTTCGTAGCTCGTTTCGCCTCGACGCTCGGCCGTGCCCTTCGAGGCGGGACTTCGTCCTTCCTCAGGGACCCGGCGACGGTTCGTCCTTGCTCAGGGACCACTCACGCGGACGACGCTGAAGGTGAGGCCCAGGGCTGGGTCGGCCTCGGGGAGGTCGGCCGTCGAGTCGGCGCGCACGACCGAGGTGGCCAGCACCTCCGCGGCGATCAGGGCCTCGTGCTCGCTGATCGCCTCGGCGAGCATGCCGTCACTCTCCCCGTCGCTCTCCCCGTCGGCGTGCCAGGTGAGCGTGATCCGGTCGGAGACCTCGAAGCCGGTGTTCTTCCGGGCCTCCTGCACCAGCCGGATCACCTCGCGGGCGAGCCCGGCACGGCGCAGCTCGTCGGTCAGCTCGAGGTCCAGCGCGATCGTCTCGCCCTGCTCGTTGACCACCGACCAGCCCTCGCGGGGCCGCTCGGAGAGCAGCACCTCCTCGGCGAGCACCTCGACAGGGGAGCCGTCGAGGTCGACGTCGGCGCGACCGTGCGCCCCGAGGTCCTCGGCGAGGCGCGCCGCGTCAGCCGCGGCGATCGCCGCCGCCACCCGGGGGGTGTCCTTGGCGAAGCGCTTGCCCAGCGCGCGGAAGTTGCCCTTGGCGCTGTGGTCGACCAGGTCCGCCCCGGCCGCCGACAACGGCTCCACGAGGCTCACGTTGAGCTCCTCGGCCACCTCGGCGCGCAGCTCGTCGCTGAGCCGGTCGTAGGCCCGGGAGGCGACCAGCGCGCGGCTCAGCGGCTGGCGGGTCCTGACCTTGGCCTCGGCTCGGGCAGCGCGGCCGAGCTCCACCAGTCGCCGCACGAGCCGCACCTGCTCGGCGAGGTCGTCGTCGACCAGGGCGCCGTTCACCCGCGGCCAGGCTGCCAGGTGCACCGACTCCGGGAGCTCGGTCGAGGTCGAGGCGAACAGGTCGTGCCACACGCGCTCGGTGATGAACGGCGCCAGCGGAGCCATCAGCAGCGTGACGAGGTACAGGCACTCGTGCAGGGTCGCCATCGCCGCCGCGTCGCCGCTCCAGAACCGTCGGCGTGAGCGGCGCACGTACCAGTTGGAGAGGTCGTCGACGTACGCCGAGAGCAGCGACCCCGCACGCTGGGTGTCATAGGTCTCGAGGGCGGCGGTGACGCCCTGCACCAGCCGGTGCGCCTCGGAGAGCGCCCACCGGTCCAGCACCGGGCGCTCGGCGAGCGCGGGCGCCGGGATCGCCGGGCTGCCACCCGGCGACGTTGGCGTACAGAGCCTGGAAGGCGACCGTGTTCCAGTAGGTCAGCAGCACCTTGCGGACCGTCTCCTGGATGGTGCCGTGACCGACCCGCCGCGCCGCCCACGGCGACCCGCCGGCGGCCATGAACCATCGCACGGCGTCGGCGCCGTGCTCGTCCATCAGCGGGATCGGCTCCAGGATGTTGCCGAGGTGCTTGGACATCTTGCGGCCGTCCTCGGCCAGGATGTGGCCCAGGCACAGCACGTTGCGGTACGACGACCGGTCGAAGACGGTCGTCCCGACGGCCATCAGCGTGTAGAACCACCCGCGCGTCTGGTCGATCGCCTCGCAGATGAAGTCGGCCGGGTAGGCCCGCTCGAGCATCTGCTCCGATCCCGGCAGGTGCGGGTAGCCCCACTGGGCGAACGGCATCGAGCCGGAGTCGAACCACGCGTCGATCACCTCGGGCACCCGCCGGGCCAGCGCGCCGCATCCGTCAGCGGGGCAGGCGAAGGTCACCTCGTCGACGAACGGGCGGTGCGGGTCGAGGCCGGACTGGTCGGTGCCGGTGAGCTCGCTGAGCTCGGCCGAGCGAGCCGACGCAGGTCTGGTGACCCTCCGGGCAGCGCCAGATCGGCAGCGGGGTTCCCCAGTAGCGGCTGCGCGAGAGCGCCCAGTCGATGTTGTTCTCCAGCCAGTCGCCGTAGCGGCCGTGCTTGATCGTCTCGGGGTGCCAGGTGGTCTGCTCGTTCTCGCGCAGCAGCGCGTCCTTGACCTGGGTGGTGCGCACGTACCAGGACGGCTGGGCGTAGTAGAGGAGCGCGGTGTGGCAGCGCCAGCAGTGCGGGTAGCTGTGCTCGTACGGCGTGTGCCGGAACAGCAGCCCGCGGGTCTCCAGGTCGGTGACGAGGTCGGTGTTGGCGTGCAGGAAGAACTGGCCGCCGACGAGCGGGATGTCGTCGTCGAAGTGGCCGGTGCTGTTGACGGGGATGACCATCTCGACGCCGTTGTCGCGGCAGGAGCGGAAGTCGTCCTCGCCGAAGGCCGGCGACTGGTGCACGAGGCCGGTGCCGTCCTCGGCCGAGACGTACTCCTCGGCCACGACGAAGTGGGCCCGTCCGGGGAACGGGACCAGCTCGAAGGGACGCTGGTAGGTCCAGCCGACCATGTCGGAGCCGGTGAACCGGTCCTGCGCGGTCCAGCCCTCGCCCAGGGTGCCGAGCAGCGCCTCGGCCACGACGACGGTCTCCTGGCCGTCGGTGGCGGTGACGTAGTCCAGCTCGGGGTGCACGGCGACGAGCGCGTTGGAGACCAGGGTCCACGGCGTCGTCGTCCAGATCAGCAGGGCCGCCCGGCCGGCGTACGGGCCGGAGGTGAGCGGGAACCGGACGTGGACCGACGGGTCGGTGACCGTCTCGTAGCCCTGCGCGAGCTCGTGGTCGGAGAGCCCGGTGCCGCAGCGGGGGCAGTACGGCGCGACCCGGTAGTCCTCGACGAGCAGGCCCTTGCGGTGGATCTGCTGCAGGGCCCACCAGACCGACTCGACGTACTGCTTGTCCATCGTGCGGTAGGGCTGCCGCATGTCGATCCAGCAGCCCATCCGGTCGGTCATCTCCTCCCAGAGGTCGACGTGGCGCAGCACCGACTCACGGCAGCGCTCGTTGAACTCCGCGATGCCGAAGGCCTCGATGTCGGACTTGCCGGAGAAGCCGAGCTCCTTCTCCACCGCCAGCTCGACGGGCAGTCCGTGGCAGTCCCAGCCGCCCTTGCGGTTGACCTGGAAGCCCTGCATCGTCCGGAACCGCGGGAAGATGTCCTTGAAGGTGCGCGACTCGATGTGGTGCGTGCCCGGCCGGCCGTTGGCGGTGGGCGGACCCTCGTAGAAGGTCCAGCTCTGCGCGCCCTCGTTGCGGGCCACCGACTTCTCGAAGACCTGCCGGTCCCTCCAGAAGGCGAGGACCTCGCGCTCCATCTGCGGGAGGTCGACCTGCGGCGGAACGGGGGTGTACGTCACGGCTGTCCTCGGTCTCTTCGGTCCTGTGCTCGTCGACCGAAGGGACGAGGCGCGTGCGTCGTGCCGCGCCCCGCGGTACCACCCTCCTTGGCCGGCCACGTGCTCGCCGACCCACTTCCTGGGCGACCCGGGGGTCTGCTGCGGCCGGTTCTACTGCGCGGCCGGTGGTTCCGGCCCACGTTTCTTCCGGCGGCTCCGGGCTGATCTTCGCCGGCGACCGTGCCACCGGGCTCCCACCGTCCCCGGCTCGCTCCTGGCCGTGTCGTCGGGTACTCGTCCCCTCCACGCCTGTGCAGCCGGGCCAGTCTATGCACCTGATGTGAAAGAGTGCCCCCGGCACGGCGAGTTGAAGGGGATCGGCCCGCCACATATCCTCGCGCCACCTCGTGTGGCGTGGACCACACCACCCGGTTGAGAGGTCCCAGAACTCATGGCTACCGCGTCGAAGAAGTCCTTGGTGAGTCGCGCCGGTGCGGCGGCTCGCAAGGTCGTGTCCCGACCGTCTGCGGCCAAGAAGGCCTCCGCGGCGACGAAGGCTGCTGCCAAGAAGACGCCCGCGAAGAACGCTCCTGCGAAGAAGGCTGCCACCACGAAGGCGGCTCCGGCGAAGAAGGCCGCAGCCAAGAAGGCGGCTCCGGCGAAGAAGGCTGCCGCGAAGAAGGCGGCCCCGGCGAAGAAGGCCGTGGCGAAGAAGGCGGCCCCGGCGAAGAAGGCCGCCGCGAAGAAGACCGCCGCGAAGAAGACCGCCGCGAAGAAGACCGCCGCGAAGAAGGCGCAGCCGGCGAAGAAGGCAGCCCCGGCGAAGAAGGCTCCGGCGAAGAAGGCAGCCGCGAAGAAGGCTCCGGCCACGAAGGCGGCCGCCACCAAGGCCGCCGCCCCCACGACCTCGGCGAAGAAGACGCCGCCCACCAAGACACCCGCGAAGAAGAGTCCTGTGAAGAAGGCTGCTGTCAAGAGCGCTGCCCGTGCTTCGGCACCCCGGGCCGCGTCCCCCTCCACGCTCGTCGTCCTCGAGCAGGAGGACCCCTGGACCAAGGCCGAGCTCAACGAGGTGCGCTCCGCGCTGCAGGCCGACGTCAAGCGGCTCACCTCCGAGCTCGTCGACGTCGAGGAGGACCTCGCCGGCATGATCGAGAACTCCGGGGAGGGTGCCGGCAACGACCAGGCCGACGTCGGCTCCGCGTCGTTCGAGCGCGACCAGGAGATGGTCATCGTCAACAACGCCCGCGACATGCTCGTGCAGAGCCAGCACGCGCTGGAACGGATCGCCAACGGCAGCTACGGCCGGTGCGAGATCTGCGGCAACCCGATCGGCAAGAACCGTCTGATGGCCTTCCCGCGCGCCACCCTGTGCCTGAGCTGCAAGCAGCGCGAGGAGCGTCGCTGAACACGGCTGAGTCCCCGACACCCGGCTCGCCGGCCCCGCCCGCCGGACCGGACGGCCCGGCTCCCGCTCGCCGCGCCACCCTCCTGGTCCTCGTCGTGGCGCTCGTCGCCTACGTCGTCGACCAGGTCAGCAAGCACCTGGCCGTGAGCCGCCTGACCGGGCACGTCCCGGTGAAGGTCGTGGGCTCGCTGCTGGAGCTGAGCCTGCTGCGCAATCCCGGTGCCGCGTTCAGCACGGGCACGTCGTTGACGCCCCTGATCACCCTGGTCGCGATCGTGGCCACCGTGGTGGTGGTGTGGTTCGCGTTCCGGGTGCGCCACCGCGGCTGGGCGGTCGCCCTGGGGCTGCTGCTCGCCGGGATCCTGGGCAACCTGACCGACCGGATGCTGCGCTCGCCCGGTCCGTTCCGCGGTCACGTCGTCGACTTCTTCGCGCTCCCGCACTGGCCCGTGTTCAACGTCGCCGACATCTGCATCGACGCGGCGGGCGTGCTGATCGTCGTCCTGCTGCTGCGCGGCGACAGCTTCGACGGGTCGTCCCGCCCGCCCTCGAGGGCTCGACGGGCTCGACGGGCTCGACGGGCGCACCGGGCTCGGGGTCCGCGTGAGCGAGGCCGCCGACGAGCCCTCCGTCCAGGAGATCCCCGAGAGCCTGGCCGGGGAGCGCGTCGACGTCGGCCTGTCGCGCATGTTCGGCATCTCCCGCACCCGCGCCGCCGAGCTCCTCGCGCAGCACCTCGTCCACCTCGACGGGAAGCGGCCGGCCAAGTCCGACCGGCTCGTGCCCGGCGCGGTCATCGACGTCACCATCCCCCACGAGGAGGACCGCCTGGCGGTGGTCGCCGAGCTGGTCGACGGCCTCACGGTGATCCACGACGACGCCGACATCGTCGTGGTCGACAAGCCGGTCGGGGTCGCCGTGCACCCCTCGATGGGCTGGACCGGACCCACCGTCGTTGGCCACCTGCGCGCTGCCGGCTTCACCATCGCCACCGGGGGTGCCCCCGAGCGGCAGGGGATCGTGCAGCGCCTCGACGTCGGCACGTCGGGGGTGATGGTGATCGCCAAGAGCGAGTCGGCGTACGCACGCCTCAAGAACGCCTTCCGGCACCGTACGGTCGACAAGGTCTACCACGCGCTGGTCCAGGGCCACCCCGACCCGCTCGAGGGCACCATCGACGCCCCGATCGGGCGGCACGTGACCTCGGACTGGAAGTTCACCGTGCGCGAGGACGGCAAACACAGCATCACCCACTACGAGACGCTGGAGGCGCACCGCTTCGCCAGCCTGCTCGAGATCCACCTCGAGACCGGCCGGACCCACCAGATCCGGGTGCACATGGCGGCGCTGCGGCACCCCTGCGTCGGCGACCTGACCTACGGCGCCGACCCCACGCTCGCCCGGCGCGTCGGCCTCGAGCGGCAGTGGCTGCACGCCGTCCGCCTGGGGTTCGAGCATCCCGGCAGCGGCGAGCAGGTCGAGTTCGAGTCGCCCTACCCCGCCGACCTGGCCCACGCTCTCGAGGTCATCCGTGGAGCAAGCTGAGCTCACGCTGCGGCCGGGCAACCTCGACGACCTGCCGCAGGTCTACGAGGTGTACGCCGCCGCGGTCGTCGCGTCGGGCATCCCCGAGCCGCGCAGCGAGCCCGAGGTCCGCGCCTGGATCGACCGCAGCGTGCACGACGGGCGCGAGCTCTGGGTGGCGACGCAGGACGACGCCGTGCTGGGCTTCGCCGTGGTCAAGCAGGAGTGGCTGTTCCTGCTGTTCGTGCGTCCTGATCGCCTCCGCCAGGGCATCGGCGATGCGTTGATCGGCCTGGTCAAGTCGTTGTACCCGGGCGGGTTCGGACTGCGCGTGCACGTGGCCAACGACCGGGCGCGGGCCTTCTACCGCCGCCACGGCCTGGTGGACCTCGAGGCCACCGACGGCTCGCACTACCCCGACGGCGAGCCCGACGTGAAGATGGCCTGGCTGGGTGCCGACCCGCTGGCCTACCTGCGCGGACGCATCGACGAGGTCGACGACGAGCTCGCCGTGCTGCTGGCCCGGCGCGCCGCGCTGACCGCGGTGGTGCAGGACCACAAGGACGTCGGCGGTCATGCGGGTCGTGACCCTGAGCGCGAGGCCGAGATCGTCGAGCGGATGGCCGGCCACGTCCCGCAGATGCGCCGCGACCTGCTGGCCCGGGTCATGCACACCGTGATCGAGGAGTCGCTTGCCGCCTGGGAGCACGGCCGGGGCGACTAACCCGTGTTGCGCATCCCGGCGGCGATGCCGTTGATGGTGAGCAGCAGGGCCCGCTCGAGCTGCTCACCCTCCTCGCCGGCGCGCATGCGGGCGAGGAGCTGCACCTGCAGGTGGTGCAGCGGCTCGAGGTAGTTCTCCCGGATCTCGAGGGTGGTGCGCAGGATCGGGTCGCGGTCGAGCAGGTGGTCCTCGCCCGTGACGGCGAGCACCTGGGCCACCGTGAGCTCGAACTCCTCGCGGATCTGGGTCAGGAGCGGGCGCAGCTCCTCGGGCACGAGGGCGTCGACATAGCGCTGGGCGATGTCGAGGTCGGTCTTGACCAGGGTCATCGACACGTTCTCCAGGAAGGTCCGGAAGAACGGCCAGCCGTCGTACATCGCGCGCAGCACCTCGGCGTCGTCCGCGACCGACGCCAGGCCGGTGCCGACGCCGAACCAGCCGGGCACGATCTGGCGCGACTGCGTCCAGCCGAAGACCCAGGGGATCGCGCGGAGGTCGTCGATGCCGCTGTCGGCGCCCGGTCGGCGGGCGGGCCGGGAGCCGATGTGCAGCGCGCCGAGGAGGTCCACCGGCGTCGAGGCCAGGAAGTACTCCGGCAGCCCGGGGTCCTCGACCAGCCCGCGGTACTGCTCGTGGGCGCTCGCGGAGACGCGGTCCATCACGCGCGTCCCAGCGCTCGCGCGTCCTCGGGGCTGCGCCGGTCCTTCTTGTGCAGCAGGCTCGCCTCGAGGGTGGCGGCGAGGGTGAGCTCGAGGTTCTGCCGCGCGAGGACGGGCAGGGCGTACTTGTCGCTGATCACCTCGCCCTGCTCGGTGATCTTCACCTCGCCCTCGACCGTGCCGTAGGGCAGCGCCATGATCGCGTCGTACGTCGGACCGCCGCCGCGCCCGACCGAGCCGCCTCGGCCGTGGAAGAACCGCAGTCGCACGCCGTGCCGACGCGCCACGTCGCGCGCTCGTCGCTGGGCCCGCTGGATCTGCCACTGCGACGGCGCGATGCCGCCGGCCTTGTTGGAGTCGGAGTAGCCGAGCATGACCTCCTGCACGTCGCCGAGCAGCGAGAGCAGGCGGCGGTACGACGGGTCGGCGAACAGCGCCTCGAGGATCTCCTCGGTCTTCTCCAGCTCCTCGACGGTCTCGAGCAGCGGCACGAAGCCGATCCGCGCGGTGCCGCCCACGAGGTCGACCAGCCCCGCCTCGCGGGCCAGCACGACGGCGGCGAAGACGTCGTCGGCGTGCCGGGTCATCGAGATGATGTAGCTCTCCACCGTCCGCGGGCCGAGGGTGTCCAGCGCCCATCGGATCGTCGCGAAGGTCTCGGCGGTGACCCGTGGCCTCCTCGTCGAGGGGGAGCGGATGGGTCGAGAGCGGGCGGCCGCCGGCGAGCTCGTCGCTGAGCACCTTCGTCCGTGCCTCGCGGTCGAGGTCGGCGTACGGCGTCTCGCGGCCGCCCTCGCCCGGCGGGCAGCCGGTCGATCAGCTGCGCCACCGCCTCGTGGTGCTTCGCGGCGTGCTCGCGGACGTCGAGGGTGGCCAGGGTGAGCCCGGTGGCGGCGACGGTCCGGACGAGCCGCTCGAGCTCGCCGCCGGCCACGCGCGGGCCCTGCTCCTGGAGCACCGAGTCGGTGCAGCAGCGGTCAGGTCGTCGAGCAGCTCGGTGTCGTCGCGGTAGTCCCGGCCCTCGCGGTGCGCGGACCCCGAGACGATCCGCTCCTCGGTGAGCTGGAGACGCACGTGCACGCAGGTCAGGAACAGCCGGTAGGGCTCCTCGGCGTTGAGCCGGCGGTACCGCGGCTCGACCTCGGGCAGGCCGGGCAGCAGCTCGTCGAGCCGCTCGCGCAGCTCGGCGGAGATGGTGGAGAGCCGCTCGCTGACCGAGAGGTCGCGCCGCAGGCGGTTGACCTGGTCGGACAGCAGCCGGAGGCCGTGCACCGCCTGGAGCTCGAGCACCTCGCGCGTCGTCGCCGGCGTGACGTTGGGGTTGCCGTCGCGGTCGCCGCCGATCCAGCTGCCGAAGCGCAGCGGCCGCACGTCGGCCGGGAGCGCCACGTCGATGTCGGCCAGCCGGTCGCGCAGCTCCTCGAGGACGTCCGGGAGCGCCCCGGCGGCCAGCCCCTCGAGGTAGTACACCCCGTTGCGCGCCTCGTCGATCGGCTGCGGCGGCTCGACCCGGATCTCGTCGGTGCGCCAGAGCATCTCCACCGCCTCCTCGAGGCGGCGGGTGCGACGCGGGCCGTCCGGCTGCTCCAGCAGCCCGGCGACCTGGCGCATCTTCTCGATCGTGGAGCGCCGGGCCACCTCGGTCGGGTGGGCGGTGAACACCGGCCGCACGGCGACGTGCGGGATGCCCTCGCTCGATGGTCTCCCGTTCCACGCCGGCCTCGAGCACCCGGGCCAGGGCCCCGCGGATCCACCGCGTCGTGCCGGTCTCCGCGTCGGTCGCCTCGTCCTCCGCGCGAGGCACCGCCGTCTCGCGCCCGCAGCAGGGCCCGCCCGCGGTGCACCTGCTCGGTGACGTTGGCCAGGTGGAAGTACGCCGTGAACGCCCGCGCCAGCTTCGTCGTCGTCTCGAGGTCGAGCTCCGGCAGCTCCTCGAGGGTGTCGTCCTTGGCCAGCGTCCGCACCCGCTCGACCAGCGCGAGCAGCTCCTCGCCCTCCGCCCGCCTCAGCGTGTCGCCCAGCATCGAGGTGACCAGCCGCACGTCGCGGCGCAGGTCGGCGTCGGGCTCCGTGGTGTCGGATCGCTCACGCGGAGCAGTATTGCCGAGGCGGGCGGGACCGGGGCGATCTCGACCCTTCGAGACAGGACTTCGTCCTTCCTCAGGGACCCGGGCAACGAGGAGCGTCGGCCGTCAGCAGGTGACACCCAGGCTCCTCGCAAACCGGCGGACCGGGCCCGTGTCACTGTCGGAGGGGGCTGTGATGCTGTTCTAGGGTGAACGTCTTCCCCGTACCCTGTCCGAGCACCCCTGCTGGAAGGATCGACAGCCCCACCATGACCGCCAGCCGGGACGGGTTCGCCCACCTGCACGTGCACACCGAGTACTCGATGCTCGACGGCGCCGCCCGGCTCGACGACCTCTTCGCCCGCACGGCCGAGCTCGGCATGGACTCGATCGCCATGACCGACCACGGCAACGTCTTCGGCGCCTACGACTTCTGGTCCAAGGCCAAGGCCCACGGGATCAAGCCGATCATCGGCATGGAGGCCTACGCCACCCCCAACACCAGCCGCTTCGACAAGAAGCGGGTGCGGTGGAACGACGGGGGCAACGACGACGTCTCCGGCTCCGGCGCCTACACCCACATGACGCTGCTCGCCGAGACCACGACGGGGATGCACAACCTGTTCCGCCTGAGCAGCCGGGCCTCGATGGAGGGCTTCTTCTACCAGCCGCGCATCGACCGCGAGCTGCTCAGCGAGTACGCCGAGGGGCTGATCGGGACCACCGGGTGCCCCTCGGGCGAGGTGCAGGTGTGGCTGCGCATCGGCGACTACGACAAGGCCCGCCAGGCGGCCGGCGACTTCCAGGACATCCTCGGCAAGGACAACTACTTCCTCGAGCTGATGGACCACGGTCTCTGCATCGAGACCCGCGTCCGCGAGGGGCTGCTCCGGCTCAGCAAGGACCTCGGCATCCCGCTGCTGGCCACCAACGACTCCCACTACGTCCTCGAGCAGGACGCGCCCTCCCAGGAGCACCTGCTCTGCGTCTCCTCGGGCAGCGTGATGAGCGACCCCAAGCGCTTCCACTTCGAGGGCACCGGCTACTACGTCAAGTCGGCCGCCGAGATGCGCGCGCTCTGGGGCGAGCGCCACGGGCTGCCCGAGGCCTGCGACAACACCCTCCTGATCGCCGAGCGCTGCGACGTGCAGTTCACCGAGGGCAACGGCACCTACATGCCGGTCTTCCCGGTGCCCGAGGGCGAGGACGAGAACTCCTGGTTCGTCAAGGAGGTCGAGAAGGGGCTGCGCTTCCGCTACCCCGACGGCATCCCGGACGACGTACGCAAGCAGGCCGACTTCGAGGTCGGCGTGATCACCGGGATGGGCTTCCCCGGCTACTTCCTCGTGGTGGCCGACTTCATCAACTGGGCCAAGGACAACGGCATCCGGGTCGGCCCCGGCCGCGGCTCCGGGCGCCGGCTCGATGTGCGCCTACGCGATGCGGATCACCGACCTCGACCCGCTGGTGCACGGCCTGATCTTCGAGCGCTTCCTCAACCCCGACCGCGTCTCGATGCCCGACTTCGACATCGACTTCGACGAGCGTCGGCGCGGTGAGGTGATCAAGTACGTCTCCGACAAGTACGGCGACGACCGCGTCTCGATGATCGTCACCTACGGCACCATCAAGGCCAAGCAGGCGGTCAAGGACTCCTCGCGCATCCTCGGCTACCCGTTCGCGATGGGCGACCGGATCACCAAGGCGATGCCCGCGGCGGTGATGGGCAAGGACGTCCCGCTCAAGTCGATCTTCGACGAGTCGCACGACCGCTACCGCGAGGGCGGCGACTTCCGGTCGCTGTACGACGGCGACGCCGACGTCCGCACCGTCGTCGACACCGCGATCGGCATCGAGGGGCTCAAGCGCCAGTGGGGCGTCCACGCCGCCGGCGTGATCATGTCCAGCGCCCCGCTGCTCGACGTCATCCCGGTGATGCGCCGCCCGGCCGACGGCGCCGTGATCACGCAGTTCGACTACCCGACCTGCGAGAAGCTCGGCCTGATCAAGATGGACTTCCTCGGGCTGCGCAACCTCACCGTCCTCGACGACGCGCTGATCAACATCGAGAACAACCGCGGCGAGAAGGTCGTCCTCGAGGAGCTCGAGCTGACCGACCCGGCGACGTACGCCCTGCTCCAGAAGGGCGACACCCTCGGCGTCTTCCAGCTCGACGGCGGCCCGATGCGCGCGCTGCTGCGCAGCATGCAGCCCGACACCTTCGAGGACATCTCCGCCGTCGGCGCGCTCTACCGGCCCGGGCCCGATGGGCGCCGACTCCCACAACAAGTACGCCCGCCGCAAGACCGGTCGCGAGCCGGTCGAGCCGCTGCACCCCGAGCTCGCCGAGGCGCTCGAGGACGTCCTGGGCGAGACCTACGGGTTGATCGTCTACCAGGAGCAGGTGATGGCGATCGCCCAGCAGCTGGCGGGCTACACGCTCGGCCAGGCCGACCTGCTGCGACGCGCCATGGGCAAGAAGAAGAAGTCGGAGCTGGACAAGCAGTTCGAGAACTTCTCCGCCGGCATGACCGAGCGCGGCTTCTCCACAGGCTCGATCAAGGCGCTGTGGGAGACGCTGGTCCCGTTCTCCGACTACGCCTTCAACAAGGCCCACTCCGCGGCGTACGGCCTCGTCTCCTACTGGACCGCCTTCCTCAAGGCCAACTACCCGGCCGAGTACATGGCCGCGCTGCTGACCTCGGTCAAGGACGACAAGGACAAGATGGCGATCTACCTCGGCGAGTGCCGCCGGATGAAGATCAAGGTCCTGCCGCCCGACGTCAACTCCTCGCAGGCCAACTTCACCTCGGTCGGCACCGACATCCGCTTCGGCCTCACCGCGGTGCGCAACGTCGGCCACAACGTCGTCGACCAGATCATCTCCACCCGTCGCGAGCAGGGCCGCTTCGCCGACTTCGCCGACTTCATGAGCAAGGTGCCGGCCCAGGTCTGCAACAAGCGGCTCGTCGAGTCGCTGATCAAGGCCGGGGCCTACGACGACATGGGCCACGGCCGCCGCGCGCTGCTCGCCGTGCACGAGCAGGCCGTCGACCAGTACGTCGACATCAAGCGCAACGAGGCGATCGGCCAGGACTCCCTCTTCGGCGGGCTCGACGGCGACGACGCGGGCTTCGGGGTCAACGTGGTCGTGCCCGACGTCGAGGAGTGGGACAAGCGACGCTGCTCGGCCACGAGCGCGAGATGCTCGGCCTCTACGTCTCCGACCACCCGCTGACCGGGCTCGAGCACGTCCTCGCCGGCGCCGCCGACTGCACCATCGGCCAGCTGCTCACCGACGAGGAGCGCGCGCGACAACTCCCCGGCCACCATCTGCGGGCTGGTCACCGGCGTGACCCGCAAGATCACCAAGACCGGCAACGCCTGGGCGATCGTCACCGTCGAGGACCTCGAGGGCTCCATCGACGTGCTGTTCTTCCCCAGCGACTACCAGCTGGCCAGCACGCTGCTGCGTCGAGGACACCGTCGTCACCGTGCAGGGACGGCTCGACCGCAGCAAGGACCAGCCCGAGCTGCGCGGCAAGACCGTCTCCACGCCCAACCTCGACGACCGCGGCGTCGGGCCGGTGGTGATCACGCTGCCCTCGACGCGCTGCACGCCGCCGGTGGTCGACCAGCTCAAGGAGGTGCTGCGCACCCACCCCGGCACCACCGAGGTGCGGCTCAAGCTGGTCACCCGCGGCGGCACCCAGCTGCTGCGCCTCGACGACCGGCCTGCGGGTGCGGCCCGACGCGGCGCTGTACGGCGACCTCAAGCACCTGCTCGGTCCGGGGTGCCTCGGATGAGCACCCCTGCCGACGAGCCGACCGCCGACCTCGGCGCCGACCGCTCCGACCCGACTCCGACAGCCGTCACGGCCGCCGACCACCCCGCCGCCGTCCGCGCCACCGTCCTCGATCGCCGCCGACATCGTGCGCGACGCCGTCATCGTGCTGGTCTGGTTCGTCGTGGCCGGGATCGTGGCCGCCGTCGCCTGGTGGCGGCTGGTCGACCTGCCGCAGGCCACCCGCGAGGGCGGCTCGGTGGTGATCCAGGCCGACCAGCTCGGCAAGCAGGTCAACATCGACGGCTGGTTCTTCGTGATCGCCCTGGTCGGCGGCCTGGTGAGCGGGCATCGTGCTGCTGTTCATGCGCGAGCGCGACCCGCTGCTGATGGTCGTGCTGGTCACGCTGGGTGGTGGCATCGCCTCGTTCGCTGATGCGCAAGGTCGGCGGCTGGCTCGGCCCGGGATCCGCGGAGGCGGCCCTGCGGCACGGCGCCAACGGCGCGCACGCCTCGATGCCGCTGCAGGTGCACGCCTCCGGAGTCCTGTGGGTCTGGCCCGCCGCCGCAGCGCTCGGCGCGCTGGTCTTCCTCTGGGTGCTGCGGGCACCCGACCCCGACCACCAGTCCTGAACTCGCTGTCCTCCGGCTGACGCGATGCGCTCGGGCAAGAGCGAGGCGGAGGTCGCCGAAGACGCCAAGGCCCTCGAGGCGATCGGCATCGGCACCTGGAACGACGGCAGCACGGCCCACGCGCTGGTGCGTGTCACCGCGAAGTAGCGATCCGCGCCGTCCGCCCGTGCACAGCGCGACCAGGTCGGCGGGGGCGAGCCCGAGGTCGAGTCCTCGCTTGCCGCCGCTGACGTAGATCGTCGGCAGCGCGGTCGCGGAGTCGTCGATGACGGTGGTCAGCCGCTTCCTCTGGCCGAGCGGGGAGATGCCGCCCACGACGTAGCCGGTGGTGCGCTCCGCGACCCGTGGGTCGGCCATGCTCGCGCGCTTCCCGCCGACGGCGGCGGCCAGCGCCTTGAGGTCCAGCTGGCCCGAGACCGGGCACGACCGCCACGACGAGCTGCCCGTCGACGTCGGCGACGCAGGGTCTTGAAGACCTCGGCCGGGTCGAGGCCGAGGGCGCCGGCCGCCTCCAGCCCGTAGCCGTCCGCCTCGGGCGCCGGTCACGTGGTCGTAGGCGTGCCGGGTGAAGCGGCACGCCGGCGCGCTCCAGCGCGAGCGTGGCGGGGGTGCCTCCGGTGGGGCGGCGCGCCATCAGTTGGGCGACCAGCGCGTGCGCGCGACCTCGGTCGCCGGCAGCGACGGCAGCGCGGCCATCGCCCGCATCTCCTCGTGCAGCAGCCGCCGCAACCGGCCCAGCCGCTCGAGGGCGGTCGGCGCCTCCAGCAGCTGCTGGCGCTGGGGGAGGGTGAGCAGGCAGGTGCTGGCCAGCGCGTAGGAGAGGTACGCCGGGTCCTCGGGCATCTCGCCGGCGAGGACGGGGCCTCCGCGCAGGTCGGAGAGCAGCTCGCGGTAGCGCTCGAAGGTCGCGAGCGTCGCGGCCGCCTCCTCGACGGCGCGCGGCTCGTCATCGTCGCCGAGCAGCTCGACGTCACCGCGCAGGAACGGTCCGGAGCCGTCGGAGTCGATCACGTGCAGGCGCTGTCGACCGATCACCTCGATGTCGTAGCGGCCGTCGTCGTAGGCGTCGACGTCGCTGAGCTGCACGAGGGTGCCGGTGCGGTGCACCGACTGCATGCCGTGCTCGCCCACCTCGTAGCCCTCGCGGATGGCGATGATCCCGAAGACACGGTCGGCGACGTCGTCGACCTCCAGGAGCTCGCGCACGAGGGCGCGGTAGCGCTCCTCGAAGATGTGCAGCGGGGTGACCACGCCCGGGAAGACCACCGCGTTCAGCGGGAACAGGGGCACCTGCGTCACGGGATCAACCTAGTCGTCGTGCGCCGCGACGGCCGTCAGCAAACGCGTGCCGACCTCGCGCACGCAGTGCACCAGCTCGGGGCCGCCCTCGACCCGGAACGGCACCGGCACGGCAGTCAGCTTCTCGGCGTACCACCACGGGTTGCTCGTGGTGCCGCGCAGGCGGGTGGTGTGCGTCGTCGACAGCCTCGAGGCGCCCCATCGCCCGAGGGATCCAGACGACCCGCTCCAACGGCGCCTCGATCAGCACCTCGGTGTCGTACTCCCAGCCGCTGCCGAGGTTCTCCTCGACCAGGCCGACCGCGTCGAGGTCCGGCGGTCGCTCGAAGCCCTCGTCGAGCGCCTCGACCGTGAGCACCCGGTCGATCCGGTAGCTGCGCACCGCGTCCGCGGCGTGGGAGTGGCACAGCAGGTACCACCGGCCGTAGCGGACCACCACCGCCCACGGATCCACCGTCATCGACCACTGGCGTCCGCTCTCGCTGCGGTACTCCACGCGCACGCGGTGCTCGTCGGCCACCGCCTGCACGAGCGCGCTCGTCGTGGCCGGGTCGGGCCGCACCGCTGCCCGGTCGGGCGCCGCAGCCGCGTGGGCGCGCACGGCCGACGCCTGGGCGGCGACCTTCTCCGGGAGCGAGCGCATCAGCTTGCCCAGCGCGCGGCCGACCGGGTCGTCGGCGTCGCCCGCGGCGTGGTGGCCGTCCAGCACGGCCATCACCAGGCCGAGCGCCTCGGTGGAGCTGAACACGAGCGGCGGCAGCCGCAGCCCGCGGCCGAGTCGGTACCCGCCGTACGGGCCGCGCTCGGACTCCACCGGGATCCCCGCCTCGCGCAGGATCCCGACGTAGCGGCGGGCCGCCCGCTCGGTCACGCCGAGCCGGCTGGCCAGCTCCTCGGCGCGCATCCGCGTGTCCTGGAGGAGCTCGAGGGTGCGCAGCGAGCGGGCGGTCGGGCTGTCGTCGCGGCATGTCGCCATCATTCCGGACGCAGATCGTCCGGAACCAGTCCTAGCGTGCTGCCCATGACCGACACCCTCCTGGGAGCCACCCTTCTCCGCCTCGCCGACCGAGCACCTGGTCGCGGCCCTCGACCGGCAGCGCGCGACCTTCCGCTGGAAGGCCGACGGCCTCGACCGCGACGGGCTGGGGCACCGCGTCGGCGCGTCGACGCTGACGATCGGCGGGCTGCTCAAGCACCTGACCCGCGTCGAGGACGTCCACTTCACCTGGGACCTCGACGGCTCGCCGCCCGCGGAGCCGTGGCGCTCGCACGACTGGGACGCCGAGCCGGACTGGGACTTCGAGTCCGCGGCCGACGACGAGCCGGCGGATCTCTACGCGGCGTACGACGCAGCGGTCGCGCGCTCGCGGGAGGTCCTCGCCGCCCGGCTCGCGGACGGCGGGCTCGAGCAGCTCATCGAGCTGGGGCGGCGCCACGACCTCGACGTGAGTCTCGGCCGGCTCGTGGCCGACATGCTCGAGGAGTACGGCCGTCACACCGGCCACGCCGACCTGCTCCGCGAGGAGGTCGACGGCCGGGTGGGCGAGGACCCCGATCTCGGCTGGGAGCCGCCGTGGGTGGCTCGATGACCGGGACGGGCACGAGATCCGTGCCCTGGACGCCTCGACCTGGGAGGCCTTCGCGCGCCTGGCCGAGAAGCACAACGGCGTCTGGGGCGGCTGCTGGTGCACCTGGTTCCACCGCTGCCCGGAGGAGATGGCGAAGATGAAGGGTCGCGGGCGCGACTACAAGGAGGACCGCGTGCGCGCGGGCACGGCGCACGCGGCCCTGGTCCTCGACGGCGACGACGCGATCGCGTGGGCCGAGTACGGGCCGCCCGACGAGCTGCCCAACATCCACCACCGGCGCGAGTACCTGAGGACGGCGGACCTGCTGCCCGACTACCGGATCACCTGCCTCTTCGTCGACCGCGACCACCGCCGTGAGGGAGTGGCCCGCCGGGCCGTCGAGGGCGCGCTGTCGCTGATCGCCGCGGCCGGGGGCGGCGTCGTGGAGTCCTACCCCCACGACCTGCCCGCGGGCGCGAAGAAGAACGCGTCGTTCCTCTACAACGCCACCCGCGCCATGTACGAGGGCCTGGGCTTCACCTACGTCCGTCCCAAGGGACAGGGCAACTGCGTCATGCGGACGACGGTGGAGCCGGGATAGGCGCTACTGGGTCCGGAACGCCTCGCTGTAGGCGTCCTGGTTGGGTGTCGTCGTCCCGGGATCGCCCCGGAAGTCCGTCCAGTTCGGGTGCAGCACCCCGTCGCTGCCGACGGCCATCCCGGTGTAGTCGCCGATGAACAGCCCCTGCACCTCGTTGCCCTGGTCGTCGGTCCCGGCGAACTGGACCTGCGGGTTCGACGACTGGGTGGTCACGCGCGGTGAGGTCGACGTGGTTCGACCCGTGCCGCTTGGAGGAGGACCAGATGGCGTAGTCGAGATCGACCCCGCGACTGCCGGCGTAGTGACGTGTGTACGACGACACGGCCACGGTCCCGTCGTGGATCGCGACGGCACCGAACACCTCGTCCTGCGGCGTCCCGAGCACGAGGGGCCGGGTCCAGTGCCTGCCGTTGGAGGAGAGGGACAGGATGTTGTCGCCGTTCGACCGCAGCGACTCCCCGGTCTTCGGGTCGTACTTCCCGTCGCGGTCGTCGCCCACGTCACCGCCAGCCGGTTGCCGCGCTCGTCATAGGCGAGCTGGGGGAAGCTGTTGACCCGGAAGTTCTCGCCGGTCAGGGTCGCGGTGCCGAGCGGCTCGTTGAACGGGAAGTCGTAGTTGGTGTCGACGATCGACTTCGTGAACGTCTGCCCGTGGTCCTTCGACGTCGCCACGACCGTCACGTCGCGATCCGTCGTGCCGACCTGGTCACAAGCCAGGGTGGCGCACTACTCGCCCTCGTAGGCGATGTAGAGCGTGCCGTTGCGGGCGACCTGCGGGTTCGAGCCGGAGGAGTACGGCGTCAGGCCGCCCGGGTTGAACTGGTCAAGGGTGACGTCCACCCGCCGACGCGGCCCGAACGTGCGGCCGTAGTCGCTGCTCGCCGCGAGCACGATGGGTGACTCGAGGTAGCCGCCGTCAGGAGTGTCGGCGAACCGGGTCCAGGTGACGTAGACCCGCCCGCTGTGCTTGTCCGCCGCGAGCCGATCTTGTCGTTGAAGATGGTGCTCGCCGTCAGTGTCCCGTTCCGGGTGACGCCGTCGGCCTGGATCAGCAGCGGCTCGCTCCAGTGGAGCCCGCCGTCGTGCGAGACGTTGAGCGCGATCCCGTTGGCGGCCTCGGTGCCGTCGCCGGTCGGTGTTCCCCGGCTGAACACGATGTTGCCGTAGTAGACGGTGTTGTGCGGCCCGAAGGCGACGACCGGGTCGCCGGCGGAGTCCATCTGGGCGAACGCACCGGTGCCGCCGGTCTGGAAGGTCAGGTGCGGCAGCTCGACGTTCTTCCACGTCCTGCCGCCGTCGAAGGAGGTGTAGGCCCACCCCGAGGAGTCGTTGCGCTGCTCGCGACTGTTGAACACGCGGTAGTCGTTGGTGCCGGAGACGATGTTGCGGGGGTTCTCCGGGTTGACGGCGATCGTGTTCTCGTTCTGCGCGGAGCTGCAACCCGCCTGGCTCCCGACCGTGACGGTCGTGTCACCGACGATCTGGTCGATGTTGGGGAACGGGTCGCGGTACGGGTTCGGCTTGCCCACGCCCGCCTGGCACAGCGCCGACAGCGAGGGGTTGTCGGCGCCGCGATCGGCGTCCTTCTCCGACAGGATCGCCTTGAGCCCCGGGTTGCGGCGATGGTCGGGCAGGGCGGCTCCGCCTGGTTGGACTTGTTCGCCTTGGCCGCCGGGTGCCGTCCGGGGTCGGTGGGCGGCGGTTTCGACGACGCAGACGCCGAGGCCCGGCGTGCGCCGTCAGTCCGAGGCTGGTGGCGAGCACCAGCACAGTGGTCGTGGCAATGCGACGCGCATCCATGGTGTCGACCCTTCGTCCCGAGGCACCCACCTTGCTCCTCGTTCCAGAAGCGCGCAACGGGGTCACCCGCTCGACACGGTGCGCGCGACCTTCTCGACATCGGTCACGGCTCTGGTTGTCCGGCTTGATCCAGGTGCCGTCGCAGCAGACCACCAGCCGCTTCACGGGCCTGACCGTCCCGCTCGTCCCGCTGGTCCCCCCCGGCCTCGATCACGTCGAGGTCGCGCACGGCGTAGCGGTGGTGCTCCCACTCCTCCTCCAGGACCACGTGCAGGCAGGAGCGCGTGGTCTGCGAACGCTGCGGCGCCCAGGGGTTCTCGCAGGCGACCTCGAGACCGTCGGCGGTGACAGTGGCCAGGAAGTCGCGCACCATCGCGACACGGTCGGCCCGCGCCTCCAGCACCTCGGCGTACGACGGTGTGGTGGTCACGAAGATCGACAGGTCGAGCCCGTCGGCCTCGGCGCCCTGGTGGGCGAGGCCGAGCGGGTGGTAGGGCTGCTCCTTGCCGAGGACGGCGCGGCCCAGCCAGGTGTCGGTGGCCATCACCAGGTGGCGCAGGGTCTGGCTGAAGGACCACTCGTCGCCGACCGAGACGTCGACGGTGCCCTCCGGCATCGTCGTCACGCGCTCGAGCGTCGCCGCCCAGGTCCGCTCGAGCGCCGCCCAGGCCGCACGGAGCGCCTCCGGGTTCTGCGCCTTGCCGCTGGGACCGACCGGGGAATCGCCGGTCGAGCTCGCCCTCGACGTACGGCGCGACGTCGACGCCGTTGACGAGCAGGACGCCCTCCTCCTCCAGCAGCCAGGGCGCGTCGATCTCCAGCCCGTCCACGTCGACCCCGCGCATGACGACGCCGGTCAGGTCGCAGCCGACGAACCGCGCACCTCGCAGGTCGACGCCGTCGAACTCGGCTCCCCGCAGGTCGTCCGCGCGGCTGAAGGTGGTCATGGCTGCCTCCCCGGCCATCATTGCGAAGGCGCGGGGCTCTTGTCGCGCGGTGCTGGCCGTCATCGTCGGACTCGTCACCGTGGTCGGCGCCCTCATGCTGACCGACTCGCGTGCGACCGACGAGCACCCCTGACGAGGCGTCAGGCGTTCTGGTGCTCCTCGAGCACTTCGTGGACGACAGCGCTCGCGTGGTCGGCGAGCTCGGCCCGGGAGCGGGGAGTCGCCCACACCTTCTGGAGTCGCTGCGCGAACGCCGCGGCCTGCTCGACCGTGTCGAAGTCCAGATCGACGACGACCTCGTGCGGATCCTCGACGTTGCGGCTGACCCGGTGGCTGCGGACTCCGCCGTCGAGACGGAACCGGTCGAAGGTGTCGAAGGCCTGCTTCCACGTGGCGTAGTCGTGGACGGTGTTCTCGATGTGCAGGGTAGTGGTCATCAGGCCACGATCGTCCCGGGCGCAGGGCTGCGCCATCCTCGAGCTCGGGGATCTTGGAACCCGGCACCGGGGTCCTACCCTGCGAAGGTGGACCTGGTGGATCGTGCGCGCCGCCTGGGTGCGGCGGGGGGATCCGACCGCGTCCTGCGCGAGCGACTCTTGGTCGACATCAAGGGCGAGGTGGGGTTCGACGCTCACGTCTTCGCGATGACCGATCCGGTCTCAGGTGTGGTGAGCTCGCCTCGACGCCTCGTTGCCGATGGTGTCCCCCGAGCAGCTTCCGTGGCTGGTGGGCAGGCGGTACGCGTGCCGGGATCTCGCGGAGTGGTCGGCCTGGCTGGCCGAGGAGCTGCACATCGCCGACGTCGTGCGCGTGGAGCTCACAGACCGCTACGGCGACTGGGGATTCCTCGATGCTGTGGCGCACGCGAGGTCGCTTCTCCGACGCGGAGCGTGGCTCGCTGAACCTGCCATCATCGTGACCATGGTCGCGGCAGCCCTCGGAGCTTCGCGGCTCGCCAGATCGCCTGCCGGTCGCGCCGCCTGCCTGGCCGGCTCGCTGGCCGGACTCGCACTGGGGCGTCGACCACGGGTACGCCGCGATCGCGGTCTGCATGGTCGTGATGATCATCGGGCTGCGCACCGTGATGACGATCTGCGCGGTCGGACTGGTCGAGGCGATGCCGGCCAACCGGACCTCGATGGGGACTGCCTCAACGACACCGCCCAGGAGGTCGGCACCAGCGTCGGCACCGCCGTGATCGGCACGATGATCGCCGCCGTCGCCACCCAATTCCGGCGGGCACGTGGGGCAGCGACCCGTCGCGACCTCTTAACGGCGAGCGGCTCACCTACGCGGTGCTGGCCGTCATCGTCGGACTGGTCACCGTGGTCGGCGCCCTCATGCTGACCGACTCGCGCGCGACCGACGAGCACGCCTGAGGCGTCACGCGACTGGTGCTCCTCGCTGGCGGATCGACCCGATCAGCCCGTGCACCCCGGCCGAGCGCGTCGACCTGTTTGCGCGCGCGCACGGTTTGAGCCCACGGGAGGTCGAGGTGCTGTCCTTGGTGCTCCGCGGGCTCGACTCCGGCCAGATCTCGGTCGCCCTGACCATCGCACCGACCACCGCGGAGGACCACCTCCGCGACCTCCTCGCCAAGACCGGGACGCCTGCGCGCTCGCAGCTGGTCCTCCGCGCACTCGGAGGCACGCCATGATGCGCACGATTCCGCGCGAGCGATGGATCTCGCGGGTCAGGCGGGCTGAGCAGCCGGCTCCGCGCGCCGGTCGAGCAGCACCAGCGCCGCCGAGCCGAGCAGCAGGCAGATCAGCGCGAGCAGCCCGGAGACCGTGGCACCGACGACGATCACCGCGCCCAGCAGCGCCCCGCCGACCAGGCGCAGCATCGCGCCGGGCAGGCCGAGGGTCAGCCGGAACAGGCCGAGCCCGACCCAGTACGTGCCCACGCCGACGCACAGCTGACCGGCGTACTCCCAGCTGAGCTGTGCCGTCGGGTGCACGAGAGCGTGGTGCAGGCCGGCCGCGCTGAGCACGACTCCCAGGAGGACCACCCAGAACGCATAGCCGTACGACGCGAGGCCTGCCGCCTGCGCCCGCTGGGGCGGCAACGCCTCGAGAGCCTCCTCGGCGCGAGCGTCCTCGCCGGTGCCGAAGTAGGCCCAGTACAAGGTCGTCGCCAGCAGCAGGCTGATCGCCGCGAACGCGATCCGGTCGAGACCGATCGACTCCACGCCGGTGCCGAGGCCGACCCCGATCGCCAGCACCGACTCGCCGAGCACGATCAGCAGCATCAGGCCGTGCCGCTCCACGAAGTGTCGCGGGACCAGCTCGAACGACGGGCCGCCGTCGGACTCGGTCTGGATCAGTGACGTGACCGCGAACAGCCGTGGCAGGACGATCGCGACGACGAACGACGCGAGCCACCACCACACCAGGATGTCCTCGAAGAAGAGCGCCCCGACCAGGCCGAGCATGGCACCGAGCATGTTCCAGCCGAGCAGCTGCACGATCAGTGCCTCGGGTGATCCGGGCGGCCTCGGAGACGTACATGCCGGCGTGCACGACCACCACGAGCAGGTAGCCGCAGGCGAAGACCACCCGGTCCGAGCCGTACGCGTGGGGGATCGCCAGCGCCGTCACGAAGAGGCCCATCATCCCGAGCACCAGCAGGACCTGCCGGCGCGGCGTGACCGGGGGAGCGGCGTTGGTCAGCCACGCGTAGCCGCCGTACATCCACCACAGCAGCAGGAGCAGCAGCGCCACGCGTCCGGTGACCGCCCACCCGCCGGGCAGCTCGGTCGCGGTGAGCTGGGTGATGGTGAAGACGAAGACGAGGTCGAAGAACAGCTCCAGCGAGGTGACCTGCCCGGCCACCGGCAACGACACCTCGCGCCGGCGACCTGCTTGCATGCCGGGCACCCTACGGTCGCCGGTCACACGCGCGCACCCAGGAGGCGGACTACCGTCAGGGCCGCGAGGAGGGATCGGAGCCATGACGGTGATCAGCGGCGTGCGCCCGTGGGGTGGCCCGATGAGTGACGTGCTCGTGGAGGACGGGTGCATCACGGCGCTCCGTCCGGCGGGGCAGGAGCCACCCTCCGGCAGCCAGGTGCTCGACGGCGGTGGCCGGTTGGTGATCCCGTCGTTCAGCGACGTGCACACCCACCTCGACTCGACCCGGCTGGGCCTGCCGTTCCGGCCCCACACCGCCGGCCCCGGCCTGGTCGGGCTCATCGAGAACGACCGTGCGCACTGGCGGGAGGACGAGGCGAGCGTGGCCGAGCGCGCGACGTACACGCTCGGCGTCACGATCGCCTCGGGCGCCACCACCGTCCGCAGCCACGCCCAGGTCGACACCGACGCCGGCCTCGAGCGGCTCGAGGCAGTGCTGGCTGCCCGCGAGGCGCACGCGGCGCGCGCGAGCGTGCAGGTGGTCGCGTTCCCGCAGTCCGGGATCCTGCGGGACCCGGGCACCGCCGACCTCCTGTCCGCGGCGATGGATGCGGGTGCGGACCTCGTCGGCGGGATCGATCCCTGCGCCCTCGACCGTGACCCGGTCGAGCACCTCGACATCGTCTTCGGCCTGGCCGAGCGGCACCAGGCCGGTGTCGATCTCCACCTGCACGAGCCGGGGGAGGTGGGCGCGTTCACCCTGAGCCTGCTGTGCGAGCGCGTGCGCGCCCTGTCCATGCAGGGCAACGTGACCATCTCGCACGCGTTCGCGCTCCCGACGCTGAGCTCCGACCGCGCCGCCGCCGTGGCCGAGGAGCTGGCCGAGCTGGACATCGCGCTGACCACGGTCGCACCTGCGGGGGGCCGGCACCTGCCGCTCGACCTCCTGGCCGCGCTCGGGATCCGCGTCGGCCTCGGCCAGGACGGGATCCGCGACTACTGGTCGCCGTACGGCAACGGCGACATGCTGGACCGCACCTGGCAGCTGGCCTTCGTCAACCAGCTCCGCTACGACGAGGCGATCGAGCGATGCGTCGCGCTGGCCACGATCGGCGGTCGCGCCGTGGTCAGTCGCGACGGTGCCGGGCCAGGCTGGAACGTACCGCCGGACCATGCCCGAGGGCTGGCACCCGGTGACCCGGCCGACCTCGTCCTGCTACCCGGCGACACCGTCACCGCCGCGGTGATGGACCGCCCGGCGGGCCGGACCGTCATCCGCGAAGGTCGCGTCGTGGCCGACGGCGGCCGGCTCGTCTGACCCGCGACCTCCCAGCCGCACCGGGCTCAGGCCAGGCCGACCAGAGCTTCCGAGCGCTCCCACAGGCCGTCGATGACCGACTGGTCGTGGGCCTGCTTGTTCTCGCGGCCATCGGGGTTGAACCGGCTGAAGTAGCGGCCGTTGAGCTGCGGGTCGGGGCCACGCTCGGCCAGCGCGATCAGCGGAGCGGCGCCGTCCGGAACGCTGATGGTGCCGATGCGCTTGAGCGGCGTGCGGTAGAGGAGACCGACGAACCACGAGTCGCGGCCGAACGAGCTGCCGACCGGTCCCGGGTGGACGGCGACCGAGACGACGCCGTCATCGGACCATCGCTGGACGAGGCCTCGGGTGAAGACGATGTTCATCAGCTTGCCGGTGCCGTAGGCCCGGAACTCGAACGCCCGGCGGTGCTCGTAGTCGAGGTCGTCGAGCACGATCTTGCCTGCCAGGTTGCCGATGCTGGAGGTGTTGACGACCAGCGACGTGCCGGCCGCCGCGAGCTTGGGACGTAGCAAGTGGGTGAGCAGGAACGGCGCCAGGTGGTTGATCTGGAGGTTGGGCTCGTGGCCGTCGTGGGTCCGCTTCGACGGAGCGAAGGTGCCGCCGGCGTTGTTCATCAGCAGGTCGAGCGTGTCGACGCGCTCGCTGACCTGCTCGGCGAGACGCCGGACGTCGTCCAGCCGGGCGAAGTCGGCGATGAGCGGCTCAGTCCCGACCGCCTGCGCGACCGGCCCCAGCTTCTCGGCTGACCGCCCGGTCACGTGGACCCTCGCGCCCTTCGCGGCCAGCACCTTGGCGGTCTCGGCCCCGATCCCGTCGCTGGCTCCGGTCACCAGGACCGTGCGGCCCGCCATCGACTGATCGCTCATGGCGCGAGCATAGGGCGGCGCGGCCTCCGATCTTCATCAGGACCAAAGGACCGTGGCGAAGACGACTGTCCTACCTCGGTGATGGAATTGTTCGGGGTGTCCTCGTGCGGGAGGCCGGGTCCTTGCAGGAATCCGTCCAGGCTGAGCTGGTTCACCACGACGCCGCGCACGAATCAGATGTCCAGCAGCTGCTCGTAGAAGCCGCCGAACCCGCGTTCGCGGTCGGTCAGGTGGACCTCGAGGATCCAGTGGCACGGATGGCCCGCCGCGTCGAGGCGTCGCATCGGGTCGTCGTTGCCTCGGGTGATGTAGCAGTCGATGTCGTCGCCGTTGATCTTCTCGTGGGGGAACTCCCCGACGAGGTGGCCGGCATGGGTCGTGGCGTGCCCCCACCCGGCGTCGGCGATCAGCCCGAGGACGTGGTCGTAGAGCTGGGCCCCGGTGATCTCGGGACTGGCGTGGAAGTGGTCACGGGCGGCGCTCCAGACGAGCGGCAGGTCGCGGGCCAGCCGGTGCTTGACCGGGTCGTCGCCGAGCACCCAGGTGCGCCCGAAGTCGGCCTCCCACTCCTCGAGCAGCGGGCCGAAGTCGAAGAAGACGATGTCGTCCGGCTCGAGCAGCCGGTCGGGCGGGTTGGCGGCATAGGGCTCGAGTGTGTTCACGCCGGCGCGCACGATCCGCTTGTGCCAGAACCGGTGGATGCCGAGGAGCTCGCCGGCCAGGTCGCGGACCTCGTCGGAGAGCTGCCGCTCGGTCTTGCCCGGCTCGACGAGCCCGCGCTCGATCGCGGCCTCGAAGAGCGCGACGCCTTCGCCTCGGCGTCCCGCAGCGCGGCGATCCGGTCCGCGTCGTACGTCGTCTGGGCCATGTCCCGAGGCTAGTGCCGGCGACGCTGACGAGCCGGGCGTCAGAACGGATATGTTGCTCGGGAGATGAGCAGGACCGCGTTGCGGCGGGAGCCCTCGAGGACCCACGTGCCGCTGCCGCCGACCGTCAGGTCGATCGCCCTGGCACTGTGCCTCGCCGCGTCCGCCGACTGGTTCGTCGTCTTCACGTTGTTCTGGCTGGCCGCGGCGCGCGGGTGGAGCGGGGGACAGCTGGCCGTGCTCGTGCTGGCCGCGCGTCTGCCCACGCTGGTGGGCGGCACGGTCGGCGGCCGGCTGGTCGACCGGTTCGGTCCGCGGCGGATGATGATGGTCGACGCCTGGGTGCGCGGAGCGATCTGCCTCGCCCTGACCGTGCGTGGGATGCTCGGCGCGACCACGTACACCGAGCTCCTCGTCGCGGCCGCCGTCACCGCTGCGTTCGCCCCTGCCTCGTACGCCGCCGCCCGCTCGGCGATCCCGCCGCTCGTCGGGCCCGAGCTGCTGCCTCGTGCCAACGCGCTGCTCTCCTTGGCCGACCCGATCCCGATCATCGTGGCGGCCGTGAGCGGAGGCCTGGCGATCGTCGCGCTCGGCAACGCTGCGTTCCTGGTGCCGACCCTCCTGATGTGCGCCACGCTCGTCGTGGTCCGCACGCTGCCGCGCGGGTTGCGCACCGCGGCGGACGAGGACGATGACGCCGAACCCGCGGGTCGCACCGACTCCCCGTGGCGGTTCCGCCCGGCCGTCGCGCTGATCGCCCTGTCCACGGCGTACTTCTTCGTCTACGGCCCGATGCAGCCCGTGCTCCCGATCATGGTCAAGGAGCAGCTGGACGGCGGTGCCTGGCAGTTCAGCGTGCTGCGTCTCGGCGTCGGCCTCGGCGCCGTGGTGGGGATCCTGCTCGGCACTGCGCTGGCCCGCACCCGACGTCCTGGCGTGGTCAACGCGGTGGGGGCGGTCGCGTACGGCGCCGCGATCCTTCCACTGGCGTTCACGCACTCCGTGCCCGTGGCCGCGTGCGTGTGCTTCCTGTCCGGCGTCATCTGGGGCCCGTACGCGACCGTCGAGGCCACCGCTCTCCAGCAGTGGACGCCGCGTCGCCACCACGGCCGCGTCTTCGGCACCCAGCGCGCGCTTCTCATCACAGCCTTGCCGCTGGGTGGGGCGCTGGGCTCGCTCGCCCTCGACCGCACGTCGCCCGGCGTGATCCTCGGAGTGACGGCCGTCGCGTGCCTCCTGGTCGGCCTCGTGGCTCTCTGCGTCCCCGCGATCCGGCACCCGGTCGCGCCACGACGGAGCGAGGCTGCGCCCCAGCTGCCCCCGCCCGGCCTCGGCTGAGGATATCGGCTGGGGACCTCGGCCGACCGCGGGAACAGTCAAGCCCGATTGAACCGCGGAGTGCTCCACCCCGTACTCACAGACAGGTACTCACCTGATCCCGGAAGGACGGAGATCGCCATGAGGATGCGAGTGTTGGCCGCCGCGGGCGTGCTCGTCTCGGGGGTTGTCCACTTCAAGCTCTACTTCGACTGGGCCCACGAGAACAACAAGGTCGGCCCCGCGTTCCTGCTGAACGCCGCGGGTGGGTTGGTGATCGCCATCCTCCTGCTGACCTGGCACCACTGGATGCCACCGCTGCTCTCCGTCGGGTTCGGTGTGTCTCACGCTGACCGCCTTCGTCATCGCCACCACGGCGGGCCTGTTCGGGGTCCACGAGGTGTGGCGGGGGTTCGCGGTCTGGACGGCACTGATCGCCGAGCTGGTCGCTGTCGTGGCCGGCGTCGCGGTGCTGCTCCAGGAGTACCGGCCGCAGTCGCCCCAGCGGCAGACGATGCGCGCGTCCCACCACCTCACCTGAGGGGCAGCTCGACGCCTCGCTCGGACTCGGGACGAGGGCCGTGCAGGAGCCGCTCCGACTCGTCGATGGCGAGGTCGTTGATGCTCGCCTCGCGACGACGCATCAGGCCGTTCTCGTCGAACTCCCACAGCTCGTTGCCGTAGCTGCGGAACCACTGCCCGGCGTGGTCGTGCGACTCGTACTGGAACCGGACGGCGATCCGGTTCTCGTGGAAGGCCCAGAGGCTCTTGCGCAGCACGTAGTCGAGCTCGCGCTCCCACTTGGCGGTGAGGAACTCGACGATCGCCTCCCGGCCGGTGATGAAGGCGTCGCGGTTCCGCCAGACCGAGTCCGACGGTGTAGGCGAGGCTCACCTTGTGCGGGTCGCGGGTGTTCCACGCGTCCTCGGCGGCCTGCACCTTGGTCAGCGCGGCGTCCAGGTCGAACGGCGGGAGGGGTGGACGTTGCTCCGTCATCGGTCTTCCTTCTCGGCGGGTGGGCGTGGGTCAGATCGCGGCCAGGCCGGTGGCTCCCAGCATGACGAAGAGGCCCACGTAGACCACCCGCTCCGCCGCTCCGAAGTAGAGATGGCCTTCCGCACGGCGAGCGGCGACCGTCCCGATCAGCCCGAGCACGAGCAGCCAGAACGCCGTGACGAGCGCCGCGTTGTAGCCGGCGCCGAACCCCGACCCGACGAGGGCGTTCTGCATCCGGCCGGCGGCCAGGGTGGCGCTGAGGAACCCGCCGAGCGCGAGGACGACGTGGATGGTTCCGTGCCGCGACCGCGGCTCGCCGGGTGCGTCCATCGGCCACCACGAGATGAGCAGGCGGCACACCCCGAAGACCACGAGCAGGCCCACGATCGTCGCCCGCCGCGACGGGGGGTAGGTCTGCGCGACGACCACCGCCGAGGCGAGGCCGGCCACGCCGAGGGCCAGCGTGAGCACGCGATAGCCCTGGCGGTACCGGGTGATCCCGTACTGGCTGACCGGGTGGCGGGCCGGCGAGAGGCCGGTCGGCAGCACGTGCAGCACGACGAGCGCGGCGATCGCCGTGAGCGTCGCGACGAGGTCGACAGCGGCGGGCAGCATGCGCCCAGAGTGCCGGGTGCGAGGTAGGTACAGGTCGTGGACACGAAGTCGGCGCCGCGAACTAGCCCACGGACGGGCTGCGTCTCGTAGCCTGCGTGGCGTGGCAACGCTCATCCTGACCGTCCTCGGTGACGACCGTCCCGGTCTGGTCTCCGCCCTGTCGGCGCCGATCGAGGCTCACGGCGGCAGCTGGCAGCAGAGCCAGCTCTCCCGGCTGGCCGGCAAGTTCGCCGGCATCGTGCTCGTCGCGGTGCCGGGCGAGGAGGTCGCGGCCCTCGTCGTCGAGCTCGACGGGCTGGCGGAGCAGGGACTCCAGGTGACCTGCGAGCGCACCGACGAGCCCGACGAGCTCGCCTCCCACCGCCTCACCCTCGAGCTCCTCGGGGACGACCATCCCGGGATCGTCGCGGAGATCTCAGCCGCGCTGGCGGCTCGCGAGGTGAGCATCGAGGACCTCAGCACCGGCGTGCGTGACGCGCCCATGTCGGGGGGCACCATCTTCGAGGCCCGAGCCGTGCTGGTGGCCCCCGCGGCGGAGAGCGCCGAGTCGCTGCGCTCGACGCTCGAGGCCATCGGTGCACGACCTCATGGTCGAGGTTCGCCTGACCGACGACTGACCGCCGACGCCGCGTATTCCACCGCCGGGGGCCAGGGGTCAGCTCACGGCGCGGCGGACCAGCTGCTCGATCCTCGCGACGTCGTCGGGGCCGAGCGCGCGGACGGCGTACTCGGTCGGCCAGACGTTGCCGTCGTCGAGGTTCGCGGTGTCGGCGAAGCCCACGGTGGCGTAGCGGACGCCGAACTTCGAGGCGTTCTTGAAGAAGCAGACGACCTTGCCCTCCTCGTTGGCGTACGCCGGCATGCCGTACCACGTCTTCGGGGTGAGGTCGGGGGCCTGCGCGGCGACGATGGCGTGGATGCGCTCGGCGAGGACGCGGTCGTCGTCGGGCATCGTGGCGATGGCATCGAGGCAGGCCTGGGCCTCCTCGGCCTTCTTCTTGCCGCCGCGGCCCGTCGCGCTGAGCTCCTGGGCACGGGCCTTCATCGCGGCGCGCTCGGCGGTGGTGAAACCGGAGCTGGACTTGGTGTTGGTGGACGTGGTGCTGGTCGGCATCGGAGGCTCCTTCGGGAGGTCTGGTCGGTGTCCCCGACGCTACGGAGCGGACCGCCTGCGGTGCTTCTCGATTCCTGACCAGATCGGCAGCTCAGCCGAGCCGCGGCACCACCTCGGCCGCCAGCCGCTCCAGCTGCTCGCGGTCCTCGGCCACGTCGGCGCCGATCGGGTTCAGGAGCAGGAGCTCGGCGCCGGCGCCGGTCACCTCCGCCAGGCCGGTCACCACGTCGTCGACGGTGCCGGCCACCGGCACGTCCTCGATCCCCTTCATGCGGCCGTAGATGCGGCGCAGGCCCTCGACCGCCCGTTCGCGCGCGCGGTCGCCGTCGTCGTCCACGCAGAGGTAGACCCGCTTGCCGACGGTGAAGCCGTCCGGGTCCTTGCCCTGGGACGCGAGCTCGCGTCGCAGTACCGGCACCTGCTCGGTGAAGGCGGCGGTCGTGGACGAACCTGCTCCGAGGAAGGCGTCGCCGAGTCGCACGGCGCGGGCCAGTGCCTTCGGCGCGCTGCCCCCGAACCAGATCGGCGGGTGCGGTCGCTGCACGGGCTTGGGCGAGATGGGCAAGTCCTCGAGATCACGGAACCGGCCGTGGAAGGTGATGCGCTCCTCGTCGCTCCACGCCGCCTTCATCAGCTCCAGGCCCTCGGTGAAGCGCGTGACGAACGTGTCCCTGTCGACGCCGAACGCCTCGAACTTGCGGAACCCACCGCCGGGCGAGACACCGACGTCGAGGCGGCCGTGGCTGAGCCGGTCGACCGCGGTGATCGAGGCGGCCAGCTGCAGGGGGTCGTGCAGCGAGGTGACCAGCACGGCGACGCCCAGCCGCAGGCGCTCGGTGCAGGCCGCGGCGTACGCGAGCAGCTCCAGGGGTGCGAGCTGCGGCGTCGGCCCGATCACTTGCTCCATCACCCAGCCGCCCTCGAAGCCGAGCTCCTCGGCCCGGGCGAGGTAGGCCTTCACCCCGGCGGCGTCGAAGCTGTCGCGGTCCTGTTGCGGGATGGAGACGGCGAAGCGCATCACCCGACGCTACCCGCGTGGCTCAGCGCCGGATGCGGTAGCGCAGGTGCGTGGTCTTCGGTGAGGCCTCGACGTCGACCTGCTCGAGCTCGGCCGGGGTGTCCGGGCCGAAGATCCGCTCGCCGTCGCCGAGCAGCACCGGCGCGATGTCCAGGGTCAGCTCGTCGAGCTCGCCCCTGGCGAGGGCCTGGCGTACCGCCGAGGCGCCGCCGGCGATGTCCACGTCGCCGTCGCCGGCCTCACGTGCCCGGGCCAGCGCCTCGTCGAACCCGCCCGTGACGAAGTGGAAGGTGGTGCCGCCCTCCATCTCGATCGGCTCGTGCTCGTGGTGGGTGAGCACGAAGACGGGTGCGTGGTAGGGCGGCTCCTCGCCCCACCATCCGCGCCAGTCGGGGAGGGTGTCCCACGAGCCCCGGACGGGGCCGTACATGTTGCGCCCCATCACGTACGCGCCGCGCGGGCGCAGCAGGCTCGCGGTCCAGCGGGCGTCGACCTCGTGCAGCTGGTCCGCCGGTCCGAGGTGCCACTGGTGCACTGCCATCCCGCCCCGGCCGAGGGGGTTGTCCATGCTCTGGTCGGGCCCGGCCACGAAACCGTCGAGGGACATGGACATGTGCGCTGTCGTGAACGTCATGTCCACACAGACTGCCGTGCGCCGGAGGACTCATCGAGCGCACCTAGACTTGACGGCGTGTTGCGCCGGATCGACCTGCGAGGCGACGCGGCGGGAGTGGCTCCCGACTACCGCGTCCTCGTGCCGCGCGCGGACTTCGACGTCGAGGCGGCGCTCGAGGTGGTCCGCCCCATCTGCGACGACGTGCGCGACCGTGGCGTCGAGGCGATAGTCGAGTACTCCGCGCGCTTCGACGGCGTGGAGCAGACCGAGATCAGCGTGCCCCGCCAGGCCCTCCGTGCGGCCCTGGTCGACCTCGACCCGGCCGTGCGCGCCGGCCTGGAGGAGTCCGTCCGCAGGCTCCGGATCACCTGCGAGGCCGAGCTCGAGCGGGACGTCGTCACCGACCTCGGGCCGGGCGCCCGGGTCACCCAGCGCCTGGTCCCCGTCGACCGCGTGGGTCTCTACGTGCCCGGTGGTGTGGCGCCCCTCGTCTCCAGCGTGCTGATGAACGTCGTGCCCGCGCAGGTGGCCGGCGTCGGCTCCATCGCGCTGACCAGCTCGCCGCAGTCCGCCCACGGCGGCCTGCCGCACCCGACCATCCTCGCCGCCTGCGAGCTGCTCGGCATCGAGGAGGTCTACGCCGTCGGCGGCGCCCAGGCGATCGCGATGTTCGCCTACGGCGCGGGCCCGTGCCGGCGGGTCGATCTGGTCACCGGTCCGGGCAACATCTACGTCGTCTCGGCGAAGCGACTGCTCAAGGGCGCCGTCGGCATCGACTCCGAGGCCGGCCCCACCGAGATCGCGATCCTCGCCGACGACACAGCCGACGCGGCGTATGTCGCGGCCGACCTGATCAGCCAGGCCGAGCACGACCCGATGGCCGCCAGCGTCCTCGTCACCGACTCGCTGCGGCTCGCCGACGAGGTCGAGGCGGAGGTGGACAAGCAGGTGGCGGTGACGCGCCACGTCGAACGCATCCGCACGGCGCTCTCCGGCGAGCAGTCGGGCATCGTGCTGGTCGACGACGTCGACCAGGGGCTCGAGGTGATCAACGCCTACGCGGCCGAGCACACCGAGATCCAGACGGCCGACGCGGCCCGGGACGCCGCTCGCGTGCGCAACGCTGGTGCGGTCTTCGTCGGCGCGTTCGCCCCGGTGTCGTTGGGGGACTACTGCGCCGGCTCCAACCACGTGCTGCCCACGGCCGGGTGCGCCTGCCACTCCTCCGGCCTGTCGGTGCGCTCGTTCCTGCGCTCGGTGCACGTCGTCGAGTACGACCGCGATGCCCTGGCAGAGGTGGCCCGTCACGTCACCACGCTCGCCGACGCCGAGGACCTTCCCGGCCACGGCGCCGCCGTCACGGTCCGGTTCGAGAAGCCGTGAGCGGGCAGGACTGGCCGCCCCTCCGCGAGGAGCTGCGCGGCGTGGAGCCGTACGGCGCACCGCAGCTGCCCGTGCCGGTGGCGCTCAACGTCAACGAGAACCCGTACGCCCCCTCGGCCGCCGTCGTGGAGGACGTGGCCGCCTCCGTGGCCGAGGCGGCGAGGAGCCTGAACCGCTACCCGGACCGCGAGTTCACCGAGCTGCGCAAGGGGCTCGCGGGCTACCTCGAGCGCGAGGCCGGCGTCAGCCTGGTGCCCGAGCAGGTCTGGGCGGCGAACGGCTCCAACGAGGTGATGCTCCAGCTCCTGCAGGCTTTCGGGGGACCGGGTCGCACCGTCGTCTCGTTCGCGCCGACGTACTCGATGTACCCGGAGTACGCCCGCGACGCGATGACCACCTACGTCGCCGGGCGGCGGCACGACGACTTCGGGTTCGACCTCGGCGAGGCAGCACGCGTCGTCGAGCAGCACCAGCCCTCAGTCGTGCTGCTGCCCTCGCCGAACAACCCCACCGGCACCGCCCTGCCGCACGAGGTGATCGGCGAGCTGTGCCAGATGGTGCCCCACGGGGTGATCGTGATCGACGAGGCGTACGCCGAGTTCCGGCGCACGGGCACGCCGTCCGCCCTCGAGCTGCTGCCCGAGCACCGCAACCTCGTCGTGACGCGCACGATGAGCAAGGCGTTCGCGCTGGCTGGCGCCCGCGTCGGCTACCTCGCCGCGGCGCCGGAGCTGTGCGACGCGCTGCGAGTCGTGCGCCTGCCGTACCACCTCAGTGCCGTCACCCAGGCCGTCGCGAGCGCCGCCCTCCGGCACGCCGACGAGCTGCTGGCGCGGGTCGACGACCTGCGCCAGGAGCGCGACGTGACGGTCTCGTGGCTGCGCGAGCAGGGCCTCGAGGTCGCGGAGAGCGACGCGAACTTCGTATTGTTCGGTCGGTTCGACGATCGTCAGGCACTCTGGCAGGGCCTGCTCGACCGGGGCGTGCTGATCCGGGTCACCGGCCCGGAAGGGTGGCTGCGGGTGTCGATCGGCACACCGGAGGAGATGACGGCGTTCAAGGACGCACTGGAGGGCGTGAGAGGGTCACCGCGATGAGCCGCACGGCGCGCGTCGAGCGCCAGACCAAGGAGTCCAAGGTGCTCGTGGAGCTCGACCTGGACGGGTCGGGTCGCACCGACGTGTCCACGGGCGTGGGCTTCTACGACCACATGCTCACGGCCTTCGGCCGGCACTCGCTGATCGACCTCACCGTGCAGACCGACGGTGACACCCACATCGACGCCCACCACACGGTGGAGGACACCGCCATCGCCCTCGGCGACGCGCTGCGCGAGGCGCTCGGCGACAAGGCCGGCATCCGCCGCTTCGGCGACTCGCTGGTGCCGCTCGACGAGGCGCTCGTGCAGTGCGCCGTCGACGTGAGCGGGCGCCCGTACTGCGTGCACGTCGGCGAGCCGGACGGGACAGGAGTTCGTCACGATCGGTGACGCCTATCTGGGCTCGCTGACCCGGCACGTCTTCGAGACCCTCGCCCACCATGCCCGGATCGCCCTCCACGTGCGGGTGATCTCCGGTCGCGACCCGCACCACATCGTGGAGTCGCAGTTCAAGGCGGTGGCCCGCGCGCTGCGCGACGCCGTGGCCATCGACCCGCGCGAGACCGGTGTGCCGTCGACCAAGGGATCGCTCTGAGCTCCTCGGTCACGGTCCTGGACTACGGCTCGGGCAACCTGCGCTCCGTCGTCCGCGCCCTCGAGCGCGCCGGCGCGACGGTGCGGCTCTCGGCTGACCGCGACGACGCCATGGATGCCGACGGACTGGTCGTGCCGGGCGTGGGGGCGTACGCCGCCTGCATGCGCGGGCTGCTCGGCGTCCACGGGCGCGAGATCATCGGCCGCCGGCTCGCCGGGGGTCGGCCGGTTCTCGGCATCTGCGTCGGCATGCAGATCCTCTTCGAGCAGGGGGTCGAGCACGGCGTCGAGACCGAGGGATGCGGCGAGTGGCCCGGGACGGTGGAGCGGCTGCGGGCACCCGGTCGTACCGCACATGGGGTGGAACACTGTCGACGTGCCTGCCGGCTCGCAGCTGTTCGAGGGGGTCGAGGACCAGCGCTTCTACTTCGTGCACTCCTACGGTGTGCGCGACTGGACGTTGCAGACCAACGACCGCACCCGGCCGCCGCTGGTGACGTGGACCGAGCACGGCCCGGTCGGCTCGAGCGACCGCTTCGTGGCCGCGGTCGAGAACGGTCCGTTGTGCGCCACCCAGTTCCACCCGGAGAAGTCCGGCGACGCCGGAGCCGCCCTGCTGCGCAACTGGGTCGGCACCTGGGCAGGGTCGCGTGAGCGCGAAGGAGCGAACGATTCAACGGAGTGCCCCGTGTGCCTCGTGCGCGCGCGGAGCGAAGCGAGTACGCGCATGAGAGCTGCAGCTGCTGCCCGCGGTGGACATCTCCGGGGGCCAGGCCGTCCAGCTCGTGCAGGGCGTGGCCGGCTCGGAGAAGCGATTCGGCGACCCGGTGGAGGCGGCGTTGCGGTGGCAGCAGGCCGGGTCGGAGTGGATCCACCTCGTCGACCTCGACGCCGCGTTCGGCCGCGGGCACAACCGCGACCTGCTCGCGGAGATCGTCGGCACTCTCGACATCGACGTGGAGATGAGCGGTGGCATCCGCGACGACGACTCGCTCGACGCGGCGATGCGCGCCGGGTGCCGCCGGGTGAACATCGGCACCGCCGCGCTCGAGCAGCCCGCGTGGTGCGCACAGGCCATCGCCTCCCACGGCGACCGCATCGCCATCGGGCTCGACGTACGTGGGCGGACGCTGGCGGCCCGCGGCTGGACCCGCGACGGCGGCGACCTGTACGACGTCCTCGCGCGCCTGGACTCCGAGGGGTGTGCCCGCTACGTCGTGACCGACGTCAACAAGGACGGCATGCTCCAGGGCCCCAACCTCGACCTCCTCCGGACGGTGTGCGCGAGCACCGACCGCCCGGTCGTGGCCTCCGGCGGCATCACCGAGCTCGCCGACCTCGAGGCCCTGATGGGCCTGGTGCCCGATGGCGTCGAGGGCGCGATCGTCGGCACCGCCCTCTACGAGGGCCGGTTCACCCTCGAGGACGCCCTCGCCCTGACGCGGGGAACCGCATGAGCGGGGTCCCTGAGGTGCGAGCGGAGCGAGCCTCGAAGGGCCGGCACCCTTCGAGACGCGCCGCTCGTTCCTCACGGCGCTCCTCAGGGACCGGAGTGGGCCGCACATGAGCCTCGCCGTACGCGTCATCCCGTGCCTGGACGTCGATGCCGGGCGCGTGGTCAAGGGCGTGAACTTCCAGGAGCTGCGCGACGCCGGTGACCCGGTCGAGCTCGCGCGGCTCTACGACGCGGAAGGGGCCGACGAGCTGACCTTCCTCGACATCTCCGCCTCCCACGAGGGTCGCTCGACCACGATGGACATCGTCAGCGCGACCGCCGAGCAGGTCTTCATCCCGCTGACCGTGGGCGGGGGAGTGGGCAGCGTCGAGGACGTCGACCGGCTGCTGCGTGCGGGCGCGGACAAGGTCGCGGTCAACACGGCGGCGATCCGGCGCCCCGAGCTCGTCGCCGACATCGCCGACCGGTTCGGCAACCAGGTGCTGGTGCTCTCGGTGGACGCACGGCGTGCGCCTGACACCGACTCCGGCTTCGAGGTGACCACCCACGGTGGCCGCACCTCCGCCGGGCTCGACGCGTTGGAGTGGGCGGCGCGCGCGGCCGAGCTCGGGGCGGGCGAGATCCTCCTCAACGCGATGGATGCCGACGGCACCACCGAGGGCTTCGACCTCGAGCTGATCCGGGAGGTACGCCGGGAGGTGTCGATCCCGGTCATCGCCAGCGGAGGCGCGGGCGCGGTCGATCACTTCGCCCCGGCCGTCGACGCCGGCGCTGACGCCGTGCTGGCCGCCACCGTCTTCCACTTCGGCACCCTGCGCATCGCCGAGGTGAAGGCCGCGCTGGTCGAGGCCGGCCACTCCGTTCGCTAGCCGCTGTTCGCGCTGCGGTTTCCCGAGTTAACTAGGGAAACTGCCGCCGACCACGCGAAACTTCTCGTGGTCAGTGCAGGAATCCCGTGTTAACTAGGGAAACTCACCCGGCCTCACCACTCAGCCGGGCACCCAGCAGTAGCCGTATCGCTGCCCCGTCGTCCACTCGGCACGGGTGGGCCACTCGAAGCTCCAGGTGTACTTCAGGGCGCCGTTGGCGCGGGCCGCCGCGACGTCCTTGCAGGCGGCGTCGCCCTGGGCCGCGGCGTGCGGGCCGAGGTAGCGCGCCGAGCGGGCGAGGTCGACCGTGGCGACGGCCTGCCAGGAGTGCCTGCGCCGGCACACCACGCGCTGGAAGCCGGGCTTGCCCGGCGCCGCGGTCCCGCAGGTGCCGAACTGGTCGAGGGCACCCGCCTGGTCCAGCGCACCCTTGACCGTGCGCGGCAGCAGGATCAGCTGGTTCGCGGCCGCGAGCCCCACGACGTCGCAGCGGAACCAGGTCGCCCCGGCCTTCACCTGGTCGGCCGTCGGGGTGAACCAGACGATCTCGAAGCGGCTCAGCCTGCGCGCCTCCTGGGTGCCGCCCACGAAGCGCAGCAGCCGGTCCGAGCACGCCTGCGCGACCCGGTTGCGCACGGTGGCCGAGGTGACGTCGGTGTCACCGCCGGTCAGGCGCGAGAGGTCGCCCACGCGCACCGTCTGCGCGGTGTGCGGTCGTCGGCACGGCACCGGCGCGGACGAGTCCTGCGGCTGCGTGGCCCCCGCGAAGCCCAGCGCATGGCAGGAGCCGACGACGGGCGCGGGGGCGGCTGTCGCCGTGGGGCTGCTCGACGCCCCGGGCGTCGTGGCGGTGGCGCTGGTGGGGGGCTTCGAGGTGCCGGTGCTGCAGCCGGTCGCGGCGAGGACCAGCACCGACAGCCCGAGCGCCCAGGTTGCGCGGCGTCTCACCGGTGGCGTCCTCCTGGTCAGGCAATGAGCAAACCCAGCGATGTTACCCCCGCGCGGGACAACGCCCCCGAGAGTGGCCCACCCGTGGACCAGTGACCGACAAAAAAGACATTCCGATCGGGGGTCCGGAGCGGTCTGGGCGAACAGGCCCGCGCCTGGTGCGGTCGCACTAGCATCGTGCGCGACAACGGGGGTCCATGTTCGACGTTGTCGCGGGGAGCGTGTGTGAACAGCATCACCCTCATTCCGACCGCCCTGGTCGCCATACCCGCCCAGGGGGACGCAGTGCCACCCGGGCTCTACCACTGGCCGAGCCAGGTGTGTACGCTCGCGGCGGGGATGATCCAGGGGGCGAGGGAGCAGTACGGCGAGCCCGTGACCGCCGTACGAAACACCTGCCTCGACGTCGAGGACCATGGCACGTTCCAGTGCGCGTTCCTGCGAGCGGTCGAGGGGGGCTGACGATGGACCTGATCTCCAAGGAGACCGAGGAGACCGGTGGCCCGGTCGAGCTCAGCGCCGCCCGCGCCGCCGAACGAGCCGCCGGGCGCGCCGCCGAGAGGGTGGTCGCACGGGGTGCGGACACGAACGCCGTCCTCGCGGCCCTGCCCGACCAGGCCGCGGACCCTGACGTAGCCGACGAGCGTCTCGACCCGATGGCCGAGCTGCGCATGCTGCGCCGCCAGGTGCAGCGGGAGCGGGCTCGGCGCCAGGCGGCGGAGAACCTCGGCGAGCGCGCGACGCGCGACCTCTACGAGTCGGTGCGCCAGCTGCGCTCGGCCCAGGCCGAGCTGCTCGAGCGCGCCGACCGCAGCCGCGTCGTCAACGACCTCGCGCGCTCGCTGCGCCAGGACCACGACACGGGCCGCGTGGTGAACCGAGCCGCCGAGGCGGTCGGCACCACGATGAGCGCCGACCGGTGCGACGTCCTGCTGGTCGACCCCCGGCCCGGGGCACCCGCCGCTGGGTCCTGGACCTCGCCCTCGGCGAAGTTCATGCCCGACCCGATGACCTATGCCGAGCTGCCCGCGCGGCTCAAGGCGCTGATGTACTCCGCCGGCTCGCGCACGGTGCAGGTGCAGATCCAGGACGTCCTGGCCGACGGGCGCCTCGACCCGGATGCCGCCGAGGAGATCTCGCGGCTGCTCGGCGCGCGCGCCGTCGCGGCCGTGCCGGTCGCGGTCGGCCACCAGCTGATGGGCTGGATCCTGCTGCAGTCGATCTCGCCCCGCACCTGGCAGTCGCGTGAGCTGGCCATCTGCGAGGGCCTCTCCCACGACCTGGTCTCCACCCTGGCGCAGGCGCAGGCCTTCGAGCAGCAGCGCGAGTCCGTGCGCCGGCTGCAGGAGCTCGACGCGGCCAAGGACGCCTTCGTCAGCACCGTCTCCCACGAGCTGCGCACCCCGCTGACCAGCATCGTGGGCTACCTCGAGCTGATGACCGACGGTGGCATGGGCGACGTCGACCCCGAGGTGTCCGCCGGGCTCTCGATCATCCAGCGCAACGTCGTCCGGTTGCGCTCGCTGGTCGAGGACCTGCTCACCCTCTCGGCGTACGACGCCGCGCGTGGCCCGCGCGAGGGCCGGCCGGTCGACCTCGCGGCGATCGTGGCCGAGACCCTGCAGTCGATGCGGCCCACGATCGCCAGCGCCGGCCTCGAGATCGACCTGCACCTCGACCCGACGCTCGGTGACGTGCTCGGCGACGTCATGGACTTCGAGCGGGTGATGAGCAACCTGCTCAACAACGCCGTGAAGTTCACCCACCCGGGCGGCCGCATCACGGTCTCGCTGAGCCAGCACCGCCAGATGGCCGTGCTCGTCGTCAGCGACACCGGCATCGGCATCCCGGAGGAGGAGCAGGAGAAGCTCTTCTCCCGCTTCTTCCGCTCGTGGCTGGCCATCGAGGACGAGATCCAGGGCACCGGCCTCGGCCTGTCCCTGGTGCGTGCCGTGGTCGACTCCTACGGCGGCACCGTCGGCGTCGACTCCGAGGTCGGCCGGGGCTCCACGTTCACCGTCCGGCTGCCGCTCAGTCACTGACGAACGCGCCGCACGACGACTGCTAGTCTCGACCTCGATGTACCGCTGCAGCCTCCTCCTTCGCTGCCGCAGCGAGGTCTAGCCACCGTCGGACCTCCTCGCTGCGGAGAGCTCGTGCGCCCGGCACCTCACACCAGCGAATCAAGGACCGAGATGACCCTGCAGCACAGCGGCTTCGCCAACACCCAGCGTGCGAGCGGCATGCCCATCCACCGGTACAAGCCGTTCCCGCCGATCGACCTGCCCGACCGCACCTGGCCCAGCGCGCAGATCACGCAGGCGCCGCGGTGGCTCTCCACCGACCTGCGTGACGGCAACCAGGCGCTGATCGACCCGATGACGCCCGAGCGCAAGCACCGGATGTTCGACCTGCTGGTCTCCATGGGCTACAAGGAGATCGAGGTCGGCTTCCCCAGCGCCAGCGAGACCGACTTCGCCTTCGTCCGCCAGCTGATCGAGCGCGACAAGGTGCCCGAGGACGTCACCATCTCGGTGCTGACCCAGGCCCGCGAGGACCTGATCGAGCGCACCACCGAGTCGCTGGTCGGCGTGCACCACGCCAACATCCACCTCTACAACGCGCTCGCGCCGCTGTTCCGCCGCGTGGTCTTCCGGGCCACCGACGACGAGATCAAGGACATCGCCGTCCGCGGCACCGAGCTGGTGATGAAGTACTCCGAGGCCAACCTGTCCAAGACGGTGATCGGCTACGAGTACAGCCCGGAGATCTTCACCGGCACCGAGCTGCCGTTCTCGGTCGAGGTCTGCGAGGCGGTCTCCGACGTCTGGCAGCCCGACGACGGCCGGGAGATCATCCTCAACCTGCCGGCGACGGTCGAGATGGCCACGCCCAACGTGTACGCCGACCAGATCGAGTGGTTCTCGCGCCAGCTGACGCGTCGCGAGCACACCACGATCAGCCTGCACCCGCACAACGACCGCGGCACCGCGGTCGCCGCGACCGAGCTGGCCATGATGGCCGGCGCCGACCGCGTGGAGGGCTGCCTGTTCGGCCACGGCGAGCGCACCGGCAACGTCTGCCTCGTCACCCTGGGGATGAACCTGTTCAGCCAGGGCGTCGACCCGCAGATCGACTTCTCCGACATCGACGAGATCCGTCGCACGGTGGAGTACTGCACCCAGCTGCCGGTCCACCCGCGCCACCCCTACGCGGGCGACCTCGTCTACACGGCGTTCTCCGGCTCGCACCAGGACGCGATCAAGAAGGGCCTCGAGGCGCTCGAGGAGGAGGCGGAGCGCGCCGGTCACCCGGTCTCCGAGCACCCGTGGGAGGCGCCGTACCTGCCGATCGACCCCAAGGACGTCGGCCGCAGCTACGAGGCGGTCATCCGCGTCAACAGCCAGTCGGGCAAGGGTGGGGTCGCCTACGTGATGAAGGCCGAGCACAAGCTCGAGCTGCCGCGGCGCCTGCAGATCGAGTTCAGCCGCGCCGTCCAGCAGCACACGGACGAGGAGGGCGGCGAGATGTCGCCCGCGGCGATCTGGGAGGCCTTCCAGCGCGAGTACCTCCTGCGCGAGGTGCCGCTGAAGCTGAACTCCGTGCACACCTCGTCGGCTGCCGGCGAGAAGGACCAGCTCGACGTGAACGTCTACGTCGACGGCGAGATCCACCAGCTCCACGGCGCCGGCAACGGCCCGCTCTCGGCGTTCGTCGACGCGATCAACGGGATCGAGCGGCCCGACCGCGCGGGCGGCTTCGACGTGCGCGTCCTCGACTACGCCGAGCACGCGCTGTCCTCCGGTGGCGACGCCATCGCGGCGGCGTACGTCGAGTGCGCGGTCGGCGACGACATCTACTGGGGGGTCGGCCTCGACCCCAACATCGTCACGGCCTCGCTCAAGGCCGTGATCTCGGCGGTCAACCGCTCCTGACGCTCGCCGTGCCGGCGGTGCGCTCCGCGGAGCCGCCGCCGGCACGGACCGCCGGCAGCCGGACCGTGAAGGTGGTGCCCTCGAGGTGCGCCGAGCTGACGGCGATGTCGCCGCCGTGGGCCGCGACGATCGAGTCGATGATCGACAGCCCGAGGCCGGTGCCCTGGATGGCGCGCTCCTGGGCGGTCGAGGAGCGGAAGAACTTGGTGAACAGCTCGGCCTGCTCGTCCTCGGGGATGCCGATGCCGGTGTCGGAGACGACGAGCTCGGCCCACCGCTCGCGCTCGCTGAGCCGGCAGGAGATCTGGCCGCCGTCGGGGGTGAACTTCACCGCGTTGGACAGCAGGTTCATCAGCACGCGGTCGAGGTGGGAGGCGTCGCCGAGCACGACGACCGGGTCGTCGGGCACCACGAACTCGACCGCCAGCTCGCGACCGGACGAGCAGCGGCCGGATCGCCTCCTCGGCGTGGCCGACCACGGCGGCCGAGGTCGACGGACTCGCGGTCCCACTGCGAGGTGTCGCCGGACTCGAGCTCGGAGATCGTGAGCAGGTCGCTCGCCACCGCGATCAGCCGCGTGCCGTTCCGCGCGATCGCGTCGAGCATCGGGAGCTGCTCGTCCGTGGGCTCGCCGGCCGAGCCGTCGCGCAGCATCTCGGTGTAGCCGACGATGCTGGTCGTCGGCGTGCGCAGCTCGTGGCTGACGGTGGAGACGAACTCGTTCTTCGCCGCGTCGAGCCGGCGCAGCCGCTCGACGCCGTGGCGCTCCTTCTCCAGCGCCTCGACCAGGATCTCCTGCGTACGTCGCTGCTCGGTCACGTCGCGCCCCACGCACAGGTAGCCCATGGTGGCGCCGACGGCGTTCTCGACCACGCTGATCGTCGTGGAGACGGTGAGCTGCCGGTCTCCCTGGGCCCGCCACGTCCAGTCACTGGTCTGCGGTCCGAGGTGACGGCCGTCCTGGAGCTCGTCGGTCTGCTCCATGTAGAGCTCGGCCTGGGCGGAGGCCACGATCTGCGAGACCGGCTGGCCGATCACCTCGTCGCGACTGCGGTGCAGGAGCTCCTGGGCACCCTGGTTGAACAGCGCGATCCGGCCCTGCTCGTCGAGACCGACGAGCGCGGTCGCGACGGGAGCCTCGAGGAGGTGGCGCAGGAGACCCGACGTGCTGCGCTCGTTGGTGACGTCGGTGCCCGTGCACACGACGTTGACGAGCATGGCCGTCGGCGTCCTGACCAGGTTGTTGTTCCAGATGACGCGGAGCCGCTCCCCGCTGGCGGTCATCACGTCGGCCTCGCGGGTGCGCACCACGTTGGAGCCGTCCGGACGGGTGAACATCTCCCGCACGAGCTCGACGCGTTCCGGGGGGATCAGGTCGGTGGATCCAGAACGGCCGGCCGACGAGCTGGTCGGGCTCGAACCCGGTGAGCCGCGTGGTGGTGTCGTTGATCCGCAGCACGGTGCCGCTCGGATCGGTCAGCACGATGATCGCCGCGGTGGTCTCGAGCGTGCTCGACACGAGCGCCTGCTCGTCGCGCAGCCGGCGCAGGAGGCTGGCGCGCTGAGCGACCGCCAGGGACGGCGGGTAGGTCAGCAGGGCGGCGCAGACCAGGAACGCCTGCACCTGGGTGGTCGCCAGAGCAGGGGTGAGCACCTCGTGGGCGACGCCGACGCCGAACGGTCCGAGGCCGCGTGCGGTGCTCAGGGTGCTGATCACGCCCATGGTGAGCAGCTCGACGCTGGTCACCAGCAGCCCGAAGCGCAGTCCCGACCAGACCAGCAACGGCAGTGGGAAGAACGCCAGGGCCAGCGTCTGCCCCCCGCCGAAGACGAACAGCAGCACGGTCCCGAGCAGCACGGTCTGGAGGACCAGCTCCGGGATCTGCCGGCTCAGCGCGGACGGGGTGGTGCCAGACGAGGGCGAGCGGGAGCACGAGCAGCGTCGAGGCCAGGTGCGAGGGCGCCACGGTGCGCATCGCCAGGAACCCGTTGCCGCCCGTCACCGCCGACCGAGAGGCCGAACCCGGCACCCGCGACGATGGCCCCGAGGGCACAGGCCGCGAGGAGCCGGAAGAAGTCGTCGGGGGAGTCGAGCGGGGGCGGCGTCGTACGTCGGCGGCGCAGCAGGGTGCCCACGACGTAGGCCTCGGCGGCGTTGGAGAGCCCGAAGAGGATGGAGATCCCCAGCCCGCGCCCGCCCGTCCAGTTCGCGAGTCCGGAGGCCAGCGCCACGGCGAGTGCCAGGGCCACGTGCTCGCCGCTGGGGGGCGAGGACGAGGAGGCACACGGCCGCGCCGGCCGCGGGCCACCAGGTGGCCAGCGTGCTGCCGTCCGGCCGGAACAGGACCGCGCCGACGCCGGTCACGTAGACCAGTGCCAACAGCACCGCGACCAGCACGCGGTGCCGTGACCCCAGAAGCATGGCTGCAGTCTGCCAGCGCCCTTGCGAGATAGGCGGGCAAACGGGACATGGCCGTTCCGTATTCGTGGACAACGCCGACGAGCACTGCCGAACGCATGCCAAGGTGTGCCCGTGACCACCTCCGCGCCGCCGCTGGTCTCCGAGCGCATCGGCCAGTTCTTCAGCGACGGGCACCGGCTGGAGTACACCGAGTACGGCGGCGGGGAACGCTGGGTGGTCCTGCTCCACGGCCAGCTGATGCCGCGCAGGATGCACCAGCCGCTCGCACGTCACCTCGCGGCCTCGGGGGCGCACGTCGTGACCCTGGACCTGCTCGGCCACGGCCGTTCGGACCGGCCCGACGACCCCCTGCTCTACTCGATGACCGCCTTCGGCGAGCAGGTGATCGCCCTCCTCGACGAGCTCGGGATCGAGGGGGCCGTGGTCGGTGGTCCCTCGCTCGGCGCCAACGTCGCCCTCGAGGTGGCCGTCATGGCCCCCGAGCGGGTGCGCGGGATCATCGCCGAGATGCCCGTGCTCGACAACGCGCTCGAGGCCGGCATCCTCGCGTTCGCGCCGCTGCTGTTCGTCTCCCGCTTCCTGCCCCTCGCCGTCAGGACCCTCCGCTCGGTCACGCGGCCGGTGCCGCGTGGCCTGGTGCCGTTCTGGGTCGGCATCGCCCTGGACACCTGCGACCAGCGCCCACGCCCGATGGCCGCCGCCATCCACGGGATCTTCTTCGGCCGGATCGCCCCGCCCTCGCGACTTCGCCGGCGCATCACAGCGCCGGCCCTGGTCGTCGGCCACCCGCGCGACCCCGTGCACCCCGCGGCCGACGCCGCGATGCTGGCCGAGGAGCTGCCCGCCAGCCGGTTCGTCGAGGCACACGGCATCCTCGAGTGGCGGCTGCGGCCCGCACGGCTCGACCAGCTGAGCGCCGAGTTCGTCGCGGAGTGCTTCGCCGACGACGCCCGAGGGGCCGGACGACTGCCCGGTTGACCCGGATCAGGCGGAGCTGACCGTCCGGCCATGATCCTGCGAACCTGCCGCGCCGCCCCGGACCCGGCGCTACCGTGCTGGACGGGGAGCATCCGCGTTGGAGGGAGGGGCTCCGTCGTGCGTAGCCGCTCGACCTTCGTCGCAGAGATCCAGAAGCTGCTCACCGGTGAGCGCGCCGACCCGCGCCCGGCGCAGGCGGTCTTCCTCGTCCCGGTGGTGGCAGAGCTGCTCCTGCGGGTGACGCTGGGGACCGGCTTCGACCGCTACTTCGTCGTCGGCACCCTGGTCGTCCTCGTGCCGACCTTCGGGGCGCTGGCGATCGGCACCGGACTGGTGAGCACCCGGTGGACGATCTGGCTCCCGGTGCTCGACATCGCCGCGCTGTCCATCTACCGCCTCGCCCCGGACACCGCGGTGGGCGTGGCCGCTGCCTTCCCGGCGATCTGGCTGGGGCTGCAGTTCGGCCGCCGCGGCGTCGTCGTCACGGTCGTCACGATGGCGCTGACCTACGTCGTCTCCACGCCGTTCGTCGAGGGCGCGCAGCCGGCGAGCATCTCGCGCGTCGTGCAGACCATGCTCTTCGCCCTCATCTCCTCGGCCGTGGTGGCCGGCACCGCGGAGATGTGGCGGCAAGCGCTCGGAGGAGGCCACGGCGGACGCCGACCGCCTGCAGCGCGCGCTGCAGGAGGCAGCCGACCAGCGCCGCTTCGCGCAGGGCATCTTCGAGAGCGTCGACGTCGGGCTGATCGCCCTCGACGCCGACGGCAACTACGAGTCGATGAACCCCAAGCACCGCGAGTTCATGAAGCTCGCCTACCCCGACGGCCACGCGGGCCGGGCCGGGCAGACGGGCTACGTGTTCTGCGCCGACGGGGTGACCCTGCTGGAGCGCCGCGAGGACATGCCGACCGTCCTGGCCCTCGAGGGCCAGGCGCTGAGCGACTACCTGATCTGGGTCGGCCGCGATCCGACGACGAGGCGGGCGCTGGCGGTCTCCTCGACGCCACGGCTCGACGCGGCGGGTCGCTCCGAGGGCGCGGTGCTGGCCTACAACGACATCACCGAGCTGGTGATGGCCGGGCGGATCAAGGAGGAGTTCGTCGCCTCGGTCAGCCACGAGCTGCGCACGCCGCTCACCTCGATCATCGGCTACGTCGACGTACTGCTCGACGACGTGGACGACCTGTCCGACGAGGTGCGCCAGTACCTCGCCACCGTCCAGCGCAACGCGCACCGGCTGCACCGGCTCGTCGACGACCTGCTCTCCACGGCGCTGCACTCGGTGGGCACGGTCCTCGACGTCACCCCGGTCTCGGTGGGCCACCTGATGCGGCTCTCCGGCCTGGAGGCCGGCAAGGCCGCCGAGGCCGCCGGGCTGTCCTTCGAGCTCGTCGACCCGGGCTCCGACGACCTCTGGATCAGTGGCGACGCCGAGCGGCTGGCGCAGGTCTTCGACAACCTGTTCAGCAACGCCGTGAAGTACACCCCGGCCGGCGGGCGGGTCACCGGCGGCGCGCGCCGTGGCGGCGACGAGGCGGTGGTGTGGGTGAGCGACACGGGCCGTGGCATCGAGCGGGCCGAGCTCGACGAGATCTTCACCAAGTTCTTCCGCAGCGCCTCGGTGCAGGGCGAAGCGATCCCGGGCGTGGGGCTGGGGCTGGCGATCACCAAGACGATCGTCGACGCGCACGGCGGCACGATCGAGGTGCAGAGCGAGCCCGGTCGGGGCAGCACGTTCACGGTGCGGCTCCCGCTGAGCGTCGAGAGCTCGGTGGCGCTGGCCGGGAGCCGTCAGCCGGGTGGCCGCGTCGGGCGCTGCCTGACGCCGTGGGCCCGCCCGGCCTGACAGACTGGCGGACATGCCTCTGTACAGCGACGAAGCCGTCGTCCTGCGCACGCACAAGCTGGCCGAGGCCGACCGGATCATCACCCTGCTCACCCGCCAGCACGGCATCGTCCGCGCCGTCGCCAAGGGGGTGCGGCGCACCACGCTCGAAGTTCGGCTCGCGGCTCGAGCCGTTCACCCACGTCGACCTCCAGCTCGCGGTCGGACGCAACCTCGACATGATCACCCAGGCCGACACCCGGGCGCCGTACGGCGCGGTGATCAGTGCCGACTACGACCGCTACACGGCGGCGTCGGTGATGCTGGAGACCGCCGAGCGGCTGGTCTCCGAGGAGCGGCAGCCGTCGGTGCAGCAGTACCTCCTGCTCGTGGGCGCGCTGCGCGCGATGTCGGCCGGGCGAGCACCGGCCCGGCGACGTGCTCGACTCCTTCCTGCTGCGCTCGCTCGCCGTGGCCGGCTACGCCCCGTCCTTCGACGCCTGCGCCAACTGCGGCCTCGAGGGCCCGCACCGCGCCTTCAGCCCGGCGGCAGGCGGGTCGTTGTGCTCCGGCTGCCGCGTCCCGGGCTCGGCCTCGCCGGCGACGGAGACGATGGCGCTGCTGGGCGCTCTGCTGGCCGGTGACTGGGACGTGGTCGACGCGGCCGAGCAGCGGCACCGGCGGGAGGCTCGTGGACTGGTCGCGGCGTTCGTCTCCTGGCACCTCGAGCGCGCGCTGCGCTCGTTGCCCTACGTCGCCCCGGTGGCCGGAGAGGCCTGAGCATGGCCCGCAGGAGCAGCAAGCGGCCCGTCGCGCGCCCGGCGGTCCGTGCGCCCTCGCCGCACCCGTCCGGGGCGCGTCCGCCCGCGCTGCCGCTCGACCAGGTGCCGCACCACGTCGCGATCATCATGGACGGCAACGGCCGCTGGGCGAAGGGTCGCGGGCTGCCGCGCACGGCCGGGCACGAGCGCGGGGAGCACGCCCTCTTCGACGTGGTCGAGGGCGCGATCGAGGTCGGCGTGAAGGCGGTCTCGGCGTACGCCTTCTCGACCGAGAACTGGTCGCGCTCGCCCGACGAGGTGCGCTTCCTGATGGGCTTCAACCGCGACGTGATCCGGCGTCGCCGCGACGAGATGCACGCGCTCGGCGTGCGCGTGCGGTGGGCCGGCCGGGCGCCGCGGCTGTGGCGCTCGGTGATCAAGGAGCTCCAGGTCGCCGAGGAGATGACCCGCGACAACGACGTGCTGACGCTGACGATGTGCGTGAACTACGGCGGCCGCGCCGAGCTCGCCGACGCGGCCCGTGCGATCGGCCGCGAGGTCGCCGCCGGGCGGCTGAACCCGCGACCGGATCGACGAGCGCACCCTGGCCCGCCACCTCTACGTCCCCGAGCTCCCGGACGCCGACCTCGTCTGGCGCACGTCGGGGGAGCAGCGGCTCTCGAACTTCGTGCTCTGGCAGGCGGCGTACTCCGAGATGGTCTTCACCGACGTCCTGTGGCCCGACGTCGACCGCCGCCACCTCTGGTCGGCGCTGGAGACCTACGCCGCCCGCAACCGCCGCTACGGCTCCGCCTGAAAGCCCGGATTCGACCGCACCAGGTCTGATTCAATGTCGAACGACCGGGGGGTGCTGATCGGCAGGAAGGGCCGCTCATGCGGGGAAGCGCACCGACGCCCCCTGCTCGGGAGGGTGCGTGGCTCTCGTTCCGCGACCACCTGGATCCGCGGTTCGTGCAGTCGGCCTTCACCCTCGTCTTCCTGCTCTCCGTCGGGCTGCTGGCCGCCGGCGGCGTCCGACGTGTCGCGCGGATCCCTGCTGCTGGGCGCCTCGCTCGCGTGCGTGGCGAGCCTGGTGGTCACCTGGCTGGTCCCGTGGCGACGGCTGCCGCCCGGCGTCTCGGCCGTGCTCCCGGTCCTCGACATCGCGCTGATCGGCCTGGCGGGGCTGGACCCGACCGGCTGGGCGATGGCGCCGCTCCTCGTGCTGCCCGTCCTCTGGATGGCCGGTCAGTTCAGCACCGCCGGCGCGGTCGGCTCGGGGGTCGCGGCCACCCTGTTCTACAGCGTCCCGTCCGTCCTGGTGCTCGGTCCCGACCACGGCACGCTCGCCTGGTCGGTGCTCATCCCGGTCGCGGTCACCGCACTCGGGCTCGCGCTGGTGCAGGGCGTCGACCGGGTCGAGCACGACCGGGCGGAGGTACGCCGCCAGCGCGACGAGCTCGACGAGGCCGCCCTCATCATCGAGGCGCACCGGCGCTTCTCGCAGGCGATCCTGGACGCCGTCGACGTCGGCGTCGTGCTGCAGGACCACGCAGGTGCACCGCTGGCGGCCAACGAGCCGTACCGCGCCCTGATGCGCCAGATCTCACCCGACGGCCCCGACGGGCCGGCGTACGTCTTCCACGCCGACGGCTCGACGGCGTGCCCGCCCGACGAGATGCCGTCGAGCCGGGCCGTCGCGGGGAGACGAGTTCGACGACTTCATGCTCTGGGTGGGGGAGAACCCGGCGACCCGCAAGGCCGTCTCGGTCTCGGCCCGGACCGTTCCCGGCGACGGACGGCCTGCTCGGCTCGACCCTCGCCTTCCACGACGTCACCCAGTTCATGCGCGCGCTGCGGGTCAAGGACGACTTCGTCGCCTCGATCTCCCACGAGCTGCGGACGCCGCTGACCTCGATCCTCGGCTACCTCGACGTGGTCCTCGAGAGCGAGACGCTCGACGAGGAGAACCGCCACTTCCTCGACGTCGCCTGGCGCAACGGCGACCGCCTCAACCGGCTGGTGGGCGACATCCTCCACACCGCGCAGGTGGAGGCGGGCTCGCTCCACATCGTGCGGTCGCCGACCGATCTCGCCGAGCTCGTGCGCGAGGCCGTGGAGACCTCACGCCCGCGGGCGAGGTCGGAGGGGCTCGAGCTCGTCGCCGACGCACCGCCGCACCTGTGGGCCCAGGTCGACGCCCAGCGGATCGGGCAGGTCGTCGACAACCTGCTCTCCAACGCGCTGAAGTACACGATCGAGGGCGCGGTCACCGTGCAGCTGGTCAGCGACGCCGACGCGGTGCAGATCGCGGTCTGCGACACCGGGATCGGCATCGACGCGCGCGACCGCGAACGGCTGTTCACCCGCTTCTTCCGCTCGCGCTACGCCGAGGAGCAGGCGATCCAGGGCGTCGGGCTCGGTCTCGGCATCGTGCAGTCGATCGTCGTCGGGCACGGCGGCCGCGTCGAGGTCACCAGCGAGCCGGGCCGGGGCAGCGAGTTCCGGGTGCGGCTCCCCGTCTCCGTGCTGACCGACCCGCCTCCGGCGTACCCTGCAGCGCCAGCTCGCCGACCACCGGGGCCCTGCCTGACCACGCGGCGCTCGATCGTCAGCCGCAGGCGCTGCAGGTGCCGAAGATCTCCAGGGTGTGGCTGACGTCGGAGTAGCCGTGGGCGGCGGCGATGGCGCGGGTCCACTTCTCCACGGTCGGGCCCTCGACCTCGACGGTGGCGCCGCAGCTGCGGCAGACCAGGTGGTGGTGGTGGGTCGCGCTGCAGCGGCGGTAGATGCTCTCGCCGCTCTCGGTGCGCAGGGCGTCGATCTCGCCGGCCTCGGCCAGCCCCTGCAGGGTGCGGTAGACCGTCGAGAGGCCGACCTGCTCGCCGCGCTCGACTGAGCAGCGCATGGATCTCCTGGGCGCTGCGGAAGTCGTCGAAGGTCTCCATGGTCGCCGCGATCGCGCGGCGCTGGCGGGTGGGCCGCAGGCCCGGGGTCTCGGTGCTCTCAGTGCTCGTCATAGTGCCCTCCGTGCACGGCGTGCCGGTGGCCGCCGTGCAGGTAGTCGACGTGGTCGCCGTGCTCGACGGCGGGGTGCCCGCAGCCCGGGCCGTGCTGGTGGCCGTGCGGCTCGCCCACGGTGTCGTGGGCGGGCGGCGCCGGCTCCTCGTCGACCGGGAACGGCATCAGTCGCCCGGCGGCGACGCTGCACCACGAGCCCGACCGGGAAGGTGAGCGCGAACCCGGCCAGCGACACCAGCACGATCGTGGCGCCGGGCTGCACGTCGGCGAACGCGGAGATGGTCACGCCGGTCAGCGACGCGAGCGTGCCCGCCGCCATCGCCCCGAGCATGGTCACCCTGAACCCGCGGGCGAACTGCTGCGCCGTCGCCACCGGGATGATCATCAGCGCGCTGACCAGCAGCAGTCCCACCGTGCGCATCGCGACGCTGACCGTCACCGCCGCGAGCACCGAGATCATCACGTTGTAGACCTGCACGGGCAGGCCGGTCGTGCGCGCGTAGTCCTCGTCGTTGGCCACCGAGAACAGCTGGGGGAGCAGCGCGAAGCAGAGCACGAGCACGAGCGCGGCGAGCACGACGCTGGCGAGCACCGCCGGGCGCGAGATCGTCGTCAGCGAGCCGAAGAGGTACTGCTGCAGGGCGAAGACCCCGTTGCCGGCGAGGGAGACCAGCATCAGCCCACCGGCGATGCCGCCGTAGAACAGCAGGGCCAGGGCCACGTCCCCGGTCGCCCGGCCGCTGGCCCGGATCAGCTCGATGAGGAGGGCCCCCGCGATCGCGACGACCACGGCCGTCAGGGTCGGGGAGGCGCCGGTGAGCAGGCCGAGGGCCACGCCGGTCACGCAGATGTGTCCGATGCCGTCACCCATCAGCGACAGCCGCCGCTGGACGAGGAAGGTGCCGACGGCAGGCGCGGCCAGGCCGGTGACCGCGGCCGCCACGAGCGCGCGGATCATGAACGGCGCGAGCAGGAGGTCCATCAGGCGCCACCCTCGCGGTCGTCGAGCGGTGCCTGCACCTGGGGTCGCAGCACCGGCGTCACGCGCTGCGGGTGGTGGTGGTCGTCCAGGTGCTCGTGACCGTGGTCACCCCGGAGCAGGTGCGGCGGCCCGTCGAGCACCACCCGGCCCTCACGCAGCACGACCGAGCGGTGGATCAGGTCCGCGAACGGGCCGAGCTCGTGCAGCACCACCACGATCGTCGCCCCACGCCCGGCCAGGGTGGCCAGCGTGCGGGCGATCGACTCCTGGTTGCTCAGGTCGACCCCGGCGTTGGGCTCGTCGAGCACGAACAGGTCCGGCTCGCCGGCCAGGGTGCGGGCGATGAGCACCCGTTGCTGCTGGCCACCCGAGAGCGTCCCGACGGGGTGCCGGGCCCGCTCGGTGAGGTCGACGGCGGCCAGGGCGTCCTCGACGGCCCGGCGGTCGGCGCGTCCGGCCGGCACGAACGGCCGGCGCCGCGACAGCCGGCCGGAGGAGACCACCTCGGTGACGCTGGAGGGGACGCCCTGGGCGATGGTCGAGCGCTGCGGCACGTAGCCGAGGCGCTCCCACGCGGAGAACTCGGTCAGCGGAGCCCCGAACAACGAGATCCGGCCGCTGCTCAGCGGGTGCAGGCCGACGATGGCCTTGACCAGCGTCGACTTGCCCGACCCGTTGGCGCCGAGCAGCGCGACGACCTCACCGGGCGCGACCTCGAGGTCGACGTCGCGCACGATCGGGCGGCCGCCCAGGGTCACGCAGGCTCCCTCGACCCGGACGGCGGGTGGGGTGGTTGCAGGAGTGGTGGTCACGAGCATCCTCCGGCCTTCTGCAGGGCATGCAGGTTCTGCTCGCATCAGGGAGAGGTAGTCCGCGCGCGGGTCGCTCGAGCTGAGCCCCTCGATCGGGTCGAGGACGGCCGTGTGCAGGCCCGCGTCGCTCGCCAGGGTGTCGGCCAGCCTGGGGCTGGCCAGGGTCTCGCTGAAGATCGTGGTGATCCCGAGCGTCCTCGCCAGGTCGGCCAGCTGGCCCAGGCGCTTGGCCGACGGCTCCGCGTCGGGGGAGAGGCCGGCGATCGCGTGGACGTCGAGACCGTAGCGGCGCCCGTAGTACTCGAACGCGTCGTGGCTGACCACGATCGACCGGACGCGGCAGTGCGCCAGGCCGGCCTTGATCTCGCCGTCCAGGGCGGTCAGGTCGGCCTGGAGGGAGGCCAGCCGGCGGCGGTACTCGGCAGCGTGCGCCGGGTCGGCCTTCGCCATCTCCGAGGTGAACGCGGCCGCGACCCGCGACAGGAGCGCAGGGTCCTGCCAGAAGTGCGGGTCCACCCCGCCGTCGCCGTGCGTGAGGTGGACGACGGACGCGGCATCGACCACGTGCGCCGGCCGGTTCTGCTGGATCGCGTCGTCGACCGACGGCTGCAGGCCCTTCTCGTAGAAGGCGACCTTCGCCGCCGAGATCGAGGCGATCTGCCGCGGGCTGAGCTCGAGGTCGTGCGGCTCCACGCCGGGGTGGGCGAGGTCGACGATGGGGAAGCGCGAGCCGACGATCCGCTGGGCGACGTACTGCAGCGGGTAGAAGGAGACCACGATCTGCGTCCCGTTGCGGCCGCGCCGAGCACGCCGTGAGCGGAAGGGCGAGGAGCAGCGCGAGCGCAGCGACGCATTCCCCTCCACATGAGAATGATTCTCATCTGGAATGAGAACCATTGTCAAGTGTGCACCGCGTACGCTCCACCCGTGCTCGTCGTGACCCGCTTCCGTGTCCCCGAGGACGACCCCGCTCCCTTCCGGGAGGACCTCGAGTCGGCCCTGGCCGTGCTCGCGCAGCAGCGGGGCTACGAGGACGGCCGGCTCGGGCGCAACGTCGACGACCCCACGCTGTGGGTGATGGTGACCCGGTGGCGCGACGTCGGCAGCTATCGGCGCGCGCTCAGCAGCTACGACGTGAAGGTGGGCGCCGTACCCCTGCTCGGCCGCGCCGTGGACGAGCCGTCGGCCTACGAGTCTCTCGACGGAGTGCTCAACGAGGCGGTCCCCCGGGAGCTGTAGGGTGACCCCTTGCCCACCGCAGCCAGCGGACGGGCCGGCCCCGGACACCGGGCAGATCAGAGGAGCTCTCGTGGCGAAGCCGCCCCCCTCGACCATCGACCACGTCGTCTCCCTCGCCAAGCGGCGCGGGTTCGTCTTCCCCTCCGGCGAGATCTACGGCGGCACCCGCTCCGCCTGGGACTACGGCCCGCTGGGCGTCGAGCTCAAGGAGAACATCAAGCGCCAGTGGTGGCGCTCGACGGTGCAGCTGCGCGACGACGTCGTCGGTCTCGACTCCAGCGTGATCCTGCCGCGCCAGACCTGGGAGGCCTCCGGCCACGTCGCGACCTTCACCGACCCGCTCACCGAGTGCCAGTCCTGCCACAAGCGCTACCGCGCCGACCACCTGCAGGAGGGGTACGCCGAGAAGAAGGGGATCGCCGACCCCGACGACGTCGACCTGACCCAGGTGGCCTGCCCCAACTGCGGCACGCGCGGCGCCTGGACCGAGCCGCGCCAGTTCTCCGGCCTGCTCAAGACCTTCCTCGGCGTGGTCGAGGACGACTCGGCCGTGCACTACCTGCGCCCCGAGACCGCGCAGGGCATCTTCCTCAACTTCGCCAACGTGGTGACCAGCTCGCGCCGCAAGCCGCCCTTCGGCATCGCCCAGATCGGCAAGAGCTTCCGCAACGAGATCACGCCCGGCAACTTCATCTTCCGCACCCGCGAGTTCGAGCAGATGGAGATGGAGTTCTTCGTCGTGCCGGGCAGCGACGAGGAGTGGCACCAGTACTGGATCGACGAGCGCACCCGCTGGTACACCGACCTCGGCATCCAGAAGGACAACCTGCGCCACTTCGAGCACCCCGCCGAGAAGCTGAGCCACTACTCCAAGCGCACCGTCGACATCGAGTACCGGTTCCGCTTCGCCGGCTCGGAGTGGGGCGAGCTCGAGGGCATCGCCAACCGCACCGACTTCGACCTGAAGACGCACTCCGAGCACTCCGGTCAGGACCTCTCCTACTTCGACCAGGGCTCGGGGGAGCGCTACCTCCCCTACGTCATCGAGCCGGCGGCCGGCCCGAACCGGGCGATGATGGCCTTCCTCGTGGACGCCTGGACCGAGGACGAGGCGCCCAACACCAAGGGTGGCGTCGACAAGCGCACGGTGCTGCGGCTCGACCCGCGGCTCTCGCCGGTGAAGGTCGCGGTGCTGCCGCTCTCGCGCAACGAGGCGCTGACCCCCAAGGCCAGGGACCTCGCCGCCGAGCTGCGGCTGCAGTGGAACGTCGAGTTCGACGACGCCGGCGCGATCGGTCGGCGCTACCGGCGCCAGGACGAGATCGGCACGCCGTACTGCGTGACGGTCGACTTCGACAGCCTCGAGGACCACGCGGTGACCGTGCGCGAGCGCGACTCGATGCGGCAGGAGCGGATCAGTCTGGACGGCGTCCGGGCCTGGCTCGGCGAGCGGCTCGTCGGCTGCTGACCGTGTCGCCCAAATGCGCTCTCGGCGCACCATCGACCGGCACAATGACCCCGTGACCCGCCCGATCGCCCGTCTGGCTCCGCTCGTGGCCGCCCTGGTGCTCGGCGGCCTCGCCGTCAGCGCCTGCAGCGTGCAGAAGAAGAACGACGACGCCCCCACGCCCAAGGCCGTCCCGTCGCCGTCGTTGCCGACCGGCAGTGTCGCCGTCCCGTCGGGCGTGAGCCTGACCCCGGCAGGCGAGACGCTGAAGTTCGGCGAGGCGGCGACGGTGGCCTACCAGCCGAACCCCCAGCGCAGCTCGGTGCTGGAGATGAAGGTGACGTCCGTGCAGAAGGGGCGGATCACCGACTTCGCCGGCTACCAGCTCAACCCCCAGACCAAGCAGTCGACGCCCTACTACGTCAAGGTCGACGTCAAGAACGTCGGCACCGGCGACCTCAGCCACACCGGCATCCCGTTGTACGCCGTGGACACCTCGAACTCGCTGAACCAGCAGACCTCGTTCAACAACACCTTCAGCAAGTGCCCGTCCCAGCCGCTGCCCGCCGGGTTCACTGCCGGGAAGTCGGAGGCGACCTGCCTGGTCTTCGTGCTCCGCCCGGGGCAGTCGCTGACGAAGGTCAGCTACCGCCCGCTGCAGGCGTTCCCGCCGATCAGCTGGCAGGGCACCATCACGCCGCCCCCGGCGACGAAGGCCCCGCCGCACCAGAAGAAGAAGCAGGGATAGCCCTGACCCGCCCCACCTCCCTCACCCTCGGCCCCCTCGAGGTCGCCACCCCGGTCGTGCTCGCCCCGATGGCCGGCATCACCAACGCCGCCTACCGCCGGCTGTGCAGCGAGCAGGGGGCCGGCCTCTACGTCTGCGAGATGATCACCAGCCGCGGCCTGGTCGAGGGCGACGCCACCACCCGCCAGATGCTGGTCTTCGACGAGCACGAGCGGGTGCGCTCGGTGCAGCTCTACGGCACCGACCCGGCGTACGTCGGCAAGGCGACCGAGATCCTGTGCACCGAGTACGGCGTGGACCACGTCGACCTCAACTTCGGCTGCCCGGTGCCGAAGGTGACCCGCAAGGGTGGCGGCGCGGCGTTGCCGTGGAAGCGGGTGCTGCTCGGCGAGATCCTGGAGGCGGCCGTGAACGCCGCCGCGCGCCACGGCGTGCCGGTGACCATGAAGACCCGCAAGGGCATCGACGAGGACCACCTCACCTACCTCGACGCCGGCCGGATCGCCCAGGAGTCGGGAGTCGCGGCGATCGCCCTGCACGGACGCACGGCCATCCAGGGCTACTCGGGAGAGGCCGACTGGGACGCGATCGCGGCGCTCGTCGCGCACGTCGACATCCCGGTGCTCGGCAACGGCGACATCTGGGAGGCCGACGACGCGATCCGGATGGTCGACCGGACCGGCGCCGCCGGGCGTGGTCGTCGGCCGAGGCTGCCTCGGCCGCCCCTGGCTCTTCCGCGACCTGGCCGACGCCTTCGCACCTCCGGTCCCTGAGGAGCGAGCGAGGAACGAGGCGAGCGTCTCGAAGGGCCGAGCGCGCCCTCCCCACCCTCGGCGAGGTAGCCGAGATGATGCACCGCCACGCCGAGCTGCTGGCGCGGCACATGGGGGAGGAGCGGGGCTGCAAGGAGTTCCGCAAGCACGTGACCTGGTACCTCAAGGGCTTTCCGGCCGGGGGGGACCTGCGTCGTGACCTCGCGCTCGTCGACACCCTCGCCGAGCTCGACGCCCTGCTGGCGCGGCTCGACCCGAGCGCGCCGTTCCCGGTCGGTGAGCTGGGTGCGCCGCGTGGGCGCCAGGGCAGTCCGCGCAAGAGCGTCGCGCTCCCCGAGGGCTGGCTCGAGGACACCGACGGCACCGGCTGCGTCGTGCGCGAGGAGGCGTCGGAGACCACCGGAGGGTGACCGGGCCCACGTTTGGAACGCGATCGCGGTGAGCACGCTGAGCGACGCCCCGGTTGGGTGGTTGATCGAGCAACGTGGTTGCATCGTCGGATTGCCCAGCCGCCCCCGACGAAGAGGTTTCGATCGTGAGCCGAGGCCGCTCGCACCCCCGAGCCAGCCAGGACACCGCCCCCTCCCGACGACGTCACCTGGTGCGCACCGGCGCTCGCGGCCGCGGCTGCGACCGCCCTGGTGGTCGGCGCAGGAGTCGCCCTGAGTGGTGCCAGGCTGGCGCCGACCGGCTCGTCGGGGTCGGCGAGCGCGAGCGACGTCGGTGCCGGGGTCTCGCACGAGATCGAGGCGCAACGTGACGCCCGCGCGATGCAGGAGGCGCGCAACCAGCCGGTCTCGCGCTCGGCGGACCGCACCCTGATCGTGCGTCCGGTGGCCCACGGCCGGCTCTGGACGACGGCGGCGCTCGATCTGCGACTCGAGCCGAAGCCCGGCGCGCGCATGACGGGCGAGGTGAAGGACGGCAAGCACGTCGCGGTCACCGGCCTGCGTCAGCACGGCTTCGCGCAGGTCCTGGTCAGCCCGACGACCACCCGCTGGGTGAGCGCGAAGTACCTCTCCCAGAAGAAGGTCGTGCAGCCCGGCTCCAAGGGGCTCGTCGACCAGCCCTGCGCGGGCACCTCGGGCGTCGAGAACGGCCTGACCAGCGGAGCGGTGCGCGTCTACCGCGCGGTCTGCAACAACTTCCCGCAGATCACGCAGTACGGCGGTTACGCCCCGCGCGGAGAGCACGCCAGCGGCAAGGCCATCGACGTGATGACCAGCGACGTGAACCTCGGCTACGAGATCGCGGCTTTCCTCCAGCGCAACGCGAGCGCGCTGAACCTCTACGACATCATCTGGCGCCAGCACATCTGGACGCCCGTGCGTGCCTCCGAGGGCTGGCGCTCGATGCCGGACCGCGGGTCCGAGACGGCCAACCACTACGACCACGTGCACGTGTCGGTCAACTGAGCCGGAGCAGGACTAAGCTCCAGCCGGCCCTCCTGCAGCGCCCGCACCGCGTCGGGCGGTCCGTCGTAGGTCAGGCCACGGTGGCGGGAGCGCCCGAAGAGGAACATCGCGACCTCGGCCGGCTGACCGCTGACCACGGCGGCACCCTCGCCGCCGCGCAGGGTCTTGGTGCGGTCGCCGCCGTCACGGGAGGCCGCCCGGCCACCGCAGCTCGACAGGTACGCCGGCCGGGCGCACCAGACCGCGGCCCGCGTGGCCGACCATCGTCCAGATCTGGCGCTGCTCGTCGTCGGTCAGCTCGCGCGGCTGCCACTGGTCCTGTGCGCGGCGGAGGTCCTCGTGGTGGACGAAGTACTCCAGGCCGTTGAGCGCACGGTCGAGCGGTGGCAGCGCCATCGGCGACCACGTGCGGCGGCCCGCCGCGCACGCGCTCGACCAGCGTCGTGAAGTCCTGCTCGCCGAGGCGCTTCGAGGAGCGCTCGGCGAGCGGCTCGAGCGGTGAGAACACGATCGCGGAGGCGGCGACCGGGTTGCGCTCGCGGATGAGCAGGTGGATGACGAGGTCCTTGACGGTCCACCCCTCGCACAGCGTGGGTGAGTCGGCGCCGAGGTCGAGCGCCGTGTTGCAGAGGGCGGCGCGTTCGGTGCGGGCCAGCGGCTCCATGCGCGCATCGTAGGTCGTGAGCTTGACGGTGTGCGGAATGTCCGCGTCCCCACCTAGGGTTGCAGTCGTTGTGAGTGCTGCACCCGCGGAGGACACCCGGACCACGGACGGGTCCGATCCCGGACTCGAGTCCCTGGCCGACCCTCGAGCCGGCGCCACCCTGCGCGAGGGGCTGGCCGTGCTGTGGGTGGCGGTCAAGCGCGAGCCGTTCATCTTCACCCTCTCCACGCTCGGCAGCCTGCTCTTCGGCGCCCTCACCGTCGCCGACGCCTGGGTCCTGGGCTGGGCGACCGACCACGTGCTGCTGCCCGCGTTCCACGACCAGGTCACCACGGCCGGCGCCCTGCTGGCGGTGCTTCGCGCTGTTCGTCGGGGTGGCCCTGCTGCGGGCGGTCGGCATCGTGGCCCGCCGGCTCGGCGCCGGGGTGATGCAGTACCGCGTGCAGGCGGCGCACCGCCGCGAGGTCACCCGCAAGTACCTCTCGCTGCCGATGTCGTGGCACCAGCAGCACCCCACGGGCCAGCTGCTCTCCAACGCCAACTCCGACGTCGAGGCCGCCTTCGAGCCGCTCGCGCCGCTCCCGCTGGCGGTCGGCACGCTCGCGATGATGGTGATCGCGGTGGCCCAGATGCTGTACGCCGACGTCGTGATGGCCCTGGTCGGCCTGCTCGTCTTCCCGATGGTGATGGTCGCCAACGTGATCTTCCAGCGGCTCTCGTCGCCGATCTTCACCCGGATCCAGGCGCTGCGGGCCGAGCTGAGCGAGATCGCCCACGAGTCGTTCGACGGCGCGATGGTCGTCAAGACGCTCGGCCGCGAGTCCGAGGAGACCGCCCGGTTCGGGGCCAAGGCCGCCCAGCTGCGCGACGAGGGCATCCGGGCCGGACGGCTGCGTGCGGCCTTCGACCCGGCGATCGAGGCGCTGCCCAACCTCGGCGTGCTGGCCGTGCTCGGGGTCGGCGTCTGGCGGGTGAGCACCGGCGCGGCCGACCCGGGCGACGTCGTCACCATCGCCTACCTGCTCACCATCGTCGCCTTCCCGATCCGCTCGATCGGCTGGCTGCTGGGCGACCTCCCGCGGGCGGTCGTCGGCTACGGCCGCGTCAACCGGGTGCTGCAGACGGTCGGCGACACGTCGTACGGCGTCCTGCGGGTGCCCTCGGACGGTCACGGCGCACTGATCGAGGTCGACGCCCTCGACTACAGCTACGAGGCCGGCGCAGCCGCTGCTCCGGGGCCTCGACTTCACCCTCGACCCCGGCCGCACGGTCGCGGTGGTCGGCGCCACCGCCTCGGGCAAGAGCACGCTGACCTCGCTGGTGACCCGCCTCGTCGACCCGGTGCGGGGAGCGGTGCGCCTCGACGGCGTCGACCTGCGCGACCTGGCGCCGGGTGAGCTGGCCCGGCACGTCGCGCTGGTGCCGCAGAGCGCCTTCCTCTTCGACGACTCCGTGCGCGGCAACGTCACGCTCGGCGCCGACGTGGGCGACGACGCCGTGTGGGACGCCCTGCGGATCGCGCAGGCCGACGGGTTCGTCGCCGGGCTGCCACACGGCCTCGACAGCCAGCTCGGCGAGCGTGGCACCACGCTCTCGGGCGGCCAGCGGCAACGGCTCTCCCTCGCCCGGGCCCTGGTCCACCAGCCCCGGCTGCTGGTGATGGACGACGCGACCTCGGCGGTCGACCCCGAGGTCGAGGCCCGGATCCTGCGCGCGGTGAGCCGTGGCCGGGAGCAGGACTCTGTCCAGGGTCCGAAGCAGGACTCCGAGCAGGCCACGCTGCTGCTGATCGCCTACCGCAAGGCGACGATCGCCCTCGCCGACGAGGTGCTGTTCCTCCAGGGCGGCCGCATCGTCGACCGTGGCACCCACGACCAGCTCCTGCGACCGCAACGCCGCCTACGCCGACCTCGTCAACGCCTACGAGACCTCCCACGAGGAGCAGGGGGTGAGTGGGGCATGAGCACGACCGTCGAGGAGCTGACCCCGGACGGCACCCAGGTCGAGAGCGGCGAAGAGCTCCGCGCGATGGACACGATCCGTCGCGGCCTGGCCTACTCACCGGAGCTCGGCGAGGGGTTCAGGCTCACCGCGTTCCTCGCCGTGCTGGGCACTGCGGGCCGACTGGTCGTCCCCATCGCCGTGCAGCAGACGGTCGACAAGGGGATGCAGGGCCCGCACGGGGTCGACCTCGCGTTCGTCGGCCGGATGACCGCCATCGCGGCGGTCGCGATCGCGGTCACGGCGTGCTGCTCGTTCTTCATGACCACCCGCCTGTTCACCGCCACCGAGCGCGGGCTGGCGACGCTGCGGACCAAGGCGTTCCGGCACGTGCACGACCTGCCGCTGCTCACCCAGAGCACCGAGCGCCGCGGCGCGCTGGTCTCGCGCGTGACCAGCGACGTCGACCAGGTCTCGCAGTTCCTCGTCTTCGGCGGCATCCTCGGCATCGTCAGCATCGGGCAGGTGCTGCTCGCGACCGTGGTGATGCTCTTCTACTCCTGGCAGCTCACGATCCTGGTCTGGGTCTGCTTCACGCCGCTGTTGCTGTCGCTGCGGTTCTTCCAGCGCCGGCTCTCCGCGGCGTACTCCATCGTGCGGCGCTCGGTCGGCGTGATGCTCTCGGCCATCTCCGAGCCGGTCGTCGGGGCGGTGACCGTGCGCACCTACGCCATCGAGGAGCGCACCCAGGAGCGCATCGACGAGGCGATCAGCGGCCAACCAGATGGCCAACACCCGCGCCCAGGGACTCGTCGCCGTCTCGTTCTCGCTCGGCGGGCTCTCCGGCGGCCTGGCCAACGCCGGCGTGATCATCCTGGGCATCAAGCTCGGGCTGGCCGGCCAGATCACCTCGGGCCAGGTGCTCGCCTTCGCCTTCCTGGTCTCGCTCTTCGTCGGGCCCGTGCAGACCGGCACCCAGGTGCTCACCGACGCGCAGAACGCGATCGCCGGCTGGCGCCGCGTGATCGGGATCCTGGACACGCCCGCCGACCTCGACGACCCCGGCGAGGCCGGCCGCTCGCTGCCGCGCCAGGCGATGGACGTCGGCTTCGACCAGGTCTCCTTCGGCTACCCCGGCGGTCCGCTCGTGCTGCGCGACGTCGACGAGCGCATCACCTCCGGCACCCGCGTGGCGGTCGTGGGGGAGACCGGCTCGGGCAAGACGACGTTCGCGAAGCTGCTGACCCGCCTGATGGACCCGACCTCGGGCAGGGTGCTGCTCGACGGCGTCGACGTGCGCGACGTGGAGTTCGCCTCGCTGCGCCGACGCGTCGTCCTCGTGCCGCAGGAGGGCTTCCTCTTCGACTCCACCGTGCTGGCCAACGCCCGGTACGGCGACCTCGACGCCACCCCGGACCGGGTGCGCGAGGCGGCCGCCGAGCTCGGCCTGGGCGACTGGCTCGACTCGCTCCCGCTCGGCATCGACACCCGCGTGGGCCAGCGCGGCGAGCTGCTCTCGGCGGGGGAGCGCCAGCTGGTCGCCCTGATCCGTGCCCACCTCGCCGACCCCGACCTGCTCGTCCTCGACGAGGCGACCAGTGCGGTCGACCCGGCGCTGGAGATGCGGATCGGCCGCGCCCTGGAGGCGCTCATGTCGGGCCGCACCAGCGTGACCATCGCCCACCGGCTCTCCACCGCCGAGAACGCCGACGAGGTGATCGTCTTCGACCGCGGCCGCGTCGTGCAGCGCGGCCCCCACGCCGCCCTCGTCGCCGACGGCGGCGTCTACGGCCGCCTGCACGCCAGCTGGGTCGCTCAACAGTCCCACTAGCCCGCCGACCGGGGGATCGAGGTACGCCCCGCAGCGGCCGAGCGGGGGATCCTTGCTCGCGCGGTGGGCACGGATCCCCCGCTCGGCGCCTGGGAGCGGGCACGGATCCCCCGGTCACCGGGCGACCTTCCCCTCTCACCGATACTGGGTGGGTGACGCAGCAGCAGGGGAGTCGGCTGGACCCGGCGATCGCGGGACGGCTCAAGCGCAACGCCGACGGGTTGGTCCCGGCGGTGGTGCAGCAGCACGACACCGGCGAGGTGCTGATGCTGGGCTGGATGGACGACGAGGCGCTGCACCGCACCCTGACGACGGGGCGGGGCACCTACTGGAGCCGCTCGCGCCAGGAGTACTGGACCAAGGGCGAGACCTCCGGGCACACCCAGCGGGTGGTCGAGGTGCGGCTGGACTGCGACGGCGACACCGTGCTGCTCAAGGTCGACCAGACCGGTCCGGCCTGCCACACCGGCGCGCACACCTGCTTCGACGCCGACGTGCTGATCGCGACGGATGGCTGACCGGGAGCGCACCTCGTTCGGGCCCGTGGTGCTGCTGGGCCTCGGCTCGTCGGCCCTGGCCGCCGTGGCGAGCGCCAAGCCGTGGGTGGGCTCGGGGACGAGCGTGAGCGCGGCCACCCAGACCGTCCTCGACGAGGGCACGACGTACCCCGCCGCCTCCGCGGTCAGCCTCGTGCTCCTCGCGGTGTGGGGCGTCCTGCTGGTCACCCGCGGCGTGGTGCGACGTGTCTTCGCCGTGCTGGCCGTCGCTCGCGGCCGCTGCCCTGGTCGCGACCGTGCTCGCGGGGCACAGCACCCTGCACCCCGACCAGGGCGACTCGCTGGCACAGTCGCTGGGCCGCGTGTCCGGGCACCTCGGCTGGACGGGCTGGTTCTGGACCGCGGCCGTGGCGTCCGTGCTCGGCGCTGGTGGCCGGTGTCCTCGCCGTACGGTTCGTGCCGCACTGGCCCGAGATGGGTCGCCGGTACGACGCACCGACCGATGCGCCCGCGACGCAGGAGATCGAGTCCGACCGCGACCTGTGGAAGGCGCTCGACGAGGGACGCGACCCGACCCGGGATCCCTGAGCGGGCCGGGTCCACCACTACACTCGTGCCGACCTCAGATCAGCACGACCGCGAGCGCCCGAGGAGTTCCATGGCCCACCACGGCAACACCCCTGCTGCCTGGACCGGCGTGACCTTGCTGCTCGTGGGATTCGTCGTCGCCGGTGTCGGCCTGATGTTCGAGTCCTGGTTGGTCTTCTGGATCGGCTGCGGCTATCGGCGCCTTCGGCGTCCTGAGCGGTTTCGTCATGTCCAAGACAGGACATGGCGACACTCACTGACCCCACCGCCCACGCGCTGCCGGCCACCCGCCGGGAGCGCATGTCAGGCCCGCTCGTCGTCGCCGGCATCGTCGTCGCCGGCACCGTGGCGCTGCACCTGCGCGACCCGCACCAGTCCGGCAGCTGGGGCTACTGCCCGTGGAAGCTGCTCACCGGCCTCGACTGCCCCGGGTGCGGCACCCTGCGCGCCGTCAACGACCTGACCAACGGTCACGTCGTCGCGGCGGCGAGCAGCAACCTGCTCTTCGTGGTGATGGTGCCGGTGATGATCGTGATGTGGGTGGCCTGGGCCCGGCGCAGCTGGCGCGGCGCGCCTCGCCCCTCGCGTTCCGCGTCGACGACGACGGCCGTGTGGGCGGCCGCCGTGGTGGTCGCCGTCGTGTTCACGGTGGTGCGCAACACGCCCTGGGGCAGCTGGCTGCACAGCTGACGGGCCACTCCGGGCGGCCGAGGCTCGTGTGAGAGTCTTGCCGCATGTCCGTGCTCGACGACATCGTCGCCGGCGTGCGGGACGACCTCGCCGCGCGCCAGGCGTCGGTCAGTGAGTCGCAGCTCGACGAGCAGGTGGCACAGCTGCCCGCCCGCGCGATCCGATGCAGGCCTTCCGCTCGCCGGGTCTGTCCGTGATCGCCGAGGTCAAGCGGCGCTCACCGAGCAAGGGCGACCTCGCGCCGATCCCGGACCCGGCCGCGCTCGCGACGGCCTACGCCGCGGGCGGCGCCGACGCCATCTCGGTGCTCACCGAGGAGCGCCGGTTCGGCGGCAGCCTCGAGGACCTGCGCGCGGTGCGCACGGCCGTCGAGACGCCGCTGCTGCGCAAGGACTTCGTGGTCACCGGCTACCAGCTGCTCGAGGCCCGCGCCGCCGGCGCCGACCTGGTGCTGCTCATCGTGGCGGCCCTCGACGACGCGCTGCTGCGCGACCTGCACGACCAGGCGCGCGAGCTCGGGCTGACCGCGCTGGTCGAGGTGCACGACGAGGCCGAGGTCGAGCGCGCGCTGGCCGTCGGCGCGGCGCTGGTCGGCGTCAACGCCCGCAACCTGAAGACCCTCGAGGTCGACCCCGGCACCTTCGCGCGGCTCGCCGGCCGGCTGCCGGCCGGCGTGGTCCGCGTCGCCGAGTCGGGCATCGCGGGACCGCAGGACGCCGCGCGCTGTCGCCGACGAGGGCGCCGACGTGGTGCTGGTCGGCGAGGCGCTGGTCCGCGACGGCGACCCCCGGGCCGCGGTCGCCCGGATGAAGCAGGTCGGCCGATGAGCGCCGCCGGCATCGGGCCCGACGAGGCCGGGCGGTTCGGCAGCTTCGGCGGGCGGTTCATGCCGGAGGCGCTGATGGCCGCCCTCGACGAGCTCACCGCCGCCTGGCAGGAGGCGATGGCCGACCCCGCCTTCACCGGCGAGTTCGACCGGCTGCTGCGCGAGTACGCCGGCGTGCCCAGCCTGCTGTACGACGCCACCCAGCTCAGCGAGCGGGCCGGCGCCCGGATCCTGCTCAAGCGCGAGGACCTCAACCACACCGGTGCCCACAAGATCCGCAACGTGCTCGGCCAGGCGCTGCTCACCCGCCGGATGGGCAAGACCCGGATGATCGCCGAGACCGGCGCCGGCCAGCACGGCGTCGCCACGGCCACCGCGGCGGCGTACCTCGGCCTCGAGTGCACCGTCTACATGGGCGAGGTCGACACCGAGCGCCAGGCCCTCAACGTCGCCCGCATGCAGCTGCTCGGCGCCGAGGTGGTGCCGGTGACCTCGGGCTCGCGCACCCTCAAGGACGCCATCAACGAGGCGATCCGCGACTGGGTGGCCAGCGTCGAGCACACGGCGTACTGCTTCGGCACCGCGGCCGGGCCGCACCCCTTCCCGGCGATGGTGCGCGACTTCTGCCGCGGCATCGGTGACGAGGCCCGGGCGCAGTGCCTCGAGCTCACCGGCGCCCTGCCCGACGTGGTGACCGCGTGCGTCGGGGGCGGGTCCAACGCGATCGGCCTGTTCACCGCGTTCCTCGACGACACCGACGTCGAGATCGTCGGCTTCGAGGCCGGCGGCGACGGCGTGCAGACAGCGCGCCACGCGGCGACGATCTGGGCCGGTGAGGTCGGGGTCCTGCACGGGGCCCGCACCTACGTGCTCCAGGACGAGGACGGCCAGACCGTCGAGTCGCACTCGATCTCGGCCGGCCTCGACTACCCGGGCGTCGGCCCGCAGCACGCGCACCTCGCCGAGACCGGGCGCGCGACCTACCTGCCCGTCACCGACGCCGAGGCGATGGACGCGATGGCGCTGCTCGCCCGCACCGAGGGGATCATCCCGGCGATCGAGTCCGCGCACGCCGTCGCCGGCGCCCTGCGGCTCGCGCAGGAGCGGCCCGGCGCCACCATCCTGGTCAACCTCTCCGGCCGCGGCGACAAGGACATGGGCACGGCCATCGAGTGGTTCGGCCTCGGCCAGGCGGCCACCGACGGTACCCCCGAGCGGGCCAGCGACGAGCAGATCGCCGAGGGCGCCAAGTGACCAATCTGGGACCTCCGCCGCACCACGACGACCGCCTTCGAGAAGGCCCGCGCCGACGGCCGCGCGGCGCTGGTCGGCTACCTGCCCGCGGGCTATCCCGACGTGCCGGGCGCCATCGAGGCGCTCCAGAGCCATGGTCGACGCGGGCTGCGACGTGATCGAGGTCGGGCTGCCCTACAGCGACCCGGTGATGGACGGCCCCACGATCCAGGCCGCCGCGCAACGGGCGCTCGACGGCGGCGTGCGCACCACCGACGTGCTGCGCACGGTCGAGGCCGTCGCGGCGACCGGCGCCCCGACCGTCGTGATGACCTACTGGAACCCGATCGCCCGCTACGGCGTCGAGCGGTTCGCCGCCGACCTCGCCTCTGCCGGGGGAGCCGGGCTGATCACCCCCGACCTGACCCCGGACTCGGCCGAGGACTGGATCGCCGCCGCCGACGCCCACGACCTCGACAAGGTCTTCCTGGTCGCACCGTCCTCGACCGACGAGCGCCTGCGCTACACGACCGCGGCCTGCCGCGGCTTCGTCTACGCGACGGCGGTCATGGGGGTCACCGGCGCGCGGACGTCGACCTCCGACCTCGCCGAGCCGCTCGTGGGTCGCACCCGCGCGGCCATCGCCGCTGCTGGTGCCGACCTGCCGGTCGGCGTGGGGCTCGGGGTCTCGGACGGCGCGCAGGCCGCGGTCGTCGCGACGTACGCCGACGCGGTCATCGTGGGATCGGCGTTCGTGCGCACCCTGCTCGATGCTCCTGACCGGTCGGCCGGTCTCGCGGCGCTGACCGCGCTGACCGAGGACCTCGCCGACGGCGTGAGGGGTGGCTGACGCGTGATCGCCGAGCTCGTCTCGCTGTCCATCCCCAGCCCGTCGCGCGGCGTGTGGCACATCGGCCCGCTGCCGATCCGCGCCTACGCCCTGTGCATCATCCTCGGCGTCGTCGCGGCCGTCTGGATCGGCGACAAGCGCTGGGTCGCCCGCGGCGGCCGCTCCGGCGAGGTCGGCGACATCGCGCTCTGGGCCGTCCCCGCCGGGCTCATCGGCGCCCGGCTCTACCACGTGGCCACCGACCACGACCTGTACTTCGGCCCCGGCAAGCACGCCATCGGGGCGGTGGAGATCTGGCACGGGGGCCTGGGCATCTGGGGCGCGATCATCGGCGGCCTGCTGGGCGCCTGGGCCTACTGCCGGCGCCACGGCGTCCGGCTCCCGGTCCTGGCGGACGCCCTGGCTCCCGGGCTGCTGGTGGCCCAGGCGATCGGCCGGTTCGGCAACTACTTCAACCAGGAGCTCTACGGGCGCCCCACCACGCTGCCGTGGGGGCTGCGCATCGACCCGTCGCACTGGCCGCCGGGGCGCACCTTCCCCGCCGGCACGGTCTTCCACCCGACCTTCCTCTACGAAGCGATGTGGAACCTCGTCGGACTGGCGCTGCTCCTCTGGCTCGATCGCCGCTTCCGGCTGGGCCACGGGCGCGCGTTCGCGGTCTACGTGATGATCTACACCGCCGGGCGCAGCTGGATCGAGTCGCTGCGCATCGACGCGATCGAGCTCAACAACGTGCTCGGCCTGCGTTGGGGGGTGTGGATGTCGATCATCCTGTTCATCGCGGCCGCGGTGTACTTCGTCATCTCCGCACGCCGGCACCCCGGCCGGGAGACGTCGCCGTACGTCGAAGGTCGAGCGTCCGAGGAGGCCGGTCCACGCCCGGATCAGCGTGCGACTGGCGGGTAACCCTGCTGTTAGGCTGAATCCTCCGCATGGGCCAGAGTCGTCCCAGCACCAGCATGCTCACCCTCATCTCGTCCCCGGGCCTCACCGGCGCGTGATGACCGACGACGGGAGAATGCACATGCACGCGTTCCCGCCGGCCCAGGGCCTCTACGACCCGAAGTTCGAGCACGACGCCTGCGGGGTGGCCTTCGTCGCCACGATGACCGGCGTGCCCTCCCACGACATCGTGGTCAAGGCGCTCACCGCCCTGCGCAATCTCGAGCACCGCGGTGCTGCCGGCGCCGAGCCCAACTCGGGTGACGGCGCGGGCATCCTGATGCAGGTCCCGGACGCCTTCTTCCGCGAGGTCGTCGACTTCGACCTCCCCGGCAAGCACGCCTACGCCGTCGGCACCGCGTTCATCCCCGGTGACGACGAGCAGGCCGCCAAGACACGGCGCCGCATCGAGGAGATCGCCGGCGAGGAGGGCCTGTCCGTGCTGGGCTGGCGCCACCTGCCCACGGACCCGTCCTCGCTGGGCCGGACCGCCCAGGACTGCATGCCGTCCTTCTCGCAGGTCTTCGTGGCCGCCTCGGGCAGCCGGGTGCTCGGGATGGCGCTCGAGCGTCTGGCCTTCGTGCTGCGCAAGCGGGCCGAGCGCGAGACCGACGCCTACTTCCCGTCGTTGTCGAGCCGCACGATCGTCTACAAGGGCATGCTCACCACCGAGCAGCTCGACCGCGTCTTCCCCGACCTCGTGGACGAGCGGGTGCAGAGCGCGATCGCCGTGGTCCACTCCCGGTTCTCGACCAACACCTTCCCGAGCTGGCCGCTCTCGCACCCGTTCCGCTTCATCGCCCACAACGGCGAGATCAACACCGTGATGGGCAACCGCAACTGGATGCGGGCACGCGAGGCGCTGCTCAGGTCCGACCTGATCCCCGGTGACCTCGACCGCATCTTCCCGATCTGCTCGCCCGGCGCCAGCGACTCGGCGTCCTTCGACGAGGTCCTCGAGATCCTGCACCTCGGCGGCCGCTCGCTGCCCCACTCGGTGCTGATGATGATCCCGGAGGCGTGGGAGAACCACAACGAGATGGACCCGAAGCGGCGGGCCTTCTACGAGTTCCACTCCGCCCTGATGGAGCCGTGGGACGGGCCGGCGTGCGTGGTCTTCACCGACGGCACCCAGGTCGGTGCGGTGCTCGACCGCAACGGCCTGCGCCCGTCGCGCTACTGGGTCACCGACGACGGCCTCGTCGTGCTGGCCAGCGAGGTCGGCGTGCTCGACATCGCCCCCGAGAAGATCGTCCGCAAGGGCCGTCTGCAGCCCGGCCGGATGTTCCTCGTCGACATCGAGGAGCACCGGATCATCGAGGACGGCGAGATCAAGGAGGAGCTCGCCACCGAGCACCCGTACCACGAGTGGCTGCACGCAGGCCTGATCAAGCTCGAGGACATCCCCGACCGCGAGCACGTGATCCACTCGCACGCCTCGGTCACCCGCCGCCAGCAGATCTTCGGCTACACCGAGGAGGAGCTGCGGGTCATCCTCACCCCGATGGCCAACGGCGGCGTCGAGCCGATCGGGTCGATGGGCACCGACACCCCGGTCGCCGTGCTCAGCGACCGGCCGCGCCTGCTGTTCGACTACTTCGCGCAGCTCTTCGCCCAGGTCACGAACCCGCCGCTCGACGCGATCCGCGAAGAGCTGGTCACCAGCCTGAACGGCACCATCGGCCCGGAGGCCAACCTGCTCGACCCGACGCCCGCGTCGTGCCGCCAGGTGGTGCTGCCGTTCCCGGTGATCACCAACGACGAGCTGGTCAAGATCCGCCACATCAACCGCGACGGCGACATGCCAGGCTTCGGTGCCCACGTCGCGCGGGGGCTGTACGACGTGACGGGCGGCGGCGACGCCCTCGCCGCGCGGCTGGACGAGATCTGCCGCGAGGTGAGCCAGGCGATCGAGGACGGCGCCCGCGTCATCGTGCTCTCCGACCGGCACGCCGACGCCACCAAGGCCCCGATCCCGTCGCTGCTGCTCACCGCCGCCGTGCACCACCACCTGGTCCGCGAGAAGACCCGCACCAAGGTGGGCCTGCTCGTCGAGGCCGGTGACGTGCGCGAGGTGCACCACGTCGCGCTGCTGATCGGCTTCGGTGCCGCGGCGGTCAACCCCTACCTCGCGATGGAGTCGGTCGAGGACCTCGCGCGCGACGGCTACTACGTGAAGGCAGAGCCGGAGGAGGCGGTCGCCAACCTGGTCAAGTCGCTGGGCAAGGGCGTGCTCAAGGTGATGTCCAAGATGGGCGTCAGCACCGTCGCGTCGTACACCGGTGCACAGATCTTCGAGGCGCTCGGGCTCTCCCAGGAGACGGTCGACAAGTACTTCACGGGCACCACCTCCAAGCTCGGCGGCGTCGGCCTCGACGTGATCGCCGAGGAGGTCGCCAAGCGGCACCGCGTCGCCTACCCGGTCCGTGGGATCGCGCCGGCGCACCGCGAGCTCGAGATCGGCGGCGAGTACCAGTGGCGCCGCGAGGGCGAGCCGCACCTGTTCGACCCCGAGACGGTCTTCCGGCTCCAGCACTCCACGCGGGCCGGCAGGTACGACGTGTTCAAGCAGTACACCGAGCGCGTCAACAACCAGTCCGAGCGGCTGATGACCCTGCGCGGGCTGATGCGGTTCAAGGACGAGGGCGTCACCGGGCGCGAGCCGATCGACGTCGACGAGGTCGAGCCCGTCTCGGCGATCGTGAAGCGGTTCTCGACCGGTGCCATGTCCTACGGCTCGATCTCCCTCGAGGCGCATCAGACGCTGGCCGTCGCGATGAACCGCCTCGGCGGCAAGTCCAACACCGGCGAGGGCGGCGAGGACGCCGAGCGCCTCTACGACCCCGAGCGGCGCTCGGCGATCAAGCAGGTCGCGTCGGGGCGCTTCGGCGTCACCTCTGAGTACCTCACCAACGCCGATGACATCCAGATCAAGATGGCCCAGGGCGCCAAGCCCGGCGAGGGCGGCCAGCTGCCGGGCAACAAGGTCTACCCGTGGGTGGCCAAGACCCGGCACAGCACGCCCGGGGTGGGTCTGATCTCCCCGCCGCCGCACCACGACATCTACTCGATCGAGGATCTCGCCCAGCTGATCCACGACCTCAAGAACGCCAACCCGTCCGCGCGAGTGCACGTCAAGCTCGTGGCCGAGGTCGGGGTGGGCACCGTCGCCGCGGGCGTCTCCAAGGCGCACGCCGACGTGGTGCTCATCTCCGGCCACGACGGCGGCACCGGCGCCGCGCCGCTGACCTCGCTCAAGCACGCTGGTGGTCCGTGGGAGCTCGGGCTGGCCGAGACCCAGCAGACGCTGGTGCTCAACGGCCTGCGTGACCGGATCGTCGTGCAGACCGACGGCCAGCTCAAGACCGGTCGCGACGTCGTCGTGGCCGCGCTGCTCGGCGCCGAGGAGTACGGCTTCGCCAGCGCACCGCTGGTCGTCTCGGGCTGCATCATGATGCGGGTCTGCCACCTCGACACCTGCCCGGTCGGCGTGGCCACCCAGAACCCCGTGCTGCGCGAGCGGTACACCGGCAGGGCCGAGTACGTCGTGACGTTCTTCGAGTACATCGCCCAGGAGGTGCGCGAGATCCTGGCCGAGCTCGGCTTCCGCACCCTCGACGAGGCCATCGGCCACGCGGACGTGCTCGACACCACCGAGGCGGTCAACCACTGGAAGGCGGCCGGGCTCGACATCTCGCCGATCTTCCACGTGCCCGAGCTGCACTCCGAGGTGGGCGACACCTCGCGCCACTGCGTGCGCGCGCAGGACCACGGACTCGACAAGGCCCTCGACAACGAGCTCATCGCGCTGTGCGCCGACGCCCTGGAGAAGGGCGAGCCGGTGCGTGCGCAGGTCACCGTTCGCAACGTCAACCGCACGGTCGGCACGATGCTCGGCCACGAGGTGACCAAGCGCTACCGCGGCGAGGGGCTTCCCGACGGCACGATCGACCTCACCCTGGTGGGCTCGGCCGGCCAGTCCTTCGGCGCGTTCCTGCCCCGCGGCATCACGCTGCGGCTCGACGGCGACGCCAACGACTACGTCGGCAAGGGCCTCTCGGGTGGCCGCCTGGTGATCCGGCCCGACCGCAGCGCCACCTTCGACGCCGAGGACCACATCATCGCCGGCAACACCATCGCCTACGGCGCGACGGCCGGTGACATCTTCATCCGCGGCGGGGTGGGCGAGCGCTTCGGCGTACGCAACTCGGGAGCGCGGCTGGTGACCGAGGGCGTGGGCGACCACGGCTGCGAGTACATGACGGGCGGACGGGCCGTCGTGCTCGGCCGCACCGGTCGCAACTTCGCGGCCGGCATGTCGGGTGGCGTGGCCTGGGTGCTGGACCTGAAGGAGCAGCGCGTCAACACCGAGCTCGTCGACCTGGCGCCGGTCACCGACGACGCCGCGGTCGAGCTCGAGGAGCTCGTGCGCGCCCACGCCGAGGAGACCGGCTCGCGGGTGGCGACAGCGCTGCTCGACGACTGGGAGACCTCGTTGACGAGGTTCACCGAGGTGATCCCGCGCGACTTCCGCACCGTCATGGACGCCAAGGCGAAGGCCGAGGCCGACGGGCTCGACGAGAACGACGTGGCCACGGCGATGATGGAGGTGCTCCATGGCTGACCCCCGAGGATTCCTCAAGCACGGTCGCGAAGCTCGCGGAGCGCCGTCCCGTCGAGGAGCGGACGCACGACTGGAACGAGGTCTACCCGGGCGGACCGGGCAAGGCGCTGCTGCCGATCATCTCGACGCAGGCGGGCCGCTGCATGGACTGCGGCATCCCGTTCTGCCACCAGGGCTGCCCGCTGGGCAACATCATCCCGGAGTGGAACGACCTCGTCTGGCGTGGTGACTGGGACGGCGCCATCGAGCGGCTGCACGCGACCAACAACTTCCCGGAGTTCACCGGGCGGCTGTGCCCGGCACCGTGCGAGACGGCCTGCGTGCTGGGCATCAACCAGGACCCCGTGACGATCAAGAACGTCGAGGTCGCGATCATCGACCGCGCCTGGGAGTCCGGCGCTGTACGCCCGCAGCCGCCCGAGTGGCTCTCCGGCAAGACGGTCGCCGTGATCGGCTCCGGACCCGCGGGGCTGGCCGCCGCCCAGCAGCTGACCCGGGCCGGGCACACGGTCGCGGTCTACGAGCGCGCCGACAAGATCGGCGGCCTGCTGCGCTACGGCATCCCCGAGTTCAAGATGGAGAAGAAGGTCCTCGACCGCCGCCTGGACCAGATGCGGCGCGAGGGCACCGTCTTCCGGGCCGGCGTCGACGTCGGTGCCACCCTCACCGGCGACCAGCTGCGTGACCGCTACGACACGATCGTGCTGGCCATGGGCGCCACCGCGGCGCGCGACCTGCCGGTCCCGGGCCGTGAGCTCGGTGGCATCCACCAGGCGATGGAGTACCTGCCGCAGTCCAACCGTGCCTCGCTGGACCAGCCTGCGACCCGGATGGCTCGGACCAGATCCGTGCCGACGGCAAGCATGTCGTCATCATCGGCGGCGGCGACACCGGCGCCGACTGCCTCGGCACGGCCATCCGCCAGCAGGCCAAGACGATCACCCAGCTCGAGATCATGGACGCGCCCCGGCGAGGAGCGTCCCGCGAACCAGCCGTGGCCGACGTACCCGATGCTCTTCCGGGTCTCCTCGGCCCACGAGGAGGGCGGCGAGCGGGTCTACTCGGTCTCCACCAAGCAGTTCCTCGCCGACGGCGACGGCAACGTGCGTGCCCTCCAGCTGGTGGAGGTGACCTTCGAGAACGGGAAGTTCAGCGAGGTCGAGGGCACCGAGCGCGAGATCCCGGCCGAGCTGGTGCTGCTGGCGATGGGCTTCACCGGTCCCGAGCAGCCCGGTCTGGTCGAGCAGCTCGGCGTGCAGCTCGACGAGCGGGGCAACGTCGCCCGCGACGCCGGCTACGAGTCCTCGGTCGCCCGGCGTGTTCGTCGCGGGGGACTGCGGTCGCGGCCAGTCGCTGATCGTGTGGGCCATCGCGGAGGGCCGCGCCGCGGCCGCCGCCGTCGACACCTGGCTCAGCGGCTCGACCAACCTGCCGGCCCCGATCCCGCCGACGGAGCGCCCGATCTCCGCATAAGCGGGCGTGGCGTGGTTCCCAGTTCACTAGGGAAACCACCGCTTCCCACGAGATGCTTCGCGTGGGAAGCGCATGGATCCCTAGTTCACTAGGGAAACCGCGGGCTATTGGAACGTTCAAGTTCTTCCGGATAGGCTCGCTCATCGTGCGGAGAGCGAAGATCGTGTGCACGCTCGGGCCGGCGACGGCGAGCAAGGAGCGGATCCGGGAGCTGGTCGATGCCGGGATGGACGTCGCCCGGCTCAACCTGAGCCATGGCGCCTACGCCGACCACGAGGAGATCTACCTCCGGGTCCGGCAGGCGGCCGACGAGACCGGGCACGGCGTGGCCGTCTTCGTCGACCTCCAGGGCCCGAAGATCCGGCTCGGGAACTTCAAGGAGGGCTCGACCCGGATCGTGACCGGGCAGAGCTTCGTGATCACCACCCGCGAGGTCGACGGCGACAACGAGATCGCCTCCACGACGTACGCCGGCCTGCCCGGTGACGTGGGGCCCGGCGACCAGGTGCTCATCGACGACGGCAAGGTGCGCCTGCGCGTCACCGAGGTCGACGGCGACGACGTGCACACCGTCGTGGTCACCGGCGGGCGGATCAGCGATCACAAGGGCATCAACCTGCCCGGCGTCCCGGTCAGCGTCCCGGCCATGTCGGAGAAGGACATCGAGGACCTCCGCTGGGGGCTGCACCTGACCGTCGACTTCATCGCGCTGTCGTTCGTGCGCTCGGCCCAGGACGTCGAGGACGTCCGGAAGGTGATGCGGGAGGAGGGGGTGATGCTCCCGGTGATCGCCAAGATCGAGAAGCCGCAGGCGATCGACAACCTCGACGAGGTGATCAATGCCTTCGACGGGTTCATGGTCGCGCGCGGCGACCTCGGCGTGGAGTGCCCGCTGGAGGACGTGCCGTTCCTGCAGAAGCGGGTGGTGGAGAAGGCGCGCCGCAACGCCAAGCCGGTGATCGTGGCCACCCAGATGCTCGAGTCGATGATCAGCAACCCCGCGCCCACCCGGGCCGAGGCCTCCGACGTCGCCAACGCGGTGCTCGACGGCGCCGACGCGGTGATGCTCTCGGGAGAGACGAGCGTGGGGGAGTACCCGATCGAGGCCGTGCGCACGATGGCCCGGATCATCGAGTCCACCGAGGACCACGAGCTGCACCACATGGCCGCCATCGACTGGCAGCCACGTACGCGGGGTGGGGTGATCGCGAAGGCGGCCGCCGAGGTGGCCGACCGGGTCGGCGCGAAGTACCTCGTGGCGTTCACGCAGAGCGGCGACTCCGCGCGCCGCCTCGCTCGCTACCGCGGCCACATCCCGGTGCTGGCCTTCACCCCCGACGCGCGCGTGCGCTCCCAGCTCGCGCTGACCTGGGGTGTGGAGACCTTCAAGACCGACGCGGTCGAGCACACCGACCAGATGGTGCGCCAGGTCGACGAGCAGCTGCTCGCGATCGGGCGGGTCGAGCAGGGCGACCTCGTGGTGATCATCGCTGGCAGCCCGCCCGGCATCCCCGGCTCGACCAACGCGCTACGCATCCACCGCATGGGCGACGCGATCAACGAGGTGGCGCCGGCGTACCGGAGCACCTGAGTCGCCAGCCTGCGTTCAGGTTGGCTGCCTACGGTCGGACGGCTGAGTGACATCGACGAGGGGCGGGGCATGCGTTCACCTGGCCGGGTCCTGTTCGGCGTCGTCCTCGGGGCGCTGGTCCTGGCGGGCTGCGCCCACCACGCCGCCGCGCGCACCGCTCCCGGCGCTGGTCACCAGGAGTCGGGCGCGGCCTCCAGCGCACCCGCAGTCATCCCGTACGTCGCTCCGCAGTTCCGCGACCCGTTGCCGGGCATGCCTCCGGTGCTCGACAACAACGTCTACGCGGCCACCCACGCCGGCATGCTCAGCCCCGCCGTGCGCACGGCGCGGCCCTACCTCTACGTGCCTGACTCCACCGGATCCACGGTCACCGTGATCAGCCAGCGCACCCGGCGGATCGTCAGGGTGCTGCACACCGGCTCGCTGAGCCAGCACGTCGTGCCCGCCTACGACCTGCACCGGCTGGTGGTCAACGCCAGCGCGGCGGACCGCCTGAGCTTCCTCGACCCGGCGACGGGACGGGCCCGCGGCTCCGTGCACGTGACCCGTCCGTACAACCTCTACTTCACCCCGGACGGACGCCAGGCCGTGGTGATGGTCGAGCAGCACGACATCATCCGGTTCGCCCATCCGCGGACCTTCCGCCGCATCGCCGACGTCTCGCCGCGAGGCTGCCGCGGGCCCAACCACGCCGACTTCTCGGCGAACGGGCGCTTCTTCGTGGTGACCTGTGAGTTCTCCGGAGAGCTCGTCAAGATCTCGACCCTCGGGCACCACGTGCTGGGCAGGCTGATGCTCGCCCCACGCCCCACGGCCAAGCACGCGTCGCCCGCGGGGCTGATGGGGATGAGCATGCCGCAGGACATCCGGCTCTCACCCGACGGGCGCACCTTCTACGTGGCCGACATGGGCACCAACGAGCTGCGGCTGATCGACGCCCGCACGCTGCGCCAGCGCGCCGTCATCGGCCTGCCCAGCCACCCGCACGGGCTCTACCCGAGTCGCGACGGCACCCGGCTCTACATCTCCGATCGCGGTGCAGGAAAGGTCAGCGTCCTCGACTTCTCCACCAACCGCATCGTCGACACGTGGGTGATCCCCGGAGGCGGCAGTCCGGACATGGGCGGCGTCTCCGCCGACGGGTCGATGCTCTGGCTCTCGGGTCGCTACGACGGGGTCGTCTACGGCTTCCGCACCCGCGACGGCCGGCTCGTGGCGCGCATCCACGTCGGTGGCAGCCCGCACGGGCTCTGCGTCTGGCCGCAGCCGGGGCGCTACTCCCTGGGGCACACGGGCAACATGCGATGAGGCCACATCACCTCGCCGCGACGCTCGCGTGCGCCGTGGCCTGCGTGCTGCTCGCCGGATGCGGCGGAGCCCAGCCGGCGGCCCAGGGCAGCCCCGGTGCAAGCCCCAGCAGCACCGGCGCGGGCACCAGCGCCAGCCCGTCGTCCTCGGCGGCCCCCACGACGGCGCGTGCACGGTTCGCCTCCTGGCGGCTCACCCAGCCCTCGTCGAGGCAGGCGCTGGTGGACCTCGGGTCGGGGCAGGTGCTGCTCGCCGGCGGCATGCTGCCCGGTGACGTCTCGACCGACGCCGTCAGCCGGATCGACCTGGCCAGCGGTCGGTCCACGCGCGTCGCCCACCTCGCTGTGCCGGTGCACGATGCCGCCGGCGGCCTGTTCGCCGGCGCCCCGGCCGTCTTCGGCGGCGGCAACTCCACCGAGCAGTCACTGGTCCAGGCACTCCATGGAGGAGCGTGGCACCGCGTCGCAAGGTTCCCGACGACCCGCAGCGACCTCTCCGTCGTCACGACGCCGTCCGGCACGGTCGCGATCGGGGGGTACGACGGCACCACGGCCCAGCGCGCCGTCTTCGAGCAGCAGGGCCACGGACCCCTGCGGCCCGCGGGACGTCTCGTCCGCGGCGTGCGCTACGCCGCCACCGCACTCGTCGGAGGCGCGATCTACGTGTTCGGCGGTGAGGTGAGCGGCGCCGAGCTCAGCGCTGTGCAGCGGATCGACCCACGCACCGGCCACACCCGCGTGGTGGCGACCCTGCCTCGTCCGCTCGGGCACGCGATGGCCGTGCCCGTCGGTGGCCGGGTGCTCCTCATGGGCGGGCACGTCACACCTGACGTGCGCACCGACCGCATGTGGTGGTTCGACCCGGCCACAAACCGGTTCACGTCGGCCGGCCGGCTGCCGCGGCCGGTCAGCGATGCCGCGATCGCGCTCGACGGCACGCGTGCCTGGCTGCTCGGCGGCGAGGACCCGGGTGTCACCGACCGAGTGGTCGAGGTCGACCTCAGGCGTTGATCTCCTCGCCGAGGTATGCCGCCCGGATGCGGTCGTCGGCGAGCAGCTCCCGACCGGTGCCGGAGAGGACCAGCTCACCGGTCTCCAACACGTATCCCCGGTTGGCGAGCCGGAGCGCCTTGGCGGCGTTCTGCTCGACGATGAGCACGGTCACCCCGGTGGAGTTGATCTCCTGCACGATGTCGAAGATCTGCTGCACGATCAGCGGCGCCAGCCCCATTGACGGCTCGTCGAGCAGGAGCAGCCTCGGCTTGCCCATCAACGCGCGCGCGATGGCCAGCATCTGCTGCTCGCCACCCGACAGCGTGCCGGCGTTCTGCGTACGGCGCTCGTGCAGTCGTGGGAACAGCTCGAAGCACCGGGCGAGGACCTGCGGGTCGGGCTTCTTGAAGCGGAAGGCGCCCATCTCGAGGTTCTCGGCCACCGACATCAGCGGGAAGACACGCCGCCCCTCGGGCACGTGGCAGATGCCGAGCCGGATCAGGTCGTGGGCCGGGATGCCGTCGATGCGCACCCCGTCGAAGCGGATCTCGCCCAGCGCCGGCCGCATCATCCCGGAGATGGTCTTCTGCGTGGTGGTCTTGCCGGCGCCGTTGGCACCGAGCAGCGCCACCACCTCGCCCTCGTCGACGTGGAAGCTGACGCCCTTGAGGGCCCGGATCGCGCCGTAGCGCACCTCGATGTCGTCGACCTCGAGCAGGCTCATGGCCGTTCTCCTTCCTCCGGCCGTCGGCACGGCTGGCGCGGCGCCACCCGGCTCCTCGAGCACGTCCTCGTGCACGTCGAGCGCCTGCACCTCGAGGCCCTCCGTCATCGCGACCGCCTCGTCCTCGGTACGTGCCGAGGTAGGCAGCGATCACCGCCGGGTCGCGCTGGATCTGGGCCGGCGTGCCCTCGGCGATCTTCTCGCCCGAAGTTGAGCACCACCAGCCGGTCGGCCACGGCCATCACCAGCTTCATGTCGTGCTCGATGAGCAGCACCGAGATGTCCTGGTCGTTGATCTTGCGGATGAGCGCGGCGAGCTCCTGCTTCTCGACAGGGTTGGTGCCGGCGGCCGGCTCGTCGAGCAGGATGACACCGGGCTGGGTGCCGAGCGCCCGGGCGATCTCGAGTCGCCGCTGCTCGCCGTACGCCAGCGAGCCGGCGAGGTCGTTGGCCCGCCGGGTCAGCCCGACGAAGCGCAGCAGCTCGTAGGCCTGCTCGGTCGACTCCCGCTCCTCGCGCCGCTGCCAGGGCATCCCGAGCATCGAGGCGATCGGACCGGACCTCTGCCGCGTCTCCACGCCGACCTTGACGTTCTCCAGAGCGGTGAGCGCCGGGAACAGCCGGATGTTCTGGAAGGTGCGGGCCACGCCCATCTGGTTGATCTTGTGGGTCTTGGCGCCCAGCACCGAGACGGGCGGCGTCCCCGGGTCGCGCCGCGAGCTCGATCGTGCCCTCCTGCGGCTGGTAGACGCCGGTGAGCGAGTTGAACAGCGAGGTCTTGCCGGCGCCGTTGGGGCCGATCACCGCCAGGACCTCGCCGCGCCGCATCTGCAGCGAGACGTCGTTCAGCGAGGTGACGCCGCCGAAGCGCAGGGTCACGTCGCGGACGTCGTAGACGACCTCGCCCGTCCGAGGTGCGCGGGCTCCGAGGTGGCGGCGGTCATCGGCTCACATCCCTTCCCCGGCCGGGACCGCCGTGGTCTCGGCGCTGTCGGCCCGGTCGAGCCCGGTGAGCTCGGCGCGGCGGCGCCGCGCCGGGATCAGGCCCGCCGGACGGAAGATCATCATCAGCAGGATCACGGCGCCGATCCACATCTGGCGGTCCTCGGCCGGCACCTGGTCCTTGAGGAACTCCGGCAGCCAGGTCAGGACCGCGGCGCCGGCCATCGCGCCCGGGAGGGAGCCCATGCCACCGAAGACGACGTAGGCGACGACGAGGATCGAGTTGTTGAGGATGAAGTTCTCCGGCGTGAACGAGCCGACCTGGCTGGCGAAGAACACGCCGGCCACACCGGAGGTGGACGCGCCGATCGCGAAGGCGAGCAGCTTCACGCGGGTGGTGTTGATGCCGGTGGCCTGCGCGGCGACCTCGTCCTCGCGGATGGCGGCCCACGCACGCCCGAGGCGCGCGTTCTCGAGCCGGCGGAACAGGACGACCACGATCACGACCAGCACCAGCAGGAGGTACCAGAACCCGAGCGCGCTGTCGCCCCAGGTGAAGTGGATCGGTCCGAGGTGGATCGAGGGCGGCGGGATGTTGAACGCGCCGCGCGGACCGTTGGTGATCGGGGTGGCGTTGTTGGCGACCACCCGGACGATCTCACCGAAGCCGAGCGTCACGATGGCCAGGTAGTCGCCGCGCAGCCGCAGGGTCGGGGCGCCGAGCGCGCAGGCCGGCGAGCAGGCAGATCACCACCGCGAACGGGATCGTCTGGAGCGGTGTGAGCACCAGCCAGTCCGGGGGGTGCACCGGCAGCCGGCCGGTGAAGTAGGCGGTGGTGTAGGAGCCGATCGCGTAGAAGGCGATGAAGCCCAGGTCGAGCAGACCGGCCCAGCCGACGACGACGTTGAGGCCGATCGCCAGCAGCACGTAGATGCCGATCTCGGTGACCAGCACGGTCTGCCAGAACTGCGTGGCCATCGGCGGGTAGAACAGCGCGGTCGCGATCACGACCACCAGCACCACCCGGGTCACGTTGGTGGAGGAGACGGCCAGCTGGTCGGAGTCACCGGCCACGGCGATCGTCCCCGGCCTGTGCGCTCGGCCCGGGTCACCATCCAGCCCGCCCCGGCGAGCAGGGTGTACGCGCGCGGCCATGAGCCAGCCGCCGACGCCGAGGTTGGCCCAGGCGCCGCTTGATCCCGTTGAAGCCGGCCTTGGCGGCCACGCGAGCCGATGTCGTGCATGACGGACCAGGGTCACGACGCCGGCCACGATGCCGAGGACCAGGGTGATCACGGCCAGACGGGCGCGCTCGAGGTACGACGTGACGGCGGCCAGGGCCAGCACGCCGAGGAACAGCAGCAGCCCGAGCCAGGTGATGTAGGCCGAGGTCAGCGCATTGACGCCGCTGCCGGAGAACCGGGCGCTCAGCGCGAAGAAGTGGTCGTTGCGGTTGCTGGGGGAGAACCAGGTGCCGACGAACACCGAGATGAGCCCGAACACGCCACCGAGGACCACCAGCGGCATGCCGGTACGCCAGGAGAAGACCCGGTCGATGAAGCCGCGGGTGTCGGCCTCCTCGCGCGAGGAGCGCGCCACGGTGACGGCGCCGGCCGCGATCGCGAGGTAGCCCAGCAGCGCGACCAGGGCACCGGTGGCGTGGTCGGCCCCGCCGAGGAACGTGTGCACGCTGGACTGGGCGTAGAGGCCCCACGCGCCGGCCAGGACGGCGAGCGCGGCCGTCGCCCAGGCGAGCGCGGCGCTGCCTGCGCACCACGGCGGTGATGGCCGAGGGCCAGCACGACGAGCAGGATGATCCAGTACGAGCCCGGGACCACCGAGCCGTAGAAGGCCCGGGTGATGCCGTCGAGCGCGCCGGTGTCCTTGGCGCCCTTCGCCAGCTCGCCGAGGCGACCGGTGTTCAGCTCGCCGTTGTCGCTCCACTTCAGCAGCCCGTACGCGGCGACGACGGAGATCGCCCCCGCCGCCAGCGGGCGCATGCCCGGTCGGCGCAGGTAGGGCGTCAGGTAGGGCCAGAACGTCACGGCGAGGTACACGCCGACGCCGACGACCAGGAAGATGATGATGCGCGGGAAGGACACGGCCTGGCGGAAGGCGTAGCCGAAGTCGGTCTGGGTGCCCTCCTGGTCGCCGATCATCAGGGCGAGCACGAACCCGAGCAGGAGGCAGGCGGCGAGGCGCTTGGCGTGGGTGCGGCGAGCCTCGGCGGCGTCGCTGCGGCGCTCGATCCCGTGGGTGCTCATGCCGCACGCCCCAGACGCTCGCCGAGGATGCCGGTCGGCCGGAAGACCAGCACGAGCACCAGGACCAGGAACGCGACCACGTCGGTCCACTCGATGCCGATCCAGCCGGGCTTGTACCAGGGAGCCGTCGGCACCGTGGCCTCGACGATGCCGAGCAGCAGGCCGCCGAGCATGGCGCCGCGGATGTTGCCGATGCCGCCGAGCACGGCGGCCGCGAAGGCCTTGACCCCGGGGATGAAGCCCATGGTGTTGGAGAAGACGAACGCGGTGCCGAACAGGAAGCCGGCGGCGCCGCCGAGCGCACCGCCGATGATGAAGGTGCGCGAGATGGTCTTGTCGATGTCGATGCCCATCAGCGCCGCGGTGGGCGCGTCCTCGGCGACACCGCGGATGCTGCGACCGAGCTTGGTGCGCGAGACCAGGGTGTCGAGGAAGAGCATCATCAGCAGCGCCGAGACGATGATGATCGCCTGGATCAGCGAGACGCTGACCCCGCCGATGGAGACGACGTCTTGTTGAGGTTGAAGTAGGTCGGGGAAGTTGTTGTTGTTCAGCCGGTTGAAGAGCTTGCCGGCGAGCTGGGAGAGGAAGAACGACGCGCCGATCGCGCTGATCAGGAAGGCCAGCTTGGGTGCCCCGCGCTTGCGCAGCGGCCGGTAGGCGACGCGTTCGAGGCCGTAGGCGACGATGGCGCCGACGAGGGCACCCGAGGCCAGGCCGAGCACGAGGATCGCGGTCACGGCGTACCACGGCGGGGTGGCGCCGTCATGGGTGACCGTGTTCACCACGAGGTAGCTGCCGAACGCGCCGGACATGAACACCTCGCTGTGGGCGAAGTTGATCAGCTGGAGCACGCCGTAGACCAGCGTGTAGCCGAGCGCGATGAGGGAGTACATCGATCCGCGGGTCAGTCCCAGGATCACGAAGTTCAAGAAGTCGGTCACCGATGTGCACCTCTCTGCACGCGTTCGTCAGGCGTTAGGCGGACCAGCCCGCTCTGGTCGCACAAGGGCGCTGCCACCGTAGCGGTGGCAGCGCCCCTGAGTCACTCAGTGCGGCAGTCGCATCACTTGGGAGCAGCGGCCTTGGAGATGTCGCCGAGGCCGACGATCTGCCGCCTTCTGGACCTGGAACAGGTTGACCACGCCCGAGCCCTTGGGCAGGTCACCGTTGGAGGCGAAGTTGAGGTGCCCGGTGATGCCCTGGTAGTCGGTCTTGTTCACCGCGTCGTTGACCGCCTGACGGGTGACCGAGCCGGCGCGCCTTGGCCGTCTTGATCGCCTGGATCAGGATGTTGGTCGCGTCGTAGGCCTCCGAGGAGTACGTCGACGGCGGCGGTGTTGAACTTCGCCTGGTAGTCCTTGCTGAACTGCTGCGCGGCCGGAGCCTTGCTGGCGTCCTGGCAACCGCAGGAGAAGTACCAGCCCTCGCCGGCCGCCTTGGCGCCCGTCGGTGAAGACGGTCGACTTCACGCCGTTGCCGGACATCCGCAGGCCCTTGTAGTTGACCGCCGCGAGCGCCTTGGCCAGCTGGCTGCCCTGGGCGTCGTAGCCGGCGTAGAACATCGCCGGGGCACCCGACTGCTTCACGGTCTGGGCGACCGGGCCGTAGTCCTTGGTGCTGGTCGCGTCGGCGCCCTGGTTGATGACGGTGACGCCCTTGGCCTTCAGCTCCTTGGAGACCGCCTGGGCGACGCCGTCGCCGTAGGCGCTCTTGTCGCTGATGACGATGACCTTCTTGAAGGTCTTGGCCAGCCAGTCGGCGGCCTTGGGGCCCTCTTCGAAGTCGTTGGCGATGATCGCGGTGCCAGGTCTTGAAGCCCTGGTCCTCCAGGGTGCCGTTGCTCGCCGACGGGTTGACGATCGAGATGCCCGCGTCGCCGTACTTGCCGGCCACGGCCTGCGTGGCGCCGGAGAACGACGGACCGACCTCGCCCATCACGTTGGAGTTCTGGATGACCTGGGCCGCGGCAGCCGGGGCCTTGGCCGGGTCGCCGACGTCGTCGGCCTTCAGGAGCTTGAGCTTGAAGCCGAGGCTGGAGTCGGCGTTGGCCTGGTCGACGGCGAGCTGGGCGCCGTTGACCTCGTTGATGCCGAGCTGGGCGTTGTCACCCGAGAGCGGCCCCTCGAACGCGATCGTGTAGGTGCTGCTGCTGCTGCTGCCGCTCCCACCACCGCTCAAGCCGCCGCCGCTGCTGCTCTTGTTGTCCGAGCTGCCGCAGCCGGCGAGGGCGAGAGCGCCCACGATTCCGACCGCTGCCAGCTTCGCCATGGGGCGAGTCCGCATGCAATTTCCTCCGTTGCTGGGGCCCCGTCTGGGCCACGCCGTGCTCTGGCCTCGGGCGAGACCGCTGGACGCAGAGTTGTCGGGCAGGAGGGGGAAAATCAAGCCACAGCGCCGTTCGTGTCCTTGACGAAACATGACAATCTGAACTGGTCTGGACCGCGCCTCGGTCAGTCCTTCAGGCCGATCAGGCTCATCGAGCCGCGCCCCGTCCGCCCGGCGGGAGACCGAGATGTCTTCCAGTTCGACTGGCGCCAGGCGACGTCGAGGAGGTCGCGGGCGTCCGCGCACCATCCGCGGATCCAGTTGTCGGCCCAGCACCCGTCGGCGTGGAACAGGCCGCGCAGGAAGTCGGCCGGGTGGCGCTCCACGACCGCCCACTGCCACTCGGTCATGCCCAGGACGCGCAGGTGCTTGCGAGCGGGCCCGTCCAGCGCCAGCAGGCGCATCGCCTCGTGCCGGACCGATTGGCTGTGCACAGCATCGACCTCGTCGAGACCACCGCCAGGTCCGCGACAGGTTGTGGAGTGCCCCGGGTGGGACTCGAACCCACACTGGACGGTGTTTGAGACCGCATTCTCTGCCGATTGGAATACCGGGGCCGGCCGACGGCACAGGCTATCCGAAGGGCGCCACCGATACCCTGCCGCCTGTGGACGACGAGCCCAGTGCGAGCAGGCCGCGCACGCGTCTGATCGCCGAGGACGAGGCGCTGATCCGGCTCGACCTCGCGGAGATGCTCGAGGAGGAGGGGTACGTCGTCGTGGGGCAGGCCGAGGACGGCGAGAAGGCGGTCGCGCTGGCCACCAGCCTGGCGCCCGACCTGGTCATCCTCGACGTGAAGATGCCGCGGCTCGACGGGATCGCGGCCGCCGAGCGGATCGCCGGCGGCACGGATCGCCCCGGTGGTCATCCTGACCGCCTTCAGCCAGCGCGACCTGGTCGAGCGGGCCCGCGACGCCGGCGCGATGGCCTACCTGGTCAAGCCGTTCGACAAGACCGACCTGGTGCCCGCCGATCGAGATGGCGGTGAGCCGGTTCACCGAGCTGCGGCAGGTCGAGCTCGAGGTCGCCGACCTCAGCGAGCGGCTGGAGACCCGCAAGCAGGTCGACCGGGCCAAGGGCGTGCTGCAGGAGCAGCCTCGGGCTGAGCGAGCCCGAGTCGTTCCGGTGGATCCAGAAGACCGCGATGGACCTGCGGCTCTCGATGCGCCAGGTCGCCGAGGGCGTCGTGCAGCACGGGCCCGGCATGGACGCCGGAGGACCGGCTACCTGAACGCGACCACCAGCTCGGTCAGCAGCGGCGCGACGACCAGCGCGGGCAGCAGGTCGGCGACCTTGATCTGCTTGATGTCGAGCAGCCGGAGGGCCACGCCGACCAGCAGCAGGCCGCCGGTCGCGGTGAGCGCGCTGAGGTGGGCGTCGGGCAGGAAGTTCCCGGTGACCGCACCGAGCGCGGTCAGGCCGCCCTGCACGACGACGAGCACGACGACGCTCGCGCCCACGCCCCAGCCGTAGGCCGCCGCGAACGCGATCGCGGCGAACCCGTCGAGGGCCGCCTTGAGCAACAGCTGGTCGGCGCCCTTGCCGAGTCCCTCGTCGATCGAGCCGAGGATCGTCAGCGGGCCGACGCAGAAGACCAGCGAGCGGTCACGAAGCCCTGGATGAAGCGCGCCCGGCTCTCGTGAGCGACGCCGCCGCCGAACCGGCGTACGGCGAAGCGCTGGAGCACCCCACCGAACGCCTCCAGCCGGTCCTCGATGCGCAGCAGCGAGCCGACGATGCCGCCGAGCAGCACCGAGCCGAGCACGATCAGCATCGGGGCCGAGGTGCCGACCGCTCGGCTCAGCGCCGAATCGCCCACGTGGGCAGCGGATTCGGCCGCGATCAGCAGCGTGACCAGGCCCAGCCCGTCGGTGACGACGCGACGGGTCCGCTCGGGCAGCCGGTGCCCGACGAGGACGCCGATGGTGGTGCCGAGGAGGACCGTCGCAGCGTTGACCGCGGTGCCCGTTCCAGGAACCACCCGATCTCCTTTAGTGTTCTACGACCGCGGCGGTTAGTGTCTCACTTGCCCAGCCGCGCTGGGGGTGCGAGACGAGCAGGGGGTTGCCATGCCACGACCGGCAGCGCACATCCGCGAAGCCACACCGCAGGACGCCGCGGAGCTGCTCGATCTCTACGGCCGCACGGCCGTCGACGACGGCGCCTTCGCCACCGAGGTCCGCGACGCCGAGCTGGCGCTGGCCAACCTCGACGACCGAGCCCGACGAGCGGCTGCTCGTGGTCGAGTGCGGCGGTCGCATCGTCGCCGCGATGCAGATCCGCCGCGGCCGCATCACGCCGCTGTCGGTCGAGTCGGTGGTGCACACCTCCTTCCTCGTGGTCGCGCCGCAGCACCGCCGGCACGGCTACGCCCACGCGCTGATGGAGGCGGCGGTGACGTGGGCCGAGGAGAAGGACGTCCTCTGCGTCACCGCGATCACCGACGCCGACCGCGACACCAACCGCTTCTTCGCCCGCCTCGGCCTGGCCGGCGCCGGCCACCGTGCGTCACGCCGCGCACCGCCGCGCTGCGCAAGAAGCTCTCCGCCGACCGCAGCCGGGTCGCCGTGGGCGGCAACCGGCACCTGGTCGAGGTGCTGGCCCAGCGGCGCTCGCATGCGTCGCCGCCAGGCCCAGGCCTGACGCCTGGCACCACCTGTGACCTGACCCCTGGTCGGGTCAGCGCTGTCGGGAGGCTCGGTTAGGGTCGCAAGCGTGTCCGAGACCGTCGCCGCGACTCGTCCGCGCCTGCTCCTGCGTCGACGGCCACTCGCTGGCCTACCGCGCGTTCTACGCGCTGCCGGTGGAGAACTTCTCCACCACGACCGGCCAGCACACCAACGCCGTCTACGGCTTCACCGCGATGCTCATCAACGTGCTGCGCGACGAGCAGCCGACCCACCTCGCCGTCGCCTTCGACGTCTCGCGGCAGACCTTCCGCAGCGAGCAGTTCGCCGACTACAAGGCCAACCGCTCCAAGTCGCCCGAGGAGTTCACCGGCCAGGTCGCCCTGATCAAGGAGGTGCTCCAGGCGCTGCGCGTGCCGTTCGTCGAGAAGCCCGGCTTCGAGGCCGACGACATCATCGGCACGCTGGCCACGCAGGCGATGGACGGCGACTTCGAGGTGCTGATCTGCAGCGGCGACCGCGACTCCTTCCAGCTGGTCAACGACCGCACCACCGTGATCTACCCGATGCGCGGCGTCTCGGAGATGAAGCGGATGACGCCCGCCGCCGTCGAGGAGCGGTACGGCGTGCCGCCCGACCGCTACCCCGAGCTCGCCGCGCTGGTGGGGGAGACCTCCGACAACCTGCCCGGCGTCCCCGGCGTCGGCCAGGGCTACGCCGCGAAGTGGATCAACACCTACGACGGCCTCGACAACGTCATCGCCCGGGCCGACGAGATCACCGGCAAGAAGGGCGAGTCGCTGCGCGAGCACCTCGGCCAGGTGATGCAGAACCGCCAGCTCAACGCGCTGGTCAACGACCTCGACCTGCCGCTGCGTCCCGACGACCTGGCCGTGCAGCCGTGGGACCGGCAGGAGGTGCACACCCTCTTCGACGGCCTGGAGTTCCGGGTGCTGCGCGACCGGCTCTTCGAGACGCTGACCGTCCGAGGAGGAGATCGACGACTCCGGCTTCGCCCTCGACATGTCCCGCCTCGCGCCGGGCACGGTGGCCGACTGGCTGGCCGCGCACGCGAGCGACGGCGCAGCGGGTCGGCGTGCACGTCGACGGGGCGTGGCGCGCCGGCACCGGCGACGTGCGCGCCCTCGCGCTGGCCACCACCGACGGCACCGCCGCGCACGTCGCCGTCGACCAGGTCACGCCCGAGGACGACGCCGCGATCGTCTGCGTGGTTCGGCGACGCCGGCGCAGCCCAAGGTGCTCCACGACGCCAAGGGTCCGATGCTCGCGCTCGCCGCCCGCGGCTGGCCGCTGGCCGGGCTCGAGCGCGACACCGCGCTGTCGGCGTACCTCGCCCGTCCCGACCAGCGCTCCTACGACCTCGCCGACCTGACCGTGCGCTACCTCAAGCGCGAGCTGAAGCAGGAGGAGTCCGACGACGGCCAGCTGAGCCTGGGGCTCGACGGCGACGAGGTCGGCGGCGGCAGCGAGACGGCGATGCTGCACGCCCGCGCGGTGCTCGACCTCGCGGCCGCGCTCGACGACGAGCTCGCCGACCGTGGCGGCACCGGCCTGCTCGCCGACGTCGAGCTGCCGCTCATCGACGTGCTCGCGCGGATGGAGCAGGTCGGCATCGCCGTCGACGACGACCTGCTCTCCGGCCTCGAGTCGGAGTTCGACGACGGCGTGCGGCGCGAGGCGCAGGAGGCCTACGCCGTGCTCGGCCGCGAGATCAACCTCGGCTCGCCCAAGCAGCTCCAGGTGGTGCTCTTCGACGAGCTCGGGATGCCGAAGACCAAGCGCACCAAGACCGGCTACACCACCGACGCCGACGCGCTGCAGAGCCTGTTCGAGAAGACCGAGCACCCGTTCCTCGCCCACCTGCTGCGCCACCGCGACGTCATCCGGCTGCGCCAGACCGTCGAGGGCCTGCTCAAGACCGTGGCCGAGGACGGCCGCATCCACACCACGTTCAACCAGCTGATCGCCGCCACCGGCCGGCTCTCGAGCACCGACCCCAACCTGCAGAACATCCCGATCCGCACCGAGGCGGGGCGCCGCATCCGCGAGGGGTTCGTCGTCGGCAAGGGCATGGCGACATCAGGGGCGAGCTGCTGACGGCCGACTACTCCCAGATCGAGATGCGGATCATGGCCCACCTCTCCGAGGACGCCGCGCTGATCGAGGCCTTCGGGTCCGGCCGCGACTTCCACTCGGTGACCGCGGCCCGGGTCTTCGGCGTCGACGCCGACGCGGTGAACACCGAGATGCGCGCCAAGATCAAGGCGATGAACTACGGCCTGGCCTACGGGCTCTCGGCGTTCGGGCTCTCCCAGCAGCTGCGCATCGACACCGGCGAGGCGCGCGGGCTGATGGACGAGTACTTCGAGACCTTCGGCGGCGTGCGCGACTACCTGCGGGGCGTCGTCGACGAGGCCCGCCGCACCGGCTTCACCGAGACGATCCTGGGCCGCCGCCGCTACCTGCCCGACCTGACCAGCGACAACCGGCAGCGCCGCGAGATGGCCGAGCGGATGGCGCTGAACGCGCCGATCCAGGGCTCGGCCGCCGACATCATCAAGGTCGCGATGCTCAACGTCGACCGCGGCGCTGCGCGCGGAGGGGCTGGCCTCGCGGATGCTGCTCCAGGTGCACGACGAGCTCGTCTTCGAGGTGGCCGACGGCGAGCACGCCGCGCTCGAGGCGCTGGTGCGCCGCGAGATGGCCTCGGCGGCCGACCTGACCGTCGCCCTCGACGTCTCGGTCGGCACCGGCCGCAGCTGGCACGAAGCCGCCCACTGAGGCACGTGAGCCTCAGGTGGAGCTGGTGCCCCGTGCGGTCTCGAGCGGCGGCCTGGGGGTCGTCCTGGCGCAACCGCCACCAGCTGACCACGAGCAGGACCACCATCAGCGCGCCGTCCACCGGCGGTCACCGTCACGACCAGCTCGCGTCGCGGTGTGGGCGGTCCTGACCGCGAGGGCGAGCACCACCAGCGCCGCCCAGACGAGGTAGACCGTGCGCCGCGACTGGCGGGCCACGACGCTGTAGACGAGCAGCTGGATCACCGAGAGCACGGTGCCGAGCACGGCGAAGAGCCAGAGCTGGTCCTGGATGTCGGCGTACTCCTGGCCGCCGACGAAGACCAGCGCGACGCTCGCTCAGCGCCCACACGCCCAGCGGTGCCGAGGGCGCCGAGGGCGAAGATGACGCGCCACGCTCTGAGCCAGGGTCGAGCGCCGGGCCACCTCGGTCGCCATCGACGGGAAGGCCACCACGATCACGAACTGCGGCAGGAACAGCAGGCTCTTGACCAGGATCAGGCCGCCGGCGTACAGGCCGGAGGAGTGCGGGTCGAGCACGAACCGGCTCAGGATCACGTCGGCGTTGGAGAGGGCGAAGAACGCCAGCAGGGCGTGGGAGTTGGAGCCGAGCTCGCGCAGGATGGCGCGCGGCGTCGTGGTGGCCGGAGGCGTGCGGGCTGCGCAGGTGCGCGTACCGGCGCAGCGACCACCAGCCGACCAGGGCAGGCGCCGCGAAGCCGATGGCCATGCTGAGGGCGGCCACGGCCTCCTTGGGCCGCCACACGAGCAGGAGGGTGCCGGCGAGCCGGGCCAGGCCCATGGCCAGGTAGACCGCGGCCAGCGGGAGCCAGCGGCGCTCGCCCTGGAGGATGCCGGCCTCGCCGCCCACCACGGTCATCGGCCACACCACGAGCGCCACGAGCGCGGCGGTCGACGGTGCTCTGCAGGTGCAGCGCCGAGTCGAAGACCGGGGTGAGCAGCAGGCAGACCCCGGCCAGCACCCAGGCGGCCCGGTAGGTGACCCGCATCAGCGTGCGCTCGATCTCGCCGACGTCGCCGGGGCTCGCGGCGACCCGGCGCGCACCGGTCGTCTGCAGGCCGAGCATCAGCACGCCGACGACCAGCAGCAGGCCGAGAACGGCCGCGAACCCGCCGTAGGCACCGGGGCCGAGCAGCCGCGCGGCCAGCAGGGTCGAGGCGTACGTCGCCAGGTTCATCACGCCGATGGCGACCGCGATCGTCAGTCCGCCGGCTGCCCGTGACCGCGCTGGTTGCCTGCCGTTGCGCACGAGGCGCAGTCTCCCAGACCGGTGGTCGTCGGCGACGGAGCCGTGCTGGTGCTCATCGGCTACCTTCGTCCGCGACATGCGCAGACCACGAGTGGACTCCCGGACCGGGGCCTCGCTTCTCGTCTACGTCGTGCTCCTCGGGTTCGCGCTCCTCGAGCAGGTGGGTCGGACCACCAGCGACACCAAGACGCCGCTGATCGAGCGGCCCGGGCACGTTCCTGCACGAGGCCACCACGCTGTGGGACCCGATGACCGACTTCGGGGAGCTGCAGAACCAGGCCTACGGCTACCTGTTCCCGCAGGGCCCGTTCTTCCTGCTCTCCCACGCTGGCTCCACGTCGCGCCGTGGGTCGCCGAGCGGCTCTGGTCGGTGCTCGGTGATCGTCATCGCCGCCGAGGGCCTGCGCCTGGTGGCGCCGGTCGATCGGCGCTGAGCCCGTGGGCGGCCTGGGTGGCCGGCATGTCCTACGGCCTGTCGCCCGCGGATCCTCAGCCAGGTCGGCGTCCGCAGCGCGGAGATCCTGCCGACCGCGGTGCTGCCGTGGGTGGTCCTGCCGGTCGTGCTCGCCGCTCACCGGGCGCCTCGGCCCGCGCCGCGCGGCCCTGTTCTCGGCCGCCGCGTTCATGTTCGGCGGGGCCGTGAACGCGCACCGCGACCGTGGCCGGGCTGCCGCTGCGTGGTCGTGCTCATCGTGTGGGCGCGGCCGGCGGAGGCTGGTCCCGTGGTCGCTGCTGGGCTGGTGGTCGCGGTTCATCGCGCTGGCCGCAGCTTCTGGTGGGCCGCGTCGCTGCTGCAGCTGCGGACGCTACTCGCCGCCGTTCTTCGACTACGTCGAGGACACGCAAGACCACCACCGAGACCACCGGCTACGCCGCCGACGCTCCGCGGGCTGAGCAACTGGGTCGACTACACCTACGTCGGCAACCAGCCCGAACTGGCCGGCCGGCTACGACTTCGCCTACCACGCCGCGCTGGTGCTGGCCAGCGGGCTGCTCGCCGCGCTCGGCGTCGTCGGGCTGGTCCTCCTCGCCGCGCCCGTGGCGTGTGCCGCTTCGTGATCGCCGTCCTGCGTCGGCGTCGTGCTGCGTCACGCTCGGCGCACACCGGCCCGTTCGCAGAGCCCGCTCGCCCAGCCCGTGCAGGACCTCTCGACGGTGGCCTTCGCCCTGCTGCGCAACGTGAGCAAGGCCGAGCTGATGCTCCGGCTGCCGCTCTGCCTCGGGCATCGGCGCGGTCTTCATGCGGCTCGCGAAGCTCGGTGCGCGTCCGGGTGCCCGACCGGTTCCGGCGTGACGCGCACCCGACCGGCGGAGGGCGACCGGTCCCCGCGGCGTGGCCCTCGGGCTGCTGGCCGCGCTCGTGCTCGCGATGGCCCAGCCGGCCGTGGCGATGCAGACCTGCGCACCCCCGGCTGGCGCGCCGTCCCCGACTACTGGTCGCAGGCGGCCGACTACCTCGCAGAAGGCGCCCGGGTCAGCAGCGGGCCTGGGTCGTCCCGGGCACCGGGTTCGCGCTGCAGACCTGGGGCTGGACCTTCGACGAGCCGTTCCAGTCGGTGGCGAAGACGCCGTGGGTGTCGCGGTCGCAGGTGCCGCTGACCCCGCCGCCGACGATCCGGATCCTGTCCTCGCTCGAGCACTTCCTCGAGACCGGCTCGGGCTCGCCCAACCTCGGCCCGACGCTCGGCCGGCTCGGGATCGGCTACGTGCTGGTGCGCCACGACCTCGACGAGCAGGCCTCGGACACCACCACCTCCAACCTGGTCTCGATCGCGCTGGCGCGCTCGCGCGGCGTCAGCCGGGTGGCGATCGTTCGGCGCCGCTCGACTTCGGGCCGGCGATCGAGGTCTACCGGGTCACCTCCGGCGACGTCGCGCCCGACCTCGAGGTGCGTCCGCTGGCCGACGCCGAGCACGGTGGCGAGCGCGTCCTCCGACGTGGTGCAGGCCGTGAGCGAGGGCATCCTGTCGCGCAAGCAGCCCGCGGTGGTGCAGGGCGACGACGGCTGGGACAAGCCCGGCCGACATCGTCGGCGACACCTACCGCGACCGCGAGCGCAACTTCGGCCGGGTGCACGACGGCGAGGGGCCGGTGCGTGCGCCGGGGGAGCCCCTGCACGGCGATCGCGTGGTGCCCGACTACCCGGCGAACCCGGCGTCCCGGCCGGTGCGCGCCGTCTACGACGCGGGCGCGTTCGCGACCGCGTCCTCCTCCCAGGCCTGGACGAACGGCCTGGGCGCGGTCGAGCCCCAGACCGCGCCGTACGCCGCCTTCGACGGCGACCCCTCGACCGGGTGGCAGTCGGCCTTCTACCAACGCCCCGCCGGCCAGTGGCTCGAGGTGCGCTGGCCCACGGCGCCATCCGATCGGCAAGGTCGTCATCCAGTCGCCGTTCGACGACACGCAGCGCCGACGGTCACGCCGGTGGCGGGTCAGCGCCGGCGGGCACTCGGCGCTGGCGACGGTCGAACCCGTTCACCGGGCAGGCGACCGCCGACCTGAGCGGCGTGAGCGGCACGCGGCTGCGGATCGCGGTCGACAAGGTGCGCGGGCGCGGACACCCGACCGGTCTCGATCCTCGACGTCACCTCGGACTCCACGCCGTACCGCCGCACCCTGGTGGTGCCTCGGGTCGCGGTGTCGAACGAGCCGAGCTTCGTCTTCACCGCCCAGCCGGAGACCCGCGCCTGCATCTCCACCCTCCTCGGCCCCGACTGCGACCCCGGGCGCAAGGCGGCCTCGGAGGAGAGCACCGGCATCGACCGGACCTTCCACGTCGACCACGCGGTCACCTGGCAGCTCAGCGGCACGGCCGTGGCGCGCTCGACGCCGGGGACCGTCTCGCTGCTCGACCCGCAGGGTGGCGGCGTCATCGTGCACGCCTCCTCGCAGTGGCTCTCCGACCCGGCCGTGTCGGCCCGGCTGGCCTACGACGGGGCGACCACCACCTCGTGGATCGCCGACCCCCGGGACGCGGCCCCCGTCCTGACCGTCGACTTCGCCACGCCGCAGCGCATCGACCGGCTCGGCGTGGGCGCCCCGGCCCCACCCGCCGTGGCGCCGACGAGCGCCGTGATCCGCACCGCCGAGGGCGCGACCAGGCGGGTGCAGCTCGGGGAGTACGGGCAGTTCCCGCCGCTGCGCACCAAGCACCTGACGATCACCTTCGCCAACCCCACGCGCGGCACCGCGCCGATCGGCGTCAGCGAGATCTACCTGCCTCCGGCCGAAGGTGGCCCGGCCCCTCGTCGGCATCGACCGTGACCGGGGCCGTGTGCGGGCTCGGGCCGGTCCTCTTCGTCGACGGCCGTCGCTACGAGACCGAGGTCGCGCGGCTTCATGGGCGACGTGGTCTCGGCCGGCCCGCTGCACTACCAGTCGTGCTCCGGGCCGATCCGCCTCGGACCCGGCAACCACCGGTTCCAGCTGGGCTCGACCGAGCAGTTCCAGCCCGTGGCTGCGCTGCTCGCCGCACCGCAGCGGACGCCGACGGGGGTCGCGCGGACGCTCTCCCCGGCCATCGGCCCGGTCACCCGCGAGGTGATGCAGGTCGGGCCCGGCGACGCGTCGATGCTCTCCACGACGCGCAACCTCAACGCCGGCTGGAAGGCCACCCTCGACGGTCATCAGCTCGACCCGATGATCTCCGACGGCTGGGCCCAGGCCTGGCGGGTCCCGGCCGGCAAGGGCGGCACCGTGGTGATCAGCTACGCGCCGCAGCGCCCCTACCTGGTCTTCCTGTACGGCGGCCTGGGACTGGCCGCGCTCGTCCTGCTCGGTGCCGTCGTGGTGCTGACCCGCACCCGGCTGCGGCCGGCACGCCCGTTGCCCGACCTCCGGCGCCCACGGCCCAGCCGGACGCGGTGGTGGACCACCTGGGCGCTCGCGCTGCCGGTGGCCTGGATGCTCGGTGGCATCCCGGCCCTGCTCGGCGTCGCGATCGGCGGCCTCGGGGTCCTGCTCGGGTGGCCGCCGGATCGTGCCGGATCGTGGCGACGGTGTGCCTCGTCGCCGCCTACGCTGCTCACGGCCTGGCTGCTGCTGGACGGTCCACGCCTGCGGGTCGACGCCGCCGACCTGCTGGCCGGGACGGGCTTCGTCCTCGTGGTCGTCTCGCTGGCGCCACGGCCGGCTCGCGGGCGGCCTCCCGGACCCGCACCGGCCGCATGAGCGGGCGGCGCCGAGGTCCGCTCGTCGACCTCGCCCTGTCGGCGGCGGTCGCGTTCGTGGTGCTCGGCCCGACGCTCCTGCACCGCGGCTACGTGCTGCGCGGCGACATGGTGTTCGTGCCCGACATGCCGTGGAAGGGCGCCTGGCTCGGCCTCGACGGCCGGGTGCCCCGGTTCGTGCCCGGCGACGCGTTCGTGGCGGCGGTGGGCACGTCCTGCCCGGCGACCTGGTGCAGAAGGCGCTGCTCGTCGCCGTGTTCCTGGTGGGCGGCGCGGGCATCGGCCGGCTGCTGGCCGACCGCCCCGCCGTGGTGCGGGCCGCCGCGATCATGTTCTTCCTCTGGAACCCGTGGGTCCTCGAGCGGCTGGCCATCGGCCAGTGGGGCGTGGTCGTCGGCTACGCGCTGCTCCCGTGGACGGTGCTCGCCGCCGAACGGGTCCGCGACGGTCGCCGGAGCGGCTGGCCGGCCCTCGTGTCGTGGCTGGGCGTCGCCGCCGTCTTCTCGCCGGCCTCGGGGCTGGTGGCGCTGGTGGTCGCGCTCGCGGTCGCTGCGCGGCCCGCCCTCGCGTCGGTGCGCTCCTCGGGACCCTCGTCGCCGGCGTGGTGGTGAACCTCCCGTGGATCATCCCGGGCGTCGTGACGGCGCCGCACCTGCAAGGCGACCCAGGGCCAGTTCGCCGACTTCGGCCCGCGGGCCGAGTCGTCCCTGGGCGTGGTCGGCAGCGTGCTCTCCCTCGGGGGGATCTGGAAGGCGCAGCATCGTGCCGGGGGAGCGCGCCGAGCCGCTCGTCGTCGGCTTCTCGCTGCTCCTCACCGTGCTCGGAGTCGTCGGCCTCGGGCCTGGCAGCCCGGACCGAGCGAGCGCGGGTGGTCGGGCTCGGCCTCGGCTGCGGTGGCGGCGACGGTCCTGGTGCTCGCTCACCGCGGTGCCGGCGGTGTCGACCGGCCTCGGCGATCGTCGCGCGGGCGGTCCCCGCGGTCGGCATCGTGCGCGACTCGCCCCGCTACCTCGGCCCACTGGCGCTCGCCCTCGCCGTCGGGATCGCGGCGCTGGCGCAGCGCCTCTGGGACGCGCGCGGGCAGCTCCGCGACGGGCTGCGCATCGTCGCCGCCCTGCTCGTGGTCGCGCCGGTGGTCGCCCTGCCCTCGCTCGCCTGGGGCCTGGCGGGCACCTGGCGGCCGGTGGCCTACCCCGCCGAGTGGTACGCCGTACGGGCGATGGTGCCGGCGGGACGCACGGTGGTGCTGCCGTGGGCGGGTGGCTACCGCGGCTTCGCCTGGAACGACCGGCACGCCGCCCTCGACCCGGCCCCGCGGTTCTTCCCGGGCGACGTGATCATCGACGACCGGCTCCTGGTCGGCGCCAAGGTCGTCGACTCCGAGGATCCGTTGCTCCGCGACATCCGGCGCGCCCTCGACTCCGCGGACCCCGCCTCGGCGCTGCGCCGGCTCGGCGTGCGCAGCGTCCTGGTCGAGAAGGACACGGGACCGGTGAGCGTCCGACTGCCCGGTGCGGTGGTGCTCCACGACGGTCCCGGGCTGTCCCTCCTCGACCTCGGCCGGCCGGCGTCGCCACCCCCGGGGCAGCCGTCACCCGCGGCCCGGCGAGCGGTGCTGGCCGTCGACGTCCTCGTGCTCGCTGGGCTGGCTCGCAGCCACCGGCCTAGCCCTCGCGGTTCGGATACGTGACAGACGTCTGGTCCCGTGTATGGTGCGCCCACATAGTGATACGGGAGGGGACGAATGAACATCCTCGTCGGAGGTGCGGTCGGCCTGGTGCTGGCCGTCTTCGGAGTCGTCGGTGGGACCGCCGCGTACAACGGCAACCCGAGCGGCGTCTCGCAGAGCAACCTGTACAAGTACTCCGACAGCTGACCCGTCCGCCGTGACCGTCCTTGGGAGAGGGACGCGCGCATGACGGATGGGGAGGTCTGTCCATGCAGGTGATCATTCCGGCGCTCGACGAGGAGCGCCGACTGCCGTCGACACTGACGGCGTTGCAGGCGTTCGTCGTGGCCGCTGCCGAGGCTCTCGGCCCGGTCGAGGTGATCGTCGTCGACAACGCGAGCACCGACGCGACCGCCCAGGTCGCGCGCAGCTTCGACTCGCCGACCATGCCGGTCTGGGTCGTGCACTGCGCCGTCCGCGGCAAGGGGGCCGCCGTCGCGGGCCGGCGTGGCCGCGTCCACGCACGACCGGGTGGTCTTCATGGACGCCGACGGCGCCACGCACCTCGACGCCCTCGTCGACGGCGACCGACTGCTCGACGCCGGGGCCGACCTGGCCATCGGCTCGCGCGCCCTCGCCGACTCGGTGACGGTGGACCGGCACAGCCGGGTGCGCGCCGTGGGCGCGGGCGTCTACCGCGACCTGACGCGCCGCGTGGCGCCCGGCATCGCCGACACGCAGTGCGGGTTCAAGATGATGCGCGGCGACGTGGCCCGCGAGGTGTTCCCGCAGCTGCGGTGCCGGGGCTTCTCCTTCGACGTCGAGCTCGTCGGCCGCTTCCAGCGCGCCGGGGCGAGGGTCGTGGAGTTCCCGGTGGTCTGGGTCGACAAGCCCGGCTCCACGTTCGTCCCCGCTCGCCACGGCGTCGCCTCGTTCGTCGAGCTCGGCTCGATCGCGTGGCGGCTGCGCGGCCGGCAGCCGGCCTCGCCGCTGCCCGCCGCCAGGGTCGGTACGCCGACCTGGTGGGTGCCCGTTCCCCGGCCCGCCCTCCCGTCCGCCCTCCCGTCCGCAGTGGTGGTCGATGAGGCCGTCGCCGAGGCCTGAGCCGCGCCCAGGGGCCCGGGGACTGGGCGGCATCCGGGCTGCGGTCGTCAACTGGCGCGATCCGTGGCACTCCCTCGCCGGCGGCTCCGAGCGCTACGCCTGGGAGTTCGCGACGGCGCTGCTCGAGGCCGGGGCCGAGGTCGACTTCCTCACCGCGCGCGACACCCACCAGGTCTCGGCGGAGACCCGCGAGGGCATCCGCGTGCGCCGCGGTGGCTCGGCGTTCAGCTTCTACCCGTGGGTGTGGTGGCAGCTGCTGCGCCGTACCCTCACCGGCCGCGCGTACGACGTCGTGGTCGACGCCGAGAACGGGATCCCGGTCTTCTCGCCGCCTCTGCTGCCGCGGCGCTCCGTCGTCCTGCTCGTGATGCACCACGTGCACCAGGAGCAGTTCCGGACCTACTTCCCGACCCACCTCGCCATCCTCGGCCGGTGGCTGGAGGCGTGGCTGATGCCGCGTGTCTACCGGCGTGCTCGCGTGCTCGTGGTCTCGGAGTCGACCCGCGAGGAGATGCGCGTCCAGCTCGGCTGGAGCCCGCCGGTGCAGGTCCTGCACAACGGCGCCGACCCGCCGGGCCATCTCGCTGCCCGCTCCGACCCCGAGCGACTGGTGGTGCTGGGCCGGCTGGCCGCCCACAAGCGGGTCGACCTGGTGCTCCGCGCCGTGCAGCGCCTGGTCCGCGAGCGCCCACGGCTGCATCTCGACATCGTCGGCAAGGGGCCCGAGGAGCAGCGGCTGCGTGACCTCGTGGTCTCGCTGGGGCTCGCGGACCACGTGGTCATCCACGGGTTCCTCGACGAGGACGACAAGCACGCGGTCCTCGCCGCCGCGGCGGTGCACGTCTGCGCCTCCGACGCCGAGGGGTGGGGCCAGGTCGTCATCGAGGCGGCCACCTACGGGGTGCCCACCCTGGCCCGGGACGTCCCGGGGCTGCGCGCCTCGGTTCACGACGGCGAGACCGGCTGGCTCGTCGGCACGACGGGGCTCGACGAGGCCGGGATCGTCAACGGTCTGGTCGGCGGTCTCCGGGTGGCCCTGCACGAGGTCGCGGGTCCGCAGGAGCGCGAGGACCTGTCGCGCCGCTGCCAGGAGTGGGCCGACCAGTTCAGCTGGAAGACCATGCGCGAGTCGGCGCTCAGCCTCGTGGTCGAGGACCTCTCGGCGCGAGGTCGACCACGACGAACGCGCGATCGTTGGCGGGGGACGCCTGATGGGTGAGCTCACGCGGCCGCCGCACCAGCCAGGCCCGGGCAGAGCGCACGAACGCCCCTGCCTGGTGGCCCCTGATCGCGTCGTAGGCGTCGACGAGCACGCGGTCGGAGATCTCCGTCCCGTCGTGGAAGAGCACCTCGACCAGTGCCCCCGGCGCACTCGCCGTGAGGGCCTCGGCCACGTCGTGCGCCCGGGGGAGCCCGTGCTCGAGATGCTCCTCGAGGAAGGGCAGCCGCACGCCGTAGCGCTGCTCGAGGTGGTCGGCCTGCCGTCGCTCCGAGGCGTCCTTGTGCTCGGTGCCGGCGGGGAAGCAGATCACGACACGTTGCCGCGCCAGTCGCACGAGCTCGCCCAGGTGCGCGGCCCGGGCGTCACCCGGCAGGTGCTCGAGCACGTCGCTGCTGGTGACCACGTCGAAGGATCCGTCCGGGAAGGGCAGCGGCGGCTCCGTCGGCACGAGCACGTCGCACGGCGGCTCGACGTTGAGCGAGGTGACCGCGCACCGCGGCAGCAGCCGGGCCATCTCGTCCGCGCGGCCACCCACGTCGGCGACGCTCCAGCCCGGCTCGACGGCAGCCAGGGTGGCCACGGTGCGTCAGGCGCGTCGCGCGGTCGGGCTGCCAGGTCCAGCGCACCCGCAGGGCCGTGACGAGTCCGGCCCCACGACGGCGTTGCTGGCTGCGCACGCGCCCGATCGTAGGGCCCGTGCGTCGTGGTCCGGACCGGTGCCCGAGCCCGCCGTCGCGCCGCATAGGTGCCGGGTGCAGTTGCTGTTAGCCTTCGGCCGTCGCGCCGGGAGATCGCGTCAAGAAAGAGCGTGCTGAGCACGTCTCTCAGGGAGAGGGAGAACCAAGGCCATGCGTCGTTTTCTGGGTCCGCTGTTGTTCGGGCTGGGGGTGTTCCTGCTCGTCGCGGGACTCCTCGTGAGGTTCTACGCCTATCCGCGACTGGCGGTCGCGCCGATCGACCAGAACAGCGTCACCAAGCTGCAGGCCACCGGCGCCGAGATCTTCGACGCGAGCACCCTCAAGCCGCTGACCACCGACCTCTCCATCCAGTCGCGCACCGTCGGTGACGTGAAGGCGAGCCAGGAGGAGGGCAACAACGTCCGCGTGTGGGTCGGCACCACCTCGATCCGCTCGGCCGACGGCGTCGTCCGCTCCCGAAGCACCGTCCGCAGCCCGTTCGACGCCACGACGGCCGCGGCCGTCAACTGCTGCGGCGCCTTCGACGAGAGCACGGAGGGCAACCGCACGCCGGTCAAGCGCACCGGCCTGGTCTGGAAGTGGCCCTTCGACACCCAGAAGAAGGACTACCAGGTGTGGGACGACACCCTCGGCGCCGCGGCCACCGCGAAGTACGTCGGGGAGTCCTCGGTCAAGGGACTGAAGACCTACGAGTTCAAGCTCGAGGTGCCGCGCACCAAGGTCGGCACGACCCAGGTGCCGGCGTCCGTGGTCGGTGAGGCCGGGTCCGGCAACATCGAGGCCGACAACATGTACGCGACTACCAACACCTACCAGATCGAGCCCTACACCGGCGCGATCGTGACGCAGTCGCTGGCCTCCGACAACACCCTCGCGGTCAACGGCCAGGACCGGATCACGACCACCAAGGCCGACATCCAGTACACCCCGGCCACCGTCGACTCCAACGTCTCGGACTTCAAGTCCAAGGCCAGCCTGCTCAAGCTCGTCAAGACGACCGGCCCGATCATCGCCTTCGTGCTCGGCCTCATCCTGATGGTGCTGGGCTTCGTGCTCGGCCGGCGCAACGAGTCGGCCCAGACCTCCGAGGAGTCGGGAGTCAGGCCGGGCGTGTCGCCCGCAGCAGCAGGCTGATCCCGCGCCAGCGGTGCACCGGCAGCCAGGACTCGAGGCGGACGACCGAGCGAAGGCCCCAGTTCAGCACGGGGTTGATCTCGGCCATCTCGCTCTCGCTGGTGTTCGTACGCCGGCGGGTGCGGGCGATCGGCCGGAGCAGCACGTTCCATCCCATGGTGTCGTCGACGACGAACCCGGCCTGCTCGACGAGCGCGACCAGGTCGGCGCGCTCGTAGCGGCGCACGTGCCCGAGCGCGACGTCGTGCCCGCTCCACAGGTCCATCCCGGCGGGCACGGCCACCAGCAGGCGGCCACCCGGGCGGCAGACCCGGAACGCCTCCCGTGCGACGGTGTGGTCGTCGTCGATGTGCTCCCACACGTCGGTCGACATGACCAGGTCGAACGACCGGTCGGGGAAGGGCAGCGCCCGGGCGTCCGCGCGCACGACGTCCAGCCCTCGCGCGGTCGCGAGCTCGGCGGCGACGGGGGAGCGCTCCAGCGCGGTCACCTGCCAGCCGAGGCGGGCGAGCACCTCGCTGTTGCCGCCCGATCCCGAGCCGACGTCGAGGGCGCGACCGGGCCGCAGGCCGTGCACGCGCTCGCGCACGACGGCACGCCGACCGGCGTACCACCAGTGCCGGTCCTCGAGCGCCGCCGACTTGCGGATCTCCTGCTCGTCCACGAACTCCGGCCCTCCCCAGGTGCTGTCCGGACGAGGCTAGTGTCCCGGCGGGCGTGCGGTCGTGACCACTAGCATCAGGGCATGTCCGTGAGGGAGGACGGCGTCTCGCCTGCCGTGATGCACGCCGAGGACCACGTGGCGCGCTTCGGCGAGGTGTTCGAGGCCATGGTCGACAACGTGGCCATCGCGGTGCTCGGCAAGGCACACGAGGTGCGGCTGACCTTCGCGTGCCTGGTCGCCGACGGCCACCTGCTGCTCGAGGGATATCCCGGCACCGGCAAGACGATGCTGGCCAAGGCCGTCGCGAACACCATCGACTGCACGACGGCCCGGATCCAGTTCACCCCCGACCTGCTGCCCTCGGACGTCACCGGCGTGACCGTCTACGACCAGCACCAGGGCACCTTCGAGTTCCACCGGGGCCCGATCTTCCACCACATCGTGCTGGCCGACGAGATCAACAGGGCCTCGCCCAAGACGCAATCGGCACTGCTCGAGGTGATGGAGGAGGAGCACGTCACCGTCGACGGCATCACGCACCCGGTGCCCTCGCCGTTCATGGTGATCGCGACTCAGAACCCCATCGAGCAGGCCGGCACCTACCGGCTGCCCGAGGCCCAGCTCGACCGGTTCCTGATGAAGGTCAACCTCGGCTACCCCGACGCCCAGGCGACCGAGGAGATGCTGCAGCACGCCGACGTCCGCGACCGGGCCTCGATGGTCACCCCGATCGCCTCGTCGAGCACGATCAGCCAGATGCGCCAGGTCGCGGACGCGGTCTACGTCGACCACGCCCTCGTCTCCTGGGTACGCCGCATCGCCGAGCGCTCCCGCGAGCTGCCGGAGGTGCGTCTCGGCCTCTCCGCGCGGGCCTGCCTGGCCCTGATCCGCGCGTCCAAGTCCTGGGCCGCGGCCCACGGACGCGCGCACGTCGTGCCCGAGGACCTGGTCACCCTGGCGCCCCCGATCCTGGGCCACCGGCTGCTGCTCACCGCCGAGGCCACCTTCGGCGGCGCCACCCTCGAGGACGTCACCCAGGAGCTGATCGACTCCGTGCCGGCGCCCGCCGAGCGGGCCTGAGGCCGATCCACGTGACCCGTCTGCGGGCACGGCTCGCCGGCTTCCGCGTCACGAGGGCCGGCTGGGTGCTGCTCGTCCTGGCGGTCCTCGGGTGGGGGCTCGGCGGCCCGCTGCGGTGGACCGAGCTGCGCCTGCTGGGCGCGGGAGCGACGCTGGTGCTCGTCGTCTGCCTGCTGGCCGTGTGGTGGCCGACCCCGGCCGTGGCGAGCGTGACCGCGCGTCCCGCGCGCACGTCGGTCGGCAGCTCGACGACCATCGAGACGACGGTGCGCGCCCGGCTGCTGCCCGTGCTCACGCCGGTCGTCAGGGTCCACGGCGACCTCGGCGCGATGGTCCTCCGGCTGCGCACGCTGTGGCCCTGGAAGCCGCGCACCGAGTCCATCGAGCACGTCGCACAGCGCCGCGGCATCTTCACCCTCGGACCCGTCGAGCACCTCCAGTCCGACCCGCTCGGCCTGTTCCGCCGCTCCCGCACCTGGGGGTCCACCGCCACCCTCTGGGTGCGTCCGCGCGTGCTGGTGCCCGACTCCTTCTCCGACGGCGGGGTCTTCGACCTCGAAGGCCTGCCCAGCGACCAGCTCTCGATGAGCGACCTCGCCTTCCACGCCCTGCGCGAGTACGTGCCCGGTGACGACCTGCGCCGCGTGCACTGGCGCTCCTCGGCCAAGGCCGACACCCTGCTCGTCCGGCAGTACCACGAGTCGCGCAGCATGCACGCAGCCGTCGTGGTCGACGACGACCCCCGTTCGTACGCGAGCGTCGACGAGCTGGAGACGGCGATCTCCGTCGGTGCCTCGCTGGCGATCCGCGCGATGACGGACGGCTTCGACGTCGACCTCGGGTGCGGGAGCCGGGTGACCTACCCGCCGGGCCGTGAGTCCCTGCTCGACGAGACGTGCACCTGGGGCCTGGCGCCCGCGGACCAGCCGGTCGTGGACGTGCTGGGACGCACCACGCAGCTGGCTCGCTCCGGCACCGCCATCGGCGTCGGCGTGGTGCTCAGCGGATCGCGCGTCGACCTGGAGCGCCTGGTCGAGGCCGCCTCCTCCTTCGGCGGCGCGGCCCAGCGGATCGCCGTACGCGTGGACCCGCAGGGGGTGATCGGGCTGCGTACCACCCACGGGGTGCGGCTGATCGACATCCGGCGGCTCGACGAGCTTCCCCGGCTGGCGGCGCGGGTGGCCGTGTGAGGACCGCACCACGTCCGCACGACGTCGCGGCTGACGTGCTCGCGGTCGTGGCCCTGTCGGCAGTGGCGCTGCTCGGGCTCGACGACAGCTTCGCCGACCGCTCCTACCTGGTATCCGGGATGGCCGCGGTGCTGGTCGTGACCGGCTGGGCGCTGCTGTGCGCGGTGCAGCGCTACCCCTCCGGCGTCTTCCTCCTGGTCGCCTCGATCGGCTTCCCGGTGCTCGGCGCGACCGTCGTGATGCACAACTACGACTGGTTGGGCTTCCCCGCGCCGAAGGCGATGGCCGACGTGCTGACCGCGACCCTCACCGCGCCCAGCGAGTTCCTCACCACCATCCCGCCGGTCGACTCGGGCGGCGGCGTGCTCGCGATCCCGTACGTCGTCGGCTACGTGCTGTGCGGACCGGCCGCCTGGATCGCCCTGCGCTCGCGCCGGCCGCTCGCCCCGGCCCTCCCGATCATCGCCGCGATGGTCGTGCTCATCGTGCTCGGCACCGAGCAGCCCAGCCACCTGCTCGTCCGGGGCGTGCTGTTCGCCGCGGGCGTCGTCGTCTGGGTCGGTGCGCGCGCCGCTCGCCAGCGGGAGGTGCAGCACGACTCACGCGGCCGAGCACTGCGGGCGGTGACGGCCACCGTGCTCGTCGTGGCCTCGGTGCTGCTGACCGCCTCCTGGCTGCCTCCGGTGCCGCACCAGGACCGTGTCGTTCTGCGGGGTCGTGTCGGGTCGGGGCAGGACGTCAGCCAGCTCGACAACCCGTTGGCGTCCTTCCGCAAGTACACCTCGCAACCGCGCGGGAGCGCCGACAACGTGCACGACGCACGACTGCTGCGGGTGACCGGGCTGCCGCGCAACGTGCCGCTGCGCTACGTCGCGCTCGACGTCTACGACGGCACCGGCTGGGTGACCGGCAACCGCACCGTGCCCGACGACAACGCCGCGCTGTTCCAGCGCATCGGCGGGCAGGTCGGTGCTCCCCAGCCCGGCCGCCGCGTCGTGGTGGGCGTGGAGGTCGAGCGGCCGTGGACCAGCAGCTGGCTGCCCGTCGCGGGACACCTCACCGGCGTCCAGTTCGACTACCTCGACCGCCACGCCCAACGCACGCGACGTGCGCTACGACGTCGCGACCCAGACCGCGATGGTGGTCGGCGGGCTGCAGGGCGGCGACGACTACCACTTCACGGCGCGCATCCCGGTCACCGGCCTGACCCGCTCGATGCGGCCCTACGGCGACGGGTCGCGGCTGCAGCCCGCCGGCGGCTACCTCGACACCTACCTCCGGCCCTGGCGCACCTCGGGGCTGACCCCGATGCAGCAGGTGCTCTCCCTCGCGCGCTACCTGCGCACCAACGGCCGCTACAGCGACGGCGGCAAGCGTCTCGAGCAGGGCTACCTCCCGGGCCAGTCGCCGCAACGGCTGGGCCCGGGTTTCTTCGGGGCGAAGAGCATCGTCGGTGACGACGAGCAGTACGCCGCCTTCATGGCGCTGGCGGCCAACCGTCTCGGCGTACCCGCCCGGGTGGTCGTCGGCGCGGTCCCCGACGGGCAGGGGTGGGTGCGGGGTCGCAACGTGCTGGCCTGGGTCGAGGTGCGCGTGGCCGACGGCAGCTGGCGCACGCTGTCCACGGACCGGTTCATGTCGCACCGCGCCCCCGCGCGCACCGGGGTGCGCCAGACGCCCCAGAGCTACGTCCACTCGACCACACGCGGCCACGGGACCCGACCCCCGGCGCAGCAAGGTCAGGCGCCGCCGCTGCCGGCCGCCCCGGCGCCGTCCGGCGGGCACGCCTGGGCCGCCCTGGCCGCCCTGCTGCTCGTCCTCCTGATCGGTCTGGTGCCCGCGACCAAGATGGTGCGTCGCCGGGTCCGGAGCCGGCGACGCCCGCCCTCGGCCCGGTTCGTCGCGGGGTGGGCCGAGCTGCTCGACCTCGAGCGCGACCTCGGCCGCGAGGTGCCGACCGGTCTCGCCCGCACCGAGCAGGCACGACGGCTGGGGCTCTCGCTCGAGGTCGCCCGTGGTGCTGACCTCCACGTCTTCGCCCGCGACGAGCCCTCGGCTGCGGACGCCAGCGCGTTCTGGGCCGCGGTCCGCACGGAGCGGCGCCGGGTGCGCCACGAGGCCGGGCTCGTGCGCCGGGTGCTGTGCACCTGGTCCCCGGCCTCGCTGCTGTTCTCGCTCAGGACAACGACGCGGCGATGGCGTCGAGCAGCCCCTCGAGGTCGCTGGTCGCGTACGTCGGACCCGGCGCCCGGGCAGTGAGCGTGGTGCGCTGACCGACGGTCGCTGCTCCGACGGAGAGGCCGGAGCCGGTGCCGGCGAGGGGGTAGAACGCCATCTCGGTCAGGCCCTCGGCCTCCACCCGCCCGAGGTGGGAGACCAGCACGGTCGAGCCGAGACGCGAGGACAGGGCCCGTGACGCCCACCGGATCAGCCCTCCGGCCCGTCGCGCGGCGTCGCTCCTCGCCGTGCCCCCGACCTGCAGGGGCGCCGTCTCCAGGGCGCGGCCCAACGCATCCAGGTCGAGTCGCTGGGCCTCGGTCAGCCGGAGGAAGGCGCTGTCGTCGCCGATGCGGGGCCGTCCGCCGCCCACCATCGACACCCCGACCGCCAGGGCCACCCGCCCACCGCCCACCCCCGTCGACGCGTTGTGCGCCGAGATCGAGCGGACCGCCGCGTGGGCCAGGGCAGCGGTGTTCACCGGCCGCTCGACGGTGCGCGTGGCGAACACGTCCGGGGCCGCTCGCCCGGCTTCCGGCCCGCCGTGCCCCGAACCCGGCCGGCGGTCGCGTCAGCGCCTCGACGAGGCGGCCGGACATCGTGGCGATGATCGAGCGCTGTGGCCGTGCCTGCACCCCGGTCGCGCCGCTCACCAGGTCGGGTGCTGCGACCGCCCGCAGTGCCGCCAGCAGGCCGAGGCCGTCGACGTTGGCGTGGTGGCCGCGCACGGCGACCCCGTCCGGCGTACGACCGAAGGAGACCGGGTGGGCGCGGTCGTCGGTCTCGGCGAGCGTCGCGAGCACGGTCGCGGTGTCGCCCTGCGCGACCTCCCCGGACGGCGGCCACCCGTGCTCGGTCGAAGAGCGCGTCGGCGGCGCGGCGCAGCACCTCGGGAGCCGGAGGGTCCGTCAGCTGCGCGACCAGCAGGATGTTCCAGGCGAGGTCCTCCCGACCGAGCCAGAGGTCGGTCGAGGGCTCGGCTCACGAGGTCACACGATAGGGGGCCTCGAACGCCGCGGTCCTCCCGCTCGCGGAGCACGGGTGGTGGCCTCGCCCTGTGCCAGACTTCCGACCGTGTTCAGGGTCGGAGGACGAGTCCGCACGGGGGCCAGGGAGTTCCTGCGCGCCTACGCCCGCTACCGGCCGGTCGAGGTCGACCGCCGGCTCGCCTCCGTCGATCTGCTCGTGCGCCGGGCGGCGCCGGAGCTGTTCGCCGACGACGACCTGACCCGCTTCGAGCTGCGCGGCTTCTCCCAGAACGGCGAGGACGGCGTCCTCGTGGAGATCCTGAACCGCATCGGCGTCACGAACCGGTTCTTCGTCGAGTTCGGCATCCAGAACGGCGCCGAGGGCAACTGCGTGCTGCTGGCGGACGTCTTCGGCTGGGCCGGGCGTCTTCATCGAGGCCGACGACGACGACTTCGCCGACCTGCAGGCCAAGTACGCCGGGTCGCGGGTGCGCACGGTCCACGACATGGTCACGGTCGCCCGGGTCGAGGAGATCTTCCGCGGCGCCGGTGTCCCGGAGGAGCCGGACGTCCTCTCCATCGACATCGACGGCAACGACCTCTACGTGTGGGACGCCCTCAGCGCCTTCCGTCCGCGCGTGGTCGTCATCGAGTACAACGCCGGCATCCGCGAGCCCGGCCCGGTGGCGCAGCCGCACGACCCCGACCGCGTCTGGGACGGCAGCGGAGCCTTCGGTGCCTCGCTGGAGGCTCTGGACGTCGTCGCGGCCAGGCAGGGCTACCGACTCGCCCACACCGACCTCGCCGGGGTGAACGCCTTCTACGTCCGCGAGGACCTCTGGCCGCACCTGCACCTCTCGGCGGTGCGCCGGCACAACCAGAACTTCGGCCTCACGGGCATCCGGCAGGCCCCCGCCACCCCGCCCGGTGGCTGGCAGCACATCGACGAGGAACGCTGATGACCGCGTTGGGTACTAGGACCAACGCTCGATGGTGGATCGCCCTGCGGCGCCGCGACAGTAGCGGTACGAAGGGCCGGTGGCCCTGCGCGACCACATCGGAGGAACACCGACCATGCAGAAGATCCCCGTCTACGCCGGAGCCGTCGCCATCGCCCTGGTGCCCGCCGTCATGGGGCTGACCGGCAACGCGTCGTTCTCCCAGTCCGTGCCGCTGCACACCCCGCAGCCCACGGCGAGCGTGACCCCGACGCCGACCCTGACCGAACGACCGCGTCCCCGACCCGTCACCACCAGGGCGACCACGCCCGTCCCGAGACCCGTCACGAGGCCCGGCACGAGCCCGCACACGAGCCCGCACACGAGGCGACGTCACGAGGCCCGTCACGAGGCCGGTCACGAGGCGGCTAACCACGCCGCCGAGCAGCACCACGGGCGCGAGGCGGAGCCCGGCGACGACCGGGGCCCCGGGGCCGAGCCCGGCGACGACAGCGGTCGCGGTCCGAGCGGCGACGGGTCCGGCCGACCACTCAGGCGGCTCGGAGAGCAACGACGACCGGGGGTCGGGTGGGCACGGATCCGACGACTGAGGCCCCCGACCAGGCCCCGCCACGCGCCTGGATCACCGTCGCCGAGCCTTCGACGCACGACGACGGCGAGACACCTCTCTCCCTGAGACGGGTCCTGCTCCAGCTGGTGGCGGGGATCCTGGTCGTGCTCGCCGTCGTCACCATCGGCGGCACCCTCGCGGCACGACGGCTGGCCGAGCGCGAGGCGGTCAACGACGCCGCCCAGCGTGCCGACCTCCTGGCCGAGACCGTGGTGCAGCCGGCCCTCACCGACCGGCTGCTCGCCCGCGACCCCGCCGCGATGACGGCCTTCGACAAGCTCGTCCACGACCGGGTGCTCGGCAACGACGTGGCCCACGTGAAGCTCTGGACCACCGGCGGAACGGTGCTCTACTCCGACGAGCCCGCTCTGGTGGGGCGCCACTTCGCGCTCGACGCCGAGCAGAAGGAGGCGCTGGCCGATCCGCGCACCGTCGCCGAGATCTCCGACCTCGACCGCGACGAGAACAGGCTCGACTCGGCCCCGGAGGGCAAGCTGGTCGAGGTGTACCGGCCGGTCTGGACGCCGGGCGGCAGCACCATGCTCTTCGAGATCTACGAGCCCTACGACCAGGTCTCGAGCCGTACGGCGCAGCTGTGGCGCGGCTTCGCCGGCGTGACCCTGACCAGCCTGCTGCTCTTCGTGCTCCTGCTCGTCCCGCTGATCTGGCACCTCTCGGCACGGGTGCGCCGCGACCAGCGGCAGCGGGAGCTGTTGCTCCAGCGTGCCGTCGAGGCCTCGAGCGCCGAGCGCCGGATCATCGCGGCGAGCCTGCACGACGGCCCCGTGCAGGACCTCGCCGCGACGCTCCTTCACGGTCTCGGCGGCGGCCGCCCGGGCCGCGTCGGCGGGCCAGCACGACCTCGAGCGGGAGCTGCGCGAGGTCTCGGCGTCGGTGCGCATCAGCATCCGCGCACTGCGCTCGCTGCTGGTCGACATCTACCCGCCGAGCCTCGCCCAGGCCGGCCTCTCCGGCGCGCTCAGCGACCTCGCGCAGTCACTGAGTGCGCCTGGCCTCGAGGTGCACGTGGACCACGACCCGGGAGTCGAGCTGGGACTGACCCCGTCCCAGGAGCGGCTGGTCTACCGGATCGCCCAGGAGACCGTCCGCAACGCCGCCAAGCACGCCGCTCCCTGCACCGTCACGGTCCGGCTCGAGCCGCGACCAGGACGGCGCGGTGCTCGACGTCGGCGACGACGGGCCCGGCTTCGACGTGGAGGGGTGGCTGCGCAGCCCGGGGGAGGGGCACTTCGGGCTGCGGCTCCTCGCCGACCTCGCCGCCAGCGGGGGAGCCCACCTCTCGGTGGCCTCGGCGCCGGGCAGCGGGACCCTGTGGCGACTGCGGGTCCCGGACCGCCCGGCTCCCGAGGACTCCTAGCCCGACTCGCTGGCCCGAGTCCTGGTCCGAGTTCTGGTCCGAGTTCTTCGTGCCCCAACGTGGACACGAAGATCGCGGTGCCGGGCGTGAGCAGGCCGCGGGTGCGGCTCCAACCGCCCCAGGTGCGGTCGTGGTCGGGCGGCCACTGCGGCTCGTGCAGGTCGCTCAGCACGAAGCCGGTCCGGGCGAGCACGTGCACCCAGTCGCCGAGGGTCCGGTGGTGCTCGACGTAGCGCGTGCCGCCGGTGACGTCGTCGACCTCGACGTAGGGGGTCCGGTCCCAGTAGGACTGCGACGCCGTCAGCCCCTCCGGGCCCGGGTCGTCGGTGAACATCCAGCGGGTCGGGTGCGTGATCGAGAACGCGAACGTGCCGCCCGGGCGCAGCACCCGCGCGACCCCGACCACCAGAGCCTCGGCGTCGGCGACGAACTGCAGGGCGCCGAAGGCCGAGAAGACCACGTCGAAGGCGTCGTCGGGGAAGGGCAGCGCGGCGGCCGACGCGCAGGCGACGGGTACGACCACGCGGTGCTCGTCGTCGATGCGCCGGCTGTGCTGGAGCTGGCGCATCGAGACGTCGATGGCCACCGGGCGCCCGCCGTGCCCGAGCACCCAGCGCGAGCACTGCCCGGCCCCGCAGCCGATCTCCAGGACGTCGCGGCCGGCGACCGGACCCAGGGCGCCCAGGTCGTCCTCGCGGGTGCCCTCGGGGCCCCACAGGAAGCCGGCGTCGCCGAGGTACTCACCGTGGGTCGACTGGTACTCGTCGGCATAGGCGTCCCAGTCGGCACGGTTGGCGCGCAACGACTCCGATTCGTCGACCTGCCGTCGCTCGGGCCGGACACCTGCCACGTCATGGCACTCTAGGGCCAGGGCCGGCGGCCTCAGCCCGGGGGCCGGTGCTCGGATGCCGCATTGGACCGCGGGCCGACACGCCGATAGACTCGATCCTCGGCGCCAGAAGTCTGCCCGAGTCAAGCCCCGGCAGTCTCTCGCTCGCTGTCCGTCCGATGCTGGGCGACCCAGCAATGGGTGAGCACATGAACCCTCGATGGTGACACCGGCTTCTGCGCGTGCTCATCTGTCCCGACAACTCCAGCCATCCAAGGAATTCGTTTCCCCTATGACCAGCACCCCCACCCTGACCGTCATGGCTCACAGCGACATCACGGGCGCCCCCCAGGTCGCCGTCAACGACATCGGTTCCGCGGAGGACTTCCTCGCCGCGATCGACGCGACCATCAAGTACTTCAACGACGGCGACATCGTCGAGGGCACGATCGTCAAGGTCGACCGCGACGAGGTCCTGCTCGACATCGGCTACAAGACCGAGGGCGTCATCCCCTCGCGCGAGCTGTCGATCAAGCACGACGTCGACCCCAACGAGGTCGTCGAGGTCGGCGACAAGGTCGAGGCTCTGGTCCTCCAGAAGGAGGACAAGGAGGGTCGGCTGATCCTGTCCAAGAAGCGCGCCCAGTACGAGCGCGCCTGGGGCACGATCGAGCAGGTCAAGGAGGAGGACGGCGTCGTCGAGGGCACCGTCATCGAGGTCGTCAAGGGCGGCCTGATCCTCGACATCGGCCTGCGCGGCTTCCTGCCCGCCTCGCTGGTGGAGATGCGGCGCGTGCGCGACCTGCAGCCCTACGTCGGCCAGACGCTCGAGGCGAAGATCATCGAGCTGGACAAGAACCGCAACAACGTGGTGCTCAGCCGCCGCGCCTGGCTGGAGCAGACCCAGTCCGAGGTGCGCCACGGCTTCCTGACCCAGCTCCAGAAGGGCCAGATCCGCAAGGGCGTCGTCTCCTCGATCGTCAACTTCGGCGCGTTCGTCGACCTCGGCGGTGTCGACGGCCTGGTGCACGTCTCGGAGCTGTCCTGGAAGCACATCGACCACCCGAGCGAGGTCGTCACCGTCGGTGACGAGGTCACCGTCGAGGTGCTCGACGTCGACATGGAGCGCGAGCGGGTCTCGCTGTCGCTGAAGGCGACGCAGGAGGACCCCTGGCAGCACTTCGCCCGCACCCACCAGATCGGTCAGATCGTGCCGGGCAAGGTCACCAAGCTGGTGCCGTTCGGTGCGTTCGTCCGTGTCGAGGAGGGCATCGAGGGCCTGGTGCACATCTCCGAGCTGGCCGAGCGCCACGTGGAGATCCCCGAGCAGGTCGTCCAGGTCAACGACGACGTGATGGTCAAGATCATCGACATCGACCTCGAGCGTCGCCGGATCTCGCTCTAGCCTCAAGCAGGCCAACGAGACCGCGACCGCGGCCGAGGTCGAGGAGTTCGACCCGACGCTCTACGGCATGTCGGCGACCTACGACGAGCAGGGCAACTACATCTACCCCGAGGGCTTCGACCCCGACACGGGTGAGTGGCTCGAGGGCTTCGACGAGCAGCGCAAGCTGTGGGAGGACCAGTACGCCAAGGCCCACGCCCGCTGGGAGGCGCACGTCAAGCAGCAGGCCGAGGCCAAGCAGGCCGAGGTCGAGGCCGGCGAGGCCACCTCGTACTCCAGCGGCGACGACTCCGGCTCGGGCGAGGGCGACAGTGGCTCGCTGGCCTCCGACGAGGCCCTGCAGGCGCTGCGCGAGAAGCTCACCGGCGGCGGTGCCTGAGGGAGGCGCGCTAGCGCCTGTCTCGAAGCGACAGCTGGTCTGACCATGGAGCAAAGGAGCCCGGCCCCCGAGAGGGGCCGGGCTCCTTCGCTTCGTCCGTGCGCTACTGGAAGGTGGCCAGCCCCTTCGGCGTCCCGCGGCCCGTCGGGCCGTCCCAGCCGACGTCGGCCGAGCAGATCCGCTCGCTGACGCCGTCGGAGGAGCACACCCCTCGCGGTGCGTTGGCCCCGGCGACGACGTCGGCGAAGGCGGACGCCGGCTTGGCGTAGAGCTTGTTGGGCCCGTGCACCGTGGTGGCCACGCCGGCTCGGGCGTAGATCCCGGCGACGAACGGCGAGGACGCGCTCGTGCCGCCGACGATGATCCACTCGTTGGGGAAGTTCGACGCGGGCGCATAGGTGTCGTAGACCGCGACGCCGGTCTGCGGGTCGGCCACGGCAGAGATGTCCGCGCTCGCCCGGTAGCCGTTGCAGAGCTTGCTGATCGAGGCGGGCTGACCGTACGCGGGTGCCGTCAGCCCGGCGGAGCAGCCGCTGCCGCCGTAGTCCCAGACCGCGTTGTGCCAGGCACCGCTCGAGGACTGGCTCAGCTCGGTGCCACCCACCGCGATCACCGAGCGCAGCACCTGCGGCCACGGCGGGTACAGCCCGTTGTAGCCGTCGTCGCCGGTGGAGGCGTGCACGGCGATGCCGGTGAGGTTCATCTTCGTGGCCGGGGCTCCGGTGGCGTCATAGCTGTCGGTCGGGTAGCCGTAGCTGATGCTGACCGCGGACGCGCCCCGCTTCTTGGCGGTCTGGGTGGCGATCGCGAAGTGGCTCTCGGCAGCGTGCAGCTGCTTGGTGCTGTCGGCCGCGGCGTCGATCGGCGGCAGCTGGAGCAGCAGCAGCTTGCACGTCGGGCAGGCCGCCGAGGCCATGTCGAGGTCGAGCGCGGTCTCCACGGCGACCTCCTCCTCGATCTCCTTGCCGAGCTCGCGAGGTGGCCGGCTTGCGCTCGGCCTTGTCGTCATAGGTGCGCACCGTCAGGCAGCCGCTGGACTTCGTGCACGCCGGCAGGCCGTACTGGCGGCGGTAGACCCCGAGGTCGCTGCTGGCCAGCGGGTAGGCTCCCGCGTCGACGATCGCGATCGTGGCGGTCTTGCCGCGGGCGCCCTTGAGCCCGTACGCCGACTCGAGGTCGGTCGCGCCGAACCCGATCGGGCGTGAAGGAGCTGAGCGCCGCCGAGCTGCCCGACCTCGCCAGCAGCTGGGCCTGGCAGTGCAGGTGGTGCGCCTGGCAGTAGTCGAGGACATGCGTCGTCGAGCGTGCCTGGCCGGACCGGATCTGCGCGTGCAGCGCACGCGCCTGGGCATCGCTGAGTCTCGGGACCTGATGGGTCGAGGCGGTGGCCGGGCCGGTAGCGGCGAGGGCCAGCAGGGTGAGGGCGCCGGCCGCCGCGGCGGTCGCGCTGCGCAGGACTGTTCTCAACGGTGTCTCCCTGGGTGGGTGCTGTGCCGCTGAGGAGCCCCTCGTGACCGCGCAGATACGCCCGCGGTCCACTGGGGGTGGGTCCGCCGGTCAGGCGAGCACGCCGGCGGCCCGTGCCGGCTCGGCGTACGCCACGGCCAGGGAGGCGATCGTCTCGTGGGCGTTGAGGCCGCTCGGGTTGGGCAGCACCCACAGCTCGCGCACCGGCGAGCGGCTCGTCCTGGCGGCCCTGCGCCGCGCGCGGATGGCCGAACGCCGTGCGGTAGGCAGTCACTCCCAGGACCGCGACCACGCGCGGCCGGCGCTCGGTCACCAGCCCGTGCAGCCGCTCGCCACCGGCACGCAGCTCGGCCCGCGAGAGCTCGGAGGCACGGGCGGAGGCGCGGCGGACCAGGTTGGTGATGCCCAGCCCCCGCGCCCGGAAGCGATCGCGGTCCTCGTCGGTCATGCCGGCCGCCGCGTCGACCGGGTCGAGCAGGATGCCGGCGCGGAGCAGCGCCGGGTAGAACCGGTTGGCGGGGTGCGCGAAGTGGGTCTGCACCGCCGCGGTCCACAGGCCGGGGTTGATTCCCACGAACAGCAGCCGCAGCTCACCCTCGGGCAGCAGGTCCGGGACCTCGGCGCCCTCGAAGGCCTCGAGCTCGGCGCGGGTGAAGCCCACTACGCGTTCCGCACCAGGTCGGGCAGGTCGAGTCGGCGCACCTTGCCCGTGGGCGTGCGTGGCAGGGCGTCGAGCCGGTGCCACTCCTTGGGCCGCTTGGCCGGCGCCAGGTGCTCGCGGGCGTACGTCGCCAGGGTGTCCTCGTCGACCGGCCCGACCACGGCCGCGCACACCCGCTGGCCCCAGCGCTCGTCGTCGCGCCCGAAGACTGCGACGTCCTCGACCCCGTCGAGCTCGGCCAGCACGCGCTCGACTTCGGCCGGGTAGACGTTGACGCCGCCGCTGATGACGAGGTCCTCGCGCCGTCCGTCGAGGTGGACGTACCCGTCGTCGTCGACGCGGCCGAGGTCGCCGACGGTGAAGGCCGGACCCTCGGGGGTCTCCTTCCACGCCTCCTCGGTCTTGGCCGGGTCGCCGAGATAGCTGAACCGGGCGTGCGGCGGCACCACGCACCACAGGCGGCCGTCCGCGTCGACCGACATGGTGCGACCGGGCCGGGCTCGCCCGAGCGTGCCCGGGCGCTCGAGCCACTCCTCGCTCCGGCAGGCGGTGAACTGCCCCTCGGTCGAGCCGTAGAACTCCCAGGTGGAGCCGTCGGGGAACTCCTCCACCAGACGGCGCTTGACCCACTCCGGACACGGTGCGCCGGCGTGGGCGACCAGCCGGAACGAGGACAGGTCAGGTGCGCGGCCCCCGGACTCACGCAGCCCGTCCCAGTGCGCGAAGAGCCGCTGCAGGTGGGCGGGCACGCAGAACATCGAGGTCGGGCGCTCGCGCTCGATGGTGGCGGTCACGACCGTGGGGTCGAAGGGCCCGGGCACCACCACCCGACCGCCGGCGAGCAGGGTGCCGACGGCGAAGCGCAGGGGAGCCGAGTGGTGCAGCGGGCTCAGCACGAGGTTGACGTCGCCGGCCTCGAACCCCCACAGGTCGCGCTCCTCGGCGAGCAGCGCGGACGCGTCGTCGGGGTCCAGGATCCCGGAGTAGACGCCCTTGGGCCGGCCCGTCGTGCCGCTCGTGAGATGGATCGGACGGCCCAACGGAGGGCCGTCGGGACCCGTCCCGAGCTCGGCGAGCAGCTCCTCGAGGGCGGCCTGGTCGTCGACCACGAGCGCCGGCTCCACGTCGGCGAGGAGTGCGGCGCGCTCGCTCGGCACCAGGCTCGCGTCCATGGGCACCGGGAAGATCCCACGGCGCAGGAGGGCGATCACCAGCTCGACGTAGGCGGGGGAGCCGGGGACCAGCAGCGCGACCCGGTCGCCGGTGGCGAGGGCGGGGGACCGGTCAGCGGGCGTCACGACCACTGATCCTCTCAACCTGTGAGTGGTCCGGTGTCCCCAGGCCAGGTAGTCCGTGGAGGTCCGGCCCCTGATCGAGCCAGCGAGGGGCCGGAAGCCCACGGACTACCCGTCTCCTGCTTGGATCAGGACGTGAGCACCAGGATCGGGTTGACCGGGGGAGTGGCCTCGGGCAAGAGCACCGTCTCGGCGATGCTCCAGGAGCTGGGTGCGGTGGTCATCGACGCCGACGTGCTGGCACGCGAGGTGGTGGCGCGGGGTACGCCGGGCCTGGCCCAGGTGGTCGACGCGTTCGGCGAGGACCTGCTGACGCCCGAGGGCGACCTCGACCGCCCCGCGATGGGTCGCCTGGTCTTCGCCGACGAGGCATCCCGCCGGCGGCTCGAGGCGATCGTGCACCCTCTGGTGTTCGAGCGGGTCGTCGAGCTCGAGCAGGACTCACCCCCGGACGCGGTCGTGGTGCACGACATCCCGCTGCTGGCCGAGAACGGGCGGGCAGGCGACTTCGACGCGGTCATCGTCGTCGACGCGCCGCCCGAGACCCAGGTCCAGCGGATGGTGCACGACCGGGGCTGGACGCGCGAGGACGCCGAGTCGCGGATGAGGGCGCAGGCTTCACGCGAGGACCGGCTCGCCCTGGCGACGTACGTCATCGAGAACACCGGGACGCACGAAGACCTCCGCCGGAGGGTTGCGGAGGTCTTCGCTGACGTGGTCTCGGCGGGTCGTCGAACGGGCTGAGTGCTCAGGCCGAGCTCGGCCCAACCGAGCAGCTGGTGGCGGCTCAGGCGGCGAGGTCCGGGTCGGCGAACTTGCGCAGCTTGGCGATGGCCTCGCGCTCGAGCTGGCGCACCCGCTCGGCCGAGATGCCGTGCCGGGCACCGATGTCGGCCAGCTTGTGCTGCCGGCCGTCGACGAGGCCGTAGCGCGACCGCACGATGTCGGCCGAGCGCTCGTCGAGCAGACCGACCAGCGCGTTCAGCCGGTCGCGCGACTCGCTGTCGAGCACGGTCAGGTCGGGGCCGGGGGCGCTCTCCTGTGCGATCAGGTCGCCCAGCGAGGTGTCGCCGTCCTCGTCGACCGGGGTGTCCAGGCTGACGTGGTCGCGACCCCACGACATCAGGTCGATCACGCGGTCGACGTCCATGCCGAGCTCGCCGGCGATCTCCGCCGGCTCGGGGGTCCGGCCCAGCTGGCGCTCCAGCACGCGGCGTGCGGAGCCGACCTGGTTGAGCTCCTCGACCACGTGGACGGGCAGCCGGACGACGCGCGCCTGCTGGGCGATGCCTCGGGTGATGGCCTGGCGGACCCACCAGGTGGCGTACGTCGAGAACTTGTAGCCCTTGGCGTAGTCGAACTTCTCGACCGCGCGGATCAGGCCGGTGTTGCCCTCCTGGATCAGGTCGAGCATGGGCATCTGGCTGCGGCCGTACTTGCGGGCGATCGAGACGACGAGGCGCAGGTTGGCGTTGATGAACCGCTGCATCGCGAGCTCGCCCTCCTCGACGATCCACTGCAGCTCGGCCTCGGAGGCGAACTTCGGGGCGCCGCCCTTCTTGCGGCCGACGCGGCCCTCGTCGAGCAGGGCCTGGGCGAACAGGCCGGCCTCGATCGTCTTGGACAGCTCGACCTCGGTGGCGGCGTCGAGCAGCGGGGTGCGCGCGATCTCGTCGAGGTAGAGGCCGACGCTGTCGCGTCCCTCGATCTCGCGATCGTGGCGGGTGGTCGTGGTGACGGTCATGGGGGGACTTGCTCCCTTCCTACAGGGCTGGACCGGTGGGGCTGGTCCGATATTCATCCAACGTGCCGCAGGTTCCGAAGATTCCGCTGTGGCCCCCCTGAGAGGCCGCTGCGATGTGGTTCGGAGTCACGGGCTCGGACTCATTGGTTAGAGACGTGCGTCGCCGCGCTGGAGTTGCAGTTAGGAGCACTTCTCAGGCACTTCTCAGCACCCGCCGCCTCTGGCGCAGTTCCCCGGCAGACTGGAGGCATGCGCATCGACCTGAATGCGGACCTCGGGGAGGCGTGACCGGCGACGAGGGGCTGCTCCGGGTCGTCACCGATCGCCACCCGGACCGGCGTCGTGGTCGTGGTCGGGGTCCGGTCTCCTACGACGACCGGTCGGCGTGAGCGCGACCCGGCCGGTCGTCCACAGGTGACGTCGTCGGGCTGTGGAAAACGGGTCGTCGCTGTGGAGCGCGGGGTCCCGGCTGTGCAGCGGCGAACAATCTCCGAGGATGTTCGCGGAAACCCTTGTCAGTGCAGCACCGGTCGCGTAGAAATCTCTCACCGCATTCCTCCGGGAAGGCGGAGCGGGTCCGCGAAACTCATACTCTCGCGGGCCCGCGCCTAATTCGGTGCCCGCCAGACGTGGTTGCGGATCTCCGCACGCGGGCGCGACGGGTCGGCGGTCGGGCGCTGCTGCTGGAGTGCGACGGCACGGACGCCGAGCCCACCCCACCACTGGCGGCTACCCCGTGGTCGGGGCCCGACGACCTGGCCGCAGGTGCCCAGCTGCGGCCGGGGGTAGCAGGTCACGCTCCGGATGGCCGGTAGGGCGTCAGGGCCGGATCGTCACTGGGAAGGCTGAGCACCCGGCCCGGAGGGGTCTCGGCGGTCTCGAACCGCACCGTGACGACGCCGCGCCCCGAGCCCCAGACCCAGCCGCGGCCGTGCTCCTCGTGCACGACGTCCATCCCCGGCGCCCAGCGGCGGTCGCGGCCGGTCGCGTGCGTCGCCTGGCCGGGCCTCCCCGGAGATCTTCTCGTCTGCGGGCACCGCGTCGTCGCCGGGGGCGTCGGCCCCCTCGTCGTCCGCGTCGGCGAACAGGTCCTCCTGGATCCAGTCGGCGAGCCCGGAGACCCCCACGCCGAGCAGGCGCACGCCGCCGGAGGTGTCGAGCTCGGCGAGCAGCCGGCGGGCGACCCGCGCGACGACGCGGCCGTCGTCGGTGGGCGCGGAGAGGGTGCTCGACCTGTTCAGCGTCGAGAAGTCGTGGAGCCGCACCTTGATGGTCACGGTGCGGCCCGAGGCGCGCGCGTGACGCAGCCGCTCGGTGACCTTCGCCGACTGGCGGTCGAGGAGCGCCTCGAGGAGCCGCTTGTCGACGTGGTCGGTCTCGTAGGTGTCCTCGACGCTGACCGACTTCGCCTCCCGCTCGGGCACGACGTCGCGGTCGTCCTCGGCGCGGGCCAGCGCGAACAGCGAGGTGCCGTGGCTGCGTCCGAGCACCCGCACGAGCTCGTCGCTCGTGAGTCGCTCGAGCTCCTCCACCGTGTGGACCCCCACGCGTCGCAGCCGCTCGGCGGTGGCCGGCCCGACGCCCGGGATGACCGTGACCTGCATCGGGCGCAGCAGGTCCTGCTCGGTGCCCGGCGCCACGACCACCAGACCGTCGGGCTTGTCGAGGTCGCTGGCGATCTTGGCCAGGAGCTTCGACGAGGCCACTCCGACGGAACCGCGGATCCCGCCGGTGGCCTCGAGGACGTCCGCCTTGAGCCGCCGGGCCAGGTCGGTGACCGTCTCCACGGAGTGGTCCGGGAGGTCGGCCGCGGCCAGGTCGACGAAGGCCTCGTCGAGCGACAGCGGCTCGACGAGGGGACTGACCGAGCGGAGCAGCTCCATGACCGCCTGGCTGGTGTCGCGGTAGGCGTGGAACCGCCCGCTCAGGAACGCGGCGTTGGGGCAGCGGCGCCGCGCCTCGGCCGTCGACATCGCCGAATGGACGCCGAAGGTGCGCGCCTCGTACGACGCGGTCGCCACCACGCCCCGACCGCCCGTGCCGCCGACGACGACGGGCTTGCCACGCAGCGAGGGCTTGTCGCGCTGCTCGACGGAGGCGAAGAACGCGTCGAGGTCCACGTGCAGGATCGTCGGCTCGTCACGCACGCCCCGATCGTCGCACCGTCCACCGACGCCCACGAGCGACGCCCGGCACCATGACCGGCTGGCCTCCACAGGCACCCGATCAGAGGTGCTCGTCCACAGGGAGGCCGCGTCGTCGAGCGCGGCCGGGCCGGACGGCGCACGGTCGGCCCATGACCTCCACGAAGCCCCCGACCTACGTCGCCCGCAGCCCCGTCGACCTGATCGCCCTCGTGCCGGTCGTGCTCGGCTTCCACCCCGACGACTCCGTGGTGCTGATGACCTTCGGCCGGCCGGGGGCGTCGTTCCACGCACGGGTCGACCTGCCGGTCTCGGCCGGCGAGCAGCGCGAGGTCGCCGACGCGCTCGGCCGCGCCGTCGCCGCGAACCGCCTCGGGCAGGCCGCGCTGGTCCTGTACTCCGACGACGAGCAGGTGTGCGCGAGCATGGCCGGCCTCGTGCTCACGCGCCTGGGGCGGCTCGGCTGCGAGGTGCTCGACGTGCTGCGCGTGGACGACGGGCGCTGGTTCCCCCTGCCCGAGGACGGGTCGCCCGGCACGCCGTACGACCTCCAGACGCACCCGTTCACCGCCCGCCACGTCTTCGAGGGCCGGGTGGTGCACGGTGACCGGGCCGAGCTCGCGGACACCCTGGTCGGCACCGACGAGGGCGACGCGGTCGCGGTGGCCCTCGCGGCCACCCGGTTCGCCGACCACGTGCTCGTCGTCCACGACGAGCCCGGCATGCTCCAGACCGAGGCGCGGTGGCTGCGTCGCTGGGTCCGCCGTCGGGTGCGCTCGGCGGCGCCGCTCGACGCTCACGACGCCGGCCGGGCGCTGGTGCTGGCCTCGCTGCAGGCCACCCGCGACGTCGCGTGGGCCGAGATCAGCCGGCCGCGAGCGACCGCCCACGTCGAGCTGTGGCGCGAGCTGGTGCGTCGAGCGCCGCGCGACCTCGTCCCTGGTCCGGCGGCCCTGCTGGCGTTCGCCGCCTGGCAGGCCGGTCGACGGCGCGCTGGCCTGGTGCGCGGTGGACCGCGCGCTCGAGGTCGATCCCGACTGCACGCTGGCCCACCTGGTCGCGCAGCTGCTCACCAGTGCCGTCCCGCCGGACCTGTGGGAGCCGCCCAGCGACGCCGACCTGCCGGTCCTGCGCGGAGGGACCGGTCCGGGTCCGGTCCGCGTGGCTGCCGAGGAGGTGATCGCGCCTGGTGACAGGCGGGTTGGGCCACCCTAGGGTCAGGGCATGGGGAAGGACGTCGACCTCCAGGAGTTCAGTCGGGCCGACCGGACCCGCCACCGCGAGAAGGTCCGGCGCTGCCTCGACGTCTTCGCCCGGATGCTGCGCGAGGCCGCCTTCGACATCGAGAACCCGATGACCGGCATGGAGATCGAGTTCAACCTCGTCGACGACGAGGGCAGGCCGTCGCTGAAGAGCGCCCAGGCGCTGGAGAAGATCGCCAACCCGCACTTCCAGACCGAGCTCGCGCAGTTCAACCTCGAGATCAACGTGCTGCCCCGACGTCTGGGGTCGCGAGGCGTCACCGGGTTCGAGGACGACCTGCGCGCCAGCCTCAACCATGCGGAGAGCAAGGCCAACGAGGTCGACGCGCACATGGTGATGATCGGCATCCTGCCGACGCTGGAGGCCGGCCACCTCGGCCCGAGCACGATCAGCCCCAACCCGCGCTACAAGCTGCTCTCCGACCAGATCCTCGCCGCGCGGGGCGAGGACCTCGTCATCGACATCGGCGGCCCCGAGCGGCTCCAGACGACCTCGGAGTCGATCATGCCCGAGGCCGCGTGCACGAGCACCCAGCTGCACACCCAGGTGGGTCCGGACACCTTCGCCGCCTACTGGAACGCCTCGCAGGCGATCAGCGGCATCCAGCTCGCGATCGGCGCCAACTCGCCGTACCTGCTCGGCAAGCGGCTGTGGCAGGAGACGCGGATCCCGCTGTTCGAGCAGGCCACCGACACCCGCAGCGAGGAGCTCCGCGAGCAGGGCGTGCGACCGCGGGTGTGGTTCGGCGAGCGCTGGATCACCTCGATCTTCGACCTGTTCGAGGAGAACGTGCGCTACTTCCCGGCGCTGCTGCCGATCACCGACGACGAGGACCCGCTCGAGGTGCTCGAGGCCGGGGGCACCCCGCAGCTCTCGGAGCTGAAGCTCCACAACGGCACGATCTACCGCTGGAACCGGCCGGTGTACGACGTCGTCGACGGAGTGCCGCACCTGCGCGTCGAGAACCGCGTGCTCGCGGCGGGCCCGACCGTCATCGACACGATGGCCAACGCCGCCTTCTACTTCGGGCTGGTGCGTGCGCTCGCCGAGAGCGAGCGGCCGCTGTGGTCGCGGATGTCGTTCTCCGCGGCCGAGGAGAACTTCCACGTGGCGGCGCAGTACGGCATCGACGCCCGGGTCTACTGGCCGGCGGTGGGCGAGGTGGAGGCGACCGAGCTCGTCCTGCGGCGCCTGCTCCCTCTCGCGCACGAGGGGCTCGAGCGGTGGGGCGTGGACGCGGACGAGATCGACCGGCTGCTCTCGGTCATCGAGCGGCGCTGCGTCGAGCACCGCAACGGTGCCTCCTGGTACGTCGAGCAGGTGACGGCGCGCGAGGACGCCGGCGACGACCGCGCCGAGGCGCTGCGCGCGACCCTGCAGGAGTACCGCCAGCTGATGCACACCAACCAGCCGGTGCACACCTGGTCGGTCTAGTGGTCGGTCTGGGCCGTCCACGGGCCGGTGCAGAGCCATGACCGAGGTCGCAGGACGGCGGTTCGTTCGGCGACCGCCTGGAACGCACGATCGCGCGGCACGTCGACACCCTCGGCGAGATCCGCCGCGGCGAGCGGGAGATGCCCACGTCGCTGCGGCGCAACCTCCTCTGGCTGGTGGTCACCGTGGTGTCGCTGTACCTGGTCTTCCCGAGCCTGCTGGACACCTTCTCCTCGGCGGACCAGCTCACCCGCTTCTCGTTGGCCTCGCTGCTCGTCATGTTCGGACTGCAGGTGGGCGTCTGCGCGTGCCTGTGGGACCTGCAGCGCACGGCGCTGGGCGCGGCGCCGTGGCGGCCGGTGATCGCGGCGCAGCTCGCGTCGAACGCGCTGTCGAACATCGCCCCGGGCGGAGGCCCGGTCGGCGCGGCCCTGCAGTACCGGATCCTCGTGGCCGGGGGGCTCGACGGCCCCCAGGTGGTCACCTCGGTGACGGCGGTGAACCTGCTGGTGCTCGCCACCGTGCTGGGGCTGCCGGTGCTGGCGATCCCGGCCGTGCTGCGGGGCACGGTGAACAGGAGCCTGCTCGAAGCCGCGATCGCCGGCCTGGTGGCCTTCTTCGTGATCGTCGGGGTCGGGGCGTTGCTGCTGCGCACCGACCGGCCGTTGGCGTGGGTGGGGCGCACGGTCCAGTACGCCCGCAACCGCCTCCGCCGGCATGCAGCGCCGCTGGAGGACCTGCCCGAGCAGCTCTTCGTCGAGCGCGACCGGATCACCGCGGTGCTGGGGCCTCGGTGGGAGCGCGCGCTGGTGGCGGTGGTGGGCCGCTGGCTCCTGGACTTCATGACCCTGCTGGCGGCGTTGGGCGCGCTCGGTTCGCATCCGCAGCCGAGCCTGGCGCTGCTGGCGTTCTGCGGGGCCAAGGCCCTGGCGAACATCCCCGTCACTCCCGGCGGGCTGGGCTTCGTGGAGGCCGGCCTGACGGGGCTGCTCACCCTCGCCGGAGTCCATCCGGGCGACGCCGTGCTCGCCACCTTCGCCTACCGGCTGTTCAGCTTCTGGCTGCCGTTGCCGTTCGGGCTGCTCGGGATGGCGCTCGCGCCGCGGCGTACCGGACCACCGGCGTCGCCCGACGACGTCGCCGCCACCTGAGGGCGCGCTCGCACGCGGGTCCACTCCCGCTTGCGGCCGGTGCCGACCTCGAGCCACGCGGTGCGACCGACGACGAAGAACGCCGGCAGCACCAGCCCGTGCCGCGCGAACCCCGTCGTCACGGCGACGAACCAGTCGAGCTCGCGGGTGTCGACCCGCACCGGGCCCGGCCGGGTCACCCAGCCGCAGGCACGCCCCAGGTCCCGCTCGGGGAGGCCGTCGACGACGCGTTCGACCAGGTCGGCCCGCAGCGCCGGGTCGCCGGCCAGGTCGCCGCGCAGGTCGCCGCGCAGGTCGTTCGGGAAGCGTCACGCGCGCGGCACCTGGCACACCGATGTACGCGGTGAACGGCAGGGCCCGTCGGCGTCCCGCGTTGTCGACGTACGCCCTCAGCTCGACGCCGATGCCGCGGGCCAGCGCGTCGACGGGATCGGGGGTCACCCGAGCAGCCTGCCCGGGCCGGGCGCGGGAGGGCGTCCGCCGTCCACAGGCTGTTCCTGAGCGGCTGACCTAGGGTCGACCTCGTGGAGCGCGACTGGGACGTGCTGGCGGGGCGGCTCTCGGCCGACGCGATCTCCGAGGGACGGCCCACGGGCTGGTTCGACGAGCTGTACGCCGCGGCCGAGCGGGGCGAGATCTCGTTGCCCTGGGAGCGTGACGATCCACACCCGTTGCTTCGTGACTGGGTCGAGCGGTCGGGCGTGGTCGGCGCCGGCCGGACGGCGGTGGTGGTCGGGTGCGGGCTGGGAGCCGACGCCGAGTACCTCGCCGGGCTGGGCTTCGAGACGACCGGCTTCGACCTCTCCCCGACCGCCGTGCGGCTGGCCGCCGAGCGTCACCACGGCTCGTCGGTCGACTACCTGGTGGGCGACCTGTTCGCCCTCCCTCCGCAGTGGCACCGCGCCTTCGACCTCGTCGTCGAGATCTTCACCCTCCAGGCGATGCCTGACCCGCCGCGCGACCGGGCGATCGAGGGCGTGCGCAGCCTGGTCGCGACGGGCGGAACGCTGGTGGTGGTCCAGTTCCGTCACGACGGGAGCGGGCCGCTCGACGTCGGGCCGCCGTTCCCGCAGCCGCGGGTGCTCTTCGACCGGCTCGCCGGCGACGACCTCTCCCTGGAGTCGCTCGAGGAGCTGGAGGCCAACGGCCCCCGGTGGCGGGCCGTGCTCCGTCGGGCGTGACCCGTGACAGTGACCCGTGACAGCGCCCCGTGACAGTGCCCGTGACACTGCGCCGGGCGGTGAGAGGATGCCGCCATGGCCATCCACATCACCGGTGACGAGCATGCCGACCAGGTGCTCGACGAGAACCCGTTCGCGCTGCTGACCGGGATGCTCCTCGACCAGCAGTTCCCGATGGAGCGCGCCTTCGCCGGGCCGGCCAAGATCCTCGACCGGTTCGGCAGCATCGACGCCGCGCAGGTCGCCGCCGCTGACCCCGAGCAGTTCGCTTCGCTGTGCTCCGAGCCCCCCGCCGTGCACCGGTTCCCGGGCTCGATGGCCGAGCGCGTGCAGTCGGTGGCCCGCATCGTGGTCGAGGAGCACGACGGTCACGCCGAGCGCATCTGGACCGAGGCGGCCGACGCCAAGGACCTCCTCAAGCGCATCACCAACCTGCCCGGCTTCGGCAAGCAGAAGGCGCAGATCTTCATCGCGTTGCTGGCCAAGCAGCGCGGCGTACGCCCTGAGGGGTGGGAGGGCGTGGTCGGCGACTACAGCCTGGAGGGCTACCGGTCGGTCGCCGACGTGGTCGACGAGGCGTCCCTGCAGAAGGTGCGTGCCTTCAAGCAGGAGAAGAAGGCCAAGGCAGCGTCCTAGCCGTCTGACCTGCGACGGAGCCTGTCCTGACGAGCTTGGGTCCGCAGGGAGTCCGCAACGGGCGCGAGAGCCGCGTCCATGACGTCTCGGGTGCGGTCGTCCTCGCCCGGCCAGATGTGGCTGTAGATCTCGAGCGTGATCATCGCGGAGGCGTGTCCGAGGCGCTCCTGAACCTGCTTCACGGAGGCGCCGCCGGCGATAAGAGCCGAGGCGTAGAAGTGGCGTAGGCCGTGGCTCGTGAAGTGCACCTTGGTGGCCCCAACGGCTGTGTCCCAGATAGTGCGCCAGCGGCGGTACGTCAGGGGCTCGCCCAGCTCGTCAACGAACAGCCAATCGCGGTGACCTGCTCGACCGTGGGCGGCACGACCTTCTCAGCATCGGTCTTCGGCAGCTTGATAGGCCGACTGCGCGGCGACAGCGAGATGACTCGGTCCTCGACCGCAGCAGGAAACAATTGGCTGGTGACGTGGTAGATCGCGCGGATGGTGCCGGGTGACAGCTCTTTGGCTTCGAGCTTCTTCACGAACCCCTGAATGGCGGTCGGCCGTACGGCGGCGATCGGCTGGTCCCCGAGGGCGGGGATGAGGTGTAGCCGCAGAGCGTTGTCCACGATGCGCTTAGTGCTCTCGCTCGACACCTGTACGGCCTTCCAGTCCCTTGCGTACCTCTCAGCTGAGCATTGAGACTCTCAGTGTCCTGCCGCATGCCGTACAGCCGCTCGTGGTCCTTTGGAGTACCGCGCGTAGAACTGGCATGCCTCCGTACCGTCCTTGTGGAGCGTCACGTCGCGCTTGGTCTGATGCCGCCCGCGAGGGGCAATGGTGCCGAGCCGGATGTGAGCCATGATGGCGCGGTGCTGCACCTAAGCCTGAGGGTTCCTGGAGACCTGACCGACGAGGTCGTCAAGCTGTTGTCGGGCGACGAGACGGTCACGGATGTTGCCCTCGTGCCCGGCGGATTCATCAAACCGGAGGGGTCCTTGGTCTTCGCTGACGTGGCCCGCGAGAACGCCACTGGCGTCATCAAGTCACTCAGGGACCTGGAGCTGCAGCGTCGCGGCTCGATCAGCATCCAAGCAATCGACACCGTCCTCTCCGACGAGGCCTCCCGAGTGGAGAAGGCGGCCCCGGGTGCGCCCGACGACGGCGTGGTCTGGGTCTCCGTAGAGCAGCGCCTGCGCGACGACTCGCGACTGTCGATCGCGTTCGTCGCCTTCATGACACTGGCCGCCCTGATCGCTGGCGCGGGACGGATCACTGACCAGCCAATCCTGATCGTCGGTGCCATGGTCGTCGGCCCGGAGTTCGCCACCATCGCCGCGATCTGCTTCGCGCTGGCACACCCCCGGCTCTCCATGTTGCCCGCGGCGGTGCGTGCCTTGGTGGTGGGCTTCGGGATCGCGACGGTCATCTCCATCGCGGTTTGGTGGGTGTCCTACGCCCTGGGTGCATTCACCCGTGCACAGGCCTCCACAGGGACGCTCACTAGCTTCATCGTGCAGCCCAACGGTTGGTCCTTCGCCATTGCCTGTCTCGCCGGCATCGCGGGCACGTTGTCGCTGACCACGGCGAAGTCCGGACCACTCGTCGGGGTGTTCATCTCGATCACTACGATTCCTGCGGTCGGAACGTTCGCAGTCTGTGTTGCCTGCGGTGTGTGGTCCGAGGCCGGCTCAGCGCTCGTGCAGCTGGGACTGAATCTGCTGGGCATCCTGTTCGCCGGAACCCTGACCCTGGCGGTGCAGCGCATCGTCTGGCGCCGGGTCTCGATCCGGGCTCGGCACACCTTGCTTCGCTGATGGGCACGGCACACCGGTCGACTGGGCCCGAGTAGGGCGACGGAGACCTGTCCGGCGTGGTCGCGCGCACCTCGAGAACGCTGTGCACACGTGCACCGGAGCTGTGGCTTGTCACGGCAGTCGACCCGGCCGCCGGCTCCGCAGACCAGGTGCTCCGGCGTGGGCGTCTTGCCAGCAACCAGCCGTGCGCCACCCATGCTGTGTGGCGAAGGCCAAGCCCTTGGCAGAGTTCCGCAACTCGGTATGAGCGGTCAGCCAAAGGCGTCCTGCACGCGGCGGAAAGACGCACGTTGTCCGCTGGCGGCGGCAGGTGGCATGGGATGGGGTGTACCTAGCGGCTCTTTGGGCCTCAAGGGAGGCCAGGATCCGGGTGGGCCGCCACAAACTGTTGCGCGGCGATGTCGTCGACGAGTCCTTCGTCCAGCAGCCAACCCACTGCCCGGCGCTCAGCTCGAACATCACGCAGGGCGTGCCACGCGGAAATCAACTCCGGGTAGTGCTCATAGATCAGGTTCTTGAATCGTCTGAACGCTCCCCGTCCCTGCAAGGACTGGCTCAGACGGCGGCCAGCCGTCCTGTCACTGATGCCCTCCGCAAAGTCGGCCATGTCCCGAAACCACACGTAAGACGGGAGGGGATCGATCGGAATCAGATCCAGCTCGTCGCTCTCGACGGGATTCTCCCCGTCGATCCCGGTGTCGCTGGTCCAGAAAGCCACCTGTCCGGTGCGCGGGTCCATCAACCAGCGGTGCTCGTAGTCAGTCTGGTCCGCTAGCGCGGTCGCGAGCTCCTCAAGGTCAATTCCACCCAGTTCGAGCATCCACTGAGGGTAGAACGCGGGCCTATAGCAATCGGAGATGGCCGTACGAAACCGGCAACGTCGTCTGCAAGTCTAGTTCGCGCCGAAAGACGCACCGGCTCACGCGCGGATCGCGGCAGATCCGGACGTTCAGCGCACGGCGCATCCGGGTGTCGAAAGAACCGCCCCGGCATGCGTGATGCCGGGGCGGTTCAGGTCCCCGAGTGACTGGCAGACGAGTTCCCTAGGGACCTCCCTCCCAGGACTGGCGCCATGACGGTAAGACAGGCGCCGACATGGCCACTACACCCCTAGGTGGGCCGATGTCTTTGCGTATCTAGCCCCTTTCGCCCGTACGACCTATCCACCGTGTCCGGGCGCGGCTCGTCCCGGTGGAAGGTGCCGAGTGGGTCTCACCTAGCGTCAGGTGGTAGCTGCCATTGGTCCACCAGCCTGACGGGCTTGGCGACCAAGAACGGATCTCGCTGGGATACCAGACGTCCCCCACGCGTCCCTCGACGTCCGGGCGTTCAACGGGTGGTGGTCGATTCGCTCATGGTCCGAGCGTGCCAGCGAGGGCCGACCGGGCTAGGCCGGATCGAGCGCCTGTGGAGGCGTACGGATCGCGGCATGTCCGGATGGCTATGCCACGCAGAACTCGTTGCCCTCGGGGTCGCTCATGGTGACATGGCCGAGGATCTCGCCACCCGCTTCTTCGCTGTAGATCTCTTCGCGCACCTTGGTGGCCCCCGCCGCCACGAGATCAGTCACCTTGGCCCGGATGAGCGATGCGCGTTCGGCCCAGTCCCACGGCGGTTCCCCCGCGACGCGGATGTCGATGTGGAGCCGGTTCTTCGCGCTCTTGTCCTCAGGGACGCGCAACCACCCGATCGCCGGACCACGACCATCCGGGTCGACGATGGAAGCGCCATCGGGGTCGTCGTACCCAGGCTCGAGAACGTAGCCCAGTGCTGTCGCCCAGAACTGCGCCAACCGATGGGGATCGAGCGCGTCGCCACCCAAGGTCCAATGAGTCGCCATGCGACGCAAAGGTAGTCGCACATCCGGATGTGCTGGTTTCACGGGCGCATGGTCAGCGCGCCGAGGCCGACGAAATCCCGCTGCGGCATGTCCGGATGGCCGCAGCGCACGCTATCTGCGGCATGTCCGGGTGGTCAGGCAAACCGGCGATCCACCATCCCAAGCCAGGTACGGACCGTCCAGACCTCGACAGGTGACCTCGGTGGACCAAGTCCCATGACAGGAGGATGCTGGAGCGAAGCCTCAGCCCATGGCGGGAAGAGGCACCCAACCTAGGGAGTCACCGATGACCGGTCTCCTCATCGTTATTGGCCTGTTCCTTGCGGTGGTCGTCGTTATCGCCCTCCGGCACGACAGGCGGCAACGAGGGATAGGGTCCATTTCCGGCAAAGGCCCCGGTGGGGGCGCCCACCGCACTCGTGTCGAGAACCAAAACCAGGCCGACAAGTGGGCCGGCCCTGGCCCGCACTGAAAGAGAGTTTCGCCCTAGACCCTCAGGCGATGACCGCCTTAGCCCGCAGGCATGACCGAGCACGGACAGCGGCATGAGCGTGCGTTTCGATCAGCCAGTCTCGGAGGCATCGCCCACGGACCGGACTGTCGCTCTTTGTCGGCGGTCGACCACGAGGGTGAAGATGTCTGGCCGGCTGTAGTGCCCGGAGGCGTCGAAGTCGTAGCGTCCCCGGGTGACCTGGTCGAGGTCGAGGTCGGCCACCAGCAGGCCTTCGTCCTCGAGGGGGCCGGCGAGGACCTCCCCGAACGGGTTCACGATCACGCTGGCCCCTCGGCACACGACCTGATTGGGGTCTTCGTAGGTGGTGGCGAACGCTGGTGAGAGGTCCTTGGCCTGGGCGTACTGGTTGGCTGCGAGCACGAAGCAGCGGCCCTCGATCGCGATGTGGCGCATCGTTGCGAGCTGTACGTCGCGCGCGTCGGCCGTGGGAGCACACCAGATGTCGACGCCTTCCGCGTAGAGGCTCAGGCGCAGGGCGGGCATCAGGTTCTCCCAGCAGATCGCGGTGGCGAGCCGACCGAGCCGAGAATGTGGCACGGTCAGGGTCGAGCCGTCTCCCTGCGCCCAGATGAGGCGTTCGGATCCGGTGGGCATCACCTTGCGGCGGCTCCCGATCACCGTGCCGGTGTCGTCCACCGTGACGGTCGAGCAATAGAGACTGCTGCCGGCCCTCTCGATGAAGCCAACCACCATGTGCAGTCCGTGCCGGGCCGCGCACGAGGCGATCTCGTCGAGCTCGGGGCCGGGATGGGTCACGGCTTGGCGGCTGTAGGCGAGGAACTCCTCGCGGCCGGCGGCCGACCGTTCGCCGATCACGGCCCCGAACGTCGCGCCGCGGGGGTAGCCGCCCAGGAGCGCCTCGGGGAACACCAGCAGCTCGACGTCCTGGGACGCGGCTTCCTGAGCCACCTCGTCGATGCGGTTGATGGCGTCGTCGGTCGACGCGGGGGATCGGACCTGGGCCACGGCTGCGCGTACCGAGGTCATCAGGTCTCCACCGCGTCGCGGGCACGAACCAGGGCGTCGACCTGGGCGACGAGCTCTGCCGTCGCCGGGGTGTCGACGCCGTGGTGTCGACCGCCCCGCAGGATCGGCCCGGCGATGGCGTCCACCTCGAGGAGGTGACCGGCTGCCAGGTCGCGCTGCATCGAGCTACGCATCTGGTCTGACGCAGCAGCCGAGAGCTGCGCGAGAGCCTGTTCGTCGATGTCGGCTCCCGCAGCCAACGCCACCGCGATGGTCTCGCGCTGGGCGCGCTGGTAGAGGTCGGTGTCGCGGATCGCGCCCAGGGGCGCCCGTGCGGCGGTCGTCGCCAGCGCCAAGGGGGCGAGGAACGCCAGCTTCTGCCACAGCAGCGTCACCTCGTCGTCGTCGACTGACCGGCAGTCGATCCCGGTCGCTGCCACGTCACCGACGATGTCGGGCTCGCCGACGATGTCGATGCGGACGAACGGGGATCGCTGCACGATGTGACCGTCGTCGACCCGCTCGGTCTCCGCACGAAGCGCTCCGGCCACCACCTTCGGGAAGCGCTCGCGCAAGACGGACAGGTGGTCGACCCCGTTGAGCAGAGGAATCACCGTCGCCCCGCCGACGCGGTCCGACGGGGCAAGGTCGAGGGCCGCCTCGAGGCTGGTCGACTTGGCCGTCACCCACACGACATCCACCTCATGATCCAACTGCGCGACGGCTGGAACCTCCGCCGTGAAAGACCCGAGCACCTGACTGTCCACGACGAACCGCCCGGGATACCTCAGGAGCGTCGACTCACGCATCAGCGCAACAACCTCGTATCCGGAACGAGACAGCGCCGCGGCGAGCAGACCACCCACACCCCCAGCGCCCAGCACCGCATGACGCATGGGACCTCCCCGGGCCGCTCGATTCCGACGCTCAGGAGACTACGCGCAAGGAGATCCCCACCGACCCAGGCCGAGAGCCGGCTCGGCTCCCCGTCCAAACGCAAAGGCCCTGCCAACTCGGGCCTCAAGGCCATACATAGTTGCGCAGTGGACGAGGCTGACGGCGGCCCCAAAATCATGGCGACATGCCGCGCCCTCTTTGCGGCAGATCCGGGCGTGCGCGCTTGCAGATGACGACGTCAGGCTGCGCGCCGGTCACGGATCCCACGTTTTGCCCCGGCGGCCAGGATCACGGCACCAAGTCCGGCGAACACGCAGGCCAGAATGAACCGATCTCGGTTCGCTGAGTAGCAGCGGTCCTCGATGTTCTCGGCGTCTGAGTGCATGCCGACGTCGTTCCGATCCCCGAACAGGATGGTGTCGTACGGCGCAAAGCATTGGTACGTGCCTGAATCTGTGTGGTCGATGGTTGGGTTATGGACCGCGATCGCCACACCCAGCGCCACCAGGGCAGCTCCGACTCCGAGGACGAGCAACATCCGGATGCCGGTTCTCGTCGCCATGGTGCGGGATCCCATCACACGCCAGGAGCAAAGTTCCGCTCATCGGCAGGTCAGATCGGATCGCGGCAGATCTGGACGTTCGGTGTGACGGATGTCGTCGAAATGGCGCGCTCGGAGATGTAGATCCTCCTCTTCGTGGCCCCAGCGACACCAACCACGCATCTGAACCCGGAGTGAGGATCAGACTGGCTCGAAGGTGGCGAGCAGTGCCTCGAGCGAGGCCTGGTCGGGCCCGACGAAGGAGGGTGCGTCGGGGGCCTCAGCGAGCGCGGCCAGAAGCTGTGTGTTCATCCCGATCGCCGGAGGGAGGTGCGAGCTGAAGATGCCGGACGGGTCGAGGGCACGGATCGCTTCGACCTGTGGGTCGTATTTCGCGCGGTCGATGTAGGTCACCCAGGGGCTGTCGATCGCGGCCCAGAGCAACTGGCCGCCCCGGCGCTCCTCGGCCGTGATCGCGGCTGCGTCACCTCCGGTCGCGAGGTCGCGGCTCGAAAGCGGTGCGCCGAAGCAGTCGGAGGAGAAGAACGCGCCCGTCGACCGGTCCAGGAAGCCCACGGTCGCAGGATTGTCGAAGAGCGGCGGACGGTGGCCCACGAGGACGCGGTCCCCGATGTCCAGGCTGTCGCCCGGGTTCACGAAGTAGACCCGGTGCATCGGAACCTCCCACTGCGTCGACATGATCCCGACTCCGAGGAACGTCGTGACCAACCTGGCTTGCGGGGCGGCCTCGAGCAGCTCCCACAGGCCGCCCGTGTGGTCCCGGTCCGGGTGGGTAATCCAGATCCAGCGCACGTCGGCCGGGTCGATCACCCTCGACAGCTCGGTGACGAAGTCCTTGTCCGGAGTGCTGAGGCCGGTGTCGACGACGACCGGCTGGTCGGCGTGCAACACAAACGCGTTCACGGGCAGGTGCCCGAGCCCCGGCACCTCAGTACTGTCGCCGAGCACCGTCACATCGCCGTGGCGGTGGGGTTCGAGAAGCTGGGTCATGAGTGGCTCCTGGTGCTCAGAAGAAACCGCGACCGCGAGCAAGCAGGATGCCTGCCCGCGACCGAGAGAGCGCGGCAGAAGTCGACCGCCAACAGGCGCGCCTGGCTGGCCTTCTTCGAGGCTAGGCCGATCCGCGATCGCTGACCATGACCCCAGCCGACCGGTCTTGACCGGACATCGGCACGTCCGAGCGGATCGCGGCTCAGCGTGCGTCCATGTCACTCGATCAAGAGACGGAAGAGCGCGCCCTGGCCGCCCTCGAAGGTGACTCCTGGAATGTTGAAATCGCGAGTTTGCAGCGCGAAACCGAGGCTCGCGTGGAGTGCGATGGTCGCTTGGTTGTGCGAGTTGGCGAAGTACCAAACCTCCCGGGTCACGAGCGACAGTCGTGCGATGCGCTCTTCGGTGAGGGCGGCACCCACGCCGTGTCTCCGCGCGCTCGGCGTCACCACCAGCCCCGTCAGGTACCACCCTGCCGGGGCGTCTCCGCCGGTATCCCCCGGATCAAGCCACTCAGCCTTGCCGTAGCCCTGGACCTGGCTGTGGTGCTCGGCTACCAACACGAAGCGCTGGGGAGTCGAGTCGGCCCACCGGGATACGACTTCCTCGGCTCGGTGGCGGGTGACGTCTTCGCGTTGAGCGAAGACCCTGGCCACGGCGACGAGATCGGCGGCCTCCAGGGACCGCACCTCAACACCGTGCCAACGTTCCGTCCGGTCATGTTCGTGGAACTCGGCGAACTTCACGGACACATCTTGCTCGGCCTGGCGGCAAAGCATGGGCTCATCGGCACGTCCGAGCGGATCGCGGCATGTGCGGACACCCTCACTGGTTCCGCCATGGCGTTTAGTTCTGGCGGCGAGCGAAGGTGTGCACCGCCGCGGTGAGGCTCATCAAGACGACGAACGCGACTAGTCCCAACTTGGTCAACCCGCGATTGGACGTCGCCAAACCCACTATTACGGCGATCGCATCTGCGCCGATTGCGATGGCGTACAGGATTCGTGTGCGCCGAGACACCGAGCCTCCAGTCGACTGTTGAGCAAGATCAACGACATAACCGTAGTCGCCAGCGCAGGGGGTCTGCGGGCGCTGACTCTTGTTCGACGATGTGACCGCACATCGGCATGTCCGATCGGATCGCGGCATGAGCGGTCGCTTGAGCGAGGACTCGTGGAACACCCTTCCCGAAGGTTTTCGTCCGGCGAGACTGGCCGGCACTTCTGGCACACGAGGGCGGTACGGGACGTCAGCGTAGGAGGCCTGTGTCGAGTCGCGTCATGATCCGATTGAGGTCAGCGATGTCGCGATCATCGAGCACGTCGCCGAAGATCTGTTGCAGGAATGGGTGGTGGCGCTGGCGTGTGGTTCGTACTGTGGCGCGGCCGTGCTTAGTGATGGCTGCGAACGTCGAGCGGGCATCGTTCGGATCGGGTTGTCGCTCGATGAGACCCGACTCTTGCATGCGGTCAAGCAGCTTCGATAAGCCAGACGGTGACAAGACCATGGCCTGAGCTAAGTCGGTGAGCCGGAGCCGACCTCCTTCCATGTCCAGGTGGATGAGAACGTCGTAACGCGCGAGGCTGAGCCCGCCGATTCGGCGGAGGTCGACCTCAAGCTGGTCATGCAGCCGCGCATGGGTACGCAGCAGGGCAAGGAAAGCCGGCATCCACCTCGCTGACCCGTCGTCAGTCACGAGCCGATCCTAGACCAGATACTTGACATGCCAACCAGTCAAGGGTATTACTTGTCACGCCAAACGTTGCCGGAGCGGCAAACACTCGATACGGGCCCCGGCGCTCTACAGGAACTGAGAGACATCCCATGCCTACGATCGCCTTCGCCGCCCCTCTACTACCCGGCATGACCCAAGTTGACCGAGACGTCATGACCTCCTTCCAGAGCGGCGAGCGCAAGACCGACTACGAAGACGCCCGCCGTCGAGCCGGAATCACCCGCGAACAGGTATGGATACAGACGACACCTGCCGGAGATATGGCCATCGTCTACCTCGAGGCAGACGATCTCGACGCCGCATTGACCACCCTCGGCAAGTCAGACGAGCCATTCGATCGATGGTTCCGCGACCACCTCCAACAAGTCCACGGCTTCTCACTTGCCAACGACTTCCACGCCCCCCAACAGGTTCTCGACTTCCACGCCTGACCAAGCGCCCTTTACAGCGCCCAGTAGTTGGTCGTCCGGAGCAGCCCGCTCCCATGCCAGTCGTGCCATGATGTCGCCCGGGACGCGAGCAGGGCTCGACGCCGACCACGACGGCGTGGACTGCGAGGCCTGAGTAGCCGCACACGGAGGCTTCCGGTGCATAAAGCTCGGGCTCCACTGGAAGCTCTCTCTCTACCTCCGGGCGTACTGGCCCGACACACCCGGTGCCGATGGAAGTTGGACCCCACCGCCGTTTGTGCACACTCAGAACTGGGGCCGATTCCCATAGTCCGCTCATCGGGGTGCTCTCAACGAGTCATCGCAACACTTCCTTGAACCGAGGAGGTCGCGATGGCGCGTCAGCACTATCAGCGGTTGTCACCCGCAGACATCGACGAGATCTGGACGCGGTTGCGTGCTGGCCATTCGGTGAAGCCGACGGCTCGGGCTCTGGGGCTGCCGACCAGCACGGTGCGGGCCTATCTGATCCGCTGTGGTGGTATCAGGCCTGATCCGCGACATCGGGCCACTGGGCGGTTGAGCTTTGAGGAACGCGAGGAGATCTCGCGCGGTCTGGCCGCGGGCCTGTCCTTTCGTGCGATCGCGGCCGGGCTGGGGCGTTCAGCCTCGACGGTGAGTCGTGAGGTCGCCGGCAACGGTGGCCGGGGCCGGTATCGGGCAGCGGTGGCCGAGCAGACGGCGTGGTCGAAGGCGAGTCGTCCGAAGGTGTGCAAGCTGGCTCTGAACCCGGTGCTGGCTGGCATCGTGAGCGAGAAGCTGCAACGTCGGTGGTCGCCCCAGCAGATCGCCGGCTGGTTGAAGCTGACCTATCCCGACGACCTAGGGATGCACGTGTCGCACGAGAGCATCTACCGCACCTTGTTCGTGCAGTCGCGTGGCGCGTTGCGCAAAGAGCTGACCGCCTACCTGCGCACCGGCCGGGTCATCCGGCGCTCACACGGGATGCGGCTTCCCGACGGTCGCGGCGCCAGACCCGGGATCGTGAACATCAGCGAGCGGCCAGCTGAAGCCGAGGATCGAGCGGTGCCTGGCCACTGGGAGGGCGACCTGGTCTTCGGCAAGGGCATGAGCCCGGTCGCCACCCTGGTCGAACGATCCACCCGCTACCTGATGCTGGTCGGGCTGCCGGCCGGCAACCACAAGGCCGACGCGGTCGCCGACGCGCTGGCTGCCGCGGTCGCGCACCTGCCCGAGCACCTGGCCAAGTCGTTGACCTGGGACCAGGGCCACGAGATGGCCGAGCACAAGCGGTTCACCGATCAGACCGGCATCCAGGTCTACTTCTGCGACCCCAAGTCGCCATGGCAGCGCGGCAGCAACGAGAACACCAACGGGCTGCTGCGCCAGTACCTGCCCCGCCGGCTCGACTTCCGCACGCTGACCCAGGCCGACTTAGACGCCATCGCCCAAGAGCTCAACGACCGACCTCGACAGACCCTCGGCTTCAAGACACCATCACAAGCACTAGCCGAGGTGTTGCGTTGACCGCCTGAGCCCGCAGGCATGTGAGTGCGCCGACAGGCGGTGATATGACGCAGACCAGACCTGAGCACATGAATTGCCGCCGGCGGCCGCGCTTGCCCAGTTTCATTTGCCGGCGACGCAGGAGGCGCGAGCCTCCTGCCCGCAGCAGTGCGATCGCGGCCGGCCGCTCTCAGTCCGACTAGTGTGGCGAGGTGGAGCGAGTGCCCGCATGGTGCCCCCAAGTGGCCTTTCTCGATCATGTCTTCGGAGTTGTCGACGACGCAACCGCGGCCGCCATCGCCGGCAGTGATTTTCTTCCGTCCTTCGGCAGGTTCGATGTCGCGACCGTGCTCTCCGGCGATGAGAGCTGGACTGGGCGCTACCTCTGCGGACGCCGGACGTACGTGGAGGTGTTTGGCCCCGGTGACCTGAGGGGGTCCGACGCGCCTGAAGCCACCGCAGGTCTGGGGCTCTCCGCACGCGCCCCCGGTGGGCTGGAGACCCTCTCGGAGCGAATGGCGAGCTGGGGTGCGAGCCTGCACACCCGCCGGAGGACTCGTGACGATGGGGACGACCAGGTGCCCTGGTTCGATTTCCAGGAAGTGGCAGACACCTCACCCACCTTCGCGGCGTGGGTGATGGAGTTCCTCGAAGAACCGAGCGACCTTCAGATCCGAGAAGCCGCGTTCGAGGCCTGGATGGCCCGGCCCCTGGAGAACGCCTCCCCGCAGGGACATCCGCGGGGACCTACCGTCAGCGACCTCAGCCTCGTCCAGCTGACCGTCTCCTCCGACAGCATCGCCGCCACGGCGCCGCTGTTGAGGGCCTCGGGCTTCGAGACCGTCTCCACACGCGACGTGGTGATAGCCCAGGACGCGGAGACCACGATCGAGCTGCACGCCACGACCGCCTCCTCGGAACTGAAGCGCGTCGAGTTCACCCTGGCCCCCGAGGGCCCCGACCACGTCGAAACGATCGGTCATTCGCGCATCACCGTGGGCTCGAACGGTCGCGCCGTCTGGGACTTCGCCAGGCCCTGAGCACACACGAGTTCACGTCGGCCCGCAGGCGACCCTGCAACCTGATAGCTACCGCTGTCGACAGCACGCGCTGACAGAATCGATCTGTGCAGCCGGACCCGGTCGTTCAGATGGCATGGACCTCCGACGTCGCAGCCCGCTACAGGAAGTAGGCCGAGTTCTCGACCGTGGCTGTGCCTGTGGGTCGATGGGGCGTACGCACTGTGTCCGCTGATCCTCAGGTGAGCACTCGTCCCGGGGTGCAGTGCTGGCCCGACCTCGATATCCGGTCTACCCCGGTTGCCGTCTTGCCGTCGGGCGGCCTTGTCAGTGCACTTCATCAGTCAGAGCCTGAACACATCAGACCCGGTAGTGGCAGGGAGACGAGATGTCTGACAACCAGCCGATCACCACACAAGATGAGTACGCCAGTTTCGCGGCCGAGCACAGGTCGATGCGCCGGGGCCCGTTCCTCGATGTTCGGCAGGCCAACACCGACGCTGCAGGTGCGTTGCGCGTCGACCTCCGCGAGCAGGGTCTGCGCGACACCCAGGCCATGCCGGTCGTGGATTCGTTCGCTGACCCTGAGGAGTGAGCCATGACTGGGTGGACGTCAATCGGACCGGCTCCACTGCTCGACATTTACTCCCCGGTGGTGCGTGACGCCGGCGAGGTCGTATCGATCGCCGTCGACCCGCGCGGCAGTACCGACGACGTCATCTACGCAGGCACTGGGCATGGCGGGGTCTGGAAGACGACCGACGCCGGGTCGAGCTGGCACCCACTGACCGATCAGATGCCGTCGCTGTCGACCGGAGCGGTGATCCTCGACGCAGGCGACCCGGACACGGTCTACGTCGGGACAGGCAACCCGATGGAGAGCAACGGTGGCTCGTCATTTCACGGCTACGGCATCTACAAGTCCACTGACGCCGGCCAGCACTGGACGAGGCTCGGTGCGAGCCTGTTCGGGCCTAGTGCCGGGACGCCCGGCGCCCTCATCTACGGGATGCTGAGCCTGGATGGAAGCCCGAACGTCCTGCTCGTCGCCACTGACCGAGGCCTGTTCCGGTCGGTCGACCGGGGCGCGCACTTCGGAAGCAATGCACCGTCGTTCAACAACTCCTCACCGGTCGTGGCAGGGGAGGTCACCGGCGTTGTCGCCGACACAGCCCCGTCCGCCGGGCACACCGCGTCGGTGTATGCGGTGGGGACGGGAACCGGGATCCTCAGGTCAACCGACCGTGGCGCGACTTTCCACGAGAACCTCTTCCTGAACCGCGACGGCTTCGGACGGCCGGGGGCACCAGCAATTGGCACGTTCGGGTTCCTGTCAATGTGTGTGGCACCGGACGGGCAGACCTTCTACGCCAGCGTCGCGATGCCCAGCGAAAGCGGATATCTAGGACTGTTCAGGTCGAGGGACCGGGGGGCGACTTGGTCGATGTGCCGGGCCGTTGGTCTCGACGACCGGCGGCAGCTGCGCTACGACCAGACAGTCGGGGTCGATCCGCGCGACTCGCGCAGGGTCTACGTGGGGTTCGTGGGGTTGTCGATATCCCTCGACGGCGGTGACACGTTCACCGTGGTCAGCGGCGGCGGGGTGGTCCATGCCGACCACCACTGCGTCGCGTTCAGCCCGCCTACGCACTGGGCAGCCTCACCGATCACCAGGGCCTACGTCGGCACCGATGGCGGCATCTACACGACGACGGAACCGTCCGGCGCCTGGATGAGCCTCAACTCGAACCTCGCATGCAACCTCGTCACCGACCTCGGCATCGGCAGCAACGACACCCGGTACAGCTACGTGGGCCTGTGGGACCACGGGTTCGTTGCGCGCACACCGGCCGAGGCGGGCGCGAGCTGGCTGCGTGGTTCCTTCGGAGACGGCGGCTGCGTCGCCGTCAACCCGTTCGACGCCCAGATCTGCTACCAGGCAGGGGGCCCAGGTTTCAACGTGACCACCGACGGCGGACACAGCTGGAACGGTGTCCCCGGACTTCCGGGCATCCCTAACCGGCTGTTCTTCGCACCATCGGAGGCGGCAGGCACACCAGCGGGCTCGCTATCGAGCTCGGCGAGCCTGTTCGCCGCGATCGGCGCACAGATCTACCAAGTCGGCGCCGCGCCGTCGCCGGTCGGCACCTTCCCGAGTCCGGTGTTCGGGACCGCGGCATCGCGACGCAGCCCGTACGCGGTGTGGGTGAGCCTGTTCGACGGCACCGTCTGGCGCACCGACGACATCCGGATGCCCGCCGCCAGCCCGGCCCCGAGCTGGGTCGAGGTGTCTCCGCCCGGACCCGGGTTCGCGTGCGCGGTTGCTGTGCACCCGCGGGCCGCGAACATCGCCTGCGTGGTCTACCAGGGGTACACGACCATCGCCGCCTCACACCCCACCCGGCACGTGTACCTGACCACCGACTCCGGCGGATCCTGGACCGACGTGAGCGGGGCGCGCGGCGCGACCATGACGAACCTGCCCGACCTGCCGGTGTGGGCAGCCGCGTTCGTCGACGAGAGCACGGTCCCTGCCGCCGGTGCACTCCCGCGCATCATCGTCGCCAACGAGGTAGCCGTGATGACCACGACCAGCTCGACGATCGCGGCACCGCGTTGGGCCGTCCTGGGCGCTGGCCTGCCGAACGTCCAGTGCGTTCGCATGCAGGTCAAGACCGAACGCAGCCAGGCGCTCGTGCGCGTGTCGACGTGGGGACGAGGCGTGTTCGAGTGGGGCACCCTGCCATCGGCACAGCACAACTGGCGCTGGTGCCACAAGTGCCAGGGCCTGTTCTTCGCCGGCGTCTTCGCCGGCGTTGCCGCCGTGGGCCGGTGCCCGGCCGGCGGTGGCCACGACGGCAGCCGCAGCGGCGACTACAGCCTGATGAACAATGCCCCCGATGACCCAGGCCAGCATGGCTGGCGGTGGTGCCAGCAGTGCGCCGGCCTCTTCTTCAGCGGTGACGGAACCTGGGGTCGCTGCCCCGACGGCGGACCACACGACCCAGCCCACAGCGGCGACTACAGCCTCATGGGCGCGCCCGGGTCGCCTGGACAGAATCAGTGGCGCTGGTGTCGCAACTGCCAGGGCATGTTCTTCATCGGCAACCGGAGCGATGGGGCCTGCCCTGCCGGGGGCGCTCACGACCCGACCCGCAGCGGCGACTACGTGTTGCTCGGGCTCTGAGAGCAAGCACCGACCCATGGAGGTCCAGACGAGACGACAGCGACGATGGCGTATCCGGATCGAGACGCTGATCGCCTCCGCAGCGAGCGCGCTCGGCGTGCTCACCCTCCTCTGGCCCGCCTGGATCGAAGCGATGACTGGCCTTGACCCAGACCGCGGAGACGGCAGTGTCGAGTGGCTGCTCGTTGGTGCACTCTTCGCGCTCAGTGCCGCAACCGCGGTGGCGGCGTGCTGGGAACTGCGGCAGATGGACCGAGCGGCACCCGGCTAGCGCCGTCCCGATGCGATCGGTCCCTGCGAGTGCCCGAGTAGGTCGAGCTGGCCAACACCATGCCCCCTGGCGCCCATGGTCCCGAGGTTCACAGTCGCTGGGAGCATCTCGAGCGTGGAGGAGAAGGCGTTAGTCGGTCACATGAGTGCGGCACGAGACCTGCGCGTATCTGTTGGCCGTTGACGGGCTCCTCACGACAAGAGGATCGTTCTTGATCGGGATTCCTCATCCTGATCGGTGCCGATCACTCCCAGGTACGGGTTCGCTGACCTGCGACCTCGACTGATCCGAGATTTCGTGCAGAAGAGTCCTCACGAACTGCGGCGGATGGTCTTCAACGCTGCCTGCGCCGGCAGGAACGACACGACCATCGTTCGCCAACGTCGCGTTGCCAGATCGCTGGTGGATCTACTGGCGGTCGCGCTGGTGATGGGGTGTCTCATCATCGGGTCGGCCAGTTCGGCAGTGGGCGACTTTCCAGAGCCGCCACCCGATGAGCTGTACAAGCCGCTCGACGTTGCGATCAAGGACGTTCAGGCGCACTGGTACCGCGACCTCGACCTCGTGCCTGTCGTGAGCTGGACTCCGCAGATCCCTAGCGGCCTGACGCAACACCAGACGATCGTGCTCGACGTGGCCAACGTCGCCGACCCCGATCCAAAGGCCCGCGCTGCCCTCCCGCCGAGCATCACCTACGTCGTCGGGACCGGCGTCCCCGATCTGAGAGGCCACACCCTGGGCCAGGCTGACGGTATCGCCCGACAGCTCGGGTTCACGGTGCAGCCGACCGTGGGCGAGCTCGGCGTGGTGGTGTCCCAGGTGCCCCACGCCGGCAAGCTGGCGCCGTTCGGATCGACCCTCACCCTGGTGACGTCCCTCTTGCCGCGCAGGGCTACCGTGCCCGATCTGCTGGGTCTCTCCGGCGCCGCGGCCCGGATGAGGCTCGACGCGGTCGGGTTGCATCTGGTGGTGACCCGGCGCAGTGGCCGAGGACCGTTCAAGGTCGTACACCAGAGCCCCGGTCCGTCGAGCAGGGTCGCGCGCGGAACAGCGGTTGGCGTGGCACTGACCGGCGCGGCCGGACAGGTGACGGTTCCCGACCTCACCGGCCGCACCCCCAAGCAGGCGAGACGCACCTTGACGAGGCTGGGTCTCGAGCTCCACACCGCATCCGCGGGCAACAGCCGGGCCGGAGTCGCCTCGCACCAGAGCCCGCGCCCGGGCACCCTCGTCGACCTCGGCTCGACGGTGACAGTCACCTTCAGCCAACCGATCCCTGTCCAGGTCGCCAGCTCTCCCTGGAGTCCAGGTGGCGTCGGTCTGGGCGCCGCCGTCCTGGTTCTTCTCCTGGCCGGCGTCGGCACCACCTTCCGTCGCGTACGCCGGCGTCGTCATCGCCCACATCGCGCACCGGTCCTCGAGGTTCGTCCCCAGCAGGACAGCAGGCCGATCGTGACCGTCCTACCCGTCGACGAGCACGGCGACCATCACCACCACGAAGACGTCGCCGTGTCGATCCGTCCCGTCGTCGGGGCCGTCACCACCAGCCTGGAGGAGTTGCCATGACCGCCATGACACGAGAGGACCCGACCACCGTCGACCAGCTGCTGTTTCCCAGCGGGGACGCGGCCCTGGTGGCCGCGGCCGGCGTGGGTTTGGCCGCTGCGGCCGCCCCCATCGACTGGACCGGACTCACCGCGGCGACGCGAGGTGAAGTGCTTCGCGACCTCCTCGGTGCGATCCACGCCATCCTGGCCATCGATCTCGGCGACATCCTGATCGACGGCTGGCGCACCTGCACCGCCTTGAAAAAAGCCGGGGCACGGACAGTGCAGACCGGTGTTCCCGAGGTCGTCGACCTTGCGCAGCACCACATCGAGCACAGCGCCACCCCTCACGTCGACGTGCTGCGGAACGGGACAGAGATCGGCCGTGTGACGTGCACCATCACCGGCAGCGCGGACATCACCGCGGTCTCGGCGCGAGTCGTGGGCGGACGCCTGGTGTCCTTGAACTCCGGGGACGCGACGCTGATCGTGACCCTGCGTGTGGAGGACCGCGACGTCGCCTCATCGCGCCCGCACCGGATCCATGTGCCCATCGACGTACGACTCGGGGCTGGTGTCTGGCTCGTCGAACATCCACCGCCGCAGGTGCTGCTCACTCCAAGCTCGGACGGATGGACCAGAACGACATCCTGAACGTGCCGTTTGCGGCCCCAAGCGTCGGCACCCGCCCGATCATCGTCGAGGGAGCACTCGTCGGGTCCGTCGGTCTCTACCTGCTCTCCCGGATCCCCGTTGACGGGTCCTACCTCACCGACCTCCTACCGGGCCTGATGGTCGTGTCCATCGGGCTCGGCTGCGTCTTCGTCGGCGTGGCCACGGCCGCCAACGCGGGCGTCCCGGCAGACCGCGCAGCCTCGTCGCGGCGCAGGCTGCTGCGTCAGCTCGGGATCAACATCAGCCGGGCCGACTTCACCGATGAAATTGCGGCGAGCTCGGTGCACTTGGTGTCGTGATGATCTGACGCGGCATGTCTGGATCTCCCTGGTGGTCGTCCTATCGTCGTAGGTTCCGGGAAACCGGTACCCGACGTCACATGACGTGTCCGCGTCCGGCGCGCGGCGGTGTGACGCAAGTCCTGCCTCGTATTCGGCCGTGACGGACGACGTCCACGGCCTGCTGCCTAGGATGCGGTAGGCGCCGCGATCTCGTTGACAACCTCGAACACAGTCTCCTGCGGGGGCTCGGCGAACCCGCCGGCGATGCCCTGCTGCATGCGTGGCATCAGCGTCGAATCTCGGAAGGTCTCCCAGCTCTCCTTCGAGTCGTGCACAGCGACTATGGTCCAGCCGTCGACAGAGGGGCCAGCCACGTGGGACAGCTGCCCAGGAGGCAGGCTCCCGTCGGCCGGGTGAACGGCCGCGATAGAGGCCGCGTACTGGTCTTTCGTGCCACCCTTGAACTGGTGAACGACGCCATAACTCATTGGGGCTGCCCTCGCTTCTGCGGGTCGACCCCGGCCCGAACCGGGCTGGCCCGGGACAATCCCGGGCGCGCTGTGTTCGACGGTACGCGCCAGCCGGAGAGGTGTCGATGGACAAACGGGCCCACCAGTCCATGACACTTGTTGGCCCTTGCATGAGCGTGGTTGCTCACCGAGTGCAGTGGCTGAGTCGGCCATGGGATCGAGCCGTCGACATGGGGAAGTGCGCCAAGGTCTCCTGCCTCGCCTACACCGAGCCGGAAGGACGCATCTCGCGATCAGCCGTCGCGTCGGGCTTGGCTGACGCGTTACCAGGGGTTCCCGTTGCGACCGATTGGGGGATGGCGCCTCCTCGCAGGCCCGAGTAGCGTCCAGAGCGACCCCGCCCCAGGACGGCCAGGGGGACAGCTCGGGCAGAGCCGATCACTCGACCATGAAGGACACTCGATGCCCAAGCTGATTGCCACCCACGAAGTCGACGACGTTGCGCACTGGCTGTCGTCTCCCAAGCGCGAGGAGGTCTTCGGTTCGGTTGCGAGCAACATCAGCACGTTCGTGGACCCCGACAGGCCGAAGCACGTCGGTCTCAGCATGGATGTCTCCGACATGGCGGCGTTCGAGGCCGTGATGCAGAGCGAGGCCGGCGCGGCCGCCATGGCCTACGACGGGGTACACCCGGACACGCTCGTCGTCTACGTCGAGGGTTGACCGACGCGCGGGTTTGTCGCGGCGGAGTGACGCGGGTCGAAAGTGTCCGCAAGGGGCGGTTTCGAACGGATCCTCTGGTCGTTGTGGAGAGCAGGTTCAACGAATAGATGAACATGAGGGCATGTCGTTCCAGGCCCTCCGCCCGTGGCGATGAATTTTGCCTCTCGGCGGGCCTTGCTCCCGCCTGATGATCCGATCGTGCAACGAGTGCTAGGGCGCACGGAAGGCGAGGTGCGGACTCGCGTTTACACGCCAGGGAAGTTGGAGTACCGGGCTCGGCTAGGCATGGACAGCGGGCGCGGTGAGAACCTCGGAACGCGGCGTGTGCGGTCCAGCGGCGTCAGCTTTTGTCGTCATCATTGCTGGTTAGGGCGTCGGGAGGTAACGGCGCAGGGCGTCAAGTCGGTCGTCCCAGTCGTGGGCGAGCGCGGCGAGGAACTGCTGGGCGATTTGCACCGGCGCAGACCGCAGCCGGTAGCGCACTCGCCGGCGTTCTCCGGGCTCGGGCGTGACGAGGCCAGCGTCGGTCATGAGGGCGAGGTGCTTGGCGATGGCTTGGCGGGTGATCGGGAGACGCGCGGCAAGGTCGGTAACGGTGGACGGGCCGTCGGAGGCGAGGGCGGTCAGGATCGTACGGCGAGTCGGGTCGGCGAGGGCGACGAAGACCTGCTCGGCTATTGCCTCGATATCAGGCGCCATCGACGTGCCCCACCAGCTCGGCCAGCTCTCGCGACCAGCCCTCCCTGTGGGAGTCGTAGGTCTCGCGGCGGGTGTCAACAGGAAGCTGGGCGAAGCCGGTCTCGACGAGACGAAGCAGGGTGCCGTCGCCCTCGGGCTCCAGCGTGAACTCGACGTAGGTGCGGCGAGGGTCGTCCTCGGGAAGGTCGGGCAGCCGCCAGGTGTAGGCGAACACCGTGGGTTCCTCCACGCGCTCGATGCGCATCTCGACCGTCAAGCCGCTGCCGAAGGTCAGCGCCGCAGCGCCACCGGGTCGCAGGTCGATGCTCGCTCGCTCGCCGAACCACGCGCTCAGCCCCTCGGCGGTGGTGAGCGCCTGCCACACCTCACGCGGACTGCGGGTCAGGGTGACAGTGCGCTCGATGCGGTCGGGGAACGCCATGACTTCCTCCTCTCTGCGGAGCGAAGTGTAAATGCCGACGATGATCGCCGAGCCCGGGGGTGACCCGTTGCCGCTGGTCGCCCCCGGGGGACCGGGATCAGCCGTTCTCCTCGGCGGCGCGGCGGGCGAGGTCTCGCGGGCTGCGGTTGGGAGCGCCGGGGCCACCCTCGGCCAGCTCACGGAGGCTGGTGCCGATGAAGTGATCCCAACTGCGGCTGCACATGTCCTTGCACTCGAGCTCGTCGTTCAGGCCGCGGTGCTCGAAGGTCAGCTCGCACGAGCCGTCGTCGAGCGCAGTGATGGTGAACGTCGGCTGGGTTCCGACCCAGTCCTCCATGAAGGTGCACTCGAGCACGGTCCAGCGGACGAGCGCCGGGCGGGTCGCCTCGTCGACGCGGACGAGGAGCGGTGGCTGGTCGGCCACCATCGGGAATCGCAGCTCGCCACCGGTCAGGCCCGAACCCGTGACCGGGCTCCACCAGGCGGCGAGCGCCTCGGCGCTGGTGACGCGGTCGAACACGACGTCGGCCGGGGCGTTTACTCGGACGGTCGTGAGGTAGTCGGTGCTCGTGCTGGGCATTGCGGCCTCCTTCAGCTGGATGATTTTACGCAACCTGTTGGTTGCCTCAACCATATGGCAACCAATGGGTTGCGTCAAGCGCGAGTCGGTGAGCTCCACCTCAACTAGGCCGCGTGCCCGGAAAGCTCCAGGTTGCCCGGCCACCTGGGAACGCACCAACTAGCCGCGACTGACTGCTCGCGCTTCAGATGTTCGAAAGTCAACTTGCGTACATGCCCTTACGTACATGGCAAACGACCTGGCACGGTCACTCTCTGAGGCGCTCGGGGCGATCTCGGAGCAGTTCCGTCTCCCGGGGAAGACAGTCACTTAGCCACCAGAACTGGAACCCCTTCTGATGGAGCAGGTCACGATGTCATCCGTCCGTGCAGCGGTCCCCTGGTCGTGCGGAATACGTGGAGAGGTTGGCCCGTCGCACGTCGGCTTGGTCTGGATTGGCTGAGGACCGGTTTTGGCATCGCGGCTCGAGCTGGCCGCTCGACCAGCGACGTTGGCGGTGGAAAGACTGACCTCTGTGCGCCTCGCCGGGTTAAGTGCCCAAGGGAGGTTAGTGGGACTCCGACTTCGTAGCGCCTACTGGATCTGCCTCCCGAAAGCGCCGGCTGAGCGGGGGCGTCATCTTGGTGACTGATCCAATACCAGAACGATGGTGTCGAGCGTGCGCCAGGATTGGCAGCCAGGGTGACCAAGTGGTTCGACGGGTACGACAACACAAAGCATTGGGAGGGTCGCATGACTTCAACCGCAACGGCCGGAGGGGTTCGTGCTGACTCTCCTGCCGGCGCCGTCACTCAGTACTTAACGACCGCCGATGGGTAGTCGGCCGCCGAGCTGGAGCGGCGAGTTGTCAGGGTGGACTGACAAGCTCCGCTGGCATGGCGTCCGGGGAGCTGGCTTCTCGGGAGGGCTTGCCGGGCTGGCGGACGGGGCCGGTCGATGACTTGGCCGAGGGCGGTGGTGCAAAGCGGAGCGCCGGGGCCGCGGGGGTCGGCAGGCATCATGGCAAGAACCCGTTCTGGGCAGCCGTCGAGGGGGCAGGCGGGGACCGGCCCCGTGGTGAGGGCTGCCATCGTCACCGCGATAGCGTCCGCGGGCCTCGCTGACTCCACTTATCCCCCGTACTCTTGCTCGTCTTCCTGTTGAGCCTTCTCATCATCGCCGCCGTCCGCCGTGCCCGTGCAGCCAGGAGCTGACCGCTCACCGAAAGCCGCTGAATCCGGCCACACGTCCTGCTCGAGCGTCCGGAGCCGGCCCCTACTGCCCTCTCAGCCACACAGCGGCGGTGTGACGCGGGTCGTCGAGCACACTCATCGCGGCAGATCTGGACGTCGAGGGTGCGATACCCACGCACTGAGTCGTCCGTAGGTCTGGCTTCTACCGGGGCTGCCTGTGGGCGGATGTGGTTTTGTGCGTCTCGAAGGGTCGCGAGCGCGTCGGCGACAAGTTGTCTGTGAAGCCTCTGGCTGCAAATGGCCCTTAGGCAGTAGTTCGCCCGGAGAGGTGCGGGTCACGGTGGTCAGAGGTAGCGGTGTTGGCGAGCGCCTCAACTGAAGTTGCGCTGCACCCAACTACGCCTCGATTTAGCTGCACGGGTGCTCCTCGATCCACCGCTCGCCCCGACCGCTCGGAGCCCGTCGCTCAGTACCAGCCGAAGCGCTGAGAGTGTTCCCACGCGCCCCGGGGGTTGCTGTAGCGCGCGGCGATGTAGGCCAGCCCCCAGGTGATTTGCGTCTCCGGGTTAGTGCGCCAGTCGGGAGCAACCTGCGCCATCTTCGAGCCCGGCAGCGACTGCGGGATGCCATAGGCACCTGAGGAGGCGTTCTCGGCCAGGTGGTTCCAGCCGGACTCGCGCTGCCACAACGCGTCAAGGTACTGCCACTGGTCGGCCGCCACACCGAACTGGAGCATCAAGCGATATCCGAGCCCGCGGTTGGAGTTGGGGTTGACGTCGGTGGGCAGCACCTCGGGAGAGGCGCTGGCCATGGACGCGGCGATACGCTCCGCGCGCTTAGCCAGCTGCTCCATGATCACGCGGCGCGGCACGCTGACGGCGGCGCCCGTGAGCTTGACCGGAGCCTTCGTCCTCGTCGGGGTCGGTGCCTCGGTGGTCTGCTTCCCGACCGGTGTCGGGGTCGGTGCCTCGGTGGTCTGCTTCGCCACCGGTTCGTGGGACGGAGCTCAGCGGCGCTGCGCAACCAGCGGTCAGTAGCGCGACGATCAGTACCGCGACGATCCTCACGGCTGGCCGCCTAGGAAGCCCTCGACACCTGCCGGCGTGTTGGCGCCGATGCATAGTCGCCACTCCGTGCTTGCGTTCACCGGCACAGGGTGGCATGGGGCCGCTGATCTGCGCACCGCACCGAACATCCGGATTTCGGGAGATCCGGCAACTCCCGCGCTTCCGAGGAGTGGTGTGGCTTGTCGGGCATCGGGTGGGTTAGACCCCGGCTACGTAGGCGGTGAGGAAGTGGACGCCGTGGCGGTCAAGGTTGCCGCGGGCTCGGTCGTAGTGCTCGGTGGTGCGTGGGTCGGCATGTCGGGCGAGGATTTGGGCGTCGCGTAGTGGAACACCGGCGTCGAGTGCGTTGGTGATCGCCGCGTGCCGCAGTGAGTGTGGGCTGATATGGCGCGGGATGGCCGCCTCCTTGGCGATGCGGACGACCATTCGATAAGCGTCGCGGCGATCGATCGGCTTGCCCGAGAGCGGGCGCAGCACGAGCCGCCCGGTGGTGCGTTGTCCGCGGCAGGCCTCCAGGACCCGGAGCACTGGCACAGTCAGCGGCATCGTCGCGGGCTTGTTGCCCTTCCCGACCAGGCGCAGGACGCGGTGGCCGCGGAGTGTTTCGCGGTAGTCCTCGATGCACACCGCGGCTGCTTCGGAGGCCCGGAGTGCGTTGATGCCCAGCAGGTAGGCCAGAGCGCCGTGATGGACGCTGATGGTTTGGGCGATCTGGAGGAATCGGATCAGTTCGAGCCGGTCCAGGCCCTGGGTGCGGGACTCGTCGCGATGGACCTTCGGAAGGCGTGCGTAGACGGCTGGGTCAGCCGGGATCAGCCCGTCGATATGGGCGAACCGGAAGAACCCGCGAACGCCGTGCATCATCGTGACCACGGAGGAGTCGATGAGCCCGCAGCTGCCGAGGTAGCGGATGTAGAGCTCCACATGCGCTCGCTGGATCCCGACGAGTGGATCAACAGAGTTGTCCTCGCACCAGGTGAACCATCGACGGAGTTGGTAGGCGTACAGGACGTGGGTGTGCCCGGAGTACCGCGCCAAGAACGAAACGGCAGCGAGCTGGGCCGGAGACATGGCGTCGGGCTGGAACGGCAGGAGCGTGGCTGTGGACATCGGTGTCACCTGGCGAAGTGGGAAGGCCTCGCCAAGGCTCGCCGCACCTGCAGTGAGGCTTTTCCCGCACCCTACGAGCCATTCGCGGCGCGCCGGCTGGCGGCGATAAGACGCACCCCAGGGGTGCGCGGCCAGCCGCAAGATCGGCCGGATAGATCCTCCTGATCGCCGGTGCGTGTGACGCGATGGCGAGGGTCGTCGTGACCTTTGGGATTCCCGCCTCGTTGTCAGAACTGTTCCGCACGATCTCAGCCGAGAGGCAGACCTATGCGTTTCTCCGCCCCCCGCCGCCGTGGCCTCGTCGCCACCCTTGCCTCAGGTCTGGTTTTGGCCTTCGCCGCGATGCCTGGGAACGCGACCGCCTCGACCACCACCGACGCGTCCCGCTTCGCGCCGAGCGCGCGCGTCGCCGCTCCCCAGATCCTGTGGCCGCGAGGCGTCCACGCCGGCCCGAGCGAGTCGACCGCCGCGCCGGGCGCGGGCTCGTCGAACAACCTGATCTACCACGGCGGCGCCGTGATGCACCGGCCCCATGTCTACCTCGTGTTCTGGGGTGCGCAGTGGAAGAAGGGCTTCAAGACCGGGCCCGGGAACCGCTACACCTCATCGACGGTCATCGGCTACAACCAGTCCTTCTACAGCGCTGTCGGCGGCTCGGCGTGGCACGGTGTCCAGACGCAGTACTGCGACGGCATCCAGATCGGTTCGGTCTCCTGCGATCCCAGTCAGAGACCGGTCTACGTCCAGAACCACAAGTACCTGCTCAGCGGCACCTGGGTGGATGGCTCGGCCGCCCCCTCGGTCATCGCGAACACCGGGCTTGCCAACAACCTCGTCAACGACCCGCTGGCGACCGAGGCCGTAGCCGCGTCCGCGCACTTCCACACCACCGACCCCGACGCGCTCTTCATGATCTTCACGCCGCCGGGGACGCAGGCCCTCGCCTACGGCACGGTGTTCTGCGCCTATCACAGCCAGGTCGCCCAGCCGGGCACGCCGCCCGTGCGCTACGCCTTCATGCCCTTCACCCCAGAACAGGGTGCGGGCTGCGGCGGGAACTCGGTCAACCCGAAAGACGATTCGTTCGGCCACGGCTACCTCGACAGCTACACCCTCGCCGGCGGCCACGAGTTCGAAGAGGCTGTCACCGACCCCGACAATGAGGCGATGGTCCAGGACGGCTGGAACGACTACCAGACCAGCGAGAACGGCGACAAGTGCGCCTACTTCCACGAGCAGAACCTGCGGATAGGCACCAAGTACTGGGCAGTCCAGCCGATGTGGAGCAACGAGGCCAACCATGGCACCGGTGGCTGCGCGGTAGCCCGCGGCACCGGCACGTGGCCCGTGCCCAGCACCCCGTGAGCGCACCCATCGGATGAGGCGATCCGCGCCGAGTTCGCCATGACTCACCGACAGAAGTCACCCGACGTCTGGGGACTGGCTGCGTGTCCTCCTTCCTGCGCGCCCAGACGCGGCCGCCGTACAGAGTGGGGCGAAGAGGGCTGGCCCGAATGGGTACACGACAAGGCCCATCCAAGGCCGCTGGACCCACCCTCGGCGTCATGCGCACATCACGCATGAGCGAGCGGTTTCGCACCCCTGCCAGACAGGCGGTGGTATGACGCGAGGACGCCCACGCGCAGCGGACACGGGGAATCGGCCACGACGGACAAAGACGCCGTTGTGGGGCGGGCATTCCGGCGTGCGGCGGGGGTCTTCGGCTCTGGTGCCTCGGTGGGACTGATCGCGGCTGAAGGGGTGGTTGAGTGCGTGCCAGCGCAGGACCGGGGGGGGTTGGGTCCGAAACACGTGTGTCGCGGGCCCTTCCCTGACGGGTCGGCAGGGTGAAGGCTGATCGTGTCGGTATCCGGCGATCGAGAGGAGGCCGTTGTGGCCTCAGCGCGGCGCGGCACCAAGTCGATCGCAGCGGCGCCCGGTTCGGCTGCCTCGGCGGGGCTGGCTGGGCATCGGGTGGTGGTGTTCTTGCAGGAGAACAAGACGACCGACTTCTATTTCGCGGGGCTGGCGCCGTGGGGTGCGGCGGTGCGTCATGACCGGCCGCTGCTCTCGGCGCCGCCGAACTTCGACCAGCCCCATGATCGTTCGGCCTGGGTGCACTACAAGAGCGGGGACTATGCGGCCTTCGACGTGCAGGTCGACACCGACACGCTCATCCCGTTCTACGCCTGGCTGGCCAAGCAGCACACCTTCTGCGATCACCACTTCGGGTTGGGCTCGAACTCCACCTCTGGGCACATGCTCGCGGTCGGCGGACAGACGCCGACGTTGAAGAACCCGCCCTTCGTGGGCGCCCACCCGGTGTGGAACCTGCCCACCGTGTTCTCGCTGGCCCAGTCGGCGGGAGTCTCATGGGCGGCATTCCCCGACAACGACGGCTACCCGACCAAGTACTACACCCACCTGACCACGAGCCCAGGCACCGACAACATCCACCCGCCCAGCCAGTTCATCCCGATGGCCAAGGCCGGGACCCTGCCCCAGATCTGCTACGTCTGGAGCCCGGGCGGATTCGACGAGCATCCGCCGGCGACCAGCAACCCGAACTACGTCAAGAACGGGCACGACCTGATCTGGCAACGCGTCCAGGCCGTGATCGACGGCGGCGGCTGGGCCGAGACCACCTTCATCCTGACCTGGGATGATTGGGGCGGCTACACCGACACCATCGCAACCCCGGACAGCGAGACCGCCGTCGATGCCCTGCACCCCGGCGGTTTCCAGGTGATCGGGGGCGCCCGCATCCCGCTGATCATGTTCGGCGGGAAAGTCACACAAGGCATCGACAACCGGTGGCACTCCCATGCCAGCATCGTCACGACCATCATCGACCTGCTCGGACTGCCCCCGATCGGGATCGAACGCGTCGATCACGCGGTCTCGATGGCCGACCGAATCGACCCCACCCTGTCCCGACCGCTGCCCCCCGCGTCCGGGCTGAGCATCACCCAGCCCGACCCGCCGAACCCCACCCCGGTCCCACAAGACCCGCCGGCATGGACCGGGCCCTCGGGAGCGCCGCTGCCCGACCTGGCCACCCTGGACGGGTCCACCATCCCCGCACCGGCCGACGCGACCGTGCACCCCAAGCCGCCCACACCGCCAACCGCAGGCGCAAGCGCGCCACCCCCACCACCCCCGCCCACCGATCTCTCGGCGCTGGTCGACAAGAGCTGGGCCAACAAGACCCCCGCCGAACTCGCCGCCGCACCGCTCTCTGCGCTCAAAGGCCTCAGCGCCGCCAAAGCCGACGCGCTCGGCAAGGCGCTCGGCGCGAAGACGATCGGTGAACTCGCCGTCAACAAGTACCTCCTCGCAGCCCAAACCATCACGACCGGCCACTGACCCTCGAAAGATCTGTGTCCCGCTGTGCCGCCGGAACCGCGACGGCAACCGCGGATGACGATGCGCCGTCATGCCTGCGGGGCGGTACGCGTCTCTCTTGGTCCGTTCGAAAGACCAGACAATCCAGAGCAGCTGACTGCCAGCCGATCGCTTGAACGGCTGACGTTCATGACGAAGACGAGCTGAGGACGCGTCCGATCCGCGACGTGGGTGCACCTACGCGGCGGAATGACTGTGAGGATCGCCAACGCAGCCTGATGGTGCTGGGCTGTGGTTGGTGACCGCGGGTGTGACCCCCGGAATGACTGGCTTCGTGCCTTGCTGCGACCTGTCCGCTCGTGGTCACCGGCCCCGGCCCGGTTGGAGGAGCTGGCCTGATCAGGAGCTTGACCACCTGGCGTTAGCGGCGCCGGATGTGTCTCATCACAGTCCTGCCGAGCCTCCGTCCCGGACCGGAACCACGTCCCGTCCGGCGAAGGAGAGAACGCATGAACAGTCTGACCGATCTGCGCGAGGTGGTCGATGTCGTCATCGGCGTCGACACCCACGTCCACACCCACTCCGCGGCCGTGGTCGATGCTGCGACTGGTGGTGTCCTCGACGAGATCACCGTCGAGGCGACAGCCGAGGGCTATGCCGAGCTGGTGGAGTTCGCCAACAACCACGCGATGTTGCGGGCCTGGGCGATCGAGGGGACCGGTGGTCACGGCGCCGGTCTGAGCCGTCACCTGCTGGAGACCTCGGAGATCGTCATCGAGTTGGACCGCCCGAAGCGGGCTGCGCGCCGCAACGGCGCGAAGTCCGATCCGCTCGATGCGATCCGCGCTGCACGTGAAGCGATGGCTCGACCGCGGTTGGGAACTCCCCGCACCGGGGGCGAACGCCAAGCACTGTCGGTGCTCTTGGCTGCTCGCCGCTCCGCGATCAATGCCTCCACCGAGGCCCAGCAGCAGGTCTTCAGCCTGGTCATCGCAGCACCCGAACCCATCCGAGTCAGGTTCCGCGGCCAGAAGCTTGCCGCGATGCTCAACACCGCCGCGAGCCTGCGAGTGCACGTCCTCCTGGGACATCGAGACGACCAGCACCGTGGTGGCGCTGCGGACCTTGGCTCGTCGCGCGCACGCGATGCTGAAGGAGGCACGTGAGCTGCAGAAGGCGATCGTGGCCATCATCCGCAGCTGGCGCCCTGACCTGCTCGAGGAGTTCGGCGTCGGACCGATCGTCGCCGCGACGGTGTTGTGCGCCTGGTCCCACCCCGGCCGGATCCACTCCGAGGCGGCGTTCGCGATGCTCGCCGGCGTGGCACCGATCCCGGCGAACAGCGGCCAAGTCACCACCCGCTATCGGCTCAACCGTTACGGCGACCGCCACCTCAACAACGCACTGCACACCGTGGTCCAGAGCCGGATCCAGTACCAGCCAGCCACCCGCGACTACGTCGCCCGCCGCACCGCCGAAGGCAAGACCAGCCGAGAGATCAAACGCTGCCTTGCCCGCTACGTCGCCCGCGACCTCTACCGCCTACTCGAAAACGGGGCCACAGCTGCTTGACGAAGCATAGGAGCGTCGCTAGAACGACGCCATGCATGGCCGGCCAGTTTGCGTCTGCCGCGTGTCCTACGCGAGTGGGTTCAGCGTTGGCTTCACCCCGAAGGTGAGGCCTCGTCGAGCGTCCCGTTCCAAGTCATGGGCATCCCGGGAGCTTGGGGTGAGTGCGAACGAGTAGCTGAAATGCTCCGTGATGTACCTCTTCGTGAGTGCGTCCAGGTTCAACTTGCCGGACGCAAATAGAGGCAGCTCCATCGCCGTCACCTCAGGGACGACATAGCGGTTGGCGACGTACACACAGAACTGGTCGCCGCTGAGTCGTCCGCTCGCGTGCGACGCGATCCGGGTCCACAAGCCGAAGCGCTTGCCGGCGGTTACTCGTGTTTCCATGCCTCGCCCTGACATACCCACGTAGACCAGTTCACCGGTGTCGCGCCATACCGCGTAGACCCCGGCCGCCACGTCTGGGATGTCGACATTGGGCCAGTCGCGAAATCTGAACTTGGCGGAGAACTCAGGCATAGCGCACACATCGTAGGGCTCGACGCGCCCGACACAGGGAAGTCGGATACGCGCCGGTCATACGTCACAAGTGCGGCGGGCGCCGGATCGCGGCGGAAAGACACACGTCGGACAGATCGGGACCCCGCGGCATCCGCGGGGTCCCGATTCGTCGTTGTGCTGGGTGAGCTGCGAGGCAGGCTCAGCCGTCCTTTCGCTCCTGCTTCTTGGCCTCGGTGAGCTCCTTGAGACGCTCGGCGTCGGCGTGGGACTCCGCTGCGGACTTCCTGGTCTCGCGGGCGTCATCAAACTCGGCTTTGGCCACGCGCTGGGCGGCCTTCTGCTTCTGCTCCGCGGCGGCCTCGACGCGGGCCTTCTTCTCCTCGGCGGCGGCTTTGCGCTGAGCGGCCTGCTTGTCGGCGGCGGCCTTCTTGCTGGCGGCGGTGGCGGCGGCGGACTTCTCGGCGTCCTTCTTGGCACGTGCCTCGGCCTCGTCGGCCTCCTTCAGGCCGGAGGCCGCTCGGTCCTGCGCGGCCTTGCGCTTCTGCGCCGCCTCCTGGCTAGCCTCCTGGACAGTGTCGCGCGCCTCTTCGCGGCGGCTGGCCGCTTCCTGCTCGAGCTTGGCCGCGCGACGCAGCTTCTCGGCGCGCTCGACGCGGGCGGCACCGCGCTCGGCGATGACCTGGTTGTGCAAAATGCTGCCGGCGACCTTGTCGACCGAGCCGATGGTGCGGTCGAGGGTGGCGCGTGGCGCCGAGGACTCGGGGAGACGTCCGGCGAGCTGCTGGTTGACCACCGCGAGGGGGAACCGGGCGATCTCGTAGGGCAGGGAGATGAGCGTGGCGATCATGGTGAACCTCACTTGTCGGTGTCGGCGCGCAACTGCGCGGCCTGGTGGTCTGCTGCGGCGGCCTCCTGCTGGAGTCGGCGCTGTTCGGCCTCCGCGTCCTGCTCGGTGGAAGACGCGTCCTTCTCCAGCGACTCGGCCTCACGAAGGCGGGTCTCGGCAACGTCGGCGCCGTGCTTCTTCGCGGCCTCGCGGCCAAGGGCTTCCTTCTCCTGCGCCGCGCGCTCGGCCTCGGCGCGCTCAACGGAACGTTGCCGCTCCACCGCGGACTCCTCGCGCTGCGCCTGGGCCTCGGCTGCGGCCTTCTGACCGGTGGCCTCGCGGCTGGTCTCGCGCAGTTCCTGGGTGGCTTCGGCACGCTTGGCGTCGGCGATTGCCTCCTCGGCCACAGCCTCCTTGCGGTTGCTGGCCTCTGCCTGCTGGAGCTGGCCCTCCTCGACCAGGTCGTCCTTGCCTGCGACGGCTCCGACGACCTCCTTGGCCTTGCCGGCCACCGAGTCGAGAAGTCCCTCGCGGGCTTGGTCTGCCTTGTCGTTGCTCATGTACTCCCGGTGCCCGTCACGGCCTCACTCACACGCGGGGAGCGGTGTGACCTGGGTTGCACGACCGAAGCAGCTCGAGCAGACGCGCACGCGAAGGTCGGTGGCCCGCATGCATTGGTCAACGCCCGGCAGGCTGCCCATCATCGCAGCGAGACACTCGTCCTCGGACCAGCCGACCCCTCACTGACGCCTTGCGAGCCGAGGACATGAGGGGGTCCAGACCCGCGCTAACGCGGCGGAGTGACGCAACGTCTCGCAGTCGCACGCTGCTGCGGTTGTCGTTAGGCGCCGAGTTCGCGACGCGCGCGCAACTGCTCGACGAGGATGTCGCCGTGGCCGGCATGCCGGGCGAGCTCCCGGATCATGTGCAGAAGCACCCAACGTACGGTCACCGGTGTACCCCGCCAGTCGAGCCTTTCGTCAAGCGCGCGGCCTTCGGCGAGCTCACGTGACCGGTCGCAGGCCGAGTGGTAGCTGGAGCTCACGGAGGCAACATTTGTCGTGAGGTTCAAGTGCGAAGCTGTGGTCGACAGTCTCGGGGAGATAGAGCTCCTCCCGCGTGCGTCCGCCGATGCGGTGCTCGAACCAGACACGTTCGACGAACGTGGCGTGCTTGACGAGGCCGAGAACGGTCGTCAGCGATGGCACAAGCCGTGCCCGAGCCTCCTCTTCAGTGATGTCATCGAGTAGGGCGGCAATCGCCGCCCGTTGGTCATCCACCATGGCCTGGAGCATGTCGCGCTCGTTCGCGATGAAGATCTCCATGTCAGCTCACGCTAGCGAGCATCTCCACCGAGCCATCAAGGCCTAACCTTGATCGCTCGGGCGCACAGTTTGTCGTCGGCAGATCTGGACGCCGGCTCGCGGCGGAAGGACGCTCGTGCGCCGATGGCGGGCCATCATTTCCGGCCGGGTCTCCACGCGGCGAACCCATGCCTTCACAGGTAGGGATCAGGCAACCTTGTCGGCTGCCATGCCTCATCCCCGGATGGTGAAGACAAGCGCCAGAGCGAACTGGAACACGGCTCCGCCGATGATGAGGAACCGGATCTTGTATCCGCCGATCTTGCTGCCCGGTTGCTGGTGGCGGCTCGGACCCGCACTGAACTGACCCATCAGACCGTTCTCCCCGAGACCTAGCTCGTGCTCGGTCCAGATCCCTGTAGCGACGAACCGCCCCAGTGCGTTTCTGGTTAGGAATGCCACAGCGGCCATGAACAGTGGCAGGAAGGCAGCCACCCAAAGCACCTTCGGCTCATCCCGAGTGAGCCCATAGCCCATCAGCAGGGCGTCAGCTGCAATCAAGAAGCCGAACGACTGGACGGCTAGTCCCATGATGTAGCGCGACGTTTCGACAGCGTGGCCCCACTGCTCCCGCAACACTTCGCGGTAGTCACTAGGTGGCGGAGCGCTTGGCTGTTCAGGAGCCGCCTCGTGGCCCCGCGTGTCGTCGGGCGACATGATTCGAGTATGGGCCGTTGGAAGTGTCACCCCTCGTACCCAGGCGTGAGACACGCGGCGGAATGACGCGCGTCGGCAAAGCACGACTCGCGACTGCTTGTCGGACTGCTAGGCGCTTGCTGCCGGGAAGATCTCGTCGATCTGGGCGAGGGTCTCAGGGTCGAGGTCGAGAACGAGTGCCTCGCTGACGGCCTCCCACTGCGCGGCTCGGCTTGGCGAGACAATGGGGGCGGTGACGTCGGGATGTGCGCGGAGCCAGGCCAGGGCGAGGCCGGCGATCGATACGCCGTTCCTCACGGCCAGGGGACGCAGCCGGGCGACCTGGCCGGACTCGATCGCCTTCTGACCCTCCTCATACATCGCTCCGGCCACCGCGATCCGGCTGCCGGACTTCGGTGGTTCAGCACCGAGATAGCGCTCGGATAACAGACCACCCGCCAGCGGCGAGTACGGGGTGTACCCGAGTCCCGCGGTACGGACAATGGGCAGGACGTCGGACTCGTCTTGCCGCACGACCAGGTTGAACTCGTTCTGCACCCAGCCCGGTCCGGGTACAGCTGCGCGCTCTGCGGCGACGAGGAGTGCCTCGAGCTCGGGCGCGGTCACGTTGCAACAACCCCACGCCCGGATGCGGCCCAACTCGACCAGCTGGCCGAACGCCTCCACGGTCTCGGAGGGATCCGTGGTGGGGTCGGGAGCGTGGCTGAGGTACAGGTCCACGCGACCCAGACGTTCCCGGCTGCAGGCGAACTGTCGCTGGATGTGGGCCGAAGAGAGGTCGACGTGGGCTTGGCCCGGTTCGACGGGGTTGCCGACCTTGGTTGCGACCAGCACCTCCCCGGGATCGCGGGCGCGAAGCCAGCGGCCGACCACGCGTTCGCTCTCGCCGCCGGCATAGGAGTTGGCCGTGTCCACGACCCGAACCCCGAGCTCAACAGCAAGGGAGAGCTGGGCTAGCCCCTCGTCCTCGGACAGGCCCAAACCGCGGGTCGAGGCAGCCGACCCAATACCGCCGATCGCCCCCGCGCCGAAGAAGAACTCCGATACCTGCAACCCGCTCTCACCGAGCGCGACTGTCCTCATGGCTCCACCATTCCCGATCCAACTGCCACAGCGAATCTGCCTTCCCAACGAGTTCGAAGGTCCGGACACCGGCGGCAACCCCAATGACGGCCGGCCGTGTGCGTCATTCTGGAGCCGAAAGGCAGCGCCCTGCTCACCTAAGTGCCGGCCTGGTTCGTGCCGTGGTGAGGTAGGCGGTGAGCCCTCCGTCGCAGCGTCGGCCAGGTGGACTGAGGGCTCGACCACCATGAGTCGGCTGAGGGTCGCATCAGCTGCGGCAATCAGCAGTCGGCGAGACGCCCTTGTGCCATTCCAGCTTCGAGGTCGCCCGCGCCCGGCCAGTACTGACAACATGCCGGCGCCCTGAGTGATGAGCGCTTCGAACCGGCCTGGCCCTGGCCTCCTCCGAGGCTCGGCGAGCCACGCCCATGGCGCTGCCGGCTTCATCGAGGCGGTCCTCGAAGAGGCCCCATAGGAGTCAAGCGTGGATGCTCTCTCGAAGTCGCGGCGTACCGTCGCTAGCTAGGTGGGTTCCCCCGTAGCGCTCGCGCTGGCCCTGTCGGAGTTTTGTTCCGCGCCTCGTTGGGCTCACCGAGATAGCCGAGCCTCGCCCTCAGCGAGTCCACGTCCTCTCGAAGACTCCCGGCTTTCCAGAACCTCAGGCACGGCTGTCAGCCGGACTCATCTGGTCGCAGGACGAGGTCGAGCATGGTCACGGGAGACCGGCCGGCTGCCGTAGTCCGCCGACAGTCCGCAAGACGTCCACGAACGTTCACCGGTGGTCACTCGTCAGGTTGGCGGCTGCGCAGGCCAGCGTTCAATGGCCACCGACAGTCACCATGAGCCACCGCGAGGGCAAGCAAGCAGGAGAAGAAGGCCGCGGCACGCGCGGCCGCGGGCACTCCCGCGTGAGCAGTGCCGCAGCGGGCCGGCGATCCGACCGCTCGCACTGTGGGACGCCTGGTGTCAGGAGCCCCTTGGTGGGCATGACAGAATGGGTGACGCGCGGTGGTTGACAGGTACGGGTTCCGTCGCGCCCCCGTGATTTCCTGAACGTTCGCTGAACGCCGATGGAGAGGTAGTTCGTGTCCTCGACGGTCAAGAAGGCCCCGACCCAGAAGTCCCCTGGCTCCACCGCCAGCAAGGCACCCGCCAAGAAGGCGGCACCTGCCAAGAAGGCACCCGCCAAGAAGGCTGCGGCCTCGAGACCGGCGGCCACGAGCACGGCGGCCGCCAACGGAGCGGTGGTGTCGGCCGAGCAGATCCAGGCCGCGACGGCCGTGGTGGGTCCCGACGGCAAGAAGGTCCTCGCCGACGTCCCTGACGAGCAGTTCGAGACCGACTTGGCCAAGGACCCGACGATCAAGGAGGACGAGAAGGAGGCCGAGAAGGCCGGCTTCGTCGTCTCCTCGACCGACGAGTCCGACGAGCCGGAGCAGCAGGTCATGGTGGCCGGTGCGACGGCCGACCCGGTCAAGGACTACCTCAAGCAGATCGGCAAGGTGCCCCTCCTCAACGCCGAGATGGAGGTCGAGCTGGCCAAGCGCATCGAGGCCGGCCTGTTCTCGGAGGAGAAGCTCAACAAGGGCGGCAAGATCTCCCCGAAGATGACCGAGGAGCTCGAGTGGATCTGTGAGGACGGTCGCCGGGCCAAGAACCACCTGCTCGAGGCCAACCTGCGACTCGTCGTCTCGCTGGCCAAGCGCTACACCGGGCGAGGGATGCTCTTCCTCGACCTCATCCAGGAGGGCAACCTCGGCCTGATCCGCGCGGTGGAGAAGTTCGACTACACCAAGGGCTACAAGTTCTCGACGTACGCCACCTGGTGGATCCGACAGGCCATCACCCGCGCCATGGCCGACCAGGCCCGCACCATCCGGATCCCGGTCCACATGGTCGAGGTCATCAACAAGCTGGCTCGCGTCCAGCGCCAGATGCTGCAGGACCTCGGCCGTGAGCCGACCCCGGAGGAGCTCGCCAAAGAGCTGGACATGACCCCGGAGAAGGTCATCGAGGTGCAGAAGTACGGCCGCGAGCCGATCTCCCTGCACACCCCGCTCGGTGAGGACGGCGACTCCGAGTTCGGCGATCTGATCGAGGACTCCGAGGCCATCGTGCCGGCCGACGCGGTCTCGTTCACGCTGCTCCAGGAGCAGCTGCATGCCGTGCTCGACACCCTGTCCGAGCGTGAGGCGGGCGTGGTCTCGATGCGCTTCGGTCTCACCGACGGCCAGCCCAAGACGCTCGACGAGATCGGCAAGGTCTACGGCGTGACCCGTGAGCGGATCCGCCAGATCGAGTCGAAGACGATGTCGAAGCTGCGCCACCCCAGCCGCTCGCAGGTCCTGCGCGACTACCTGGACTGAGACAGAGACCGAGACAGAGACCCGAGACCGACACGATGCCACGCCGTTGGGCCGACCTCTCGCCCCGCACCCGCAAGCGGATCCTGGTCGTGGGCGCGGTCGAGGGTGTGCTCAAGGTGGCGGCGCTCGTCGACCTCGTACGCCGTCCGGCCGACGAGGTGCGCGGCAGCAAGGCCGCCTGGGCCACCGCGATCGTGCTGGTGAACTCCGGGGGAGCGGTCCCGGTCGCGTACTTCGTGCGCGGCCGCGCACGCTGACCTGCTCGTCTGCTGCCTCAGGCCGTCCACTGTCGCCGAGAGCAACGGCGTCGGCGACCTCGACCGGTCGGTTGTCCAGCGCGCCGCCGCGGCCGCCCCGGTGTCCGTAGTCCATCGTCCGGAGTGACCTGCGTCGTTGACCGAGGTCACACGGCGAAAACTGGATCCACTGCCTATTGGATCGTTAAAATAAGGCCATGACCATCCTTCCCCAGGACCCTTCCACGCCCGACTCCCACCACGACTCGCACCACGACGCGCAGCCCCTGCCCGAGTCCCTCACCCGCGAGCTGACCGTGCTGCACGAGCAGTACGTCGAGGCGGTCAACCGTGCCGTCGCCGCCGACGACCTCGTGCTGGTCGACGAGCTCGCCCGCGACTTCGACCGCGACGCGCTCGACCTGATGACCCAGCACCTGCGCGGCCACGCCGCCTGAGCAGGTGACGCGCGGCTAGCATGTGGCCGTCGTCGGGGCTCCCTTCGGGCTCCGACGCCGATCCAGCGTGGTGCCTCGGGCTGGTCGAAAGTGTGGGTCAGTGCGACGGACGGTGTTGTGGGTGGTGGCCACGCTCGGCCTCGCCGGGCTGCCCTTCGTGGCGGCGCCGCCGGTGTCGGCCAGCCTGTCGCTGCCCGCGGGCTTCACCGTCCTCGACTACCCGACGGGGCAGGCGGCCTACAACCTGACCGACTTCGCCTGGCTGGACGACGGCGGGCTGCTGACTGCCGGCAAGGACGGCACCGTCACCTACGTGCCGCCAGGTGGGTCGCCGCGCACGGTGGCCACCGTGCCGGGCGTCCGGGCGATCGGTGACCACGGGCTGCTGGGCTTCGCGCCGGCCAACGACTACGACACCACGGGACACGTCTACCTGACCTACGACAAGGGCGACCCGGCCGGGACCGGCTTCGGCATGGTCGAGGAGTGGACGATGAGCCCCGCGGCGAACCCGACGTCGTTCACCCGCACGCGGACGCTCGTCGACGGCAGCACGATGTCGCCCCAGCTGGCCGAGTCCGGCACGACGCACTCGATCGACAGCGTCGTGGTCGCGCCGGACGACAGCCTGTTCGTCAGCGTGGGGGAGAACTCCAACAACAACGGCGACCCGCACGCGCTGCGCTCCCAGGACGTCGACGAGCCCTACGGGAAGCTGTTCCACCTCACCCCCGACGGGCTCGGGGAGCCCACGAACCCGTTCTACTCGGCGGCGTCGCCGGGCTCGTGGCGCAGCATGGTCTACGTCTACGGCCTCCGGAACCCGTTCCGGTTCAGCCTCGACCCGCGGTCGGGGATCCCGACCCTCGCCGACGTCGGCTGGAACACCACCGAGGAGGTGGACACCCTCTCTCCCGGCGCCAACGGCGGCTGGCCGTGCTACGAGGGGAACGGCCGCACCACCTTCTCCTCCTACGCCGTGTGCCAGGCGCTGTACGCCGCAGGGTCGGTGCACCTGCCCATCTGGACCTACCCGCACGACGGCGCGCAGGCCTCCATCGTCGGCGGCATGTTCTACACCGGGGCGTCCTACCCGGCGACCTACCGCGGCTCCTGGTTCTTCGGCGACTACACCCGCCAAGAGCTCTGGACGCTCGCCACCGACACCTCGGGCCGGCTCACCCGCGTGCCCGAGGCCCACGGCTTCGCCCTCGACGCGGGGGCACCGGTCTCCTTCCACCCCGGCCCCAACGGGGACGTCACCTATGCCGACCTCGTCGGCGGCACCGTGCGGCGGCTGGTCTACAGCCCGGGAAACCGGGCGCCCGTCGCGGCGTTCACGACCTCCGACGACCCGTCGACGCGCACGGTGACGTTCTCGGCGGCAGACTCCTACGACCTCGACGGCGACGCCATCACCTACGCCTGGGACTTCGGCGACGGGTCCACCGGGAGCGGGCAGAGCGTCTCCCACGCGTACTCGGCCGACGACCCGGTGACCGTGACCCTCACCGTCTCCGACCCGCTCGGCGCCCAGGGCACCAGCACCTCGACGGTGCATCCTGCGAACCACACCCCGGTCCTGACCCTGACCGCCCCGAGCCCGCGCACCTATGGCGTGGGCGACGACGTGCAGCTGAGCGCCAGCGCCACCGACAGCGAGGACGGCCCGTTGACCATCACCTGGCGGACCGTGCTGCGGCACTGCCCGTTCGCCGGGAGCTGCCACCTGCACCCCGGCGACACCAGCACCGGGCCCACCTACGACGAGCCGTTCACCGACCACGGATCCGACACCGAGATGCAGGTGACGGCGCAGGCGACGGACTCCGCGGGAGCGGTCGCGAGCAAGACCTACGTCGCGCAGCCGTCCCTGCACACCGTGGCGGTCAACAGCCCGGTGGCCGTCGCGATCAACGGCACCACCGCCTCCACGGCGCAGGTCGTGGCCGGTTCCGACGTGGAGGTCAATGCACCCGTCTCGTCGTCGTACTGGCACTTCACCCGGTGGAGCGACAATGGGGCCGCCGCCCACTCCTTCACGATGCCCGACGCCGACCAGACCTTGAGCACCACGTACACGACCGCGATCGCCAGCAGGTATGCGGCGATGCGCGGTGCGGCGTCCTACCTCGGCTCGCCGAGCGGGGTGGAGTACGACGTCGCGGGTGGCCGGGCCCGCAACTTCACCGGCGGCCGCCTCTACTGGAGCGCGGCCACCGGCGCACGGGCGGTGCGCGGGAGCATCCTCGCGAAGTACCTCGCCAGCGGCGGACCTGCGGCGCTCGGCTTCCCGGCGACCGACGAGGGCGCGGCAGGCGGCGGCCGGGCGTCGTACTTCACCAGGTCACGCATCTACTGGAGCCGCGCGACCCGCGCCCACGTGCTGCGTGGCGCGGTGCTCAGCAGGTACCTCGCGGCGGGCGGCCCGACCCGGTACGGCCTGCCGACCACCGACGTGGTCAACGTGCCCGGCGGCAGCTACGCCCACTTCAGCGGCGGGCGCAGCATCTTCTGGTCCGCCGGCGGCGGCGCGCGTCTGATCTACGGCGCGATCCGCGCGACGTACGCCGCGAAGGGGTGGCAGCGCTCGTGCCTCGGCTTCCCGACGAGCGAGCAGTTCCACGTCCGTCGTGGCGTGCGCGAGCGGTTCATGCACGGCACCATCACCCACCGGGGCGGCGCGAAGGGAACGACGACTGCGCGCTGCCGCCGCGGGTGACGACCGATGACCCGCCGATGACTGCCGGGTAGGTGCTACTCGAAGGCGTCGACGACCGCTTGGTCGATCGTGTGCTTCGGGCCGGTGAACCACTTCTTGGCCGACGCGTGCCACCAGACCGTGAGCACGAGGAGGGCGCCGACGGTGACCACGGGTGCGTAGTTGAGGAACTTCCACTGGAAGCTGCTGCTGAACGGCACCGCGGCGGGCGTGGTCGGCATCATCAGGTAGAGCGAGACGATGATGATCTCGGCCACCGCGATCGGGTTCATCCACTTGTACTTCATGCCGTTGGTCCAGCCACCGGCCTCGAAGTCGTCGCCGAGCCGGTAGCGCAGCCAGATGGGGATGGCGAAGGCGAGGTAGAGCCCGATCACCGCGATCGAGGTGACGGCGTAGAAGGCCAGCGGCACCGGTACGCCGCCGACGTCGACCTTGATGAGGGCCGGCAGGGTCAGGACCGCCGCGCAGATCCCGACGAGGATGACCGCGTTGGCCGGGACCCGCGTCGCGGTGAGCTTCTGCCAGGTCCTGGATCCGGGGATCGCGCCGTCACGGCTGAAGGCGAAGGTCATCCGCGACGCCGAGGTCATGCACGACGTCGCGCAGAAGAACTGCGCCGAGGCCGAGATGAACAGCACGAGCGTCGCCCAGTGGCTGCCCATCGCGCCGACGAAGATGCCGGCGACGCCGCCGCCCGCCAGCGCGTTGTCGGGCTGGCCCTTGGCGTTGTCGGGGATCGCGAAGACCACGCACAGCAGGAGGATGTAGCCGCCGACCGCCGAGTAGAAGATCGAGCGCCAGATGCCCTTGGCCGCCGCGCTCGAGGCCGTCGAGGTCTCCTCCGACAGGTGTGCCGAGGCGTCGAACCCGGTGATCGTGTACTGCGTCAGCAAGAACCCGAACGGCACGATGGCGAACCAGAACCCGAAGCTCGAGGTCGTCCCGTTGCCGAAGCCGGAGTTGTTGTACCTCTCGGTGAACACGTAGCTGAACGACTGGTGGTGGTCGGGCACGAAGACCAGGATCAGCACGATCGCGGCCGCGCCGACGACGTGCCACCAGACCGAGACGTTGTTCATGATCGCCATCAGGTGGCTGCCGAGGATGTTCAGCGCCGAGGCCGCGACCAGCACGACCACGAAGATGATGAACACCCGCGTCAGCGAGTAGTTGTCGGCGTACGACTTCGAGTAGGTGCTGATGGTCAGGTCGATGAACGTCGCGCAGCCGTAGGCGACACCGGCCGTCACGGCGACCAGGCCGATCAGGTTGAGCCAGCCGGTGAAGAAGCCGGCAGCGGGGCCACCCAGCTTGGAGGCCCACCAGTAGATGCCGCCCGAGGTCGGGTACGCCGAGACGAGCTCGCTCATCGTGAACCCGATGATCAGGATGAACACGCTCAGGATGGGCCAGGACCACGAGATCGAGATCGGGCCGCCGTTGTTGAAGCCGGCGCCGAAGTTGGTCAGGCAGCCGGCCAGGATCGAGATGATCGAGAACGAGATGGCGAAGTTGGAGAACCCCGACCAGGACCGGTTCAGGTCCTGCGCGTAGCCCAGCTTGGCGAGCTGCTTCTCGTCCTCGGACAGGTTCGCCGCTTCACGTGCCGCGTCGGACATGGGCTTCTCCTCGTGGGGATGGGGCCTGACCCGAGACTTCTGTCGGGAGGCTAGACCCGTCGAATCGGCGGTGTCCATGCCCCACGCCGAAAAGGTTTGAAGCCAGACCATTGACTCTGCGGTGGCGGGTGGGAGACTGCTCGCCGTGACGTCGCCTGCCGAGCACGCGGTCGAGCCCGACCCGCTGGGGGGCGTACTGCTGCGGCCCGTCCGCGGGCCGCACGCCTTCGAGGCCTGCGTCGGTCACCTCGCCACCAGCATCCGGCTGGGCGCCTACCCGGTGGGAGCGGTGCTGCCGCCGGAGCGCGAGCTCGCCGAGCGCATGGGCGTCTCGCGAGCCACCCTCCGCGAGGCGATGGTCGCCCTGCGGCAGGCCGGGACTCGTCGAGACCCGCCGGGGGCGCGGCGGCGGCACGGTCGTGACGCAGGGGCCGGTCCACCAGGCGCGTCTGTCGGCCAAGCAGAAGACGGCCCGCCGGGCCGAGTGGCTCGACGCCCTCACCTATCGCCGGATCGTGGAGCCTGGCGCCTGCGCGCTCGCCGCGTCGGTGGACCTCGGCGACCGCGCGAGGCGCTCGCTCACGCACGCCCTCGAGGCGGTCGGCTCCGCCCACCGCAAGAACACCCACCGCCAGGCGGACTCGCGGCTGCACCTGACCATCGCGACCGTGACCGGCTCGCCGCGGGTGGTCGAGTCCGTGACGTCGGTGCAGGCCGCGCTCGACGAGATGCTGCGCGCGATCCCGGTCTACGAGGCCAACATCGCCCACTCCGACCGGCAGCACGAGACGATCGTGAGCGCGATCCTCGAGGGTGATCCCGGCCGGGCGCGCCGCGCGATGGAGCAGCACTGCGACGACACCGCGGCGCTGTTGAGAGGACTGCTGGGTTGACCCCGATCGACCCAGTCGGACGCTGGAAGGAACCGACATGACCCGCAACGACCGGCACCTGACCCCGGACCAGCTGGTGGATCGCATCGACAGGGGCGAGATCGACACCGTCGTCGTCGCCTTCACCGACATGCAGGGCCGGCTCCAGGGCAAGCGGCTGCACGGCGCCTACTTCCGCGACGAGGTGCTCCAGCACGGCACCGAGGGGTGCAACTACCTGCTCGGCGTCGACATCGACATGAACACCGTCGAGGGCTACGCGATCACCTCCTGGGAGCGTGGGTACGGCGACATGGAGTTCGAGCTCGACCTCGACACGATCAGGGTGCTGACCCACCTGCCGAGCACGGCGATGGTGCAGTGCGACCTCAAGTGGCTGGACGACAGGGCGGTCGTGCAGAGCCCGCGGGCCATCCTGCGCCGGCAGGTCGCGAAGGCCGCCGAGATGGGCTACGTCGCGCTGGCCGGCACCGAGCTGGAGTTCATCGTCTTCGAGGACACCTACGAGGCCGCGCACAGCGCCAACTACCAGCACCTCACCCCGGCCAACCAGTACAACGTCGACTACTCGATCCTCGGCACCTCGCGCATCGAGCCGTTGCTGCGCGACATCCGCAACACGATGTACGCCGCCGGGCTCGACGTGGAGGGCGCGAAGGGCGAGTGCAACTTCGGCCAGCACGAGGTCGGCTTCCTCTACGACGAGGTGGTGGTCACCGCCGACAACCACGCGGTCTACAAGACCGTGGCCAAGGAGATCGCCAGCCAGCACGGCAAGTCGATCACCTTCATGGCCAAGTACGACGAGCGCGAGGGCAGCTCCTGCCACATCCACCTCTCGCTGCGCGGCCACGGACGGCGACGTCGTGTTCTGGGACGACGACCAGGGCCGGCGTACGCCCCTCTACGACTCGTTCGTCGCGGGCGTGCTGGCGAGCATGGCCGACTTCACGCTGCTGTTCGCCCCCAACATCAACTCCTACAAGCGCTTCGCCGACGGCTCGTTCGCGCCGACCGCGATCGCCTGGGGGGAGGACAACCGCACCTGCGCGGTGCGCCTGGTCGGCCACGGTGCCGGGGCCCGGATGGAGAACCGGGTGCCGGGCGGGGACGTGAATCCCTACCTGGCGCTGGCCGCGATGCTCGCCGGCGGGCTGCACGGCATCGAGCAGGGTCTCGAGCTCGAGCCGGCGCTCGTGGGCAACGCCTACAAGTCCGACGCGCCCCGGGTGCCGCACACGCTGCGGGCCGCACGCGAGGCCTTCAGCTCCTCAGAGCTCGCCCGGGCGACCCTGGGCGACGAGGTCGTCGACCACTACACCAACATGGCCGACGTCGAGCTGGCCGCGTTCGAGTCCACCGTGACCGACTGGGAGCGGCGGAGAAGCTTCGAGAGGATGTAATGGTTCCGACAAGCCCCACCACCGTGGGTCACTACACCGTGATCAACCCCTCGACCGCGGAGCCTGTCCGCGACGTCGAGCTCGCCGACGTGGCCGCGACCGACGAGGCGATCGAGCGGGCCCACCGCGCGTTCGGGGACTGGAGCCGGATCGCCCCGGGTGAGCGGGCGACGCTGCTGCGCGCGTTCGCGGCCACCGTCGATGCCCACATCGAGGAGCTGGCTGCCCTCGAGGTGCTCAACGCCGGGCACACCCTGGGCAACGCGACCTGGGAGGCCGGCAACGTCCGCGACTGCCTGAACTACTACTCGGCGGCGCCGGAGCGGCTGTTCGGCCGTCAGATCCCGGTGCCCGGTGGTCTCGACGTGACCTTCCGCGAGCCGCTGGGCGTCGTGGGTGTGATCGTGCCGTGGAACTTCCCGATGCCGATCGCCGGCTGGGGCTTCGCGCCGGCGCTCGCTGCCGGGAACACCGTGGTCCTCAAGCCCGCCGAGCTGACCCCGCTGACCGCGATCCGTATCGGCGAGCTCGCGCTCGAGGCCGGCCTGCCCGAGGGCGTGCTCACCGTGATCCCCGGCAAGGGGTCGGTCGTGGGGGAGCGCTTCGTCACCCACCCGCTGGTGCGCAAGGTGTGCTTCACCGGCTCCACCGAGGTCGGCAAGCGGATCATGGCCGGCTGCGCCGAGCAGGTGAAGCGGGTGACCCTCGAGCTCGGCGGCAAGAGCTCCAACATCGTCTTCGCCGATGCCGACCTGCAGAAGGCCGCGGCCACGGCGCCGTACGCCGTCTTCGACAACGCGGGCCAGGACTGCTGCGCGCGCTCGCGCATCCTCGTCGAGCGATCGGCGTACGACGAGTTCCTGGGCCGTCTCGAGACCGCCGTCCAGGGGATGCGGGTGGCCGACCCGGCGAGTGACGCGCAGGCCGAGATGGGACCGCTCATCTCCGCCCAGCAGAAGGAGACGGTCACCGGCTTCCTCGCGGACGCCGACGTGGCCTTCACCGGCCCGGTGCCCGACCTGCCGGGATTCTGGGTCGCGCCCACCGTCGCGCTCTCGAGCAGCACCGACGAGCGGATCTGGCGCGAGGAGGTCTTCGGCCCCGTCGTCTCGGTGATGCCCTTCGACGACGAGGAGCACGCGATCGCGCTCGCCAACGACACCGAGTACGGCCTGTCCGGATCGTTGTTCACCCGTGACGTCGGCAAGGCCCTGCGGGTCTCGCGGGCGATCGAGACCGGCAACCTCAGCGTGAACTCCCACTCCGCAGTGCGTTACTGGACGCCGTTCGGCGGCTTCAAGCAGTCCGGCCTCGGCCGAGAGCTCGGCCCGGACGCGCCGAACGCGTTCACCGAGGAGAAGAACGTCTTCATCAGCAACGAGTAGAGGAGGGGACGTGCCAGGACGTCTGGACGGCAAGGTCGCGGTCATCACCGGGGGCTGCTCGGGCATCGGGTTGGCCACGGTGCAGCGGTTCACCGAGGAGGGCGCCAAGGTCGTGATCGGCGACATCGACGACCAGCGCGGCCACGAGCTCGTCGGCCAGCTGGGCGGGGAGGCGGTGGCCACCTACGTCCACGTCGACGTCACCGACAAGGACCAGGTCGAGGCGCTGTTCTCGACCGCGAAGGACGCCTACGGATCGGTCGACGTCGCCTTCAACAACGCCGGCATCAGCCCGCCCGAGGACGACTCGATCCTCGACACCGACATCGAGGCCTGGCGCAAGGTGCAGGAGGTCAACCTGACCAGCGTCTACCTGTGCTGCAAGGCGGCGCTGCCCCACATGCTCGACCAGGGCCGCGGCTCGATCATCAACACCGCGTCGTTCGTCGCCGTGATGGGCGCGGCCACCTCGCAGATCTCCTACAGCGCCTCCAAGGGCGGCGTGCTGTCGATGAGCCGCGAGCTCGGCGTGCAGTTCGCGCGGCAGGGCGTGCGCGTCAACGCGCTGTGCCCCGGCCCGGTGAACACCCCCCTGCTCCGTGAGCTCTTCGCCAAGGACGAGGAGCGCGCGGCCCGCCGGCTCGTGCACGTCCCGATGGGGAGGTTCGGCGAGCCGGAGGAGATGGCCAACGCCGTGCTGTTCCTGGCCTCCGACGAGTCGAGCTTCATCACCGCCTCGACGTTCCTGGTGGACGGCGGGATCAGCGGCGCCTACGTGACGCCCCTGTGAGCGCACCACTCATCGGGCTGACCACCTACCGCGAGCCCGCCCGCTGGGGGGTGTGGGACCAGAGCGCCGACCTGCTGCCCTCGACGTACGCCGTCGCGATCGAGTCCGTCGGCGGGGTGCCGGTGCTGCTCCCGCCCACGGCGCCGTACGACGAGTCGGCGGCGGCCGTCGTGGCCCGGCTCGACGGCCTGGTCATCTCCGGCGGGGCCGACGTCGACCCGGACCGGTACGGCCAGGACCGCCACGACCGCACCGGAGCGCCCCGACCGGACCGCGACGGCTGGGAGCTCGCCCTGCTCGAGGCCGCAGCGGCGCGCGACCTGTCCACCCTGGGGGTCTGCCGGGGGATGCAGGTGATGGCGGTGGGTGCCGGCGGAGCGCTGGACCAGCACCTGCCGGACGTCCTGGGGGAGAGCGCGCACGACCCCGGTGGTGACGCCTTCGGCCAGGTGGAGGTCACGGTCGCGCGCGACAGCACGCTCGCCACGGCGTTGAGGACCGGGCTGGCCGGCACACCGCACCTGAGCGTGCGCTGCCACCATCACCAGGGGGTGCGTGAGCACCCCGGCTTCACCGCGGTCGCCTGGGCGGCCGACGGGGCCCTGGAGGCCATCGAGCAGCCGGGTGACCGGTTCCTCGTCGGGGTGCAGTGGCACCCGGAGGTGGTGGCCGACGCCGGCCTGTTCCGCGCACTGGTCGAGGCCGCCCGCCGGAGCTGAGCCACCGGCCCTTTGGTTCTGTCGGTGCCCTGTGTCAGGGTTGGAAATGTTCAACGAGGACGGCCGCCTGACATCGGGGGCCGCCCCCGCACCGACCCGCGGTCGAGCTCTCCGGAGCAGCGACCGGTCCGGACCTGGAGGGGGCGGATGGCCGCTCAGCACCTGGTGTGGCGGGAGCTCGCGCTCGACGACCCGCTCGTCTCGGCTCCCGACCCCGTCGAGGCGGCGCGCGAGCGTGTGGCCGCGACCGCGCTGCGGGCCGACGACGGGGGTCGCGTCGGCCTCGAGCTGGAGTACCACCTCGTCGACCTGGCCCGCCCGATCCGGCGTCCGACCTGGGACGACGTCCTCACCCTGACCTCCGGAGTTCCGGCGATGCCGCGCGGGAGCCGGGTCACCGTCGAGCCGGGCGGCCAGATCGAGCTGTCCACGCCCCCGGCCGCCGACCTGGTGGAGGCCGTCTCGGCGCTCCGCGAGGACGAGCAGCGGCTCCGGGGCCACCTGCGCGACGCGGGGTACGGCACGGCCGCGCTCGGAGCCGACCTCGCGCGGGCCCCCGAGCGGGTCAACCCGCACGCCCGCTACCAGGCCATGGAGCGGCACTTCGACGCCCTGGGCTGCGCCGGCTCGGGTCGCGAGATGATGACGGCGACGGCGGCCCTCCAGGTCAATCTCGACGCCGGGCCGGAGGCCGGGTGGGAGGACCGGCTCTCGCTGGTCCGCACGATGGTGCCGATGCTCGTGGCGCTGTCCTCGACCTCCCCGTGGCTGGGAGGCCACACCAGTGGCTGGCACTCGATGCGTCAAGGCACCTGGCAGGGCATCGACCACCACCGCAGCGATCCGGTGGCCCGGGGCGAGCCGACGCGGGCGTGGGCGGTCTACGCGCTCGACGCGCCGGTGATGCTGCTGCGCCCGCCCGACGAGGACGCGGCGTACCTGCCGGTCACCGAGCGGATCCCGTTCGCCCAGTGGCTGCGCGGCGGCGCGCCGTTCGGGCGACCGCCGACGACCGCCGACCTCGACTACCACCTGACCACGCTGTTCCCGCCCGTGCGCCCGCGCGGGCTACGTCGAGCTGCGCTGCCTCGACGCGCTGCCCGCCCGCTGGTGGCCGGCGCATCGCGGCGATCGTGGCCACCCTCGTCGACGACCCCACGGCGGCATCAGCGGCGGCCGAGCTGTGCGCGCCGGTGGCCGACAGCTGGGAGACCGCGGCTCGCCACGGCCTGCACGACCCGGCCGTGCGGCGGGCCGTCACCGGGTGCGTCGACGTGGCCCGGCACCACGTCCCGACCGAGCTCGCGGGCGAGGTCGAGGCGCTGGCCGCCCTGCTCGACGGCGGGTCCAGCCCCAGCGAGGAGATCCGGCGCCGGATCGAGGCCGTCGGCCCGCTCGGCGTGCTCGAGGAGGAAGCCCGTGGTTGAGCAACGCAGTCGCGACGACCTGCGCGAGAGGGCGGCACGCGGCCTGGAGGCCGCGCGGGCGCGCACCCATCACCTCACCGACCTCGACGAGGCCGAGCTCACCGCTCAGCACAGCCCACTGATGAGCCCGCTGGTCTGGGACCTCGCCCACATCGGGCAGCAGGAGGACCTCTGGCTGCTGCGCGGGGGCGATGCCGCCGCGCCAGGGGTGCTCTCGGCCAAGGTCGAGCAGCTCTACGACGCCTTCGAGCACCCGCGGGCCACCCGGATCGACCTGCCCCTGCTGACGCCCGTGGAGGCCAGGCGCTTCATCGCCGACGTCCGCGGGCGGGTCTTCGACGGCCTCGAGGAGGCCGACGACGAGCGGCCCGGCGCGCTCTTCCCCTACGTCATGGTCGAGCAGCACGAGCAGCAGCACGTCGAGACGATGCTGGCCACGCACCAGCTGCGCCACGGCGAGCCGGTGCTCGGTGACGGGGCACCGCTGCCCCGCGGGCCGCGACGTCCCGACGACTCGGTGCTCGTCCCGGCCGGACCGTTCACCCTGGGCGTCGACGGCGACGCCGAGCCCTGGTCGCTCGACAACGAGCGTCCGGCCCACACCGTCGACCTCGCCGGCGTTCCGGATCGCGCGGGTGCCGGTGACCAACGGCGAGTGGCAGCGCTTCGTCGAGGCCGGGGGTTACGACGAGCCGCGCTGGTGGTCCGCGCGGGGCTGGCAGCACCGCGTCGAGGCCGGGCTGCAGCGACCGCTGTTCTGGCGCGAGGACGGCTCGCGCCGGCGCTTCGGGCACATCGAGGCGATCCCGCCCGACGAGCCGGTGCAGCACGTCAGCTTCTTCGAGGCCGAGGCCTACGCCGCGTGGGCCGGGGCCCGGCTGCCGACCGAGCAGGAGTGGGAGAAGGCTGCCACCTGGGACCCCGCTGCCCTCGGCGGGCGGGGCGGCAAGCGCCGGTGGCCGTGGGGCGAGAGCGAGTGGACGCCGGCGCTGGCCAACCTCGGCGGTGACGCGCTGCGACCGGCGCCGGTCGGCGCCTACCCCGGCGGCGCCTCGGCGTACGGCGTCGAGCAGCTGATCGGCGACGTCTGGGAGTGGACGTCCTCGGGGTTCGAGCCCTGGCCGGGGTTCGAACCGATGCTGTACGCCGCCTACAGCGCGCCGTTCTTCGGCGGCGACTTCAAGGTCCTGCGCGGCGGCTCGTGGGCCGTCGGGGGCGCCTCGATCCGGCCCACCTTCCGCAACTGGGACCTGCCGATCCGACGACAGATCTTCACCGGGCTGCGCCTGGCCTGGGACGCCGAGGAGGGCTGAGCCGTGTGCCGCCACCTCGCCTGGCTCGGAGAGCCGCGCTCGGTCGCCTCGCTGGTGCTCGAGCCCGAGCACGGGCTGCTGGCCGGCAGAGCTACCGGCCGCGCCGCCAGTCCCACGGGCTGATGAACGCCGACGGGTGGGGGGTCGGCCTCCTGGTCCCGGGTCGCGCCGACCCGGTGCGCTGGCGCTCGGCCCGACCCCTGTGGAGCGACGCGTCGTTCGCCTCGGTGGCCCCCGAGCTCCGTTCCGGCTGCGTGCTCGCCGCCGTGCGCTCGGCGACGGCCGGGGATGCCGATGGACGAGAGCGCGGCGGCGCCGTTCACCGACGGGCGCTGGCTGCTCTCCCACAACGGCCGGGTGGACCGCGCCGTGCTGCCGTCGTACGCCGCGGCCGAGTCGGTCTGCGACTCGGCCGTGCTCGCGGCCCATGTCTTCGCGGCCGGCCCGGACAAGCTGGCGACCGTCGTGCCGGACGTCGCCCGGCTGGACGCGGCGGCGCGGCTGAGCCTGCTGCTGACCGACGGCGAGCGGATCCTCGCCACGACGTGGGGCGATCCGCTGAGCTACCTCGTCGAGCCCGACGGGGTGGTGGTCGCCAGCGAGCCCTACGACGACGACCCCCGGTGGGTCGACGTCGACGACCACCACGTCCTGGAGGTCGCCCGTCGAGACGGGCGCGGGGCGCCCTCCGCAGGGGCCCGAGCAGACGTGACCATCACCCCGCTGGAGGTCTGACCTGCCATGCCCGTGCACGAGATGACGGTCCTGCTCGACCCCGCCGACCTGGCTCAGCAGATGGCGGTCGACGTCCGGGCCGGCCTGACGGCGACGCCCAAGACGCTGCCACCGAAGTACTTCTACGACGCCCGGGGCAGTGAGCTCTTCGACCAGATCACCCGGCTGCCGGAGTACTACCCGACGCGCGCCGAGCACGCGATCCTCGAGCGCCACGTCGAGCGAGATCGCCCGGCTGACGCGTGCCGAGACCCTCGTCGAGCTGGGCAGCGGCACCTCGGAGAAGACCCGCCTGCTGCTCCGGGCCCTCAGCGAGATGGGCTCGCTGCGGCGCTTCGTGCCCTTCGACGTCGACGCGGCCGTGCTCAAGGACGCCAGCGCCGCCGTGGCCGACGAGCTCCCCGGTCTCGACGTCGAGCCCGTCGTCGGCGACTTCGAGAAGCACCTCGGCGAGCTGCCGCGCTCCCCGCGCCAGCTGGTCGCCTTCCTCGGCTCCACGATCGGCAACCTCGAGCCGCCGCAGCGGGCGCGCTTCCTGCGCGCGGTTCGCGAGGGCCTGTCAGAGGGCGACGGGTTCCTGCTCGGCACCGACCTGGTCAAGGACCCCGCGCGGCTGGTCGCGGCGTACGACGACGCGCAGGGGGTGACCGCCGAGTTCGACCGCAACGTGCTGCGGGTCCTCGACCGCGACCTCGGGGCCGACTTCGACCTCGACGCCTTCGAGCACCGCGCGCTGTGGGACCCCGACCACGAGTGGATCGAGATGCGTCTGGAGTCGACCCGAGACCAGCGGGTCAGGATCCGGTCCCTCGACCTCGAGGTCGCGCTGGGGGCGGGCGAGCAGGTGCGCACCGAGATCTCGGCGAAGTTCCGGCGCGAGGGCGTCGAGCGCGAGCTGCGCGAGGCTGGGCTCGAGCTGGTGGCGTGGTGGACCGACCCGCACGACGACTTCGCGGTGTCGTTGTCCGTCCCGAGGGCGTGGGAACACTAGATCCCGGTCCTGCCCCCGGCAGATACCTCAGGCAGCGCGGAGCGGCCTGAGGCACCGGTCGGTCAGCCCAGGTGGCTGCCCCGGTGGTCCTCGGAGAACATCTCCTGGAGGGTGGGCCCGAGGCGGACGGTACGGCGGTCGCTGTCGAGTGCGACGGCGAGCTCGATGTCGAGCAGTGAGTGCATTGGTCATCCCTTTCGTGTGCACTCGGTACAACCAGGGACGTAACCGGCGTCATCCGTCTTCGGTGGTGACGTCGGACACGCCGTCGATGCCTAGCCGGCCGCGACGCAGGCCACCGTGATCGCGCAGAAGGCGAGCCCGACCAGCTGGGCGCGGTGCAGCCGCTCACCCAGCAGCAGGGTGGCCAGCAGCACCGTGAACGCCGGGTAGAGCGAGGTCAGTACCGCGGCCACGCTCAGCAGGCCCTGCTGCCGGGCCAGCAGGAAGGCGACCACGGCCAGGGTGGCGAGCACTCCGGCTCCCAGGCCCGCCCCACTCCAGCGGCCGGTGGGGCACGGGGTCGCCCCCGAGCAGGACGGCGGCGACGACGACGGAGAGGCACGAGACCACCTGCGTGCCCAGCACCGGCAGGAACCCCGCGCCGTCGTGCACCTGGCCGAGGGCGGCGAAGAGGAGGCCGAACCCCACGCCGGCCAGCACGCCGTCGACCACGCCGGCCGCCACCTCTCCGCGCTGCGTCGTCGGCGGCCGGCTCGCGCGAGACCAGCCAGATGCCCGGCAGGGCCACCAGGATCCCCAGCCAGACCAGCGCGCTGGGCCGCTCGCCGACCACGACTCCGATGGCGACCGGCAGCACCGCAGCGCCCACGGCGGAGACCGGCGCGACCACGCCCATCCGCCCGGAGGCGAAGCCGCGGTAGAGGAACGCCGTGCCGCTGCCGCTGCCGACACCGGCGAGCAGGCCCCAGAGGAGGTCGGCCCGGCTGGGGTCGCCCGGGACCACGAGCGCGAGCACCAGCGTGCCGAGCGCGGCCCCGAGGCAGGCGGTGAACGCCACCGGCCACACCGACGTACGCCGCGAGACGACGCCGCCGAGGAAGTCGGAGAGCCCGTAGGCCAGCGCCGCGCCGAGGGCCAGGAGGACCGTCGTCATGCGGGGCTCACGTCAGCACCACGCCCGCCACCCAGGCGGCCGCGGCGAGCATCGCCGCGGTCAGCTCGATGAGCACCGACAGGCCCGCGGCGGTCAGGGCCCGCTCGCGTGGCCGGCCAGGCGGCGGCGCGGCCGACCCGGCCCAGCTCGGTGAGGTAGACGCCCAGCACGAAGCCGAGGAACAACCCGACGACCGGGACCACGAAGAAGCCCACGACACCCAGCGCGGTCCCCGCGAGGAGGGTGGAGGGGGGCACCCCGGCCCGCGCGAGGCGGCGACCGGGGACGACGTACTTCACGACGGCGCCGGCGAGCACGAGGGTCACGACGACGGCCAGCACGGACCAGGCCGTCGCGGAGCCGATCTCGAGGGCCCAGACCAGCACGGCGCCCACGATGAACAGCGAGCCGGGCAGCATCGGCACCACCACGCCGACGATGCCGACCGCGATGACGACGCCGACCAGCACCTCGACCCCGCTCACGGGAGCACTCTCCCAGAGACGACGTAGGCCCCGGTCCGTCGGACCGGGGCCTACGTCAGTGGCTCGGGGTGGCTCAGTGCTCGTCGCCGGTGGTCAGCAGCGGGGGAGTCGGCCAGCTTGCCGGTCTCGTCCTGCACGTGCTCGGCGACCTCACGGAGCTTCTCGGCGTGCTCACGCGCGTGGTGGGCGCAGAAGAGGAGCTCGAAGCCGCCCTTGAGGTGCACGCGGAGGTAGGCCTGGGCGCCGCATCGGTCGCACCGGTCCACAGCGCTGAGCGGTGCAGGGCTGGGGGCTGTCGCTGTGGTCACGTCGGGCCTCGCTCTCGTCTCGCTCGGGGTGGATCCAAAGGGGGCTGCGGATGCTACTCACACAGTCTTGCTGACTGGTCCAACGATCCAGATCCACGAGAGTTCCACGGGGCCGGCGTCGTACCTGTCCCAACAGTCAACCACGCGGGATGCTTCCCGCCACGGAGGCGTCCTGCTGGTGAGCCGGGGGTGGTGCTCGTCACCCTGTGCCGGTGGGTGTGCCCACGAGTGTGCCTGCCCGATCTGGCCGTCGTGCGCCTTTCCTCCAACTCGTGGGGTGATGTACCCGTTTCCGGGGATCCGCACACGCTCCGGGACGCCGCGCGTCGTCGTCGGGCTGTCGGTGGGCCGGTGGGTAGATTCGGTGGCACCGTGAAACCGCCAGCCAGCAGCATCGCCAGCCGCACGAGCACAGCCAGGGGCCCCGTGGTCGACAACACCTACAACGCCGCGCACCTGCTCGTGCTCGAGGGCCTCGAGGCGGTGCGCAAGCGTCCGGGGATGTACATCGGGTCCACCGACACCCGCGGTCTGATGCACTGCCTGTGGGAGATCATCGACAACGGCGTGGACGAGGCGCTGGCCGGCCACGCCACCAGGGTCGAGGTCGTGCTGCACGCCGACGACTCGGTCGAGGTGCACGACGACGGCCGCGGCATCCCGGTCGACAAGGAGCCCAAGACCGGCCTCACCGGCGTCGAGGTGGTCGCCACGATGCTGCACGCCGGCGGCAAGTTCGGCGGCAGCTCCTACTCGGCGACCGGCGGCCTGCACGGCGTCGGGCTCTCGGTGGTCAACGCCCTGTCCGCCCGCGTGGACATCGACGTCGAGCGCGCCGCCGGCGGAGCAGGGGATGAGCTTCCGGCGCGGCGTCCCGGGCGTGTTCGCGGGCGACGGTCCGAAGGCCCCGTTCAACGCCTCGTCCGGGCTGAGCCGCAAGGGCAAGCGGGTGGCCAAGGGCCGCACCGGCACCCGCATCCGGTTCTGGGCCGACCGCCAGATCTTCACCAAGGACGCGACGTTCTCCTGGGACGAGCTGGTCACCCGGGCCCGCCAGACCTCGTTCATCGTGCCCGGGCTCGAGCTCGTGCTCAGCGACCGGCGCGGCCGCGAGGAGGTGAGCCGAGTCCTTCCGCCACGACGGCGGGATCACCGAGTTCTGCGAGTTCCTCGCCTCCGACGAGCCGGTCACCGAGCGTCCTTCGGCTGCAGGGCTCGGACCTGTTCACCGAGACCGTGCCGCTGCTCGACGACCAGGGCCACATGACCCCGCAGGACGTCGAGCGCGAGCTGAGCGTCGACGTGGCGGTGCGGTGGGGCACCGGCTACGAGACCGAGCTGCGCTCCTTCGTCAACGTGATCGCGACCCCCAAGGGCGGCACCCACGTCGCGGGCTTCGAGACGGCGCTCACCGAGACCTTCAACACCGCCATGCGCGGTGCCCGGGTGCTCAAGGCCAACGACGACAAGGTGATCAAGGAGGACGTCCTCGAGGGGATGACCGCGGTGGTGACCGCTCGGCTGGCCGAGCCGCAGTTCGAGGGCCAGACCAAGGAGGTCCTCGGCACGCCGGCCGCGCGGTCCGTCGTACGCAAGGTGGTGGCTGCGGAGCTCAAGCGCTTCCTGACCTCCACCAAGCGCGCCGAGAAGGCGCAGGCCAAGCAGGTCATGGAGAAGGTGTACGGCGCCTCGAAGACCCGCATCGCCGCCCGTCAGCACCGCGAGACCCAGCGCCGCAAGAACGCCCTGGAGTCCTCCGCGCTGCCGGCCAAGCTCGCCGACTGCCGCACCAACGACGTCGACCGCTCCGAGCTGTTCATCGTCGAGGGTGACTCGGCACTCGGCACCGCCAAGCTCGCACGCGACTCGGAGTTCCAGGCGCTGCTGCCGATCCGCGGCAAGATCCTCAACGTCCAGAAGGCCACCGTGGCCGACGTGCTCAAGAACACCGAGTGCGCCTCGATCATCCAGGTCGTGGGCGCCGGGTCCGGGCGCACCTTCGACCTCGACGCCGCGCGCTACGGCCGCATCATCTTCATGGCCGACGCCGACTCCGACGGCGCGCACATCCGGTGCCTGCTGGCCACCCTGTTCTTCACCTACATGCCCGAGCTGGTCACCCAGGGCCGCGTGTTCACTGCCGTGCCCCCCCTGCACCGCATCGAGCTGACCAACCCCAAGAAGGGGATGGACAAGTACGTCTACACCTACTCCGACCCGGAGCTGCAGCGGAAGCTCGCCGAGCTGACCAAGAAGGGCGTGCGCTGGAAGGACCCCGTGCAGCGCTACAAGGGCCTCGGCGAGATGGACGCCGACCAGCTGGCCGAGACCACGATGGACCCCCGCCGTCGCACCCTGCGCCGGATCACCTCCGCCGACGCCGCCGCTGCCGCCCAGGTCTTCGAGCTGCTGATGGGCTCCGAGGTCGCGCCGCGCAAGGAGTTCCTCGTCGCCAACGCCTACGAGGTCGACGCGGACCAGATCGACGCCTGAACCGGCGTCCGGGGCGATAACCTCGCGCATGCCCAGCCGCCGCGTGCTCCTGCTCGGCGGCGCGGGGTTGGCGGCCGTGGCGCTGGTCGGGGCCGGCGAGGGGGTCGAGCACGACGTGCTTCCAGGCCGGGTGAACGCCTACCGCGTGCTCGGGCTCGACGGCCCCGCCGGTGCGGTGCCGTCCGCGCCGCCGGTCCCGGTGACGCTGGGCACGACCTCCGGGGTCGACTGGGCGCTGTGTGCCCCCAGTGTGTGGACCGCGGACCCGATGCGGGTCGTCGTGGCGCTCTCCGGACGCGGCAACTCGCGCGACTACCTGCTGCACTCGTTGGGGCTGCCGCGCTTCCTGGCGGCCTCCCGGTTGCCGATGGCGATCCTCGCCGTGGCCGGCGGGTCGTCGTACTACCACCCGCGGCGCGACGGCACCGACGTCGGCGGTGTGGTGCTCGACTCGCTGCTGCCGGCCCTCGGCGAGAAGGGGTTCTCGGTGGACTCGCCGGCCTTCCTCGGCTGGTCGATGGGCGGGTACGGCGCCCTGCTGCTCGCCTCGCAGCGCCGCGAGCGTGGCGAGGGCGTGGCCGCGGTGGCCGCGACCAGCCCCGCGATCTTCACGTCGTACGCCGGGTCGGCGCCGGGGGCCTTCGACAGCGCCCGCGACTTCGCGCGCTACGACCTGGACGGCGCCCGCCGGCCGTTCCTCAGCGGCATCCCGACGCGGATCTGGTGCGGCACCGGCGACCCCTTCCGCTACACCAGCGAGCACCTCGCCCACCGGATCGGGGCGCCCTACATCTCGGCTCGGGGCGCGCACGACGGCGCCTACTGGCGGCGCGTGCTCGCCACCGAGCTGCGCTTCCTGGGCCGTCGGCTCGGCGCGGTGGGCGCCTATCCCTGACGGTCGGGGCCGGCCTTCGTGGGCGTGATCCGCACGATCACGCGACGCTCGCGCTGCATCCCTGCTCGGTACTCGTCCCAGTCGTCGGCCTCGCCGCTGATGCCGCGGTAGTACTCGACGAGCGGCTCCATCGCCTCGGGCAGCGAGACCACCTCGGCCTCGCCCTCGACGTAGACCCAGTCGCCGAAGAAGCCCTCGTTCAGCACGCACACCTGGGCCCACGGGTCCCCACGCAGGTGCTTGACCTTGTACGCCGTCTCACGGCTGCTCACCGTGAGTCGGCCGTCGCCGTCCACCCCGACCAGCACCGGGCTCATGTGCACGCCCGTGCTGGAGCGGGTGGCGAGCACGGCGCGGGGGTGGGAGCGGACGAAGTCGCGGGCCTGGTCGAGATCCATGCCGCCAGTCTGTCGCGCCGGTCCGGGCGCGGCTAGGTTGTCGAGGTGCCGCGCGACGTCGCCAGTGCCCGGTTCCCCGGGCTCGACCAGGGGTACGAGAGCTGGTTCCTGCGGGCGGCCGACCCGGCCGGCGGCCTCGGCTTCTGGATCCGCTACACGGTGCACCGCGCGCCGGGTCACGAGCCGACCGGCTCGCTGTGGTTCACGCTCTTCGACGCACGCGCCGCGGCACCGGTCGCCGCCAAGGTGACCGTGCCCGGGCCCAGCGAGGGCGACGGCGTGTGGGTCCGGATCGCCGATGCGCTCGTGGAGCCCGGGCGTGCACGCGGCGCCATCGAGACGCCGGACGCCGTGCCGGTCGGCTGGGACCTGGAGTTCTCGGGTGGCGATCCCTTCGCGCACCTGCCCCGCGAGTGGATGTACGGCGCACCCGTGCCGCGCACCAAGCCGGTCAGCCTGCACCCGCTGGCCCACGTCGACGGCCATCTCACCGTGGGCGACCGGGTCGTCTCCGTCGCCTCCTGGCCCGGGACGGTCGGGCACAACTGGGGCTCCGAGCACGCCGAGCGGTGGATCTGGCTGCACGGCGCCGACTTCGAGGGCGATGAGTCCGCCTGGCTCGACGTGGTGCTCGCCCGGCTGCGACTGGGCCGATGGACCACTCCCTGGTCGGGCTTCGGCGGACTGTTCGCGGACGGCGTGCTGCACCGGGTGGGTGGGTTGGGGCGGGTGCGGGGGACCGAGGTCGACGAGCATCCCGACCGGCTCGCGTTCTGCCTGCCCGGCCGGGGGATGCGCGTCCTCGGTGAGGTGAGGTCACCTCCGACTACCTCGGTCGGATGGGTCTACGCCGACCCCGACGGGAGCACCCACGACGTCGCGCACTGCAGCATCGCCGACCTCTCACTCACCCTCGAGCGCGACGGCTCACCTCCCCGGCGGCTCCGCGCAGCCGGCGTGGCGGCGTACGAGCTGGGGATGCGGGAGCACGACCACGGGATCCCCATCCAGCCGTTCGCGGATGGCTGAGCGGCCCCCCACGGCTCGGGACGTCATACGACCTGGTCGCCATAGCTGCCGATTCGTATGACGTCCGGGGCGCACGTCTGAGCGGCGAGCTCAGACCAGCTGCTCGAGCAGGCCGGTGTCGACGTCGTAGAGGAAACCGCCGACCTTGGTCGACGGTCGGGATCAGCGGGTGCGTGCGCACCTGGTGGACGTCGTCCTCGAGCGCGGCGCGCTGGTCGGTGACCACGTTGAACGGCTGCCACGAGGGGTCGAGCCCGGCGGACTCGCCGACCCGCGCGCGGAGCTCGTCCAGCGTGGAGGAGGCCATCGCGCAGCGCGTGTGCGGGATGACCAGGATCCGCTCGACCCGGAGCAGGTGGACGCCGAGCACGAGGGCTTCCATCGCCTGAGGGGTGACCCGGCCTCCGGGGTTGCGGAAGATCTTGGCGTCGCCGAGGCCGAGGCCGAGCATCTCCAGCGGGCACGATGCGCGAGTCCATGCAGGTGACCACGGCGACGCCGGCGTGCGCGACGCCGTCGAAGCCAGAGTGGTCGAAGGTCCGCGCGAACTCGCGGTTCGCCGCGAGCAGATCGGCAAATGGACCACTGTCGAAGGCTGCGTCGTCAGGCACGGCAGCAAACTATCCGGTGCCGACGAGCGCGCTGCGGGGGGTGATCCCCCGGGTCTGCGCGTGGCGGAAGCAGAGCACGGCCAGGGCCCCGGCGAGCACGGCGCAGAGAGCCGCACCGAGGAAGATCGCCTGCAGCTGCTCGATGCCGGCCAGCTCCAGCAGCCGCTCGTACGCCGGGCACCGGGTCTTCCCGCCGGTGCACACCTGGTCGGGCGAGGGGATGCCGGCCTGGACGGAGTAGTAGCGGCGCAGCCCGATCGTGGTGAGCGCCGAGATGCCGACGAGCATGCCCGACCATGCGAGCCACGACCAGCAGCGCACTCGTCACGCCGTGGACCGCCGCGCCTGTGCTCGCGAGCAGCGCTGCGTTGACCGGCGCGATGGCCAGGCCGAACCCGAAGCCGGAGACGGCGAGCACCACGGACGACGCGAGGTGGTGGAGGGAGTCGATTCCCCAGTCGGCCATCATCCAGAAGCCGATCGCCGCCAGCAGCATGCCGACCGCGGCCACCGAGCCCGCCGGGGCGCGGCGGGTCAGCACGCCGCCGACCAGCGCTCCGACCGGTAGCGCGACCAGGAACTCGAGCAGCACCAGCGCCGCCCGCACCTGAGAGCCGTCAGCGACGGTGAGCCGGGCGAAGATCGGGATGTCGACCAGGGCGGCGATCAGGGCCGCCCCCACGAGGAAGCTCACGACGAGCGACCCCCACGCGGCCACCTCGGCGAACGCCCCCCGAGGCACCAGGGGAGCCGCGGACCGGCGGTTGTGCAGCGCGAACAGGACGCCACCGACCGCGGCCATCGCCAGCCACCACGGGCCGGCGTCGGAGAAGACCTGCACCTGCGGGTCGGCCGTGGCGAAGGCCAGGATCACGCCGGCCAGGGCCACGGAGAGCAGCAGCGCGCCGACCAGGTCGGCCTCGCGCGCCGAGGCCCACCAGCCGCGCAGGTCGACCAGCGGCCGGCGGGCGGTCAGCAGCCGCGCGAGGAGCAGCACGGCCAGCACCATCGTGACCACGCCGATCGGCGACCACCAGATCGATCCGCCGTCGGAGAACGGCACGAACGGTCCGCCGAGCGACACCGACGTCACCAGGCCCGGAGGCTGCCGCATCACCAGCACCATCCCGGTCAGGGCCAACACCAGCAGGACGATGCTCGGCCAGTCGACCGCTTCGAGACGGGCCTTGACGGCTCTCCTCAGGGACCCGAGAACCGGGCTCATGGGGACCGGGCCTGGCCATCTGGTCCCCGAGGAAGGACGAAGTCCTGTCGCGAAGGGCCCGGTGCACGCAGGCTGGCGATGCACAGCGCGAGCAGGATGGCGACGGCGAGGTTGATCCAGAAGATGTCCCGCCAGCCGCCGAGCGAGATCACGACGGCGCCGTACAGCGGGCCGAGGACGCTGCCGAGCTCCTGGACCGCGCCGACGACGCCGAGGGGTACCGCGCGGCGCTCGACCGGGTAGAGGTCGGCGACGAGAGCCAGGGTCACTGGCACCAGGCCGCCGCCGCCGACGCCCTGCAGGAAGCGGCCCACGACGAGCGAGCCGAGGTCGTAGGCCGCCGCGGTGACCAGCGAGCCGAAGGCGAACACGACGAGGGCGGCGACCAGGACGGGCGTGCGGCCGCGCAGGTCGGCGATCCGGCCGATCAGCGGCAGCATCGCGACGTAGCCGAGCAGGAAGCCGCTGACGATCGGGGCGGCCCGCTGCAGCTGCTCCACGCTGAGCCCGACCGAGCCCATCATGTCGGGCAGGGCGAGCACCACGACGTAGGTGTCGGCCGCGGCGAACATGACCGCGGCGGCCGCGAGGCCGAGCAGCAGCCGGGCCGACCGCACGGCTCAGGCCGCGGGAGCGCTGATCTTCACGCCCTTGCCGTAGTCGCTGAACGCGACGTCGTAGGTGACGTCCTTGCCGTCGGCGAAGAACGGTCCGGTGATGCTGACCTTGACGGCGTAGCCCTTGTCGTCGATGCCGACCTTCGTCTGGTAGGTCGAGCTCTCGTCGGCGCTGGGGATGATCGCCTTGACGGCCTTGCCGGGCAGCGTGCCGGAGTACGTCGTGAGGATCTGGTCGCCGTCGCGGGTCTTGCCGTCCTTCTTCAGCCCGTCGATCTCGGTGAGCAGGGAGGAGAGCCCGGTCTGGGGGTCGGCGAAGTCGGCCGGGTCGGGGGCGCCGTACTCCGAGGGGTTGATCACGGCGTACTTGGTCTGCAGCGGCAGCTTCGCGTAGACCTTGCCGTCCACCGAGGTCATCGGCACGGTCGCGGTGAGCCCGCCCAGCACCACCTTGACGTCGCCGGCGAAGGCCGGGTCGTGGGTGATGTCGCCGGTCGCCCCGACGACGCCGTTGCCCTGCGACGGCGTGGACGTCGTCGCCAGCGCGATGTGCACGCTCGAGGCGTCGTCGAACTTCTTCTTGGCGTCGGTCATGACCGTCTTCGGGCTGGCCTCCGCCTTGTGCGACGTCGACGAGCTGCCGCCACACCCGCCGAGCAGCAGGGCCGCAGCGACGAACAGCGCCAACCAGGGGGCGAACCAGGGGAGTGTGCGCCGGTGCGACATGGGCGTCAGCCTCCCACGCCGTCCGCAACGGCCGGGAGCGGCGGCGCTCACCGGACCGGAGCAGGCCAGGATGGGCTGGCTGCCCGGGACGCCGGACCCGTCGCGCCGCACCACGGGCTCGGGGAGGTCGACCGGAGCTCCGCTCGCTGCGGCGGCGAGGGCCGGCGCCGGACCGGCCCAGCCGAGCACCAGCTCGTCCTCGCCCTTGAGGAACCGGTGGCAGCGCACTCCGCCGGTGGCGCGGCCCTTGCCGGGGTACTCCGCGAACGGCGTCACCTTCACCGAGCCCGCCTCGGTGCCGGGGAGTGCCGACGCGGCGCCCGAGACGGTGACGACGGCGGCGTCGGAGGACCCGAAGAGCGGTGAAGGAGACGACTCGAGCGTTGCCGGTCAGCTTGATGCCGGCGATGCCGCCGCCGGACCGGCCCTGTGGACGTACGCCGGCCGCGGCGAAGTGCAGCAGCTGCGCGTCGCTGGTGATGAAGCAGAGGGTCTCCTCGCCGGTACGCAGCTCGACCGCGCCGACGACCTCGTCGCCGTCCTTGAGCGCGATCACGTCCCACTCGTCGCGGGCGGAGAGGTACTCGGGGTTGACCCGCTTGACCACGCCCTGGCGGGTGCCGAGCGCAAGGCCAGGGGACTCCGGGTCGAAGCCGGTCAGCGCGAGCACCCGCTCGCCCTCGAGGGTGAGGAACTCACCCACCGGTGCCCCGCCCTGGAGGTTGGGGTGGTTGGCCGTGCTGGGCAGCGTCGGCAGGTCGAGGACGCCGAGCTTGACCACCCGGCCGGCCGAGGTGACCACGCCGATCTCGCCCCGAGCCGTCGTGGCGACGGCCGAGACGATGACGTCGTGGCGGGTGCGGGCACCGCCGTCGCCCGGAGCCTCGAGCGTGGTCGTGCGGGCGAGCAGTCCCGAGGAGGACAGGAAGACGTAGCAGGGGTCGTCGGCGACCTCGAGAGGCGTGGCCGTCGCGGTCTTGGTCTGGCCGGACGACTCCAGCAGGACGGTACGGCGAGGGGTCCCGAACGTCTTCGCCACCTCGGCGAGCTCGTCGGAGACGACCGTGCGCAGCCGGGCGTCGTCGGCCAGGATCTCGTCGAGCTCCTCGATCGTGCGGCGCAGCTCGTCGGCCTCCTTGTCGAGCTCGATCTTGGAGAACTTCGTGAGCCGGCGGAGCGGCATGTCGAGGATGTAGTTGGCCTGGATCTCGGTGAGGTCGAAGACGCTCATCAGCCGCTCGCGCGCCATCTCGGCGTTGTCGCTGCCGCGGATCAGCTGGATCACCTCGTCGATGTCGATGATCGCCAGCAGCAGGCCCTCGACGAGGTGCAGCCGGTCGGCGGCCTTGCCGCGGCGGAAGGTCGTGCGGCGGCGCACGACGTCGTAGCGGTGGTCGAGGAAGACCTCCAGCAGCTCCTTGAGCCCCAGCGTCCGGGGCTGGCCGTCGACCAGGGAGACGGCGTTGATGCCGAACGACTCCTCCAGCGGGGTGCTCTTGTAGAGCTGCTCGAGGATCCCCTCGGGGTGGAAGCCGTTCTTGACCTCGATGACGAGCCGCATGCCCTTCTTGCCGTCGGTGAGGTCGACGACGTCGCTGATGCCCTGGAGCTTCTTGGACTTCACCAGCTCGGAGATCCGGGCGATCACGCGCTCGGGGCCCACGCCGTACGGCAGCTCGGTGACGACGATGCCCTTGCGGCGCGGGGTGACGTTCTCGATGCGCGCCGTCGCCCGCATGCGGAAGCTGCCGCGGCCGGCCTCGTAGGCGTCGCGGACGCCGTCGAGGCCGATGATCTTGCCGCCCGTGGGCAGGTCGGGGCCTGGCACGAAGCGCATCAAGCGCGTCGAGGTCGGCGTCGGGGTGCTTGACCAGGTGGCGCAGCGCCTGGATCACCTCGACGAGGTTGTGGGGGGCCATGTTGGTGGCCATCCCGACCGCGATGCCGGAGGCGCCGTTGACGACCAGGTGGGGGATCGCGGCGGGCAGGACGACCGGCTCGAGCTCGCGACCGTCGTAGTTGGGCCGGAAGTCGACGGTGTCCTCGTCGATGGTGCCGGTCATCGCGACGGCGGCGGGCGCCATCCGCGCCTCGGTGTACCTCATCGCCGCCGGAGGGTCGTCCGGGGAGCCGAAGTTGCCGTGGCCGTCGACCGTCGGCAGCCGCATCGACCAGGGCTGGGCCATCCGGACGAGGGCGTCGTAGATGGCGCCGTCGCCATGGGGGTGGAAGCGGCCCATGACCTCGCCGACGACGCGCGAGGACTTCACGTGGCCGCGCTCGGGGCGGAGCCCCATGTCGTGCATCGCGTAGAGGATGCGTCGCTGCACCGGCTTCAGCCCGTCGCGCGCATCGGGCAGCGCGCGGGAGTAGATGACGGAGTAGGCGTACTCGAGATAGCTGGTGCGCATCTCGTCGCCGACGTCGATGTCGACGATGTGCTCCTCGAACTCCTCGGGCGCCGGTGCGGAACGTCGTGCCATGGGCGGATTCTCGCAACCGGGCCTGACGATTACGTCACGGGCACGCCGGTGCCGCGAGACGGGTCCCGACGGGCCTTCTCAGCGACCCGTTGGCGGGTAGATTCGCCCGGGTGACCAAGGAGCTGGGCTACCCGGAGCACTGGGAGGCCGACGTCCTGCTGCGCGACGGCCGTACGGCGCACCTGCGGCCCATCTCCGGCGACGACGCGGAGGCCCTGGTCGCCTTCTACGCCCAGGTCAGCGACCAGTCGAAGTACTACCGGTTCTTCGCGCCGATGCCCCGGCTCTCCGACCGCGACGTCGAGCGGTTCACCCACGTCGACCACCAGAGCCGGGTCGCGTTCGTGCTGACGGTCGCCGACGCGATCCTGGCGGTCGGCCGCTACGACCTGATCGACGAGGCCGAGGGGCGGGCCGAGGTGGCCTTCCTGGTGCAGGACGAGCACCAGGGCCGGGGCATGGGCCAGGTCCTCCTCGAGCACCTGGCGCAGGCGGCGCGCGAGCGCGGCGTGAAGCGGTTCGTGGCCGAGGTGCTGCCCGAGAACCGCCGGATGATCCAGGTGTTCCGGGAGCAGGGCTACCAGGTCATCGGCGGCTGGGACGAGGGCGTGATGCACCTCGAGTTCGACATCGACCCGACCGACACCGCGATGGGCGTGATCGCCGCGCGCGAGCACCGCTCGGAGGCGGCCTCGATCGCGACCTTCCTCAACGCGCGGAGCGTGGCCGTCATCGGGGCCTCGCGCCGCAGCGACACGATCGGCGCCCTGCTCGTGCGCAACCTCGTGCTCGGCGACTACGCCGGCCGGGTCTACGTCGTGAACCCCAGCTCCGACTCGGTGGCCGGCATGCCCGCCTACTCGACGGTCAGCGACATCCCGGGCGAGGTCGAGGTGGCGATCGTCGCCGTACCGGCCGAGGCCGTGCAGGACGTCGTCCTCGACTGCGCCAACAAGGGCGTCCACGGCCTGATCGTGATCTCCAGCGGCTTCGCCGAGACCGGTGACGAGGGCCGTCGACGGCAGCGCAAGCTGCTCGGCCTCGCGCGCTCCTACGGCCTGCGGCTGATCGGCCCGAACTGCCTCGGCATCATCAACACCGCCTCCGGCACCTCGCTGAACGCCTCGCTGGCCCCGGTGATGCCGCCACGCGGCCGCGCCGGCTTCTTCTGCCAGTCCGGTGCCCTGGGCACGGCGATCCTGGAGAAGGTGCGCGACCGGGGACTCGGGCTCTCGACGTTCGTGAGCGCGGGCAACCGCGCCGACGTCTCCGGCAACGACCTGCTCCAGTACTGGGAGGAGGACGAGGCGACCGAGGTGATCCTGCTCTACCTCGAGTCGATCGGTAACCCGCGCAAGTTCTCCCGCATCGCGCGCCGGGTCTCGCGCTGCAAGCCGATCATCGCCGTCCGCTCCGGTCGCACCACCCAGGGTGTGCCGATGGGCCACGCCGTGCGCAAGATCGCGGCGCCGCCGGAGGCGGTGGACGCGATGTTCCGCCAGGCCGGCGTGATCCAGGTCGACACGCTCGACGAGATGTTCGACGTCGCCCAGCTGCTCGCCCACCAGCCGCTGCCCAGCGGGTCGCGCGTCGCGATCGTCGGCAACTCCGACGCGCTCGGCCTGCTCGCCATCGACGCCGCCGCGGCGAGCGGGCTCACGGTCACCTCCGCCACGGCGCTCGGCGCGGACGCCACGGCCGACGACTTCGAGCACGCCCTCGACGCCGCCATCGACGACGACCACGTCGACGCCGTGGTCGCCGTCTACATCCCGCCCCTCGACGCACCGGGCGTCGAGGTGGCCAACGTGCTCGCCGCCGTCGGCGAGCAGTCCGACAAGCCCCTGGTCTCCACCTTCCTCGGCCGCGAGGGCGTGCCGGAGCTGCTGCGCGTGCCCGACCTCGCCGGCCACACGGCGGGCCGCGGCTCGGTCCCGTCGTACCCCGCGGTCGAGGCGGCGGTGCGCGCCCTGGCCCGGGTCGTGGAGTACGCCGGCTGGCTGCAGCGCCGCCGCGAGCACCCCGAGGCCGAGGACGTGCTCGACGACGTCGACGTGCCCGCCGGGCGCCGGCTGGTCGACACCTTGCTCACGGGGTCTCCCGAGGGCCGCGAGCTGACCGACGACGAGCTGCGCGAGCTGCTCGGCAGCTACGGGGTCGCGCTCTGGCAGCGGGTGCACGTCGCCTCGCTCGAGGAGGCGGTGGCAGCGGGCGAGGAGCTCGGCTGGGACGTCGTGCTCAAGGCGACCGCCGAGCGCCTGCGCAAGCGCCCCGACATGGCTCACGTGTGGCGCAACATCGACGACGCCGAGGAGATGCGCGACGCCTGGGAGTCCCTCGGCGCCCTCGTGCGCGAGGCCGACGACGCGGGCTTCGTCGTCCAGTCCACGGCCCAGCCCGGCGTACCCGTCAGCATCGGCGCGCTCGAGGACCCGCTCTTCGGTCCGGCCATCCACTTCGGCGTCTCCGGCGCGCTGACCGAGCTCGTCGGCGACCGCACCTTCCGGATCCCGCCGATCAGCGCGTTCGAGGCCGCCGAGACGGTGCGCGCGATCAAGGCGGCGCCGCTGCTCTTCGGCTACCGCGGCAGCGAGCCGGTCGACGTCGGCGGCGGTCGAGGAGCTGCTGCGACGCGTGGCCCAGCTCAAGATCGACCTGCCGCAGGTCAGCCAGCTCGAGCTCCTGCTCGTGCACGCCGGCACCGACGGCTGTCACGTGCTCAACGCGGCCGGCCGGGTGGACCCCGTCCCGGACCCGAGGGCGGACCTCTTCGTGCGCAGATTGACCGCGCTCGACGAGGACACGGCGTGATTGACTGAACGCATGCCTGCCGCACCGTCCCGCGATCGGTTCGACGACCTCGTCGTCGCCATCGAGAAGACCGGCTACTACCCGCAGGTGGTCTCCTCGGGCGTGCAGGCCGCGGTCGCCGGCGAGGGCGTGACGTCGTACCTCGTGCACCACGAGCCGACCATCGACCGCGACGAGGTGCGCCGGCACATCACCGTCGTGGTGCTCACCGGCTCGCGGCTGATCCTGTGCCACACCGACGAGCACGCTCCGGACGACCTGCTGCCGGAGCCGTACACCTCCACCTCGACCGAGGCGATCCGGCTCAGCTCGGTGCGCTCGGTGGTGGTCAACCGCATGGTGGCCAACCCCGCGTCGTTCGCCGGCGGTGGCGAGCCGACGCCGAGCGAGGCCGTCCTCACCATCGGCTGGGGCGGGGTGAGCCGACTGGACCTCGAGCCCGCCGGTTGCGCCGACCCCGAGTGCGAGGCCGACCACGGCTACACCGGCGTGCTCGCCTCCGACGACTTCTCCCTGAGGGTCAGCTCGGCGGCCGACGGGCAGGACAAGGTCGACGAGCTCCTGGAGTTCGCCGAGATCCTCTCGGCCCGGACCCGAGGCTAGGGGCGTGCGGGGGGACCCGGACTTCGTCGAGCCCGGGTACGCCACAGGCGAGGCCACGCTTGGGCGACGTGCTGCCCGCGGTCGCCCGGGCGCTGGGCGTGGCCCCGGCAGTCCACGGGTCCGCGCTCGACCTCCCGGAGGCGCCCGCGTACGTCGTGATGCTCGTCGACGGCCTCGGGCACGAGCTGCTGGCCGAGCACCGGGCGCAGGCGCCGTTCCTGCACTCCCTGCTCGGGCGGCCCGCGGCGACCTGCGGCGTGCCCTCGACGACGGCGACGTCGGTGACCTCGCTCGGCACGGCGCTGACGCCCGGCCAGCACGGCCTGGTCGGCTTCACCTCGCGGGTGCCCGACACCGGAGCGCTGCTCAACTCGCTCTTCTGGGACCAGCCCGTCGACCCGCTGGAGTGGCAGCCGCACCGGACCGCCTTCGACGCGCTCGAGTCGGCCGGGGTCCACACCAGCGTGGTCAGCAAGCGCGAGTTCGCCGAGTCGGGGCTGACCCGGTGCGGCCAGCGGGGGGCGCACTACGTCGGCGCCGACGACATCGCCGAACGCGTGGCCGGTGCCGTGGCCGGGTCGGCGCACCGGCCCGCGCTCACCTACGTCTACGACGGCAACCTCGACTGGCACGGCCACCGGGCCGGCGTCGACTCCGCCCGCTGGCGCACCCAGCTGCGCGACATCGACGAGGACCTCCAGGAGATGCGCGAGGCGCTGCCCGACGACGTCCGGCTCGTGGTCGTGGCCGACCACGGCATGGTGGATGCGACCCCGGACACCCGCTTCGACATCGACACCTTCCCCGAGCTGCGCGAGGGCCTCGCCCTGCTAGGCGGCGAGGCCCGGTTCCGCCACCTCTACTGCCACCCGGGCGCGGTCGAGGACGTCGCGGCGACCTGGTCCTCCGTGCTGGGACCGTGGGCCACCGTGCTGACCCGCGAGCAGGCGATCGAGCGCGGCTGGTTCGGCGTCGTCGAGCCCGCCGTACGACTCCGGCTCGGTGACGTCGTTGTCGCCGCCCGTGGTACCTGGGGGCTGTTCAGCAGCGTCGACTTCCACTACGAGACCACGCTGATCGGCCTGCACGGCTCGCTGACCGCGCGGGAGATGAACATCCCGGTCCTCGTCTGCTGAGCCGGGTGACGTTTCCCTAGGTCACTAGGGAAACCACCACCGCCTCAGCCGAAGGGGAGCGGCTCCGCGATCATCGAGACGGCGCGGGCCCGGGCCGCGGTCATGCCGCGGCGGTGGTGGGCCCGGCAGAGCACCTCGTAGACGACCTCGCCCTCGTGGTCGTCGCCCTGGACGTCGCCGACGACGATCACCTCGCCCTCGGTGACCATCTCGCCGTCGATGCTCCGCGCGTTGTGGGTCGCGCGGCGTCCGCACCAGCACAGCGCCTCGACCTGGAGGACGTTGACCCGGTCGGCGAGCTCGATCAGCCGCCGCGATCCCTCGAAGAGCTGGGTCCGGAAGTCGGTGAGGATGCCGAAGGCGAAGACGTCGATCTGGAGCTCGTCGACGACCTTGGCGAGCGCGTCGATCTGCGCGCGTGAGTAGAACTGCACCTCGTCGCAGATGAGGTAGTCGATGCGTGCGCCGTGGGTCAGCTCGTCGACGGCGTAGCGCCAGAAGTCGAGCTCCGGGCTCACCTCGATCGCGTCGTGGGTCAGCCCGAGGCGCGAGGACACCAGGGCCTCGCCGGCCCGGTCGTGGGCGGTGAAGATGCGGCCGATCCGCCCGCGTGCCGCGTGGTTGTGGTCGGTCTGCAGCGCCAGCGTGCTCTTCCCGGAGTCCATCGTCCCGGTGAAGAATTGGAGTTCGGCCATCGGGCAGGATCATGCCATGCAGCCCACGGGTCCCCTGATCGCCGTCGACGAGCTGTCCGGCGTGCTCGACGAGGTGACCGTGCTCGACGTCCGCTACCGCATGGGCGGCCCACCCGGGCTTGCTGAGTACGGAGCCGGGCACATCCCCCGAGCGGCGTACGTCGACCTGGACACGGCGCTCGCCGCGCCGCCCGGGCCACGTGGTCGGCACCCGCTGCCCGACGTGGCCACGTTCCAGCCGGCGATGCGGGACGCGGGGGTGCGCGACGACCGGCCGGTCGTGGCCTACGACGACTGGCAGGGCCGGGCCGCGGGCCGCTGCTGGTGGCTGCTGCGGTGGGCCGGGCACACCGACGTGCGGGTCCTGGACGGCGGCTGGACGGCGTGGCTCGCGGCCGGCCTGCCGAGCAGCACCGAGCCGGTCGACCCGCCGTCGGGTGACTTCACCGCGCGTCCCGGGCAGCTGCCGACGCTGGGCCCCGACGAGGTGGCCGCCTTCGTGGAGCGGGGGACCCTGGTGGACGCCCGCGAGCCGGCGCGCTTCCGCGGCGAGGTCGAGCCGATCGACCCGGTCGCCGGGCACATCCCCGGTGCGGTCAACGTGCCGACGTCGGCCAACCTCCGCCCCGACGGCACCTTCCGCAGCGCCGAGGAGCTACGCGAGCTGTACGCCGTGACCGAGGGCGGTGCGGTAGCGGCCTACTGCGGCTCCGGCGTCACTGCGGCGCACGACCTGCTGGCGCTCGCGGTGGCCGGGGTCGAGGGCGTGCTCTACCCCGGCTCGTGGAGCGAGTGGGTGGCCGATCCGAGCCGGCCGGTGGCGACCGGCGACTGATCCCTACCAGTGCACGCCCTTGAGCAGGCGGGCCAGCATCATCTGCTCGCTCTCGGCGCGGCCCTTGGCGGCGGCCTCCTCGGCGCTGGCCCCCTTGGCGGCCGACGAGTCGGGGAAGACCTGGTAGGCGAGGTGCAGCACGCGGAAGGCCTGCTTGGGCGCGAGCGTGTGGGCGAGGGCGCCGAGGTTTCCGGTCAGCGTGTTGATCTCGTGGGGCCGGTCGACCAGCGCGGTGATCACCTTGCGCGCGGCCTGCCCGGGGCTGATCGTCGGGAACCGGTCGTAGAGCTTGGTGGGCGCGATCATCGGCGTGCGCACGAGCGGCATGTGGATGCTGGTGAACGAGATCCCGTCGCCGACCACCTCGCTCGAGACGACGTTGCTCCAGGCGTCGAGGGCGGCCTTGGAGGCGACGTACGCCGAGAACCGCGGCGGGCTGGTGAGCACGCCGATCGAGGAGATGTTGACGATGTGGCCCGACTTCTGCGCGCGCATCTTCGGCAGGATCCCCATCACCAACCGGATCGCGCCGAAGTAGTTGAGCTGCATGGTGCGCTCGAAGTCGTGGAAGCGGTCCTCGCTCAGCTTCAGCGAGCGCCGGATCGACCGGCCGGCGTTGTTGACGACGAAGTCGACGTGCTCGAAGTCCTCGGAGAGCTGCTTGGTGAGCGCGTCGATGGCGTCGAGGTCGGAGAGGTCGCAGGGGTAGACGTAGGCCGTGCCGCCCTGGCCCTCGATCAGCCGCTTGGTCGCCTCGAGCTTCTCCGCGCCACGCGCCACCAGGATCGGTACGGCGCCCGCCTTGGCCACCTGCACGGCGGTCACCAGGCCGATGCCCGACGAGGCCCCTGTGATGACGACCGTCTTGTTGGTCAGCGCCTTCACCGTCGCGGTGTCGCCCTTGACGGAGTCGTCGAGCATCTCCTCCCAGTAGGTCCACAGCAGGGAGGCGTAGGAGTCGAGGTCGGGTACCGAGATCCCCGAGCCGGACAGCGCCTTCTCGGTCGCCCGGGAGGCGTAGATCGAGGGGAAGGAGACGTGGCCGAGCACGGCCGGCGGGATGCCCAGGCGCCCGATGGTCTGGTCGAGGGCGACCTGCACCGGAGACAGCCTCAGCGCGGCACCCAGGAGCGTCATCGGCTGGAAGGCGCGTGGCAGCCGGGCCGTGGCCATGCCGGTCACCGAGCGGTCGACGGGCACGGCGAACTGGGGAGCCTTGGCGGCGGCCGCGAAGGTGTTGATCAGCCCGACGGTGCTCTGCGGCTCGGGGTTGACGAGGTGGAAGGCCTGGCCGTCGAGGCCCGGCTGGTGGGCGATGTGGTCCATGGCCTGGGCGACGTAGTCGACCGGCACGACGTTGGTGTCGCCGAGGTCGACGCCGACGAGGGGCACCCAACCGGGGATGGTGTCGCGCATCCGCTTGAGCAGCGGGAAGAAGTAGTAGGGCCCGTCGATCTTGTCCATCGCGCCGGTCTGGGAGTCACCGACGACGATGGCCGGGCGGTAGACCCGCCACGGGACCTCGGACTCCTCGCGGACGATCTTCTCCGACTCGAACTTGGTGCGGTGGTACGGCGAGGGCAGCCGCTGCCCCTCGTCGAACATCGACTCGTCGAAGACGCCCTGGTAGTCCCCGGACGCTGCCACCGACGAGACCTGGTGGAAGCAGCCGGCCTCGAGCTTGGCCGCCAGCGCGATGGCGTTGCGGGTGCCGTCGACGTTCATGACCTGGTTCATCTCGTCGGAGGCGGTCATGTCGTAGATCGCGGCGAGGTGGAAGAAGTGCTCGACCTCACCCTTGTGCGCCGTCACCCACTGGTGGCTGACACCGAGGTCGTCCTCGCCGAGGTCACCGACGACCGGGGTGACGCGCTCGCGGGCGGCGTACTCGTCGTCCCAGTGCGCGATCAGGGCCTCGATGCGGGGCAGCGAGCTCTCGCGGCAGAGCACGAACACCTCGCCCTGGCGGTTCGCCAGCAGCTCCTCGACCAGGTACCGCCCGATGAATCCCGTCGCGCCCGTGACGAAGTAAGCCATGGACGGAGGCTAGTCGCCTTTGCCGTCGCCGAACATGATCTCGTCCCACGATGGGATCGAGGAGCGGCCCTTGCGCTTGGGGCGTGCCGACGCGCGCTTGAGCTCGGGACTCCTCGGCCTCGACGGCCTCACCGCGCTCGGCCACGACGTCGCCGGTCTGCCCCGTCTGCCCGTCTGACCCGTCTGCTCGCTGTCTCGGCGGGCGAGGTGCCGGGCAGCTCGGGCTGCTCGGCGTCGTCCTCGACCTCGCGGTCGAGCTCGACCGTGACCTCGTCGTCGACCATCGTCGTCAGCGGGAGCCGGCTCCTCGGCCCGGTCGCGGACCAGCTCGATCGCGTCGTCGCCCAGCGGGAGCTCGTCGTCGTTCGGGACGGCGCTCAGCCGCCGCGTCTGCTGGGGCGTGGCCGCGCTGCCGGGGTCGCGAAGCTCGCCGGTGAGCAAACGGGCATCGTCGTTCTCGGCGACGACGTAGCGCCCCGGGAGGTCGTGGGTGAACTCGGCGCGACGGTCGCGGCCGCCGGCCGCGTAGGTCGCGACGAGCGCCCACCGCCCGTCGGCCTGGCGCCACGCGTCCCACGCGACGTCCTCGTCGTGGAGGGAGTGGTCGGAGAAGAACAGGCCTGCGGACTCGCCCAGCGTGCGGGCCGTGGAGGCCGCGTCCGTCCGGCGGCGCACCGAGGCCTTCTGGGCGGTCTGCGCGACGTGCGCGCGCTCGGCCAGCACGGGGGTGGCGAAGGCCATGATCGAGTCGACCGATGTCTGGGCTGCGGCGGCGACGGCCTCGGGGGTCTCACCGGCGCGGATGCGGGCCTGGATGTCGCGAGGCCGCAGGGCGCTTTCCATAGTCGCGGAGCCTACTTCAGCGTGCTTCAGGCACCCAGCACGCGCCCGAGGTACGGATTGCTGAAGAGCCGGTCCGGGTCGAGCCGGTCGCGCATCGCGACGAACTCCTGCCAGCGCGGGTACGACGGTGCGAGGTCGGCGGCGGTCCGGGTGTGCAGCTTTCCCCAGTGCGGACGACCGTCGAAGCCGCGCAGCACCTCCTCCACCCTGGCGAAGTAGTCGGTGTGGTCGGTCTGCGGGTTGGTGTGGAAGGCGAGGTACGTCGCATCGCGCTCGTAGGCCCCGGAAAGCGGCACCGTGTCGGCCGGCACGAACCTGATCTCGACCGGGAAGCTGATCAGCCAGTCGCTGCGGTCGACCAGGGCCCGCACCTCGCGCAGCGCCTCGAGCCCGACCTCGCGCGGCACGGCGTACTCCATCTCGCGGAACAGCACCCGGCGCGGGGAGGTGAACACCTTGTGCGGCACGTCGCTGAACCGCCGCTCGGAGAGCGCCCGGGCGGCGAGGTCGTTGATGCGCGGCCGCAGCGAGGGCCGGAGGTTGCCGACCCGGTTCACCCACCCGAAGACGCGGTTGGACAGGAACTCGTCGTCGAACCACCCCTTGACGCGGCCGAGCGGCTCCGCCGGCTCGCTGGTCCGGTTGTTGCGCTTGCTCAGCAGCCGAGCGGTGTGCGGGAACCAGTACATCTCGAAGTGGTCGTTGGACGCGGCCAGGTCGTCGGCCTCGGCCATCGCCTGGTCCCAGCTCATCGGGTTCTCGTGGGCCGCCAGGGTGAACATCGGCTCGACCGCGAAGGTGACCGACGTCAGCACCCCGAGGGCCCCCAGCCCGAGGCGGGCCATCTCGAGCACGTCGGGGTTCTCCTCGGCCGATGCGACGAGCTCCTTGCCCTCCCCGGTCACCAGCTCGAGGCCGGCCACCTGAGCACTCAGGGAGGCGACGGTGCCGCCGGTGCCGTGGGTACCGGTGGAGATCGCGCCGGCCACCGTCTGCTCCTGGATGTCACCCATGTTGTGCAGCGAGAGGCCGAGCCGGGTCAGGTGCGCGTTCAGCTCGTGCAGGGGCGTGCCGGCCAGCGCCGTCACGGTCATCGCGTCGCGGTCGACCGCCGTCACTCCGCGCAGCCCCTCCGGGCGCAGCAACAGGCCGTCGGTCAGCGCGATGTCGGTGAAGGAGTGCCCGGTGCCGGGCATCTTGACGCTCAGGTGCTGACGACGGGCGGCCACCACCGCGTCCACGACCTCGGTGGCGTCGTGGGGCGAGATCTCCTGGGCGGGGTGTGCCGTCTGGTTCTTGGCCCAGTTGGTCCACGTCATGAGACTCAGCGTAGTTCCGCTCCGACGCTCTGCCTGGCCCGGAGGTCGGGCAGGGCCAGCGCTGCCAGGGCCGCGACCACGGCCGAGACCGCGCCGACCCAGTACGCCGCACTGCCACCCGCACGGTCGGCCACGACGCCGGCAACCCAGGCGCCCGGCGCGATACCGGCGCTGACGCCGGTGGAGACGAAGCCCATCGCCTCGTTGAGGCGTGAGCGCGGGCTGGCCGCCTCGATCACCGAGAACAGCGCGATCAGCGTGGGCGCCAGCGCGAGCCCGGTGAGGAACAGCCCGACCGAGACGGCCACCAGGCCGGGCAGCCACGGCAGCACGGAGGCGCCGACGGCCAGCAGGACCAGGCCGATCCGGGCCCGCTGCACCGGTGATCGACGGAAGGTGACCGCCCCCGCGACCACCCCGGCGAGCCCGCTGCCCAGGGCGAAGGCGCCGAGCATCAGCCCGGAGACCGGCGCGGTGGCCGGCGTCCGAGGCGAGCGCCACCGTAGCGACCTCCTCGGCGCCGAACAGGCTGCCCAGCGCGATCGCGCCGAGCGTGAGCGGGACCAGGACCGCCCACGGCATCGGCGCGCGCAGCGCCGTCTCGTCGTGCGGGTGGGCGGGTGGCTCGGTGCGTCGCTGCGCGGCGAGCGCGAGGGCGCCGACGGTCCCGACCACCAGCGCGACGAGGAGCCCGGACTGCGGCGCGTGCAGCGTGGAGAGGAAGGTGACCAGCGCCGGGCCGGTGACGAAGACGGCCTCGTCGATGACGCCCTCGACCGCGAACGCGGTGTGCCGCTCCGACTCGTCGTCGAGCAGGTGCGCCCACCGGCTGCGCACGAGCCCGCCCACCGGCGCGATGGAGGCGCCGGCCAGCGCCGCGAGGAGGTGGGGGAGAGGCAGCGCCCAGTCCCCGGTGATGGAGAGCACCATCAGGGCGGTCGTGATCGCGAACAGCGCCGCGTCGACGTACAGCATCCGCGCCTGGCCGAACCGGTCGACGAGTCGACCCTGCGGGATCGCGGCGCCCGCGTTGCCGATGATGTACGCCGCCGAGACCTGCCCGGCCAGGGCGTAGGACCCGGTCAGCGCGCTGACCAGCAGCACGATCCCGAGGGTCATCATCGCGATCGGCAGCCGCGCGACCAGACCGGTGAAGGAGAAGGCGAAGGCCCCCGGGTAGGAGAACACCCGGCGGTAGGAGGTCGAGCATCGGCGGTCACTCTAGGCTGGAAGACATGTCGGACCCGACGCCGTACGACGCGCTGCTCCTGGTCTCGTTCGGAGGTCCGGAGCAGCCCGAGGACGTCGTGCCGTTCCTCCGCAACGTGACCCGAGGTCGGGGCATCCCGCGAGGAGCGGCTCGCGGAGGTCGGCGAGCCACTACCACCTGTTCGGCGGCCGCAGCCCCATCAACGACCAGAACCGCGCCCTCGTCGAGGCGATCGAGACCGACCTCGAGGCCAACGGCGTGAAGATCCCGGTCTACTGGGGCAACCGCAACTGGGACCCCTACCTCAGCGACGCGATGGCGCAGATGAAGGCCGACGGCGTCTCGCGGGTCGCCGCGCTGCTGACCAGCGCCTACTCCTCCTACAGCGGCTGCCGGCAGTACCGCGAGGACCTCGCCGCGGCCGTCGGCGGCGGTGCCGGGGGCGCCGAGGATCGACCGGCTGCGGGCCTACTTCAACCACCCGGGCTTCATCGAGCCGATGGTGGACGCGACCCTGGCCGCGCTCGCCGACCTGCCGGAGGAGGCACGCCGCGGAGGCCACCTCGTCTTCGTCACGCACTCGATCCCGGTGGCCATGAACGAGGCGAGCGGACCGCGGGGTGGGGCCTACGAGGCGCAGCACCGGGTCGTCGCCACCGAGATCGTCGAGCGCGTCCGCGAGGAGACCGGCCACCGCTACCCCTCCGACCTCGTCTTCTGCTCACGGTCGGGGCCGCCGCAGGTGCCGTGGCTCGAGCCCGACGTCAACGACCACCTGCGAGCCCTGCACCACCGGGGCGTGCCGGGGGTCGTCGTGGTGCCGATCGGCTTCGTCTCCGACCACATGGAGGTCGCCTTCGACCTCGACACCGAGGCGCGGGCGACGGCCGAGGAGCTCGGCCTGCCCTACGTGCGGGCCGCGACCGCCGGGGTCGACCCGCGCTTCGTGGCGATGGTGCGCGACCTGCTCCTCGAGCGCAGCGCGGTCGAGCGGGGCGAGACCGTCGACCCGGGCCGCGGTGGGCTCGGAGCCGGCGTGGGACGTGTGCGCCGGCCGGCTGCTGCCCCAACCCGCGCGGGCCACGCCCGGCGCTGTGCGGTCGGGACTGAGCGGCCTCCGATCGACCGCGACCCGACGACGCTGCTCGAGCTGCCGCGCGGAGACCGCCGCCGAGGCCGGCGCGCTGGCCGTGCGGATGCGCGCGCGCGGCGTCGAGGTGGCCGGCACCAAGTCCAGCCCGACCGACGTGGTCACCGAGGCCGACCAGGCCTGCGAGGAGCTGATCCGCGACCCGGCTGCTGGGCGCCCGACCCGAGGACGGCTTCTTCGGCGAGGAGGGCGCGGCCTCGGGGCGGGGCGTCGAGCAGCCGTTCGGGCGTCACGTGGGTGGTCGACCCGATCGACGGGACCGTCAACTACCTCTACGGACTGCCTCACTACGCCGTCTCGATCGCCGCCATGCGCGGCGACGCTGGTGGTCGCCGGCGTGGTGCTCGCCCCGGCCCTCGACGTGGAGTACGCCGCCACGGCCGGCGGGGGCGCCACCCGCAACCGGGAACCCCTGCGCCCGCGCAGCGCGCCCGACTCTCGACCAGGCGCTGGTGGCCAGCGGGTTCAGCTACGAGCAGCGCGTCCGCGCCCACCAGGCCGAGGCCGTGGCCCGGCTGCTGCCCCAGGTCCGCGACGTACGCCGGATCGGGTCGTGCGCCCTCGACCTGTGCGCGGTGGCGGACGGCTCGCTGGACGCCTACGTCGAGGAGGGGCCGAACCTCTGGGACCACGCCGCCGGCGGCCTGGTGGCCACCGAGTGCGGCGGCCGGATCGAGGTGTGGCCGACCCCGCGGGGCAAGGACCTCGTGCTGTGCGCGCCGCGACCGTTGTGGGCCGGTTTCGAGGCGCTCGTCCGGTCCTGCGGGTTCCTCTGAGGCCACCGACCCGAATCGGCAGGAATGCGGCGGCCCCGAGCGGGAACAAGTGGGCTGGGCCACGCGTTGGGAGGGCGTCGTCGGCGGAAGGCACGGGGTCGGGGACACCCGGCAGGGCCCGTTCAGGGTCGGGTGTGCACAATCCCTGCGACTGGTGCACAATCAGGCGCCGTCGAGCGACGTGGAGCACGGGCAACATGAGGGACTTGGGGTAGGAGACACGGATGGCGACCGACTACGACGCACCACGCAAGACCGAGGACGAGCAGAGCGAAGACAGCCTCGAAGAGCTCAAGGCTCGCCGTCACGACAAGAACTCCGGCAAGGTCGACGAGGACGAGGCCGAGGCGGCCGAGTCCTTCGAGCTCCCCGGCGCCGACCTCTCCCACGAGGAGCTGGCGGTCGAGGTCAAGCCCAAGCAGACCGACGAGTTCACCTGCATGAGCTGCTTCCTGGTCCACCACCGCAGCCAGCTGGCCGACGAGAAGAGGCTGATCTGCCGCGACTGCGCGGCCTGATCCGCAGACGACGACGACGAAGGGCCGCCCCTCCAGGGGCGGCCCTTGCTGCTTCTCGGGGGTCGGTGTCGGCCGGCTAGGCCCCGGTGGGGCCTTCGACGTTCTCCTCGGCGTCCTTCTGCAGCGGCGGGGGCAGGTGGCCGGTCGACCTCTTGTAGTAGCTCGCCGCACGCCGGGTGGCGAGCATCCGGGCCAGCTGGACCAAGGTGCCGCTCACGGCGGCCCAGAGGACGGCCTCCCACAGGTCGACGTCGGGGTCGGCGGGGTTGGCGGGCGGGTTCTTGCCGGTGGCCGCGCGCCAGGACGTCGTCAGCGCCTTGCGCGCCACGGTGGCGCCGACGATGGCGGCTGCCAGCGACATCAGCGTCCAGACCTTGGAGCTGTCCTGCGTCTTGTCCTTCGCCATCGAAAGCCTTTCGTCGGATGCGTGAGCCTGTACCCCTGAACCCTAGGGTCTATCGCCCGGTGACGGTGCCGTGGCCCGGTGTCCGGTCGTGCCCAGCCGTGCCAGGGCCGTGGCCAGCCGATCGGGGTGCCGGGAGGAGAGCACCCAGTACGGCGTCGGGTCGCGCGGGTCGTCCAGGTCGACCTTGACCGAGCGCTTCAGGTAGGGGCGGGTGACCAGGAAGGCGCGGGCGTCCGCGTCGACCCCCAGTGCCCGACGGGTCTCCTCGGCGTCGAGGGGGTGGCTGGCGCCGAGGTGCTCGAGCCGGATCCGTGCCCGCGCCGGCCTCGAGGACGCCGTCGTGGACGCTGATGCGCACGCCGCCGACCCAGGCGAACATGCCGTAGGTGACCAGCAGCAGCCCTGCGGCGCAGCCCGAGGCGACCCAGAAGGGCATCGCGACCACGAACGCCAGCCAGACGGTGGCCAGCAGCATCGTGGTCTGCACCCACCAGCGCAGCGGGACGCTCAGGCGCTCGACGTAGTCGGTCGCGTCCGGCACGGGGCCACCCTGTCATGCGGCGCCTGGTGGCAGCGCGGCTAGGGTCGCCCCATGGTGCAGATCTCGATCAAGCGACTCGATCCGGAGCTGCCGCTCCCGTCGTACGCCCATCCCGGCGACGCAGGTGCCGACCTCCACAGCGCCGTCGAGGTGACCCTCCAGCCCGGCGAGCGGGCGCTCGTGCCGACCGGGATCGCGATGGCGCTGCCCGGAGGGGTACGTCGGCCTGGTGCACCCGCGCTCGGGTCTCGCCGCGCACCACGGCATCTCGATCGTGAACGCCCCCGGCACCATCGACGCGGGCTACCGCGGCGAGGTCTCGGTGTGCCTGGTCAACACCGACCGCTCCACGCCGTTCACCGTGCGGCGCGGCGACCGGATCGCCCAGCTCGTGGTGCAGAAGGTCGAGGTCGCGGCGTTCGTGGACGCCGACGACCTGACCGAGACCGCACGCGGCCGAGGGTGGCTACGGGTCGACCGGCGGCTTCGACCGCGAGACGGTCCCGGCCCCGTGAGGTTCGGTCGCAGGCAGGAGGACCAGGAGTCGCCCGCCCTCGACGAGTCGGGCGACCTCCCCGACGAGCCCGGCATCGCCGACCTGCCGGCCGTGGGGCCCTTCGACGAGACCCAGGTCGACCTCGACGAGCACGAGGGCATCGACCTCGGCAGCCTGGTCGTCACCCCGAGCCAGGAGATGGAGCTGCAGCTGCAGGTCGACGAGTCCACCGGCGACGTCGGTGCGGTCGTGCTGGTGGGCCAGGACGGTGCCCTGGAGCTGCGGGCGTTCGCGCGCCTCCCGCGGTGGCGGTGCGTGGGACGACCTGCGGCCACAGATCGCCGCCGAGGTCACCCGGATGGGAGGCACCGCGAGCGAGCAGGACGGGGCGTACGGCACCGAGCTGATGTGCCTCGTGCCGATCCAGACCCCCGAGGGGCAGGGCGCGACCCAGACGAGTCGGATCACCGGCCACGAGGGCACCACCTGGCTGCTGCGCGCGACGCTGATCGGACCTCCGGCCGCCGACGCCGAGTTGGCTGCCGCCTGGGACGAGACGATCCGCCGGACCGTCGTACGCCGTGGACGTGAGGCGCGGGCCCCGGGCAGCGCGCTGCCGTTGCGGCTGCCGCCGGAGGCTCGCCGGGTGGAGTGAGCGGCTGGGCCTCGCGGCTACCCTGTCGCCCATGGCGCAGCAGAAGAGCCGGTTGAGGCAGACGATCAGCCACTGGGCGAACCAGGACCGGGAAGAGGCCCGTGAGCTGCGCAAGGACACGCGCAAGGCAGGCCTGCTCTGCATCGCCGACGCGCCCCTGCGCGAGCGGGTGATCGTGCAGGGCACCCTGAAGACCGTCACCCTGCGCCCGCGCGGCGGGGTGCCCGCGCTCGAGGCGGAGCTGTACGACGGGACCGGGTCGATCAACGTGATCTGGCTGGGCCGCCGCAGGATCGGCGGCATCAACCCGGGCCGGGGGATCCGGGTCGAGGGACGCATCGGGGTCCAGGACGGCGAGTCGATCATGTTCAACCCGCGCTACGCCCTCGACAGATAGCACCGAGACGCGGGTGGGGCTCGCTGCGCTCGCAGGGTCCACGATTTCGCGGGGACCCCGCATGAGCGAGGCCCCGACGACCCAGACGGTCGAGCAGGTCGTCCGCCAGCAGCTCTCCCAGGCGCTCGGCGGCGTCCGCGGCATGCTCGAGGCCGCGGTGCCCACCCTCGTCTTCACCGTCGTCTTCGTGACCCGGCACAACCTCACCCTGGCCATCGTGCTCAGCCTGGCGACCGCCGCCGTGCTGCTGGTCACCCGGCTGGTGCAGCGGACGTCGGTCAAGTTCGTCCTCAACGCCCTCCTCGGCATCGGGATCGGCACGCTGTTCGCCTGGCGGGCAGCGCGCAGCGGCGGCGACGCAGGAGACCAGGCGCTGGCCTACTTCCTGCCGGGCCTGATCTACAACCTCGTCTATGCCGTGGTGATGGTCCTCACCGTCGTGATCGGGTGGCCGGTGATCGGCTTCGTGGTCGGCAGCGTCGTCGGCGACCCGACGGCGTGGCACGAGGACCGCAAGGTGGTCTCCCTGTGCAGCCGGCTGACCTGGCTGCTCGCCCTGCCGTGCCTGGCCCGCGTCGTCGTGCAGGGGCCGATCTACCTCGCCGGACGCAACGGGTGGTGGACCACCGACCAGGCGGTGGCCGCGCTCGGGGTGTCCAAGCTGGTGATGGGCTGGCCGCTCCAGGTGGCCAGCCTGGGCGCGATGGTGTGGCTGCTGGCGCGCAACCACACCCCGCTGGAGCCGGGCCAGCCCGAGCCCGAGCTGGGTCACCCTCCCGAGGTGCAGGCCTAGGGCCTAGCCCTTGGAGGTGTGCTCCTCGGGCGCGAGGAGGTGCTCGAGCTCCTCCTCGATCTCCGCGGAGACGACGAACAGCAGCTCGTCCCCGGCCTCGACCGGCTGCTCCGGCTCGGGGGTGTAGACCTGCCCGTCGCGCAGGATCGTGACGAGCGAGCAGTTCTCGGGCCAGGGGATCAGGCCCGAGGGCTTCCCGACGTACGGCGAGTCGGGGGGCAGTGTCATCTCCACCAGGTTGGCGTTGCCCTGGCGGAAGGTGAACAGGCGCACCAGGTCGCCGATGGTGACAGCCTCCTCGACCAGCGCCGACATGATGCGCGGCGTGGAGACGTTGACGTCGACGCCCCAGGCCTCGGTGAAGAGCCACTCGTTGTTGGGGTGGTTGACCCGCCCCACGGTACGCGGCACGCCGAACTCGGTCTTGGCGAGCAGCGAGGTGACGAGGTTGACCTTGTCGTCACCGGTCGCCGCGATCACGACGTCGCACTCCTGGAGCCGGGCCTCCTCCAGCGAGGAGAGCTCGCAGGAGTCGGCGAGCAGCCACTCGGCGTCCGGGACCCGATCGGGCTTGATCGAGCCAGCGTCCCTGTCGATGAGCAGCACGTCGTGGCCGTTGTCGATCAGCTCCCGCGCGATCGACCGGCCCACGGCCCCTGCCCCTGCGATGGCGACCCGCATCAGCGCTCCCGACCCAACGACTCAGTCATGCTCCGGGCCCTTCTTGACCACGTCGTAGACGCCGCTCGACTTCTCCTCGCGCATCACGAGGTGGAGGATGTCGCCCTCCTGCATCACCGAGTCACGGCTGGGCAGCATGCCCTCGCCGAGGCGGTCGATCCACGCGATACGGCTGCTCGACTGCTCCTGGAAGAGCACCGTGCGCTCGCCGACCCACCGCTCGGGGACCGGGATCTGATCGACGCGGATGGTGCCGGACGGGTCGCGGAAGTCGGGCTCGGCGCCGGCGGGCAGCAGCCGCCGCAGCACCTGGTCGGCGGTCCACTTCACCGTCGCCACGGTGGTGATCCCCAGGCGCTGGTAGACCTCGGCGCGGCCCGGGTCGTAGATCCGGGCGACGACCTGCTCGATGCCGAAGGTCTCGCGAGCGACGCGCGCGGCGATGATGTTGGAGTTGTCGCCGGAGCTGACCGCCGCGAAGGCGTCGGCGCGCTCGATCCCCGCCTCGGTCAGCACCGCCTGGTCGAAGCCGTAGCCGGTCACCTTGGTGCCGTTGAACGACGGGCCCAGGCGGCGGAAGGCGTCGGGGTTGCTGTCGATGATGCTCACGGTGTGGTTGCGGTCCTCGAGGCTGCGCGCCAACGTCGAGCCGACGCGGCCACACCCCATGATCACGACGTGCACCAGGCAGACGCTACTAGAAACCGGCCTGTGCCCTAGCCTGATCTTTCGTGGGAGTCGGCGACGTCTTCAAACGGGCCGTGCTCGGGCGCAAGCTCCGAAGCGCCCAGCTCGGCGAGACACTGCTGCCCAAACGGATCGCGCTGCCGGTCTTCGCCAGCGACGCGCTCTCCTCGGTGGCCTACGCGCCTGACGAGGTGTTCATCATGCTCTCGCTCGCCGGCGTGAGCACGTACGTCTGGTCGTGGAAGGTGGGCATCGCCGTGGCCGTGGTGATGCTCACCGTGGTCGCGTCGTACCGGCAGAACGTGCACGCCTACCCCAGTGGCGGCGGTGACTACGAGGTGGCGACGGTCAACCTGGGTCGCACGGCCGGCGTGACCGTGGCCAGCGCCCTGCTCGTCGACTACGTGCTCACCGTCGCGGTCTCGGTCTCCTCCGGCGTGCAGAACCTGGGCTCGGCCGCGCCCTGGGTGGGACGCCACGACGTCATCGTCTCGGTGGTGATCGTGATGCTGCTGGCTGCGATGAACCTGCGCGGCGTCCGCGAGTCGGGCACGTTCTTCGCCGTGCCGGTCTACGGCTTCATGATCGGCATCATCGGGATGGCCCTGGTGGGGCTGTTCCAGTACATCCACGGCGATCTGCGTCCTGCTGAGAGCGCCGACCTGCACATCGTGCCCACCGACCAGTACGCCGGTCCCATCGCCACCGGGGCGCTGATCTTCCTGCTGGCTCGTGCCTTCGCGTCGGGGTGCGCCGCGCTGACCGGGGTCGAGGCCATCAGCAACGGGGTGCCGGCGTTCCGCAAGCCCAAGAGCCGCAACGCCGCGACGACCCTGCTCCTGCTGGGACTCATCAGCGTCACCATGCTGATGAGCATCATCGTCCTGGCGCACGAGATGGGCATCCGCTACGTCGACCCCACCGACCCCGAAGCGCTGACCCGCCTGCGCGACGGGCAGGGCCACCCGCTCCCCGCCTCCTACGACGAGCACACCGTCGTCGCCCAGATCTCCCGGGCGATCTTCCACGACTTCAGCCCGGGGTTCTACTTCGTGGTCGCGGTCACCGGCATCATCCTCGTGCTGGCCGCCAACACCTCGTTCAACGGCTTCCCGGTCCTCGGGTCGATCCTGGCCCGAGACGGGTACATGCCCCGTCAGCTCGGCTCGCGAGGGGACCGGTTGGCCTACTCCAACGGCATCCTGATCCTGGCCGGCTTCGCGATCGTGCTGATCATCGCCTTCAAGGCCCAGCCCACCCGGTTGATCCAGCTCTACATCGTCGGGGTGTTCGTCTCGTTCAACCTCAGCCAGCTCGGCATGATCCGGCACTGGACCCGGCACCTGAAGACCGAGCGGGACCCGGCCGCCCGGCGCAAGATGTTCCGCTCACGCGTCATCAACACCTTCGGCCTGGCCATGACGGCGGTGGTCTTCGTCGTCATCGTGATCACCAAGTTCCTGGCGGGAGCGTGGATCGCCATCCTCGCCATGGGGGTGTTCTTCGCGATGATGAAGAGCATCCGTCGGCACTACGACCGGGTGGCCGAGGAGCTCGACGTCGGCGACGAGGAACCCGTGCTGCCCACCCGGGTGCACGCGATCGTGCTGGTCTCCAAGGTGCACAAGCCGACGATGCGGGCGCTGGCGTACGCCAAGGCGACGCGTCCCAACGTGCTCGAAGCGGTGTTCGTGGACACCGGTGACGAGCGGGCGCGCCGGCTCGTCGACGAGTGGGAGGCCCGTCGGATCGACGTGCCGCTCAAGCAGCTGTACTCGCCGTACCGCGAGGTGATCCGGCCGATCGTCCAGTACGCCGTGGACATCCGCGAGGCCAATCCCCGCGGAGTCGTGGCTGTCTACATCCCGGAGTACGTCGTGGGCCACTGGTGGGAGCAGGTGCTGCACAACCAGACGGCGCTGCGCCTCAAGGGCCGCCTGCTCTTCACGCCCGGCGTCATGGTCACGTCGGTGCCCTACCAGCTCCGCGGTTCCGAGGCGGCCAGGGAGCGACAGGAGCAGGAGCTCTACCGCGCCCGGCCGGGTGACGTACGCCGCGGTCGTACTCGCAGCAAGGCGCGGTGACCCTCCTCGAGCTGGACGTCGGCCCGGTCGCGCACGGCGGCCACATGGTCGCGCGCACGGCCGAGGGACAGGTCGTCTTCGTCCGGCACGCGCTGCCGGGGGAGCGGGTGCTCGCCGAGGTCACCGAGCCGGCACCGCCGGGCGCACGCTTCCTCCGCGCCGACGCCGTGGAGGTGCTCACGGCGTCGCCCGAGCGGGTGGCGCCACCGTGTCCGTACGCCGGCCCCGGCCGCTGCGGTGGCTGCGACTTCCAGCACGTCACGCTCGAGGAGCAGCGCCGGCTCAAGGCCGTGGTCGTGCAGGAGCAGCTGCACCGGCTGGCCGGCATCGAGCGCGAGGTCGTCGTCGAGCCGGTCGAGCCGGTCCTGCGCTGGCGCTCGCGGATGCGCTACGTCGACCTGGGGGAGGGCCGCCGCGGCCTCCGCCGCCACCGCTCCCACGAGGTCGTGGAGATCGACGACTGCCTGATCGACGCGCAACGGGTCCCTGGGGAAGGACGGGGTCCTGAGCCTCAGGGACCGAGGCGCCCCCTCACCATCACGGAGACCGTGACCACCTCGGCCGGCACCCGCGACTTCGAGGTGGACGCCGACGGCTTCTGGCAGCCGCACGTCGAGGCGCCCAGGGTGCTCGTCGAGGCCATGCTCTCGGTGCTCGAGCCACGCGAGGGCGAGCGGGCGCTCGACCTGTACGCCGGGGTCGGCCTCTTCACGCGCTACGTCGCCGAGGCCGTCGGAGCGAGCGGGTCGGTGGTCGCCGTCGAGGGCGACCGGCGGGCGTCGCTGCACTCGCACCACAACCTCGCCGGCCTGCCCTGGGCCCGGTCGGTCACCGGGCCCGTCGACCGCGTGCTGCGCCGCGGCGTCGGCGCGGCCGACGTCGTCGTGCTCGACCCACCGCGGACCGGGGCGAAGAAGGCCGTCGTACGCGCGATCGCCGAGCTCGCGCCGCGAGCCGTCTGCTACGTCGCCTGCGATCCCGCTGCCCTGGCCCGCGACCTCGGCGTACTTCGCCGCCCACGGCTACGGGCTCGAGACGCTGCGGGCCTTCGACCTGTTCCCGATGACCCATCACGTGGAGTGCGTGGCGCTGGTGACGCCGCGATGAGGGTCTGGTGAACACCGTCGAAGACTTCCTCGCGCTCGTGCGGCAGCTCGAGGAGGTCGGTGTCGGCGACCACGACCGCTACCTCAAGCTCGAGGTCGCCGGCCGTGCCTTCGGCTACGTGTGGCCGCGCACCGGCACGGTGGGTCTGAAGCAGACCCTGGCCGAGCAGGTCGCGCTCGTCGCCGAGCGCCCGGAGGTCTTCGAGGTGCAGTTCAACGCCGGCGGGTTCGGCTGGGTGGTGGTGCACCTCGACGGGGTGGGACGCGACGAGCTCGCGGAGCTCACCTTCGAGGCCTGGCGGCTCTCCGCCCCGGCCACCTTGGTCCACGCCCGCGGCGAGCGGCTGCCCCGCTGACGCCCCGGACGTCATACGACGTGGCTGCTACAGCGACCGGATCGTATGACGTCTCGTGCAGCGTCATACGAGCTGGTTGCTATGGCGACCCAGACGTATGACATCCGTGGGCTCGGCCACCCGTGCTAGAGTTATCTTGATGTCAAGATAAATCCGTTAAGGGTTGCCTTCCTTCCCGCACGGGGAACCGGGTGGGCAGGATGGAACGGGACCTGCGAGGTGAGGAGCACCGATGGGCAATGACGCGGCGAAGGACGAGCGTCCGGACAGCTTCGGGGCGAAGGGCACCCTCGACGTCGACGGCACGTCGTACGAGATCTACCGCCTGAGCGCGGTCGAGGGAGACGGCCTCGACGTCGCCTCTCTCCCGTTCAGCCTCAAGGTGCTGCTCGAGAACCTCCTGCGCACCGAGGACGGGCAGAACATCACCGAGGACTCCATCAGGCAGGTCGCCGGCTGGGACGCCGACGCCGAGCCCGACCAGGAGATCCAGTTCACGCCGGCGCGCGTGATCATGCAGGACTTCACCGGGGTGCCGTGCATCGTCGACCTCGCCACCATGCGCGAGGCGATGGCCGACCTCGGCGGCGACCCGTCGAAGATCAACCCGCTGGCCCCCGCCGAGCTGGTCATCGACCACTCCGTGATCGCCGACGTCTTCGGGACGCCCGAGGCCTTCGAGCGCAACGTCGAGATGGAGTACCAGCGCAACAAGGAGCGCTACCAGTTCCTGCGCTGGGGTCAGGGCGCCTTCGCCGACTTCAAGGTGGTGCCTCCGGGCACCGGCATCGTCCACCAGGTCAACATCGAGCACCTCGCCCGCGTCGTGTTCACCCGTGACGACGACCCTTCGACAGGCTCAGGGACCGGTATGCCGGTCGCCTACCCCGACACGCTGGTCGGTACCGACTCCCACACCACGATGGTCAACGGCATCGGCGTGGTCGGCTGGGGCGTCGGCGGCATCGAGGCCGAGGCCGCGATGCTGGGCCAGCCGGTGTCCATGCTGATTCCGCGCGTCGTGGGATTCAAGCTCTCCGGCGAGCTGCCCGAGGGCTCGACCGCGACCGACCTCGTGCTCACCGTGACCGAGATGCTCCGTGAGCACGGCGTCGTCGGCAAGTTCGTGGAGTTCTACGGCGAGGGCGTCACCGCCCTGCCGCTGGCCAACCGGGCCACGATCGGCAACATGAGCCCCGAGTTCGGCTCCACCATCGCGGTCTTCCCGATCGACCAGCAGACGCTGGACTACCTCGAGCTCACCGGCCGTCCCGCCGAGCAGCTCGCGCTCGTCGAGGCCTACGCCAAGGAGCAGGGCCTCTGGCACGACCCGACCTCCGAGAGCTGGGTAGAGCCGCGCTTCAGCGAGACCCTCGAGCTCGACCTCGCGGAGGTCGTGCCGTCGCTCGCCGGCCCCAAGCGACCGCAGGACCGGGTCTCGGTCAGCGAGGCCAAGGAGAGCTTCCGGGGTGCGCTCGCCGACTACGTCGAGGGCGACGAGAACGAGAGCGAGGGCTATGACGAGGCCGTCGAGGAGTCCTTCCCGGCCTCGGACTCGCCGAGCCACGCCGACGGCAACGGCAAGCCGAAGAGGCCCTCCGCCGCCCCGCAGGACGGCGGTCGCCCGAGCAACCCCGTGACCATCACCATCGACGGCGAGGAGTGCGAGGTCGACCACGGCGCCGTGGCGATCGCGGCGATCACCTCGTGCACCAACACCTCCAACCCCTCGGTGATGATCGGCGCGGCCCTGCTGGCCAAGAACGCCGTCGAGAAGGGGCTCTCCCGCAAGCCGTGGGTCAAGACGTCCCTGGCCCCGGGGTCGAAGGTGGTCTCGGACTACTACGAGAAGGCCGAGCTGACGCCGTACCTCGACAAGCTGGGCTTCAACCTCGTCGGCTACGGCTGCACGACGTGCATCGGCAACTCCGGCCCGCTGATCCCCGAGGTGAGCGACGCCGTGAACGAGAACGACCTGGCGGTCGTCTCGGTGCTCTCCGGCAACCGCAACTTCGAGGGCCGGATCAACCCCGACGTGAAGATGAACTATCTCGCGTCGCCGCCGCTGGTGGTGGCCTACGCGCTGGCCGGCTCCATGGACGTCGACCTGTTCGGCGATCCGCTGGGCCAGGACGAGGACGGCAACGACGTCTTCCTCAAGGACATCTGGCCCTCGCCGACCGAGGTCGAGCGCGTGATCGGTGAGGCCATCAGCTCGGAGATGTTCACCAAGGACTACGAGGACGTCTTCGCCGGCGGCGAGCAGTGGCGCTCGCTGGAGACGCCGGAGGGCGACACCTTCGCGTGGGACGAGCAGTCGACCTACGTGCGCAAGCCGCCGTACTTCGACGGGATGCCCGACGAGCCCGACGACGTCGAGGACATCGCCGGCGCGCGCGTCCTGCTGAAGCTCGGCGACTCGGTCACCACCGACCACATCAGCCCGGCCGGTGCGATCAAGAAGGACAGCCCCGCGGGAAAGTACCTCGCGGAGCACGGCGTCGAGCAGCGCGACTTCAACTCCTACGGCTCGCGCCGCGGCAACCACGAGGTGATGATCCGCGGCACCTTCGCCAACATCCGGCTGCGCAACCAGCTGGCTCCAGGCACCGAGGGCGGCGTCACGCGCGACTTCACCCGCGACGGTGAGGAGACCACCGTCTTCGAGGCGAGCGAGAACTACCTCGCCGAGGGCACCCCCCTGGTCGTGCTCGCCGGCAAGGAGTACGGCTCCGGGTCCTCGCGCGACTGGGCGGCCAAGGGCACCGCGCTCCTGGGCGTCCGGGCCGTGATCGCCGAGTCCTACGAGCGCATCCACCGCTCCAACCTGATCGGCATGGGGGTGCTGCCGCTGCAGTTCCCCGACGGCGAGAGCGCCGAGTCGCTCGGCCTCACCGGCGAGGAGGAGTTCTCCTTCACCGGCATCACGGAGATCAACGACGGCACCACCCCGAAGACGGTGAGGGTCAAGGCGGGCGACACCGAGTTCGAGGCCAAGGTGCGCATCGACACCCCCGGCGAGGCCAGCTACTACCGCAACGGCGGGATCATGCCGTTCGTGCTCCGCAGCCTGCGCCGCGCCTGAGCATCCCCACGGGACGTCATACGAACTGGTGCCAATAGGCACCAGCACGTATGACGTCCCGTGGCGCTCAGAGGCGCTCAGTGAGCGCCCAGCAGGGGCAGCGCCGCTCGCACGGTGGTGCCCACCCCGGGCTGCGACTCCACCGAGACGGTGCCGCCGTGCCGGGTGACGATGGCGTGCACGATGCTCAGCCCGAGGCCGCTGCCCTGGATCGCCTCGCGGGAGGCGGCGGCGGCGCGGAAGAAGCGAGTGAACAGCAGGTCCTGCTCGTGCTCGGGGATGCCGATGCCGTTGTCGCTGACGAGGAGCACCGCCTCGGACGTGGTCGCCTCGACCCGCATCGACACGACGCCGCCGTCGGGAGTGAACTTCACCGCGTTGCTGATCAGGTTGGTGGCGGCACGCTCCAGGGCGCGGACGTCGCCACGCACCATCACCGGGGCCTGCGGCACCAGGAGGCGTACGTCGAGGGCGCGGTCGCGTGCCAGCCCGGCGACGACGTCCCCGGTCTCGTGCACCACCTCGCGCAGGTCGATCTCCTCCTCGGACATCAGCAGGTCGTCGGACTCCTCGCGCGAGAGGGTGAGCAGGTCGTCGACGAGCACACCGAGCCGGGCCGCGTTGCGCTCGATCCGGGCGAGTGCGTCGGACTGGCCCGGGTTGAGGTCGCCGAGCGCGCCGTCGACGAGCACCTCGGTGTACCCGGAGATGCTCGTGATCGGGGTCCGCAGCTCGTGGCTCACCGTGGAGACGAGCTCCTGCTTGACCTGGTCGGCCTCCTGCAGCCGCAGCAGGGAGACGTGCTCCCGGTCGAGCGCTGCCTCGAGCGCCCCCTGTGCACGGAGCCGCTCGGTGATGTCCTCGCCGCTCGCGATGTAGCCGTGCACCGTGCCCGAGGGCGAGCTGAGCGCGGTGATGGTGAGCGAGCCCATGCGGGTCGCGCCGTCCTTGCGCCGGAACTGCCAGTCGCGACGTTCGCCCGACCGCAGCTGCGCCAGCACGACGTCGGCGTAGGTCGGCGAAACGCCGAGCTGCTCGGCCTGCCGCGCGATCTCCTCCTCCGTGTGGAACATCTGCGAGCTCGCGCCCAGCACCTCGGCTCTGGTGTAGCCGAGGGTCTGCTCCGCACCCGTGTTGAAGTGCGTGATGCGACCCTGCCGGTCGGTGCCGATGAAGACCGTGTTGGTGGCCGAGTTGAGCATCCGCTCCACCGTGGCCGCGACCCGGGTGGCCTCGGCGGTGACGGTGACGAGCCGCTCGACGGTCAGGGCGACCGGCACCGTGAGGAAGCAGGCGGCTGCGACGAAGAGGTAGAGCAGCATGGGCATGAGCTCGCCGGGCAGCTCACCGACCCCGTGCGAGAACGGGCCGTGACCGAGGAACGTGGTGACGTAGGCGATCATCGCGACGACGAAGAGCTGGACGTGGGTCTCCAGTCGGCTGGCGCGCAGCGCCGCCCAGCCGAGCAGCGGGAAGACGACGAACGCGGCGCCGAGACCGGACTGCGGCACGAAGACCACGGCCGTCACCACCAGCAGCAGAACCCTCTCGATCCACAGCTCGGGCGGCTCGGCGGCGGCCGCGCGGTCCCGTGGCGACCGCGTGAGCAACGGCAGCACCACGAGCTGGGCCGTCAGTGCGGCGAGGAAGGACATCAGCGCGGTCAGCAGGGCCGCGTGCAGGTCGCGCACGGCCAGCACGACCAGGCCGCCGAACAGCGCGCACACGAGCGCGGAGACCACCGTCGCCAGCGCGAGATCGCCGACGTCGACCTCCTCCAGTGGCAGCCCGTCGTGGCCGTGCCGCTGGAGCATCCAGGCGCAGACCAGGGCCGGCAGGGTGACGCTCAGGCTGCCGAACACGCCCTGCCAGAGGGGCACTCCGTAGCTGGAGGTCAGCGCCACCGAGACGACGAGCGTGAGGACCAGCAGGACCGTCCAACGATGGGCGCGCCCGGCCAGGAGGACCAGCGCCGTCGCGAAGCCGACGGCCGGCCAGCCGCCGTAAGACGTGGTCTGCAGACCGGGGACCGAGATCGGCGCCACCACGAGCAACAGCAGCAGCGCGAGCTGGACCGGACGTGCGACCGGCATGACGACCCCTTTCACCGGACCCCAAGAGCACGTAGGTGCCCGATCATCGTCCACCGCACGGGCTTCGCGCGCCAAACTCGCCCGTGCCAGGGTGGAAGCATGATCGCGGCCTTCTCGATATCGCCCACCGCCACCGACGACACCGGCTCGGTGAGCGAGGCCGTGGCGCGGGCCGTCCGGGTGGTCCGCGAGTCCGGGCTGCCCTGCGAGACCAACTCGATGTTCACCAACGTCGAGGGCGAGTGGGACGAGGTGATGGACGTCGTGAAGCGTCGCGGTGGAGGCGGTGGCCGAGGTCTCACCGCGGGTGGGGCTGGTGCTGAAGGCCGACATCCGCGCGGGGTACGACGGACAGCTCACCGCGAAGGTGCAACGGATAGAGGACGCCCTCGCCGATGGCTGAGCCGATCGGGCAGGTCCGCGCCGCGCGCGCCGGCGACGCGGTCGCAGCCGTCATCAGCGCCGCGTTCGGCGAGCGGGGCGAGTCGGTCGCGGCGCTCTGGGGCGAGATCGAGTCTGCGGGCCAGGTGCGCGGCAGCCTGGTGGCGGAGCGGCACGGCGCGCGTGGCCGCTCATGTGGGCCTGAGCCCTGCCTGGGTCGACGCGCGGCGCGAGCTGGTCGACGTCTGGATGCTCAGCCCGCTCTCGGTTCACCCGGACCATCAGCGCCGGGGACTGGGCACGGCGCTGGTGGCGGCGGCGATCGAGGCCGCGCGCGCGGGCGGTGCGCCGCTGCTGTTCCTCGAAGGCGACCCCGGGTACTACGGACCGCGCGGGTTCCGGCCCGCGCACGAGCTGGGTTTCCTGCCGCCCTCGGACCGCGTCCCGGTGCCGGCGCTCCAGGTGGTGCGGTACGACGGGGCGGAGGACTGGATGACGGGCAGGGTGGTCTACCCGGACGTCTGGTGGCGCTACGACGCAGCCGGACTGCGCGACCCGGAGCTGGCGCGGATCGAGGAGGAGCTGCGATGAGGTCGGAGACGAGGAGCCTCCGGACGGGGGGCCAGGACGTGGTCGTCGACCTCACCGACGACTGCGCCGAGTTCGTCACGGACGCAAGCGCGGGCGGGGACGGCCTTCTCCACGTGTTCGTGCCACACGCCACCGCGGGCCTCGCGATCCTCGAGACCGGTGCCGGCTCCGACGACGACCTGCTGGCCGCGCTCGCTGACCTGCTGCCCGCCGACGACCGCTGGCGGCACCGGCACGGCTCGCCCGGTCACGGGCGGTCGCACGTGATGCCGGCGCTCGTGGCGCCGTACGCCAGCGGTGCCGGTGCTCGGCGGCCGGCTCCAGCTCGGCACCTGGCAGAGCATCTGCCTGGTCGACCTCAACGTCGACAACCATGACCGCGAGGTGCGGTTCTCCTTCCTGGCCGGTTGAGGCCGGGTGCGGCACGCTGGGGCCATGGCGGAGACCAGCAAGCGCGAGCAGCCGTGGTCCGACGACGCACCCCAGATGGGCCGCGTCGTCGTGCTCACCCGCAACCCGATCGCCGAGGCCATCGAGACGATCGCCTCGACGACCGGCCGTGAGGTCGCGGTCGTCGAGGCCGACGAGGACGGCCGCGGCCTCGAGGAGGTCCGCGCCATCGGGCTGCGTCGAGGCGACGCGGTGGTGCTGTGCGACCACGACGCCCCGGACGCGCCCGCGGTGCTGCGCGCGGCGCTGGCCTCGGAGGCGTCGTACGTCGCGATGATGGCCAGCCGTCGGCGCTCGGAGGGGCTGATGGCCCAGCTGCGCGAGGAAGGGGTCGCCCGCCTCGACAAGCTGCACGTCCCGGCGGGGCTGAACACCGGCGGTAGGGCCCCGGCGAGATCGCCCTGTCGGTGGTGGCCGAGATCGTGGCCGAGTCCTACGGTCGGCATGGCGGCCCGATGCGTGGGGATCTCTGACGGCAGGTCAGTGCGGGAGGCCGGCCCGGCGTTCGCAGAAGCGCCGCACGGCCTCCTGCGTGGCGCTCGCGGCGAGCTCGCGGTAGCGACGCTCCGCCTCCTCGCGGCGGCCGGTGCGCCAGCACAGGTCGGCCAGCGCGAAGGCGGCGTCCCTGCGGGCGTACGACGCGTCGTCCTCCGCCAGCGCGAGGAGGGCCGCCTCGCACTCCGGCACGGATGCCGGGTCGGCCCAGGTGCGTGCTGTGAGACGGGCGACCTCGACGGCCGGTGAGGGCCAGACCACCGCCAGTGCGTCGTAGAGCTGGAGGATCCGGGGCCAGTCAGTGCCGGCGACCGAGGGCGCGACGGTGTGCAGTCCCGAGATCGCGGACTCGAGAGCGAATCGACTCTCACCCCGAGCGGCGTAGGTCGCGTCCTCGATCCCGGCGCGCGTGAGCGCGACGTCCCAACGGCTGCGGTCCATCTCGTCGAGGGTGAGCGCGACGCCCTCGTCGTCGACGCGTGCCGGGCGGCGTGCCAGCCCGAGCCGGACAACGGCCCGCAGCCCGCGCACCTCGGTGTCGTCGGGGAACAGCGCGACGAGTGCGTCGGCGATCGAGAGGGCCTGGCGACCCATGTCGCCCAGCACGTCCGGCGGCTCGAGGCCGGTGCGGTGGGCCACGGTGAACATCGCGGCGACGCAGTCCAGGACGACGGGCAGCCGGGACCTGCGCTCGTCGGCGTCCGGGACGCGGAACTCCCCGCGCGCCTGCGCGAGGGCCTTCTTCGCCCGGGTGAGCCGCGCGGCGGCGGCGCTCTCCTGGATGCCGAGGTGCATCGCCGTCTCGGCCACGCTCAGCCCGCAGACCACGCGCAGCGCCAGCACCATCTGCGACCCCGCCGCAAGGGCGGGGTCGCAGGCGACGAACAGCAGCGCCAGGCGGTCGTCGAGCTCCCCGAGGAGGTCGTTCGAGGGGTCGGTGTCCACGGCAGCGATCGCTTCGTCGGTGGTGAGGCGGGGTGCCAGGCGCACGAAGGTGTCCTGGCGGCGGTGGTCGTCGATCCAGGCACGCTTCGCCACCCGCACGCACCAGGCTGCGAGGTCGTCGATGGGCGCGCCCTCGTGCGCGACGGCGCGCGAGACCGCCTCGGCGGCGTACTCCTCGGCGTCGTCGAGGCTCCCCGACCACGTCGCGAGGACGCGGACGACCCTCGGCCAGGCCGTGCGGAACTGATCGGTGCCCGGGATCCTCAGCCCCCGATCGGGAAGACCTTGCGCCACTCGATCGTGCCGCCGGTGGGCACCAGCGCGGCGAGCTTCTTGGCGATCTCCACGTCGTCGGTCTCCACGGCGTAGAAGCCGGTGATCAGCTCGCTGGAGTCGGCGTACGGGCTGTCGGTGTAGACGGCGTCCTCGGCCTGTCGGCCCGAGGCGCCGGGCTGCACGACCCCGCCGTGGTGCGGGCTCTGCAGGGCCATCCCACCGACGAGGCGGGCGCCGAGCTCGGCGACCGCGGCCTGGAACTGCTTGTGCTCGGGGAACATCCCGGCGGACTGGTCGCCCGTCGCCTGCTCCGGGAGGTAGTCGTCCGAGCCCCAGTCCTTCTCGCGGATCAGGTAGACGTAGGTGTCGGTCATGGCCGGTCCTCTCTCGCCCGATGTCGGGCTGCTGAGCGTGGCGCGGGTCGCCACACCATGGTGACGAACAACCCGGTCGGAAATCGACACCGCAGCCGAGGAAGGGCCAGCGGTCTACTCCGAGAGCAGGTGGTTGACCATCTCGTCGACGTCGATCCGCTCGCTCTCGGTGCCGGCCGGCACCGCCTCGAAGATGGCGGTGACGAACTGCTGCACGGTGCGCGAGGGCGTCTGGAGCATGGCCATGCCGTGGGGGGAGCGCAGCTCGATCACCACGACGGCCTTGCCGTCGGTGGCCAGGCACGGCCACACGATCACGTCGCCGTCGCCGGTCGGGTCGTAGAGACCCTCGGCCAGCAGGTCACGTGCGAAGCTCCAGGTCACACCTGACGCTCCGCCGTGGCCGACCACGAGCTGGACGGCGTAGGGGTCGCTGGCGTCGAAGACCAGGTCTCCGTCGAGCTCCTGCGGCTTGGCCTCGCCCGAGATGAACGGCACCGTCACGCGAATGGTGCCCTGGGTGGCTGCGGGGGTCTGCTTCTCCATCGTGGTCCTCGAGATCGGGGATGACACAGCAGAGACGAGCAGGAGGCAACTCGTGACGCAACTGCCTCAGGTGGTCTACTCACTGGTCCACTCTGTGAGACGGAATCTCGTGGGCCAGATGATCGAACACGTGTTCGAAGAATCGCGTACGATCAGCCCATGCGAGCACCTGAGCGACCGGTCGCCCCGCCCGGCTGGCCGGCCCCGGTGCGGCCGCCGGGGGCTCCCGACTGGGAGGGCACGGCGTCGGCCTGGCTGCTCGACCAGTGCCCGCCGGAGTACCGCACCTATCCCGCGCTGCGCCGGCACACGGTCGTGCTGGCGCGGTTCACCGTGCTGCACGTCGAGGCGTGCCAGGCGGCGGTCAACCGGGGGCTGAGCGAGGCCCGCGGCGACCTGCGCGATGTCGCCGACGCGATGGCGGTCGACGCGGCGGTCGAGGCCTGGCACCGCGAGTCCGCCCGTCTCATCGGCGTACGGCGGGCCGCTGGGTTGGTCGAGGAGGCGCTCCGCGGCCGCCGGTTCCGCGCTCGGCTCTAGAGGGTCGCCTCCTAGGGTGGAGCGATGGCCGACATCGCCGTGCTGTTCCTCATCGACCGCCGCGGGCACGTGCTGCTCCAGCACCGCGACGAGCACGCGCCGCGCGCGGCCGAGCAGTGGGGCATGGTCGGCGGCCACGTCGAGCCGGGCGAGCGCTTCGACGTCGCCGTGCGCCGCGAGCTGCTCGAGGAGACCGGAGTGTCCCTGGACGTGGGCCCGGGTCCCGGCGAGCTCGCGCTCTGGTGCTCCGACGACTTCACCTACTCCGACGGACTGCACAACCACTACGAGATCTACGCCGCAGCGGTGGACCTGACCGACGACGACATCGTCCTCGGCGAGGGGCAGGCGATCGTGTTCGTCGACCCGGCCGATGCGGGCGATCTCGACCTCGCCGAGTCGACCGCGCACTTCCTGCCGCGCTTCCTGGCCTCGGACCACTACCACCGGCTCGTCGAGAGGACCCACCCATGACCGCCGCCCGCCCCCGCCGCATCGAGGTGCCCGCCATGGGTGCCGAGGACGTCCTCGTCGACGAGGAGGGCCACGTCTGGACGGGCACCGAGGACGGCAGCGTCTTCCGGATCAGCCCGAACGGCTCGCTGGTGCGGATCGGCAACACGGGCGGCCGTCCGCTCGGCCTCGAGCTCCTCGACGCGGAGCACATCCTCGTCTGCGACGCCGAGAAGGGCCTGCTCGCGATGAACCGCACCACCGGCGTCGTGCGGCGGCTGGCCACGGAGGTGGCAGGGACGGCCATCCTGGTGTGCAACAACGCCGCTGTGGCCACCAACGGCGACGTCTGGTTCTCCGACTCCAGCGCGGTCTACCGGCTGTCGAGGTGGAAGAGCGACTTCGCCGAGCACACCTGCACCGGCCGGCTGCTGTGCCGGCGCGCGGCCGGCGAGGTGGAGGTGCACCTCACCGGGCTCGCCTTCGCCAATGGCGTCGCCCTCGCGAGCGACGAGTCGTTCGTGTGCGTCGCCGAGTCGGGCAACCGCAGCGTCGTACGCCTCTGGCTGTCGGGGGAGCGGGCCGGCACCCGCGACCACCTGGTCGCGGACCTCCCGGGCTACCCCGACAACATCTCGCGCGGCAGTGACGGGCTGATCTGGGTGACGATCGCCTCGCCGAAGGACGCGATGCTGGAGGTGATCCGCTACCGCATCCCCCGGGTGCTCCGGATGGTGGTCAGCCGGGTGCCGGCGCGGCTGCAGCCCAAGCCCCAGCAGACCGTCCGGGTGCAGGCGTACGACGAGCAGGGCCGCCTCGTGCACGACATCGACGCCGACGCATCCACCTACCACATGGTCACCGGCGTGCGGGAGCACCAGGGAGACGTGTGGCTGGGCAGCCTCGAGGAACCCGCCGTCGCGGTCCTCGAGGGGGCGAGCGCCTAAACTCGTCGGGTGGCTCACCTCGACGGCATCACAGGTCCCGCCGACCTGCGGACCCTCGACGACCGACAGCTCGACGAGCTGGCCACCGAGATCCGCGACGAGCTCGTGCGCACGTGTGCTCCCCGCGGCGGTCACCTCGGCCCCAACCTCGGCGTCGTCGAGCTGACCCTCGCCATCCACCGCGTCTTCGACTCCCCGCGCGACCGGGTCGTCTTCGACACCGGCCATCAGGCCTACGTGCACAAGATGCTCACCGGCCGCGCGAGCCAGTTCGACACGCTGCGCACCGAGGGCGGGCTCTCGGGCTACCCGAGCCAGGCGGAGTCCGAGCACGACATCGTCGAGAACTCCCACGCCTCGACCTCGCTGTCCTACGCCGACGGGCTGGCCAAGGCCTACAAGATCCGGGGCGAGGACCGCCACGTCGTCGCGGTGATCGGCGACGGCGCGCTCACCGGGGGGATGGCCTGGGAGGCGCTGAACAACATCGCCGAGGGCCAGGATCGCCGGCTGGTGCTGATCGTCAACGACAACGGCCGCTCCTACATGCCGACCGTCGGGGGCCTGGCGCGCCACCTCAACAACCTGCGCACCAGCCCGCGCTACGAGCAGGTCCTCGACCTCGTCAAGCGGCGGCTCAACGGCGTGCGCGGCGTCGGCCCGGCGGTCTACGACGCCCTGCACGCGATGAAGAAGGGCATGAAGGACGCGCTCGCGCCGCAGGGCCTCTTCGAGGACCTCGGCCTGAAGTACGTCGGACCGATCGACGGGCACGACCGGCCGGCCGTCGAGGAGGCGCTCACCCAGGCCAAGAAGTTCGGTGGCCCGGTGATCGTGCACGTCCTCACCCGCAAGGGGTTCGGCTACGACCCGGCCGAGCGTCACGAGACCGACCAGTTCCACCAGATCGGCCCGTTCGACGTGGAGACCGGCGTCGGGACGCCCAAGGGCCGCATCTGGACCGACTTCTTCTCCGAGGAGATGGTCGCTCTCGGCGCCGAGCGGCAGGACATCGTCGCGATCACCGCGGCGATGCTCTACCCGGTGGGTCTCGACCGTTTCGCCGCGGCGTACCCCGAGCGCACCTTCGACGTCGGCATCGCCGAGCAGCACGCCGTCACCAGCGCCGCCGGCCTGGCGCTGGGGGGGCTGCACCCGGTCGTCGCGATCTACTCGACCTTCCTCAACCGCGCCTTCGACCAGGTGCTGCTCGACGTCGCGCTGCACCGCTGCGGCGTCACGTTCGTGCTCGACCGCGCCGGGGTCACCGGCGACGACGGCCCCAGCCACAACGGCATGTGGGACATGTCGATCCTCCAGGTCGTGCCGGGCCTGCGCCTGGCCGCGCCGCGCGACGGCGCCCGGGTCGTGGAGCTGTTGCGCGAGGCGGTCGCCGTCGACGACGCCCCGACCGTCGTGCGGCTGCCCAAGGGCGCCCCTCCCGCCGACCTCGAGGCCGTCGACAAGGTCGGGTCGATGGACGTGCTCGTGCGCAGCGGAGCCAAGGACGTGCTGATCGTGGGCGTCGGCCCGATGGCCGGGGTCGGCGTCGAGGTCGGCTCCCGGCTCGCCGACCAGGGGATCGGCGTGACCGTCGTCGACCCACGATGGGTCAAGCCGTGGGACGCTGCGATCGTCGGCCTGGCGCGTGACCATCGGTTGGTCGTCTGCGTTGAGGACAGTGGGAGGGTCGGTGGGTGCGGCTCGACTCTCCTTCAGCTCCTCAACCAGGAGCGGGTGCACACCCCGTTCCGGCAGTACGGAATCCCCCAGGAGTTCCTCGACCATGCCAAGCGGGACGCGATCCTCGAGCGGATCGGCCTCACCGCGCAGGCGCTCGCCCGGGGCATCGTCGAGGAGGTCACGGCGCTGGACGGCAGCGACCAGCCTGCCGCTGGTGCTGGCCCTGTGCCTGCTGAGCGGATGCAACGGCCACCAGGCTGAGGACTCCCCGCGCACCACGCACGGGATCAGCGCCGAGCAGGCGCAGACCATGGAGCAGCGCGTGCTCGACCAGCGCGCACGCGCGATCCGCCAGCACGACCTGAGCCTGTTCCTGCGCAACGTGGACCACTCCGACGCGGGCCTGATGGCGCGCCAGCGACGCTACTTCCGCAACCTGGCCCAGCTGCCCCTGGCCGCGTTCCGCTACCGGGTGCGCACGACCCAGTGGGTGGGGCAGCACGTCCCCCCGACGTGGGGCCACGACGTGCGCATCCCGCAGGTCACCCTGCAGATCCAGCTCCAGGGCTACGACGTCACCCCGGTGGACCGCACGGTCGGGTTCGCGTTCTCCTTCGACAACGGCAAGACGCGCATCGTCTCCGACAGGTCCGCGGGAGGCGTGCCGTTCTTCCTCGGCAACCCGCAGCCGTGGGACCTGACCGCCATCACGGTCAAGCAGTCGGACGGCGTGCTCGGGATCTTCGACCGCTCGACCGCCCCACTGGCCGACACGCTGATGGCCGCGGTGCACGCCGGGATCTCCGACATCGACCAGCGGCTGCCGTTCACCTGGTCCAACCACGTCGTCGTCTACAGCGTCGGCAACTCCAACGTCCTGCGGTCCTTCACCGACGTGCCCGGCGGCTCGATCGAGCACCTCGGCGCGCTCACCTTCCCGACGTACGTCGGCGCTCCCGGTCACTCGCCGATCGCCAGCACCCGGATGCTGGTGATGCCCGGCTCGGTGCGGGCGGGCCAGCCCTTCCTGGGTCGGATCACCCGGCACGAGCTGACCCACGTCTCCATCGGCCCCCGCGACGACGGCGCGCCGACCTGGGTCTCCGAGGGGATCGCGGAGTACCTCGGCGCCGTCGAGCTGCCCCAGGACAAGCGGATCATCGCCACCGAGGCGCTGGCCCGCGCGCAGGAGGACGTCCCCGGCATGCCGGCCAGCCGCGGCTTCAACGACGACGACCAGGAGTGGCACTACGCACTGAGCTGGATGGCCGTCGACTACATCGCCGCCACCTACGGCGAAGGCCGCGTGTGGGAGCTGATGGACGCGATGCACAACGGCGGCAGCGGCACGCCCGATGCCGACCAGGACCGGGTGCTCGACCAGGTGCTCGGCTACGGCAGCTTCGAGCTGGCCCAGCGGGCCGCTGCCCGTATCCGGCACATCTACGGCTGAGCGGGAGGGTGGTTTCCCTAGTTAACACGGGAATCTGTCACTGACCACGAAGAACTTCGTGTGGGAAGTGCAGGTTTCCCTAGTGAACTAGGGAAACCGCGACCCGTTGGTCCGGAGCGCCCCGATCGGGCCGCCGGCCCCGATCGCACTAGGGTGGAGCGAAGGCTCGGAGAGCGAGAGGAGGAGGCCGTGACCGACGCACGCTTCGTGCACATCGTCGACGACGTGCCCGAGCTCACCGGGCGCAGCGACGGGCCGGTGCTCGTGCTCGCGCTCGAGGGCTTCCTCGACGCGGGCAACGCCTCGGCGCTCTCGGTCGCGCATCTCGGCAGCGGCACACCCGGGCGGGTGGTGGCCAGCTTCGAGGTCGACGAGTTCTACGACTACCGGGCGCGCCGACCGCCGATGAGCTTCACCGAGGACCACTACGCCGACTACGAGGCGCCGCGGCTGGTCGTCCGGCTGATGGCCGACGCCCTCGGCTCGCCGTACCTCCTGATGACCGGGCCGGAGCCCGACATCCGCTGGGAGGCCTTCGCCCGCGCGGTGCGCGCGGTGGTGACGCACTTCGGGGCCCGGCTGGTCGTCTCGCTCGGCTCGGTGCCGATGGCCGTCCCGCACACGCGGCCCGTGCAGCTGACCAACCACGCGACGGCCACCCGCCTGCTGGTGCAGGAGAACGTCTGGCGCGGCGAGATCCGGGTCCCGGCCAGCGCCCAGTCGCTCGTCGAGCTGCGGCTGGGGGAGTGGGGCCAGGACGCGATGGGGTTCGTGGCGCACATCCCGCACTACGTGGCGCAGTTCGACTACCCCCAAGCGGCCGTGGCCCTGCTCGACGCGCTCGAGGAGGTCACCGGGCTGCAGTGGGACACGACAGCGCTGCGCGAGGCCGGCGAGAGCCGTCAGGTGGAGATCGCCACCCAGATCGCGGACTCCGACGAGGTGCGCGACGTCGTCTCCGGGCTGGAGCAGCAGTACGACGCCTTCCACACCCAGGCGGCGAACCTCCTCGCGGACGACGAGCCGCTGCCCAGCGGTGAGGAGATCGGCGCCCAGTTCGAGCAGTTCCTCGCCCGCCTCGAAGAGCCCGAGGAGTAGTCGAGGTGGTGCTGTAGTGCCCGCGTCCGTCGAGGAGCTGATGGCGCTGCTGGACCTCGAGGCCATCGAGGACAACCTGTTCCGCGGACGCCAGCCGGCCACCCGGCTGCAGCGCGTGTTCGGTGGCCAGGTCGCGGCGCACGCGCTGGTGGCCGCCGACCGGACGGTGCCGTCGCAGTACCACGTGCACTCGCTGCACTCCTACTTCCTCCGCCCGGGCGACACCTCGGTGCCGATCGTGTACGACGTGGAGAACGTCCGCGAGGGCCGCAGCTTCGCCACCCGTCGGGTGATCGCGCGCCAGCACGGCCGGCCGATCTTCTCGATGACGCTGAACTTCCAGATCCCCGAGCAGGGCCTCGACCACCAGGACGAGATGCCGGAGGTCGCGCCTCCCGAGGACTGCCCGACCCTGGCCGAGGCCAGCCCCGGGTCGGGCCGCGACACCGAGGAGTGGCAGCGCGAGTGGGCGGCGCTCGACGTGCGGTTCGCGGGTGACTCGCGCCCGGGCGGCGTCGTCGCCGGTGCCGCGTCCGCCACGCAGCGGCTCTGGATCCGGGTCGACGGCGAGCTGCCCGACGACCCGCTCCTGCACACGGCTGCGTTCACCTACGCCAGCGACATGACGCTGCTGGCCGCCACGCTGGTGCCGCACGGGCTCTACATCGGCTCGCCGGGCGTGCAGGCCGCCTCGCTCGACCACACGATCTGGTTCCACCGGCCGTTCCGGGCCGACGAGTGGTGGCTCTACGACCAGACCTCGCCGTCCGCGACCGGCGGGCGCGGGCTGGCTCTGGCACGGGTCTTCGCCCGTGACGGCCGCCTCGTCGCGAGCGTGGCCCAGGAGGGCCTCATCCGGGTGCGCTCCGAGGCTCACTAACACCCATTTCGGCTGAACGCCGGACGACACGCCGATGCGTTGACTACGTTTGTGTCCGCATGGGTCGCGAGTGATGGGTGTGACGGTTGATGAGAGGCGTGCGTCGGGGATGCCTGGTCCTCCTGGCTGTCGTGGTCGGTTCCGGTCCTCTGCTCGCGGCGGCACCGTCGCACGCCCAGGCGACCCACCTGGCGCGGGCGGTATCCGGCGACGCCGGCAGCGACTGGGGTGACGGAGCCTCGGCCACGACTGCCTCGGGGCGCGTGGTGGCCAAGGCGGCGCGGACGACGACGGTCAACCCGGCGAGCGGGCCCGACTTCGAGATGCCCTTCAGCTGTGGCCAGACGTGGACGGGTTCATCGCGGCCCGGTCACTCGCCGAGCTACTACGCCATCGACTGGAACTCCGCGAACGACCTGGGCAAGCCGGTCGTGGCCAGCGCGCCGGGCGTGGTGGTGACGGTGCGGTCGTTGACCACCAGCTACGGGCGCTACGTCGTCGTCGACAACGGCAACGGGTTCAGCACGCTGTACGCGCACATGAGCAAGCTCGTCGCGACGGTGGGGGAGTACGTCGACCAGGGTGACCTGATCGGCTACGTCGGCTCGACCGGCAACTCGACCGGCCCGCACCTGCACTTCGAGGAGCGGCTGAACGGCGCCTACTTCCCGCCGTACTTCCACCGAGCGACGTTCCGGATCAACTCGACGCTCACGTCGACGAACTGTGACGACTACCCGGTCACCGGTGACTGGAACGGCGACGGCACCACCGACGTGGGCGTCTACCGCGACAGCGCGAGCGCCGGCACCTTCTACGAGCGGGTGGGCTCGACGCTCACCGCGCTGCCGTGGGGCAAGCCGGGCGACGTGCCGGTCGCCGGGGACTTCGACGGCGACGGCTCCGCGCAGGCAGGCGTGCGCCGCGAGGACGGCGGGGCGTGGTACCTGCGCAGCGCGAGCGGGGCGGTGGCGACGGTGTCCGGCGTGGGCGTGGCCTCGGACATCCCGATCACCGGCGACTGGGACGGCAACGGCAGGGCGAACCTCGGCTACTTCCGGCCCAGCACCGACATGTTCTACCTGCGCTCGGACAGCGGTGGCTACACCACCGTCCACATGGGCACGCCCGGCAGCCGGCCGATCGTGGGCGACTGGAACGGCGACGGCAAGGACGACCTCGGCGTGCTGCAGGCGACGGGTGGCAAGTACACCCTGCGCGTCCCCGAGGGCTCGACGAACAGGTACGTCTCGATCGGCTGGGGCTACTCCTCCGACATCCCGTTCACCGGCGACTGGAACCACGACGGCCGCTCAGAGCTCGGCCTCTGGCGCCCCTCGACCGCGCAAGTGGTCCTGCGCACGGCGGCCGACGTGACCGGCCCGTACGTCAACCAGGTCTCGGTGCTCGGCAACCACCGCTGACGGGATAGTCCAGGACGAATTCGTGGCTCCGGAGTCTCGAGGACCACGCATTCGTCCTCGACTATCGGGAAGGGTCGCTACTTGATGCCGGTCGTCGCGATCGAGCTGACGAACCAGCGCTGGCCGAACAGGAAGAGCAGCAGCACGGGGAGCTGACTGATCATCGTGGCCGCCATCAGCACCGGCCAGTTGGTGAAGTGGGCGGCCTGGAAGGTGGACAGGCCGAGCTGCACGGTCATGGTCTCCGGCGAGGAGGTCACCACCAAGGGCCAGAGGAAGTCGTTCCACGTCGTCAGGAAGGTGAGCACGGCGAGCGTGCTGAGCGGCGGTCCCATGAGTGGCAGCAGGATCCGGGTGAGGATGCGCCACCGGCCGGCGCCGTCGATGAGTGCGGCCTCCTCGAGCTCGGAGGGGAGGCTCAGGAAGAACTGGCGCAGCAGGTAGATGCCGAACGGCGTCACCAGGTTGGGCACGATGAGCGCCGGCAGCGAGTCGACCAGCCCGAGGTGCTTGACGATGATCAGGGTCGGGATCATCACCACCTGGAAGGGCACCATCAGCGTGGCCAGCAGGGCGATGAACAGCAACCTGCTGCCCCGGAACTGCAGCCGCGCGAAGGCGTACCCGGCCAGGCTGCACAGCACGAGGTTGCTGACCACGCAGGTGATCGAGACGATCGTGCTGTTCAGCATCCAGTGGCCGAGTGGTGAGTCGTTCCACGCGTGCGCGTAGTTGCTCCACTGCAGCGAGCTCGGCAGCCCGGGTGGGAAACGGCGCGTCTCGGCCAGCGTGGAGAGGCTGGTGACCAGCATCCACACGAGCGGGACGACCATCAGCAGCGAGACCGGGATCAGCACGAGGTGCCACGCCGAGGGCCGGCGCAGCCTCGGCGGCCGGGCGGCGAGGGCGGCGCTCTGGCTCACGGGTTCGGCTCCAGGTCGGTGTCGCGGCTGATCCGCATCTGGACCACCGTGACCAGCACGATCACCACGAACAGCACGCACGCGATGGCGGCGGCGTAGCCGGCGTGGAAGTAGGCGAACGCCTGCTGGTAGAGGTAGTAGACGACGACGGTCGTGGCATGCAGCGGGCCGCCCTTGGTGGTCACGTAGACCTCGTCGAAGAGCTGCAAGCGCGTTGATCGTCAGCCAGACGAGCAGGAACGCGGTCACCGGCCGCAGCAGCGGCACCTGGATGCGCCAGAAGGCACCCGTTCGCGTGCAGCCGTCGATCTGCGCCGCCTCCATCAGGTCGGTGGGGATCGACTGCAGGCCCGCGAGGTAGATCAGGGCCCCGAAGCCCACCCATCCCCACACCGTCATCAGCACGACGGCGAACAGCGCGGCGTCGGGGGAGGTGAACCAGCCCGACGTGGGCAGCCCGAACTTCTGGAGGACGGCGTTGACGATGCCGAAGTCGGGGTCGAGCAGCCAGGAGAAGATCACGCCGGTCGCGACGGTCGAGGTGACCACCGGCACGAAGACCGCGAGCCGGTACAGGCTGATGCCGCGAACACGGTGGTTCAGCGCGGCCGCGGCGAGCAGGGACAGCACGAGCGTCGCCGGCACGAACAGCACCGTGTAGACGACCGTGTGACGCACCGAGCCCCAGAACACCGGGTCGTGCACCAGCTGCTGGTAGTTGGACGTGCCGGCCCACGTGGCGGGGGTCTGCAGGTCGCTGTGCTGGAAGGAGAGCACCACCGACCAGATCACCGGCAGCAGCCCGAAGACGCCGATCAGCACCACGCTCGGCGCGACCATGCCCCACGCGGTCCGCTGGTCGGCGCTGCGTCGGGTGGTGCCGCGCCGGGGACCGTTGTGCTGTCCGCGCCTGCGCTGGGCCGTCGCCGGGAGCAGCGCAGTGGTCACGGAGCCATTCTCACTGGCTGACTCACTGGCCGGCCAGCGCGCTGGTCACCGCGTCCTTGGCGGTGTCGAGGGCCTGTTGCGGGTCGGCCTTGCCGATCAGCACCGACTGCACCATCTGGCCGATGGCGGTGGAGACCTCGCCGTACTGCGGGATGTTCGGTCGCACGTGCTTGACGTTGTTGAGGTTCAGCACGAAGACCTTGTTGCCCGGGTACTTCTTCAGGAAGGTCTGGTACTCCGGCAGCTTCGTCTCCGACTGGCGGATGGGCAGGTTGCCGGTCGCCAGGGCGTACTGCATGTGCACCTTCGGTGAGGTCAGGTATGTCATGAAGGCCAGCGCCGTCTTGGTGCGAGTGGCGTTGTGCTTGAAGGACATCCACAGGTCCGGACCCGAGATCGTCTCGTGGTTGCCGTTGTAGCCGGGCAGCAGCGTCACGCCGTACGGCACGTCCGCGTTGATGCTGGAGAGGTCCCACGGCCCGGTCCAGAGCATCGCGATCTTGCCGCTGTTGAAGAGGTTCAGGTAGTTGCCGTTTCCGTTGTCGAGGTAGACCGACTTGTCCTTGACGGCCATGTCCTGGAGCTGCTGCAGCGCGGCGCGGCCGGCGGCCGAGTCGAACGCCGGCTTCGTGTTGTCGGGGCTGAGCAGCTCACCGCCGGCCTGCCAGAGCATCGCGAGGTAGCGCCAGACGGTGTCCTCGCTCCCATCGTTGACGTAGGCCCAGCCGTAGGTCTTCTTCGACGGGTCGGTGAGCCTCTTCGCGGCGTTGCGGAAGTCCTGCCACGACCAATTGGCGTTCGGCAGGGGTACGCCGGCGGCCTGGAAGACCTTCGTGTTGTAGACGAGGGCGAGGTTGTCGACCAGTGCCGGGACGCCGAGGACCTTGCCGTTGACGGTGGCCGCCTCGCGCTCGGAGGGGTAGAAGTCCTCCCAGTCGAAGGACGGCTTCTTGACCGCACTGGTCAGGTCGACGAGCTTGGGCTGCTTGGCGAGCTCGGCGACCGAGGAGCCGTACTGGTAGGCGAGGTCGGGATAGTTGCCGGCCGTGAAACCGGCCACCGTCTTCTGCAGCGCGCCGTCACTGCCGCCGTCGAAGACGAGCTTGACCTGCTGGTGGGGGTTGGCGGCGTTCCACTGCTTCGCGATGGCGTTCAGGGACTTGCCGGAGACGTCCACCTCGCCGTGCCAGACGATCGCGGTGGTGCCGCCGCTGCCACCGGAGCCGGACCCGCACCCGGCGGCGACACTGCTCGCGGCGAGGGCGCCCACCAGCGCCAGGATCACCTTGTGGGAACGGACCATGGTTGCGGCTCCTCACTAACCGTGCACAATCGCGCGTCAGTAGTGAGCAGACTTGCACGTATCGCGGGCAGGGACAAGAGCAGGAACGCTGGAAGCGGGTCGAAGCCTGCGCGTAGTGTGCAGTCCATGCGCCAACAGGACCGCCTCGGGTTCATTCTCGAGCGTTTGAGCCAGCGCAACTCGGTGGACGTGGGCGACCTCGCGGACGAGCTGGCGGTCTCCCAGGCCTCGGTGCGCCGCGACCTCCAGCTGCTCGAGAGCCAGCAGCTGCTCACCCGGACGCACGGCGGCGCGGTCGCCTCCGGCGTGCTCTACGAGCTGCCCATGCGCTACCGGGGCGGCCAGCGCCACGACGCCAAGCGCGCGATCGCCAAGGTGGCCGCGGGCCTGCTCGACGACGACGTCAGCTCGGTCGGCCTCAACGGGGGATCGACCACCACGGAGGTCGCCCGCGCGCTCGCGTCGCGATCGGGACTGCGGGTGGTCACCAACGCGCTGAACATCGCGGCCGAGCTCGCCGTGCGCGCCAACATCGAGCTCGTCGTCTGCGGCGGGAGCGCCCGCAGCGAGTCCTACGAGCTCGTCGGACCGCTGGCCGAGCTGACGCTGAGCAACATCAACCTCGACGTCGCGGTGATCGGCGTCGACGGCGTCAGCACCACCGCCGGCCTGTCCACGCATCACGAGGTCGAGGCGCAGACCAACCGCAGCCTGCTGCGCGCGGCAGCGCGCGTGATCGTGGTGGCCGACTCCACCAAGATCGGTCGGCGCGGCTTCGCCCGCATCGCCGAGATCACCGCCGCGACCGACCTGGTCACCGACGAGGAGGCGCGACCGGCCGACGTCGCCGAGCTCGAGCGCTCCGGGCTCACGGTGCACCGAGCTGCACTCTGAGCGCCTCCGGCAGCAGCGGCTCGTGGGCCGCGACCATCGCGTCGGCCAGCCTCCAGATCTGCTCGACCGGCAACGTGGCGGCGGTGTTCGGGTCGACCATGAGTGCCTGCCGGACGAGCTCGGGTCGTCCCTCGATCGCGGCACGCACGGTGAGCTCGACGACCGAGAGGTAGGTCCGGTTCAGGGCGGCGCACTGCTCCGGGAGGCTGCCGACCGCGAAGGGGTGGGCGCCGGAGCCGTCGACGACGCACGGCACCTCGACCGGCGCTCCCTGCTGCAGGTTGTCGATCAGCCAGCGGTTCACCACGTTGGCCTGGATCTGGCGCGGAGTGCCGGTCACGAGGCTGTGGATCACCTGCGGTGCGTACTCGGCGGCGTCCTCCTCCGGCTCGGCGTACTCGCCGGCCGCCGCCTGCGCCATCAGCCGCTCGGTCTCCGCCACGTTCTCCGCACTGATCCCGACGTAGTCGCGGATCGGCAGCCGCAGCCGCTCCACCTCGGCGGCGTCGTGGAGGTACCACGCGACGTACTCCGAGGAGTGCTCGCTGGTCTCGGTGGGGTAGAAGCCGAGCCGGCGGTACATGTCGACACGCACGCGGCGGCGCAGCTCGGCGTCGTCGGCGACCAGGCGGTCGAGCCGCGGGTAGAGGTCTTCGCCACGATGACGCCAGTCGAGGATCCAGGCCTGGTGGTTGACCCCGGCGCTGTGCACCTCGACCTCCTCGTGGGGCACGCCCACGAGCTCGCACAGGTCGACGACGGTCCAGTAGACCGAGTGGCACAGGCCGAGCACCTTGAGATCTGGGTGGGCGGCCGCGAGGAAGCCGATGTTCATCGCCATCGGGTTGGTGTAGTTCAGCAACCACGCGTCCGGGCACACCTCGGTCATGTCGCGCGCGAGGCCGTCGAGGAAGCCGAAGGTGCGCAGGCCGCGGAAGATCCCGCCGACTCCGAGGGTGTCGGCGATGGTCTGGCGCACGCCGAAGGACTCGGGCACGTCGAAGTCGGTGACCGTCGCCGCGTGGCCACCGATGTTGACGGTGTTGATGACGAAGTCCGCACCGGCGAGCGCGGTCCGACGGTCCGCCTCCGCGCGCACGGTCGCGGCCTGCTCGCGGCCGTGGTGACGCACCGCGATGTGGCCGACCTGCTCGGCGAGCACGAGCCGGTCGGCGTCGATGTCGTGCATCACCAGGTCGAGGTCACCCAGGTCGTCGAAGCTGAGCAGGTCGCGCAGGAGCTGGCGGGTGAACTCGGCCGATCCGGCGCCCACGAAGACGATGGTGGTCACACAGCGCAGCATGTCAGTGGGCCCCCAAATGAGCAAGGACGCGCAACCAGAGTGAGTGACTGTGGACATTTCGAGTGAGGGCCGCGGCAGACTGTCGCCGTGACCGACGTGCTGGTGCTGGGTGACGCCAACCCCGACCTGATCCTGCGCGGCGACGTCGTCCCCCGGTTCGAGCAGGCCGAGCAGCTCCTCTCCGACGCCGACGTGGTGCTCGGAGGCTCGGCCGCGATCATGGCCCACGGGCTGGCCCGGCTGGGCCGACAGGTGCAGCTGGTCGCCACGACCGGCGCCGACGCGTTCGGCTACCTGGTGGCCCGGATGCTGGCCGAGGCGGGAGTGCAGTCGGCCGGGATCGCGCGCGACCCGCGGGTGCGCACCGGGGTGACGGTGGTGCTCTCGACCCCCGAGGACCGCGCAGTACTCACCTATGCCGGTGCGATCCCGGTGCTGGACGCCGAGCAGGCGGGCGTGGCGCTCGAGACGGCCGTGCGCGAGGGAGCGCGTCACGTGCACGCGGCGTCGTTCTTCCTGCTCCCTCGGCTCGCGGCCGGGCTTCCCGACCTCTTCGCCCGGGCCCACGAGGCCGGGCTGACCACGTCGCTGGACACGAACTACGACCCCTCGGGGTCGTGGGCGGGAGTCGAGCCGGTGCTGGCGCACCTCGACCTGCTCTTCCCCAACCGGGCCGAGGCACTGGCCCTGGCCGGGAGACTGGGCCACGAGGGCGGCGACCCGGTGGCCGCCGCGTCGGCGTTGGCCCGGCGCGGGCCGACCGTGGTCGTCAAGGACGGCGCCGACGGTGCCGTGCTCGTCGCCCCTGACGGCGAGGTCCTGCGCGAGAGCGGATGCGCCGTGGAGGCCGTCGACACCACCGGTGCCGGCGACAGCTTCGACGCCGCCTACGTCGACTCTTTCCTGCGTGGGCTCGAGCCCGCCGAGTGCCTGCGCCGGGCGTGCTTGGCCGGGCGCGCTGTCCACCGCAGGCGTGGGCGGGACCTCCGCCCAGCCGACCATCGACCAGCTGTCTCCGGGAGGGGCCGAGCATGCTCCACGTCACGCGTGAGATCGACTCGCAACCCGAGGCGTGGCGACGCGCCATCGCGTCGCTGCCGCAGCTCGCCGATGCGCTGCCGCAGCCGGGCGAGCGCGTCGCCGTGATCGGGTGCGGCACCTCGTGGTTCATGGCCGAGGCGTACGCCGCTCTGCGCGAGGACAGCGGGCCACGGGGAGACCGACTTCTTCCCGGCGAGCCGGCTCCCTCGCCACCGGGCCTACGACCGGGTCGTCGCGATCAGCCGGTCGGGCACCACCACCGAGGTGCTCGAGGCGTTGGCCGGCACCAGCCGCGCGCCGTACCTCGATCACGACCGCGGCGTCGCTCCCGGTCGCCTCGGTGAGCGATGACAGCCGTGGTGCTCGACTTCGCCGACGAGGAGTCGGTCGTGCAGACGGTGTTCGCCACGACCGCGCTGATGCTGCTGCGCGCCTCGCTCGGCGAGCGGCTCGACGAGGTCGTCGAGCAGGCCGAGACCGTGCTGCGGTCCGCCCCGGACGCCGACCGTGCCGCGCGGCGGCCAGTACACGTTCCTGGGCCAGGGCTGGGCCCACGGCATCGCCCGCGAGGCGGCGCTGAAGATGCGCGAGGCCGCGCAGCTGTGGACCGAGTCCTACCCGCAGATGGAGTACCGCCACGGCCCGATCGCGATCGCCGAGCCGGGCCGGGTCGTGTGGGTCTTCGGCGAACCGGTGCCGGGGCTCCTCGACGACGTGGCGCCCACCGGGGCGACGATCGTGTGCGACCCGCTCGACCCGGTCGCCGACCTCGTCCGCGCGCAGCGGCTCGCCGTCCTCCTGGCCGAGAGGCTCGGGCTGGACCCGGACCACCCGCGGCACCTGACCCGCTCCGTCGTGCTGGACGCCGGCTGAGCCGGGTGCGCGGATGAGCGCCGTCAGCACCGCCGAGCTGGTCGCGGAGGCCGTCCGCGAGGCGTCCCAGGTGCTGGCCATGAACGTGATCACCCTCGAGCACGCCGAGGGGATCCTGCTCGGTGCCGCGCGAGCCGGGGCGCCGGTGATCCTCCAGGTCAGCGAGAACGCGGTGCGCTACCACGAGGGCCGCGGCGCTCCGTTGCTCGCCGCGTGCGCGGCCCTCGTGGCCGAGCACGAGGCCCGTGCCTCGGTGCACCTCGACCACGTCACCGACCCTGCTCTGCTCGAGCTGGCCCGTCCCGAGCTCGGCGTCAGCTCGGTCATGTACGACGCGAGCCAGCTGCCCTACGACGAGAACCTCGACCGCACGACGAGCGTCACCCGCGAGCTGCACGCGCGCGGGATGTGGGTCGAGGCGGAGCTCGGCGCCATCGGCGGCAAGGGCGGCGCCCACGACCCCCGGCGTCCGCACCGATCCGCGGGAGGCCGCCGACTTCGTCGCCGCGACCGGGGTCGACGGGCTGGCCGTCGCCGTGGGCAGCTCGCACGCGATGACGTCGCAGACCGCACAGCTCGACTGCGAGCTCGTGCAGTCGATCGCCGCCCTCGTCCCGGTGCCGCTGGTGCTGCACGGCTCGTCCGGCGTACCCGTCGAGCAGCTGCGGGACGCGGTCCGGGCCGGGATCCGCAAGGTCAACGTCGGCACCGCCCTCAACGTCGCGTTCACCGGGGCCGTGCGCGAGGCCCTGGTCGACGAGGCCCTGACCGACCCGCGCCGCTACCTCGCTCCCGCCCGCGACGCCGTCGCCGCGGCGGTCGCACAACTCCTGGAGGCACTGTGATGAAGACGCCCGCGCGGATCGCCGGCGTGCTGTTCGTGACGCTGGCCCTCGCCTCGACGGGCGTGCCCGCCGGCGCCGCCGCCCCGGCCCGCTCCCATGCGCGCGTCCTGTTCGTCTCGCCGCACGGGCACGACGACGCGACCGGCACCCGCCACCACCCGCTGCGCACCCCTCAGGCCGCCGTCGACCGGCTCGTCGGCGGTGGCACCGTCCGGCTGCTGCCCGGCACCTACGCGCGCCAGCGGATCGTGCTCGAGCACCGAGACCACCTGCGGATCATCGGCCGCCGCGCCGTGCTCGACGCTCGCGGGCTGACCCCTCTCGACGGGGACAACGGCGTCGTCCAGATCGAGGACAGCACCCACGTGACGGTCCGCGGCCTCGACATCCGCGGCTACCGCACGACGTCGCTCGACAAGGTCCCGATCGGCATCTACGTCACGGGGTACGACGACGCGATCACCCTCGCCCACAACCACGTGCACCTGCTGGGCAACTTCAACAAGACGCTCGGCAGCTTCGACATCAACGCCCACGGCATCGCGGTCTACGGCCGCGACCCGGCGCGGCCGATCAGCCGGCTGCGGATCATCGGCAACCAGGTCGACCACCTGCACCTCGGCGCCAGCGAGGCCGTGGTCGTCAACGGCAACGTCGACGGGTGGCGGATCACCGGCAACCGGATCCACGACGTCGACAACATCGGCATCGACGCGATCGGCTACGAGGAGACGCTGCCACCGGCGTACCGCTACACGACGGCCAACCGTGCGCGGAACGGCCTGATCGCTCGCAACGTCGTCGACGGTGTCGTCAGCAAGGGCAATCCGGCCTACTGGGAGGACGGCGAGTGGTGCAACTGCGCCGACGGGGTCTACGTCGACGGCGGTTCGCACATCGTGATCCGACGCAACACCGTGCGTCGTGCCGACATCGGCATCGAGGCGGGCGCCGAGAACGGGCCGCGGCCACACCGACCACATCCAGATCCTGCGCAACCGTGTGCGGGACAGCGCGTACGTCGGGCTGGCCCTCGGTGGCTACGACCCGCAGCGCGGCGAGGTCTACGACGTGCTGGTGCGGGGCAACCGGTTCCGCAACGACAACACGCTCAACGACGGATCGCCCGAGCTGCTGCTGCAGTACAAGCTGCACCAGCTGCGCATCACCCACAACCGGGTCACCGCCACGCACCGGGCGGCGCCGTTGGTGCTGCAGCGGGTGGAGCTGGTCGGTACCCCGGCGCAGAACGCCGGCGTCGTCGTCGACCGCAACCGCTACGGCGCGCCGGTCCGCGCCGCTCGGGCCCAGTTCATCTGGCTCGGCCGCGAGATCACCGGGTTCGCGTCGTACCGCCACACCAGCCAGCAGGACGCGCACAGCACCTGGACCCGTCGACGCTGATCGGCGCAGAATCCGGAGGGTGAGCGAGCTCGACGACTTCCTCGACCTGGTGGACACCGACGTCAGGTCCGCCGAGATCGCCCTGCACCAGGGCGACCCCGAGCCGCGCATCGCGATGTGGTCGACCACCGAGCCGGTGACGTTGTTCGGCGCCGACTACACGGCCGTCGGGGTCGAGGCGGCCCACGAGGTCTTCCGCCGACTGGCCGGGATGTTCCAGGACTTCGAGTAGATGAGCTTCCGCGGTGTGAGCGGTGAGATCCCGTTGCGGGTCACGCAGGTCTACCGGCGCGAGGACGGCCGCTGGCGGCTCGTCCACCGGCACGGCGACCGGCTCGTCGACCAGCCCTGACGCGCCCCCGCGCCGGGCCGGTCGAGGCGCGCACGACGAGCTCGGTCGGCAGCACCCGGGCCGGCTCGTCGGTCTCTCGGCGGGGGATCTGGCGCACCAGGGCCTCGACCGCCCGAGCGCCGGCCGCGTCGGTGCGCTCGGCGAGCGTGGTGAGCGGTGGGTGGCAGAAGTCGGCACCGAAGATGTCGTCGAAACCGACGACACTGACGTCCTCCGGCACGCGCGACTCCTCGCTGGGTGAGCCGCCGCATCAGCCCGATGGCGAGCACGTCGTTGTGGCAGACCACCGCCGTGGCGCGGTGGGCCAGCACGGCGTCCGCCGCGGCCGGGCCGCCGGCCAGGGTCGGCTGGAACGGGCCGAACCGGGTGGCCTCGAGGCCGTAGCGTCCGCGGCGCGCGCGCAGACCGTCCCACCGACGCCGCCCCGACCAGGACTCGGGGGGGCCGCCGGCGAAGACGAACGACGCGTGGCCGAGCGAGGCGAGGTGCTCCACGATCGGCGCGTGTCCCCGCGGCGTAGTCCGCCACGACGCACGCCACTCCGCCGACCGCTCGGTTGACGAGGGCGATCGGGGTGCGGGAGGCCGCGGCGTGCAGGTCGTCGTCGGAGAGGCGCGAGGCGCTGAGCACGAACCCGTCCACCGCCCGGCCCAGCCGCCGCACCATGGCCGCCTCCTGCTGCGGGTTCTCCTGGGTGTCCCCGAGCAGGAGGGTCAGCCCGGCCGCGGCCGCGGCGCGCTCGGCGCCCTTGATGACGCCGGCGAAGTACGGGTTGGTGATGTCCGGGACCAGCAGCCCGATGGTCCGCGTGCGCCCGGACTCCAGCGCCTGCGCCGCCGGGTTGGGCTGGTAGCCGAGCTCCTCGGCCACCGCCAGCACGTGCTCGCGGGTGCGGTGGTTGACCCGACCCGGACGGGAGAAGGCGCGGGAGACGGTGGACGGCGCGACCCCGCGGCGGCGGCGACGTCGGTGATCGTCGGCGCGCGATCGGGGCGGGGGGAGCGGCCACCGGAGCAGTCTGGCAAATTCTGGCAAACGATTGCCATGTGACGGGGGTCACCCTACGTTCGCGGACACCTCGAAGCCCGGCCAGCAGGACCGGGACGCAGCACGGAAGGACCTCACCGATGACCACGACCGAGCTGGTCAGGACCCCGAAGAAGGCGGCGCTGGCCGCGTGGATCGGCAGCGCGCTGGAGTACTACGACTTCGCGATCTACGGCACCGCCGCCGCGCTGGTCTTCCCCGACATCTTCTTCCCGAAGGGCAACGACACCGCCGCCCACGTCGCCGTCGTTCGCGACCTTCGGCGTGGCCTACGTCGCCCGGCCGATCGGCTCGTTCTTCATGGGCCACATCGGCGACAAGCTGGGCCGGCGCAAGGTGCTGCTCGCGACGCTGCTGCTGATGGGCGTCTCGACGTTCCTGGTCGGCTGCCTGCCGACGTACTCGCAGGTCGGCATCCTCGCGCCGATCCTGCTGGTGGTGCTGCGGCTGCTGCAGGGCTTCTCGGCCTCCGGTGAGCAGGCCGGCGCGAACTCGATGTCCTTCGAGCACGCTCCCGACGAGCGACGCGGGTTCTTCACCAGCTTCACGCTGAGCGGCACGCAGGGCGGGCAGGTGCTGGCCCCCGCCGTCTTCCTCCCGCTCGCCGCGGTGCTCTCCGACACCCAGCTGCAGTCGTGGGGCTGGCGGATCCCGTTCTGGATCAGCGCGGTCGTGGTGTTCGTGGGCTACCTCATCCGGCGCAACCTCGAGGAGACCCCGGAGTTCAAGGTCGAGGCGGACAGCGACGAGGTGCCCCGCGCACCGCTGGCCGAGCTGTTCCGCGACCACTGGGCCAGCGTGCTGCGGGTCTTCTTCGCCGCCTTCATCGCCTCGGTCAACACGATGTTCGCCGTCTTCGCGCTCAGCTTCGCCACCTCCGACGACATCGGCATCAGCGACACCCTGATGCTCTGGGTGGCGATCGTGGCCAACGTGGTCGCCATCCTGACGATCCCGGCGTGGGCGACGCTCTCGGACCGGGTGGGCCGCAAGCCCGTCTTCGTGACCGGCGTCCTCGGCAGCGGCGTGCTGGTCTTCGCCTTCCTCGGTGCGATCGCCGACGCCAACGCGGTGCTGGTGTTCGTCACCGGCGTGCTGCTGGCCGGGATCGTCTACAGCATGCCCAACGCCGTCTGGCCGGCCACGTACGCCGAGTACTTCCCGACCAGCGTGCGGCTCTCCGGCATGGCGATCGGCACCCAGTTCGGGTTCGCGCTGGCCGGCTTCTCGCCGACGATCGCGGAGTCGCTGCTCGGCGGGAACACCGACAACTGGGTGAAGGTGGCGGTCTTCTTCGCGGCAGCCTGCGTGATCTCAGCCATCGCGGTGGCGACCGGCCCGAGCGGTACCCACATGGTGCCGACCAACCGCATCGGGGTCCGTCGTGCCCGTCCCGAGCACGTCTCGGCCAGCATGGCCCGGGTCGGGTGAGCGGCGCCGCCGGGGGAGGGGCCGGGTCCTACGTGCTCGGCCTCGTCGGCACCGACATCGCTGCCTCCCTCACGCCCGCCATGCAGACGCGTGAGGGAGCGGCGAACGGACTGGCCCTCAGCTACCGGCTGATCGACGCCGCGCGCCTCGGCCTCGATGTCGACGACCTGCCCGCGCTCCTCGACTGGGCGCAGCGGCTGGGCTTCGACGGGCTCAACATCACCCACCCGTTCAAGCAGGCGGTCGTCCCGCTGCTCGACGACCTCTCCGAGGCCGCCGACGACCTGGGCGCCGTCAACACGGTGGTCCTCCGGGACGGTCGGCGGCTCGGCCGCAACACCGACTGGTCGGGCTTCTCCCGCGCGTTCCGGAGACAGCTGGCCGGGGCCGAGCACGACCGGGCCGTGCTCGTGGGCGCGGGTGGAGCCGGGGTGGCCGTCGGCTACGGGCTGCTGTCCCAGGGTGCGGAGCACGTCGCGGTGCACGACGTGCGCGACGACCGGGCCGACGAGTGCGTCGTACGACTGGCCAAGCGGTTCGGCGAGGACCGGGTCGGCGTCGTGCACGACCTGTCGAGCGCGCTCGCCGACGCCGACGGAGTCGTCAACGCCACCCCCATCGGCATGCACGGCCACCCGGGCAGCGCTGTGCCGGACGAGCTGCTGCGCCCCGACCTGTGGGTCGCCGACGTCGTGTACTTCCCGCTCGAGACGCGGCTCGTGGCCACGGCGCGGGTGCGCGGGCTGCCGCGTGATGTCCGGCGGCGGCATGGCGGTGGAGCAGGCGGTCGGGGCGTTCGAGCTGTTCACCGGACGCGTCCCGGACGCCGACCGGATGCACCGGCACTTCGCAGGGCTGACCGCCTGATGCGCAAGGGGATCGCCACCGTCTCGCTCAGCGGCGTGCTGGCCGAGAAGCTGACCGCCATCGCCGACGCGGGCTTCGACGGCATCGAGGTCTTCGACAACGACCTCGTCGCCTCCCCGCTGTCGCCACGCGAGGTGGCTCGGCGCTGCGCCGACCTGGGGCTGGCCGTCGACCTGTTCCAGCCGGTGCGCGACGTCGAGGGCGTGCCGCCGGAGCGGTTCGGTGACGTGCTGCACCGCGTCCGCGCCAAGCTCGGCGTGATGGCCGACCTCGGCGCGACCACGACTTCCTGGCGTGCTCCAACGTCGCGGCGGGCGCCCTGGCCGACCGCGACCTCTCGGCCGCGCAGCTGCACGAGATCGGCGACCTGGCCGCCGAGCACGGCGTGCACGGTGGCCTTCGAGGCGCTGGCCTGGGGTCGGCACGTCAGCCGGGTGGCGGACGCCTGGGACGTCGTACGGCGGGCCGACCACCCGGCCGTGACGCTGGCGGTCGACACCTTCCACATGCTGGCGCGCGGCGACGACGGATCGGCGCTCGACGGCGTGCCGGGGGACCGCATCGGCTTCCTCCAGGTCGCGGACGCGCCGCTGCTGGACATGAACGTGCTCGAGTGGAGCCGTCACCACCGCTGCTTCCCGGGCCAGGGGTAGCCTCGACGTCGAGGGCGTGGTGGCCGCGGTGCTGCGGGCCGGCTACCGGGGACCGCTGTCGCTGGAGGTGTTCAGCGACGTGGTGCGCGAGACCGACCCACGCCGTACCGCGCGGGCCGCCATGCGGTCGCTGCTCTTCCTCGAGGACCGGCTGGCCGACTCGGCGCGGACGGTCGCCGACCTCGTGACGGCCGCCCCGCACCGCCACCGGCGCGCGTGGACGCCGCCTTCCTCGAGATCTCGAGCCCGCCCGGCGACACGACCGTCCCACGGCCTGCTGGAGGGCCTGGGATTCGAGCACGTCGGGCGACCACCGCACCAAGCCGGTGCGGCTGTGGCGCAACGGAGGCGCCCAGGTGGTCGTGAACGAGTCCGGCACGCTCGGCCGCCGTCGGCGTCACCGCCGCTCCGGTCGTCGGCGGTCGCCGACCGGGCGAAGGCGCTGCTCTGGCCGGCGGTGGCCACCACGCGCGGCACCTCCGAGGCCCCGTTGCCCGGGATCACGGCGCCGTCGGGGCTGCACGTCTTCGTCAGCGACCAACCAGGACGGCCCGGGGGACTGGCACGGCGACTTCGCCCTCACGCGCCCGCACGCTCCCGGACCGCTGACCGGCATCGACCACATCGGGGTCTGCGTGTCCGGCGACGACCTCGACGAGGAGGTGGGCTTCTTCCGCACGCTCTTCGACCTGGTGCCGGGCACGGTCGAGGAGTTCATGGAGCCTCACGGCCGGCTGCGCAGCCGCGCCCTTCGCCCCCGCGACGGCGACCTCCGGGTCGTCCTCAACGTGGAGGAGGCCGGCCCTCACCTCTCACCCCACCTCGGCGTCAACCAGGTCGCCTTCCGGTGCGACGACGTCGTCTCCGTCGTACGCGACTGGCGCGCGCGTGGCACCCCGGTGATGTCGGTCCCTGACAACTACTACGTCGACCTCGAGGCGCGGTTCGGGCTCGACCCAGAGCTGCTCACCTGCTTGCGCGAGCACGACCTGCTCTACGACAGGGTCGGCGAGGGCGAGCTGCTGCACGCCTACACCGACGTGCTGCCGACAGGGTTCTACGTCGAGGTGCTCGAGCGCCGGGGTGGGTACGACGCCTACGGCAGCCCGAACACCCACGTCCGGCTGGCCGCCCAGTCCCTCGAGGGACCGTTGTCGATTCGCGCGGCGCCTCGTTCGTCACTGGGTAGGACGGGTCGCGACCGGCGGCCCCGGCAACCGGAGGTCACCATGAGCCACCCCATCGTGCACGCAGAGATCCGCTCGAGCGACCCGGACGCCACCCGGGCCTTCTTCGGCGAGCTGTTCGGCTGGAGCTACCCGACCGAGGGCGCGTTCCCCGGCTACACCTTCGTCGACACGGGCGTGCCCGATGCGCTGTACACCGCGATCAGCCCCCTGCAGGGCGACAGCGACCTGGTCACGTTCTTCATCGGCGTCGACGACATGGCCGGCACCATCGAGAGCACCACCCGGCTCGGCGGGCGGGTCGTGCAGGAGCCGGTCAGCGTGCCGGGGGTCTCGTTCGCGCTGATCGCCGACCCGCAGGGTCACGTGGTCGGCCTGGCCCAGCAGCTCGCCGGCTGAGTCGATCGGGCGACGCTCAGGCGGTCCGGGCCCGCCCGAGCAGGTGGGCCTTCTCGGTGCCGGGGGCGGTGAGCGAGAAGTCCAGCCCCCAGGCGCCGACGGGCTGGATGCGTGAGCCGAAGGCGACCTTGCCGGGCAGGAAGATCGGCTTGCGGAACTCCACCTCGACGGTGGCGGCGTCCGGGAGCCGGGTGGCGAAGGCGGCCACGCAGCGCGCCTTGCTCCACATGCCGTGCGCGATCTGGCGCTTGAAGCCGAACGCCTTGGCCGTGAGCGGGTAGAGGTGGATCGGGTTGTGGTCGCCGGACACCGCGGCGTAGCGGCGGCCGAGGTCGCCACCCAGCCTCCACTCCGTGCCGGTGGCGGGCACGAGGTCGAACGGCTCGCCCTCCGGCTTCACGCTGTCATCACCCCTGCCGACGCGGAGGTACGTCGACGTCGACTCCCACACGGTCTCCTCGTCGATCGAGACCGTGGTCAGCAGGTCGAAGACCTTGCCCTTGGGGTGGGCCCGCAGGTTGTCGGCCCTCGCCGAGACGTCGAGGGTCTCGGTGGGCGCGATCGGCCGGTGCCGGGTGATCGCGTTGCGCAGGTGCACCGTGCCGATGGCCGGGTAGGGGAACGAGCCGTCGGTCATGATCCCCATGTGCAGCGGGAAGGCCAGCATGTGGGGGTAGGTGAACGGCAACGTCTGGCTGGGCGCGAACCCGCACACCGCGGCGTACGCCGCGACGTGCGCCGGCATCGATGTCGACGCCCTCGCGCCGCAGGGTGAGGTCGGGCAGGTCGCCGCCCTTCTTGGCCACGCCCGGGATCAGGTTGACCCCGGGCAGCACCGGCAGGGCCGCCTTGAGCATGGTCGGCAGCGAGCCGGGCTCGCCGTGGATGACGCGGTCGGTCATGCGCCCAGCATCATCTGGCCGCACACGCGGACCACGTTGCCGTTGACAGCGGTCGAGCCCGGGGAGAGGTACCAGGCGATCGCCTCGGCGACGTCGACCGGGAGCCCGCCCTGCGCCAGCGCGTTCAGCCGCTGGCCGACCTCGCGGGTCGCGAACGGCACGGCCGCGGTCATCTGCGTGATGATGAAGCCGGGAGCGACGGCGTTGACCGTGATGCCCTTCTTCAGCTCGGGGGCCAGGCTGTCGACGAGGCCGATCACGCCGGCCTTGGAGGCCGCGTAGTTCGTCTGCCCGACGTTGCCGGCGATGCCGGCGATCGACGAGACGCCGACGATGCGGCCGTTGTCGGCGATCAGGCCCTGGTCGAGCAGCTCGCGCGAGATCCGCTCGGGGGCGGTCAGGTTGACCGCGATCACCGAGCTCCAGCGGTCGTCCGTCATGTTGGCGAGCTTCTTGTCCCGGGTGATGCCGGCGTTGTGCACGACGGCGTGGACCTGGCCGTACTTCTGCTCGACGTACTGGGCGATCCGCTGCGGAGCGTCCTTGGCGGTGATGTCGAGGACGAGGTCGTCGCCGTCGATCTCCTTCATCACCGACTGGAGCTCGCTCGCGGCCTGGGGTACGTCGACGCCGAGGACGGTGGCGCCGTCGCGGTGCAGCACCTTGGCGATCTCCTCGCCGATGCCGCGCGAGGCGCCGGTGACGATCGCGACCTTGCCGGCGAGCGGCCTGGCGGGGTCCTTGACCGCGTCGGCCTCGTCGGTGCCGGTGGCGCCGAGCCGGGCGACCTGGCCGGAGACGTAGGCGCTCTTGGGTGAGAGGAAGAAGGCCAGCGTGGACTCCATCGTGTCCTCGGCGCCCGGGGCGACGTAGACGAGGTTGACGGTGCTGCCGTGGCCGATCTCCTTGCCGAGCGAGCGGGTGAAGCCCTCGAGCGCGCGCTGGGCGACGCGCGCCTCGTTGCTGTAGGTCTCCTCGGGCACCGTGCCGAGCACGAGCACGCGGGCGCAGCTCTTCAGGCTGCGCATCAGCGGGGTGAAGAACTGCTGCAGCGCGATGAGCTCGGAGGAGCTCGGAGATGCCGGTGGCGTCGAAGACGAGGCCCTTGTACTTCTCGCCCTCGGTGGCGAGGCCGACGCTGGCGATGCCGAGGTTGTCCAGTGCGATCGGTCAGCTGCTTGCTGAGCCGGCCGCTGCCGCCGGTGACGACGGTGCCGTCGACGAGCTGCGACCCCTCGGTCCAGCGCTCGAGACGGGTCGGGTCGGGCAGACCGAGGTTCTTGACCACCAGCTTTCCGATCGGGCTGGAGGTGAAGGACTGGTAGTGGTCGGACATCACATTCCTCTGGCTCTGGCTACGCAGGGTCTACTCACGAGTACGGCACGAATGTAACGAGCGGTGTAACTCAGCGTCCACCGATGGTGATCTGGCCGACATCATGTTTGTTTTGAGCTCTCCTCGGGAGCAGACTTCCACCATGCCAGCAGACTCCACACCCCGCCGCGTCGCCGTCCTCGGCGGCAACCGGATCCCGTTCGCCCGCTCGAACACCGCCTACGCCACGGCCTCCAACCAGGAGATGCTGACCGCGGCGCTGGACGGCCTGGCCGTGCGGTTCGGCCTCGAGGGCGAGCGGCTGGGCGAGGTCGTCGCCGGCGCGGTGCTCAAGCACAGCCGCGACTTCAACCTGGCGCGCGAGTCGGTGCTCGGCTCCAAGCTCGCGCCCGAGACGCCCGGCCGCCGACCTGCAGCAGGCGTGCGGCACCGGGCTCCAGGCCGCGATCTACGTCGCGAACAAGATCGCCCTCGGCCAGATCGAGGTCGGGGTCGCCGGTGGCACCGACACCACCTCCGACGCGCCGATCGCGATCTCGGAGAAGCTGCGCAAGAAGCTGATCAAGGTCAACCAGCAGAAGGACACCGTGGGCCGGCTCAAGGCGCTCGGCAACGTCCGCCCCGGCGACATCGGCCTCGAGATCCCGCAGAACGGCGAGCCCCGCACCGGCCTGTCCATGGGCGAGCACGCCGCGCTGACGGCGCTGGAGTGGCAGGTCGGCCGCGAGGAGCAGGACGAGCTCACCGTCGCCTCGCACCACAACCTCGCCGCGTCCTACGACCGCGGCTTCCAGGACGACCTGGTCACGCCGTTCAACGGCCTCGACCGCGACTCCAACCTGCGCGCCGACACCTCGCTGGACAAGCTCGCCAAGCTCAAGCCGGTCTTCGGCAAGGGCGAGGCGGCCACGATGACCGCGGCCAACTCGACCCCGCTGACCGACGGCGCCTCCGCGGTGCTGCTCGCGACCGAGGAGTGGGCCGAGGAGCACGGCCTGCACGTGCAGGCGTTCTTCGTCGACGCCGAGACCGCGGCCGTCGACTTCGTGCACGGCGGCGAGGGCCTGCTGATGGCCCCGGCGTACGCCGTGCCGCGGCTGCTCGCGCGCAACGGGCTCTCGCTGCAGGACTTCGACTTCTACGAGATCCACGAGGCCTTCGCCTCGCAGGTGCTCTCGACGCTGAAGGCATGGAACGACCCGGTCTTCTGCAAGGAGCGCCTCGGCCTCGACAGCGTGCTCGGCGAGATCGACCGCTCGAAGCTCAACGTCAACGGCTCCTCGCTCGCCGCGGGCCACCCGTTCGCCGCCACCGGCGGCCGCATCGTGGCCAACCTGGCCAAGCTGCTCGACGAGAAGGGCAGCGGCCGCGGCCTGATCTCCATCTGCGCCGCCGGCGGCCAGGGCGTCACCGCGATCCTGGAGAAGTAGGGCACCTCACCCGGCCCGGGACGTCATACGAGCTGGTCGCTATGACGACCACGACGTATGACGTCCTGAGGCTCAGCCGACCGCCAGCGCCTTCGCCGTGGCGACGACGTACCGCTTCACCTGGTCGGGGGAGAGGGGCGCGATCGCCGGGATGCCGGGGGCGGACTCCTTGACCAGCATGCCGACGCGGGCGAGCTGGAGCGCGCCGAGTCCGCTGGCGTACATGTGGTTGGCGAGCAGCGTCGTGTCGTCGATGTGGAAGTCGCCGGAGGCGATGCCGGCGTCGAGGATGTCGCTCACCTGCGTCAGGCAGGCCGAGATCCCGCGGCCGAGGCGGAACAGCGAGCTCTCGCTGATCTCCTCGAGCAGCTCGGGACCGGGGCGGCGCATCAGCGTCTGGGCGCAGTCGACGAACGCGGGGTACTCGAGGCCGAAGTCGACGAACTCCTCGGTCACCGCGACCAGCTTCGACAGCGGGGAGCGCTTGGCCTGCGCCGCTCGCGCGAGCCGCTGCTGCAGCTCCTCGAGGTAGCCGACGAGCGTCAGCGCGAACAGCTCCTCCTTGCCGGAGAAGTGCCGGTAGATGATCGCGCGGTTGACCCCCACCGCCCGGGCGATGTCCTCGATCTGCGCGTCGCGCACCCCGGTCTCGTCGAAGAGCTGCCGGGTCGCCGTGAGGATCGCCCGCTCCCGCTCGCGCCGCCGAGCCGCGGGCGGCTGCCGTGTCTCACGCGTCGGGCTCATGCCCGCAGGATATTGCAACTCCGGGTTACACACGCGTGCGCGAGAGGCAGGTCACGCTGGCCTACTGCAACGAGCGGACCGCCTCGATCGTGTCGATCTCGTCCACGGGCTTGTCGTCGCGGTATCGCAGCACCCGGGCGAACCGCAGGGCCACCCCGCCCGGGTAGCGGGTCGAGCGCTGGACTCCGTCGAAGGCGATCTCGACGACCTGCTCGGGGCGCACGTGGACGACGTGCCGGGAGCGGGAGGTCTCCAGGGCCAGGAAGCGCTCGGTCTGCCAGGCGAGCATCTCGTCGGTCATCCCCTTGAACGTCTTGCCGAGCATCACGAACGACCCGTCCTGCACCACGAGCGCCGAGGTGGATGTTGGAGAGCCAGCCCTGGCGCCGTCCGCTGCCCCACTCGACGGCCAGCACGACGAGGTCGAGGGTGTGGCGCGGCTTGACCTTGACCCACGCCGAGCCGCGGCGGCCGGCGTCGTACGGCGCGTCGAGGCGCTTGATGATCACGCCCTCCTGGCCGCCGGCGATGGCGGAGTCGAAGAACTCCTGCGCCTCGTCGGCCGAGGAGGTGACCAGTCGAGGCACGCGATGCTCCTCCGGCACGACGGAGTCGAGGTGGTCCAGCCGGTCCGACAGCGGGGACTCGATCAGCGACTCGTCCTCGTGCAGCAGCAGGTCGAAGAAGAACGGCCGGATGCCTGTCGCACCGGCGTGGGTGGCCGTCGTCGACGCGGTGTCCTGGAACGGCATCGGTCGACCGGCGTCGTCGAGCGCGATCGCCTCGCCGTCGAGGATCAGGTCGGTCACGGGCAGCGAGCGGGCGACCTCGACGACCTCGGGCAGCCGCGCCGAGATGTCGTCGAGCGAGCGGGTGAACACGGTGACCTCGTCGGCATGCTTGTGCACCTGGATCCGGATGCCGTCGAGCTTGGTGTCGACCGCGAACGCGGTGCCGCCTCCGGGACCGACCTTCTCCACGCCGGTGGCCACGTCGGGCGCGGCCGAGGCGAGCATCGGGCGGACAGGACGGCCGACCAGCATCGAGAACCGCTCCAGCGCCTCCGCGCCGCCGTCGAGCGCGGCGGTGGCGATCGGGCCCGTGGGCGCGCTGAACATCGCGGCCCGGCGCACCACCTTCAGCGGCAGGCCGGCGGCCTGCGCGATCGCGTCGAGCATCACCGAGTCGAGGGCGCCCTGGCGCACGTTGCCGGTGACCAGGTTGCGCAGGTAGGCCTGCTCGGGCTCGGTCAGCCGGCCGAACAGGTCATCGACGCTCGCCCGTCGCTCGCCCGCCGAGCCCGATCCCGACAGGCGGCTGATCCGGTCCAGCGTCTGGTCGACCTCGGCGAGCGCCACCGACGGCTCCGCCGCGGGGGGCGGCACCTCGGCGAGCCCGCGCCAGCCGAGCCCGGTGCGTCGCTGGCGCAGCGTCCCGGAGAGGTACGTCGCGGCGATGTCGACCTCGTCGGAGCCCGACTGCACGGCCTCGCGCAGCAGCGCGGCGATCAGGTCGCGCTTGGCCAGCCGCGAGCCGGTCGCGGCGACGGCGGTGGAGACCTCGACGAGGCGCGCCAGCAGCATGGCGCAATCGTGTCAGCAGCGGCCGACATACTCTCGGGCCTGTGCCGACCCCCGCCCCGCTCGTCCGCGAGTGGAGGCCCGACTGGCCGTGCCCGGTGGGGCTGGTGCTGTCCGCCCACCGGCGAGGCGGCGGTGATCCGACGTACCGCCGCGCCACCGACGGCTCGGTCTGGCGCGGCATCCGCTCTCCCGAGGGTCCGGCCACGCTCCGCGTCGAGCCGCTCAGCACCGAGGGCCTCGTCGTCGCGACGGCCTGGGGGACCGGTGCCGAGTGGGTGCTCGCCTCGCTGCCGCGCATGCTGGGCGCCGACGACGACCCGACGGGCTTCGAGCCGCCTGACGTGCTGCGCGACACCTGGCGCCGTCACCAGCACTGGCGGCTGAGCGCGAGCGGCCTGCTGATGGAGGCGCTCGTGCCGACGATCATCGAGCAGAAGGTCACCGGCCAGGAGGCGTTCGCGGGGTTCCGGCGCATGGTGCACCGGTTCGGCGAGCGAGCACCGGGTCCGCCCGGCGACCCCGACCCGGTCGTCCGCCTGTGGGTGCAGCCCAGTCCGGAGCAGCTGCGGCGGATCCCCTCCTGGGAGTGGCTGCGGCTGCCCGTCGACGGGGCGCGGTCGCGACCGGTCCAGCACGCTGCGCAGGGTCGCGCCGTCGCTCGAGCGGGCGGTGCGCGAGACGCCGGCCGAGCTCGACCGACGGTTGCGCACGCTGCCCGGGATCGGCGTGTGGAGCAGCGCCGAGGTGCGCGCGCGGGTGCAGGGCGATCCCGACGCGGTGAGCTTCGGCGACTACCACATCGCTCGCAACGTCGGCTTCGCGCTGACCGGCGAGCCCGTCGACGACGACGGACTGGCCGAGCTGCTCGAGCCCTGGGCCGGTCACCGTCACCGGGTGCAGCGGCTGGTCGAGCTGGCCGGCCTCGGCGTACCCCGTCGAGGGCCGCGGATGGCGCCGCGGACGCACCTGCCCGCATGAGACCTGTGGACGGCGCGAGCGCGACTGTCGTGCCGGGTTGGTAGACACGGGGCGTGACCACCACGACGACACGACGTCCGCGAACGCGGCCGAGCACCACCTGCGCCGCCTGGTGGGGCGCGACGACGCGGTGCTGTACGACGACCAGTGGGCCGCGATCGAGGCGCTCGCGGTGCACCGGCGCCGTGCGCTCGTCGTGCAGCGCACCGGGTGGGGCAAGTCGGCGGTGTACTTCGTGGCCACCCTGCTCCTGCGCGAGCAGGGCGCCGGGCCCGACGGTCATCGTCTCGCCCCTGCTCGCCCTGATGCGCAACCAGATCGCGGCGCGCCGAGCGCGCGGGCATCCGCGCGGTGACGATCAACTCCACCAACATCGAGCAGTGGCAGCCGATCCAGGACCAGATCGCGGCCGGCGAGGTCGACGTGCTGCTGGTCAGCCCCGAGCGGCTGAACAACCCCGGCTTCCGCGACCAGGTGCTGCCGCGACTCACCGCCGACCACGGGGCTGCTCGTCGTCGACGAGGCCCACTGCATCTCCGACTGGGGCCACGACTTCCGGCCCGACTACCGCCGCATCCGCACGCTCCTCGCCGAGCTGCCCGACGGCATCCCGGTGCTGGCGACCACGGCCACCGCCAACGCGCGGGTCACCGCGACGTGGCCGAGCAGCTGGGCCGTTCGACAGGCTCAGGGACCGAGGGGGTGCTCGTCCTGCGCGGTTCGCTCGACCGCGAGTCGCTGCGTCTCGGCGTGGTCCGGCTCCGGACGCCCGAGCGGCGGCTCGCCTGGCTGGCCGAGCACCTCGGCGAGCTCCCCGGCTCCGGCATCGTCTACTGCCTCACCGTGGCGGCCACCCACGAGGTGGCGGAGCACCTGCGCGCCCACGGCCACACGGTCGCGGCGTACTCCGGGCAGACCGAGCCGACCGAGCGACTGGCCCTCGAGCAGGACCTCCTCGACGGCCGGGTCAAGGCGCTGGTGGCGACGAGCGCGCTCGGGATGGGCTTCGACGCCACCCTCGGGTTCGTGATCAACCTGGGCGCCCCGCAGTCGCCGGTCGCCTACTACCAGCAGGTCGGGCGTGCCGGCCGCGGCACCGACGAGGCCACCGTGGTGCTCCTGCCGCAGGCCGAGGACCGCGACATCTGGCGCTACTTCGCCTCGCTGTCCTTCCCGCGCGAGGAGCTCGTGCGCCAGACCCTCGCGGCGCTCGACGACTCCCCGACGCCGCTCGGGCACGCCCACTCTCGAGGCCCACGTCGAGCTGACCCGCACCCGCCTCGAGGCGATGCTCAAGGTGCTCGACGTCGACGGGGCCGTGCGACGCGTCCAGGGCGGCTGGGAGTCGACCGGCCAGCCCTGGGAGTACGACGCCGACCGCTACGAGCGCGTCAGCGAGGCCCGCCGTCGCGAGCAGGACGCGATGCTCGCCTACCTCGACACCGACCGCTGCCGGATGGAGTTCCTGCGCGACCAGCTCGACGACCCCGACGCGCAGCCCTGCGGCCGGTGCGACAACTGCGGCGGCCTCGAGCTGACGAGCACCGTGTCCGAGCGCGAGGTCGAGCAGGCCCACGAGCGACTCAGCCGGCCGGGCGTGGTCGTCGAGCCGCGCAAGATGTGGCCCTCCGCGCTGACCACCCTCGGCATCGACCTCAAGGGCCGCATCGCCGAGCAGGTCGACGAGGGCCGGGCTGTCGCCCGCCTCACCGACCTCGGCCACGGCCAGGCGCTGCGCGAGCTGTTCCGCGAGGGCGCCGGCGACACCGCGGTGCCCGCACCCCTGGCCCGCGCGATGATCGACGTCCTGAACGACTGGCGTCCCGAGGTCGATGCGATCGTGTACGTCGAGTCGCAACGCCGGCCCACGCTCGGTCGCGACCTGGCCGAGGGCCTCTCGCGCTACCTGAAGAAGCCGGTCGTGGGCCGGTGGGCCATCGTCGACCCCTCGGTCGCGCCCGGTCAGGGGGCGATGAACTCCGCCCAGCGGGTGGCCGCGGTCAGCCGGCGCTTCGCCCTCGAGACCGAGCCGGTCGACGGCGCTGTCGTGCTGCTGGTCGACGACCTGGTCGGCACCGGCTGGACGATGGCCCTCGCCGGGCGCGCCCTCCGCCGTGCCGGGGCCGAGCGGGTGCACCCGCTGGCGCTGGCGATCGAGTCGTGACGCCGGGTCCATGCCCGGTCTGACTCGTCACAGCGACCTAGGGTGTGACCTCCAGGACCCAGGAGCGACGTTGACCGATGTGATCGACCGCCTCGCCGCGATGTCGGCGGACGAGGTGAACGAGTTCTTCCGCACCTCGGACGTCCTCGAGATCACGAGCGTCATCTCCGGAGCCTCCGACGACGACCTGCGGCGCCTCATCGAGATCGACCACTTCCGCTCCGAGGGCGTCGCCGCGATCCTGGACCGGTTCCCCGAGTTCGCCGACGACGGCCGGCTGCGCGAGATCGAGGGCGTGGTCCGCTTCGAGCTCGCGCGCGGCAAGCGTGACGTGGAGCGCCACACCGCCCGCTTCGACAGCGGCGAGGTCACCCTCGACGCCGGCGCCGTCCCGCACGTGACGATCACCGCCGACATCGTGGACTTCGTCCGCCTGGTCACCGGCCAGTCCAACGCGGCGCTCCTCTACCTCGGCGGCCGGCTCGGCATCGACGGGCACGCCCTGCTCGCCCTGGCCGTCGGCAGCGTGTTCACCGTGCCGGGCAGCGACCGGGCCGCGGTGGACCCGACGTCGTTGGACCCCGTCGACGTCGCGACCGCCGTGGCCACGACCTCCGGCAAGCACATGCGCTCGGTGATGGAGGGCGAGTTCCGCCCGATCGTGCTGGGTGAGGTGTTCCGCCGGTTCCCGGACTTCATCGACACCGGCAAGGCGGCCGACCTGGCGCTCTCCGTCGGCTTCCGCATCGGCGGGCGTCGCGACGGCGAGGTCGACCGCTACGTCGTCCACGTGCGCGACGGGGTCTGCACGATCGAGGCCGACCCGCCCGAGGGACAGCGCCGTGACGCCACGATCACCGTCGACGGGGCCGACTTCCTGCGCCTCGCCACCGGCCAGCTGCACCCGGTCCGGGGCGTGCTCACCGGCGCGCTCAAGGTCAAGCGGCGACCGCGGCAAGGCGCTCGCACTCAACGCGGTGATGGTCCCGCCCCAACCCCGGCGCTGAGGGTTCACCACCCGTTCGGCAGGGTGGAGGCATGACGACGGCCACCAACCTGCCCGGCGGCACCTACCACCTCGGCGACCTCGAGGTCACCCGCGTCGGGTACGGCGCGATGCAGCTCTCCGGTCCCGGCATCTTCGGGCCACCGAAGGACCGTGACGAGGCGGTCGCCGTGCTGCGCGAGGTGGTCGAGATGGGGATCAACCACATCGACACCTCGGACTACTACGGCCCCTACGTGACCAACGAGATCATCCGCGAGGCGCTGGCGCCGTACCCCGACGACCTCTGCATCGTCACCAAGGTCGCCGGCGCGCGCGACGACGAGGGCAACTGGCTGCAGGCCAGCTCGCCGGACCAGCTGCGCCGGGCGGTGCACGACAACCTCGAGCGGCTCGGCCTCGAGGCGATGGACGTCGTCAACCTTCGCAACATGCCCGAGGGCCGCGGCGAGACGCCCTGGGCGCGAGCAGTTCGAGACGCTGGCCGCGATGCAGCAGGAGGGGCTGATCAGGCACCTCGGCGTGAGCACGGTCGACGCCGACCAGGTGCGCCAGGCCCAGGCGATCGCCCCGGTCGTCTGCGTGCAGAACCACTACAACGTCGCGCACCGCGAGGACGACGACCTCGTCGCCTCGCTGGCCGAGCAGGACATCGCCTACGTGCCGTACTTCCCGCTCGGCGGCTTCACGCCCGCTGCAGTCCCACGGAGCTCGACCAGGTCGCCGCGGACCTCGGTGCGACCCCGCTCGCGGTCGCACTCGCCTGGCTGCTCCAGCGCTCGCCCAACATCCTGCTGATCCCGGGCACCTCCTCGCGCGCCCACCTGCGCGAGAACGTCGCCGGCGCCGGCCTCGAGCTGCCCGCCGACGCCCTCGCCCGGCTCGACGCGATCGCCGGCTGAGCCCGTCCGGTCGGCGGCGGTCAGCGGCCGACGGCGTAGCCCTGCATGCCGCGGGGGTTGGCGCCGGCCGAGAGCAGGCCGGTCGTGGGGTGCCGGGCGACGGCACACATGCGGCCGAGCGACCACGGGTCGACCCGGCGTACGACGTGCCCGCGGCGGGTGAGGTCGTCGACCACGTCGTCGGGGTAGCGGTCCTCGAGCTGCACCTGGCCGGGCACGATCCCGCGCGGGTGGAAGGACCCGGGGAACTGGTCGTGGTGGAACGCCGGGGCGTCGATCGCCTCCTGCAGCGACCGTCCCGCCGACGACGTGGCGGAGCAGGAACAGCGACTGCCACTGGTCCTGCTGGTCGCCGCCGGGCGATCCGCACGCGAGCACCGGCACCCCCTCGCGCAGCACCATCGTCGGGGAGAGGGTGGTGCGCGGCCGCAGCCCGGGAGCCAGCGAGGCCGGCAGGCCCTCGTCGAGCCAGAACATCTGGGCCCGCGTGCCGAGGCAGAAGCCGAGCTCGGGGATCGTGGGGGAGGCGTGCAGCCATCCGCCGCTCGGCGTCGCGGAGATCATGTTGCCCCAGCGGTCGACGACGTCGATGTGGCAGGTGTCGCCCTTGGTGTTGCCGTCGCGGTCGACGGTCGGCTCGCCCGTGGTCGCGTCGGTCGGCCGTGACGTCGACACCCCCGCGAGCACGCGGCGGACGTGCTCGGCCAGCCGCGGCTCGCGGCCGCCGGGCGCACCGGGCCGGAACTCCGTGTCGGCGGCGGAGCCCACCAGCGCTGCGCGCTCGTGGACGTACGCCGGCCCGAGCAGGTCGTCGACCGTCAGCGGCGAGGCGTCGCCGTACCAGGCCTCGCGGTCGGCCATCACCAGCTTCCAGACCTCGGTGACGGCGTGGACGCCCTCGGCGGTGTCGGGGTCGAGCGCGGTCGGCCCGAGGGTCGTCCAGCATGGCCAGCGCCTGGAGCAGGGTGGGCCCCTGACCCCACAGCCCGGTCTTGGCGACCTGCACGCCCTGCCACTCGTGCACCGCCGGCGCCTCCCAGGTGGCCTCGTAGGCGGCGAGGTCCGCGCCGCCGACCAGCCCGGCCAGCACCTGCCCGCCGGAGTGCCGCCACTCGCGCGGCCGGAACGACTCGACGGCCTCGGCCACGAAGCCGCGGCCCCACGCGTCGCGCGCCGCCTGGGCCTGCTCGGCGACGGACGTCGCCGTGCCGCCGGCGTCGACGAGCCGCTCCAGCACCGCGGCGTAGGCCGGGTTGCGGAACAGCTCTCCCGGCCGCGGGGCCCGACCGCCGGGCAGCCAGAGGTCGGCCGACGTCGTCCAGTCGGACTCGAAGAGCTCGCGGACGCGCTCGATGGTGGCGGCCGCCCGGGGGATCAGCGAGTGGCCGTCGCGCGCATACCCGATCGCCGGCTCGAGGACGGTGGCCAGCGGCAGCGTGCCGTGGTCGCGCAGGAGGAGCAGCCAGGCGTCGACCGCGCCGGGCACGGCCGCCGCGAGCGGGCCGGAGCCGGGCACGTGGTCGAGGCCGAGCGACGCGAACGCCTCGCGGGTCGCCGCCGCGGGCGCCGGTCCCTGGCCGCACAGCACCCGCGGGCTCGGGTCCTCCGCGGTGGTCACGATGGCCGGGAGGTCGCCGCCCGGCCCGTTGAGGTGGGGCTCGACGACGTGCAGCACGAAGCCACCGGCGGCCGCCGCGTCGAAGGCGTTGCCGCCGAGCTCGAGCATCCGCTGCGCCGACTGCGAGGCGAGCCAGTGCGTGGAGGAGACCATGCCGAAGGTCCCGGTGAGCGTGGGGCGGGTGGTGAAGGTGGTCACCGGCGGTGTCCTTCCGGCTGCACGCGCAGGGTGCGCAGCGTCGTCGCGAGCATGTCGTAGTGGCCGACGAGCAGGAGCAGCTCGATGCAGGTGCGCTCGTCGAGCAGTCGCACGGAGCCGGGCCCAGAGCACGTCGTCGAGGTCGCGGCGTCTCCAGCAGCGAGTCGGTGGCGCGCAGCAACAGCTCCTGGCGCGGCGTCCACCCGTCGACGTCGGGGCCGGCGCCCACACGTTCGAGCTCGGCCGGGCTCAGCCCGGCCCGGCGGCCCAGACGGCTGTGGTGGTCGAGCTCGTAGTCGCTGCCGCGCACGTGCGCCACCCGCAGGATGATCAGCTCGGTGTCGACCCGGGGGAGACGCCCGCCGGGCATCAGCCGACCGGCGAAGTGCAGCCACGCCCAGAACAGCCGGCGGTTGCGGCCGAGCGTGGTGAAGATCCGCGGCGGCGAGGTGCGCGTCACCCGGCCCGCGAGCCGGCTGAACGCCCAGATCGGCAGGCCGAGCTCGCGGAGGCCGCCCGGCGCGATCCGCTGGCTGCTCACGGGGATGGCTCATGCGTCGGCCCGGCGCGCCCGGCCGACCTCGGGGAGCACCCGGTTGGCGGCGACGTTCAAGCCCCGCATCAGGCCGGCGTAGAGCGGCGGGCACCAGCGCTGCACCCGGTGGATGCGGCGGATGTCAGCGGAGGTGTAGACCCAGTACCTGTTGCGCCGTACGCCGCGCAGGATGGCCTCGGCCGCCCGCTCGGGGGAGACCGCCCGGTCGTGGAACCGGGCCTGGAGCTTCCTGAACTTCGGGCCGGAGGTGTCGACGCCGTCGATCCTGACGGTCTGGGTCAGCGGGGTGTGCACCGCGCCGGGGCAGACGAGCGAGACCCCGATGCCGTGCTCGGCGAGGTCGAAGCGCAGCACCTCGGAGACGCCGCGCAGGCCGAACTTGCTGGCGCTGTACGCCGCGTGCCAGGGCATGCCGATGATCCCGGCGGCCGAGGAGACGTTGACGAGGTGGCCGCCGCGACCCGCCTCGACCATCGGCGGGACCAGCTCCTCGATCACGTGGATCGGGCCCATCAGGTTGACCTCGACCATGGCGCGCCAGGTCTGCGGCGACAACGACGTGACGTGCCCCACGACGAGATGCCGGCGATGTTCATCACGACGTCCATCGCGCCGTGCTCGTCGGTGACCCGTCGGGCCAGCCGGCGTACGGCGTCGTGGTCGGTGACGTCGGCCGCCTCCGCGACGACGACGGCCTCGCCGAGCGACTGGGCCACCTCGGCCAGCCCGGCGCCGTCGAGGTCGGTGAGGAAGAGCCGCCCGCCCTGCGCTGCCACCTGCTCGGCGACCGCACGACCGATCCCGCTCGCCGCCCCCGTCACGAACACCCGGAGTCCGTCGAGCTGGCGTAGTCGGCGTGGTCTCATGGATCTCACCCTAGAGTCGGCAGCACACGACGCGACCGGAGGCAATGATGCGCAGCACGATGCAGGACGTCCCGCTCACCATCGGCGCGATCATGCGCCACGGCACCACCGTCCACCGGGACTCCGAGGTGGTCACCGCGACCGAGGACGGCACCCGCCGGCTCTCGTACGGCGAGCTGGGCCAACGCGTCGCCAGGCTGGCCAACGCCCTGCGCACACTGGGGATCGACGGCGACCAGCGGGTGGCGACCTTCCAGTGGAACAACGCCGAGCACCTCGAGGCCTACCTCGCCGTCCCGTCGATGGGTGCCGTGCTGCACACGCTCAACATCCGGCTGCCCGCCGACCAGCTCGTCTACATCGCCAACCACGCCGAGGACAAGGTCGTCCTCGTCGACGCCTCCCTCGTCCCGCTGCTGGGACCGCACCTGCAGGCGATGAAGACCGTCGACCACGTCGTGGTCGCCGGCCCGGACGCGGCGGACGCCGACCTGTCGGTCCTCGAGAGCGCCGGCAAGGACGTGCACATCTACGAGGAGCTGCTGGCCGACCAGTCCGACCAGTTCGACTGGCCCGAGCTGGACGAGCGCGACGCCGCGGCCATGTGCTACACGAGCGGCACCACCGGCCACCCCAAGGGCGTCGTCTACAGCCACCGCTCGGCGTACCTGCACTCGATGGCGATCTGGAGCGGCACCGTCGCCTCGCTCGACTGCTTCTCGCGGGTGCTGCCGATCGTGCCGCAGTTCCACGCGAACGCCTGGGGCCTCGTGTACGCCTCCCTGATGAGCGGCGCGTCGCTGTGCATGCCCGACCGCTGGCTCCAGGCCGAGCCGCTCTGCCGGTTCATGAACGAGGCCGAACCGACGATGTCCGGGGCCGTGCCCACGGTGTGGAACGACGTGCTCGGCTACCTCGACCAGCACCCCGAGAAGAAGCCGGAGTCGCTCGGGCTGATCCTGTGCGGCGGCTCCGCGGTGCCGGTCTCGCTGCAGCGGGCGCTGTGGGAGCGCCACGGGATCGAGGTCCGGCAGGCGTGGGGGATGACCGAGACCTCACCGGTCGCCTCGGCCGGACGTCCGCCGCTGGGTGTCGAGGGCGAGGACGCCTGGCACTACCGCGGCACGCAGGGCCGACTGCTCTGCGGCGTCGAGGGCCGGATCGTCGCCGACGACGGCTCGGTGCTGCCCAACGACGACGCGGCCGTCGGTGAGCTCGAGGTCCGGGGGCCGTGGGTGACCGGCGCCTACTACAACAGCGACGACCCCGAGGCCGACCAGAAGTTCCACGAGGGCTGGCTGCGCACCGGCGACGTCGGACGCGTCGACGAGCTCGGCTTCATCACCCTGACCGATCGCGCCAAGGACGTGATCAAGTCCGGCGGCGAGTGGATCTCCACCGTCGACCTCGAGAACGCCCTGATGGCCCACGACGACGTCGTCGAGGCGGCCGTCGTGGCCATCCCCGACGAGAAGTGGGCCGAGCGGCCGATGGCGACGGTGGTGCTGCGCGAGGGCGCGACGGTCACGCCGCAGGAGCTGCGGGAGTTCCTCTCCAAGGACTTCGCCAAGTGGCAGCTGCCCGACGCCTGGGCCTTCATCGACCAGGTGCCGCGCACCAGCGTCGGCAAGTTCGACAAGAAGGTGCTGCGCAAGCAGTACGCCGACGACGAGCTCGAGGTCCAGCGGCCCTAGTGGTGTCGCAGGGCCCGCTCGGGATCGACGCCGCCGTAGGTGTAGTCCTCCTTGACGAGCTTGTTCTCGAGGAACGTGTGGATCCGGGTGACCCCCGGGAGGCGGCGGATCCCCGCGACGAGCTCGAGGAGGTGTGCGTCGCTCGCCCCGACCACCTCGGCCAGGAGGTGGAACCCGCCCTCGGTCCGGGCCAGGTAGATGACGTGCGGGTCCGGCACCAGCGCGTCGACGACGGGGTCCACGGGCCCCTCCACGACCACGCCGATCATGGCCATCCGCGCGTAGCCGAGCTGGATCGGGTCGGTCATGGCGACCACACCGATCACGCCGTCCGCCCAGAGCGAGGTCATCCTCCGCTCCACCTCGCCGGCGTCGAGGCCGAGCTCCTGGGCGATCTCGGCGTAGGAGGCGCGCGGGTGCTGCTGGAGGACCACGATGATGCGGAGGTCCGTCCTGTCGAGGGCCGCCGGCGAGCGGCCCTCGGCCGCGGCCCCCGTGCTCACAGGACACCCCAGCTGTAGGTCTCTTTCTCGATCCGGACGTAGGGGAACACGTGCACGGCGAGGACACCCGGCGTCGGCTCGACGAGCGTGCTGACGATCTCGTCGAGGTGGGCGTCGCTCGTGGCCACGAACTCGGCGAGGATCTCGAACCCGCCGCCCGTCAGCACGACGTAGGCCATCTCGGGGATCTCGGCGAGCCGATCGGCGACCCGAACCTCCTGGCCCTTCTCCACCGAGATGCCCAGCATCGCCTGCCGGGCGAAGCCGAGCTCGAGGGGGTCGGAGACGGTGGTGAACGTGATCACCCCGGAAGCGACCAAGGACTGCACCCGCTGCTCGACCGCGTGCTCGTCGACCTTGAGGTCGTGGCCGATGTCGGCGTAGGACCGGCGGCCGTCGACCTGCAGCATCTCGATGATCCGCTTGGACACCTCGTCGATCGTGGTCCGCACCGGCGGACGTGCGGCGGTCCGCGCGCCCTCGTCCTCCCCGGCGACCTCCCCCTTGATCACGGCGGGCTCCCGGCTCCTGACGTGCGGCCCGGACCCGTGTCGGCGCCGTACGCGTAGGTCTCCTTGACCAGCTCCTGGTAGCGGAAGGTCTCGATGTGCTTGACGCCCGGCAGCTGCCGGATCTGGGTGACCAGCTCGAGGAGGTGGGCGTCGCTGGTGCCGACGAGCTCGACCATCAGGTCGAAGCCGCCGGACGTGCGGGCCTCGTAGATGACCTCCTCGATGCTGGCGATCGCCTCGCCCACCGGCTGCGCGGGTCCGTCGGTGACGATGCCCAGCATCGCCATCCGGGGGTAGCCGAGCTGCATCGGATCGGTCACCGCCACGATCTCGATCACGCCCTCGGCCATCAGGGTCCCGACCCGGCGCACGACGTCGTCCTCGGTCGTCTCCGCGGTCTCGGCGACGGTGCCGAACGGCAGCCGGCCGTCGACCTGCAGCACCTCGATGATGGCGCGGTCCACGGCGTCGAGCCGCCGCTCCGGATCGGGTCGTCCGGGGAGCCGCGCGGCGCTCACCGGACGCCCCACGTGTAGGTCTGCTTCTGCAGCTCGTGGTAGAGGAACGTGTGGATGGTGACCACGCCCGGGGTCGGCTTGACCACCGAGGTGACCAGCTCGAGCAGGTGGGCGTCGCTGGTGCCGACGACCTCGGCCAGGATCTCGAAGCCACCGGCCGTCAGCACGATGTAGACGATCTCGGGCACCTCGGCGAGGCGCCGGGCGACCGCCTTCTCGAGACCCTTCTCGACCGAGATCCCGAGCATGGCCTGGCGGGCGAACCCCAGCTGGAGCGGGTCGGAGACGGCGGTGATCTGGATGACCCCGGAGTCGGTCAGCGCCTGGACGCGCTGGGCCACGGACTCCTCGTCGATGCCGAGCTCCTCGGCGATCCCGGCGAAGGAGCGGCGGCCGTCGACCTGCAGCATCTCGATGATCCGCTTGGAGACCTCGTCGATCTTGGCGCGGATGTTCGGGCGCAGGGACGACTGGGAGCCCTCGCCTTCGGGAGCGACCTCGCCCTTGATCACCGGCGATGCCACGACTGCGGATACACCCGGCGAATGATATGTGCCGATCGTCTCGGACGTGGCAGGATGCGCCGACCCGGGCCGACGATTCGACGCGCTCAGTGACCGCCGACCAGCGGGGCCATCAACCGGGCGATGGTGCTGTCGCGTCCGGTGCGCGCCTCCTCGGAGTCGGCCAGCGTCATCGCCCGCAGCCCGGCGTTGATGCCCAGCCACCGGAGCGGCTCGGGCTCCCACTGCCGGCTGTGGTGGTCGACCCACGGCAGCGTCACGAGGTCGCTGTCGGCACCGGTGACGAGGTCGGCCAGCGTGCGGCCGGCGAGGTTGGTCGTGCCGACACCGTCCCCGACGTAGCCGCCGGCCCAGCCGATCCCGGTGCCACGGTCGAGCCCCACGGACGCCGCCCAGTCGCGGGCGATGCCGAGGCAGCCGCCCCACTGGTGGGTGAAGGTGACCCCGGCGAGCTGCGGCAGGATCGTGGTCAGCACGCTGCGCAGGTCGTCGAAGACGCGTGGCTCCACGTCGTAGGACGGGCGGATCCGGCTGCCGAAGTGGTACGGCGCGCCGCGACCCCCGAACGCGATCCGGCCGTCGGCGGTGCGCTGGCCGTAGATGAGCAGGTGGCGGCCGTCGCTGAAGGTGGGCCGGTCCGCGAGCCCCACGGAGCGCCAGGTCTCCTCCGACAGCGGCTCGGTGGCCACCATCAGGGAGTAGACCGGCGCGATCGCCCGGCGCAGGCCCTCCAGCCGCGGCGTGTAGCCCTCGGTGCAGCGCAGCACCACCTCGGCACGCACCTCGCCGGCGTCGGTGCTCACCTGCCGGGGGCCGATCGAGCGCACCCGGGTCTGCTCGTGGATGGTCACCCCGGACTGCTCGACCACGCGGGCGAGCCCCCTGACCAGGCGCGAGGGGTGGACGGCCGCGGTGTGGGGCGTGAACGTGCCGCCGAGCACGCCCTCGGTGGCGAGCATCTCGCGCGCCTCCGGGGCCGAGAGGAGCCGGAGGTCGTCCTCGCCGAAGCCGCGTGCCCGCGCGGTGCGCACCTCGTCGTGCGCCCGCTCGAGCTGCACCCGGGTGTGGGCGAGGTTGACCGTGCCGCCGCGGTGGTAGTGGGCATCGATGCCCTCCGCCTCGACCACGCGCCCGACCTCGCGGACCGTGTCCTGCATCGCCCGGTGCATCCGCAACGCCTCGCCGTCGCCTCCGCGCCGGGCGAGCCGGTCCCAGGGGGTGGCGAAGAGCGCGCTGCACCAGCCGCCGTTGCGTCCGGAGGCCCCGAAGCCCGCGACCTCCTGCTCGAGCACGACGACGCGCAGCGAGGGGTCGGCCCGGCGCAGGTAGTAGGCGGACCACAGGCCGGTGAGGCCGGCGCCGACGACGGCCACGTCGTAGGTCGCCGGGCCGGGCAGGGCGGGACGGGGGACGAAGTCGTCGTCCGCGGTGTCGTGCCAGAGCGAGAGCGCGCGGTAGTAGGGAGTCAGCGGACGCCCCACGAGTAGGTCTGCTTGTTGAGCTTGAGGTAGACGAAGGTCTCCGTCGTGCGTACGCCGGGCACGGCGCGGATGCGCGTGGAGACGAGGTCGAGCAGCTCCTCGTCGCCCGTGCTGACCACCTCGCACAGCACGTCGTAGGTGCCGGCGGTCATCACGACGTAGATGACCTCGTCCATCGCGGCCAGGGCGTCGGCCACCGGCTGGATGCCGCCGTCGACCCTGACCCCGACCATGGCCTGGCGGCCGAAGCCGAGCTGCAGGGGATCGGTCACGGCGACGATCTGCATCACGCCGGCCTCGGTGAGGCGCTGCACGCGCTGGCGGACCGCGGCCTCGGAGAGCCCGACGGCCTTGCCGATGGAGGCGTAGGAGCGCCGGCCGTCCTGCTGGAGCTGGGCGATGATCTGCTTGGAGACGTCGTCGATGGCCGGGCCGCCCCTGGCCTGCCCTCTCTCCGTCATGGCGGACATCGTGCTGGTTCGGGGCCGTCGATAGCAAGCCTGGCCCGCCCTCGGAACGGCAGAAACCGCATCTCCGGCGCTCGTTCTCCCACGGTTCCGTGGCGTCGGCGTGTCGCGGCAACGGAATCCCTTGTCAGGTGGAAGGTGCGATGAGAGGGTGACGTGCACATGCGGGAGGAGGCCGGGTCGTGACGGGTGCTCATGCGGGTGATCGACGAGGTGGCGGGCGCGCCTCGATGGGTCGCCGTACGTGGATGAAGGGTGCCGGTGTGGCCACCTTCGGGGTGGCCAGCGTGGCCGTGCTGCCGCTGTTCGGCACCCCGTCGGCGGTGCAGGACCCCGCGAAGTGCAAGGCCGAGGACCTGTCGTCCTCGCAGAAGAACCTGATCGTCTCCAACTGGCCGGCCTACATCGACCCGCCGACCAAGAAGGAGAAGAACACCCTCGAGGACTTCGAGGCGGCCAGCGGGATCACCGTCTCCTACACCGACGACATCAGCGACAACGCCGAGTTCTTCGCCAAGGTGCGCAACCAGCTGGGCAGCTGCCAGTCCGATCGGCCGCGACATCATCATCATGACCGACTGGATGGCGGCCAAGATGATCGGCCTCGGCTGGATCCAGCCGATGGCCGCCGACAAGATCGACAACGTCCACAAGAACCTGATCCCCGCCCTGCAGGGTCGCGCCTGGGACAAGGACCGCAAGTACTCCGCCCCCTGGCAGAGCGGCCTGACCGGCATCGCCTACAACGCCAAGCTGACCTCGCCGGTCCGCACCTTCGAGGAGCTCCTCACCCGTCCCGACCTCAAGGGCAAGATCACGCTGCTCTCCGAGATGCGCGACACGATGGGCTTCATGATCCTGCTCGCCGGCGGTGATCCCTCCAACTTCACCAACGCGCAGTGGGAGGTGGGGATCGAGAAGCTGCGCAAGGCGGTCCACGCGGGCCAGGTGCGCGCCTTCACCGGCAACGAGTACATCCAGGACCTCACCGCCGGCAACATCGTGGCCTGCGAGGCCTGGTCGGGCGACGTGATCCAGGCCCAGTTCGACAACCCCGACATCAAGTTCGTCAAGCCCGAGGAAGGGCTGGCGCTCTGGGCCGACAACATGATGGTGCCCAACCAGTCCGTCCACCAGGCCAACGCCGAGCAGTGGATCGACTACTACTACGAGCCCGCGGTGGCGGCCAAGCTCGCGGCGTACGTCAACTACATCTGTCCTGTCGTGGGGGCTCAGCAGGAGATGGAGAAGATCGACAAGACGTTGGTCGACAACCCGCTGATCTTCCCGTCCGAGGACGACCTGAAGGGCGCCTTCGGCTTCATGGCGCTCGACGACAAGCAGGAGCAGAAGTACGAAGGGGAGTGGTCCGATGTCACAGGTGGCTGATGACACGCAGGTGCGGGGGGCGGACGCGGACGAGGGCGAGACCTTCGACGGTCTGCGGATGCGGAGCCTGACCAAGGAGTTCGCCGCGTTCACGGCCGTCAAGTCGCTCGACCTCGACGTGCCCAGTGGGTCGTTCTTCGCCCTGCTCGGCCCGTCCGGCTGTGGCAAGACCACGACGCTGCGCATGGTCGCGGGACTCGAGGCCCCGACGTCGGGCTCGATCCGGCTCGGCAGCCGCGACATCACCTACGACAAGCCCTACCGGCGTCCGGTGAACACCGTCTTCCAGAACTACGCCCTCTTCCCGCACCTCGACATCTACGAGAACGTCGCGTTCGGCCTGCGTCGTCGCAAGGGCGACAGCAAGGACGACGTCGACACGCAGGTCCGCGACATGCTCGCGCTGGTCGAGCTCGACAGCCAGACCCGCAAGAAGCCCGCGCAGCTCTCCGGTGGTCAGCAGCAGCGCGTCGCCCTGGCCCGGGCGCTGATCAACAGCCCCGAGGTGCTGCTCCTCGACGAGCCGCTCGGCGCGCTGGACCTCAAGCTGCGACGGTCGATGCAGATCGAGATCAAGCGCATCCAGGAGGAGGTCGGGCCGGACCTTCGTGCACGTCACCCACGACCAGGAGGAGGCCATGACCATGGCCGACACCATCGCGGTGATGAACGCCGGCGTGATCGAGCAGATGGGTGCTCCCGCCGACCTGTACGAGAACCCGAAGACCACGTTCGTGGCCAACTTCCTCGGCCAGTCCAACCTGATCGAGGGCACCACTCGCGGCCGCGACGGCGACGTCGTGATGGTGGACATGCAGGGCACCACCGTCTCGGTCCCGGCCGCCCGCGCCCACAACAGTGGGTCGGACGGCGACCTCGGCTGGGTCGGGATCCGACCCGAGAAGGTGCTCATCGGCGAGGTCGGCGAGCAGATCGACGCGCCTGGCAACAGCATCCCCGGCGGCGTCGTGACCGACGTCAGCTTCGTCGGCGTCAGCACTCAGTACCTCGTGCGGATGCCGTGGGGCCAGGAGCTCCAGGTCTTCGAGCAGAACACCGGACGCCGTCGACTGTTCCGCCACGGCGAGCCGGTGGACGTGTCCTGGCGACCCGAGTACGCGTTCCTGCTCGACCACAGCCAGGATGCCCACGCCGGGGTCGAGGAGGGCGACGAGGCATGACGGCGGTCATGTCCGCGCCGAGGGGTGCGGTCACGCCGGCGGAGCCGCCCCCCGAGCCGCGGCGCAAGCTGACGGCGTACTGGCTGCTGCTCCCGGGCGCGCTGTGGCTGGCGGTCTTCTTCGTCGTGCCGCTGTACTCGCTCGTCGCGACCAGCCTCTACGACCCGAACGGGTCGGTGCTGCAGGGCTACGACATGACGTGGGCGTTCAGCAACTACTGGCACGCGCTGCAGGACTACTGGCAGCCGCTGGTGCGCTCGCTGTTGTACGGCGCACTGGCGACCCTCATCTGCCTGCTGCTGGGCTACGTGCTCGCCTACGCCATCGCCTTCAAGTCCGGGCGCTGGAAGAACCTCATGCTCGTGCTGGTGATCGCGCCGTTCTTCACCAGCTTCCTGATCCGTACGCTGCTCGTGGAAGCTGCTGCTGCGTGACGACGGCCCGGTGGTGGGCACGCTGCAGTTCCTGCACATCCTCGGCGCCAACGGACGCCTGCTGGCGACCCCGGTCGCGGTCGTCGCTGGCCTGGTCTACAACTTCCTGCCGTTCATGGTGCTGCCGCTGTTCGCCAGCATCGACAAGATCGACCACCGGCTGATCGAGGCTGCGGGCGACCTCTACGCCTCGCCGCGGGTGGGCTTCTGGAAGGTGACCTGGCCGCTCTCGCTGCCGGGTGTCATCTCGGGCACGCTGCTGACGTTCATCCCGGCCGTAGGCGACTACATCAACGCCCAGCTGCTGGGCAGTCCGAAGCAACGGATGATCGGCAACGTCATCCAGGACCTCTTCACCAACGCCAACAACTATCCGATGGCGGGCGCGCTGTCGGTGATCCTGATGGTGCTGATCCTGGTGATGGTCCTCTTCTACGTACGCCGCGCGGGGACGGAGGACCTGCTGTGAGGAGTGGTCCCGTGCGCTGGATCCAGCGCAACGCCGTGCTCGTGGGCGGCCTGCTCGTGCTCGTCTACATGTTCGTGCCGATCGCCGTCGTCGTGCTGATGAGCTTCAACAAGCCCAAGAGCAAGCTCATCTACAAGTTCGACAGCTTCACGCTCGACAACTGGCTGCACCCCTGCCAGGACCCGAGCATGTGCCACGCCGTGGCACGCAGCATCGAGATCGGCCTGCTCGCCACGATCGTGGCGACGGTCCTCGGCACCCTGATGGCCTTCGCGCTGGTGCGGCACCGGTTCTACGGTCGCGCGGGAGCGAACCTCGTCATCTTCCTGCCGATGGCCTCGCCGGAGATCGTGATGGGCTCCTCGCTGCTGGCGCTGTTCGTCGCGTCGGGCTTCGGCGGCCAGCTCGGCTTCGGCACCATCCTGATCGCGCACATCATGTTCTGCCTGTCCTTCGTGGTGGTCACCGTGAGAGCCCGGCTCGCCGGGCTCGACGACAACCTCGAGCAGGCGGCGATGGACCTCTACGCCACCGAGTCGCAGACGTTCTGGCGGGTGACCTTCCCGCTCGTCTTCCCCGGCATCCTCGGCGCGGCGCTGCTCTCGTTCTCGCTGAGCTTCGACGACTTCATCATCACCAACCTCAATGCCGGCAACACCACGACCTTCCCGATGTACGTGTGGGGCGTGGCCCAGCGTGGGGTGCCGATGCAGGTCAACGTCGTCGGCACGCTGATGTTCGTGATCTCGATCGCGATCGTGCTGGGAGCCGAGCTGAACCGTCGACGGCAGGAGAAGGCGCTCGCCTGATGCGCCGACCGCCCCAGGAGCCGGTGGCCGACTCGCTCGCCGGCGCCCTGCCCACGCCGTACTGGCTCGACGACCCGGACCGGCCCGAGGCCCTGCCGCCGCTGGACGGCGCCGTCACGGCCGACCTGGTCGTCGTGGGCGGCGGCTACCTCGGGCTGTGGACCGCGCTGCTGGCCAAGGAGCGCGACCCCTCGCGTGACGTCGTGGTCGTCGAGGCGCGCACCTGCGGACACGCCGCGAGCGGCCGCAACGGCGGCTTCTGCGAGGCGAGCCTGACCCACGGCTTCGGCAACGGCCGGGCGCGCTGGCCCGGCGACCTGCCCGACCTGCTGGCCATGGGCCGGGAGAACCTCGACGGCATCGAGGACGCCGTACGCCGCTACGACATCGACTGCGACTTCCAGCGCAACGGCTCCCTGGCAGTGGCCAACGCGCCGCACCAGGTGGCCGGGCTCCGTGAGGAGGTCGAGGAGATGCGCGGCTCGGCACGGGCGCGACCTGGCTGGACGCCGCCGAGGTGCGCGAGCGGATCGACTCACCGACCTTCCTCGGGGCGATCCACGACCCGGACGCCGCCATCGTGGAGCCCGCGCGGCTGGCCTGGGGTCTGCGGCGCGCGTGCCTGGACGCCGGTGTCCGGATCGTCGAGGGGACGAACGCGACCGGTCTGACGCGGCTCGGCGCCGGTGTTTGCGTCGAGACGAGCGGCGGTCCGGTGACGGCCTCCCAGGCGGTGCTCGCGACCAACGCGTTCCCGCCGCTGCTGCGCCGGCTGCGGCTGATGACGGTGCCCGTCTACGACTACGCGCTGATGTCCGAGCCGCTGACCGAGTGAGCAGCGCGCGGCGATCGGGTGGGCCGGACGCGAGGGCTTCTCCGACTCGGGCAACCACTTCATCTACACCCGGACGACGCGTGACGGGCGCATCCTGTGGGGCGGCTACGACGCGGTCTACCACTACGGCAGCGCGATCCGGCCCTCCTACGACCAGCGGCCGGAGACCTTCGAGGTGCTGGCGAGCGGGTTCTTCCGCACCTTCCCCCAGCTCAAGGGGCTGCGGTTCACGCACGCCTGGGGTGGGCTGATCGACACGTGCACCCGCTTCACCGCGTTCTACGGCACCGCCATGGACGACCGGGTGGCCTACGCGCTGGGCTTCACCGGGCTCGGCGTCGGCGCCACCAGGTTCGCCGGCCAGGTGGTCCTCGACCTGCTGGCCGGGGCCGACACACCCCGTACCCGGCTGGAGATGGTGCGCTCGCGGCCACTGCCGTTCCCGCCCGAGCCGGCCCGGTGGCTCGGCATCCAGGCGACCACCCGGTCGCTCTCGCGTGCCGACGCCAACGACGGCCGGCCCAACCTCTGGCTGCGGGCGATGGACCGGGTCGGGTTCGGCTTCGACTCGTGACCATGACGCCCTGGCTGCTGCTCGACTACGGCGAGGTGATCTCGCTGCCCTACGACGACCGGGTCGGCGCCGAGGTCGCCCTGCTGCTGGACCTCTCGGCGCAGGAGCTGATGCAGCGCTACTGGGTGAACCGGGTGCACCTCGACTCCGGCCAGCCCACTGCGCCGTACTGGAGCGGAGTCGCCGGCCGTGACGTCACCGACGAGGAGGCCGCCCGGCTCGACGCCGTCGACCTCAACGGGTGGGCCCGCACCAACGACGAGATGCTCGACCTGGTCGAGGAGCAGCGTGCGGCCGGCGTACGGCTCGCACTGCTGTCCAACGCTCCGCACGTGCAGGCCGACGCCTTCGATCAGGTGGCCTGGACGGCCGGCTTCGAGCGGATCTTCGTCAGCGCGCGGCTCGGCCTGGTCAAGCCCGACCCGGCGATCTTCGAGCACGTGCTGCATGAGCTGGACGCGTCACCGGACGAAGTGACCTTCGTCGACGACCGGCCGGCCAACGTCGAGGCCGCGGCCGCCCTCGGCCTCCGCGCTCTCCTCTTCACCGGCGTCGCCGACCTCCGCACCGCCCTCGCCACCAGGACCGGCTGACCGGCTGTACGGCTGTCACCTCGGTGACACCTACGGGCCACCCAAGCTTCGTCGGCCAGGCCAGTGCCCTTCACTCACGGAGCCGAGGTCACCGTGTGGTGCAGGGCCAGGGGTGCTCGTCGCAGTCCTTCCCGTTCGGGTAGCCGAGGCCCCAGCGGAACGTCTCGTGCCGTTGGGCCACGACCTCGCCGCGGGCATCGACGGCTCGTACGGCGATGGTCGCGTCGGGCGACGCCGTCCAGCCCCCTCCGAGAGCACGATCCAGGTCGACGACGTAGCCGCCGCTCGCAGACGGCATGACTCCCCGTCCGGGCTTCGCGCCGGGTGCGGCGAACACGGTGGACCTGCATCGGTGGCTCTGGCACAGCCGCAGTCGGAGGGAGGCGGCGTGGCTGCGGGTGCGCTGACCCATTGCGAAGGGCGTTGGCGCACCTCCGGCGGACCGACGCCGGCCCGAGCCGGGCGGGCTGGGGGTCCCACGTCGGACCGCCGGAAGCGACCCCCTGCGCAACGTGGTCGGTGGGTCAGCCGGAGGGCTCGGTCCGGGCGTGACGGTGACTGTCGGCGGGGGCGTCGTCGAGGTAGTTCTCGGCCTCGGTCAGGACGCCGCGCAGGATCTGCTCGATCTCGTCGAAGTGCGACTGGTCGGCGACCAGCGGGGGAGCGAGCTGGATGACCGGGTCGCCGCGGTCGTCGGCGCGGCAGTAGAGGCCGGCCTCGAACAGGGCGCCGGAGAGGAACCCGCGGAGCAGGCGCTCGGACTCGGCGTCGTTGAAGGTCTCCTTGGTGGCCTTGTCCTTGACCAGCTCGATGCCGTAGAAGTACCCGTCGCCACGCACGTCGCCGACGAGCGGCAGGTCGTTGAGCTTCTCCAGCGTCGCGCGGAAGTCGCCCTCGGTCTCGCGGACGTGCTCGTTGAGCTGCTCGCGCTCGAAGATGTCGAGGTTGGCCATCGCGACTGCCGTCGAGACCGGGTGGCCGCCGAAGGTGTAGCCGTGCGCGAACGACTCCGTGCCCTTGGAGAACGGCTCGAAGAGGCGGTCGGTGGCGACCATCGCGCCGAGCGGGGAGTAGCCGGAGGTCAGGCCCTTGGCGCAGGTGATGATGTCCGGCTGGTAGCCGTAGCGCTCGCAGGCGAACATGTGGCCCAGCCGCCCGAAGGCGCAGATGACCTCGTCGGAGACGAGCAGGACGTCGTACTCGTCGCAGATCTCGCGCACCCGCTGGAAGTAGCCGGGGGGCGGCGGGAAGCAGCCGCCGGAGTTCTGCACCGGCTCGAGGAAGACGGCCGCGACGGTGTCGGGGCCCTCGAACTCGATGGCCTCGGCGATGCGGTCGGCGGCCCAGAGGCCGAACTTCTCGAGGTCGTCGGGGGCTCCGGTCTGGAACTGGTCACCGGCGCGGTAGAAGTTCGTGTTCGGCACCCGGAACGTCGAGGGGACCAGCGGCTCGAACGGCGCCTTCATGCCGGGCAGCCCGGTGATCGACAGCGCGCCCTGCGGCGTCCCGTGGTAGGCGATCGCGCGGCTGATCACCTTGTGCTTGGTCGGCTTGCCGGTGAGCTTGAAGTACTGCTTGGCCAGCTTCCAGGCGCTCTCGACGGCCTCGCCGCCGCCGGTGGTGAAGAAGACGCGGTTGAGGTCACCGGGGGCGTAGTCGGCCACGCGGGCGGCCAGCTCGATCGCGCTCGGGTGCGCGTAGGACCACAGCGGGAAGAACGCCAGCTCGGCGGCCTGCTTGGCGGCCGCCTCGGCGAGCTCGCTGCGGCCGTGCCCGACCTGGACGACGAAGAGGCCGGCCAGGCCGTCGAGGTAGCGGTTGCCGGCGGTGTCGTAGACGTAGACCCCGTCGCCCCGCGCGATGGTCGGCACGGGGTGGGTGTCGTAGGTCGAGTGCCGGGTGAAGTGCATCCAGAGGTGGTCCCGGGCCTGCTGCTGCAGCACGTCGTCGCTCATCTGCCCATCGTGCCTGTGAGCGCTGTCGGTTCTGCAAGCGAATCCGTCGAGGGTCGGCATATCGGCTTGGGAATTCCCTCGTGCTCCCCGCCGGCGTGCCCTACCGATTTCGTTGCCCCCTGACTAGGCTGCCGCGCAGCGACAGGGAAGAGATGAGCGACGCAGGATCCTGACGTTCCAGAACGTCGTCGACGGACAGCTGGTCGACTCCGCCTCGGGGGAGACCTACGACGTGATCGACCCGACCACCGGGGAGGTCTACGCGTCGGCGCCGATGTCCGGGCCCGAGGACGTCGACCGGGCCTACCGGGCCGCCGAGCGGGCCTTCGAGGAGTGGGGACGGATGACGCCCCGCGACCGCGCCGGCGCCCTGCTCAAGATCGCCGACGCGGTCGACGAGCGCGTCGAGGAGATCAACGCGCGTCGAGTGCAAGGACACCGGCAAGCCGCTCGGACTCACGATGTCGGAGGAGATGCCGTACGCCTCCGACCACTTCCGCTTCTTCGCCGGCGCCTCCCGGGTGCTGGAGGGACGTTCCGCGGGCGAGTACATGGAGGACCACACCTCCTACGTACGCCGCGAGCCGATCGGCGTCGTGGGCCAGGTGACGCCGTGGAACTACCCCCTGCTGATGATGATCTGGAAGGTGGCGCCGGCCCTCGCGGCGGGCAACACCGTCGTGCTCAAGCCGAGCGACACCACGCCCGCCTCGACGACGCTGTTCGCCGAGCTGTGCCAGGAGTTCCTGCCGCCGGGGGTGTTCAACGTGGTCTGCGGCGACCGCGACACCGGCCGCACGCTGGTCGAGCACCCGATCCCGCAGATGGTCGCGATCACCGGATCGGTGCGCGCGGGCATGGAGGTCGCCACGTCGGCGGCGACCGACCTGAAGAAGGTGCACCTCGAGCTCGGCGGCAAGGCGCCGGTGATCGTCTTCGACGACGCCGACATCGAGAAGGCCGCCCAGGGGATCGCCGAGGCCGGCTACTTCAACGCCGGCCAGGACTGCACCGCCGCGACGCGCGTGCTGGCCGGCCCCGGCGTGCACGACGACTTCGTGGCCGCGCTGACCGAGGCGGCCAAGGGGATCAAGACCGGCCTGCCCGACGACGAGGACGTCCTCTACGGCCCGCTGAACAACAGCGACCAGCTCGCGCGGGTCTCCGGGATGGTCGACCGGCTGCCCGACCACGCCACCGTGGAGACCGGCGGGTCCCGCCAGGGCGAGCGCGGCTACTTCTACACGCCGACGGTGCTCTCGGGCCTGCAGCAGGACGACGAGCAGATCCAGACCGAGATCTTCGGCCCGGTGATCACGGTGCAGAGGTTCGGCGACGAGGCCGAGGCGCTGCGCTGGGCCAACGGCGTGCAGTACGGCCTCGCCTCCAGCGTGTGGACCAAGGACCACGGCCGCGCGATGCGGATGTCGCGGCTCCTCGACTTCGGCGCGGTGTGGATCAACACCCACATCCCGTTCGTCTCGGAGATGCCGCACGGCGGGTTCAAGCACTCGGGCTACGGCAAGGACCTGTCCATGTACGGTCTCGAGGACTACACGCGCATCAAGCACGTCATGTCCTACATCGGCGAGTGACGGAGGCAGTGAGATGAGGATCCTCCTGGTCGGCTCCGGGGGCGTCGGCTCGGCCTTCACCGCGATCGCCGCCCGCCGCGACTTCTTCGAGCTGTGCGTGGTCGCCGACTACGACGAGGGGCGGGCTCGCCGCGCTGTCGAGGCGCTGTCGGACGACCGCTTCGTGGCGGCGCAGGTCGACGCCTCCGACGCGTCGTCGATCGAGGCGCTGGTGCGCGAGCACGGTGATCACCCACGTGATGAACGCGGTCGACCCGGTGTTCAACATGTCGATCTTCGACGGGGCGTTCGCGGCCGGGGCCGACTACCTCGACATGGCGATGTCGCTGTCCAAGCCGCACCCCGAGACGCCGTACGAGCAGGCAGGGGTCAAGCTCGGCGACGAGCAGTTCGCCCAGGCCGCCGAGTGGGAGAAGGCGGGCCGGCTGGCGCTGGTCGGGATCGGGGTCGAGCCCGGGCTCTCCGACGTGTTCGCGCGGTACGCCGCCGACCACCTGTTCTCCGAGATCGACGAGCTCGGCACGCGCGACGGCGCCAACCTGGTGGTCACCGACGACGAGGGCAACGAGATCTTCGCGCCGTCGTTCTCGATGTGGACCACGATCGAGGAGTGCCTGAACCCGCCGGTCATCTGGGAGAAGGACCGGGGCTGGTTCACGACGCCGCCGTTCTCCGAGCCGGAGGTCTTCGACTTCCCCGAGGGCATCGGCCCGGTGGAGTGCGTCAACGTCGAGCACGAAGAGGTGCTGCTGATGCCGCGCTGGGTCGACTGCCGGCGCGCGACGTTCAAGTACGGCCTCGGCGACGAGTTCATCACCATCCTCAAGGTGCTGCACACGCTCGGGCTCGACCGCACCGACAAGGTCAGGGTCAAGGGCGTCGAGGTCTCACCGCGCGACGTGGTCGCGGCCGTGCTGCCCGACCCTGCGACGGTCGGCCCGCGGATGACTGGCAAGACCTGCGCCGGCCTGTACGTCACCGGCAACGGCAAGGACGGACTAGCCCCGGTCGACGTACTTGTTACCACGTGGTCGACAACGAGTGGACGATGCGCGAGTACGGCCACCAGTGCGTGGTCTGGCAGACCGCGATCAACCCGGTCGTCGCCCTCGAGCTGCTCTCGAGGGGTGACTGGTCCGGCGCCGGCGTACTCGGCCCGGAGGCCTTCGACGCCGTGCCCTTCCTCGACCTGCTGACCGAGTACGGCAGCCCCTGGGGCCAGCGGGACGACTGACCTCACTCCTTCGCCCGCCGAGATGGAGCCCCGAATGGGGTGAAACCGAGGTTGTCGAACCCTCCTGGGCACTAGCCTCTCCCCGTGCTTCGCCGGCGACGGTCCGGTGAGGGCGAACGTCGGGGGGATCGATGTCCAGCAGGTGGTGGCGCGCGTCTGCGTGCTCAGTGGTCGCAGCAGTCGCGGTGGCGATGACGCCGGTGCATGCGGAGGCGGATCCCGTCTCCTTGCTGCCCGTGGAGAACCTGGGGGCCGAGGGCGCCATCGGCTCGATGACGTTGAGCTGGACCGACCCGCACAACGTCGGTGGCGACGGCTTCGTCGTGTGCTCCCAGCGCGGCACCACGGCGTTGAGCGAGCCGTCCGACTGGTGCGCCCAGAACAACATCGAGAGGTCGACGTCGCACGAGGAGGGCTATCCGCCCAGCTGGACCATGACCTATTCGGTCTGGCCGCGTGACAGCGCCGGGGATCTCGGGCCGGCCCGGTCCATCACCATCAACGGGAGCCTGACGGTCATGTCGACCGTGCCATCGTCCGAGGGCGCGTCCACGGGTATCCGGCTCGCTGGACGGCTCACCGACGGGCTGACCGGCGAACCGTTGGCGGGCGAGGTGGTCGACGTGTACGCCGACCGTCCGCTGCCCAATCCCCCCGAGGTGGGATTCAGCGACGAGTTCGTGCTCGTGGCCCGCATGGTGGCCGACCAGAACGGCTCGTTCGTGCGCGACTTCCCGCTGCGTCCTGGATGGGACTACCAGGCCAGGTACTTCGGCGGTGCCGCCCGGGTGGGCAACCTCTCCAAGCTGGTGCCGGGCGACGGCTCGTCGTTCATCCAGCTCCACTCGCAGGATGCGACGTTCGCACGCTCACGCAAGCGCGTCGTGACGTTGCAGGCGAAGGTGCCGGTCTTCCGACGAGGAGACCGCATCGTCTTCCAGCGGCTGGTGAAGCGGTCCTGGAAGCCCGTCGCCACCCGCGCAGTCGGGACGTCGCTGACCGCGGTGATCAGGCCGAAGATCGCCAAGCACGCTCGCCCCGTCTACCGCGCGGTGCTCGTGCAGGTGGGCCGCACGCACCAGCCCAGCGTCCCGATCAAGGTGCGGCGGCGCTGACCCAGGACGTCATACGACCTGGTGGTGATGACCGCCAGAACGTATGACGTCCCGCGCGACGTCATACGTGCTGGTCGTCATAGCGGCCACTTCGTATGACGTCCGGGGCGGCGCAGAGCCTCAGGCGAGCCCGAGGGCGACCTCCTCGATCACGCCGAGGGCCTCGTCGAGCAGGTGGTCGGGGATGACCAGCGGCGGGAGGAAGCGGAGCACGTTGCCGTAGGTGCCGCAGGTGAGCGTCAGCACGCCCTGCTGGTGACAGCCGGCGCTGAGCTGGCCGGCGAGCGCGGCGTCGGGCTCCTTGGTGCCGGGCTTGACGATCTCGACCGCCATCATCGCGCCGCGACCGCGGACGTCGCCGATCGCGGGGAACTTGCCGGCGAGGGTGGTCAGCCGGTCCGACATCGTCTGGCCGATGCGCTGGGCGGCGGAGTTCAGGTCGAGCTGCTCCATGGTGTCGAGGGCCCCGAGCGCGGCGGCGCACGCGACCGGGTTGCCGCCGTAGGTGCCGCCGAGGCCGCCGCCGTGGACGGCGTCCATCATCTCCGCGCGCCCGACCACCCCGGCCAGGGGGAGGCCGCCGGCCATGCCCTTGGCCACCGTGACCAGGTCGGGTACGACGCCCTCGTGCTCGCAGGCGAACCAGGCGCCGGTGCGGCACATGCCGGACTGGATCTCGTCGGCGACGAAGACCACGCCGTTGTCGTTGCACCACCGGACGAGCGCCGGGATGAAACCGGGAGCGGGCACGACGAAGCCGCCCTCGCCGAGCACCGGCTCGAGCACGACGCAGGCGAGGTTGGCGGCGCCCACCTGCTTCTCCATGACGTCGATCGCCCGCGCGGCCGCCTGCTCGCCGGTGAGCTCGCTCGCCTCGCGGTACGGGTAGCTCATCGGCGCCCGGTAGACCTCGCCGGCGAAGGGCCCGAAGCCGTCCTTGTAGGGCATGTTCTTGGCCGTCATCGCCATCGTCAGGTTGGTGCGGCCGTGGTAGGCGTGGTCGAAGGCCACGACGGCGTCGCGCCCGGTGTGGTGGCGGGCGACCTTGACGGCGTTCTCGACCGCCTCGGCGCCGGAGTTGAACAGCGCCGCCTTCTTGGCGTGGTCACCGGGGGTGAGTGCGGCCAGGCGCTCGCACACCTCCACGTAGCCCTCGTACGGCGCGACCATGAAGCAGGTGTGGGTGAAGGCGGCGACCTGGGCCTGCACCCGCGAGACGACCTCGGGCGCGCTGTTGCCGACGCTCGTGACCGCGATCCCGCTCGCCATGTCGATCAGCGAGTTGCCGTCGACGTCCACGACGACCCCGCCCCCGGCTGCCGCGACGTAGACCGGCAGCACGCTGCCGACCCCTGCGGCGACGGCTGCGCTCCGTCGCTGGTGCAGCTCGACCGACCGCGGACCAGGGATCTCGGTGACCACCCGACGCTCCTGGGGCAGGTCGGGGCCTCCAGCGGTCGGGACAGCGGTCTCGGTGCTCATGGGGCCAGTATTCGCGGCCCGGCCCGCGGGCGGCAACAGGTCCCTAGGGAGCCGTCTGTCGCGCACCAGGTCCTGGTCGCCATCCCTAGTCCGTGGCCCGTCCGGAAATAGGGATCAGCGGGGCCCGTGACTAGGGATCCGCTCCGATGTGCCGGGCCGTCCGCGCGCCGAGAGTGGGGGAGTCGTCACAGCACCAAGGAGGACCCCATGACCACGAGCATCGACATCCCGAGCAGTCCCGTCGCTCCCGCGCCGAGCATCCGGGCCGCCCTCGGCCACGCGCGATTCCGCCGGCTGCTCACCGCGTTGGCGATCTCGCAGGCCGGCGACTGGCTCTACAACGTCGCTCTGGTCGCCCTCGTGCTCGACCGCACCCACTCGCTGACCTGGGTGGCGGTGACCACCGCGGCGCGCGTGACGCCGATGATCGTCGGCGGCCCGTTCGGCGGCGTCGTGGCCGACCGTTTCGACCGCCGACTGCTGATGGCCTGGTCCGATGCGATCCGCGCGGTCTGCATGGCGGGGCTCGCCACCGTGGCCCTCCTGCACCTGCCGATCGCGCTGGCGCCACTGCTCGCCGCGGTCGCGACGGCCGCGAGCACGCCGTACCCGCCGAGCGTCGCGGCCACCACACCGCGCCTGGTGCCCTCCGAGCTGCTGCCCGCGGCCAACGCCGCCCGCTCCGCCATCTCGGCGGCCTGCCTCGTGGCCGGTCCCGCCTTCGGGGCGGTGCTGCTGCTCCTCGGCTCGACGACCCTGGCGTTCGCGGTCAACGGGGCGACGTTCGTGCTCTCGGCCCTGCTGGTGCTGTCGCTCCCGCGTGGTGCCGCGTTCGAGGTCGAGCGGGGCGACTCGGCCGCGAGCGTCCGCGACGACCTGGCCTCAGGGGTGCGGGCCCTGCTCGAGCAGCCCGTGGCGATGCGGCTGGTCGGCGCCGACTTCCTCTGCAGCGCGGTGTACGGCGCGCACACGGTGCTCCTGCTGCTGCTCGCCCACGAGCTGGGTGTCGGCGACGCGGGCTACGGCTACCTCATCGGCGCCTTCGGGCTCGGCGGAGTGGCGGCCACCGCCCTGACCGGCCGGATCGCCGGCCGCCTGACGCCGCGATCCCTGCTCCTGCTGGCCGGTGTGGCGGTCGGCGTCCCGGCCATGCTGCTCGGGGTCCCCGCGCCGTTCGTGGTGCTGATGGCCTGGGCCGTCCTGGTGGGCGCCGGCTCGATCGTGGTCGAGGTCGCCAGCGACACGGCTCTGCAGACGCTGGTGGCTCCCGACGTCCTCGCCCGGGCGTACGGCATCTCGTTCCCGGCCGCCGTCTCCGGCATCGTCGTGGGCTCGCTGCTCGCCGCTCCGGTGGCCGGTGTCCTCGGGGTCCACGGTGCGCTGGTCGTGGTGGGTGCGGCGATGTGCGCCTACGTGGTCGCGGTCGTCCGCACGATGCCGCGCAGCGTCTCGTCGGAGGTCGCCGCATCCGCGCCCGGCGCCGCGGTCTGTGAGACATTGCCCGCGTGATCGGCAGCCTGGTCAGTCCTCGGTTCGTGGGCCGGACCGAGGAGCTCGACCACCTGCTCCGAACCGCTGCGACGGTCCGCGGCGGGACCCCGGCCTCGTGCCTGGTCGCGGGTGAGGCGGGGGTGGGCAAGAGCCGGCTCGTGGCCGAGCTGGCGCAGCAGCTCGAGGCCGACGGGTGGCGGGTGCTGACCGGCCAGTGCGTCGAGCTCGGCGGGGACGGCCTGCCGCTCGCGCCGCTCGCGGACGTCCTGCGGACGCTGGCACTGACCACCCCCCCGGCGCAGCTCGACCAGTTCCTCGGCGCCGCACGCCGGGAGCTGGTGTGGCTGCTTCCCGGGCTCGCCGACGAGGTCAGCGACGGCGGCGGCGCCTCGCCGGCGCAGCTCCTGGAGCTCGTGCTGGGAGTCGTCACCCGCGTCGGCCGCGACGCACCGCTGCTGCTGGTCGTCGAGGACCTGCACTGGGCCGACCGCTCGACCCTGGAGCTGGTCGCCTTCCTGTCCCGCGCGCTGCAGGGGACGTCGGTGCTGCTGCTGATGACCTACCGCTCCGACGAGCTGCACCGCACGCACCCGCTGCGCCCGCTGCTCACCACCTGGGAGCGCGGGCGGAGCGTCGTCCGGGTCGGGCTCGAGCGGCTCACCCGCGACGAGGTGCGCGACCAGCTGGCCGGGATCCTGGGTCAGGACCCACCAGCGCCCGTCGTCGACGCGGTGTACGAGCGCTCGCAGGGCAACGCCTACCTCGCCGAGGAGGTCCTGGGCATCATCGAGGGCGGCCGGCCGCCGGACGAGCTGCCGCCGTCGCTGCGCGACGTCCTGCTGACCCACGTCGAGCTGCTCACCCCGGATGCCCGGGCCGCCGTCCTGGCGGCGTCGGCCGCGGGCACGTCGGTCTCCGAGGCACTGCTGGCCGAGGTCGTCGACCTGGACCCGCCGGCGCTCGCCGTGGCCCTGCGCGAGGCGGTCGAGCACCACCTGCTCGTCGTCGACGACACCCTCCCCGGGTACGCCTTCCGCCACGCCCTGACCCGCGACGCCGTCTACCACGACCTGCTCCCCGGCGAGCGGGTGCAGCTGCACTCGTCGTACGGCGAGGCACTGACCGCCGACCCGGGGCTCGGCGGTCGCGGAGTCTCGGCGATGCTGGCCCACCACTGGTACGCCGCCCTCGACCTCCCGCGCGCCCTGCAGTCAGCGGTCGCCGCCGGGCGGCAGGCCGTCAGGCATGCGCCGGCAGACGCGCTCGAGCACTTCGAGCGGGCGCTGGAGGTCTGGCCGCGCGTGGCCGAGGCCGAGGAGCTGGCCGGGAGCGACCACGTCGGGGTGATGGACGAGGCGGCCACCGCGGCCTACAACGCCGGCCGCACGGACCGGGGCCTCCAGCTGCTGGACCGGGCCCTCGCCGAGCTGCCCGAGGACGCGCCGCGCACCCGCCGCGCGACGCTGCTGATCTCGCGGGCCGTCGCCGTGCGGGACCTCGGCCGAGAGCGCGACGCGTACACGGTGCTCCAGGACGCCATGCCGCTCGTCCCCGAGGACGAGCCGAGCGAGGCCCGGGCGCGGGTGCTGGCGGCGCTGGCCGGGGTCTGCATGCGCCTGGGCCAGTTCGAGTCCTGCGCCGACTACGGGCGCCGCGCGGTCGAGGCCGCACAGGCGGTCGGCGCGCGTGCGCCGGAGGCCGACGCGACGATCACGCTCGGCGTCGCGCTGTCCCACCTCGACCAGCCCGACGAGGGCCTGGAGCGGGTCCGGCACGGCCTGGAGCTGGCGCGTCAGCTCGGCGACGGCACGATCACCCTCCGCGCGTACGTGAACCTCTCCGACGGCCTGGAGGAGAGCTGCCGTCACGCCGAGGCCGCCGACACGGCCCGCGAGGGGATGCGGCTGGCCGAGGAGTACGGCGACGTCCGGATCATCGGCGCCTACCTGGCCGGCAACCTGGCCGAACCGCTGATCCGCCTGGGTCGCTGGGACGAGGCGAGCGAGGCGCTCACCGGCGCGCTCCAGGACGACCGCGAGAGGTTCTTCGCCGGCACGCTGCTCGAGCTGCTGGCCCAGATGGCGGTGCTGCGCGGCGACGTCCCGGAGGCCTCCGCGCGCCTCCGCGAGGCACAGGCCGCGCTGGAGGGTGACAGCGACCCGCAGTACGTCCTCTCCCTCGCCCTCCTCGCGGCCGAGCTGGCCCGTCTCGAGGGCGACCCGAAGCGCGGCCTGCGTCTCCTCGAGGATGCGTTCGGCGGCGACGGCAAGCCCTGGGCGCGTTATCGGTGGCCGATGCTCTGGGAGGCCGCCCGGTCCCTGTCCGAGCTCAGGACCCGTGCCCACGACCGCCACGAGGAGCCGGGTGACGATGTCGACGCCTGGGACCGGCGGCTCGCGGAGTCGCTGTCCTCGCTCGCCGCGCAGTCGCCGCACGCCCGTGCCTACCGACGGCTGTGCGAGGCCGAGCAGAGCGGGGGAGACCTCGCCGTGGGGTCGTGGACGACGGCGGTCGAGGCGTGCCGGGAGTCCGAGGACCCCTACCTGGTGTCCTACGCCCTCGGCCGGCGCGCCGAGGCGGAGGTCGCCGGCAGTGACCGCGCCGCGGCGATCGCCGACGTGCGCGAGTCGTTGCGGCTGGCCCGGCAGCTGGGCGCGACCCTGCTCGGGACCCGGGCCGAGCAGCTCGCCCGGCGTGCGCGGCTGGACCTGGGCGACCCCGAGGGTGGTGAACCAGCGCCCGAGAGTGATGGCGGCGAGGCGGACACGCTCGGGCTCACCGAGCGCGAGCTCGACGTACTGGGGCTCATCGCCGACGGCCGGCCCAACGCCGAGATCGCGCGGACGCTGTTCATCAGTCCCAAGACCGTGAGCGTGCACGTCTCCAACATCCTGGCCAAGCTCCAGGTGCGCAGTCGTGTGGAGGCGGCGGCGGTCGCCCACCGGCACGGCATCTACGGCCCGGCCGGCGACTGAACCTCAGAGCAGGGGTCGCAGGGGTGTCAGGATCGCCTCGGTGAACCGCGCGTAGATGTCGCGCGTCTGCCACTCGGCCAACGTCAAGGGCAACGTGTTGGAGAGGTCGTTCTCGTAGATCCGCTCCATCTCGTGGGCCAGCGAGTCGTCGATGATCTCGACGTTGATCTCGTAGTTTCCGGTCATCGAGAGCCGGTCGACGTTGGCGGTGCCGATCGTCGTCCAGCTGCCGTCGATCGTGGCCGTCTTGGCGTGCACCATGGCGTCGCGGTAGCGGTGGATGCCGATGCCGGCTTCGAGCATGCGGCGGAAGTAGCCGCGCGAGATCCAGTCGGCCACGATGTGGTTGGACTTGGCAGGCAGCAGGATCCGGACGTCGACACCGCGCCGCGACGCGGCGACCAGCGTGTCCACGAAGTTCTCGTCGGGGATGAAGTAGGCGACGGTCATCCACACGTTGCGCTGGGCCCGGTTGATGGCCTCGATGTACATCGAGCGGATCGGGAACATCCACAGCCGCGGCACGTTGCGGTGGAACCGGATCCGCGGCTCCCACTCCGGCGTCGTCGACATCAGCATCGGCGGCTCGCTGCGGCGGAACTTCTTGTCGCGGTGCAGGTTCCAGAAGTCCGCGAACGCGCGAGCGAGGTCCTGCACCCCCGGTCCGGTGATCCGGCAGTGCGTGTCGCGCCACTCGGTGGCGTACGCCGCGCCGATGTTGTAGCCGCCGACGAAGGCGGCATCGTCGTCGACGACCAGGATCTTGCGGTGGTCGCGGCCGTAGCGGCGCAGGTCGAAGAAGCGCCAGCCGGCCGAGTACACCGGGTAGGCGAGCACGCGCACGCTCGGCGGGAAGAGCTTGAAGGTCGGGCGCACGACGAGGTTGGCGAACTGGTCGTAGATCACCCGCACCTCGACGCCGCGCGCGGCCGCGTCCACGAGCGCCTTCTTGAAGAGCTGGCCGACGGCGTCGCCCTTCCAGATGTAGGTCTCGAGCAGCACCTGCTTCTGGGCGCCCTCGATCGCGGCGAGCATGTCGTCGTACAGGTCCTGGCCGAAGGTGTACGTCGTGACGGTGCCCTCGCCGACCTTGATCTCCGCGGCCGGGTGCTTCGGGAACGGCTTCGGCTTCTTGCCGCGCCGCCGGTAGGAGTCGACCAGGCTCATCGCGATCGCGACCAGCATCGGGATCCCGAAGACCACCATCAGCCCCCGCCGGACCAGCCTCGCCACCGGGTGAGCGGTGTTGATGAGCGGATACCGGGGCTGCACGCTGCGAAGTCAACCAGAGCCACCCTCGGCCGACTCCTGAGCAACTACACCCGGTCCCTGAGGTAGGGACGAAGTTCGATAGCCCCGGTCCCTGAGGCAAGGACGAAGTTCGATAGCCCCGGTCCCTGAGGCAAGGACGAAGTTCGATAGCCCCGGTCCCTGAGGCAAGGACGAAGTCCTGTCTCGAAGGGCGCCCCCTCAGCCCACCGCCTCCGCGATCCTCTCGAGCCGGACCAGGATCTCCGGGACCTGCTCGAGCAGCCCGAGGTGCGAGCCCAGCTCGGTGAGCAGGTCGCGCACCTCGTCGAGGGCGGTCTTCACGTCGGCGAGCGCCTCGTCGACGCCGCCGAGCTTGGTGTCCACGTCGACGAGCACGGTGTCGACGTTCTTCAGCGCCTTGTCGGCGCGCTTGAGGATGTCCCCGACGGGGTTGAGTGCCATGCCACCACCAACGATCCTCCGGCGACGAGGCGACGGCGGGTGGACTGTCGGACCCGGAAAGTACGCTCGGACCCATGCGTCCTGTGACCGATCTCGAGCGTCGGTGTCGCCCTTCGACGTCGTCTCGGAGTTCTCGCCGTCGGGTGACCAGCCAGATGCCATCGCCGAGATCTCCAAGCGCATCCAGGGTGGCGAGAAGGACGTCGTGCTCCTCGGCGCGACCGGCACCGGCAAGACGGCCACCGTGGCCTGGGTGGCCGAGCAGGTCCAGCGCCCGGTCCTGGTGATGCAGCCCAACAAGACCCTGGCCGCGCAGTTCGCCAACGAGCTGCGCCAGCTGTTCCCGCACAACGCGGTGGAGTACTTCGTCTCCTACTACGACTACTACCAACCCGAGGCCTACGTCCCGCAGACCGACACCTACATCGAGAAGGACTCCTCGATCAACGAGGAGGTCGAGCGGCTGCGCCACTCGGCGACCAACTCGCTGCTCACCCGGCGCGACGTGATCGTGGTGGCCACGGTCTCCTGCATCTACGGCCTCGGCACGCCGCAGGAGTACGTCGACCGCATGCTGCGCCTCAAGGTCGGCGACGAGATGGACCGCGACGAGGTGCTGCGCCGGTTGGTCGAGATCCAGTACACCCGCAACGACCTGTCCTTCACCCGCGGCACCTTCCGGGTGCGTGGCGACACCCTCGAGATCTTCCCTGTCTACGAGGAGCACGCCGTCCGGGTGGAGTTCTTCGGCGACGAGATCGAGCGGCTCCAGAGCCTGCACGCCGTCACCGGCGAGATCCTGACCGAGGACAACGAGCTCTACGTCTTCCCGGCCACGCACTACGTCGCCGGGCCGGCGCGGATGGAGCGCGCGATCCGCGGCATCGAGACCGAGCTCGAGGACCAGGTCTCCCTGTTCGAGAAGCAGGGCAAGCTCCTCGAGGCCCAGCGCCTGCGCATGCGCACGACGTACGACGTCGAGATGATGCGCCAGGTCGGCTCCTGCTCCGGGATCGAGAACTACTCGATGCACATCGACGGACGGTCGCGGGGGAGTGCGCCGAACTGCCTGCTCGACTACTTCCCCGAGGACTTCGTGCTCGTCATCGACGAGTCCCACGTCGCGGTGCCCCAGATCGGCGGGATGTACGAGGGCGACATGTCCCGCAAGCGCAACCTCGTCGACCACGGCTTCCGGCTGCCCAGCGCGATGGACAACCGGCCGCTGCGGTGGGAGGAGTTCCTCGACCGCATCGGGCAGACCATCTACCTCTCCGCGACGCCGGGCAACTACGAGCTGGCCAAGGGCGGTGGCCCCGACAACGTCGTCGAGCAGATCATCCGGCCCACCGGCCTGGTCGACCCCGAGGTCATCGTCAAGCCCACGAAGGGTCAGATCGACGACCTGATCGCCGAGATCAACACCCGCGTCGAGCGCAACGAGCGGGTGCTGGTGACCACGCTGACCAAGAAGATGTCCGAGGACCTCACCGACTACCTCCTCGAGAGCGGCATCCGGACCCGCTACCTCCACTCCGAGGTCGACACGCTCAAGCGCATCGAGCTGCTGCGCGACCTCCGGCTCGGCGAGTACGACGTGCTGGTCGGGATCAACCTGCTCCGCGAGGGCCTCGACCTGCCCGAGGTGTCCCTGGTCGCGATCCTCGACGCCGACAAGGAGGGCTTCCTGCGCTCCGACAAGTCCCTCATCCAGACGATCGGCCGGGCGGCCCGCAACGTCTCCGGCCAGGTCCTGATGTACGCCGACAAGACGACTGCCTCGATGGAGATGGCGATCGACGAGACCAACCGTCGCCGCGAGAAGCAGGTCGCCTACAACAAGGCCCACGGCGTCGACCCCCAGCCGCTGCGCAAGAAGATCGCCGACATCACCGAGATGCTCGCCCGCGAGGACGAGAACACCCAGGACCCTGCTCCAGACCTGGGCCGACGTCGGCCAGACCGGTCGCGCCGGCGGGGTCAAGCGCGGCAAGCAGCCCGTGCCGGGCCTGTCCAGGCTCCGCAACGACCTCCCCGACACCGCCGGCCTGCCCAGCAGCGACCTCGCCGAGCTGGTCCAGCAGCTCACCGAGCAGATGCACAGCGCCGCCGCCGAGCTCCAGTTCGAGGTGGCCGCCCGACTCCGCGACGAGATCTCGGAGCTGAAGAAGGAGTTGCGCCAGATGCTGGAGGCAACCCGGTGACCTGGGACTTCGACCGTCACGTCCAGGTGTTCAACAGGGCGGTCGTGGACGACAGCTGGGAGGAGTTCGTCGCACTGTTCTCCGACGACGCCGTCGTCGAGTTCCACGGACCGCCGGTCGGGCCGCTCGTCGGGCGCGAGCAGATCGCCACTGCCTACCGTGAGAGGCCGCCTGACGACACCCTGGAGCTCATCGGCAGGCCGGTGACCGATGGTGCTGACGACGTCGTCGCTTTCAGGTGGCAACGCGGCGGGACCGGGGGCGTCCTGCGGGCCCGAGAAGGCGGCGGTCGGCTCGACCGGCTCGTGGTCAGCTTCGACGAGGAGGGGTCGGCATGAGCGCCATCCGGCAGGTGCAGGTCACCTTCGACTGCGCCGACCCGGGCGCGCTGAGCGAGTTCTGGCGCCAGGTGCTCGGCTACGCCGAGGAGGCGCCGCCGGCGCCGTTCACCACCTGGGACGAAGCGCTCGATGCGTGGGGAATCCCGGCGGAGCACCGCAACGACTTCGCCGCCACCAGTGACGCCGACAAGATGCGGCCCGCGGCTCTTCTTCCAGAAGGTCCCGGAGGCCAAGACGGTGAAGAACCGCGTGCACCTCGACGTTCGCGCCGCGCCCGGCCTCCAGGGCGACGAGCGGATGGCGGCGCTGTGAGGCCGAGGCTGCGCCTGGTCGGTCTCGGCGCCACCCGGCTGCAGCGCTTCGAGCCCGGCGGGGTGGGCGCCGGGCACATCGTGATGGGCGACCCGGAGGGCAATGAGTTCTGCCTCGACTGAGGTTCATAGCCTTGGCCGGGTGAGCACGCCCCGGGACGCCACGGAGCCGCGCGCCTGGGTGGTGTGGGCGGTCGGGCTGCTCGTCTACGCGCTCGCGGTCTTCCACCGCTCCTCGCTGGGCGTGGCCGGCCTGGTGGCCGCCGACCGGTTCGGCATCTCCGCGGCCCAGCTGGCGACGTTCACGATGCTCCAGCTGCTGGTGTACGCCGGCATGCAGGTCCCGGTCGGGCTGCTCTGCGACCGGTTCGGCTCCCGCAGCGTGCTGCTCGCCGGCACCATCGTCATCGGCACCGGGCAGGTCGCATTCGCCTTCACCGGCACCTACGCCGGCGCGCTCGTCGCCCGTGCGTGCGTGGGGGTCGGCGACGCGATGACGTTCATCTGCGTGCTGCGCCTGGTGAGCAGCTGGTTCCCCTCGCGGCGGATCCCGCTGGTGACCCAGCTGACCGGCACCTTCGGCCAGCTCGGCGCCGTCGGTGGCGGCGGTGCCGATGACCTGGGCGCTCGCGCACCTCGGCTGGACCCGCGCCTATCTCGTCGCCGGGGTGATCAGCCTGGCGATGGCCGTGGTCATCGTCCTGCTGCTCCACGACGCGCCCGGCAACCGGCACCTTCGCGGTGCGCGGCTGTCCTGGCACACGGTGCGGCGCAGCCTGCGGGCGTCCTGGGCCCAGCCAGGGACCCGGCTCGGCTTCTGGATGCACTTCACCACGCAGTTCAGCGCCACCATGACCAGCCTGCTCTGGGGCTACCCGTTCCTGGTCCGCGGCGAGGGGCGCTCCCCGGACACCGCCGGGCTCCTGCTGACGGTGATGGTGGTGGCGATGATGGTCTCCGGCCCGGTGCTGGGCTGGCTCGTCGGCGCCCATCCGTGGCAGCGCTCCACGATGGTGGTCAGCATCGTCGTCGCGATCGTGGCCGTCTGGACCGTGGTGCTGCTCTGGCCGGGGGAGGCGCCGCTGCCGATGCTGGTCGTCCTCGTGCTCGTCACCGGCGTCGGCGGACCGGCCTCGGTGATCGGGTTCGACGTCGGCCGCACGTCCAACCCCGCACCGCGCCTGGCGAGCGCGACGGGCATCATCAACCAGGGCGGCTTCCTGGCCACCCTGCTGCTGGTCGTCGGGATCGGGCTCGTGCTCGACTGGCGCACGCCCGGTGGCTCGACGGCGTACACACCGTCGGCGTTCAAGACCGCGATGAGCCTGCAGTACGTCCTCTGGAGTGTCGGGCTGACCCAGATCTGGCGCTACCGGCGGCGCACGCGTACCAAGATCCTGCGCGAGCGCGCCACGACCGGGGCCGCCCTCGGCTGAGGCGGGTGGCCCCTCAGCTCAGCGTGACGTGGCAGGTCTTCTTGGCGTCCGCCGCGATGTTCTTCGAGGCCTGCGTGACCTTGGCGCCACCGAGGGCCTGGAGCTTCCCGGCGAGCGCCTGCAGCTTCTGCAGGTTCACTCCGGATGGTGTCTGACCCTGCTGGAGCTTCCCGAGGTCCTTGAAGCTGAGCCCGGCGTCCTTGAGTCCCTGCTCCATGGTGGTCAGCGCGTTGTCGAGGACCTTCCAGTCGGCCGACACCTGGGGCGGCGCCTCGTCCGCGAGCTTGTGCATGCGGTCGAAGGCGTCCTGGAGCTTGGAGACGTCGGGCTTGCTGCCGCCGAGGCTGTCGAAGGCGGTCTTGTCGGACTTCAGGTCCTGGCAGTAGGCGCTGCTGCTCCCGGAGGCGCTGCCGCTCCCGGAGCCGCTGCCGCAGCCGGCGAGCATGCCCGCCGTCAGCGCGAGAACCACCAGGACGGGAGATCGGTACATCGGTCGGCCCTTCGTCTGGGCGCGGTCATGGCCCGGCGCCTGCTCCAGGACCCTTGCACGAGTCGGCGGCGCTGGCCACTGACCAGCCCCTGAGATGCCCCAGCGCGTTCGTGGGATTCGTCCGCGTCCAGGGGACGTCGGCCCGTACTTTGTGGTCGCCGTCACAGGATCGGGCCCGCGGCGGTCGCCGTGACCTGCACGTCCCGGACTCGTTGATGCGTCCAAGAGGGTCCCGGCGCAGTTGCGCCAAAACGAGAACACGTTCTAGATTTGGGCGGCCTTGCCGGGGAGGCCACTCGGTGCGGCCCGCGCCAATTGGTCAGGGAGGTGAGAGATGGCCGTCAGTGCTGCGTCGATCGTCCGCGGTCCCGGCGAGATCGCCGCCATGGTCGCGGACGTGACCAAGGCCGTGTTCACCACCAGGTTCCAGACCCGGGAGTTCATCGAGCAGGCCTGGTTCATCACCAGTGTCACCTTGCTGCCAACGATCCTCGTCTCCATCCCCTTCGGCGCGGTCATCTCGCTCCAGGTGGGAAACCTGACCGGCCAGCTCGGCGCCCGGTCGTTCTCCGGCGCGACCGCCGTGCTGGCTGTCGTGCGCGAGGCGGCCCCGATCGCCGCCGCCCTGATCATCGCCGGAGCCGCCGGCTCGGCCATCTGCTCCGACATGGGCGCGCGCAAGATCCGCGAGGAGATCGATGCCATGGAGGTCCTCGGCATCGACCCCATCGAGCGGCTCGTCGTGCCGCGCGTCGTGGCCACCGTGTTCGTGTCGCTGATGATCAACGGGATCGTGATCGCCACCGGCATCGGCGGCGGCTACTTCTTCACCGTCATCGTCCAGCACGGCTCGGCCGGCGCCTTCCTGTCCAGCTTCACCGCCCTCGCGAGCCTGCCCGACCTCTACATCTCGATGGTCAAGGCGTGTCTGTTCGGCTACCTCGCGGCGGTCGTCGGCGCCTACAAGGGACTCAATGCCGGCGGTGGCCCCCGCGGCGTGGGCCAGGCGGTCAACGAGGCCGTGATCATCGCGTTCATGCTGCTGTTCGCGCTCAACTCGATCCTGACGGCGATCTACTTCCAGATCGTCCCCCAGAACGGCGTGTAGGGGCCTGTCATGGCAGCGGTCGACGTCGGTAGGGAGTTCGCGCGTCAGGGGCGCATGGGCATCGAGGAGCGCGGCGACCAGCTGTTGTTCTACGCCAAGGCCCTCGCCTGGACGCCGCGCGCGATCCGCCGCTACAAGCGCGAGATCCTCAACATCCTCGCCGAGGTCGCGTTCGGCATCGGCGGCCTGTCGGTCATCGCCGGCACCGTCGGCGTGATCGCGTTCATGGCCTTCTTCGCCGGCACCGAGGTGGGCATCCAGGGCTATGCCTCGCTCAGCCAGATCGGCGTCGCGAAGTTCACCGCGTTCATCTCGGCGTACTTCAACACCCGCGAGGTCGCGCCTCTCGTCGCCTCGATCGCCCTCGCGGCGACCGTCGGCTGCGGCTACACCGCCCGGCTCGGCGCCATGCGGATCTCGGAGGAGATCGACGCGCTCGAGGTGATGGCGGTCCCGTCGCTCCCGTTCCTGGTGACGACCCGGATGGTGGCCGGCTTCGTGGCGGTGATCCCGCTCTACATCGTGGCGCTCTCGGCGTCCTACCTCTCGCCCCGGTTGATCACGGTGCTGCTCTACGGCCAGTCGGCCGGCACCTACGACCACTACTTCCTGCAGTTCCTGCCACCCATCGACATCCTCTGGTCGTTCTTCAAGCTGATCTTCCTGGCCGTCGCGGTCATCCTGATCCACTGCTACTACGGCTACACCGCCTCCGGCGGTCCCGCCGGCGTGGGCACCGCGGTCGGCAAGGCCATCCGCAGCTCGATCGTCTTCATCGTGGTCGCTGACTTCTTCCTGAGCTTCGCCATCTGGGGCTCCACCACCACCGTGCGGATCACGGGGTAGCGCCGGTGTTCGCCAACATCAGCCACGACACGAAGGCCGAGCACGCCCGGCTCTTCGCGGCCGGCATCGCCATGATCACGGCGATGGCGATGTTGGTCGGCCTCGCCATCGCGATCTACAACAAGTCCTTCTCGCACCCGACCTGGATCACCGTCAAGGCGGCGAACGCGGGTCTGCAGCTCGACCAGTTCGGGGACGTACGCCGTCACGGCGTGCTGGTCGGCCAGGTGCGCAACGTCGGCAACGACGGGCACGAGGCCGTCATCAAGATCGCGCTGGACCCGGCGTCGGCCAAGGAGATCCCTTCCAACGCCACGATCGAGATCCTGCCCACGACGCTCTTCGGCCAGAAGTACGTCAACATCCAGGACCCGAAGGTCGCGTCGGCGACGCCGATGTCCAACGGCGAGGTGATCCCGCCCTCGCGGGTGACCACCAACGTCGAGCTGCAGAAGATCCTGGCCGACCTGTTCCCGCTGCTGCGCTCGATCCGCCCGGCCGACCTGAGCAGCACCCTCTACGCCATCGCCAACGCGCTGCGCGGCCGTGGTGACGAGATCGGCCAGACGATGGTCAAGCTCGACGACTACCTCTCCACGATGAACCAGCACCTGCCGACCCTGCAGCAGGACCTCGCACTGCTGGCCCAGGTGAGCAACACCTACTCGATCGCCGCGCCCGACCTCGTGCGGATCCTGCGCAACGCGACCACGACGGCCCACACGATCTCGGACAAGCAGTCCCAGCTGCACGTCTTCTTCACCGACATGACCGGACTCGGCCGCACGTCGACGGCCATGCTGGACGCCAACGGCCCCGACATCGTCCGCTCGGGCCAGCTCGGCGTCTCGCTGCTCAGCCTGCTCGACAAGTACTCCCCGGAGTTCCCCTGCCTGCTCGAGGGCGCAGCTCGCTACTCCCAGCGGCTCGGCACGATCTTCAAGGGCGGCCGGGTCCGCCAGAGCATGACCTTCGCCGCCACCCAGCGACCGCCGTACACCGCGAAGGACAAGCCGGTCTACGGCGACCACCGCGGCCCCCGGTGCTACGGCCTGCCGTACCCGAAGGTGCCCCTGCCGGGTCCCGTGGACTTCAACAACGGCACCGAGGGCGAGACCGCGGCGGGAGGCAACCCCAATTGAGTGGCGTCTCCCGCAACACCAAGACCACGGTTGCCGCGATCAAGCTCGGCATCTTCGTGCTCGTCAGCGTGATCATCACCGGCACGCTGACCGCGATCATGGGCTCGTTCTCCTTCGGCAGCGAGACCGAGTACAAGGCCGACTTCAGCTCGGCGAGCATGATCAAGAAGGGCGACGACGTCCGCGTGGCCGGGGTGAACGTCGGTTCGGTCAGGAACGTCCAGATCAAGGACCGTGACATGGCCGAGGTCACCTTCAAGGTCAAGAACGACCTCCCGCTGAGCACGCAGACGCGGGCCTCGATCCGCTACCTCAACCTCGTCGGCGACCGCTACATGTCCCTCGAGGAGGGCGCCCCGGGCGCGCCCAAGCTGGCGCCGGGCGCGACGATCCCGCTGGCGCACACCACGCCGGCGCTGAACCTCACCGAGCTCTTCAACGGCTTCCAGCCACTGTTCCAGGCGCTGCAGCCGACCGAGGTGAACCAGCTCTCGATGAACCTCGTCAAGGTGCTGCAGGGTGAGGGCGGCACGGTCTCGAGCCTGATGACCAACACGGCCTCGCTGACCAACGCGCTGGCCGACCGCGACCAGCTGATCGGCCAGGTGATCGACAACCTGTCCTCGCTGCTCAAGACGGCCAACGACCACCACACCCAGCTCAGCTCGCTGATCGTGCAGCTCAAGGACTGGCTGACCAACGTCTCGGCGGACCGGCACACGATCGGGGCGTCGGTCTCCAACCTCTCGACCCTGACAGCGCAGGTGGCCAAGCTGCTGACCGAGGGCCGCCCCTATCTGAAGTCCGACATCGCCGAGATCCGCAAGACCACGGCGATCCTCAACAAGCCGAACAACCAGAAGGTGCTCAACGAGGTCATCAACCGACTGCCGTTGATGCTCGAGCGGCAGGCGCGCGTCGGCAGCTACGGCAGCTGGTACCAGTACTACCTCTGCGACATCGACGCGAAGGTCATCATGCCGAAGTTCGGCGACAAGGCCATCGACGGCCTGCTGTCCACGGTCGCGGCCAAGCTGAACGCCAACCTGACGCTGTACTCCACGGCGAAGCGATGTGATCCGTGATGGCGCGGCACAGCGAGAGATCCATCCTGCGCATGGGCACGCTCAGCCTGGTCATGCTGCTGGTCGTCATGGCCGCGGCGTTCAACCTGCAGAAGTTCCCCGGGTTCAAGGGCACCGGCTTCCACGTCCAGCTGGCCGATGCGAGCGGTCTGCACACCGGCGACATGGTGCAGATCGCCGGGGTCCGCGTCGGGCGCGTCGACGCGCTCCACATCGACGGCAACCACATCACCGTCGACTTCGACGTCAAGGGTGCCGACATGGGCCAGGAGACCCAGGCGTCGGTTCAGGTGCTGAACCTGCTGGGGGAGAAGTACCTCCAGATCGACCCGAAGGGCAGCGGCACCATGAAGGGCGGCTCGACGATCCCCGAGAGCCGGACGTACGGCGGCTACGACATCGTCTCCACGCTGAGCGAGCTGACCACCCGCACCGAGCAGACCAACATCCCCCAGCTGTCCAAGGCGCTGACCACGCTGGGCGACACCCTCAACGCGGCCAGCCCCAACGTGCAGGCCACCTTCACCGGGCTCTCCCGCGTGTCCCAGGCGATCGCGACCCGCGACGAGTCCATCCAGGGGCTGCTCCACCACGCCGACAGCGTCACCCAGCTGCTCGCCGAGCGGCGCGGCGACCTGACCACCCTGATGAAGCAGGGCGACCTGGTGTTCAAGGAGCTGATCGCGCGGCGTGACGCCATCCACTCGCTGCTGGTCAACGCCACCAAGCTCGCCGACGACCTGCGCGGCGTCGCCACCGACAACCAGGCCCAGATCAAGGACGCGCTCAAGCAGCTGTCCACGACCCTGACCTTCCTGCGCGGGCGCCAGCAGCAGCTCGACACGGCGCTGAAGAACCTCGGCCCGTACGCCTCGATCCTGATCAACGTCATCGGCACCGGCCCCTGGTTCGACGCGTTCGTCCCGAACGTCGCCGACTTCGGCACCTTCAAGTCCGGGAAGAGGCCGAACTACCCATGAGCAGGCTCACCAGGTACTTCGCCCCACTCGTCATCGTGATGCTGGTGGTGGCCGCCTTCGTCGCCTTCACCGCCAAGCCCGCGCCGCGGCACGTCACGGCGTACTTCTCCCGCGCCGTGAGCATCTACAAGGGCTCCGAGGTGCGGGTGATGGGGGTCAAGATCGGCACCGTCACCGCGGTGGTGCCCGAGGGCGACGACGTCCGCGTGAGCATGGAGTACGACCCGCAGTACCAGCTGCCGGCCGGTGCCAAGGCGGCGATCGTCACGCCCACCCTGACCGCCGACCGCTTCGTGCAGCTCGCCCCGGCCTACAACGGCGGCGCGGTGATGAAGGACGGCGCCAAGATCCCGCTCGACGAGACCGGTACGCCGGTCGAGCTGGACCGGATCTCCCAGGCGCTGTCGGACCTGACGCAGGCCCTCGGCCCCAACGGTGCCAACAAGGACGGCTCGCTGAACACGCTCCTGACCGCCGGGGCGAAGGCCTTGCGCGGCAACGGCGAGCTGGGCAACCAGACGATCAACAACCTCTCGCAGGCGGTGCAGACCTTCGGCAACAGCAGCGGGCCGCTGTTCGACTCGGTGCGCAACATGTCGCAGCTGACCACCACGCTGGCCGCCAACGACCGCTTCGTCAGCGGCTTCATGGACGACCTGACCACGGTGTCGACCGAGCTCGCCGACGACCGTGGCAACCTCTCCGCGGCCCTCGCCGCGCTCGCTCGGGCCGTGGGCACCGTGCGCACCTTCGTCCACGACAACAAGGGCGCGGTCGAGAGCGACGTGAGTCAGCTCAGCGACGTCCTCGGCATCCTCGCCAAGCGCAAGGACGAGCTGAACACCGCGACCCGGATCGGTGCGCTCGGCCTGGACAACCTGACCGTGGCCTACGACAACAAGACCCGGTCGATCGGTTCGCGGCTCGACTCCACCGACGGCAGCCACAAGCCGGTCGTGGTCAGCCCGGGTGCCCTGCTCTGCGACCTCGTCCAGGACTCGCCGGCCTTCTCCAGCGCCGACAAGGGCTTCTACTGCCAGCTGCTCAGTGCACTCGTCGAGCCCGCCTCGAAGGCGATCGCCAGCAACCCCAAGAGCCCGACCACCCTGCCGGCGCCCGTCAAGCTGGGCGGCACCGCCCCCGTCACCTCGCTCGCCGGCCTCCTCGGGGCCCTGAAAGCCGGTGAGGGCAAGTGAGACTGCGACGTACGGCGACGGCGCTCGTCCTCCTGCTGGTGACGGCGGTGATGGTCTCCGGCTGCAAGTTCGACGGCGCCTACGACCTGCCCCTGCCCGGCGGCACGCCGAGCCGTGGCGACGCCTACCAGGTGACCGCTGACTTCTCCGACGCCCTCAACGTCGTGCCGCGCACCGAGGTGATGGCCAACGACACCGTGGTCGGCCGGGTCACCGACGTCGAGCGGGTCGGCTGGCACGCCCGGGTGACCTTCCTGGTGCGCAAGGACGTCAAGGTGCCGGCCAACGTCGAGATCGACGTCCGGCAGACCAGCCTGCTCGGGGAGAAGTACATCGCTCTGATCGAGCCACCGGCCGGTACGGCGTCATCGACGCTGCTCGCCAACGGCGCCTTCATCCCGCTCTCGCGCACCAGCCGCAACCCCGAGGTCGAGGAGGTGCTGGGCGCGCTCTCGATGCTGCTCAGCGGCGGTGGCATCGGCCAGCTCAAGACGATCAGCGTCGAGATGAACAAGATGCTCAACGGCCGCCAGGACCAGGCCCGCGAGCTGCTGACCAACCTCGACACGATGGTCGGCGCGCTCAACAAGCAGAAGAACGACATCATCGCCGCGATGGACTCGGTCGAACCGGCTCTCCGCGACGCTGGTCAAGGAGAAGGACGTCATCGGGGCGGCGATGGACAGCATGGGTCCGGCCCTCAAGGTGCTCAACCAGCAGCACCGGGCGCTGATGACGATGCTGACCCAGCTCGACAAGCTCGGTGCCGTCGGCACCAGGGTGCTCAACGCGAGCACCGACAACATCGTGGCCTCGCTGCGACACCTGCAGCCGGTGCTCACCAAGCTCTCCGACGCCGGCGACTCGCTGCCGGACGGCCTGTCGATGCTGGCCAGCTTCCCCTTCCCCAAGGAGGCCGCGGACATCGCCCGGGGCGACTACGCCAACGCGCTGTTCCACCTCGACCTCGACCTCGGCAAGCTGGTCAAGTCGCCGGGCGACGTGCTCCCCAACCTGATCAACCTGTGTGGCGCCACCCCGGCCGCCTCGCTGTGCCAGGGACTCTCCGGCCCGCTCAAGGCCACTGTGTGCAAGGCGCTCGAGCAGGAGCCGGGCAACCTGCCGAACATCGGCGCGGTCCTGTGCCCGCCCGGCAGCACCACCGCGAAGGGCAACCCGCTCCCGCTGCCGGACCTCGGCATCCTCGGCGGCTGCTCGGGCTCGGGTGCCAACGGCAGCGGCAGCGGCGGCAGCAGTGGTGGCGGCAGTGGTGGCGGACTCGGCGGGCTCCTGGGAGGTCACCAATGACGAAGGGGGTCAAGGTCCGGCTGCTGGCGTTCGTGGCGCTCAGCGCGGTCGGCATCGTCTACGTCGCCGCGCAGCTTCCTCGGTCTCACCGACCGGCTGCTCGGCCGCGAGCTGATCATCCACGCCAGCCTGCCGACCTCCGGTGGCCTGTACACCGGCAGCGAGGTCGACTACCGCGGCGTCAAGGTCGGCAAGGTCACCGGGATGCAGGTCACCCCCACCGGCCTGATCGCGACCCTCACGCTCAAGCAGGGCACCAAGGTCCCGGTGGACACCAAGATCTACGTCCACAACCTCTCGGCCGTCGGCGAGCAGTACCTCGACTTCGAGCCCGCGAACGACAACGGTCCCTACGCCACGCAAGAGCACCGTCCTCAAGGGGACCGCGGCCAGCCTGCCGCTGAGCAACGAGGTGCTGCTGACGCGGATCAACAGCATGGTCGACTCGGTCAACCCGACCGACCTGTCGACCGTGGTCGGCGAGCTCGGCACGATGTTCCGGGGCACCGCCGGACCGCTGCAGCACATGGTCGACTCGGGCACCGAGTTCGTCGACAACGCCTCCGCGAACACCCAGAGCACGATCGCGCTCCTCGACACCGGCCACACCGTGCTGCGCACCCAGGCGGCGCACGAGAAGGACATCCAGACCTTCGCCAAGGGCCTGGCCGAGCTCACCGGCACGCTGCGCTCCTCCGACGCCAACCTGCGCACGGTCCTGCAGGGCGGCCCGCCTGCGGTCAACGGAGGTCAACGACCTCCTCAAGGGCCTGCAGCCGACACTGCCGGTCTTCCTCTCCAACCTCGTCACCACCAGCCAGGTGCTGGTCACGAACCGGCCGGCGCTCGAGCAGACCCTCGTGCTCTTCCCGCACGTCATCGCGGCCGGCTTCACCGGTACGCCGGGCGACTGCTACGGACACATCAACCTGCAGTTCAACAGCTCCGTGGGGCCGTGCACCGACGGCTACAAGCCGCAGTCGCAGTGGCGGCCGCCGAGCGACGAGTCCGACGGCCCGGTCTACCCGGCCCAGTGCAAGTCCGGGCCGCCCTACGAGATGCGTGGCTACCGCGAGGCGCCGCAGTTCGGGTCGGCCTCGTCACCAGGTCGCAGCTATCGTGTCGCTCCGTACGATGCCCAGTCAGGAGCGGTCGACAACGGCGACGGCGCTGGTGGTCGGCCCGGGGGGAGGAACGCACACGGTGTTCGGTGACAACTCGTGGGAGTGGATGCTGACCGGCTCCGCGTCCGGGACGGAGAACAGGTGAGCGATCCTGCCCTCGGCGCAGGACCATCGAGCACCTCCTGGCGGCTGGTCAACGTCGTCCTCGTCGTGCTCGCGGTCCTCCTGGTCATCGCCAGCGTCCTCTTCTTCGTCCGCGCCGACGCCGACTCCGGCGACGCCCAGGCCAAGACCGTCTCCAGCGAGTACAAGGCGGTCACCGACGCGGCGCGCGACGAGACCCTGGCGTTCCTCACCGTCGACTACAAGAACATGGACCCGCTCATCGCGAAGGTGCTCGCGGGCGCGACCGGCTCGTTCAAGACGCAGTACGCCGGTGCCGAGAGCCAGCTGAAGTCCTCGGCCAGCCAGTCGCAGGCGGTCTCGAGCGGCAAGGTGCTCTCGGTCGGCGTCGGTGACCTCACCGCGAAGTCCGCGGTGGTCTTCGTCGCCGCCGACTCCCAGGTCATCAACAGGTCGACCAAGGGCGTGAAGCAGCCGCGGTACTACCGGCTCAAGCTGACGATGGTCCGCTCCGGCGACACGTGGCGCACCTCCAACCTCGAGTTCGTGGGGTGAGGCTGCGATGAGCGACCTGGGCTCCGACGAGAAGCTCTGCCCCTACTGCGCGGAGACGATCAAGAGGGCGGCGATCAAGTGCCGCTACTGCCAGAGCGACCTGCCCGCCGAGAGCCTGACCGAGCCCGGCACTGAGCCGACCTCCAGCCCCGGCCGACGATGCGGACCGCCGCCCCCGCCACCGGCTGAGCGCCGAGGTGAGCCGCCCCCGCCGCCGGTGGCCGAGCCGGAGCACGTCACCGACGACGAGCCCGTGGACGGGCCGGTCAGGCAGCCGCTGTGGGCGAGCGCGCGGCTGATGGTCGTGCTGCTCGTGGTCTGCCTGGTGCTGGTCGGGGTGACCGCGTTCGCCTACCACCGCTACTCCGAGCCGGCGCCGACCGTCAGCCCGGTCAGCTCCACGGGGGCCCGCGAGGACGGGCTGACCCAGGCCGCGACCCTGACCCAGAAGGTGCTGTCCTACAACTGGGCGACCCTCGACAAGGACGTCGCCGGCGCCGAGGCCGTGATGGAGCCGAGCTTCCGCAGCGAGTACGCCAAGACGATGGCGAGCGTCAAGGCCCAGACGGTGACGAACCAGGTCAAGCTCACCGCCACGGCCGTCGCGTCCTCGATCGTCTCGGCCTCGCCGACCAAGGTGGTCGCGCTGGTCTTCGTCAACCAGGTCACCATCGCCAAGGGCACCACCAACCAGCGGATCGACCAGAACCGGGTCCTGGTCACACTGACCCGCCATGGGGGAGAGTGGCGCGTGTCCCAGATGAAGGCCTTCTGATAACTTAGAACACGTTCTAGTTTCGACAGGCTCAACGCCGAGCTTGTTCGGCCGGTTCCCGACAAGGAGGCGCGGTGACGGACGTCGAGACCGACCTGCTCATCGTCGGTGCCGGCCCCGCCGGGCTGTTCGGTGCCTACTACGCCGGCTTCCGCGGCATGCGCGTCACCCTGGTCGACTCGCTCCCCGAGATCGGCGGGCAGGTCTCCGCGCTCTACCCGGAGAAGAAGATCCTCGACGTCGCCGGCTTCCCGGTGGTCAAGGGCCGCGAGCTCGTCGAGCAGCTGGTCGAGCAGGCCGCGTCCGCCGACCCGTCGTACATCCTCGGGCGCACGGCGACGACGCTGAAGAGCGACGACGACGGCGTCGTGATGGAGCTCGAGGACGGCACCACGATCGAGGCCAAGGTCGTGATCATCACCGCGGGCATCGGCCGGTTCAGCCCGCGCCCGCTGCCGGCGGCGGGGGAGGGCTGGGAGGACCGCGGGCTGGTCTTCTTCGTGCCGTCGTTCGCGGAGTACGCCGGTCGCGACGTGGTCATCGTGGGTGGCGGCGACAGCGCCTTCGACTGGGCGATGGCCCTCGAGCCGATCGCCAACCACGTCACGCTCGTGCACCGTCGCGACCAGTTCCGCGCCCACCAGGCCACCGTCGACGTCGTGCTGGCCAGCAAGACCGAGGTGATCACCCAGGCCCAGGTCACCGCGCTCCAGGGCGAGCACCACGTCGAGTCTGTCGAGATCACCACCAACGACGGCGAGGTGCTCACCCGGCCGGCGCAGGCGGTGGTGGCCGCGCTGGGCTTCGTCGCCGACCTCTCGGCGATGAAGGAATGGGGCGTGGAGTTCGACAAGCGCCACATCAAGGTCGACACCGCGATGCGCACCAACGTGCCGCGGATCTTCGCCGCCGGCGACATCACGGAGTACGACGGCAAGGTGCGCCTGATCGCCGTCGGCTTCGGCGAGGTGGCCACCGCCGTGAACAACGCAGCACCGCTGGTCTTCCCCGACCAGGGCACCTTCCCCGGCCACTCCAGCGAAGGCTCCTATGACGCGTGGACTCCGGATGAGGGTGACGCAACGCCGTCGCGATGAGCGAGGCGGAGATCGAGGGCTTCCTGGCCGGCAACATGAAGGTGCAGGTCGCCACCATCGGGCCCGACGGTGCGCCGCACCTGACCACGCTCTTCTACGTGCTCGACGAGGGCCGGATCGCCTTCTGGACCTACGGCTCGCTCGCAGAAGGTGAAGAACCTGCGCCGCGACCCGCGAGTCAGCTGCCTGGTCGAGGACGGCGACGACTACTTCGAGCTGCGCGGCGTGAGCATCTCCGGTCGCGCCCGGCTGATCGAGGACTACGAGGGCATCAAGGCGCTGGGCGCGCGGATGACCCAGCGGATGGCCGGCGACGCCGACCTTGGTGAGCTCGGCGAGCAGATCGTGGAGCAGCAGGCCCGCAAGCGCGTCGGGATCGTCGTCGAGCCGGACAAGGTCGCGAGCTGGGACCACCGCAAGATGTCGGCCCTCCCGGGCCAGGGCTGAACAAGGAGAGCCGATGAAGAAGATCCAGATCGACTGGGACCTGTGCGAGTCCAACGCGATGTGCGAGGCGCTGGCCCCCGACCACTTCCAGATCGACGACAACGACGACCTGCAGGTGCTCGACGAGGTCGTCACCGACCAGAACCAGGCGCTGATCGAGCAGGCGGTCGCCTCTTGCCCGAAATCCGCGATCAGCATCGTCGAGGCATGAACGCGCTCTCCCTCGACGGTCGCGTCGCGATCGTCACCGGCGCAGGTGCCGGTCTGGGTCGCGCCGAGGCGCTCGCCCTCGCTGCGGCCGGTGCCCACGTCGTGGTCAACGACCTGCCGGGTGCCGCCGACGAGGCGGCCGAGGAGATCCGGGCAATCGGTGTCGAGGCGCTCGTCGTCCCCGGTGACGTGGGGGAGCGGGCGACCGCAGACGCGATGCTCGAAGCCGCGACCGAGAAGCTCGGGCGGCTCGACGTCGTCGTCAACAACGCCGGCATCACCCGCGACAAGATGCTCTTCAACATGACCGACGAGGAGTTCGACCTCGTCCTCAAGGTCCACCTGCGCGGCCACTTCCTGCTCTCGCGCAACGCCGCGTCGTACTGGCGCAGCCGCTACAAGGAGACCGGTGAGCCGGTCGACGCCGCCGTGGTCAACACGGCCTCCGAGGCGTTCCTCACCGGCTCGCCCGGCCAGGCCAACTACGCCGCCGCCAAGGCCGGGATCACCGCGCTCACGCTGAGCACGGCGCGCGGTCTGTCGCGGGTCGGCGTGCGGGCCAACGCCATCTGCCCCCGCGCCCGCACCGCGATGACGGCCGAGGTCTTCGGTGCTGACGAGTCGGGCCGTCCGATCGACCCGTACTCCGCCGAGCACGTCGCCCCGCTCGTGGCCTACCTGGCCTCGCCCGCGGCCGCGAAGATCACCGGCCAGGTGTTCGTCGTGTACGGCGGCATGGTGGCCCTGCTCGCCGCGCCCGTGGTCGAGCAGCGCTTCGACGCCGGCACCGCGACGTGGGGCCTCGCCGACCTCGACGAGCAGGTCGGCGGTTACTTCGCCGGCCGCGACCCCCAGGTCGGCTTCGCCGCCGACTCCGTGATGTCCCTGAAACCCAAGGAGAGCTGAGTGAACCGACTTGCCGGCAAGCGCGCCATCGTGACCGGTGCTGCGCAAGGTCAGGGGGCGGCGATCGCCCGTGCGTTCGTCGAGGAGGGGGCTCAGGTCGTGATCGCCGACGTGGCCGACGAGCCCGGCCAGCTGCTGGCCGACGAGCTGGCCGCGAGCAGGCAGGGTGCGGCGTACTTCCGCCATCACGACGTCTCCGACGAGGAATCGTGGACGACGCTGGTCGAGGAGGCCAACGAGCGGTTCGGCCCGGTCAACGTGCTGATCAACAACGCCGGCATCCTGCGCTTCGGCGAGGTCGAGAAGCAGGACATGGACGAGTTCGACCTGCTGGTGCGCGTCAACCTGCGGGGCTGCTTCCTGGGCATGAAGTCGGTGGCGAGGACGATGCGGGAGAACGGCGGCGGCTCGATCGTCAACGCCTCCTCGATCGAGGGGCTCGCGGGGATGGCCTTCTGCACGGCGTACGGCGCCACCAAGTTCGCCATCCGCGGCATGACCAAGGCCGCCGCGATGGAGCTCGGCCCCAAGGGGATCCGCGTCAACTCGGTGCACCCCGGGATGATCGACACCCCGATGACCCGGGTGCACGGCGGCGACGCGGCGATGGAGTACGGCGCCACCAAGGTCGCCCTCAAGCGCGTCGGCCACCCGCTCGACATCGCCCCGGCCTACATGTACCTGGCCAGCGACGAGTCCAGCTTCGTCACCGGAGCCGAGCTCGCCGTGGACGGCGGCGCCACCGCCACCCACGCCTTCGGCGGCTGGGTTAGCGCAGGAGCATGTGGACGGCGGTGTCGAGGTGGTCGGCGACCTCCTCGGCGCTGCTGCGCCCGGTGACCCAGGAGACGAGGGCGGAGAGCCAGACGTCGCTGATCACCCGCGCGACCGCGATCTCGCGGTCGGTGGGCTCGGCGCCCTCGACGTACTCGGCGCCCTGCAGCGCGCGGTTGAGCATGCTGGTCAGGCGCAGGCCGACGACATGGATCTCGCCGGCCGCCGTCGAGTCGGCGAACATGAAGGCACGGGTGAGGGCCTCGGTGAGCTGGGGCTCCTTCTGCATGCTGCGCGTGGCGCGCGAGAGCACCCAGCTGACCCGGTCGGCAGGGGTGTCGCCGGGGATCGGCTTGCGTCCCAGGGTGGCCTCGGTCTCCTCGAACTGGCGGGCCAGCGCGGAGACGAGCAGGTGGATCTTCGAGGGGAAGTAGCGGTAGAGGGTGCCGAGGGCGACGTCGGCCCGGTCGGCCACCGCCCGCATCTGCACGGCGTCGAAGCCGCCCTTCGAGGCGAGCGCGATGGTGGCGTCCAGGATGCGCTTGCGGCGATCCCGCTGAGCGGCGCTCCCGAGGTCGTCCATGCTGAGCGAGCTCACGGTAGCCACGACGGTCACCTTCCTCACCTGGACCGCTTCCGAGGCTAGCAGTCTGGTCGGGCATAATCAGAACACGTTCCAGTTGCGGATGCGTGTCGTAGCTGCTTAAGAGCGTGCCATCTCAGAACTGCCCAGCCCGATCCCGACCGAAACGGCGCACACTTGCGAATCGCCCTGTTGTCCTACCGGAGCAAGCCACACTGCGGCGGCCAGGGCATCTACGTCCGTCACCTCAGCCGCGAGCTGGCCGCGCTCGGCCACACCGTCGAGGTGTTCTCCGGCCAGCCCTACCCCGAGCTCGACGAGGGCGTGGCCTGACCAAGGTGCCCAGCCTCGACCTGTACCGCGACGAGGACCCGTTCCGTACGCCGCGACCCAGCGAGATCCGCGACCGGATCGACGTCGAGGAGGTGCTGACCATGTGGACGGCCGGCTTCCCGGAGCCCAAGACGTTCAGCAAGCGCGCCGCCCGGTTGCTGCGCGAGCGGCTCGGGGACTTCGACATCGTCCACGACAACCAGGTGCTCGGCTACGGCATGCTCGACGATCAAGGAGATGGGCCTGCCCGTCATCACGAGCATCCACCACCCGATCACCTTCGACCGCCGCATCGACCTCGCGGCCGCCACGCCGGCCGTGGCACCAGGTCACGCTGCGGCGCTGGTACGGCTTCCTGCGGATGCAGGCCAAGGTCGCCCGCCAGATCGGCGAGATCCTCACCGTCTCGGAGTCGAGCCGGCACGACATCGTCGCGGACTTCGGTGTCGACGACGCCCGCATCCAGGTGATCCCGCTCGGCGTCGACGAGGTCTTCCGCCCGCCGACCAAGCCTCGGGTGCCCGGCCGGATCGTGGCGATGGCCAGTGCCGACGCGCCGATGAAGGGGATCGCCACGCTGCTCGAGGCGACTGCCAAGCTGCTCACCGAGCGCGAGGTCGAGCTCGTCCTCGTCACCAAGCCGACGCCCGGCGGCCGCACCGAGCGGCTGATCGACCGGCTCGGCATCGGCGAGCACGTGACCTTCGTCAACGGGATCAGCGACGCCGAGCTCGTCGAGGTGATGGGCTCGGCCGAGGTCGCCTGCGTGCCATCGCTCTACGAGGGCTTCTCGTTGCCGACCGCCGAGCTGATGGCGTGCGAGACGCCTCTGGTGGTCAGCCGGGCCGGCGCGATCCCCGAGGTCGTGGGACCCGACGGGCTGTGCGCCGACCTCGTCACCCCCGGCGACGTCAACGAGCTCGAGCAGGCCATCGCGGCACTGCTCGACGACCCCGAGCGCCGCACCCGCATGGGTCGCGCCGGTCGTGAGCGGGTCAAGGAGAGGTTCAGCTGGCACGCGGTCGCCGAGAAGACCGCCGCGGCGTACGAGAGGGTTCTGGGCAGTTGCTGACCGTTGACTTCGAGCGGCTCGGGCTCCAGCCCGGTGACCGCGTCATCGACATGGGGTGTGGCGCCGGGTCGGCACGCCTTCGAGATGTACCGCCGTGGCGCGGACGTGATCGCCTTCGACCAGGACGGCGACGAGCTCGCCGGCGTGCTCGAGCTGTTCGGCGCGATGAAGGAGGCCGGCGAGGTGCCCGTGGGCGCCGAGGCCGACATCAAGCAGGGTGACGCGCTCTCGCTGCCGTTCGCCGACGAGGAGTTCGACCGGGTGGTCGCCTCGGAGGTGCTCGAGCACATCCCCGAGGACACCAAGGCGATCCAGGAGCTCGTCCGCGTGCTGCGGCCGGGCGGCACGATGGCCATCACCGTGCCGCGGTGGCTGCCCGAGCTGGTCTGCTGGCGGCTCTCGGCGGACTACCACAACACCCCCGGCGGGCACATCCGCATCTACACCGACCAGGAGCTGATCTGGAAGCTGGTCAACGCCGGCATGGTGTACGACGGCAAGGCGCACGCCCACGGCCTGCACGCGCCGTACTGGTGGCTCAAGTGCGCGGTCGGCGTCGACAACGACGAGCACCCGCTGGTGAAGGGCTACCACCAGGTGCTGGTCTGGGACATCATGCGCACGCGCGGGTGGAGCACCCTGACCCGCGGGGCCGAGCGGGCGCTGAACCCCGTCATCGGCAAGAGCATGGTCCTGTACCTCCACAAGCCGGCGTCGACGACCCGCATGATCCCGTCGGTCGACGGCGTGCTGACGCGCGACCAGGTCGCGCAGACGGCCGCCTCCATCGCCGTCGATGCAGGAGGCCGACGGCGCCGTGCCGTGGACGATCGGCGAGCACGTCGACGTCTGGAACCACGTCGAGTCCGCGATGGCGCTCGACGTCGCCGGTGAGCGCGAGGCGGCCGACGCCGCCTACACGTGGGTGCTGCGTCGGCAGCGGCACGACGGGTCCTGGCCGATGAAGATCGTGGCCGGCGAGGTCGAGGACGCGAGTGGCGAGACGAACATGTCGGCGTACTTCGCGGTCGGCGTCTGGCACCACTGGCTGCTGCACCGCGACCTCACCTTCGTCGAGCGCATGCTGGCCCGCCGTACGCCGTGGACTCGACTTCGTCACCGGGATGCAGCTGCCCTTCGGCGGGATCGCGTGGTCGCAGGAGTGGGATGCCGCACGGCCCGACGGGGGTCAACCGCGAGGCGCTGCTGGCGGGGTCGTCGAGCATCTACCAGTCGTTGCGTGCCGGCGTCGCCCTCGCCGACCTGGTGGACGAGCCGCAGCCGGAGTGGGAGCTCTCCGGTGGGCGGCTGGGTCACGCGCTGCGCGCCCACCGCGACCTGTTCCTCGACAAGTCCACGTTCTCGATGGACTGGTACTACCCCGTGCTCGGCGGTGCGGTGCGCGGCGCGGCCGGGATGAACCTGCTCGAGCCAGCGGTGGTCGGAGTTCGTGATGCCCGGGCTGGGGGTGCGTTGCGTCGACACCAACCCGTGGGTCACCGGTGCCGAGACCTGCGAGCTCGCGATGGCCCTCGACGCCCTCGACGACGAGCGCGCGCTGCGGCTGTACGCCGACATGCAGCACCTGCGCCACGACGACGGCAGCTACTGGACCGGGTCGGTGCACGGCGCGGAGCACCCCGGTGGCGTGTTCTGGCCGGGGGAGCAGACGACGTACACCGCCGCCGCAGTGATCCTGGCCACCGACGCCCTCTCCCGCACCAGCCCGGCCAGCGGCATCATGCGCGGCGACACGCTCTCCCCGCACTTCGCCGCCATCGCCCTCGAGTGCGGCTGCCCGGAGGACGCCGAGCTCGACCAGCACGCCCTCCCCACCCGCTGACCGGGGAGGTGTTGCACGCCCCAGGACCGCGAGCGGGTGGGCGTACCCGGATCCCCCGGTCGGCGGTCAGCCGACGTCGTCGCCGGGAGCACCGGACGTGCGGACGAGGACCCGCATCGAGCCGACGGTGGCCTCCGGGGTGAACGCGCCGCCGGCGAAGGCGCGCTGCCAGACGTGGAAGGGGGCTTGGCCGCCGTCCTCGGGGTGCTCGAAGACGTCGTGGATGACGAGCACGCCGCCGGGCTGGACCCAGCGGGCGAAGCCGGCGAAGTCGTTCTGGGCGTGCACCTCGGCGTGACCGCCGTCGATGAACAGCAGGCTCACCGGGGTGCGCCAGTACGCCGCCACGGTCGTGGACCGGCCGACGACAGCGACCACCTCGTCCTCGAGACCGGCCCGCTCGATGGTGCGGCGGAAGACCGGGAGGGTGTCCATCCGACCGGACTGGTCGTCGACCAGGGTCGTGTCGTGGTGCTCCCAGCCGGCCTGGTTCTCCTCCGACCCGCGGTGGTGGTCGAGGGTGAACACCACGCTGCCGGTGGCCCGGGCCGCCGCCCCCAGCCAGATCGCGGACTTGCCGCAGTAGGTGCCGATCTCCAGCGCCGGACCGTCCCCGAGGTGGGCCAGCGCGGTGCGGTGCAGGAAGGCGCCCTCGTCCTCGGGCATGAACCCCTTCGCCGCCCGTGCGTGGGCCAGCAGGTCGTCGGGCATCTCACTCACGCGAGGGAGCGTAACCACCGGCGCGCGTGGCATCATGACTGGAACACGTTCTAGTTTCTTGCGGGAGTGGCATGCCGATCGGGATCAGCGACGACCAGCGCGAGATCGCGGAGGCGTTCGGCAAGTGGGCCGGGTCGCTGGACCCGGTCGCGCTCGTCCGGGCGGCGGAGGACGACCCGGAGGCCGGCTTCCCGGACGTGGTCGCGGCCGCCGGCGAGATGGGGCTGTTCTCGATCATCGAGGACGGCGGCTCGCTGCTCGACCTCGCGGTGGCGGTCGAGGCGTGCCGCGACCGCTCTGTTGCCCGGCCCCGTGCTCGGCACCGCCGTGGCCTCGGCCGTGCTCGGCGACGTCGGGGACCGGCGCTTCGCGCTCGTGCTCGGTGGCGAGGTGGTGCACGGGGCCGCCGGAGCCACCCACGCCCTGGTGATCTCGAACGAGGACGTGCGACTCGTCGACCTGGCCGGCGCCGACCTGCGGCCCGCCGCTGCTCCCGACCTGAGCCGGCGCAGCGCCCTCGGCACGCTCCCCGACGGAGAACCGGTCCAGGCCGACCCGGCACGAGTCCGCGCTCTCCTGGCGACGCTCGCCGCCGCGGAGGCCTCGGGCGTCGCGCGCTGGTGCCTCGACACCGCCGTGGAGTACGCCGGCGTGCGGGAGCAGTTCGGCCGCAAGATCGGGTCGTTCCAGGCGATCAAGCACCTGTGCGCCGAGATGCTGGAGACCTCCGAGGTGGTCACCGCCGCGGCGTGGGACGCCGCTCGGGCCCACGGCGAGTCCGAGGAGGCCTTCGGGCTGGCCGCCACGATCGCCGGCGTGCTCGCCCTCGATGGTGCCGTGGAGGTGGCCAAGAGCTGCATCCAGGTGCTCGGCGGGATCGGCTTCACCTTCGAGCACGACGCCCACCTCTACTTCCGGCGGGCCCTGGCGCTGCGTGCGATGCTCCCCACCTCCGCGTCGTACGCCGACACGCTCGCGGGACTGGCAGCAGCGGGCCACCGTCGTGCGCCGCACGTCGAGCTCGGTGGTCTCGACGAGGTGCGGGCCGAGGTGCGCCAGGAGGCCGAGCGGATCGCCGGCCTGCCCCTCGCCGACCGCCGGGCCGCGCTGGCCGAGACCGGACTGCTCACGCCGCACTGGCCCACGCCGTTCGGACGTGGCGCCGAGCCGGCCGAGCAGCTGGTCATCGACGAGGAGCTCGAGGAGGCCGGCGTCGAGCGGCCGGACCTGTTCATCGGCGCCTGGGCCGCGCCGACGATCATCGCGCACGGCGACGACGCCCAGCGCAGCGCTTCGTCGGCCCGACCCTGCGCGGTGAGATCACCTGGTGCCAGCTGTTCAGCGAGCCGGGCGCCGGCTCCGACCTCGCGTCCCTGCGCACGAAGGCGGTCCGTGACGTCCACTCCGACGGCCGCAGCGGCTGGTGGCTGACCGGCCAGAAGGTGTGGACCTCGATGGCCCACCAGGCCGACTGGGCGATCTGCCTGGCCCGCACCGACCCGGAGGCCGAGTCGCACGCCGGGATCACCTACTTCCTCGTCGACATGAGCAGCGAGGGGATCGACGTACGCCCCCTGCGCGAGATCACCGGCGAGGCGATGTTCAACGAGGTGTTCCTCGACGGGGTGTTCGTGCCCGACGAGTGCGTGGTCGGCGAGGTCGACGGTGGCTGGCGGCTGGCCCGAACCACGCTGGCCAACGAGCGGGTCGCGATGGCCGGCTCGCGTCTCGGCGTCAGCGTCGAGCAGGCCGTCGCGCTGCTGGGGACCCATCCCGAGTCGCGCGTCGACGTGGGCCGCGCGGTCGCGCTCGCGACGGCGGTCAAGCTGCTCGGCACGCGCGCCACGCTGCGCTCGATCGACGGCCAGGGGCCGGGTCCCGAGTCGAGCGTCGCCAAGCTGGTCGGCGTGCGCAGCCGTCAGGACGCGGCCGAGCTGGTGGTCCGCCTGCTGGGCGAGCGGGTCTACGTCGGCGACGACCTCGCGCGGGATGCGTGGCACGAGCTGCTGCTGACGCGCTGCCTGTCGATCGCGGGCGGCACCACGCAGGTGCTGCGCAACGTCGCCGCCGAGCGCATCCTCGGCCTACCTCGCCGCTGACTCCTGCTGCTGCTCGCGCCGCCACAGCGCGTGGTGGTGCAGCAGCCAGCGCTCGACGGCCCTGATCACGTGGTGGCTGCGGATCGAGCCGAACACCTCGAACGCGTGCTGGGTGCCGGGGAACTCGGCGTAGGTCACGGTGTGCTTGGAGACCTCCTTGAGCCTCTCCACGAACGCCCGTGCCTGGCGTACGTCGACGAGCGAGTCGTTGGTGCCGTGCAGCACGAAGAAGTCCGGCGCGTCGGCGGAGATCTGCGCGATCGGCGAGGCCCTCACGAACTCCTCGCGGTCGGCGACGGGGTCCTTCTTGAACACCCACGGCGCGAGGAAACCGTCGCGCAGCTCCTCGGCCGGCCGGTCGCCGGTCAGCCCGGCGAGGTCGTAGACGCCGTAGAACGGCACGCACCCGGCGACGCTGGTGTCGGCGTCCTCGAAGCCAGGCTGGTACGACGACTCATGCGGCGTGAGGGCGGCGAGCGCGGCGAGGTGGCCACCGGCCGAGCCACCGGTGATGACGAGGTACGACGGGTCGCCGCCGTAGGAGGCGATGTGCTCGCGGGTCCAGGCGATCGCCTTCTTCACGTCGACGATCTGGGCCGGGAAAGGGTGCTTCGGCGCGAGGCGGTAGTTCATCGCGACGCACACCCACCCACGCTCGGCCATCGCGTTCATCAGCAGCAGGCCCTGCTGCTCCTTGGTGCCGATCGTCCAGCCGCCGCCGTGCACCTGCACCAGCACCGGGGCGTCCTCGAGGTCCTTGTCCGGCCGGCCGGTAGATGTCGAGCCGAGCGCGCTTCCCGCCGACGGTGTAGTTGACGTCGCGGATCACCTCGACGCCCGGCCTGGCCATCTTGAACGGGTGCACCAGCTCGCGCAGGGAGGTCTTCAGCTCTTCGGCGCCGGGCGCCTCCTCGAGCTCGTCGAGGTAGTCCTCGCCGAGGTCGCGCTGCAGCGTCGACTCCACATGGGTGGCGGACCGGGCGGCGTTGACGATGACCCAGCCGAGGGTGGCGGCGGTCCCGGCGGCGATGGCGAGGCCGATCTTGTCGGGGTGCCTGCGCCCGCCGCGCAGGCGTCGCACGGTCAGCTCGGCGGCGGCGTCGGCGGCGGTCACGGCGAGCCACTGGGGCGCCAGCTCGGTGGCCACCCAGCCGGCGAAGAACGCCGGGATCGCGCCGTACCGGCTGCGCGCCGGGCCGCACGGCGTTGACCGCGAGCGCGGCGTACAGGAGCTGGCGGCTGCGGTAGGACATGGGCACAGATTACTGGCGGGTTACGCCGCACCGACTGTGAGAAGGCCGACCCGTCGATCGGTAGAACACGTTCTCGTACCGCCCTAGGATGCGGCTCATGGACCGATTGAGCGGGCTCGACGCGAGCTTCCTCTACCTGGAGACGTCAGCGCAGCTGCTGCACGTCTGCGGGCTGATCGTCCTGGACCCCGAGACCGTGCCGGGTGGCTACTCCTTCGACGAGTTCGCCCACGAGCTCGAGCGGCGCATCGACGGCGTCCCGATGTTCCACCGCAAGCTCAAGCAGGTGCCGCTCGGCATCGACCACCCGGTGTGGGTCGAGGACGACGACTTCGACCTCGACCGCCACCTGCACCGGATGGCGCTGCCCTCGCCCGGCGGATACCGCGAGCTCACCGACCTGTGCGGCCACCTGGCCGGCATCCCGCTCGATCGCGCGCGGCCGCTGTGGGAGTTCTACGTGATCGAGGGCTACCGCACCGCCGAGGGCGACGAGCGGATCGTGGTGTTCACCAAGATGCACCACTGCACCGTCGACGGGGTCTCCGGCGCGAACGCCATCTCCTTCCTCTGCTCCCTCGAGCCGGACGCCCCGCCGCTGGAGTCGGCGCCGGACGCCGAGACGCCCCGGGCCCCGGGCGACGCGGAGCTGCTTGCGCGGGGCGTGGTCACCAACCTGCACAAGCCGGTGGCGCTGGCCAAGGTGATCGGCCCGACGGTCAAGGGCGTCGCGAGCACCATCGGCCGGGCCCGCGAGGGTACGGCGATGCCCGCGCCGCTCACCGCGCCACGCACCTCCTTCAACGGCACCATCACCGGGCACCGCTCCGTCGCGGTCGGCGACATGTCGCTGCAGAAGATCAAGGACGTCAAGAACGCCGTCGAGGGCGCCACCGTCAACGACGTGGTGATCGCGGTCAGCGGGGGAGCACTGCGTCGCTACCTCGAGGAGCGCGACGAGCTGCCCGAGGCCTCGCTGATCGCCTCGGTGCCCGTCTCGGTGCGCGGGGCGTCCAAGCGCGAGAGCGGCAGCAACAAGGTCTCCACGATGTTCTCCCGGCTGGGCACCGACATCGCTGACCCGCTCGAGCGGTTGCGCGAGGTCTCGAGGACCAACCAGAACGCCAAGGAGCACCACAAGGCGATCTCGGCCGACTCGCTGCAGGACTGGGCCCAGTTCGCGGCCCCCCGCACCTTCGGCCTCGCCGTACGCCTGGTGTCGTCGCTGAAGCTGGCCGACTCCGGACCGGTGATCCACAACCTGGTCATCTCCAACGTGCCCGGTCCGCCGGTCGCGCTCTACTTCATGGGCGCCAAGATCGTCGGCCTCTACCCGCTCGGGCCCGGTCTTCCACGGCGCCGGCCTCAACGTCACGGTGATGTCGAGCAACGGCCACGTGCACGTCGGCGCGATCGCCTGCCGCGAGTCGGTGCCCGAGCCGTGGACGCTGGTCGAGAAGTTTCCCGAGGAGCTCGACGCCCTGCACGCCGAGGTCATGAAGAAGGCCAAGAAGGCGACGGCGAAGAAGACGGCGAAGAAGACGGCACCCCGGAAGAAGCCGGCCGCGAAAAAGAAGGCGACGTCGACCTAGGTCGCCCGCTACGGTGCCGACCATGACCTCGGGCGAGTTCGTGCCGGCTGACTTCGATCCGCCGACCTCGTTGGCGACCAGCGAGTTCCGTCTCGAGCCCTTGGGGCCCCAGCACAACGAGTCCGACCTCGCGGCGTGGACGAGCAGCATCGAGCACATCCGGTCGACGCCCGGCTTCCCCGACGGCTCCTGGCCACCGCCCGAGGGCATGACGCCCGAGCGCAACCTCGCCGACCTCCGCCGCCACGCGGACGACTTCACGCAGCGCAAGGGGTTCACCTTCACCGTGATCGACCCCGACGACGCCGGCGACGTCATCGGCTGCGTCTACATCTATCCGACGCGCTCGGAGGACTGGGACGCCACCGTGCAGTCCTGGGTGCGGGCCGACCGGGCGCACCTCGACGTACCCCTTGCCGACGCCCTCGCGGACTGGCTCGCCACCGACTGGCCCTGGGAGCGCGTCGACCGCTGCGGCCGCTGAGTCGCACGACGTCATACGGTCTGGTCGCCATGGCGACCACCTCGTATGACGTCCGGGGCGGCGGCTACCGGCAGGGCTCGTTGCGCAGGCTGGGGCAGGCCGGTGCCGCGGAGTCGATGCTGAGGCCCGGGACCACGGGGAGCACGAGTCGCGAGGGCATCGTCGAGGAGTAGCCGAGGGACACCTGCGCGGTGCGGCCGCTCGGCTGGGTCTCGTCGAACGCCCAGATCGGCTGGGTGCCGTTGGGCGCGGCGATGCTCACCCGGATCTGCGACCCGGCCCGGTAGGCGTGCCCCTGGAAGTACAGCGGGATCGTCACCTTGGTGAAGGCGTTGCTCGGCATCGGCGCGGCGTCGCTGGCCCGCATCGTCGGGATCGGCTCGAGCAGGCTCGGCTGCTGCTTGAAGATGTTGTCGGAGGTGGTCGCCAGCTTGCGCTCGCTGCCGCGGATCCAGCCGTTCTGCACGAAGGTCTCGTGGCCGTCGCGCACCTCGCTGACCGTCGCCTGCAGGTCGACGTCGGGGGTCGACGACTTCACCCACAGCTCGACGGATCCGGCGCCGACCGTCGTGACGTTCGAGGTGAGCGGGGCCGAGGTGTAGGAGACCGCGGTCCCGGCCTTGTTCTGCTGCCAGTTCCACGACCACTGGGAGGCGTTGCCCCACAGTCCGCCGCCGCCGGTGTTGCCGGTGAAGTCGTTCTTGGGCGTCGCCGTGGCGTCGGAGGTGTAGTGGTCGACGTGCTGTGCGCCCTGCGGCGAGGCGCCGAGGGCGCCGTTCGGCGCGAGGTACCACGACCGCGCCTGGGTGCCCGGGACGGGCAACGTGGTGAACGAGTGCTCGTAGGCGGCGTAGGGGTCGCCGGCTGTCTTGCTGCCGGTGGGGGAGGTCCCCGCGCCGTTGTCGAAGAGCACCCGCACCGACGGCCCCTGCTCGAAGGCGCTCTTGGCCAGGTCGTACGTCGGCTGCAGCTGCACGGGGTCCGCGGGCAGCGTGATCAGGTCGGTCTGCGGCGTGCCCATGGCGGTCTGGTAGATCAACGGCGCAGCGGCGCGGACCACCGCCGAGTTGACCACCGGCGCCTGGCCGGCGACGTAGAGCTCGAGGAAGTCGTACCAGCGGTTCAGCGTGGCCGGGTCGAGCGAGTCGATGTGTGCACCGTTGGTGAAGGTGAACCACTTCTTCTTCGTGCCGGTGAAGTGCGCGACGAGGTTGGCGCAGTGCCCGCCCGTCTGCTCGTCCTCCCACTGACAGGCCATGAACGTCGGCACGTCGATCTTGTTCACGAAGGTGACCGGGTCGAGCGGGTCGGCCGTCGCCGGCACGTAGTGGCTGTTGGCGCGGATCTTGCCCATCAGGTCGTTGGCCTCGCCGTGCAGCGCCTGGTTGCTGCGGCACGTCTGGTCGCCGGCCGCGACCTGCTTCTCCGCGTAGGCCTGGGTGCCGGTGGCACCGGTGCCGGCCGGCTGCGCCTCGTCCTGGCGCTCCTTGGCCCAGGCGACGGCGAAGCCGGTGTTGAGGACACCGCCGGGGTAGAGCGTGGTGGCCGTCGCGTCGATCACCGACATCGGCGCGATCGCGGCGAGGTGCGGCGGGCGCAGCTGGGCGGTGAAGAGCTGGCTGATGCCGCCGTAGGAGATCCCCATCATCCCGACCTTGTGGCCCTTGACCCAGGGCTGGTTGGCGATGGTCTCGATGGCGTCGTAGCCGTCGAGGTTCTGCAGCGGCTCGAAGAAGTCGAAGGCGCCGCCGGAGCAGCCGGTGCCGCGCATGCTCACGTCGACGACGGCGAAGCCCATCAGGTTGGCGACGGCGGCGATGCCGTTCACCGGACCGGCGGGGTCGGCGTAGCCGTAGCCGGAGTACTCGATCAGCGTCGGGTAGGGCTTGGTGTAGTCGGGCCCGTTCGGCACCGGGAAGCCCTCGGGGAGGCCGCCGATGCCGGCGGGGTGCGTGGGTGGGTGCACCGTGATCGCGAGCCGGGTGCCGTCGCGGGTGGTCAGGTAGGAGTAGCCGTCGGCGGGGATCTGCTGGTCGTAGATGCTCGGGTCCCACGGGGCCGCGGCCTCGGAGTGGACGGTGACGGGAGCGCTCGTCGTACCGCCGGAGGACACGCGGTACCCAGTGCCGGGGGTGACCTCCCGGAAGAGCAGGCCGCCGAGCGAGTCGGCCTTCTGCGTCGTGACCGTGTGCCCCTTGCCGTCGACCAGGGATGCGCTGACCCCGGGTGCCAACCCGGTGACATAGACCTGGCGGGCACTCCCGTGAGCCGCGAAGCCACCGGATCGCCTGGGCGCCCGACGTGCTGAGCGACGTGGCGATGGCGACGGCGAGCGCGAACGCCAGCACCAGCAACGTCCGGACCCGCAGAGCTCGTGCGACCACGCCAGGCACCTCCTCGACCACGAGCCGGCGTCCAGGAATGGACTCGGTCCCCGCGCGTCGGTGCTTCAACGAGGCATCAGCGACTCAGGTCACGTCGGCTCTCCCGCAGACTGGGGGTGATGAGACCGTCAGCGGGACACCTCGGGCGACGTCGTGGCGGGACTGGCCGTGGCGTCGCTGCTGCTCGCCGTGGCGGGCTGCGGGGGCGCGGACCACGCGGGCTCCGGAGATGCGAAGCACGCGGCCGAGCCCGCGACCTCGCCGCAGCTCACCAGCCATCCCGCCGGGAGCGTGCGATCCGTGGGTCCGTCTCCCCAGGGCATCGCGTACGACGCGGCGAGCAGGAGCCTCGCCGTCGCCGTTCGTCAGCCGTACCGGCTGCTCGTGCTCGACCCGGACACGTTGACGCCGCGGTTCTCGGTGCCGCTGCCCGGCAAGGTGCGGCACCTGCAGGCGGTCCGAGGTGGGGGCGTGGTGCTGGTGCCCTCCGAGACCGCCGACCGGCTCCTCGAGGTCGACCTGCGGACCCGGCAGGTCCAGCAGACCCGGGTGCAGCGCCATCCCCACGACGCGGCCGGTGTTTCGGGCGGCGTCGTCGTGGTGGCCAACGAGTTCAGCGGCTCGATGTCGGTGCTGCGACACGGTGACGTGGTGCACACCTTCTCCGACCTCCGCCAGCCGGGAGGCGTCGTGGTGCAGGGCAGCACGGCCGCCGTCGTCGACGTGGGGGCCTACACCGTGAGCACCTATGACCTGGACACGCTGCGCCGCGTCGCGCGGGTGCCGGCGGGAGCGGGGCCCACGCACGTGGCGCTCGTCGGTGCCGACCGGCTCGCCGTGACCGACACCCGAGGCGGACGGGTGCTCCTGTACTCCCTGGACCCGCTGCGACAGGTCGGGTCCCTGCGGCTCGGCGGCAGCCCGTACGGACTCGCCGGGGACCCGACGACGGGGACGGCCTGGGTGACCCTCACGGGTCGCAACGAGCTGGTCGGGCTGCGGGTGGTGGGTGACCGGCTCCGCGGCGGGTGGCGGCCTACCCGACGGTCCGCCAGCCAGACACGGTGGCGGTGGCTCCGGGCTCCCGGAGGCTGTGGGTGACGGGTACCTCCGCAGGGGTGGTCGAGCAGATCACCCGGTGACCTGATCGACCGACTTCCTGGGGTCGGGGACGGCGCGCGGGCGGGGCTGCTGCATCCGGGCGGCGACGTCGAGGGCGGCCTCGACGAAGACCGGGACGAAGATCTCGGACTCCAGCACCACGCCGGAGTGGCCGCAGTCGGCCTCGTGCACGGTGGCGCCGGGGATCGACGCGGCGACCCGGCGCTGGCGGTCGGGCGGGATGGCCCAGTCGGTCTGCGGGACGACCACCGCGGTCGGGACGTCGATGCGCTCCAGCCAGGGACTGGAGTGGTGCCGGCCCAGCGCCGCCAACGCCTGCGCGACGGCCCACGGGCTCGTGCTGCGCCACTCGCCCAGTGCCCACTGGTCGATCCCGTTCGGCTCGAGGTCGAGCGCCTCGGCGCCCACCCGGGCCGCCCGTCGTACGACGCTCGTCCGCGCGAGCGCCCGCAGCGCACCCATGCTGACCTCGATGCCGTTGTGGAAGACCATCTCGCGGCCGTTGGTGCGGAAGTGGTCGGTGGTGGCGCCGAGCACGAGCCCGCCCACGACGTCGGGGTGCTGGCGCCAGACCCGCTGGGCGACGATCGAGCCCATCGAGTAGCCGGCGACGATGGGCCTGTCGAGCTCGAGCTCGGTGATCACCGCGGCCACGTCGTCGGCGCAGTCGTGCAGCGAGAAGTGCTCGGAGACGATGCCGCGGCCGTGCCAGCGCTGGTCGAAGACGACCACCCGGAAGTGCTTCGCGAGCTCGTGCACAGCGGGGAACCAGGTGAGCATCCCCGTGCACCCCACCGCGTGGAGCAGCACGATCGTCGGCGCGCCGGGCGGGCCGTCGAGCTCGGTCAGCCAGGTGCGTCCGCGTCGGGGCAGCTCGAGCCAGCGCCCTTCCGGGATCTCCACGTGAGGGACGTCGGCCAGCTCGCGCACGGAGCTGCGGAGGTGACGGCCCACCCAGCTGAGGGGGGCGCAGAGTGAGGAGAGCACGTGTCCAACCTCTCGGTTGCGGAAGTCCGGGCTGGCCCTAGACTAGAACACGTTACAGTTTCGGCGACGGAAGGGAGCGCATGCGCGACGACGTGTCCCCGAGGCGTCCCCCAGGCGTCCCGAGCGTCAGAGCTGCAGGACGAGATCCGCTCCGTCCTCATCGACGTCCTGGAGAAGGGCCCCGAGGAGACCGAGGCCAGCTGGCAGGCGTGCGCCGAGGCCGGCCTCCTGGGCCTGGCCGCGCCGGCCGCCCTCGGTGGGGAGGACCTCGGCCTCGTCCAGCTGGGCGTGATGGTCCGCGAGGCGGCCTGCCGCGCGCGCGACCTGCCGCTGCGGGAGACCCTGGTCAGTGGCCTGCTGCCGATCGCGACGCACGGTGCCCCCGAGCTGCGCGAGGCCTACGTGCCGCGGCTCGCCGAGGGCGACCTCCTCGTCGCTCCGGCACTGAACGAGCCGGGCGCCGCCCTCCCCGGTCGCCCCTCGACGCCTTCGACGGCGAGCGCGTCACCGGACGGAAGCTCGGCGTCCCGGTCTACGACGATCTGCCCGGTCGTCACACCGTGCTGCTCGTCTCGGCCACCTCCGGCGACGGGTCCGGTCGCCGTGCTCGTCGACCCCGGTGCCGAGGGTGTGGAGCGGGTCATCACCCCGGCCTCGCGCGGCGAGGTCGAGGCGACGTACGTCCTCGACGGCACGCCGGTGCTGGGCGTCCTGGGCGAGGGTGCGGCCGAGGCGCTGCGCACGCTGACTGCCGCCGGGCTGCTGCTGCAGGCCGACGGCCTGCTCGCGGGTGCGCTCGAGCTGACCGCCGGCTACATCAAGGAGCGCACCCAGTTCGGCCGCAGCCTCGCGGAGTTCCAGGGCGTGGCCATGCAGGTCGCCGACGTGTACGTCGCCTCGCGGATGGTCTCGCTGGCGGTGGACGAGGTCGTGCGCCGCATCGCGGCGGGCGACCCGGTCGACGAGGACCTCGCCGTCGCGGCGTACTGGATCTGCGACCGCGCGCCCGCCGCGCTGCAGACCTGCCACCACCTGCACGGCGGCATGGGCGTCGACATGACCTACCCGCTGCAGCGCTACTTCGCGCGACTCAAGGACGACGTCCGGCTGCTGGGCGGGGTCGACGCCTGGCTGCCGCGCGTGCCGGTGCAGGAGGACGACGCGGCGCGCAACACCGAGCTGACCTCCGAGCAGCGAGCATTCAAGCAGGAGGTGCGCGACTACTTCGCCGGGCTGGTCTCGGCCGACGACCGCCTCGAGATGCTGACCGACCGGCACGGCGAGGCCTACCACCGCACGATCAAGCAGATGGGCAGCGACGGCTGGATGGGCGTCGGCTGGCCGGAGGAGTACGGCGGCAAGGGACTCGGCGGCGTCGAGCAGCAGATCTTCGCCAACGAGGCGGCGCGCGGCGACATCCACCTGCCCGCGGTGACGCTGCAGACGGTGGGCCCGACGCTGCAGTCCTTCGGCACCGAGAAGCAGAAGGACCTGTTCCTGAAGGCGATCCTCGCCGGCGACGTGCACTTCGCGATCGGCTACTCCGAGGCCGACGCCGGCACCGACCTCGCCTCGCTCCGGACGACCGCCAGGAAGGACGGCGACCACTACGTCGTCAACGGCCAGAAGATGTGGACGACCGGTGGGCACGCCGCCGACTACGTCTGGCTGGCCGTGCGCACCGACCCCGACGCGCCCAAGCACCGCGGCATCTCGGTGCTGATCGTCGACACCAAGGACCCCGGCTACTCCTGGACGCCGATCATCACCTCCGACGGCTCGCACCACGTGAACGCGACGTACTACAACGACGTGCGGGTGCCCGCCGACATGCTCGTCGGCGAGGAGAACCAGGGCTGGCGGCTGATCACCACCCAGCTCAACCACGAGCGGGTGATGCTCGGCCCGGCCGGACGTCTCGAGGGCCTCCGCGACATGGTCGTCGCGTGGGCCCACGACCGGAGCGCACCCGACGGCACGCCGCTGCTGGAGGTGCCCGCGGTGCGCGACACCCTGGCCCGGGTCACGGCCGCGCTTCCGGGTCAACGAGCTGCTCAACTGGCAGGTCGCGGGCAGTGGCGCCTCGGGCGCGGACGCCGTCGCCGACGCCAGCGCCTCGAAGGTGTTCGCCTCCGACGAGGTGCAGTCCCTCGGGCTCGCGCTCGAGCGCGTCGTGACGTCGTACGGCGACCCGGCCGACCCGGAGACCGCACGGCTGGCCGACTACCTCGACAAGACCTCCAAGCGCAATCTCGTGCTGACCTTCGGCGGCGGGGTCAACGAGGTGCAGCGCGAGCTGATCGCGATGTTCGGGCTGGGCCTGCCCAAGGTGCCCCGATGACGAAGACGTCGACAGGGGTCCGCGACCACGAGTGGATCATGTCGCAGGCCGAGCGGATCACCGAGCTGGGCGAGACCGAGCGCCGCCTCGCACGCGACCCGGTCAGCCAGCCGATCATCAACGCCTGGCTGGACGCGATCGAGGAGACCGACCCCCGCTTCACGCAGGGCGAGGCTCCTCCGGCGATGGCGCAGGTGTGGACGATGCCCGGCCTGCGCGGCACCCGCGGTGCAGCGGACCCGCTCTCGCAGGCGATGGAGGTGCTCGACTCCGCGGGCTTCACCTCCGTGCTCGGCACCAACTGCGACCAGACCTACGAGCGCTACCTCCGGGTCGGCGAGCAGGTCTCGGTGACCACGAGGCTGGAGTCGATCGCCGGGCCCAAGCAGACCGGCGTCGGCGAGGGCTACTTCGTCACCACCCGCAACGTCTGGCGGGTGGGCGAGGAGGTGGTCGCCTCGATGATGTTCCGGGTGCTCAAGTTCAAGCCGCGGCACAGGACCCCGACCCGCGAACGGCCGGATCGATCGAAGATCATCCGGCCGGTCCGCAACGCCGACACCGACTTCTTCTGGGAGGGCACGCGGGCCGGCGAGCTGCGCCTGCAGACGTGCAACGCCTGCGGCGCCCTGCGCCACCCGCCCGGGCCGGTCTGCCCGGTCTGCCACGCGATGGACCGGGGGTACGTCGTCGCGAGCGGCCGCGGCACGATCTTCTCCTTCCTCGTCCACCACGCCCCGCAGATGCCGGGCCGCGAGCTGCCGGTGACGATCGCGCTGGTCGAGCTCGAGGAGGGCGTGCGGTTCGTGGCCGACGTCCGCGGCAACCCCGAGGACCTCGCGATCGGTGACGAGGTGGTCGTCGGGTGGGACGAGGTCGACGACGAGCTGACCCTGCCGATCTGGGTGCTTCGAGACGCCTCGTCCCTCGATCCTCGGGAACCGCGCGGTGAAGGGCACGAGGCTGCCGGCCTGGGAGCTGCCGGTCACCCCGACCCTGGTCGTCTCGACGGCCATCGCGACGCGCGACTACCAGGACGTCCACCACGACCGCGACCTCGCGCAGTCGCACGGCTCCAAGGACATCTTCGTCAACATCCTCAGCACCACCGGCCTCGTCCAGAAGTACGTCGGCGACTGGGCGCGCTCGGCCGTGCGCGCCGACTTCGTGGTGCACTCCTGCGCCCTGCGGCTCGGTGCCCCGGCGCATCCCTACGACACGCTCTCGTTCTCCGGCGAGGTCGTCGACGACGCCGACGGGGTGCTGACGATCGATGTCGTCGGCCGCGTGGTCTCGACAAGCTCAAAGCGGGCGACCACGTGACGGCCCGCGTGGTGATCCGATGAGCCTGTCCGGCAAGGCCGCGATCGCCGGCATCGGCGCGACCGAGTTCTCCAAGGAGTCGGGGCGCTCGGAGCTGCAGCTCTCCTGCGAGGCGACGCTGGCCGCGCTCGCCGACGCCGGGCTCTCGGTGGCCGACGTCGACGGGCTGACCACGTTCACGATGGACTCCACCGCTGAGATCGCCCTCGCCCGTGAGCTCGGCATGGGCGACCTGCGGTTCTTCAGCCGGATCAACTACGGCGGCGGTGGCGCGTGCGCGACCGTGCAGCAGGCGGCGATGGCCGTCGCGACCGGCGTCGCCGACGTGGTCGTCTGCTACCGCGGGTTCAACGAGCGATCGGGCCAGCGGTTCGGCCAGGTCTCCAACTGGGCCGCGGCCCAGGTCAACACCAACGGCCTCGACAACGCCTGGACCTACCCGCACGGGCTGTCCACGCCGGCGGCGACCGTGGCCATGCAGGCGCGCCGCTACATGCACGAGTACGGCGCCACGCTCGGCCGACTTCGGGGTCGTCGCGGTGGCCGACCGCACGCCACGCCGCGACCAACCCGGACGCCTTCTTCTTCGGTCGGCCGATCACGATCGACGACCACCAGTCCTCGCGGATGATCGCCGACCCGCTGCGGCTGCTCGACTGCTGCCAGGAGAGCGACGGGGCGGTCGCACTGGTCGTCGTCTCCGCTGAGCGCGCCGCCGACCTGGCCCAGCCCGCGGCCGTCATCTCCGCGGCGGCGCAGGGGAGTGCGCCCGACCAGTTCGTGATGACGTCGTACTACCGCGACGACATCGGCGTGCCCGAGATGGGCGTCGTCGGCCGCGAGCTCTGGCGCCAGTCGGGGATCCGGCCGGCCGACATCGACACCGCCGTCCTCTACGACCACTTCACGCCGTACGTCCTCATGCAGCTCGAGGAGCTGGGTTTCTGCGGCCGCGGCGAGGCGCCGGACTTCATCGCCGGCGGCCAGATCGAGCTCGGTGGCCGGCTCCCGCTCAACACCCACGGCGGCCAGCTCGGCGAGGCCTACATCCACGGCATGAACGGCATCGCCGAGGGCGTCCGTCAGCTTCGCGGCACCTCGGTCAACCAGGTGGACGACGCCGACGCACGTCCTGGTCACCGCGGGCACCGGCGTCCCGACGAGCGGGTTGATCCTCTCCCGCTAGACTCAGCGGCTGGTCCGGACCCGGGGCCATCTCCGAGACGACGAAGGCGCGACAGACCTCATGGCTACGACGAACGACCTGAAGAACGGCATGGTGCTCAACCTCGACGGGCAGCTGTGGCAGGTCATCTGGTTCCAGCACCACAAGCCCGGCAAGGGCGGCGCCGTGGTGCGCTCGAAGCTCAAGAACATCGAGTCCGGCAAGACCGTGGACAAGACGTTCAACGCCGACGTCAAGGTCGAGGTGGCCAACGTCGACAAGCGCACCATGCAGTACCTCTACAACGACGGCACCTCCTACGTCTTCATGGACACCGGCACCTACGACCAGCTCGAGGTGAGCCCCGACATCGTGGGCGGGGCGGCCGACTTCATGCTCGAGAACCAGGAGGCGATCGTCGCCACCAACGACGGCCGCGTCCTCTACATCGAGCTCCCGGCGTCCGTCGAGCTCGAGGTCACCTACACCGAGCCAGGGCTCCAGGGCGACCGCTCCACCGGCGGCACCAAGCCGGCGACCGTCGAGACCGGCGCCACCGTCGCCGTCCCCCTCTTCATCACCACCGGCGAGCGGATCAAGGTCGACACCCGCGACTCGTCCTACCTCGGCCGCGTCAGCAGCTGACGCATGAGCGCACGCTCCAAGGCCCGCAAGCGGGCGCTGGACCTGATCTACGCCGCCGAGATGCGTGGCAGCTCCCCGGTCGTCGCGCTCGAGGAGATGCAGGCCGCCGGACAGGTCAACGAGTACACCGCCCGGCTGGTGCACGGCGTCGACGAGCACCGCGCACGGCTCGACGAGGTGATCGCGTCGTACGCCCAGGGCTGGTCGCTCGCCCGGATGCCGGCGGTCGACCGCAACGTCCTGCGCCTGGGCACCTACGAGGTGCTGTTCGAGGACGACGTGCCCGACCCCGTGGCCGTCTCGGAGGCGGTCAACCTCGTGCGCGACCTGTCCACCGACGAGTCGCCGGCCTTCGTCAACGGCGTGCTCGGCCACATCGTCCGTGACCGGGCCTCGCTCGCCGGATGAGCGACCAGACGCAGGACCTCATGGACGACCTGCCCGGCGGATGGACCTCGCGGGTCCCGACCCTCGACGACCTCCCCGCCCTGGTGGCCCTGCGCGGGGCGGACAAGCAGCCGTGGTCGGGCTCGGCCTCGGTCGACCGCGAGGCCATCGAGTCCGATGTCGCCGGCCCCGCGTCATGGACCAGGCGTCAGGCCGTCGCCCTCGACCCCGACGGTGAGGTCCGGGCCTGGGTCGTCGTCCACGACCGGGCCGCGGGACGCACGATGCTGCACGTGTACGTCGACCGCACGATCGAGGACCGTGCGACGCAGGACCGGGTCGCCGCGTCGTCGTACTCGTTCGTCGAGCAGGCCGCCGAGGAGATCATCCGCCTGCGCAAGATCGACGCGACCCGACTCGACGCCAGCCCGTACGCCGCGGACGTCGTCCAGCGCGAGTGGCTGGCGAGCGCGGGGTATCAGCGCCGACGCACCTGGCTCCAGATGACGCGCCCGGTGGAGCCGGAGGAGGCGACCTCGCTTCCGGGCCCGCGGGAGGGCGTGAGCATCCGCCGGGTCGACAGCCACGACAACGGACTGCCGGTCGCCCTCGACCTGCGGACCGTGCACGACATGCTCGAGCAGTCCTTCGAGGACCACTTCAACTCCTACCGCGAGAGCTTCCCGGAGTTCCTCCAGCGGCTCCGCGAGGACCCGGGCCACCGCTGGGACCACTGGTGGTTGGCGTTCGTGGAGATCGACGGTGAGCAGCGTCCGGCCGGCGCCCTCGTCAGCACCGTGCTCCCCGAGGATGCGGCGGGCCACGAGGGCAGCTACGTCGACTACATCGGGGTGCACCGCGACGCCCGTGGACGTGGAGTGGCCAAGGCCCTCCTGCACACGGTGATCGCCGACGCCGCCCAGCGCGGTCGCGACCGGGTCGGGCTCGAGGTCGACGACGACTCGCCCACGGGCGCGGACGGGCTCTACCACTCGATGGGATGGGTCACCGACTACGTGACGGAGTCGTGGTTCAAGGAGCTGAGGATCGATCGGCCGACCCCACAAATGGGTACGAGCAGCTCGTGAGCGACGCCACCCATGAGGCCGAGCAGCTGGGCCGCCAGGCAGAGAACAGCGCCTGGCTCGACGTCGTGGCGCGCATCGGCCTCGTCGCCTACGGCATCGTCCACCTCCTCGTCGGCTGGCTGGCCCTCCAGCTCGCCTTCGGGCACACCAACAAGGACCCCAGCACGACCGGGGCCCTCCACGAGCTGGCCCACCAGCCCTTCGGGATCGTGGTCGTCTGGTCCCTGGCGGCCGGGATCCTGCTGCTGGCCGTGTGGCGGGCGCTCGAGGCCGGCTTCGGGTACCGTGACAAGGAGGGCGGCAAGCGGCTCCGCAAGCGGCTCGCGGCCGCGGGCACGGCGGTCGTGTACCTCGCGGTCGGCGTGAGCGCCGTCAAGATCGCCCTCGGCTCCGGCCCGTCGTCGGACAACCAGAGCTCGAAGGACGCGACGGCCAGGCTGATGGACGTCCCGGCCGGGCAGTGGCTGGTCGTGGTGGTGGGCCTGGTCATCGTCGGGGTGGGCATCGGGCTGATCTACCGCGGGTGGACCGACAAGTTCGCCGAGCAGCTCGACGACTCCGCGCTGACCGGTGCCTCGGGGACGGCCTACCTGATGCTCGGCAAGATCGGTCACCTCTCCAAGGGTGTCGCCATCGGGGTGGTGGGTGGGCTGTTCGTCTACGCCGGCCTCAGCCACGACCCCAACAAGAGCGGCGGTCTCGACCAAGCGCTCCAGAAGGTGCTCCAGGCGCCCGGCGGACCGGCCGCCCTCGTCGTGATCGCCTTCGGCTTCGTCTGCTACGGCCTGTACTGCTTCGCCCGGTCGCGCCACCTCGACCGGTGAGGCGCGACCGGTGAGGCGCGACCGGCTTCACCGGCGCCATCGCGGGCGCCGGGTCGACCAGCGGTGTCCGGGTCGTGGTGGGTCGTTGGGACGGCTCGCCCTTCGGGTCCTTCGCCGACGTGATGGTGGCCGAGGCGTCCGGGCGGCGGGTGCTGCTCGCGCCCTCCCTCGAGGTGGCCGAGTACGTCGGTGCGACGTACGCCTTCGACGAGGTGGTGACCGGACCGGTCTCGGTCGACGCGCAGTGGGTGGTCGAGCGCGCCGGGACTCGACTTGCGCCTCGGGGTAGGTCGCCGCGCGCCGCTCGGGTGGCTGCTGCGCACCCAGCCGCGGGCCCTGGCCACGGCAGTCTGGTGGAGCCACGTGACCGACCCGGTGGCCCGGCTCGCCCTGCCCGGCGTCCGCACACGGGGCAGCGCGGGTGGCGGTCGGCGTGAGACGTACGGCGCCACCGACCTGCGCCGCGTCACCGGGATCAGCGGTCGTTGGCGAGGGAGCGACCTCGGCCACCTGGCCCCGGTCGACCCCGATCCCGGCTTCGGCTTCGGCTCGACCCCCCGATGCCCCGGGGTCACCTCGATCGTGACGACGGTGCAGGTGCCGCGCGGCCTCTAGCGTCGGCCCAGCCTGAACCACTGGGGCGACGTGCGCTTCAGGGGGCCGGGCATGCCGTCGGTGACGGCAGCCTCGACGTCGAGGACGGACCAGTCCGGCAGGGCGCGCTCGAGGTCGGCCCGGTCGGCGCCGCGGGGGAGGAGCGGTCGGTGGCCGCGGACGAAGGCGAGCAGCAGCAGGGTGGCCGTCGGGCTGGCCAGCGACGTCACCCCGGCGCCGTACGCCGAGCGCTGCTCGTCGGAGAGTCCGTGGAAGCAGCCGACATCGAGGAAGAACTCGACATCGCCGGCGATCCCCGAGCCGGCCAGGTCGGTGACGCTGCCCCCGACGAACTGCACGGCGTCGGCACCGGGCTTGGCCCGGGCCGACTCGAGGGCACGGGCCACGTTGTCGACCCCGACCGCCGCCCACCCGCGCTGGGCGAGCTCGATGGTGTGGTCGCCGGTGCCGCAGCCGAGGTCGAGCGCACGTCCCCACGGCCGGGTGCGGCCGTCCTCCTCGCGGGCGAGCAGCCGGGTGAACGACCCGGAGTCCTCGTCTCCTGCGCGCTCCCACGGGGTGAGCCCCACTCGGTAGGCGAGCTGGTATCCGACCGACACGCCGACCACCTCCATATTTCGATCAAGTGATACTAGAATGAATATCATGCCGAGCATGACCCCGCCCGACAGCGCTGTCAAGAGCCAGCCGCGCCGCTACCGCTCGCCGCTGCGGGCCGAGCGGGCCAGAGCCAATCGCGAGGCGGTCCTGACGGCGGCTCGGAACCTGTTCCTCGAGCAGGGCTACCCCCGCACGTCGGTCGCGGAGGTCGCGGGCCGCGCCGGCGTGAGTGCCGACCTCGTCTACAAGCTGTTCGAGAGCAAGAAGAGCCTGCTCGTCGAGGTGCTCAACTTCGCCGTCACCGGTGCCACCGACAGCCCGCCTGTGCTGGACCAGGAAGGCCCGCGTGCGATGGCGGCCGAGCCCGACCCGCGCGCGCAGGTGGCGATGATGGCCCCCGACATCGCCGGACGCATCGCGCGGATGCGGCCGATCGACGACGTCTTCCGCAGTGCTGCCGCCGTCGATGACGACATCGCCGCCAAGTGGGCCGACCTCCACGAGACCCGGTGGCGCAACCTGCGCGCGGCCGTGGACGCCATCGTGGCCCACGGTCCCTTGCGCGACGGCATGACCGCGGACGACGCCGCCACCACGATCTGGCTGCTCGCCGGCCCCGGGACCCATCGCCAGCTCATCGACGGGCGCGGGTGGACCGAGGAGAAGTACGCCGGCTGGCTGGCTGACGCCCTGGAGGTGCTGCTGCTCCCGCCGGCGACTGCTTGACTGGCCGCATGGCGAACTCCTGCGACGTGGTGGTGCTGGGCCTCGGACCCGGAGGCGAGGCGACGGCGAGCGCGCTGGCCCAGGCCGGGCTCGACGTCGTGGCCGTGGACGAACGGCTCGTGGGCGGCGAATGCCCCTACTTCGGCTGCATCCCGAGCAAGATGATCATCCGCGCGGCCGGGCTGCTGGCCGAGGCGCGGCGCATCCCCGGCAACGCCGGCACGGTCGACGTACGACCCGACTGGACGCCGGTGCACGAGCGGATCCGCGACGAGGCCACCGACGACTGGGACGACGCCGTCGCGGTGAAGCGGCTCGAGGACGCCGGCGCGCGGTTCGTGCGCGGCCACGGCCGGCTGACGGGTCCGCGGACGGTGGAGGTCGGTGGCGAGACCTACGAGGCCGCTCGCGGCGTCGTGCTCAACACCGGCACCCGGCCGAGCGTGCCGCCCATCGAGGGACTGGCGGACACCCCGTTCTGGACCAACCGCGAGATCCTCAGGATCGACACCCTGCCCGCGTCGCTGGCCGTGATCGGCGGCGGACCGATCGGGGCCGAGCTCGCTCAGGCGATGGCGCGGTTCGGGGTCCGCGTCACCGTCCTGGAGGTCGGCCCGCACCTGCTCGGCCCGGTGGAGCCGGAGGCGGGGGAGCTGCTCGGCAAGGTCTTCGCCGAGGAGGGCATCCAGCTGCTCACCGGAGCGACCATCGAGCGGGTCTCCTACGACGACGGACAGTTCACGATCGCGGTCGACGCTCAGGAGCTGAGCTTCGAGAAGGTGCTCGTCTGCACCGGACGACGCAACAACACCGACGACATCGGGCTCGAGACGGTCGGCCTCGACCCGTCCGCGCGGAGCATCTCCACCGACGACCGGATGCGGGCCGGGGAGGGCCTGTGGGCGATCGGCGACATCGTGGGCCACGGTGCGTTCACGCACATGTCGATGTACCAGTCCGGCATCGCCGTCGCGAGCGTCCTCGAGCAGGACGGCCCGCGAGCCGACTACCGCGCCGTGCCGCACGTGACGTTCACCGACCCGGAGGTCGGCGGCGTCGGGATGACCGAGAGGCAGGCGCGCGACCAGGGGCTCAACGTGCGGGTGGGCACCACCGACATCTCGGCGAGCACACGCGGCTGGATCGCCCAGGCGCGGGGGCTGATCAAGCTGGTCGAGGACGCCGACCGGGGTGTGCTCGTCGGCGCCGCCGTCGTCGCCCCCACCGGCGGGGAGATCCTCGGGATGCTCTCCACCGCCGTGCACGCCGAGGTCCCGACCGCCACCCTCCGCTCGATGATCTACCCCTACCCGACGCTGCAGCGGGCGCTCGACGAGGCGGTGAAGGGGCTCGCCTGACCTCCTGTGACGCGGTGTTGTCGACGGTTCGCCCGCGGAGTACCGCTTGTTCAGCGTCAACAACTCCGCGTGACAGCGGGAACCGCGCTCACACCACCACCCGCCGCCCGTGCAGCAGGTCGTAGGCCGGGCGGCAGGCCTCGGCGACGGCGGCGTCGTGGTCGGAGAGGGTGGTCATGCGGGGGCGCCAGGGCTCGAAGCCGGTCGAGCGGACGACGGCGTCGTACCAGTGCGGCGCCCAGACGCCGTCGGAGTCGCGCGGGCCGGGCGGCCAGCCGAGCATGCGGTCGGTGAAGCCGATGCCGAGCCATGAGCACAGCCAGCGGAGGTGGCCCTCGGGGTCGCGGAGGAAGTCGCCGGCGTCGATGACGGGCGTGTCCGCGGGGAGGGCGTCGAGCAGGCGCACCTGCTGGAGCAGGCCGATGTCCTCGGCCTCGCACGCCTCCCGCGAGCGCACGTAGGAGGCGACCACCTCACGCGGGTCGCGGATGAGCAGCACGTTGCGCACCGAGCCCAGCCAGTCGAGCGGGGTGTCGTCGAGGACGTGGTGGGTCATCTGCTTGGAGTACTGCACCGGCGCCCCGGAGTGAGGACCGTCGTCCGCCAGCAGGACGCGCACGACCTCGGCCGGATCGGTCGGCTGCGACGCGATCACGTCGTCACGCCCGGGGTGGTCGATCCCCGTCGCGTGCAGGTACGCCGCGTAGAACGGCTCGTCCACCACGACGGTGTCGGGCCGGTTCTCCCAGGCCCGCATCATCGCGGTCGAGATGTTCCGCGGCCCGCTCCACATCGCCACCCGCAGGGTCCCTGAGGAGGACCCCCCGGGCCCGTCTCGAAGGGTCATCGGGCCGTCCGTCCGGCGACGTCGGCGGCCACGTGCTCCTGGTAGAGGCCCTGAAGCCGTTCGGTCACCGGGCCGCGCGCACCCGAGCCGATGGTCCGCCCGTCGACCGTGCGCACGGGCACGACGCCGGCGTAGGTCCCGGTGACGAACGCCTCGGCGGCGTTGTAGACGTCGGTGAGGCTGAACGTCGTCTCGCGCGCGACGATGTCGTTGGCCCGGCACACGGTCAGCACGTTGGACCGGGTGATGCCGGCCAGGCAGAAGCGACCGTCGGAGGTCCACACCTCGCCGTCGCGCGTGACGACGAAGAAGTGTGTGCTGTTGCAGGTCGCCACGAAACCCTGCGGGTCGAGCATCAGCGCCTCGTCGGCGCCGGCCGTGTAGGCCTGGATGCAGGCGACGATGTCGTTGAGCTTGCTGTGCGCGTTGAGTCGCGGGTCGAGGGTGTCGGGGGTCGCGCGGCGTACGTGGGTGGTGAACAGGGTGATGCCCTCGGTGACCGTCGACGGCGAAGGCGTCTTGTGCTCCGCGACAACCACGACGGTCGGCGGCCCGAGGACCATCCGGGGGTCCTGGTAGGGCGTCGACTTCACGCCGCGGGTGACCATCAGCCGCACGTGCACGCCGTCGGTCATCTCGTTGGCCCGCAGCGTCGCGTAGAGGGCCTCGGTGAGCGCGGTGCGCGACGGCAGGTCGATGAGCAGTGCGCGGGCGCCCTCCTCGAGCCGGTCGAGGTGCGCCTCGAGGAACGCCGGGTGCCCGCCGCTGACGCGCAGGCCCTCCCAGACCCCGTCGCCGAGCACGAACCCGGAGTCGAACACCGAGACCGTGGCCAGGGCGCGGGGGACCAGGTCGCCGTTGACCCAGATCAGGATGCTGTCGTTGCGGGGGTCCTCGGTGCTGTGCTGGGTTCCGGTGTGCTGGGTTCCGCTGGCCATGCGCTCACCCTAGGAGCACCCGCTTCCACAGGTCGGCGAGGTGAGTGGCGTAGCGGTCCGCGTCCCACCTCCGCTCGACGAGCAGCGTGAAGTACTCCAACGAGTTGGTGACCCAGACGACGTCGGCCACGTCGTCATCGGTGAGGTCGTCGCGCAGCTGCCCCGTGGAGCGCAGGCCCTCGGCGAGGTGGTGCATGTTCGCGGCGCGGCGCTCCTTGAGGTGCTGCCACACCCGGGCGCATTCGGGCTCGGTGACCGAGGCCTGCGCCAGGGCGGCCAGAAGGGGGGCCACCTGAGGCATCAGCCGGCCGAGCGCCGCGGCGTAGATCTCCAGCTTCTCTTCGGCTGTCGGCGCGGAGGTGAGCGCGCGGACGTAGTCGCGCTGCTCCGCGGGGATGGCGTCCTCCGAGGAGCCGAGCACGGTGTCGATCACGGCGAGCAGGAGCTCCGGCTTCCGTCCGACGGTCGTGTAGACCGTGTCGACCGAGACGCGCGCGCTCGTGGCGATGGCGCTCACCCGGGCGGCGTACCCGTCCCGGTCGAAGTGGCGGCGGGCGGCACGGAGCACGGACCGGCGGGTTCGTTGCGCCTGATGACGGCGCAGGGGGGAGTCGTACGGACGGCGGTTGACCTCGTTCTCCACGGGGGCTACCTTAGCAATTGATCCGAAGTTGCTTCGGATCAAAATGAGGAGCAGTCATGGCGCAGGCAGTGATGAGGGAACCGGGCAGTGGTCGCGGGACGTGGGCGATGGGGTCGCTCTTCGAGCACCTGCTGGAGGCAGACGACGGTGACGGCCGGCTGGGCGTGGCGCTGGTGACGCAGCCGCCCGGCATCGCCACGCCGCTGCACCGACACTCCAAGGAGGCTGAGGTCTTCTACCTGCTCGAGGGGCGGATGAGCTACCGCGCAGGCGACGACGACTTCGAGCTGTACGACGGCTGCTTCATCTACCTCCCGCAGGACCTGCCGCACGCCTTCCGGATCCGCGGCGACAAGCCGGCGAAGATCCTCGCGCTGAGCACTCCGGCCGGCATCCTGCACCTCTACGACGAGGTCGGGCTCCCGGCGGCCGAGATGCGCCTGCCCGGCGACGACGGGCAGACACCCGAGGTCGAGATCCCGAAGTGGGTCGAGATGGGGCCGCGCTACGGGCTCGAGGTCGTCGGCCCCCCGATCCCCGAGTGAGGGGTCAGCGCGCCGGGTGACCCCGGCGTACCTGGGCGGTCCGGGTCGCTGCCACGAGCGCGGCGACGGCCGCGCAGACCACCAGAGGTGTCGTGGCGCCCAGGCCGGGATGCACCAGCACCAGCACCAGCGGCAGCCCGAACCCGATGTAGGTCACCACGTAGAACAACCCCGTGATCAGGCCGCGCTGGTTGCCTGGTGCCAGCGTCTCGACGTCCAGCAGGCCCTCCCGCAGGCACAGGCCGTAGGACAGTCCCATCAGGACGCAGACCGTGACCATCGTCGCAATCCCGATCTGCTCGCCGGCCACTGCGGCGACGCCGAAGCCGCAGGCCGAGAAGGCGGCGCCGGCGACCCCTGCCCGCGGACCCCACCCTCGGCTCCGGGCGACGGCCTGGACGGCGATGCCGAAGGACAGCGCCAGCGCTGCGCTGACCCCGACCAGCACCGGGCCGTTGTACCGCGAGGGCAGGCGGGCGGGCAGCGTCGTGATCGTGATGATGACGCTGCCGAAGACGAGCAGCCCGACCGGCAACGACCAGGCCAGGGCCGCCCGCGACGAGGCGCCGGCGAACGTGTGCCCCGACTCGTCGCCGCCGGAGCCCCCGTCGTCAGCGGTACCGCCCAGACCACGGACAGCAGCACGGCGACGAGTGAGAGCGCCAGCGACAGGACGAACGGCGTCTTCAGCGGGTACGGCGCCAGCTGGGCCAGCAACCCGGAGACGAGCGGGCCGATCCCGAAGCCCGCGGTGAGGAAGACCCCGGCCAGCACGGTGCCGCGCGTCCTGGCCAGGTCGGCCGCCCAGGCCGTGCCCGCGCCGAAGGTCAGCCCGGCACCGAGGCCGACCACCAGCCGCCCGAGCAGCAGGCCGCCCGGCTCGTGGGAGACCAGGAGAGTCGCGGTGCCGGCCGCCGCCAGCAGCGCCCCCGGCAGCACGACGCGCGGCCTGCCGACCCGGTCGGACACGGCTCCGCCCGCGAACAGCCCCGGCAGTAACCCGAGCGCGTACACACCGAAGACGCCGTCGAGCAGCGCCGTCGAGAGGCCTTCCTCGTCGGAGAGGACCGGGATGACCGCGGCGAAGTGGTTGGCCGCCCAGCCGGTAGTCATCAGCACGGCGAGCACGGCCGCCAGGCCTCGCGTCGACAAGGACGGGGAGCGTCGACCGGTCACCGACCGATCCTCGCAACGGACTCCGGGCTCGAGCGTGCCGGGTCCTCGGGGAAGGGGCGGTGGAGTCGGGGGGACTCGCCGAGGGGAGCAAGGCGCAGTCCCCCGCGGCTGTTAGGGTCGGGGCGATCGACATCCTTTAACGAGCCGTCCCGAGAGGCGGAGAAGGAGGTCCCAGGCTTTGCCTGCGCTTGACTCCGACGACATAGCCCGCGCGCTGACCCGCATCTCCCACGAGATCCTGGAGCGCAACAAGGGCCACGAGGACCTCGTCCTCCTCGGCATCCCGACCCGGGGCGTCCACCTCGCCCGCCGGATCGCCGACCGCATCGAGATGGCCGAGGGCACCCGCGTGCCCGTCGGGACGCTCGACGTGACGATGTACCGCGACGACCTGCGCCGGCAGCCGACGCGCGGCCTGCACCACACCGAGATGCCGCCCGGCGGCGTCGACGGCAAGGTGGTCGTGCTGGTCGACGACGTGCTGTTCTCCGGCCGCACGGTCCGGGCCGCGCTCGACGCGATGAACGACCTCGGCCGCCCGGCCGTCGTACGCCTCGCGGTGCTGGTCGACCGTGGCCACCGCGAGCTGCCCATCCGCGCCGACCACGTCGGCAAGAACATCCCGAGCGCGCACGACGAGCGGGTGATGGTGCGCCTGCAGGAGGTCGACGGGTACGACGAGGTGGCGATCGCCCCCGTCGCTGCGCCGGTGACAGAAGGAGTCGCACCGTGAACAAGCACCTGCTCTCCATCGAGGACCTCGGCCTCGACGACGTCCGCACGCTGTTCGAGACCGCCGCCGAGATGCACGACGTGCAGCGGCGATCGGTCAAGAAGCTGCCCGCGCTGCGCGGCCGGACCGTGGTCAACCTGTTCTTCGAGGACTCCACCCGCACCCGCTCGTCCTTCGAGCTCGCCGGCAAGTGGCTCTCGGCCGACGTCATCAACGTCTCGGCCAAGGGCTCCAGCGTCAGCAAGGGCGAGAGCCTGCGCGACACGGTGCTCACCGTGGCCGCGATGGGCGTCGACGGGCTCGTCATGCGCCACATGGCCAGCGGCTCGGCCCAGCAGGTCAGCCGCTGGACCGACGCGGTCGTGATCAACGCCGGCGACGGCACCCACGAGCACCCCACCCAGGCCCTGCTCGACGCGTACACGCTGGAGCGGCGGCTCGGCTCGCTCGAGGACCGCCACGTGGCCATCGTCGGCGACCTCACCCACAGCCGGGTCTTCCGCAGCAACGTGCTGCTGCTGTCCAAGCTCGGCGCGCAGGTGACCGTCGTCGCGCCGCCCACGCTGATGCCGGCCGGCGTGACCGCGTGGTCCAAGGACGCCGGCTTCGCCACCTCGAGCGACCTCGACGAGGTGCTGCCGGAGGTCGACGCGGTGATGATGCTGCGCGTCCAGCGCGAGCGCATGAGCGGCGCGTTCTTCCCGAGCGCGCGGGAGTACACCGTCGGCTACGGGCTGACCCGCGACCGGCTCTCGCTGCTCAAGCCGGACGTGCCGATCTGCCACCCCGGCCCGATGAACCGTGGGCTCGAGATCGCGGCCGACGCGGCGGACGCCGCGCAGTCGGTGGTGCTCGAGCAGGTCTCGGCGGGGGTCGCGATCCGGATGTCCGTCCTCTACCACCTGCTGGCCGGCGAAGGGAGCGACGCATGAGTGCCTGGGTGATCCGGGGGGTCTCGGTCCTCGGCGAGAAGTCAGGTGACCTGTACGTCGACGGGGGAGTCCTCGTCGACGAGGCGCCCGCCGGAGCGAAGGTCGTCGACGCCGACGGCTTGGTCGCCCTGCCCGGCCTGGTCGACCTGCACACGCACCTGCGCGAGCCCGGCCGCGAGGACGCCGAGACGGTGCTCACCGGCTCGCGCGCGGCCGCGCTGGGCGGCTACACCGCGGTGCTGGCGATGGCCAACACCAACCCGGTGACCGACACCGCCGAGGCGGCCGAGCACGTGCTCGACCTCGGGCGGGCGGCCGGCCTGGTCGACGTACAGCCTGTCGGTGCGGTGACCCGCGGCCTCGAGCGGCGAGGAGCTCGCCGAGCTGGGCCTGATGCACCGCTCGCGAGCCAAGCGTCCGGGTGTTCTCCGACGACGGCCGCTGCGTGGCCGACCCGCGGGTGATGCGTCGTGCACTCGAGTACGTCCGCGCCTTCGGCGGCGTCGTCTCCCAGCACTCGCAGGACCCGCACCTCGCCGGGGCCACTCGTGCTGCCACGAGGGGGAGCTCTCCGGGCGGCTCGGCCTCCCCGGCTGGCCCGTCGTGGCCGAGGAGACCATCGTGGCCCGCGACGTGATGCTCGCCCGCCACACCGGCAGCCGGCTGCACGTCGCCCACGTCTCCACCGCCGGCTCGATGGAGGTGATCCGCTGGGCGAAGGCGCAGGGGATCGACGTGACCGCCGAGGTCACCCCGCACCACCTGCTGCTGACCACCGAGCTGCTGAGCGACTACGACCCGGTCTACAAGGTGAACCCGCCGCTGCGCCCGAGCGAGGACGTCGCCGCGCTGCGCGACGCCCTCGCCGACGGCACCATCGACGCGGTGGCCACCGACCACGCGCCGCACGCGCGGCACGACAAGGAGCACGCCTTCGTCGACGCGGCCTTCGGGATGCTCGGTCTGGAGACCGCGCTCCCGGTGGTCAGCGAGGTGATGGTGACCTCCGGCGCGATGACCTGGACCGACGTCGCCCGGGTGATGTCGCAGGCGCCGGCCCGGATCGCCGGCCTCGCCGACCACGGCGGCTCGCTCGCGGTCGGCCAGCCGGCCCACGTGACGCTCGTCGACCCCGCCGCGGTGCAGGTGGTCGACAAGGACGCGTCCGCCTCGCTGTCGCGCAACAACCCCTGGCACGATCGCAAGCTCACCGGCGCCGTGGTCGCGACCTTCCACGGCGGGACGGCCACCGTGCTGGACGGCGCGCTGGCCTAGAGTCTCCGCAACGGCTCAGTCGGACGACCCGGGCGCGATCAGCCCGGACTCGTAGGCCATCACGACAGCCTGCACGCGGTCGCGGAGTCCGAGCTTGGCGAGGATCCGGCTCACGTGCGTCTTGGCGGTCGTGTCGCTGACGAAGAGCCGCTCGGCGATCTCGGAGTTGGAGAGCCCGCGCGCGACCAGGACGAGCACCTCGCGCTCGCGCTCGGTCAGCCGCTGCGAGCGCCGGGTCGGACCGCGACGGACTCGGGCGCCGCAGGAACTCCTCGACCAGCCGCCGCGTGATCGCCGGCGCGAGCAGGGTGTCGCCGGCGGCCACCGAGCGGACAGCGTGGACCAGGTCGGGCGGCGGCACGTCCTTGAGCAGGAAGCCGCTCGCCCCGGCCTGCAGGGCCTCGAAGACGTACTCGTCGAGGTCGAAGGTGGTCAGGATCAGCACCCGCGCCGCGGAGCCGCGCGGTCAGCCTGCGGGTGGCCTCGACACCGTCGAGCACGGGCATCCGGACGTCCATCAGCACCACGTCCGGGCTGCGTGCGCTCGCACAGCTCGAGCGGCGGCCGCGCCGTCGCCGGCCTCGCCGACGACCTCGAGGTCCGGCTCGGCCTCGAGGATCATGGAGAAGCCGCCGCGGACCAGCGCCTGGTCGTCGACGACCGCCACGCGCATCGTCACGGGACCACCGGCGTGGCCGGGTCGGTCACCGGCGCCGGGGCGCCGGCGGGTGCGCGATCGGCAGGGCGGCCCGCACCTCGAAGCCGCCGCCGCGCAGGGCTCGCGCGCTCAGCGTCCCGCCGTACATCGCGGCCCGCTCGGTCATCCCGCGGACGCCGTTGCCGGAGCCCGGCACGACCGAGGCACCCCGGTGCCGTCGTCGCGCACCGAGAGCTCGAGCGAGTCGGGACCGTAGCGGACCTCGACCGTCGGCGTGCCGGGCGTGGGCGTGCCGGATCACGTTGGTCATCGCCTCCTGGAGGATGCGGTAGGCGGCGAGCTCGACACCCGACCCGAGACGCCGTACGTCGCCGGTGCGGCTGACCTCGAGCTCGAGGCCCGAGGCGCGCACCTGCTCCACCAGCCGGTCGAGGTCGGCGAGGTCGGGCTGCGGCGCGAGCTGCTCGTCGGCGGGGGGCCGCTGTCGGTGCGCAGCACCCCGAGCAGACGGCGCAGCTCGACGAGGGCCTCGCGGCCGGTGTCCTGGACCGAGGACATGGCGCGGCCCGCACGACCGGGGTCGAGGTCGAGCATCCGCTCGGCCGCCCCGGCCTGCACGACCATGACGCTGACCGAGTGGGCGATCACGTCGTGCAGCTCGCGCGCGCAGCCGGGTGCGCTCCTGGACGACGGCGGACTCCTCGGCCAGGGCGCGGGAGCTGCTCCAGCTCGGCGGCCGTCAGGCGCAGCTGCTCGATCAGCACCCGGTGCGCGCGCAGCATCCGGCCGCCGATCCAGACGGCGCCGACGATGAACCCACCCCACAGCCAGCCACCGGGGTCGGTCGAGCGCTGTGACGAGCAGGGAGGCGTACGAGATGGCCAGGGCGACGAGCGAGGCGGCCAGCTCGGTGCGGGCGCTGAGCGTCCCCAGGGCGACGACGCAGCCGATCACCGACCCCATGTACTGGTAGGTCGGACACGCCGGCAGCGACGCAGAAGAAGAGCGTGCCGTACACGACGACCAGCGCCGCCCAGGGCCACCGCCGCCGGTACGAGCAACGGCACGCTGAAGCCGACGGCGGAGAGGACCCCGGCCCAGGTCGGACCCGGCAACTGCTCGGTGATCACCTCGTCAGGCTGAAGCAGAGGACCAGGAGGACGAGTGCGACGTCGACCACGCGTGTCCCGGAGCTCGCGCGTCATGGCCCGACGATAGGAGCCGCGGGCCCTGCTTGTCGTCGTCCGCGCGGACGACGGGTCTCGTACGCGCCGGACGACGAGGTCGTGACCGGGAACCGGCGTCGAGGCCGGGAGGTGCGCCCTCGTAGGACGACGACCGGGCGGGTCGCCGCGACCTAGCGTCGCCGCACCGTCCGCTCGAAGGGAGCATCCGATGTCCAGTCCGACGCCCACGACCAGCACCGACCTCCGACAGCAGCACCCAGGTCACCGTCGCCGATCCGATCGTCACGGGGCCACCGCGGTTCCGGCTGCGCGTCGGCGCGGCCTGCCTGCCGCTCACGGCCCTGACCCTGCTGGCGACCGGGCCGTTCGACCCGTTCGACGACTCCGCCGCACCTCGGGTGCAGCTCGGGCAGCTGCCCGGCCACGTCGGCCAGGTCACCACGCTCGGCAGCATCGAGCTCGTCGCGGCGCTGCTCTTCGGTGGCCTCGTCCTCGCCTTCGTCGGCCTCACCCGCGGTCGTGGACGAGGGCTCGGCAACGCGGGCGCGGTCTTCGGGGTGATGGGCGTGGTCGGGATGGCGCTGATCGCGGTCCACCACTGGCTCTACGTCGCGGTGGCCCCGCTCCCACGCGGCACGGCCGTCGCCGTGGTGGACCGCCTCGACCACGCGGCCGGCCCGGAGATCTTCCTGCTGTTCGTCTCGGCACCGATCGCCCTGCTGCTGTTCGCCATCGCCGGCTTCCGCGCGGGCTTCGTCCCGGTGCCCGCCCTGGTGCTGACGATCGCGTTCTTCGTGGGCGAGCTGGTCCCCGGGCTGCCGGGCGGCGAGCTGATCCCCCTGCTGCTCCTGCTCGTCGCGCTGAGCTGGATCGCGTGGTCCCTCGTGCGTGCGGCCGACGGCCTGTCCAGCGCGGCGAGGGCGCGCTAGGGAGGACCCCGCCGCTGGTAGGGTCGGCCGCGATCGGCATCCTTTAACGATCCGTCCCGTGAGGCGGAGAAGGAGGTACGGCGTGCCACTGCCTGCGCCCACCCGACCCACCCCAGCGATCCTGGTCCTCGAGGACGGTCGCACCTTCACCGGCGAGGCCTACGGCGCTCCCGGTGAGACCTTCGGCGAAGCGGTCTTCGCGACCGGCATGACCGGCTACCAGGAGACGCTGACCGACCCGTCGTACCACCGGCAGGTGGTGGTGATGACCTCGCCGCACATCGGCAACACCGGGATCAACGACGACGACCCCGAGTCGCGCCGCATCTGGGTCAGCGGGTACGTCGTCCGCGACCCCGCCCGGGTGCCGTCGAGCTGGCGCTCGGTGCGCAGCCTCGACGACGAGCTGCGCCAGCAGGGCGTGGTCGGGATCAGCGGCATCGACACCCGGGCGCTGACCCGCCACCTGCGCGAGCGCGGCGCGATGCGCGTCGGGATCTCCACCACCGAGACCGACCCGCAGGCGCTGCGCCAGCGGGTGCTCGACTCCGCCGAGATGGCCGGAGCCGAGCTGTCAGCCGACGTGTCGACGCGACAGGAATACGTGGTGGAAGCGGTGGGGCAGAAGGTCTTCACCGTGGCCGCGGTCGACCTCGGCATCAAGGCCAACACCCCGCGGATGATGAGCGAGCGCGGGATCGAGGTGCACGTGCTGCCGGCGACCTCCTCGATCGAGGACGTCCTCGCCGTCGCCCCCGACGGCCTGTTCTTCTCCAACGGTCCGGGTGACCCCGCGGCCACGACGGCGCAGGTCGAGCTGCTGCAGGCCGCGCTCGAGCGTGGGATCCCGTACTTCGGCATCTGCTTCGGCAACCAGCTCTTCGGCCGCGCGCTGGGCTTCGGCACCTACAAGCTCAAGTACGGCCACCGCGGGATCAACCAGCCGGTGATGGACCGCACGACGGGCAAGGTCGAGATCACCTCGCACAACCACGGCTTCGCCGTCGACGCGCCCCTCGACCGGCCGACCACCACGCCGTACGGTGTCGCGACGGTCAGCCACGTCTGCCTCAACGACGACGTGGTCGAGGGCCTCGAGCTCCGCGACGACTCCGGATCCCTGACGTCGTTCTCGGTGCAGTACCACCCGGAGGCCGCGGCCGGACCGCACGATGCGGCCTACCTCTTCGATCGTTTCTGCGAGCTCATGGGGGGTGGGCTCTGATGCCCAAGCGCACCGACATCGAGAGCGTGCTCGTCATCGGCAGCGGGCCGATCATCATCGGCCAGGCGTGCGAGTTCGACTACTCCGGCACGCAGGCGTGCCGGGTGCTCAAGGCCGAGGGCCTGCGGGTCGTGCTGGTCAACTCCAACCCGGCGACGATCATGACCGACCCCGAGTTCGCCGACGCGACGTACGTCGAGCCGATCACCGCGGAGTTCGTGGAGAAGGTGATCGAGAAGGAGCGCCCCGACGCGCTGCTGGCGACGCTGGGCGGCCAGACGGCGCTGAACACGGCGATGGCGCTCGACGCCGCCGGGGTGCTCGACAAGTACGGCGTCGAGCTGATCGGCGCCTCGATCGAGGCCATCGAGCGCGGCGAGAACCGCGAGTCGTTCAAGCACATCGTCGAGGACCTCGGGGGAGAGGTCGCGGCCTCGCGCATCTGCCACTCGATGGACGACTGCCTGGGCGCCGCCGCTGAGCTCGGCTACCCGGTCGTGGTGCGCCCCAGCTTCACCATGGGCGGCACCGGCTCGGGGATGGCCTACGACGAGGTCGACCTGCACCGCATCGCCGGGGCAGGTCTCGCAGCCAGCCCGACCACCGAGGTGCTCCTCGAGGAGTCGATCCTCGGGTGGAAGGAGTACGAGCTCGAGGTCATGCGCGACACCCGCGACAACGTGGTGATCGTGTGCTCCATCGAGAACCTCGACCCGATGGGCGTGCACACGGGCGACTCGATCACGGTCGCGCCGGCGATGACGCTGACCGACCGCGAGTACCAGTACCTGCGTGACCTCTCCATCGGGATCATCCGCTCGGTCGGCGTGGACACCGGCGGCTGCAACATCCAGTTCGCGGTGAACCCGCAGGACGGCCGCGTGGTGGTCATCGAGATGAACCCGCGGGTCTCGCGCTCCTCGGCCCTCGCCTCCAAGGCGACCGGCTTCCCGATCGCCAAGATCGCGGCCAAGGTGGCGATCGGCTACACCCTCGACGAGATCCCCAACGACATCACCAGGGAGACTCCGGCCAGCTTCGAGCCGACGCTGGACTACGTCGTCGTGAAGGTGCCGAGGTTCGCCTTCGAGAAGTTCCCGGCCGCCGACCCGGTGCTGACCACGCACATGAAGTCGGTCGGCGAGGCGATGGCCATCGGGCGCAACTTCACCGAGGCGCTGCAGAAGGCCCTGCGGTCGTTGGAGAGCAAGAACGCGCCCTTCGACTGGCGGCACACCCGCGTCGACCTCGACAAGGAGGCGCTGCTGGAGGGGATCCGGACCCCGCACGACGGTCGGCTGCGCGAGGTGATGGACGCCCTGCGTGCCGAGGCGACACCGCAGGAGATCCACGACGCCACCGGCATCGACCCGTGGTTCGTCGACCAGCTCGCGCTGATCAACGAGATCGCGCAGGAGGTCATCGACGCCGACGAGCTGACGCCGGCGCTGCTGCGGCTGGCCAAGCGGCACGGCTTCTCCGACGTGCAGATCGGCCGCATGCGCGACATGAAGGAGGACGTCGTCCGCGGCGTCCGGCACGCGCTCGGCGTGCGGCCGGTCTACAAGACGGTCGACACCTGTTCGGCGGAGTTCGCCGCACGCACGCCGTACCACTACTCCTCCTACGACGAGGAGACCGAGGTCACGCCGCGCGAGAGGCAGGCGGTGATCATCCTCGGCTCCGGGCCCAACCGCATCGGGCAGGGCATCGAGTTCGACTACTCCTGCGTGCACGCCAGCCTCGCCCTGCACGAGGCCGGCTACGAGACCGTGATGGTCAACTGCAACCCCGAGACCGTCTCGACCGACTACGACACCTCCGACCGCCTCTACTTCGAGCCACTCACCCTCGAGGACGTGCTCGAGGTGGTGCACGCCGAGAGCCAGGCGGGCCCGATCGCCGGCGTGATCTGCCAGCTCGGCGGCCAGACCCCGCTCGGGCTGGCGCAGGGTCTCGAGGACGCCGGCGTGACGATCGTCGGCACTCCGCCGGCCGCCATCGAGCTGGCCGAGGAGCGCGGCGCCTTCGGCCGCGTGCTCGCCGAGGCCGGGCTCACCGCGCCCAAGCACGGGATGGCGATCTCCTTCGACGAGGCCCGCGCGGTGGCGGCCGAGATCGGCTACCCGGTGCTCGTGCGTCCGTCGTACGTCCTCGGCGGTCGCGGCATGCAGATCGTCTACGACGACGAGTCGCTGGCCGACTACATCGCCCAGGCGACCGAGATCAGCCCCGACCGCCCGGTGCTGGTCGACCGGTTCATCGACGACGCGGTCGAGATCGACGTCGACGCGCTCTACGACGGTGAGGAGCTCTACCTCGGCGGCGTGATGGAGCACATCGAGGAGGCCGGCATCCACTCCGGTGACTCCAGCTGCGTGCTGCCGCCGATCACCCTCGGGCGCACCGAGATCCAGCGGATCCGCGAGGCCACCGAGGCGATCGCCCACGGGGTCGGGGTCCGCGGGCTCATCAACATCCAGTACGCGCTCGGCTCCGACGTGCTCTACGTGCTCGAGGCCAACCCTCGGGCGAGCCGCACGGTGCCGTTCGTCTCCAAGGCGACCGCCAGGCCGCTCGCCAAGGCCGCGGCCCGCGTGATGCTCGGCGAGAGCATCAAGATGCTGCGCGACGAGGGGGTCCTGGCCGCCGAGGGCGACGGCGGCGACCTGCCCGGCAACGCGCCGATCGCCGTCAAGGAAGCCGTGATGCCGTTCAACCGGTTCCGCACCCCCGACGGCCAGACCGTCGACACGGTGCTCGGGCCGGAGATGCGCTCCACCGGCGAGGTGATGGGCTTCGACTCGGTCTTCGGCACGGCGTTCGCCAAGTCGCAGGCCGCGGCGTACGGCTCGCTGCCGACCACCGGCACGGTGTTCGTCAGCATGGCCAACCGCGACAAGCGCACGATGATCTTCCCGATCAAGCGGCTGGCCGACCTCGGCTTCGAGGTGCTGGCCACCGAGGGGACCGCCGAGGTGCTGCGCCGCAGCGGGGTCGACGCCGGCGTGGTGCGCAAGCACTTCGAGGGCGAGGGACCGGACGGCGAGAAGACGACCGTGCAGCTGATCCACGAGGGACGCATCGACCTGATCGTGAACACCCCCCACGGCGCCACCGCGGGCGGGTCGTCGCGGGTCGACGGCTACGAGATCCGGACGGCCGCCGTGATGGCGAACATCCCCTGCATCACCACGGTGCAGGGCCTCGGCGCGGCCGTGCAGGGCATCGAGGCGATGCGCGCCCACGACATCGGGGTGCGCTCGCTGCAGGACTGGGCCCGGGGCGGCCAGTGACCCTGTACCGCCAGCTGTTCGACCGGGTGCTGACCCGCACCGACGCCGAGTGGGCCCACACCGCGGCGTTCCGGGCGCTCCGGACCGCACGACCGGTCGTGCGCGCCTGGCCGCGCCTGCGGCCGACCGGCAGCACCCGGGTGATGGGCCTCGACTTCCCGGGGCTGCTCGGGCTCGCGGCCGGGTTCGACAAGAACGCCACGGGCGTCGCCGCGCTGGCCGCGCTCGGCTTCGGCTTCGTCGAGGTCGGCACGGTCACCGGCGAGCCCCAGCCGGGCAACCCCCGCCCCCGGCTGGCCCGGCTGCCGGCCGACCGGGCGATCGTGAACCGGATGGGCTTCAACAACGACGGTGCCGAGGTGGTCGCCCGACGGCTCGCCGGGAAGGCCTTCCCGGTCCCCGTCGGGATCAACATCGGCAAGACCAAGGTGGTGCCCGAGGACGCCGCCGTCGCCGACTACGAGAAGAGCGCCACGCTGCTGACGCCCCACGCCGACTACGTGGTCGTCAACGTCTCCTCGCCCAACACACCCGGCCTGCGCGACCTCCAGGCCGTCGAGAAGCTCGAGCCGTTGCTGCTCGCCGTACGCCGACGCATGGACGACGTCACCGATCGGCACGTGCCGTTGCTCGTGAAGATCGCCCCCGACCTCGCCGACGACGACGTGACCGCGGTGGCCGACCTGGTCGTCGCGGCCGGTCTCGACGGCGTCGTGGCCACGAACACCACCATCTCGCGCGAGCACCTCGCTACACCGGCGGCAGCGGTCGAGGCGGCCGGGGGAGGCGGCCTCTCCGGCGACCCTCTGCGCGAGCGTGCGACCGCGGTGACCCGGATCCTGCGCCACGGCCTGGGCCCGGACAAGACGATCGTCGGCGTCGGCGGCATCAGCACCTTCGCCGACGCGGAGGAGCGTCTGGCGGCGGGTGCCGACCTCGTGCAGGCCTACACGGCCTTCGTCTACCAGGGTCCGCTCTGGCCGGCGCGGGTCAACCGCATGCTCGGCAGGATGGGCCGATGACCTTCGGCGAACGACTCCAGGCAGCCATGGACGGCCGCGGCCCGCTGTGCGCGGGCATCGACCCCCACCCGGCCCTGCTCGAGGCCTGGGGGCTGACCGACTCGGTGAACGGCCTGGAGAAGTTCGCGCTCACCGCCGCCGAGGCGCTCGGCTCCGAGGCGGCGGCGGTCAAGCCGCAGTCGGCGTTCTTCGAGCGGTTCGGCTCCCGCGGGATCGCCGTCCTCGAGCAGGTCGTCGAGACCGCTCGGGAGGCGGGCGCCCTGGTGGTCCTCGACGTGAAGCGCGGCGACATCGGCTCCACGGCGCAGGGGTACGCCGACGCCTACCTCGCCCCGACCTCCCCGATCGCCGTGGACGCGATCACGGCCTCGCCGTACCTCGGCTTCGGATCCCTCGCGCCGATGATCGAGACCGCCCGCGCGCACGGCACCGGTGTGTTCGTGCTCGCGCTGACCTCCAACCCGGAAGCGCCCCCGTTCCAGCACGCGCGCACCAGTGAGGGCGCGACCGTCGCCGGGACGGTGCTGCGCGAGCTCGCGGCCCTCAACGACGAGGCCACGCCCCTGGGCTCCTTCGGCGCCGTCGTGGGCGCGACGATCGAGCCGACGGACGAGGACCTCGACATCAACGGCCCGCTGCTCGTGCCCGGGATCGGCGCCCAGGGCGGCACCCCCGACGACGTGCGCCGGATCTTCGGGCCGGTCCTGCGCCGCGTGCTGGCCTCGAGCTCGCGCGAGATCCTCGGCGCCGGGCCCGACGCGCGCTCGCTGGCCCAGGCCGTGCGCCGCACCGTGGACAGCCTCGCCGTCCTGCGGGACGCCTGATGCGCCGCATGCTCGTGGCGCTCGTCGTCGCGCTCCTGCTGCCGGTCGCCGGGTGTGGCGAGAGCCGCATCCAGAGCTACTGCGACGACCTCGGCGCCCACCGCAAGCAGATCGCGGACATGCTCGACTCGACCTCGCCCGATGCGCTGTTCAGCCACCTGCCGCTGATGAAGCAGCTCGCGCAGGAGTCGCCCACCGACCTCCAGAACCAGTGGCAGACCTTCCTCGACGCCGTCGAGGGCCTCCAGAAGGCCCTGAGCCATGCGCACGTCAAGCCCGACCAGTTCGTCGGCGGCAAGCCTCCGGTGGGGCTCTCGGCCGCCGATCGGTCGGCGATCACGGACGCCGCCGACCAGCTCAGCAGCGATGACGTCGTGACCGCCGCGTCCGGGATCGAGCAGGAGGCCCGCGATGTGTGCAAGATCAATCTCGGGTTGTGACCACCTCAGGCTGAGACGGGCCAGCCCCGCGTTGCAGCGGCCCGGGCGCCGTCGCTAGATTGCACACTCCACCGACCACCCACCGAGGCCCCGCTCCCCAGGGCCAGACAGTCGAGGTGACCTTCCTGTGGCCTTGCCGCCCCTCACGCCCGAACAGCGCCAGGCTGCGCTCGACAAGGCAGCCGCCTCCCGCCGGGAGCGAGCGGAGGTCAAGAACCGGCTCAAGCACTCCGGAGCCACCCTCGCCGAGGTGATCGAGGAGGGTCAGAGCAACGAGGTCGTCGGCAAGATGCGCGTCAGCGAGCTCCTCCAGTCGATCCCCGGCATCGGCAAGGTGCGCGCCGAGCAGGCGATGGACCGGCTGAACATCTCGCGCACGCGTCGCGTGCGCGGGCTCGGCGTCAACCAGGTCTCGGCGCTGCTCGAGGAGTTCCCCTCCCGATGAGTGCAGTCCGGTGAGTCCCTGCCGATGAGCGCCGGGGACGGGCCGGGCCGGCTCACCGTCCTGGCGGGCCCGACGGCCGTCGGCAAGGGCAGCGTCGTCTCCTGGATCCGCGACCAGCACCCCGAGATCTGGGTCTCGGTCTCCGCGACGACGCGGGCGCCGCGTCCGGGCGAGCGTCGACGGCGTCCACTACCTGTTCGTCGGCGACGCCGAGTTCGACCGGCTGGTCGCCGACGACGAGCTGCTGGAGTGGGCGGTGGTGCACCGGAGCGCTCGCTACGGCACGCCCCGCCGGCCCGTGCTGGAGGCACTGGAGGCGCGCCGTCCGGCCCTGCTGGAGATCGACCTGCAGGGCGCCCGCCAGGTGCGTGAGCGGATGCCGGAGGCGCGGTTCGTCTTCCTGAAGCCGCCCTCGTGGGAAGAGCTGGTCAGCCGGCTGGTCGGCCGCGGCACCGAGGACGAGGGCGAGCGCGAGCGACGGTTGCGGACCGCGCGCGAGGAGCTGGCGGCCGAGACGGAGTTCGACGCGACCGTCGTGAACCGTCAGATTCCGCAGGCTGGGGCCGAATTGGTAGAGTTGATGCGGTCCGGCGGCCACTGACCGCCCGAAGGGGTAGCCACGTCCGGCACCCCGACCACTTCTCCCACCACTCGCGAGGCTTCATGACCACGTCCGGCCCCGTCGCCGAGGGGATCACCAACCCCCCGATCGACGACCTGCTGACCAAGACCGACTCGAAGTACAAGCTGGTCCTGTACAGCGCCAAGCGAGCGCGGCAGATCAACGCCTACTACTCCCAGCTCGGCGAGGGCCTGCTGGAGTACGTCGGACCGCTCGTCGACACCCACGTCCAGGAGAAGCCGCTCTCGATCGCGCTCCGCGAGATCAACGAGGACCTCCTCACCTGCGAGGACATCGACCCGGAGGAGGTCGCCGCCGCGGAGGCGCTGGCCGCTGCCACGGCCGAGAACCCGACCCCGCCGGCCGAGTCCCCGGCGGAGTGAGCCGCCGGCCGTGACGGCGCGCGTCGTGCTCGGCGTGGGCGGCGGTATCGCCGCCTACAAGGCGTGCGAGCTGCTGCGACGGCTCACCGAGTCCGGCCATGACGTCACCGTCGTCCCGACCGCCTCGGCACTGAAGTTCGTCGGATCGGCCACCTGGGCCGCGCTGTCCGGCAAGCCGGTGCACGAGGACGTCTGGTCCGACGTGCACGAGGTGCCGCACGTGCGCCTCGGCCAGTCCGCCGACCTCGTCGTCGTCGCGCCGGCCACGGCCGACCTGCTGGCCAAGGCGGCCCACGGGATCGCCGACGACCTGCTCACCAACACGCTGCTGACCGCTCGCTGCCCGGTGGTCTTCGCCCCGGCCATGCACACCGAGATGTGGGAGCACGCGGCGACGCAGGCCAACGTCGCCACGCTGCGCGCGCGCGGCGTCCTCGTGGTCGAGCCCGGGGAGGGCCGGCTCACCGGCGCCGACACCGGCAAGGGCCGGCTGCCCGAGCCGGCGAGATCTTCGCCCTGGCCACCGACGTGCTCGACCGTGCCCGCCAGCTGGGCGACGATGCGTCGGCCGGGTCCACCCAGGACCTCGCCGGGCTGCACGTCGTGGTCTCGGCCGGCGGCACCCGCGAGTACCTCGACCCGGTGCGCTTCCTCGGCAACCGCTCCTCGGGCCGCCAGGGCTACGCCCTCGCCCGCACGGCCGCGGCTCGGGGCGCTCAGGTGACCCTCGTCGCCGCCAACGTCACGCTGTCGGACCCGGCCGGCGTGAAGGTGGTGCGGGTCGAGACGACCGCTGAGCTGCGCGACGCGGTCCTGGAGGCCAGCGCCTCGGCGGACGCCGTCGTGATGGCCGCCGCCCCGGCCGACTTCCGGCCGGTCGACACGGCCGCGTCGAAGATCAAGAAGGCCGACGACGGCAGTGCCCCCGACCTGCGGCTGGCCCAGAACCCCGACATCCTGGCCGGGCTGTCCGCCGACCGACCCAACCCGCACGTCGTCGTGGTGGGCTTCGCGGCCGAGACCGGGGACGCGAGCGGGTCGGTGATGGAGCACGCTCAGGCCAAGCTGGCCCGCAAGGGCTGCGACCTGCTGGTCGTCAACGACGTCGGCGGGGGAGCGGTCTTCGGGGCCGAGGACAACGAGGCGGTCGTGCTCGGCAGCGACGGCTCCTCGGTCGCCGTACCCCTGGGCTCCAAGGCCGCCCTGGCCCACGTCATCTGGGACCAGGTGCTCGCGCGGCACCGATGAGACCTGTCAGGACCACGACCGTGGCTGGGTTAGGCTCGGCACTCGATCTGACCAGACCCGTACGACCCGCAGGAGAAGTGCAGTGACCGGACGTTTGTTCACCTCGGAGTCGGTGACCGAGGGGCATCCCGACAAGATCGCGGACGCCATCAGCGACACCGTCCTCGACTACCTCATCGCGCACGACGAGAACCCCAAGCAGCTGCGCGTCGCGGTGGAGACCCTGCTGACCACGGGCCTCGTGGTGGTGGCCGGCGAGGTGCGGACGACGGCGTACGCCCCGGTCGCGGAGCTGGTCCGCCAGAAGATCCTCGAGATCGGCTACGACTCCTCGGTCAAGGGCTTCGACGGCAAGTCCTGCGGCGTCCAGGTCGCGATCGGCGGCCAGTCGGCGGACATCGCCGCCGGCGTCGACCACGGGCTCGAGTCGCGCGTCGGCTCCTCCGAGGACGAGATCGACCAGCAGGGCGCCGGCGACCAGGGCCTGATGTTCGGCTACGCCTCCGACGACACCCCCGAGCTGATGCCGCTGCCGATCACCATCGCGCACCGGCTGGCCGAGCGGCTGACCGAGGTCCGCAAGAACGGCACGCTGGACTACCTGCGTCCCGACGGCAAGACCCAGGTCACCATCGAGTACGACGAGCAGGACCGCCCCATCCGCGTCGACACCGTCGTGCTCTCCACTCAGCACGCCGCCGAGGTCGGGCTCGACCAGCTCGAGGCCGACATCAAGCAGCACGTCATCGACCCGGTGCTGGCCACCTTCGACATCCCGTCGGAGGACTACCGCATGCTCGTGAACCCGACCGGCATCTTCAGCGTCGGCGGCCCGATGGGCGACGCCGGGCTGACCGGCCGCAAGATCATCGTCGACACCTACGGCGGCATGGCCCGCCACGGCGGCGGCGCGTTCTCCGGCAAGGACCCCTCCAAGGTGGACCGCTCGGCGGCCTACGCGATGCGCTGGGTGGCCAAGAACATCGTGGCCGCGGGCCTGGCCCGTCGGGCCGAGGTGCAGGTCGCCTACGCCATCGGCAAGGCCCAGCCGGTCGGTGTCTTCGTGCAGACCTTCGGCACCGGCGTGGTCTCCGACGAGGTCATCCAGAAGGCCGTGCTCGAGGTCTTCGACCTCCGCCCCGCCGCGATCATCCGCGACCTCGACCTGCTCCGCCCGGTCTACGCACTCACCTCGGCCTACGGCCACTTCGGCCGTGAGCTCGACGAGTTCACCTGGGAGCGCACCGACCGCGCCGACCAGCTCAAGAAGGTCGCCGGGATCTGAGGCTGTCGGTCTCGGACGGAGGTTTCCCTAGTGAACTAGGGAAACCATCACCGACGACGCGAAACTTCGTGTGGGTAGTGGCAGTTTCCCGTGTTAACTAGGGAAACCGCCGCCGCTCGCTCCCTGTCCGCGCCCCCTGACACGATGCCCCGGTGACCGAGGACGACCAGCTCGAGCTGCTGCCGCAGCCGGTCGCCCCGGTGGCTCCCGCTCAGCCCGACCTGCCCGAGGTCGAGCACCCGATCGCGCGGGTGCTGGTCGACGTGCCACTGGCGCACCTCGACCGGCCCTTCGACTACGCCGTGCCCGTGGCGATGGCGGACGACGCCCGGCCCGGCGTGCGGGTCAAGGTGCGCTTCGCCGGCAAGGACGTCGACGGGTTCGTCCTCGAGCGCGCCGACTCCACCGACCACACCGGGCGCCTGCAGCCGCTGCGGCGGGTGGTCAGCCCCGAGCCGGTCCTGTCCGGCGAGATCGCCGACCTCACGGCTGCGGTCGCCGCCCGCTACGCCGGCACCCGCTCCGACGTCCTGCGGCTCGCCGTACCCTCCCGGCACGCGCGCACCGAGAAGCAGCCCTCCGAGCCCGCGCCGCCGATCGGCGCGCGTCCCGACCCCGGCGCCGCGGCCGCCTACGACCACGGTCCGGCGCTCCTCGACGGGCTGGCCCGCGGCGACGCGCCGCGGGCGGTGTGGACGGTGCTGCCCGGTGACGACTGGGCCGTCCTCCTGGCCGAGGCGGTCGCCGCGACGGCGGCGAGCGGTCGCGGTGCCCTCGTGTGCGCTCCCGACCACCGCGACGTCGCGCGCCTCGACGCCGCGCTGACCGCCCGGCTGGGCGAGGGGCACCACGTCGTGCTGGCCGCCGACGCCGGGCCGGCCAAGCGGTACGCCGCCTTCCTGGCCGTGCGCCGGGGTGCTGTCAGGGTGGTCATCGGCACCCGGGCGGCGGCGTTCGCACCCGTCCAGCAGCTCGGCCTGGTCGCGATCTGGGACGACGGCGACGACCTCTACGACGAGCCACGTGCGCCGTACTCCCACGCCCGCGAGGTGCTGCTGATGCGCGCCCAGCACGCCGGGTGCGGCGCCGTCCTCGCCGCCCACGCGCGCAGCGTCGAGGCGGAGTACCTCTTGCGCACCGACTGGGCCGTCGAGGTCGCGGCGTCACGCGCCACGGTGCGCGAGCGGGTCGTCCTCGAGGTCGCCGGGGGCACCGGTCGCGACCCCGCGGCCCACGCGCGCATCCCCGGATCCGCGCTGCGGCTGCTGCGCGAGGGAGTCGAGCGCGGGCCGGTCCTGGTCCAGGCCCCGCGGGTCGGCTACGCCACCAGGCTGGCCTGCGACCGGTGCCGCACCCCGGCCGAGTGCGTGGTCTGCCACGGACCCCTGCGGGTCACCGGGCGGGGCCGTGGCGCCGCCTGTGCCTGGTGTGCCCGGCCTGCGCCCGACTGGAGCTGCCCGGAGTGCGGAGGCGCCGGCCTCCGCGCTCCCGTGCTCGGCGACGCCCGCACCGCCGAGGAGATCGGCCGGGCCCTCCCTGGCGTCCCCCTGCGCCAGTCGTCCTCGGGCACGCGGGTGCTGGCCGAGGTCGACGACCGGCCGGCGGTGGTCGTCGCGACCCCCGGGGCGGAGCCGGTGGCCACCGGCGGCTACGCCGCCGTCCTGCTCCTCGACACCTGGCTGCTGCTGGGTCGCGCCGACCTGCGGGCCACCGAGGAGGCCGTACGCCGCTGGTCCAACGCCGCGGCCCTCGTACGTCCTGCGGCCGCCGGCGGGCGGGTGCTGGCCGTCGGAGATCCCGGTCACCCCGGTCTGCAGGCGCTCGTGCGCTGGGACCCCGGCGGGCTCGCCCGTCGCGAGATCGACGAGCGGGTCTCGGCCCACCTGCCGCCGGCCTCCCGCGTGGCGACCCTGACCGGCGAGCCCGCCGAGCTCGAGCAGGCGCTCGCCACCCTGTCCCTGCCCGCGGGCGCGGAGGTGCTCGGCCCGGTCCCCGTCGACGACGACCGCAGCGGTCACGACGAGCCGGTGGTCCGCTACGTCCTGCGGGTGCCCCGGGTGCGCGGCGACGACCTGTCCCGTGCCCTGCGCGAGCTCCAGGGACGCCGCTCCGCCCGCAAGCTCCCCCACCTCCGCGTCGAGGTCGACCCCGCCGAGCTGGGCTGAGCACCGCGGGCTCCTAGACTGGCGGGCGGTCCGTCCCCAGCGAGGAGAGCTCATGTCCGTCAGGCCGATCCGGCTCTTCGGTGATCCCGTTCTGCGGACCCCCGCGACGCCGGTCGTCGACTTCGACAAGGAGCTGCGCACCCTCGTATCCGACCTGACCGAGACGATGCTGGACGCACCCGGTCGCGGCCTCGCGGCGCCGCAGCTCGGGGTCGGGCTGCGCGTGTTCACGTGGAACGTCGACGGCGAGCTCGGCCACCTGGTCAACCCGCAGCTGACCCTGTCCGAGGAGTTCCAGGACGGCGAGGAGGGCTGCCTGTCCATCCCCGGCCTGAGCATCGACTGCCGACGCGCGTTGCACGTCGTCGCCCACGGCCTCGACATGCACGGCGAGCCGCTGGCCGTCGAGGGGTCGGAGATGCTCGCGCGTGCGATCCAGCACGAGACCGACCACCTCGACGGGATCCTGTTCGTCGACCGGCTCGACCGGGAGGCCCGTCGCGAGGCGATGAAGTACATCCGCGAGGCCGAGTGGTTCGGCGACCCCACGCCCCAGGTGAGGGTCTCGCCGCACGCGACCAACGGACTCGGCTTCTAGTGCGGGTCGTCTTCGCCGGCACACCGGCGCCAGCCGTGCCGGCGCTCGACGCGGTGGCCGCCAGCCGCCACGAGCTCGTCGGCGTGGTCACCCGCCCCGATGCCCCGTCCGGCCGTGGACGCAAGATGGTCGCCTCCCCGGTGGCCCAGCGCGCAGAGGAGCTCGGCGTCCCGGTGCTCAAGCCGGCCAAGCCGTCGGAGCCCGACTTCCAGGCAGCGCTGCGCGACCTCGCTCCCGACTGCTGCCCGGTCGTCGCGTACGGCGCCCTGGTGCCGCAGGCGGCGCTGGACATCCCGCGCCACGGCTGGGTGAACCTGCACTTCTCCGTGCTCCCTGCATGGCGGGGCGCGGCGCCCGTGCAGCACGCGATCTGGGCGGGTGACGAGGTGACCGGTGCGACCACGTTCCGTCTCGTCCGCGAGCTCGACGCCGGTCCGACGTACGGCGTGATGACGCAGACGATCCGGCCCCGGGACACGGCCGGCGACCTGCTCGAGCGCCTGGCCGAGGGCGGCGCGGGCCTGCTCGTGCAGACCCTCGACGGGATCGAGGACGGCAGCCTGGAGGCCCGCGAGCAGCAGCCGGAAGGGCTCTCGCTCGCGCCCAAGATCACCGTCGAGGACGCCCGCGTCGACTGGACCGAGCCGGCGGTCGCCGTCGACCGTCGCATCCGCGCCTGCACCCCGGCTCCCGGAGCCTGGACGACCTGGGTCGGCGAACGGGTCAAGCTGGGCCCGGTCACGCCCACGGACCGCGACCTGCCGCCCGGCGTGCTCGAGGCGGAGCGCAACGCGGTGCTGGTCGGCACCGCGACCGGCGCGGTGGAGCTCGGCCGCGTGAAGCCGTTCGGCAAGCAGGAGATGGACGCCGCCGCCTGGGCCCGTGGCGTGCGCTTCCCCGACAGGGCCATGCTGGGCGCATGACCGCTGCCCGTCCCGAGGACGTCGACGAGATCTGCGGCAGCCTGCCCGAGACCTGGTTCGGGACCTCGTGGGGCGACGTGCCGACCTGGCTGGTGCCGCACCGGGACAAGGGCCGGGGCTTCGTGCTCTACCGCAAGCCGCACAAGACCGCGGTCGACCCCGAGAGCGGCGAGCTGTACGACGACCTCCTGGTGATCCGCACCGCGAGCTCCGACGACAAGCGGGCGCTGGTCGACGCCGACGGCCCGTTCTTCACCATCGACCACTTCAGCGGCTACAACGCGGTGCTCGTGCGGCAGTCGCGGCTGCACGAGATCACCCGTGACGAGCTGGCCGAGGTGATCACCGAGGCCTGGCTGGCCACCGCGCCGAAGTCACTGGTCAAGACCTTCCTGGCATGAAGGTCGACCCCGCGCGGCTCGCGGCGTACGACGTGCTGGTCGCCGTGCGCGAGCTGGACGCCTACGCCAACCTGCTCCTGCCCGGCCTCCTGCGCGAGCGCGGCATCACCGGACGGGACGCCGCGTTCACCACCGAGCTCGTCGGCGGCACCCTGCGCGGTCTCGGCTCGTACGACGCGGTGCTCGACCACCTCGCCTCCCGCCCACCCGACCCCGCCGTGCGGGACGCCCTGAGACTCGGCGCCCACCAGGTGCTGGCGATGCGGGTGCCCGACCACGCCGCCGTGGCCAGCACCGTGGAGCTGGTGCGTGCGCGCGTGGGCCACAAGCCGGCCGGTTTCGCCAACGCCCTGATGCGACGAGTCGCCGCTCATGACCTGGCCGGCTGGATGGACGCGCTCGACGCACCGCTGCCCGTCCGGACCTCGCACCCCGCCTGGGTGGTGGAGGCCCTCGCGGAGGCACTCGACCGCCCCGACGAGCTCGATGCCCTGCTGGCCGCCGACAACGAACGCCCGCGGGTGACGCTGGTGGCGCTGCCCGGTCAGTCGACGGTCGAGGAGCTGGTCGGACCCGGCGTCTCGACGAGCACGGCCGGCGTGGTCTCGCCCTTCGCAGTCCAGCTCGCGTCGGGGGATCCCGGTCAGGTGCCGGCCGTGCGCGAGGGGCGCGCCCGTGTGCAGGACGCGGGGTCGCAGCTGGTCGCGCTGGCGCTGACCCGGGCGGGCCTCGACGGGCCCGACGAGCGATGGCTGGACCTGTGCGCCGGACCCGGGGGCAAGGCGGCCCTGCTGGCCACGATCGGCGCCGGGACGGGAGCCCGGCTGCTGGCGGTCGAGCTGCAGCCGCACCGCGCTCGCCTCGTGGCCCAGGCGCTACGAGTCGTGCCCGCCGACGTGCTCGTCGCCGACGGCACCCGTCCCGCCTGGAGGGCGGACGCCTGGGACCGGGTGCTCGTGGACGCGCCCTGCTCGGGTCTCGGCGCGCTGCGCCGCCGCCCGGAGAGTCGGTGGCGCCGTCGCCCCGAGGACCTCGACACGCTGGTCCCGCTGCAACGGGCGCTGCTCTCCGGTGCGCTCGACAGCGTGCGGCCCGGGGGAGTGGTCGCCTACGCCACCTGCTCGCCCGTCGTCGCCGAGACGGCCGGCGTCGTGCGCTCCGTGCTCGCCGAGCGCTCCGACGTACGCCTCGAGGACGCGGTCGCCCTGCTGCCCGAGGTCGGCGACGCCGGGTCGGCCCACCTCGCCGGGGCCGTGCAGCTGTGGCCGCACCGGCACGGCACCGACGCCATGTTCCTGGCCGTGCTGCGGCGCTCGCGGCCCTAGGCTGGCTCGTCATGGCCGTCCAGATCACCCCGAGCGTCCTGAACGCCGACCTGTCCAGGCTCGCCGAGGAGGTCGAGCGCATCCCCAGCGCCGACTGGGTGCACGTGGACGTGATGGACAACCACTTCGTGCCCAACCTGACGATCGGCCTGCCCGTCGTCGAGCACCTCGCGCGCAGCTGTGCCCTGCCGATCGACGCCCACCTGATGATCGAGGACCCCGACCGGTGGGCGCCGGCGTACGCCGAGGCCGGTGCGCGCTCGGTCACCTTCCACGCCGAGGCGGCCGCCGCGCCGGTGCGTCTCGCCCGCGAGCTGCGGGGCAAGGGCGCGCGGGCCGCGATGGCGCTGAAGCCGGCCACCCCCGTCGACGCGTACGCCGACATGCTCGGCGAGCTCGACATGCTGCTGGTGATGACGGTCGAGCCGGGGTTCGGCGGCCAGAAGTTCCTCGACCTCTGCCTGCCCAAGATCCGCCGCGCCCGGGAGCTGATCTCCGCCCAGGGCCTCGAGCTGTGGCTCCAGGTCGACGGTGGAATCTCCCCGGAGACCATCGAGCGCTGCGCCGAGGCCGGGGCCGACGTGTTCGTGGCCGGCTCGTCGGTGTACTCCGCCGAGGACCCCGACGCCATGGTCGTCGAGCTGCGGCGGCTGGCCGAGCACGCCTGAGGGCACCGGGTCAGACGGCGCCGAGCTTCTCCGGGTTGCGGATTCCGTGGATCGCGGTGATCCGTCCGGACGGGTCGTCGGGCTCGACGGTGAGGAACAGGACGCCGTCGAGGTCGTCGTGGGCGTCCACGACGATCACGGCCGGCTCGCCGTTGACCCAGCGCAGCGTGAACCCCGCGCCGGCCGCCTCCGGCTTGCTCATCGCGCCGGCGAACCAGCGCAGCACCTTGTCGAGGCCGTGGATCGGCCGCAACGCAGCCCGACGGATCCCGCCGCCGTCGGTGACGAGGACGACGTCCGGAGCCAGCAGCTCCATCAGCGCCGCGACGTCCCCTCCGCCCGCTGCGACGATGAACCGCTCGGTGATCTCGCGATGCCGGGCGAGGTCGACCTCGTGCCGCGGCTGGCGCGCCTGCACGTGCGACCGGGCCCGGTGCACCAGCTGTCGTACGGCGGCCGGGCTGCGGTCCAGTGCCTCGCCGACCTCGGGCGCCGCCATCCCGAACACATCGGTGAGCACGAACGCCGCCCGCTCCAGCGGGCTCAGCGACTCCAGGACGATCAGCATCGCCATCGACACCTCGTCGGCGAGCTGCGCGGCCGCCGCACCGTCCGTGCGCGGATCGGGCTCCGCGTCGCCCGAGCGCTGGGTGGCGACCGGCTCGGGCAGCCACGGCCCGACGTAGCTCTCCTTGCGCGTGGCCAGCTGCCGCAGCCTATTCAGCGCCAACCGCGTGGTGATGGTCAGCAGGTAGGCACGCGGCTCGTCGACGGTGCCGTGGTCGACGCCCGCCCAGCGGATCCAGGCCTCCTGCACGACGTCCTCGGCGTCGCTGCGGCTGCCCAGGATGCGGTAGGCCGCACCTACGAGCGTCGAGCGGTAGGTCTCGAAGGTCGTCGTCGCGTCGTTCATCTCGTCCTCCCGGTGCAGGGTCTCAGAGCGAGGACACGGGAGGCGGCCCAGGTGTGACAGCGGCGCGACGCGCGAGCGCTATCCGTTCACGCCGAGACGATGTTGGCGCCGATCGCCTCGAGCATCTCGGGGGTCACGTCGGTGACTCCGTGCGCCTCCTGGGCGTGCGCGGCGACGAGCTCCAGGACGCGCTCGCGGCTGTCCTCCTCGAAACGTGCCGAGCAGCCTGGCATGGCGTCGCCGCAGGCGAGCGTGAACTTCATGGTTCCTCTCCTTCGTCGGGTGGTTCAGCATCGTGTCGTCCGAGCCCGCGGTGCCCCGGCGTGGGGACCTGTGGTTCGTGGGGCAGCCGCGCGAACAGCACGGTCGTGTCGTCGTCGCCCTCGGCGCCCAGGTAGCCGCCGTGGGCCACCACCAGGGCGCGCGCCAGGAAGAGGCCGGTGGTGACGCCGGTGGCGTCGTCGTTGGCGTCGAACGGGTCGAGCAACGCCTGGATGATCAGCGGAGGGATCGCGTTGCCCTCGCGCACGACGCGGATCTCGTCCCAGGTCCCGACCCGCGCGACCTCGATCGCGACGGACGCGGGCGCGGGTTCGCGGTGGGCGGTCTTCCAGAGGTCCCTCAGCACGCGGGACAGGAACCGCTGGTCGGCGTGGACGGTCAGGTCGCCGCCGTCGCGTGGGAGCGGGGTGCCGTCGAGCTCGCGGGTGAGCCCCGCGACGTCGAGTGGCACGACGTCGGGCTGGATCCGGCCCAGCGACGCAGCCGCGCTGAGCTCGACGTCCTCCACGTGCTCGGCGAGGTGGTCCAGGGCGCCGGTGATCCGCTCCAGGGCGGTGGGCACCTGGCCCGGAGGCACGTCGCCCTCGGTCAGCGCCATCGCCCACCCGTGCGCGATCGCCAGCGGGGTGCGCAGCTCGTGGGCCAGGGCGGCCATGAAGCGGTCGCGCTGCCGCGCCTGGTCGGGGTCGGGCTGGTTGGTGACCGCTCCCGACCCGGCCACGAGGAAGTCCCGCAGCCAGCGGTTGAGCAGGGTCGGCTCGATCTCCCACTCCCGCGCGACGACCTCGACCGACCTGCCGCCCAGGACCGAGAGCACCATCGAGACGCGTGGGTCGACGTCGTGGCCGACCGCGGACCAGCGGGCGGCCGGAACGGGTCCGATCCCACCGGGCAGCAGCTGGGGGCGCACGGCCTTCGGTGCGTCTGACATCCCGGTTCCTCGGAGGTGGTCGGGGCGAGCCGTCGTCTCGACCCGCGGGCCCCGCAGCCCCGATGTTGCGAGTTCGAGGCCAACGCTACGCCCGGCGCCCTCATTCGGCGACGGCCGGGCACTCCTCCGATGTCTCGCATACCTCAGGAACCTCAGGAACCTCAGAAACCTCCACCCGCGTGACAAAACGCCACAGAAGGAGTGAGATAGAAGCTTCTCGTGATGGCCCTGGGGAGGGACCACATGATCGCCACATCTCCGCGCGCCCGCATCCGTCTGCGGGTCGCCGTCCTCGCGTCGGTCCTCGCGCTGGCGCCGTTCGTCTCGGCCGGCGCCGCACGCGCCGACACCTCGATCCCGTACGTCCCCTGGTCGTCCTACCTCGGACCGGACTGGACCGACCGGTACGTGCCGTCCAGCGACAACGACTGCGTGGCCGGCCGGAGCAGCTGCCTCGGGTCGACCCTGCGCGCGCTCAGCCAGATCGCGGACTCGACGGCGCGGAGCTGCACCCACGACGCGGTCTTCGCCCGCGCCTACGTGCGGATGACGCAGCTCTACGGCTACACCCGTCGGATCCCCGACTACTACCAGGACGTGCCGGAGACGAACCACCTGGACGCGGCCTTCGCCAAGTACTACCTCGACGCCTACGGCAACTGGCAGAGCGGCAACCGCGCGGCCGTGCCCGCGGCGTGGCTGATCGCACTCGACGCGGCCCGGGCGAGGACCGTCACGGGGGCCGGTGACCTGCTGCTCGGCATGAACGCCCACATCAACCGCGACCTCGCCTTCGTCCTGGCAGCCACGGGACTGGTCGCCCCGGACGGGTCGTCGCGCAAGCCCGACTACGACGCCGTCGAGAAGTGGCTCAACGACGCCACCGCGCCGTTGATGGCCGAGCTCGCCGCCCGCTTCGACCCCACCATCGACGACACGGCCGACCCCGCGGGCCTCAGCTACTGGACCCTGTTCCAGATCATCTCCGGCTGGCGCGAGGCCGCGTGGCGCAACGCGGAGGCACTGGTCTCGGCCGCGACGCCGGCGGACCGGGCCCGGGTGGCCGCCCGGATCGAGGCCGGCGCCGATGCCGCGGCGCAGAGCCTGCTGGTCTCGCAGGCCTATACGCCGCCGGTCTCCTCGACCACCTCGCGCGACGCCTGGTGCGCCGTGCACGACGGGGACGCTCCACCGATGGCCTACGACTTCGGTGCCGCCAGCGCCTGGGGCTACGCCTACTGACCGCTGCGCCGTGTCGTCGAGGTCACGTGTCCTGTCCCACCACGGTGTGGCACCCTTGAGGAACGAGCAGACATGCTCGCGTGCTCTGGGGGCGGTGAAACTCCGCACCGGCGGTGATCGAGCGAGGCATCCGTGCCTCGGCCGGAAGTCCGCGACCCGGTGACAGCCAGTCGCCGGTTGACCAGGTGGAACTCCTGGACCGACGGTCAAAGTCCGGATGAGAAGACGCACGCGGCGCCTGGACCGCACACGGTCCCCGCGCGACCCCCCTCGAGCCCGTGGGCACCGACCGGGACGAGGGTGGGATGCAGTTCAGCCAGGCGGAGCAGCGCGCGATGCGCCGCGCGCTCGAGCTGGCGAGCACGCCCGGCGTACCCCTCGGACCGAACCCCCGTGTCGGCTGCGTGCTGCTGGACGCCGGGGGTGCGGAGGTGGCCGAGGGCTACCACCGCGGCGCCGGGACCCCGCATGCCGAGGCCGCAGCGCTCGCCGAGGCCGGGACGCTCGCGCGGGGTACGACGGCCGTGGTCACGCTCGAGCCGTGCGACCACACCGGGCGTACCGGTCCGTGCTCGCAGGCACTGGTCGACGCCGGCGTCGAGCGGGTGGTCTTCGCGCAGCCCGACCCGAACCCGGTCGCGCAGGGCGGCGAGGCGAGGCTGCGGGCCGCGGGCGTCGACGTCGACTTCGGGCTGATGGAGCGCGAGGCGCGCGCGCTGAACCGGGCGTGGACCTTCGGGCTCGAGCACGGCCGGCCGTTCGTCACCTGGAAGCTGGCGACCACGCTCGACGGTCGCAGTGCCGCGCCGGACGGATCGAGCCAGTGGGTCACCGGTGAGCAGGCCCGTCGCGACGTGCACGCGCTCCGGGCCCACTGCGACGCCATCCTCGTGGGCACCGGGACGGTCGAGCGCGACGACCCTCACCTCACCGTCCGTGACGAGATCGGCGAACCGGTGGAGCGCCAACGGCAACCGCTGCGCGTGGTGATGGGCAACCGCGAGCTCCCGGCCACCTGCCGCGTCCTCGACGACGCGGCCGACACCGTGCAGCTGCGCACCCACGACCCACGCGCCGTGCTCGAGGAGCTGCACGCGCGAGGGCGTCAGCACCTCTTCCTCGAGGGCGGGCCCACCGTCGCCGCCGCGTTCGTCCGCGCCGGCGTGGTCGACGAGGTGGTCGCCTACGTCGCGCCCAAGCTGCTGGGCGGTGGTCTGAACGCCGTGGCCGAGCTCGACGTCACCTCCATCGGAGGAGCCGTCGACCTCCAGCTTCTCGACGTCACCCGCCTGGGTGACGACATACGCCTGACGCTGCAACCGAGGAGGGCCTGATGTTCACCGGGATCGTCGAGGAGCTGGGCACCGTGGAGTCGTTGGACGACCAGGGGGACGCCGTACGGCTGACCGTGCGTGGTCCGGTGGTCACCGACGACGCGGGCCTGGGCGACTCGATCTCCGTCAACGGCGTCTGCCTCACCGTGACCACCAGGCAGGGTGACAGCTTCACCGCCGACGTGATGCAGGAGACGCTGGCGAAATCCTCGCTCGGCTCGCTCGAGCCCGGAGGACGGGTGAACCTTGAGCGCGCCGTGACTCCCGCGACCCGGCTCGGTGGCCACATCGTGCAGGGGCATGTCGACGGCACCGGCACGGTCCTGAGCCGGACGCCGAGCGAGCACTGGGAGGTCGTCGAGGTCTCGTTGCCGGCCGACCTGGCCCGCTACCTGGTGCCCAAGGGCTCGATCACCGTCGACGGCATCTCGCTGACCGTCGTGGAGGTCGGCCCCGAGGCCTTCACCGTGAGCCTGATCCCGGAGACCCTGACGCGCACCACCCTGGGCTTCCGCCAACCCGGCGACGTCGTCAACCTCGAGGTGGACGTGATCGCGAAGTACGTCGAGAAGATGGTGAGCAACCATGAGTGAACCGCTGACTCGCATGTCCGAGGGCGATCCCGTGCCGCTCGACCGCGTCGAGGACGCCGTCGCCGACATCGCCGCGGGCAAGGCGGTCATCGTCGTGGACGACGAGTACCGCGAGAACGAGGGCGACCTGATCTTCGCCGCCTCCAAGGCGACCCCCGAGCTGATGGCGTTCACGATCCGCCACTCCAGTGGCGTGATCTGCGTGCCGATGCCGGCGGACATGCTCGACCGGCTCGAGATCCCGCTGATGACGCCGCACAACAAGGACCGCATGCGCACGGCGTACACGATCTCGGTGGACGCCCGCGACGGCGTCACCACCGGCATCTCCGCCGCCGACCGGGCCCACACAGCGCGGGTGCTGGCCGACTCGGCCACCGAGCCGTGGGAGGTCACCCGCCCCGGGCACGTGTTCCCGCTGCGCTACCGCGAGGGCGGCGTGCTGGTGCGTCGCGGCCACACCGAGGCGGCGGTCGACCTCGCCCGGATGGCCGGCCTGACCCCGGCCGGAGTCCTCGTCGAGGTGGTCAACGACGACGGCACCATGAAGCGCGGCCACGACCTGCGCGCCTTCGCCGACGAGCACGGCCTGCGGATGATCTCGATCGACCAGATGGTGCACTACCGGCGGCGTACCGAGACGCAGGTCGAGCGCGTGGCCGAGACCACGCTGCCGACCAGCCACGGCGACTTCACCGCGTTCGGCTACCGCAGCACCGTCGACGGCCCGGACCCCACCACCGGCCATGTCGCCCTCGTGTACGGCGACCCGGCGGCCCTGGGCTCTTCGGGAGAGGGCGACGACGAGCCCGTGCTCACGCGCGTGCACAGCGAGTGCCTCACCGGCGACGTCTTCGGCTCACAGCGCTGCGACTGCGGTCCGCAGCTCAACGAGGCGATGGACCTGATCGTCAAGGAGGGGCGGGGCGTGGTCATCTACCTGCGCGGCCACGAGGGACGCGGGATCGGCCTGCTCGCCAAGCTGCAGGCCTACCAGATCCAGGACGGCGGCCGCGACACGGTCGACGCCAACCTCGACCTCGGGCTGCCCGCCGACGCCCGCCACTACGGCGCCGCGACACAGATCCTGCGCGACCTCGGCGTCCGGTCGGTGCGGCTGCTGACCAACAACCCGGACAAGACCTCCAGCCTGGAGAGCTACGGCGTGCGGGTCGCCGAGCGGGTGGCGCTGACCCCGCTGCCCAACGACCACAACCTCGTCTACCTGCTGACCAAGCGCGACCGGATGGGTCACCAGCTCGACCTCGACCGGATCCCCGACCAGCCCGACCACGAAGGAGCAACCGAATGAAGTCCGGCAGTCCCACCGACCAGCCCCGCGACGCCAGTGAGGTGCGGGTGGCCATCGTGGCCTCGCGCTGGCACGAGCGCGTGATGGACGGCCTGGTCGCCGGGGCCCGGCGCGGCTGCGCGGCGTACCAGGTCGAGGACCCGTTCGTGGTCCGGGTCTCCGGCTCCTTCGAGCTGCCGGTGATGGCCCAGGCACTGGCCGGCCAGGGCTACGACGTGGTCGTCGCCCTCGGGGTGGTCATCCGGGGAGGGACGCCGCACTTCGACTACGTCTGCTCAGCCACCACGCAGGGCCTG